>NZ_JAJPWP010000004.1:0-813467 GCF_046549035.1 Amycolatopsis sp. lyj-90
CCGGAACGAGGAGCGCGGAGGACGAACGCGCCCAGGCCCGGCTCACGGAGGTCGCGGACTTCTTCGAGTCCTATGTGGACGCGGGAGAGCAGATGCTGCGAAACAGACGTTCGTAACGCGGCACCTGCTCTACCGTGCCACCACGGTCATGCTCCATCGAATCTCACCGGGTCGAGGTCCGCCGAGATTCGACAACGTCCGCGACCAAGACCGTGGTGCTCGAGCTCTGGACCAGTCGGCGAGCTAAGGATCTCCGTCAGTTTTTCGGCCCCGCTCCCATCGCGTCCGGCGTGCGTCCGTTCTCGACGGACTCGGATGCTGTCGGGGGCTTTTCGGTTGTCTTTGTCGTGTCTGGCTCGTCGTGAAGCTCCAATGCGGGCGGCTTCTTCTTCATGCGAAGGATGTAGGCCGCTCCCATGGCCACTGCTGCGACTACCACGATCCATGGCCAGCGGGGGCGGGACTTCGGGAGACCTTCTCCTCGGGCCACGCTCTTGGCCTCGGCAAAGGCTTCGCCCAGGTTTGCCTTCGCGGCGGCTCGTCGCTTCTTGCCCCGCCGCCCGGGCTCTCGGGTTGATTTCGCGGCGAGCACTGCGGCTTTCGTCGCCCTGCGCCCAGGCTCGCGTAACCCGGCCATTCTCGTGAGCGTCTCATCGCGTACGGCAGCTGAGTTCTCCCGAATCTCCTTGCGGGTTTTCCGTGTGTGCTTGACAAACTTCTGACGTGCGCGGCGGGTGGTCTTGCTGACTTCGTCAGCTCCTTCGGAGAACTTCCGCTCGGCGATATCGGCAACCTCGGCGACCGTTTCGGCCCCGGCCTTTCCCGCCTCCACGGCGAGTTCGCGTACGCCAGTCACGCCGGTGCTCATCGATTGCCCCATCGAATTCGGGCTTTGCGCCATCACCTTCTCCTCACTGGCCGTACTACAAGGTCTTCCTGCTCAAGCAGCTGCGATCCCGGTTTACCCCCTGGCCGCGCCGCTGAAACAGTCCGGGGTTGGCCCGCCCATCGGGTGATCGGGAGGTCTGTGCCCAAGCCCGTCGGTTCGATCACGTCGGGGCGTGGAACTCGGGCTTAGGTCAGGTCGAGGTTGCTTCCAGCTGATCAATCTCACGTTGCCGCATGTCGGGGCCGCGGGATGGGCAGTTCAGTGGCGAGAGCGATTTCGGTCGGCATGACGCCCGCCGATCGCCGCCCGGGCAGGACCGTCCGTCCCGGAGTAGCGCAGAAGGGGAAGATCCATGACCACTCGCACGAATGTCCGCCGGAGCGCCGCGGTCCTGCTCGTCGCCGGAGCGGCGGCCGGGGCCACCTTCCTGACCACCGGTACCGCCGGCGCGATGCCCACCGATTTTCGGTGCACGTCGGGCCAGGTCACCAGTCAGCTCGTCTACGGCGGAGCGGGTGCCGGGGGCCGGGACGCGGCCATCCAGTTCACCGCGAGGCCGGGTGAGACCTGCACACTGCCCGGAGCGCTGCCCATCGACCTCGTCGGCGCCCGCGACGTGATGCTGTCCTCGGACGCCGCACCGGACGCTCCGTCAGTGGAGATCAGTGACGGCTCCTCGGCCTACATCCCGCTGCACTGGAGCGCGATCGGTGCGCCGCGGCAGGAGACACCGGTGGCGATCACGGTCACCGCGCCCCAGGAGACCAGCCCGCGCGGCGACACCAGCGACCCGCGGATCACCCTGCCCTGGAACTTCGGCGCGGTCAACGCCGCCCCGGAGAGTCACACCATCCACACCGGAGCGACGACGGCAGGCACCGCGCCCACCGTCTGACCACACCCGGACTTCGCCGTTTCCCGGCGGTCGGCCGCCCCGGCCCGGCTGCCGGGAACAGCGACCACGTGAGCGTATTCCTGGTGCTGACACAACTCCGCCTTGTCATACAGGGCTGACATGAAACGCATACGGACCCATTTGCCGCGGCATTGGTATCGGCGAACGACTGCATGGGTGGCAGGGGGCCAGGTCACACATCGAGGTCAGCTTCGAGCCGGACCAGCGATCTCCTCTGCGAAGGCCCGCGCCCGGCCGCTGTCCTCCGCATGCCAGACCACGCCGAGCACCGATTCCGGCAGTCCGGTGAGCGGTACGAAGACGACCGAATCCCGCCGTCCTTGGTGCTCGGCTGTCGAGCGGCACAGCACCATGCCGCCTTGGCCCGCCGCGGCGAGACCCATGCCTTCCTGCAGTGTGCCGACGGTCGGGCCGCGCGGTATCCGGCGGCCTCCGGGGGTGATTTCGGGGGCTTGGGCGTGGCGCCAGTAGTCCGGGGCCGGACCGCGGATCCCGATCAGAGGACATTCCGCCAGCTCCTCGACGGTGACGGACTCCCTGTGGGCGAACCGATGCCGAGGCGAGATGGCGAGCATCTGCGGCTGACGAGAGAAGACCGGGCCGAGTGCGAGATCCGGTTCCTCCACCGGAAGCAGCACCACCGCGGCGTCGATCTCTCGACGGCGGAGCGAGCCGAACGGATCGGCCAGCGGGATTTCGGTGAGTTCCACCGCGCAGTCCGGGTGGTGCTTCTCAAATCCGCCGATGGCGTTCGCGAGGTGGTCGTCGATGATGCCCTGGAAGCCGATTCGCAGCACGCCGCCGATCCCTCGCGCGGTGGACCGGGTGTGGTCCACGGCGGCCCGCAGCGCCTCATAGGCCGGACGTAGTTCGGCGAGGAATTTCTCTCCCAGCGGAGTCAGTTCCACCCGGCGGCTCGTGCGCTCGACGAGCGTCGCGCCGATCCGTCCCTCCAGTGAGCGGAGCAGCTGACTGACCCGGCTCTGAGAGACGTACAGGCGTTCGCCTGCCCGGCCGAAGTGCAGCTCCTCGGCGAGTACCAGGAACGCCTCCAGCTCACGGATCTCCAGGCCGCTCATCGGTCTTCTCCTTCCGTGGATCCATTAGTCCCGCTCATGGAAGGATGAGACATCGGCCGTTGTTCCCGGCAGCGGACGAAGGTTGCCTGGAACACGTGACGACAAGGGAAACCGAACAGAGGAAAAAGGGCTGGCCGGCGGTGGTCTCGCTCGCCGGGGCGACCTTCACCGTGGTCACCTCGGAAATGCTGCCGGTGGGTTTGCTGACCCCCATCAGCCGCGACCTGCAGGTCACCGAGGGTATGGCGGGTCTGACGCTCACGGTCACCGGTCTGGTCGCGGCCGTCTCCGCACCCCTGCTGATCCCGGCGCTCGGGAATCTCGACCGGCGGGCCGTGCTGTGCGCGTTGACGGCGCTGCTGGCGGTAGGGAATCTCCTGGCAGCGTGGTCGCCCGGCTACGGCGTCATGCTGGTCGCCCGAGTCCTGGTCGGGATCGGCATGGGCGGAGTGTGGGCGATCGCCGCGAGCCTGGCTGTGCGGCTGGTTCCACCGCGGTCGGTCGGATCCGCGACTTCGCTGATCTTCAGCGGAATCGCCGTGGCGTCCGTGCTGGGTGTACCGGCAGGCACCTATCTCGGGGAACTGGTCGGCTGGCGGATGGCTTTCGTAGGTGCCGGCGGCCTTTCACTGGTGGTAGTGGCCGCCTTGGTGATGTCACTGCCGTCGTTGCCGACGGAAGGGGCCGTTCGCCTGGGCGCGATGCTGCGGCTGGCCGGTGTGCCGCGGGTGCGCCTCGGCCTGATCGTGGTGACGCTGCTCGTCATCGGGCATTTCACCGCGTACACCTATGTCCGGCCGGTACTGGAAAAGGTGTCCGGGGTCAGCGCGGGGCAGATCGGGACGCTCCTTTTGGTCTACGGGATCTTCGGGGTCGCGGGCAATTTCGCCTCGGGCGCGGGAGCGGCGCGATCACCACGGGTGACCTTGCTGGTGCTCGGCGGGACTTTGTCGGCGACGATGGCGCTGGTTCCGCTCCTGGGGCTGACCACACTGGCGGCCGTGGCGCTCTTGGTGGTCTGGGGCCTGGCGTACGGCGGTGTCTCGGTGGCCGCGCAAGCATGGATGCTGGCGGCCGCGCCGGAGGCTCGTGAAGCGACGTCGGGTCTGTTCGCCGGAGTGTTCAACGCGGCGATCGCGGTGGGAGCGCTGGTCGGCGGGCTGGCCACGGACGCAGCCGGGACCACCGCGGTGATGTGGCTCGGTGGGGTATTCGCGGCCGGAGCGGTGCTGGTTCTCGCCACCGCCGGTGGCCGGTCCGCCTAGCAGGTCATGCGGGGCTCGCGGACGTCGCGCAGGAACGGAAGCTGCCCGAGGTGACGACTGTCCTGAGTGGACAGTACTGCCCGGCCTTCGGTCGGACACATCTTCAGCCGGGCGAAGACGGGGGAACCGCGCAGGTCCCGCACGCGTCGGAGTGACACTGACTGCTACAATGTCACATCGATCTGAGGGAGTGTGTCACATGTCGACTCGGTTCTTTCCCGTGCTCGCCGCGGGACTTGTTCTGCTGGTCACCGCGTGTTCCGGTGACGGCGGCGGCACCGACACGGCGGCGACCACCGGCGATACACCGTTCGACAGCTCGGCCACGGCCCAGTCGGGCCCGAAATACACGCGGTTCGCCGACTTCCCCGGTCAGGCCCTCGTCACCACGGAACCGGGCCTTGACCTGGCGATACAGGTCAAGGCCGTCGACGTCGTCTGGACGCCCGAACTGGCCGGCGTGTCGGCGAAGGCGGGAAAGCACTACGTCGCGGTGTATGTGGCTGCGACCGGAGAGCTTGCCGATCGTGGCGTGCAGCGAGCCAAGATCAAGTATCTGCAGCTCCGTCACCGCAACACGGCCGGAAAAACGTGCGACCCGTACCAGCCGAAAGAAGTCCCTCAGTACTGCTTCACCGAGGCATACCCCGCCAGCGACCTCAAAACCAAAGTCGCGGACAAGACGTGGCGCGACGCCAGTTGGTCGGCGGACTCCCTGATGGGCAGGGACATCGACCGGGGTGAAACCGCGATCGGCGTGGTCGGTTTCAGTCTGGAGGACGGCGCGGACACCGAAGGTCTCCAGCTCTGCGGGCCGACCAAGGAGACGACGGTCGACACCGATCGTTTCCCGTGTGTCCCGATCCCGAAGCCGGAAAGCGTCTGAAGCCGACCAAGCCGAGGCTGCCAGAACGGACCACGTTTCGGGGAGCCCGACGCAACTGGACAACGTTCCCGGTCCACATCCGGCGTCAGCCGGCCGTGCCATCGAGGTGCGCCTTGATCAGTTCCAGGCCGGGCTGGATGCGGGCCGGGTCCTCGACCGGATGCGGGCCGGGGGGCTCGGTGTCCGGGATCAGTCGTTCGAACAGGCGGCAGAACAGGGTCGTTCCGTCTCCGAGGTCGAACGTGGTGAAGGTGGCGATCGCGTGCATCGCCGGGGCCAGGGAGCCGTCGTCGAGCACGTCCCTGCCGACCACCGTCCACAGCTTGCCGGGGACCCGCGCCACCACTGTGTAGAGCTTCGGCTTCTCGTTCAGTTCCGGCCGGATGGTCTCGAGCAGTACGTCGCCCATCTCGGCGGGGACGCCTTCGGTGCCGCGTCGCACCTCGGTGCCGAGGGCCATCGGCAGCCATTTCGGCAGGTTCGACCAGGTGGTCACCCAGTCGTAGACGGCCTGTGCCGGGCGGTCGATGACGATGTGGTTTTCGACGAACCGGATGTTCAGGTTGTCCGGGATTTGAGGGACATACAGTTCCACTGGCATGACTTTCTCCTTTGCTGATCAGTTACGAGGTCACCGGGAGGGTGCGTGTTGTCCGGTCATGAGCGCGGCGAGGTCGTCCGGTTCCAGGAACGACGGTGGCGGTGGCGGGCCCCAGCTGAACAGGCCTTGGGCACCCTCGAAGACTTCCGGGGTCCAGATCTCGTCCTCGGGGATGCAGTCCATGTCGGCGTAGTACTCGCTGAAGTTGCCCGCCGGATCCTTGAGGTACCAGAAGAAGTTGGATCCCGCGTGGTGCCTGCCGAGGCCCCAGACATGTCGCTCGGGGTTGCCTGTCAGCATCGCCGCCGCGCCTCGTCCGACGTCGTCGATGTCGTCGACCTGCCAGGACGTGTGATGGAGGAAGTTCACCGGTGCCGCGAGCGCCAGCACGTTGTGGTGATCGACCGAGCAGCGCATGAAGGCGCCCTTGTTCCCGATGTAGTCGCTGACCTTGAAACCGAGTCCCTCGGTGAAGAACCCCATGGTGGCTTCGAGATCGGTCGTGCCCACCACGCAGTGGCCGAGTTTCTTGGGCCGGATCGGGTCCTCGCGCAGCACTCCGGGCGCGCGGCCGAACCGCTCGATGCGGCTGGGCCCGTTGTAGGGCGTGGCCGGGACGGGCCGTTGCACGATTCTCGGCGCGATTTCGACGCGGACGGTGAACCCGGAGACCGGCTCGATCGCGGTGACCGCGGTGCCGTCCGTGCCGCCTGCCACGCCGAGGCGATCCAGCTGTGACGCGGCCCGTGCGATGTCGTCGGCATCGTCGACCCCCACCCCGAGTTGGAGCAATCGTCGTGATGCGGCGTGCCGGACCCGCAACTGCTCGCCGCCTTCGCGAGTGCTGAATACCCCATCATCGAGGTGGGTGAGCCCGAACTCGGAGTAGTAGGCGATGGTTTCCGCGACGTTCGGGACACCCATGGTGACCTGGGTGAGGCGGTGCATGCCCATGTCAGTCCTCCTGTGCGGTGACGAAGGTCTGGCGCATCTCACCGATGCCTTCGATCCAGCTGACGAGGTGTTCGCCTGCTCGCAGGAACCGCTTCGGCGTGCGGCCCATGCCCACGCCCGCCGGGGTCCCGGTGAAGACGAGATCGCCCGGATACAGGGTGATGGTCCGCGACAGCGCGGATACCAGCCTGGCGACCGGGTAGATCAGTTCGCGGGTGCGCCCGTCCTGCACGGTCTCGCCGTCGACCGCGCAGCCGAGCGCCAGGTCGTCCCGGTTCGCCAGCTCGTCCGGCGTGACCAGCCACGGCCCGACCGGCGCGAAGTTCGGGAAGGACTTACCCAGGCTGAACTGCGGGGCGGGGCCGGCCAGTTGCGTGACGCGCTCGGAGAGGTCCTGTCCGATCGTCACCCCGGCGACGTGGTCCCACGCGTCGGATTCCGCGACTCGGGTGGCGGTCCGTCCGATGACGGCGACGAGTTCCACCTCCCAGTCCACGTCGCCACCGGCCGGTAGCACGACCTCCGCGTCGGGGCCGGTCAGCGCGGAGACGAACTTGGTGAACGTCGGGGGAAGTCCTTCCGGTGCCTGGAAACCGGACTCGGCGGCGTGGGCGTCGTAGTTCAGGCCGATCGCGACGATCTGCCGCGGGGCAGGGGAAGGGGAGCCCAGCTGCGCGCGGGTGAAGACGACGCCGGGTTCGGCGGGCGGCTGTCGCGCCCAGGCCCGGAACCCGTCCCAGTTCTCGTAAACGGACACGAGACCGGGGCCGAACTTGCCGGCCGACGCGGTTTCGACGTCGATTCCGGTGTTGTCGGCGGTCAGCAGGACCGCGCGCCCGTCCACATTGGCCAGTTTCATGACTGCACCTTTCGGGATCCGGCCGTGCACGACCTCTCGTGCGGCTCAGGGGATCTTGGGATAATTCGAAACTAACCCCAAACTTTCGAAAGTTCAACCCAGATTCGTAAAGTGCTAGGCTGGAGGGCATGACCAAGAGCGGCGGAGCGACCCGCACCGACGGCATCCACCAGGCGTTACGCGCCGACATCCTCGCCGGTCGGCTGGTTCCGGGCGGCCGGCTCAAGTTTCCGGACCTGGCCGACCGCTACCAAGTGAGCGTCGGTGCCACCCGCGAGGCGCTGACGAGGCTGGTCGCCGAAGGGCTGGTGGTGGCCAGGCCGCGTCAGGGGTACCTGGTCCGGCCGCTGTCCCATCAGGATCTGGCCGAACTGACACAGGCGCGGGCGGAGATCGAGTCCCTGGTACTGGGGCTGTCGGTGCGGGAAGGCGACACCCGCTGGGAGGCCGATGCCGTTGCCGCGCACCACTTTCTGGAACGCGCGCCGTATCGTGACCCGGCCGATCCGGACCACCTGTCCGACGAGTGGTCGCAGGCACACGCGGCCTTCCACCACGCGCTGCTGGCCGGCTGCCGCAACCAGCGGCTGCTCGACGCGGCACGGTCGTTGCGGCAGGAGGCCGAGCTGTACCGGCAGTGGTCGGTGTCCCTCGGCAACGAACCCGGCCGCGATGTCGCCGCCGAGCATCGAGCACTGCTCGACGCCGTGCTCGCGCACGACGCCGAACGCGCGCAGGAGCTGCTGCGTGACCACATCGCGCACACCGCCCGGCTGTTGATCAGCTGTGCGCCCGATCAACCCAACCAGGTCGCCGACATCGTCGCCGCGACGGTCAGGCGCTCCGGCTGACGCCGACCCGGTCCAGGTAGTCCCGCACGGCGGTCCTGCTCGCTCCGGGCGCGCGCAGCGCGAGATAGCCGTCGGGCCGCACCAGGACGAGGGTGTCCCCGGTGACGCCGTACGCGGTCCGCGCGTGCCCCTCGACGTCCTCCAGATCGGCACCGCTGCCCGGCGCGCCGACGGACACCGGCTTGACGAGTCCACGGTGGACGGTGCCGGCGTCCTGCAGTGGACCGGCGCAGGAATCGCCGAAGCCGAGCAGGGTGAAATGCGGGCCGCGGAAGGCGTCGAACAGCCGTCGTGGCGTGCCGGAGTTGTCGACGCAGGGCGCGTCGGGCGCACGATCACCGGCTCGCGGTCCATTCCCGGCGTCGCCGTCGACGGACAGCGAGCTGGCCGGGTAGCCGAGCCCGAGCTGCTGGCCGTCCGGGGGTGCGCCGTCCGCGATGTCCGGGCTGCCGCCGTCGGCGAACCGCTCCGCGACCCTGCGCAGACCCTCGTCACTCACGCCGAGTGTCCACGCGGCGACAGGGAGCCGCTCCTCCTGGTAGCTGTCCAGCAGCGTCTGCCGCGCGCCGGAACACACCAGGGCGAGCTTCCAGCCGAGGTTGTACGCGTCCTGGACGCCGGTGTTCATGCCGAGGCCGCCGGACGGCGGATGCACGTGCGCCGCGTCGCCGGCCAGCAACACCCTGCCCACCCTGAACCGGTCGGCCATCCGCACGTTCACCCGGTACGTGGACAGCCAGTTTGCCTTCGAGAGGCGGATGCCGTGCCCGCCGGCGAGATCGTCCACGATCCGCCGGAAGTACGGCAGCGAGGGTTCGGGGAGGCCGCCCTCCGCGCCGAAGTCGCGGGACGGTACGGCCTGCAGTTGCCAGGTCCGCTCGTGGCGGAACGGGCACAGGGCCAGGAACCCGCGACTGCGGACGGTCCACTGGTACCAGGCGTCCGGTTCGAGCCCGCTGAGCTCTACGTCCCCGAGCAGCATGGCCTGCTCCCTGCTCTCGCCCTCGAAGCGCACGCCGAGTGCCTTGCGCACGGTGCTGCGGCCGCCGTCACAGCCGACCAGGTAGCGCGCGGCCACCCGCTCGCCGGTGTCCAGCACCGCATGCACACCGTTCGCGGACTGGCTGAACTCGGCGACGCCCGCGGCCAGTTCCACCCGCACGCCGTCCTCGGCGAGCCGCGCGCGCAGGATCCGCTCGATCCGCCACTGCGGGATCAGCAGCCCGCCGTCGTAGGGCCGATCCGGTGTGGGTGCCCGCCGGGCGTGCGGGTCGGCCTCGGCAACCAGGTCGCCGTCGAGGTACCGCCGGTGTGGCAGGTGCCGGAACCCGTGGTGCAGCACCTCGTCGGCGACACCGAGGTCGTCCAGCACCTCCTGGGTGCGCGCGGTGAGCCCCTTGCCGCGCGAACCGGGGAAGTGCTCGCCGGCTCGGTCGACGATGCGCACGTCGACGCCCCGGCGGGCCAGCTCGATGGCCAGCGTGAGCCCGGTGGGTCCGGCACCCGCGATCAGGACGTCGGTCATCGGTCACCGTCCTGGCGCACTGCCGGCGCCGATGCGGCATGCATGCTCGCCATCACACCCTCCCTGATCCCGTGCGGTCACTGAAGCGATCGGCGGTGACGCTAACCGGTTTCCGGGCAGGGTGTCCTGGTGCCGGAGGTGGAGACGGGGTGGAGATCTGCCTGGGAAATCTCCACCGCGGTTCCTACCGCGAACCGACGACACACCCGGGCGGTCTTCGTAGCGTCGTCATCAAGGGTTGAGCCGTCGCGATAGTGACCATCGAAGGAGTACCACCCATGTTGATCGGATCCCTGCTGAGTGCCGCCGGCGTGTTGTTCGGTGTGCCCACCGTGGTGTGGGTGACCGTGGCCGTCCTCGCCGTGGTGGGCGTGGTGGCCTTCAAGACAAGGAGGCGCCGACGGCGTTGACCACCGCGATCGTTGCGTGCGATGCGGGTAAGGGGCCCTTCGGCTGTGCCCGGGCGGCGCTGTCCAAAGTCGCTGATCACCGAGACGAAAGTATGTCCTCTTCGGACAGTCATGGACCGGGGACTTTCGCGACACGGCCGCACGGCATCGGACGCGGCGAAGGACACCCTCGGCCCACCACCGATCCGCCCGCGAAGACGCCACCTTTGCTTTGCCCCTCAAGACATCCGAGCGTGGCCCCGGGCTCCGCCGGTTCAGTGGTGTGCCGGCGGAGTACTTCCGGGGCAGGGCGAGAAAGCTCGTCGTGCAGCTTCCTGTCGGAATGCCGGGAAATCTTCCTTGGTGCGGCGAACGCCTCACCTGTCACGAAGCCCGGGCTCCTCAGGCTGCCGCCGGATGGCCCAGCGGCTTCGGCGTCCGTCGACGGCGATCCGTTCGAACCGGACACCGTGACATCACCCGTGACCGCGACGTCGGCGGTGGCGATCAGCAAGCTAAGGTTCGCCGGAGATACTGCGAGGCTAGGGAGGCCCCGGGATGGCTGCCGATGACGAGCAGGCACAGAGACTTTCGGAGTTGCTGCGAGAGAACGCCGACCGATTGATCACCCGATGGGTCGAGCTGGCGGGTGCCGGCATGCGCGGACGGATCACGACGGCCGAGCTCACCCGCGAACTTGGTGAACTCTTCACAACTTTGATGCCTGTCGTAAAGGAAGGTGGCGACAACCTCGACCGCGACGAGTACGGTGAAATCAAGGCGTTTCTCGCTGAGATCTCCCGTACTCGTGCCCGCCAGGGATTCACCCCTTCGGAGACGGCTTCCGGTGTTTTCGCGTTGAAGCGCGCGGTGTTCGAGCTGACCGAGCAGAACGACGATCCGGTGGTGTTCCGCCAGCTGATGACGTTCTCCGGTCTCCTGGACGCGTTGGGGCTGTGGACCTTCGAGTCGTACGCGGCCGCCCGCGAGGCGATCATCGCGGAGCAGTCCGAGCAGCTGCTGGAGCTGACGACCCCGGTCGTGAAGCTGTGGGAAGGCGTCCTCGCGGTGCCGTTGGTCGGCACCCTCGACTCCGCCCGGACCCAGGTGGTCATGGAGAAGCTGCTCCAGACGTTGGTCGAGACCAATTCCGAGCACGCGATCATCGACATCACCGGTGTCCTCGCCGTCGACACCCAGGTGGCTCAGCACCTGCTGAAGACCGTCGTCGCGGCGCGGCTGATGGGCGCCGAGTGCACCATCTCCGGGATCCGGCCCCAGATCGCTCAGACGATCGTCGCGCTCGGGATCGAGTTCGGCGACATCACGACGAAGGCGTCGCTGGCCGACGCGCTGCGGCACGCCCTGCGCCGCGAAGGCGTCGACCTGGTGCGGCAGCAGACCAGGCGGCTGTCCTGATGGACCGGGTTCCGATTCTCAAGATCGGTGACGTCCTCCTGGTCTCCATCCAGGTCGATCTGCAGGACCAGACGGTCCTCGCGCTGGAGGAGGACCTCGCCGAGAAGATCAGCTCGTCCGGGGCGTCCGGGGTGGTGATCGACATCTCGGCGGTCGAGATCGTCGACTCCTTCATCGGCCGCATGTTCGCCACCATCGCCTCGCTCTCGCGGTTGTTCGACGCGGACACCGTCGTGGTCGGCATGCGGCCCGCGGTCGCGATCACGCTGGTGGAACTCGGCCTGACGCTGGGCGACGTACGGACGGCGCTGGACCTCGACCGGGGGATGGCGATCTTGCGCGGTCTCACGGCCGCCAAACGCGGATTCGCCGAGCCCGACGACGATCTCCCGCCGGGGGCGAGATGACCTCCGCCGGCGTGGTGGAGGAAATCCCGATCGTCACGGACGAAGACGTCGTCCGGGTCCGGCAGTTCGTCCGGGCGCTGGCTCAGAAGATCAAGCTCTCCCTGGTCGATCAGACCAAACTCGTGACGGCGACGAGCGAACTCGCCCGCAACACCCTTGTCTACGGCGGGGGTGGCGTGGCGAGGATCGAGGTCGTCGGTGACGGCCGCCGCTCCGGGGTGAAGGCCGTCTTCCACGACGACGGACCCGGGATCCCGGACATCACTCTGGCTCTCGCGGACGGCTGGAGCAGTGGCAAGGGGCTCGGTCTCGGGCTGAGCGGCGCGCGCCGGCTCGTCGACGAATTCGATTTGGACACCGAAGCGGGCAGGGGGACCGACGTGACCGTGGTGAAGTGGTCGCGATGATCGGCGCTTTCTGCCTGCCGGTGACCGACGACGTCGCCTGGGTGCGGGTGGACGAGCCGACCGCTGCCGGGCAGGCACGCAGAGCGGCGACCGCGCTGGCCCGGCAGCTGGGCTTCGGGGAGAACCGGGTCGCCGAGATCGGCATCGTGGTGACCGAACTCGCCACCAACCTGGATCGGCACGCCGATCAGGGAACGCTGGTGGTGCGATCGGTCCGGGCGACCGCTCACGCCGCCGTCGAGGTCGTCGCCATCGACCGAGGGCCCGGAATCGCCGACTTGGCCTCGGCGATCGAAGACGGCCGCTCCACGGCGGGAACGCTCGGTGTCGGTCTCGGGGCGGTGCACCGGCTCGCCGACGTCGTGACCGCGTTGTCCGAACCGGGACAAGGCACGGTCATCACCGCCCGATTCCACGCGTCGAAGGAGTCGCCGTCCGAACTGGCCGCCGACGACGCCGCCGGGCTGACCAGGCCGATCGAAGGTGAAGAGATCTGCGGTGACGCCTATGCCGTGATGCGGGCGGACGGCCGGATGCGCCTGATGATGTGCGATGGCTCCGGGCACGGACCGCTGGCCGCCGCCGCTTCCCGCGCCGCGGTCGCGACCTTCTGTGAGCGGCCCTCCGGCGAACCGCCCGAAGCGGTCGTCGCCGCGATCCACGCCGCCCTGCGGGGCAGCAGGGGAGGGGCAGTCGCGGTCGCGGATCTGGATCCCGCCGGGGGGCGGGTCCGCTTCGCCGGGTTGGGCAACATCGCCGCCTGCGTCGTCGCCGAGAACCGGAAAAGCGGCATGATCTCCGTTCCCGGCATCGCCGGGTACCAGGCCCGGACCATTCGCGCGTTCGACCATGCGCTCCCGGCTGGTGCGACCGTGGTGCTGCACAGCGACGGGCTGACCGGGAAGTGGTCCGCGGAGACTTGGCCGAGGCTGTTCTCCAGCACTCCACTGGTCATCGCGTCGGTGCTGCTGCGTGACGCCGGCGTCCACCGGGACGACGCGAGCGTCCTCGTCGCCAGGCCCGGCCCATGACTCCGAGACGAAGCCCGAACGAACTCCTCCGCATGGTGATCAGCGGGGAGCCCGACGTCTTCACCGTCCGGCAGCACGGTCGTGAGGTCGCGAAGGCGCTCGGGCTGGACACCCAGGACCAGGTCCGCGTCGCGACCGCCCTCAGCGACGTGGGGCGGGATCTGGTCCGGAGCGGCGTCGAGGTCTCGGTGGTCTTCGCTCTGAGGTCCACGTCGGCGCCGAGCTTGGACATCGAGTTCTCGTGGTCCGGCCCGTCCGCGACCGAACTGCTCAGCTTGAGCCACGCGACAGCGACCCGGCTGATGGACGAGGTGGTCACAGGACAAGAGGACGACCGAAGCAGCGTCGTGATGTCGAAGGGCGCCTTGGCGGCTCTGCCCGCGCTGACGGTGTCTCCGGCGACGTTGCGCAAACGGCTCTCCGCCAGCGACGTCGTCAGCCCGCTGGACGAGTTGCGCGCCCAGAATCAGGAGTTGCTCACCGCCCTCGGCGACCTGGAGCGCAAGCAGCAGGAACTGGTCAGGCTCAACGACGAACTCGAGGAGACCAACCAGGGCGTGGTGGCCCTCTACAAGGAGCTTTCCGACGAACTCGAAGAGACCAACCGCGGCGTCGTCGCCCTCTACGCGGATCTGAACGAGAAGTCGACGCAGCTGGCCGCCGTCAACGACGCCAAAACCCGCTTCTGGTCCAACATCAGCCACGAACTGCGCGCCCCGGTCAACTCGATCGTCGGTCTCGCGCGGCTGCTCGACGCGGGTGGTCCCGATCCGCTTTCCCCCGAGCAGAGCCGCCAGGTGCGGCTGATCAACGATTCGGGCGAGACCCTGCTGGCGCTGGTCAACGAACTGCTCGACACGGCCAAGGCGGAGTCGGGAAGGCTGGTACCGCAGCTCGCGCCCGTGGACCTGCGCGCGATCGTCCTGCACCTGCGAGGCGTGCTGCGGTCGACAGTGCCCGACGAGGTGGAGCTACGGGTCGCCGAACCCGGCGTGGACACCATCCTGACCGACGAGACGATGCTCGTCCGCATTCTCCGCAACGTCCTCTCGAACAGCGTGAAGTTCACGGAGCGGGGCCAGGTCGAGCTGACCGTCACCGCGGAGGACGACGATCACGTCCGCTTCACCGTCACCGATACCGGGATCGGTATCCCCGAAGACCAGGTCGAGCGGGTCTTCGAAGAGTTCTACCAGGTCAGGAACAAACTTCAGGCGAAGGCGGGCGGGACCGGCCTCGGCCTGTCCTACGCCAGGAAACTCGCCGAAATCCTCGGCGGCGACATGCGCCTGAGCAGTGTGCCCGGCCAGGGGACCACCGTGGAGCTGCGGTTGCCTCTCCGCCCGCCCGGTGACGACATCACCGACCTCGGCGAAGTGCTCGTCGTCGACGACGACCCGGTGTTCCGTGAGGAGTTCACCCGGCACGTGACGACGTTCGCCCGCGAGATCCAGTACGCCACCGACGGCCGCGAGGCGTTGGCGCTGCTCGCGGCCTCCCGGCCGGACGTGCTGTTCCTCGATCTCGTCATGCCGGGGATGAACGGCCGCGAGGTTCTCACCGTGCTGCGGGCGAAACCCGAGTCGCGCGACGTGCCCGTCGTGGTGGTCACCTCGGCCGTACCGGGAGGGCTGGATCTCACGGCGGCCGGATTGCGCGCGGGATTGCTGCTCAAATCGCAGATCTCCCCCGAAACCGTCAGGCTTGCAGTCGGCGAGGCGTTCGCCGTGGTGCGGAGGGCATGATGTCGAAACCGGTGACAGGTGACGTTCCCGTGGCGACGATCCTCGTCGTCGACGATATGGAAGCGAACCGCTACCTCGCGGGAAGCTGGTTGCGGCGCAAGGGATACCGCGTCGTCGAGGCGGCGACAGGTGCCGAAGCGCTGGAAACGCTCGCGGCCGAGCAGCCGAACCTGGTCCTCTTGGACGTGCATCTGCCCGACGTCAGCGGTTTCGAGGTCTGCGCGCGGATCAAGGCCGATCCGGAGACCGCGGCGATCCCGGTGATCCACATGTCCGCCACCGCCATCGAACCGGACGACCGGACCGACGGCCTCAACCACGGCGCCGACGGGTACGTCGTGGAGCCGGTGGATCCGGCCGAACTCATCGCCGTGGTCGAGTCGGCGCTGCGCTACCACCGCGCCCGCGCGGACGCGGAGCATCTGGCCGGCAGACTCACGAAACTCACCGAGGCCACACTGGCGATCAATTCGGCCACCACCTTCGACGATTTCCTCACCGCGGTGGCCGGGGGAGCGGCGGCTATCTTCGAAGTACCGGCGGCGGCGCTGACCACGACCCCGCTGGGCGTTCCCCGGGTGGCAACTGTTTCCGGGGGCGAAACATCAGTGGGCGCCGGGGCGGAGTCCGCCCTCGACGACCTGATCGATGTCGGGTTCCCCCCGGAAGCGCGCACGGTCATCAGCGACGGGCAACGGCCCGGCTGGCGCGCCGGCCGGAGCTCGACGATCGTGCTTTCCCGGTTCAAGGTCGACGCCCCCACGATCTGTATCGCGGTCGATGAGGCGGTGGCCACGACCGAACAGGCCCGCAACCTGCTCATCCAGCTCGGTCAGGTGGCCGCGCTGGCCGCGAACGCCATGCGGACCTTGAACGAGGAGCGCAATCTCGCCGTCACTCTCCAGCGAAGCCTGCTTCCCCGTCGGCTGCCGAGCAACAGCCGGCTGCCGATGGCGGCTCGCTACCAGCCCGCTTCCAACCATGCGGAAATCGGCGGTGACTTCTACGAGGTGACCGACCTCGACGGCCGGCTGCTCATCGCTGTCGGCGACGTCTGCGGCCACTCGATCAAGGCCGCGACGGTGATGGGCGAAGTGCGGCACGCGCTGCGTGCCTACGCCGCCGAGGGACATGGCCTGGTCCAGATCCTCGACCGGCTCGACGCGATGTTGATGCGATTCCACCCCGACGGCCTCACCACCGCCTGCCTCATGCTCGTGGACCCCGAGAGCGGCGCTGCCGAAGTGGCGTGCGCGGGGCACATCCCGCCGTTGGTGGCGGACCACACCGGCACCCGCTACCTCGATGTCAGCGGGCCTCTGCTCGGCGCCGGTATCGCGCGTCCCGAATCGACCAAGTTCGATCTGCCGCTCGGATCGCTGACGCTTTTGGTCACCGACGGTCTTCTCGAACGACGCGGTGTCGATATCGATGATGGATTGGCGGCCCTTGCCGCGACCGTCACCTCCGATGCCGATCTCGACACGCTGTGCGACAAACTGCTGAAGGAGTTCGGTCACGACGCGGAGGACGACATCGCCGTTCTTTCTTTCCGGCGTCGGTAGAGTGCCATCTTCGAGAATTTTTTCGGTCACGGCGAATTATTCGAAGGGCCATTCGGTTGCGGTCCATTTCTCCGCTTTGTAGGGTTCTTATATGGGTGCGAACACCGGAGCGGACAAGTCTTCGCCACTGTCCATGACCACGACAGGGCAGACGTCCTCCGTCATCACGGTCGTGGTCACTGGTGACGTCGATCTGGTGACCAGTCCGCAGCTTCGCGACAAAGTCGGCGAGTGTCTGGACGCGGGTCCGCGCGCGGTGGTGATCGACATGACCGGTGTGAATTTCTGCGATTCTTCCGGCCTCACCGTGCTGGTCGCACTTTCCCGTATCTGTACTGCCTCGAGTATCGACCTCGAGGTCGTTCCCTCCAGAGTTGTTCGTCGGGTGCTCGAACTCACCGGACTGACCGGAACGTTGAACGTGAGCGAATAGGTGTGGTCCGATTGCCGCGCGAGCAGTTGGCGGCGATCTGCCACTGCACCAGGCTCGACATGGTGAACACGAAGTTGGTGTTTACTGCAAAACTGTCGGGTGTCGTGCCCGCTGCCCGTGGCCCCTTCGACGTACACCTGGATCGGTCGAGCTTCCTCAACCGCTATTGGCGCTCGGCGTGGGGCGGTAGTGATGCTGAACACACGCGGTCTGCGGAAGTGGTTCAGCCGATCCTGCCGACGTTCACCCTCCACGAAGGACGGCACAGCCACAGCACCTGGTCGGCCGAGGCAGTTGGAGACCGCTCCGAGGACCATCGCCATTTCATCGTCCTTGAACGACTGAAGCCCTGCCTCTCCGAAGAGAGACAGGGCTTCAGTCCTGTGAAAACAGGTGGTGCGCGATACTGGGATTGAACCAGTGACCTCTTCCGTGTCAGGGAAGATCGAACTAGCTCCTGACCAGGCATTTCCCCTGTTTCTGCAGGCCCACGGTCTCTCGTTCCTCCTCGTTGGGGCGGCTTCGAACGCGTTGCGGCGCGTTCAGGTCGCCTGAGTATCGCCAGTTGATCTTGGAATGCTGGTTACGAGGAGTTACTTCGTGTCTGCTAAAGCTGTTGGTTTCCGGTCGAGCGTGACGTTGTTCTGCAGCTGGTGACGGTAATCGTCGGTGTCATCGTGGGGTTGACGTTCCTGTTTTGGGTTCGGCAACGTCCTGGCGTTCGGTCTCCGGCTGGGCGTACCCGGCTGGGTCGCCTCGCTAGTCGCGCCTGCCTCTGCCGAGGTGATCCGGCCGGCGCGTCGTCTGCTGTCGGTCTCGAGCTTCGTCGCGCTGGCATTGAGCGTGGCTGAACCGCTCATCGCGGGTGAGATCGGCCGGGCACTGTTTGATGCGGTCGGCCCGCTCCTGTTGATCGGCTGGGCCGACGTCGGCCCAGCGCTACTTCGTGAGCTTGCTTCCGCGACTCCACCTGTCGAGCAAAATGCTGGCCTGCTGGCGTCGCCGCACCTCTACGTTAGCCCTGCGACTACCGAAGCTCCCACGGATTCGCAGCCTCATGTGATCGACTCGTCCGCACCGTCTGCGGCGTGGTCAAGCTTGTCGAAGCTCGACGACGTACGGGTCGAGCAAGCCGTCGAGGTGGACCGTCGTCATCGCGAGGAGCACCAACGTCCCATCTCAGCGGAAGGCCTGATGCGATGATTCGGCCTCGGAGCGGAACGCTCACGCCTGCTGATGCGCACGGTGCGAGCGAAATGGGTTACTGACAACTAGCTCGAGGATGGCGACGGCATCGTGGAGCGTCGCCGCCGGGGGACTGGTCGGCATCGGGCCCGGCTACATGCGCGTCCTCGCCCCCGAACTCCTCGAGCGCCGGGCGACACGGCACGGGGCGGGTGATGGGCCGCGACGGCGATGGACGGACGGTGTCATCGTGATCGTCGCCAGGGCGCGAGCGCGACTTCGGTCGCGGTCCTCATCGCGGCCATGCTCGTGCCGAAGACCGGCATCGGCTTGGCGACCCGAAATTTCGCGGATCGCGCCTGGCCGCGGAGCGTGTGACCGCACGAACGACGGAACAGAACGGCCTCTGCTGAAACCGAGTTCGCAGTGCGCGCGCATCCGAGCAGTTCAACAATCACGACGACCCCTGGACGAACGGACTGGGGTGATCAGCGGCGGCTCGAGCCCGCCGTCGATCATGCCGGGGCGGAATCATCCGGGTCGGCAGGTCAGGGAAGATCGTGCCGCCGATACCACTTCGATGGCGACCGAATCTAGTGTCCAGTCGATCACGGTGCGACTATCCGGTGGGGGTCCGAATGCTGTTCCGCGTCCTTGGCAGGGTTGATTTTGTTCCCACTAAAGGGAATTTGGTGGCTATATCGTCGAAGAAGAAGCAGGTGCTCTTGGTCACTCTGTTGGTGGACAACGGGAACTGGGTTCGATCCGACGAGTTGATCGACACGATCTGGGGTGAGCGACCGCCGAAGTCCGCGGCAGGCAGTCTCAAGACCTATATCTGGCAGTTGCGTGCGCTCGCTTCTCAGGCTGAAGGTCGCGAGGTGATCGAGACCTGTCGCGGCGGCTACCGGATCAACCTCGGCCGTGAAGAACTCGACATGCTTCTGTTCGAGGACCAGGTGCTGGCGGGCACGGACGCGCTGAGCAAAGGGGAACCAGCCGCTGCTTTGGCCGATCTCGAAAGTGCTTGCCGACTGTGGCGTGGCCTTCCGTTCGCCGGTCTGGAAGCCCGGCCCACCGAGGTCCACACGAGCTGGCTGACCGAACTGCGGCTCGTCGCCCAGCAGGCACTCGCCAGGGCCAGGATCGCCACCGGAGCGGCCGCGCCGGCAGTAGTAGGGCTTCGTCAGATCATCGCTGATCACCCTCTGATCGAGAGCTTGCACGGATTGCTGATGCTCAGTCTCTACCAGAGCGGCCGCCAGGCTGAGGCGTTGGCGGCGTTCACCAGGGTCCGCGCTCTCCTTGACGCCGAGCTCGGCCTCGCGCCCTGCGCCGAGCTGCGCGAATTGCATCAGGACATCCTGCGGCAAGCGCCGTGGCTGGATTCCGTGGAACTGTCGCTATCCGTCTTCGGGGGTGTACCGAAGTCCGTCGCTGCCGGATGTCCCGCCCGATAGACCTGAAATAGACCGCCGTCGCGCAATATTTCCATTGTTCCCGAAACGGGAATCACGCCCGGCGAACCGAAGGAGGTGCTACCCATGGAGAACACCTTTGAGCTGGACATCGAGCAGACGGACTTCGACGTCCTCGGGGAGAAGGAGTACTGATCCTTCGCGTCGGTCGACGCGCCGGCGCAACGATCAGTAGTCGCAGATTCCGGGTCGGTGGACACGGTTGTGACCGCCGACCCGGAATTCGATGCGAAGACCCGTCCGCTGACGGCGACATCTGAAGGGGCGTGAAATGGAGCGCGTTCATTATCGGAGGAACTCGGCCATTCCGATTCGCGAAATCGTCTTCCCACCCCCTGACATCCTGGACACTGCCACGTTGCGCCGCCGTTGGGCACCATGGTTTGAGTTGAGCGATTCGGCGGAGGCTCCGGTCCGCGCCCGGCATGCATCGCTGCTGGCCGCGATGCTTTCCGGGAGCATGGAAAGCAAGGTACCGAACTGGTTCAGCATCATCTCGCCTGCGGGTACCCGCGAGCAGCTCGTCCGCCAGTCCAGGTCGGACGACCATTTATGCCCGATACCGACCTCATTGTCACCCGCGTTGGGTGGCTCTCATTGGCAGCTGCTGGCCGTCGGCGCGCGGAACTGGTCTCAGCAGGATCCGAACCGCCAGGTCTTGCTCGTCCAACTGCTCACACAGCTCGGCTTTCATGACACGGTCGCGACACTGGTACCCCGGGTTACCGTGCGGGCAGGCGACCCCATCGGTCAGCAACTGGCGTTCGAGATCGCGCGGTCCGGTCGGCTGCTCGACCGGAAGAGCAAAGCGCCGTTGCGGGTCTTCGAGTGGCTCACCGAGCACGCCGACCACCCCGCGTTGCGCGTCTCCTCGGCGATTCAGCTCGCTTCCGCACTGACCCGGGCGCACCACGACCACAACACGGCGCTCACCTGGATTCGGCGTGCAGACGGGGAGAACGCGCGACTGGACAGCGGCCCGGAATGGCTCTGGCACCTCCTCCACAGCAGGCGGCACCGGGTTGCCGCGTTGATCGCCGCGCGCGCCGATGACCACGGCCGCGGCGCGGAGGAGATGCGGAGCGCGCTTGATCACGACGACCGGCTCGCCGACCTTGCCCATGATGGGCTCACAAGGCACTACCAGCGGGAGAACCGCGCGTTGGTGATCGAGGCGTTCCTGAAGCTCGACACGATCACTGGATGTGACTCGGCTCCGGCCGGGATTGTCGAGTCTGCGACGCGGGTCGACGCGTACGACCCTGATCTGCGCTTCGCCGCTGGTAGCTACCTCGCCGGCTGTGAGCGCTGGGACCAGGCACAGGAGGCGTTCCTCGCGGCCGCGGGCTCCGGCACGATCCGCGGCGCGGTCGGAGCGTTCCGAGCCGGCCTGTGCCTTCAACGGCTCCGCCGTCCCGACGCGGCTCGCCGCGCTTTTCGGCTCTGCCTCGACCTCGATCCGGCTTCGATCAGCGCCGCCGAGCGGCTGTCCACCGGAGCGACGTCGTGACCAATACCGAAAGGCAAGCAAGCGGTCGGCTAAGGGACCGGTTGTTCATCCGGGGCACACCGGATTTCCGCTACCTGTGGGGAGCCTCGACGATCTCGTACGCGGGCGACGGAATGTCCGCGGTGGTGCTGCCGCTGCTGGCGGCGACGTTGTCCAGCGATCCGAAAGTGGTCGCCGCGGTAGTGGCCGTGCGCTGGCTTCCGTGGGTGTTGTTCGCGCTACCGGCGGGCGCACTCGCCGACTCGTGGAACCGGGTGCGGGTCATGTGGGTTTGCGACCTCGTGCGAGCCGCGCTGACCGCGGCTCTCGCGGTCACGGTGCTGGCGGACGTGGTCACCATCCCGCTGCTCATGGCGGCCGCGTTCCTCTTGACCTGCGCCGGAATCCTGTTCGACAGCAGCAGTGTCGCGGTGCTGCCGAAGATGACCGGCCGAGATCCCGATCGGATCCGCGCGGCGAACTCCCGGCTGATGACCAGCCAGACGCTGACCCTCGACTTTCTGGGGCCGCCGCTCGGCGGCCTCCTGTTCGGCTGGCATCGGATGTTCCCGCTGGTCGGTGATGCGTTGAGCTATCTGGTGAGCGCGGCCCTGCTGCGTCGCATGCGTGGTGACTATCGGGTGCCCAATCCGCGCGCGATGTCCTTCGGCACCGTCAGGTCGAGCCTGGCGGAGGGCTTGCGTTGGCTGCTCCGGCAACCCCTGCTGCGTTCACTGACCATGCTCTCCGGTGGCGGCAACCTGGCGAACTTCGCGCAGTCGTCGATTCTGGTCCTGTTCGTCGGGCAGATCTTCGGCATCGGCCCGGTCGGGTTCAGCCTTCTGCTTGCCTGTGGCTCGGTCGGCGCGTTCGTGGGCGGTCTGGCTGCTCCACGGATTGATCGGCTTCTCGGTACCGCGCCGACCATCCAGGTGACCCTGCTCGTCAGCTGCGCCGGCAGCCTGCTGCTGGGGTTCGCGATCGCGGCCTGGATGCCGTTCGCGATCGTGGTGTTCACCGGGTTCGCGGTGACCGTCCGGAATGTGGTGCAGGTATCGCTACGGCAGTCGCACACACCGGACGACTTGCTCGGCCGAGTCAACGGTGTGCACCGGCTGGTCACCTACGGCGCCATCCCGATCGGTGCGGCGGTCGGCGGTGTACTCGCCGCGTCGGCCGGGCTGCGTGCCGCGATGTTCCTCGCGGCCGGGATCTTCGCGGCGCTCGCCGTGTTCGCCGGCTGCACGGTGACCACCGCGCGGATCGTCCGTCAACCAGACGAAGAAGGAAGGATGTCATGACCGCAAGCGAAACCACCACTGCCCCGGTGCGCCACGACGTAGTGCTCCGCCACACGCCGGAACGAGTATGGGACAAGATATTCGACAGCGGGGCGGCACGTGGATGGCTTGGCGTGGCCGGGTTCGTCATGCCTGAGAGGCAGGGAGCGGCGTTCTGCTGGTTCTACGACGCCGGGCTGACCATGCCATCCGCGGACGTCGGCCGGATCACCGCTCTGCGACGTCCTGAGCGACTCACCCTCCTGCTGCGACTCGCTCAGTCCCAAGTGGACAGTACGGTCACCCTGCTGCTGACCGGGACGGACGACGGACACGCGACACTCCGGCTGACCCACGCCGGGTTCCCGGACGACCGCATCGGCCGTTTCGAACGGGACGGCTGGGAACACGGCTGGGAACACCACCTCGAACTGCTCGCCGATCACCTTGACGGCAGTGCGAACAACTACCAGATCGGCCACCGCGCAGTCCTCGGCGTCGTGCCGGTCGGGGTCACCGAGGGCGACGGGATCTTGGTTTCCAGAGTGCGCTCCGGCTCTCCCGCTGACCTGGCCGGGGTCCGGCCGGGCGACGTTATCCGGTCCGCGGATCAGGTCGTCTTCGACAGCATGGAGGACTTCGACGGGTGGATCGACGACCGGCGGCCCGGTGACCAGGTGCGGCTGCGGGTCGGCGATCGGTCGCTGGTCGCCGTGCTGGAGGCGAAACAGCCGCCCGAGTACCTGACGAACGCCTGATCAGGGCCGTCGATGTTCCTTTCGGTCCCTCCGCTGCCGGACCGCGCACCGGATATAGTGCGCGGCCTGCCCGGCCCTTTCGCCCGGGCTCAGCTCGACGGCTTCGAACCGGCGTTCGCACTGGACGGCCGCGGCAGGCCACTGGTGAGCACCGACGCGTGGTCGGGCCGGCATCTCGCGGTGCCGGAAACAACCGGCTGGCGGCAGCTCACCAGCGGAAGTTCCTGGTATCGCCGTCCGCAATGGACGAATTCCGGGCTGACCTGTGAGGTCTTCGACGACCTGGCAAGCGAATCGGGCCGGATGCTCCGGTTGTCGGCACCCGGTATGCCGCTTGCGGACGCGCCGGAGGCGCGGACAGTACGGCGCAATCCGGACCTGCCCGGCAGGGTCGCATTCCTCACCAAGGACGGATGGAGCCGCGTAGCGCTCTGTCAAGAGGACGGAAAGGCACCAGCACGACTCGGCAACGTGGTCGAGCTGGGTCCTTGGCTCGGCCGCGACGAGGTGCTGGTGACCAGGGAGCGGTGGCCATCCCGGCAGCTCTGCCGCTGGGACGTGACGACGGGCGCGGTGCGGTCGGTGCTGGCCGGTGCGGACCTCGTGGTCTCCGGTGTCCGCCGAGTCGGCGACGTGGTCGGCCTCTGCTGGACTTCGACCGGTCAGCCGAGGCGGCTCGAACTCTTGCCGGTGGGCCGGATCCGCCGGGCGGCGCACCTGCCCGTGGTCCCCGGCTCGCGCCACGCCCCCACGCCCACGCGGGCGGTCGTGATCGACGGGCCCGCATGCCGGCTGCCTTGCCTGTGGTACGAACCGGACCAGCCGCCGCGCGGCACCATTGTGATCCTGCACGGCGGCCCGAACGGGATGAACGTGGCGACATGGTCTCCCTTCGCCGACTCCCTGGTCCTCGACGGATGGCGGGTCGTGCTGCCGAACGTGCGCGGCAGCGGAATTCTCGACCCCTCGTTGCGCCCTCCCCGGCCGGCGCGTTACGGCGACGACGACGTCAAGGACGTACTTGCGGTCGTCCGCCGGTTCGCCACCGGCCCGGTCGTGCTCGGCGGTCGCAGCTACGGTGGTTACCTCGCCGCTCGCACCGCGGCCGAGTCGACCGCGATCAAGGCGGTCTTCCTGCTCGGGGGGTTCTTCGCGACGACGGACCTCGACGAAGCCGAGCACCCTGGTGTCGCCGCGTTCCTCGGCGCACCCGGCACCCGGTTCGCCCCGGACCGTCCTCCAGCGGCAGTACCGCACTTCGTCGCACACGGCCGGGGCGACCAGCGCATTCCGGTCGGGGCGGTGACCCGGCACGCGGATCGGCTCGCCTCGGGCTCCGAGGTTGTGGTGCTGGCGGGCGAAGGCCACGGGGTGCGCACCGATGCCGGCGCACGCCGGGTTTTTCCCGCACTCCTGCGCTGGCTGGAGGGGATCGGATGAGCGGGCGTGCGTACGCGGCCGTGCGCCTCGCGGCGGTCGGACCCGAACGGTTTCGTGAAACCGCAGGGTATTTCGTCGCTGGCGTGACGGTGCTGTGCGCGGTCGTTCGCGGCGAACCGAGGGCGATGACCGCGAACTCGTTCCTCCCGGTGTCGCTCGAACCGCCCCTGGTTCTGGTGTCGGTGCGCGAAGGCAGCCGGTGGCTGGCCGATGTCGCTCCGGGCACCGCCTTCGCGATCAGTGTGCTGTCGGACGCTCAGCAATCCGAGTCTCGGCGATTCGCACTCCCGGACCGCCCTCGGGACGGGCGGTCACTGGAGGAGGTCGAGTGGTAACCCGCTCCGTGCACCGGTTCGCCCGTGCTCACGGCGAGCGTGGCCTATTTCGACTGCGTGGTGGACTCCTTGGTGCACGCGGGCGATCACATGCTGGTCGTTGCCGGTGTGCGAACGCTCGGCGATCTGCGTGGCGACGTGTCGCCGCTGGTGTTCTGGCGTGGCCGGTACTGGAACGGGCCTTCGGCGGAGGTGGCTTCGATGTCGGTTCGATAGCGAGCGGTTCCATGATGCGGTAGTTCGTCAATGACACGATCTGGGAGGTACCGGTCATGCGAATCGTACGATTGAGAGCATTCTTCGCCGGGCTTGCGATCATCGGAGCCCTCGCGGTTCCTGCAGTGATGTCCGCGGGTTCAGCCAGTGAAACGACGAATGTGGCCTCGATGTGCTGGTTGCATCACTGCTGAGGCTCGGGGGACGGCACTGCCGCAGGCCAACAGCCTGCGGCAGTGCACCCGGTCGGCCTAATTAGGGGCCGAACCAGGCCCGCGAGCCATGCAGGTTATTGAATACTGGGGGTATGAGGGATAACGCGCAGGTGGGGGTCGCCGAGTTCCGATTGCTGGGCCCGCTCGAGGTGGTCCTCGACGGTGAGCGGCGTCATCTTGGCGGCGGCAGACAGGACAAGTTGCTCGCCGCGCTGTTGCTCGCCGGAGGGGGCGTACTCACCACCTCGAATCTGATCGACGTGCTCTGGGAGGACGCTCCGCCGGACACCGCGCGGCGACAGGTCCACAACGCGATCGCGGCATTGCGCAAATGCCTTGGCACGGCCAGGTCGATCGTGGTCACGGACGGCGCGCACTATCGTGTGGACGTCGAGAAGGATCTGGTCGATGCGCAGCGATTCGCCGCCGCGCACGCGGAGGCGCGCAAAGCATCGTCCGAAGGGGAGCGAAAAGACGCCATCGCCAGCCTTCAGGTGGCGCTCGGTCTTTGGCGAGGTCCGGCGCTAGCCGGCCTTAGCGGGCGGTTCATCGACGCGGCTGCCGCCAGGCTGAACGAGCAACGACTGGAAGCCAGGGAACTGCTGGTCGACCTCCGGTTGGCGAGCGGGGAAACCGGCTCGCTGATTTCCGAACTCACCGAACTGGTCACGGCGAATCCACTCCGAGAGCGATTCAGCTACCAGTTGATCCTGGCGCTTCATCGTTGCCGCAGGCAACCGGAGGCGTTGGCCCTTTACGAACGCACGCGGGCACGGCTGGCGGACGAACTCGGGGTCGACCCTGGGCAGGAACTGCGTGACCTGCATCAGCGCATGTTGCGCGGCGACCCGGAACTCGAGCTGCTTGCCGACCGTCACTCGGCCCCCGGCACCGGCGCGATCAAGCCGTGCGTGCTACCGCACGATATCGCGGACTTCACCGGCCGGAGTGCGGAGATCGATCGACTGCTCGCGGCAGAGGGCTCGACCGACGACACCGCGCTCGTCATCACCGCGGTCGACGGCATGGCCGGGGTCGGCAAGACCACCGTCGCCGTCCGTGTCGCGCATCAGCTGGCCGACCAGTATCCCGATGGACAGCTATTCATCGACCTGCACGGCTACACCCCCGGCGAGCATCCGCTCGAGACCGGTGCGGCGCTGGATCAGCTGCTGCGCAGCCTTGGCCTGCCGCCCGAACAGGTGCCGCACGACGTCGAGTCGAAGGTGGCCAGATGGCGCTCCGAGCTGGCTGATCGTCGGATGATCATCGTGCTGGACAACGCCGCGAACGCCGCACAGGTGCGCGCCTTACTACCCGGTTCACCCAGCGGCCAGGCGATCATCACCAGCAGACGGAGCCTGTCCACTTTGGAGGGAGTGACACCGGTTCCACTGGAGCCGATGCCCGAGGACGAGGCGATCGAGCTGTTCCGCAGAATTGCCGGGCAGAAGCGAGTCGACCGCGAGCCTGATCGGCTGCGTGAGGTCGTTGCCCAATGTGGCCGTCTTCCGCTCGCCATCCGGATCGCCGCATCCCGACTGCGTCATCGCCCGATGTGGACTATCGAATACCTTTCGAGCAGGTTGGCCAACGAACGAAGACGGCTCAACGAACTGTCCACAGCGGACCGGAGCGTGCGGGCAGCGTTCACCGTCTCCTATCGGCACCTCCCCGGTCGCCAGCGACGGCTCTACCGACTACTCGGACTTCACCCAGGGTCGGATTTCGACTCCGGCGCCGCGGCGACGCTGTTGAACGCACCTTCCCAGGATGTGGAGGCGTTGCTGGAGGAGTTGCTCGACGTCCATCTGCTGACCCAGCACAAACCCGGCCGATACCACTTTCACGATCTGGTTCGTCAGCATGCACAGGACGTCGCGGAGGAGGAGGAGCCACCGGACGAGCGGCGATCCGCGATCGAGCGACTCACCACTCACTATGTCGAACTGGCCACTTCGGCGGAGAAGGTACTAGGGCAGGCGAAGAGTCTGCTCGCCGCGGAACATCGGAACCTGGTCGCGATCGCCAGCAGCGCATTCGCCGCCGGTTTGCTCGACCAAGCCCGCCTGCTACCGCTGACGGTGGGTCCGTTGCTGCTGCGGAACGGGTATCTCGACGACGCGCTGGACATCTACGAACATGGGCTCGAAGCTGCGCGCAGGGCAGGGAACCGGGCCGCCGAGGCGACACTGCGGAGCAACCTCGGCGTCGCTCAGCTCGGCATCGGCTGCTACGACGAGGCTGAGAGTGGGCTGCGTGAGGCGCTCGCCATCACCAGGGAGCTCGGCGATCCGGACGGCGAGGCGAGCGCCCTTCGGCATATCGGCACCGTCTACATCCGGCTCGGCCGGTACGACGCGGCGATCGCGACCCTGCAAACGGCGCTCGGTGCGCTCAGTGAGTCCGCGGCCCCGTTCGACCGGGCGTCGGTGCTGGCAAATCTTGGCGTGGCACTCACCAAGGCCGGTCGGTACGATGAGGCTGCGGAATACCACCTTGGTGCGCTCGGCATGATCTCCGGCCGGGACAACCACTATGCCGAGGCGATGGGCCTGATCAATGTCGGCTGGACAAACACTTTGATCGGTGATCTCGCGGTGGCACGGAGATACCTTCTGGATGCGCTCTCGCTCACCCGGCGGATCGGCGCGAAGGAAGCCGAAGCGCGGAGTCTGTACATTCTCGCGGATTGCCTGCGCCGCAACGGTGACACCGACGAAGCACTGGAACTGGGTCGCGAGGCCCTTGTGATCGCGCGCGCGATCCGTGACCAGGACGTCGAGAGCCAGGCACTGAACGTGCTCGGTGAGGTCCACGAAGGGGCAAGCGATCTCGAAGCAGCGGTTGAGTGCTTTCGGCACGCGTTGCGGCTCATCAAGGAAAGTGGGCAGACCTACAAAGCCGCCCAGTCATACCGGGGTCTCGGCAGGATCGCGGTGGCACAGGGGGATGAGGTCGAGGCTCTTTCCCACTGGCAACGCGCACTGGCCATCGCTACCGACGCGAATCTCCCGGAGCGAGAGGAAATCGAGGAAGACGCGGCTGTCCTCCAAGCCCGCGCGTCGCGGAGCGACAGTGAGAAGACGATCATTGCAGCTATGCGCCAGCGCCAGTAGAAATGGACAGCACAGGCTATCGATTGGGCGGTCTCAGTACTGAGCCTTGATCAACCGGATCGGACAGGCCCAGCAGATCGCAAGCGACCGGTCCGATACGCATCGAGCCGTGCCGCTGGCGTGCGAAAGCCACTTTCCCACAACCTTCAACGCTGCGAAAGTGGCTTTCGCAACACGCCACCTGGGCTATGACAAGCACGACCCGGCCAGCCGCGGAACCGGCAACTCACGCAACGGCACCCGCTCCAAGACCGTGCGGGGATCCAGAAGTCGGTTCATGCATCAGACCTGCTGCGACGCGCGCTTCGGCGGGTAGGGCATGATCGTCGGTCATGTCGTTGCGTCTGCTCTATCTGATCTTCTTTCGGCTGGCGGGTTTGCTGGTGTTGCTCGGCCGGTCGTCGGCGTCGAAGAATGTCGAGTTGCTGGTATTGCGCCATGAGGTGGCCGTGCTGCGCAGAGGCAACCCGAAGCCTCGTCTGGACTGGGCTGACCGGGCTGTGTTCGCCGCGTTGGTCCGACTGCTGCCCAGGGCGCTGCGGCTGCACCGGTTGGTCACTCCGGGCACGGTCCTGCGCTGGCATCGGCGCCTGGTAGCTGCGAAGTGGACTTGTCCACGCCGGGTCGGTCGTCCACCGGTCGACGACGTGATCGCTGGGCTGATCGAACGGATGGCCAGGGAGAACCAGGGCTGGGGCTACAAGAGGATTCAGGGTGAGCTGCTCAAGCTCGGACACCGGGTCGGCGCGTCGACGATCCGGCGGATCCTGAAACGGGCACGTGTACCTCCAGCGCCGGTCCGGGACACCGATACGACCTGGCGGCAGTTCCGGCGCACGCAGGCCTCGACGATGCTGGCGTGCGACTTCTTCCACATCGACTGCGCGCTGACACTCAGAAGAATCTATGTGTTCTTCGTGCTGGAGGTCGGCAGCCGCTACGTCCACATCCTGGGCACGACCACGAATCCGGACGGCCGGTGGACTACTCAGCAGATCCGCAATCTCATGCTGGATCTTGGTGATCGCATCGACGAGTTCAGGTTCCTCATCCGTGATCGGGCTGGCCAGTTCTCGGCCTCGTTCGACGCCGTTCTGGCCGACGTCGGCATGGAGGCGGTAAGGATTCCTCCGCGTTGCCCGCGGGCGAACTGCTACGCGGAACGGTTTGTGCTCACGGCCAGAACCGAGCTCACCGAGCGGATGTTGATTCTGAGCGAGCGACATCTGCGCGCCGTGCTCGCCGAGTACGTCCGACATTACAACGGTCGACGCCCGCACCGGGCACGCGAGCTTCGCCCACCACAGCCGACCCATCCCGTGGCGGACCTCAACTCTCAGCGGGTCAGGCGACAGCGGCTTCTCGGAGGCATGATCAACGAGTACGAACGGGCGGCATAACCCTACGGGTCAGAGCCGTCGGCAGACTTGTGGAACCCCGCAAGCTCGTCGATGCAGACAAGGTCGACAGGAGCCTGCCGCGCCACCGCATCCATGAAGTGATGAGCATGGTGCCCCAGCGGATGTTGAATCGCAAAAACTCCGCTTGTCAACAGCTTGGACAGGAATGTCCGGCGAGCTCAGGAAGTACTGGCCGTCGGGCTGCGGAAAACCGGACGCACCCGCCCTACAAGCCTGCCCGAACTGGCCAGCTTTCCTCGAAGAGAAGCACTCGGCGCGGGTCATCCCACAGCAAGACAAGGTCGAGAGCGGTGCTAGGAATCGTCCCGGCCAGTGCTTCCAGGCGTAACTTGTGGATTCGCGAGGTCAGGTCTGCCAGTCCATCTACTTCTGTCAGACCTCTGACAATTGTCCGCATCCACTCGATATCTACCGATTGCTGATTCCAGAGCACCAGAGGAATACCGCTCCTCAGAGCTGCTGTAAGGTCGTCTGGTTCCCGCCCAGGTTCGATTGTTTGAGTCGGAGGGGCCGAAAGTGCCACTGATACCCAGTGTTCATCTGATAGTACGGCGTCGATGGGATGGGTGTTGCCAAACTGGCCTACGAAGTATAAACGTTCCGCAGATGGGTCCTCTTCAAACTGGCTCCATCGAGCTTGCCAGCTTCGATGCCAGTGCCGTGCGCGCATTCGCTCCAGTGAACGGACCGCGACCGGGTAGTCTGCGCATAAGGGACTATGGGTGCCGGATCGGCTTGCGTTGCGCCACCGATGGACCGGCAGGTTGAGAAGGCTGCGCGGGAGAATGAATTCCAGCCGGGGCGTGCCGCCGTAGCCAATCCAAGCGTTTTCCGTGTTCATGACCAGGTCGGCAGTGGCACGTTCCAGATCGTTGGCGTCGACTGTTAGGGGCACGCCTGGCGTGGGCGGCCATGCGTAGGGATCATCCTGTCGCCAGTGAGAAATGACGAGGGTGCGTGAGTTCGCGGGTTCTGGCTCGATTGCAATGCAGAGGTGGAGTGGCGGGATGACGATGGCGGGATCGAGTGCGCGCCATCTCCACGAATTAACGTCGATGCCTAGTCGATGTGCATTCGTGTCTGCCCAATCGTTAAGGGTGGAGCCTTGTTTCAGAGGGTTGAGTGTCGCTGACAGGGCTTTGATAAAGGCGAGTGCAGGCGGGATTCCGTCTGCGCCCGGATCGAGTCCGCTCAGGAAGTCTATGATGTCCCAGGCAGTCGCATCCGCCGTAAACCCCGTGTGCGCGAAGCGGCGCGCGAGGGCTCTAAGATCTGGCGACCTGAAGGTTTCCAAGAACGTTCGGATCTCACCTCGAATCGCTGCCGAGTTCCAGCTGTTGAGGGGTGTGGTGATCCCGAGGACGCGACGGAGATCGTTCGAAGCAGCGGCGAACGGGCGCAACTCGGCGGTTATGGCCAATCCGGCCCCGGGCTCGTTCACCACCGCTAGCACTCCGTCGGTTGAGCGCGTTCGAGTAGCGCGCGAGTGCTCCGTGATATGGCGCGTAATGGCGTCCATGGTCTGCCAGGCGTCGTGGTAGGTGAGGTATGCGCTTAGTCTGGTGGCAGCTTGGGGGTACAGGGAAAGAACCGGCGCATGACTGTCTGGTTGCTCGATCACCAGCAGGCCGCTGACCAGGAATTCCGCGATGTCCGTCAGTCCAGCTTCAGGAACCGCGGCCCGGCAAACGAGATGAAGCAAAGGCAGACTGAGGCTTTCGAACGGCGAGCACAGAACACTCAACCGCGCGGCCGCGGGCGACGCGGTACGCAGGAAAGCGTCGGTCAGTTCCGTTGTGGACGTTGTCGAGGTCGCTTCCTGAGGGTTTGGCTCATACCCACTGGCGGGCACCAGGACCGCATCGCAGCCTTGGAGTTCGGCCCGCATGATCGTTTGGGAAAGGCGGGCCAGGCTGCGGGCCGTGAGTGCCGCCACTGGGATAGGCGACCAGTCGTCGATGGGCTCGTCGAGAGCCTGTAGGCGCAGCGGAACAGGGAATTCCAGGTCCGCATTCCGCGCGCCGATGGTCTTCGTTCGCGCACGGACGATAGGGTGCCTCAGGCCGGAATGTCGCCACAAGCGACGTGGCAATGGATTGACAAGCACGGTCGGTGTCGTCGCGGCCAAGGTTCGCAGGAGCAGCCATGCGGGGGCATCCTGCCAACCCTGCCCGGCGAAGTCGGAGACGAGTAACACGAGCCGACGTGATCCGGGCGAGTTGACGGCCCGGGTAACTGGTCCGACTTGTCGGCCGCGGTTGTTGGTCAGCTCTGCGGTGTCCGAGTTGAGCGACCATGAGATGACTTCCTGGAACGCCCCCATCCCGCGCAGCAGTGTGGTGAACTCGGCGATCTGTTCGTGCCACACTGCCATCGACGCGGTGGTGTCGGTTACGACGACCAGGACGAACCAGCGCTCGGGTTCGGAGGCCATGACGGGTACCAGGATGCCGCTCTGGGTGTAGCTGTCAACGGTAGCGTCGATGTCGAGTTGTGCCCGTGGGCCGCGTGGCCATCGCCCCATGAACGGCTGCAGCGCGCGACCAATCGCCATCGTGTCGGCAAGACCGCGTGTCCGTGTGATCGTGACCGCTTGGCCGGTATGAACAGCGGTGCTGGTGGGGAGGGTCTCGAAGAGTGATCCCGTCGACGGTTCAGCCGGCGTGGCGGGTTCGTTTTGCTGAACGGGTTTCCGGGCTTCTGGATGCGATCGGTCGACCGGCATGCTGTGCGTCTGGGTCTGATCGTCCTCGGCGGCCGCGAGCCACAAGGCATCGCCCACACTCCAGACGTCGAGTTCTGGACAGGCGGCCCGGAGCACGGTGATCAGCTCGAGCAAAGAGGACTCAATCATTGGACAATTCACGCAGTAGCAGCTGACGCAAGTTGTCGGGGGCGAGCACAGACTCGTCTGTGAGTAGATGAACTGCGTTGAGTAGCTGGTCGACCGCCAGCCGCTCACCTCGGCTCACCCGTTCCACGAACTCGGTAACGAGGGTGGCCCTGGTACCGGTGACACCTGGGCCGAGATGTGCAGCGAGGATCTTGTGTAGCATCTCCGGGCTGGCCGGGGGCATGGCGAACCGGATGCAGCGCCGCAGAAAGGCTTCCGGAAAGCCTCGCTCGTCGTTGCTGGTCATCACGATGAACGGGAACTCGGTGCACGCTATCTGGCCGCGCGTGATGGTTGCGGTCTCGAAGCTGTGCCACGTCCGGACAGAGACCACAGGCTGCGGGTGGCGGGCCAGTTCCGGGATTTCGAACTCGCCGCGTTCCAGTACGTCGAGCAAGTCGCTCGGCAGGTCGAGGTCACTCTTGTCGATCTCGTCGATGAGCAGGGCACGCGGGCGCTTCGTGGGGAGGAGGGCTGTGCCGAGCGGGCCGAGCTGCAGGTAGTCACCGATGTCGTCGTAATTGTTGTCAGGAAGCGTGTTGGCTGCGCTGAGGTTGTGGGCGTGGATGCGGCCGAGTGCGTCGTAACGGTAGAGCGCGTCCCGCAGGGTGCTGCGGGAGGTGACATGCCAGCGCACGACGGGGCCAAGGTCTAGTTCGTGGGCGACCTGGTCGGGGACGGTTGACTTGCCCGATCCTGCAGGGCCGCGCAAGAGTAGCGGGCGTCGCAGCTGGACAGCCGCGTTCACCGCCTCGACCAGTCCTTCTGGTGGCTGGAACTGAGCGTGCTGGGACTGACGGGGGAACGTTCGCCACGGCGGCGGCGTCGGCAGATCAACCCGGCGTTGCGTTCCGTCTCCATGGTAGTACGGCGACCAGGTCATCAAGACTCGCTTTCTGGATTGGAGGGTTTTGATTCCGGGCTCCGCACCGAACGTTGCTCAAATTGACGGCAGAACTCGAGCCAGCCCGCGTCGTGCCAGGCCGCACGGACGAAGGACAGCACCGCCGTTTTGCCGTCCAAGCGGTCGCGAAACGCGTCGGCAAAACCCTGGGGAAGGTCGGCCCAACTGTCCTCGACCGCGCCCACCCACGTCCCCTCGATGTCCGCTTGGGGGCCTGGCCAGAACAGGATCGGGGAGTACGGCAGCAGCATCTCGAGGACGTCGACCAGGTTCGACGGCCGGTGGTCCAGACCGATCGCCCGCCGGAATGGCCCACCGAGAAGTTTGGTGCGAAAGGAATGCAGGTCACCCAAATCCTTCCGAGTCACCCAATCGACGGGAACGCCGACGTGGTCCTCGATCTCCCGGAGGGCGCTCCGGGCGTACTCGTTGCTCTGCACCAGGCTTGGTTCCATCCGTCCGCTCCACTGGGTGAGTACGTCACGCCGGCTGCCAAGGAGGTACAGGCCTGCGCGAGTCTCTTCCGGGCACCATTCAGCCAGTAGGTGCGCTGGGGCGGCGACGTCAACATGTCCCAGGTGTTCCCCTGGCTGAACGACATCACGGAGCACCCACTCCAATGCGCGGTGAACGGCGTCCTCAGTGCTAGGCCGGTCATTGCGTGCACAGTCAAAACTCGCCTGAGGGGTCGGTGTTTCACCGTGCCGGAGCACCCAGGCGTATACGGTGTCTGGCCACGATGTAAGCCCGTCCGCGAGACTCAGCACCAGACGCAGGTCGGTTCGCTCAGGCGCTGCGGTGAGCGCTTGCATCGCGTCATTGATCTCGAACTGCAACCCGCGCGTCTTCGCCCACTGACGCAGACCGGGCCCATCGAACGGGGACTTTGTCGCCATCACTAAAGCGCAGACGAACTTCGCTAACGGCTCCCACCGGCTTCGACCTATCCGAGCGGCGCGAAGAGCGGCGCACTCCAGGAGGGTGACAAGCAGGGGAGAACCGGACGACGCTGGTGTCCTCGGGAGTCCCGCGCGTCGTGCGGCGGCCCGCATTTCCGGTGTGGAAAGCTTTTCGCCCAGGTGATCACGGACGAACTCAGCCGCGTGCATGGCGTGCCTGACACCATCGACAGTGTCCCTGACTCGCTGATTCCCTTTCTCCCACAGGTCCTGCAGCGAACGCGGGGTCCACGTCGCCGGTATTGGAAAGGCGCCGTCCCAAGCTGTGACCGCCGCAGCCAGCTCTTCGTTACCCACAGCACCAACAGAACCGATGGTCGTCCCGATGCTCTTCGCACGGTTGTGCGCCAGCCACAGCTGGGTCGCCGTGCCACCGTTGTAGTTCAGGCACGCGGGTGTCTGGGAGGGCACCATCTTCTTCAACCGGTTGACTAGTTTTCCGTCGACATAGATCTTGTCAGCGGCGTCGGCGATGCCCTCGTTCAGCAGGCTGGTCAGCGCGAACGTGAAGTCCATTCGGTAGGCGAGCTGGTCGACGGCCGAGGCCAGGAGCACCTCCAGGCCAATTCGTCCAGTGCCGCCTACAACGGCAGACATATCTGGGAGACCGCCCGCGGCGTGACATGTGTCGATTAAGCCGATCACCCCGCCGATACCTGGTTGTAGCGCGGCTTCGGTAAGCAGGCGACCGATCTCGACACCTGACGCGGGATGGTCGCGCACGGTGTTATGTGCCATGTAGTAGAGGTTTCTCCCGGAAGTGAACCCATGCCCTAGGAATGCGATAATGAGAACCGCATTTTGTGCGCCAGCGTGGCTGACCGCCTGTTCAACAGCTGCTTCAACTCGGGACTTTTCCGCCGGGTCCACCAGCACCGCGCCTGTTGCGGCCGAGACGCCTGGTGCGGTCAGGGTGGTATGCAGGGCTCTCGCTGCGGTGTCTAGCTGGACCAAAGGCCGCTCGCTCCTGCACTGGGTGGCGATCACCAAGAAGTGTCGGGTGGATTCCTTGCTCATTCGCGGAGTGCCTCGGCGATCGGACCCGCTACGGCGGCCTGGGCGAGATACTTCGCGGCGGAATGCACCCACAATCCGTCCGAGTCGACCCGGCTGGACACCGGCCGTACTCCGAGTGCATTGGGCCTGATGTGCCGCTCTAGCCTCGGCCGGGCGACGATGACATCGTCGCGGTCCCAGAAGTTCAGCCATCGTTCGACCGACGACGGCGTCATCGGCGGTTTGGGCTCAACCCGGTCCAGCACCAGTGTGGCCATTGCCAACGGCGAACCCAAGGTCACCAACAACGGTACTCGAACCTCCAGGTCGTGTAGGGCCTCGAAGGCTACAACCGAGCCCAGCGAATGCGCGACAATTATGGCTGGCTGGTCAGCATGTAGCGCCGACCGCACCCGCGCTCTGATGCGCTGGTCAATGGTATGGCCGTTCTCCGGCTCGCCGCGCCGTAGGTACCTAGCCACCTGCGCCAGAGAGAGGAGCAGCGAACGGGCCGAGGCCCACTGCGCGGTCTGCCGAATTCCTGGGATCTGCAGCACCGCAGTGAGCGCGGCGATCAGCAGCCGTACCGGCTCGCCGAACCCTTGCGGGTCATTCTGGCCCAGTTGCGACCGCGCGACCTCAACCTCATGCAGATCCGACTCCTCGACCGCATCCTTCGCCAAGTTGGTTAGCAAGGCGCCCACCAAGTCGGTGAGGAAGACGATCTCGTCAGCTGGAGGCGCCTCGTCCTTCCCCTGCGCACCATCGGGGAGAAACAAGTCGCTGTAGTCGACAAAGGTCGCCTGCAACGATCCGGCGATCCTGGAATGCCCAGCCTGGCGCATCCCGCCCGACAATGCCTCCACCCACTGGGTCAGTTCGGAGCCAGGGTTTCGTAGTCCACCAATTCCATGCACAAAGACCAGACGAGGGAGCATGCCAACTACGTCGGCTCTCTAAGCGATGTAGTTACGACGGCGATGGTGCCGTGATGGCCGGTCATCGTTCACGCGTCCCGGGACTCAATGATGATCATGTCCTTCACACTGACCTCCACTTGAAGGAGCGTCCCATAGTCACTGATGGAACAGCGGTGCAACCCCATGGCCCTGGCCCACAAGGGCGGAAGAGTAACACGGCACGAACGGGACACAGATCTCGTGACTGGATGGAGCAGATTGAGCGCGAGCTTTCTTCCCTGCGGGCTATGGCCGTTTTCGATGGATGGCGGCGAGACTTGAAGGCGGTGTCGTTCGGCGGGGCACTGTGGAGTCGCCCGCTGCCGCAGGCTTGTCTGCTGAGATCGCTAGGGCTGACCGCTCTGTGGCTCTTCTCTCCTCGGTCTCAACGTCGAAGCCTCTGAGGCGACGTGCAGCCGGAACCGTTCGAATTTCCCGGCCCCGAGTGAGCACCACGGTGCTGGCGGCGAGCGACGGGGATCAGGACCTGCCGGCGGCTGAGCAATCCCGGCAGGAGCAGCGCAGCTCGCTGAGCTTGAGCTCACGTGCGGTCTCCCGGACCGGCCTGCCAGCCCTACCTAGCGCGACTGCCCGAGCCCGGAACTCAGCGACGAGGTGACTGGAATGCTGGACTTGCTCCAACTGTCCTCGGTTGCTGGTTGGTCATTCCTACGGTGGGGTCGCGGCACGAGTTCTCGCTGTTCGGACACCCGCATCAGCACCACGCCCTTCACATCCGGCGGCGGCGGCCACGTCAGTGGCCGGATCATCCAGGTCTGCGGCGGGCCGACGCCGTCGTCGAGGATCCCGTTGTCCTCCGATGGCCGGGTGCGCGGAGCGGGGGCGGCCGGCGGGATTCTGGTGTCGCCGGGCCGGGCGGGGCGGCCATCGCGGTCAACGGCAGGCTCACCGTCTCCGTGGCGGGCGCGGCGTGCAAATTCGGCTCGACCAGAACTCCCTCGTTGGCAGCGCACTCGGCGTCGTGACAACGACGCGCGCTTGTTCGACGGTGATCCGTACTGGGTGAAGGTCTACAAGTAGTCGCGGTCCTTACGGACGACGGTGTGAGGCGCGGGCAGGGCCTTGTCCAGGGGCTCGGCCCGCGCCGACATCGCGCCGACATCGTGTCGTTGTCATCGGGGTCGGCGAGCCCGTCTAGAGACACAGGTCGTGACGCGGCACGCCTGGCTCGGTGCTTTCCGAGCAGTGTGGAGGCGTTAGTGACCGCTGGCGGTGTGGCCGCCACGCCGGCGAGTTCATCGATCAGGCGGTTCCGCCATGCTGTGCCGACCCGGCGGTGCAGCATCTCCGCCACGGCTGTCCGCGGGCCGCCGCGCAGCAGCGCGGCGGCCACCACACCGGCGGACACACGACGCTGTACCAGCTCGGGATCAATCGGTCGCCCTGCGCGCTTCTCGAGCTGTGGCGCGAAGGGGCGGTGCCGCTCAGCAGTATTGCTCGGCTAGCAGTACCCGCAGATCGTGGCCCGCGGCCGACTCGTCGGTCACCGCTGCAGCGCGGCCAGCGAACGCCTCGACAGCAGACCGGATCGCGTCCGACTCGACCCTTGACTCGCGGAGCATCTCCTGGACATGACGGGCGAACGCGGGGCGCAACTGCTCGTCGTCGCCGGACTCAGCGAGGGCTGCCAACGAGGCGTCGAGCTGCGACCTCACGGGCACGACGACCGAGAAGGTGACCGGTAGCAGAGGGAGCATCACACTGACGAGACCGGGTGGTGGTGCTGCCGGGCATGACGGTCTCGTTGTCGATCACTCTGGGCAACTACAGCGCGACCCCGTCCAGGCCAGGGTCCGGTTCCGCGCCAAGTGCATCACGAAGGACATCGACTTCCTGACGGTCTGGTCCGATCCGCAGACCGTCACGGTTCCGGGCGACCCGGCGAACCCGCCGAAGGGCGAGAAGGACCTCAAAACCGTTTCTGCGAGCATCACGTTGCCCGCGACGTGCGCCCCGCAGCCCGACCAGGGCTCGATCACCCACGACGGTGATTTCGCCGCGGAGATGGGGCCGGCGGTCGGCCCGGCGACCCGGGCTGAAACAGACTCTGTACTGGATCGGCAAGCCGTTCACCAAGGCCTACTACAAAGACAATCTCATCTTGCAGACGCGCGGCCAGCCCGCCGAGTCGGCCGCGCCACACTGCCTCAGACTTGTTGTCACCCGTTACCGCGGGTGTCGTACCGGCCAGACACGGCAGGAGGAACTCGATCCCGCCCTTGCGGACCTGCGCGACCAGCCGGGCGCCGGAAGGATCGGTCCAGACATGTTCGCCGATCTTCGGCGCGATCTGCCGGGCCGTGCCCGCGCTGATCAGGGAGACCACCCGCTCCGAGAACTCGCCCTGGCTGGTGTCATCGAGCCCGATGGCCCCAAATTGGCTGGCCACGCTCACTCTTTCTGCTTGTTCGTCCGCCGATGCCTAACGGCCAGGCTGTTTCTGCGGCCGCGGACGGGGGAGGGCCCCCGGTTTGATGACGATCGCTCCTCGGGGCGTCGACATCGTTCTGAATGGTGCTCACCACGCCTGGAGTGTTGGACGGCCCGTGCGGGGCCGCCTACCGCTCGTCCTTGGCGATCGACGCGATCGCCAAGGCCGCGATTCCGCCAACGATCGCGTAGATGATCGAGCGCTTGAACTTGGCCAGATCCGGCTCCGGCTTCAGCCGTGCGAGGTTGCTGATGACGCCGAGCGCCGAGAGGCTCACGATCAGCAGGGCGATCGAGATGTCCAGGTTCGGCACGCCGTCGTTCTGCAGGTGGACCCGCAGCCAAGCCGCCATCGCGTCCGGGTACCAGGAGTACGCATCGAGGATGTTGCCGATGAGCATCAACATCGCGAGCGCCGATCCCACGGCGAGTGCTCCCATGACGACTCCTCGGCGTCCGCTTCCGGCGATCATGGTTCCCTGGAGTTGATCGACGAAGAGTTGCCCCACCGTCGCGACGGCCAGTCCCACCAGCAGCAGACTCAAGACCTTGCCCACCATGACCCAGAAACTCTGCGGGATCAGCCCGAAGAGCAGGCCGAGCCCGCCGAACACGACGATCGCGCCCGCCAAGTACCCCAGCGCGATCAGGGTCGGTTTCACCCGGTTCTTGCCGGCCGGACGCCACAGCACGAGCAGACCGGCGAGGATGATCGCCGGGACCAGCCACCACCAGCTCGTGAAGACGAAGACCAGGAATTCCAGGACGTCGCGGGCGACGTCGCTGAAGAAGCCGGCCACGGCGATGAACACGTCGGCCAGGAACGCGCCTACGTGGAAGACCACGAATCCGACGTAGCTGAGCAGGTGCGGCAGGGTCGCGGTGCCGGCCGCGACCAGCACGCCGATCAGGAACAGGCCAGGCTTCCAGTGTCGGAGGGAGATCACGAGCAGCGCACCCAGGTAGGCCAAAAGTGCGTAGCCCAGCCAGGTCAGCAGATCGGGCAAGCCCGACAGCGTCGTTTCGAGCCATTTGCTCGCGCTCGCCGGCGCGGCCAGCCAATCCCAGTTTTCAGTCTGGGACAGCTCGCCTGTCCGCTTCGGCAGGCTTGCGATCAGGAAGGCCGCTCCGACGATCAACAGGAAAACTAGTCGCCCGAAGTGTCTGCTCAATTGTCGACCGAGAGTGGGCGACGGTGCGGTGGCGTAGACCATGCTCCCGAGTCGCGCCAGCAAAGCGGCTCGTTACGGCATTCGCGAAGACTCGTGAATCACCGCTCCAAGACAGTACCGTGTAACGAGTCCGTGGTGGCGACGACCTCAAGAGGCAAGCCCAGTACGGCCGAAGAGAGAGCCGAATGTCATGACCGATGTGCCGGCAGGGTCCGTTGCGGATTTTCGTTTGAATGGCGAAGACCACCGTCTCACGCTCGACGACGTGGTGGCCGCGGACGCTCGTGCGGTGCCGGAAGAGGGCACACGATCTGGTCGCCAGGGCTTGATAAGAATCCATCGCCTGGCGCGCAGTCGCCCGCCGCGCGGACACACAGAGTGGAATGCTATCGGTACATGATCACCGATCCGGCGCATTCTGGCAGTCGTGACGCTCGACTCTCGCGCTACCGCATCCTGTGGGTGCCGGAAACGTTGTCATGAGTGTCGACCAACTGGTTTGTGGCGTGTGGGCGGGTGGTTGATGGGGTGATGGTGCCGTGGTTCATGATCACATGCTGTGAGTATGAGGCTTCTGTATCTGCTGGTGACATGGGTGTTCGGTTGGCTGGTGCTGTGCTCGCGGTCGAATGCTGCGAAGGATGCGGAGATCTTGGTGTTGCGTCATCAGCTCGCGGTGCTTCAGCGTCAGGTGGCGCAGCCGAGTTTGACCTGGGCTGATCGTGCGGTGCTGACGGCGTTGGTGCGGCTCGTGCCGGGCTGGCGTCGGTTGCGGTTGATCGTGTCGCCGCGCACGATCCTGCGGTGGCATGCGGCGCTGGTGCGACGTCGGTGGACCTACGGGCGTCGACCGGGTCGGCCTGCTGTTGCCGCGGTGATCCGCTGGTTGGTGGTAGAGATGGCGAGGGACAATCCGGGTTGGGGTTACCGGCGAATCCACGGCGAACTTGTCGGGCTGGGATACACGATTGCGCCCTCGACAGTGTGGAAGATCCTCAAGGATGGAGGAGTGGACCCGACACCGCGCCGATCGGGACCGACGTGGAAGCAGTTCCTCACCGCCCAGGCCAAAGGTATTCTGGCGATGGACTTCTTTCACGTAGACACGGTGTTGCTGCGCCGGCTGTACGTGTTGTTTGTCGTCGAGCATGATCGTCGCCGGGTGCACATTGTTGGGACGACGGTTCATCCGACTGCGGAGTGGCTGGTGCAGCAGGCCCGGAACCTGCTGGTGGAACTCGGTGACCGAATGGACAGTTTGCGGTTTTTGATCCGTGACCGTGACGCGAAGTTCACGGCCGCGTTCGATGCGGTGTTCACGTCGATCGGCATCGACGTCCTGCGGAGCCCTGTCCGAGCTCCTCGGGCGAACGCGATCGCCGAGCGATGGGTAGGCAGTGTGCGTCGCGAGTGTCTGGATCGGATACTCATCGTCAACCAGCGGCACCTGGAGCAAGTGCTGGCCGAGTATGTCGATCACTTCAACCATCACCGGCCCCATCGCTCCTTGGACCAACAACCGCCCGACCCGGGCCCGGTTCCCGACCGGATGACTGGCGTCGGACGGGTTCGTCGGCGTGATCGGCTCGGCGGACTGATCCACGAATATCAGCAGGTCGCATGACGTGACACAGTTCTCGGCACCCACATGCTCTGAATCACCATGAGCGCCTCTAGGCAATCTCGCCTTCCTTCGTCACGAGAGGTTGTCGACGTCCGGCACATGAACGTTTCATCACCCTCGCGGCGGCGATGGGAACGCCCATCGCTCAAAGAATCAAGTCCGTGACCGGCGGCTGGGCCCGCACGGCTTCTGGTCGACAGCGATGACAAGTCGTATAGCAACTGCCGATCTGTGTAACAACTGCGCCCCGGTCCGCGAGTGGTAAGCCAGGACAATCGACTCGCGATGTCCGGTCCAGGAGGTCAGTGTGAGTGGGGTCCGAGCCGTATGGACATCGGCGATCTTCAGCGCTCTGGTTGCGACAGGTCTCGGCGTGACGATCAATATAGCCACTGACCGCGACGGCAACTCGTTGGCCTGGATCTTGGTCGGAGTTTTCACCGTCGCCACTGTTGGTGCAACGGTCTGCGCCCACTACCTGCTGAATCGCGGCAAGGCTCGTCCGGTCAAATTCGGGCACGTGAACGACGGATATGAAGCCCTAGTCGATTTTGCTGTCATCGGCGACAGGAACAAGACGACCACCATTGCGGGGCCGGTAAATAACTATCCGCCCGTGAACGGCTGGTTCGTACTGCTCGTTCTCGGAGTATGCCTTATGATCATGGCGGCGACCCTGGTTTCCGGCAGTGTTATGACATCAAGTGCTGGAACTAATCCGGAATCTAGCGGTTCCGCGCTAGCCCCGGGTGGGTTGGTCCCAGCGCCAAGGGAAGCGGCAAGCGATGCTCTTATCGCCACAACAGTTCGCGTCGATTCGATGACGCCATATTGGGCGAGCGTCTTTCCGGCAGATACTGGTGCGTATGAAAAATTCCGTAGCCATATTGAACGGGTTGGTGCACCGGATCTGGACAACACTTTAGAGTCCGCGTTTAGATATGGCGGCTATGCGCTCGGCGGTGTGCATCTCACCGTTACCTTGGAAGGAAATTCGGATCGCCAGGTAACCGTAAACAGTATTCGGCCTGTCAACATTCAGCGTTCCGACCCTGCTCTTGGGATCGTCGTGCAGGGTCCTAGTGCGGGTAATGGTAACCCGAGGCCCGAGCGGCTCGGTTATGTTCTTGACGCAGACGCGCCAGAGCCACTGACGATTGATAGCTCTGACACGCTTCGTGAACGCTACTTTGACGAGAACGAAATCAGTCTTCCTGGGAAGACTAAGCAGCAGTTTATCCTCTTCTTGCTCGCTGAGGAGAAGACTGCGACTTTCGACCTTGAAGTTGGCTATGAAGTCGGCGGGCAGCATTTCAAAACTCTAGTGCTAGATGCGACCAGAAAAGAAGTCCTCCACCTTCGGGCTTCTCCCGACCTTTGTTCGAATCGACGAATTAAGAACCCTCGCAATCTGTCGAGGCCGTCGCTGGTGGCAAAGAAGTTTACCGGAGTTACCTTTCTTCCTGCGGAGGGTGAAAAGGTCATGTCTGATGTGAGAGCATTGGAATCTGAGTCATGCGCATGAACGGCAAAGTAACGCTAGCGTCAGATCGAAGTGCTCGCCGACGAAGGCTTCGCATCTGCATTGTCGTGTGCTCCTTATGGCTGTCGACCGTAACTTCCTGTAGTCAAACACCCGAGGTGGCAGGCTTGCAAGGTGCAACTTCAGGCTCATCTGACCTGCCGGCCATTCCTGCTTCATATGTTTTCATCAAGTCAAATCAATTTGGGCTTATCGAAAATGGTAAAATTGCGCTTCGGCAAAATGTAAACCTGAACGGCTTCCTATGGCGCGACGGATACAGCTGGTCTAATTCAGGCCGCTATTTTGCGTTCTTTAACAGTAATCCAATGTACGCTGAGGAATACGAAGGCCGGTCAATCTATGTGATAGACATTCGAACAAAAGAGGTTTCATCAATACTGTGCCCCCGGTGTACTGGGTTGACCCCAAGTGATAGTGATAAGTTTATTGTCGCGAAGGTTGAAAAGTTCGAATCCCCCGCGGTCTTGTATCAAGTGGACCTTGGAAGTGCTGATCGTGTCTTCGTGCCGGTAACAGTCGCTATGCCGGAGGAGGTCGAAGAGTTCGAACTTGTCGCCGGAACGAGCAAGAGCGTGCTTCTGCTTGCTCGCATGACAGGTGTGAAGACTAGCAAGAATCTTTACCTGACAGGATCGGGGCGCCAAACTATGGCTCTCATGAACTCGTCTTCGCAAACTTTCAGAATTACAGCTCGGGCGTCGGCGAAGCATGTCAATCTTGAAAAAATCGCTGTTAATGTCACCGCGACCGGAGTCTGTGCTGCGAATAGTCAAGTTATTGTTATCGACGCCACTAGTGGACGAGTCGACCGTACGGATACAAGTGCTGTGGTGCCACCGGAGCGTTTGGGGGAAAAGGGCTTCAGTTTCGATGCTCAAGACCTTTGGTGGGGCCGGGGCGGCATGCTGTACGGGAGTTTCTATACTTGGAATTGTGAAGATGGATTCCCATCTTCCTCCACGACCTCGACGCATATATACAAGCTAGAGGGAAACCGCTGGGTGAAGGTTAGTGATACTCCTCTAATATCGCAATTGGAGCTCGGCCAGGGGGTGGGAGCATTTATTGCGCCGACCAACGATCCGCTCGAGTTTCACAACATGGGAATACCTGTCGAAGGTGTGTTGTATCACCGAATCGGTGACAAGGAAACTCGGCTTGCCACCAACGTCTTCGCCATACTTGCTCCGTGGTAATGGTGAGTAATTCGACGTTAATAGTGTCGCTCAGAACTGTGCTGGATGTATAGGTTCCAGTGGCGGCGGAGTTGGCGGATGGGCTCGTGGCAGGAGTTCCTGCTTACCGGTGCGTGCTTTCGGGTTGCGGGCAGGATCGCAGCGGTATGCACAGGATCGGCGCCGACACGATCCTGGCAGCCTCCTCCGGGTTGGCTGGGAGATGCCTTGCATCGCGGGGGAGCTGTGGCTCCTCGCGCGAACGCGGTCGCCGAGCGCGGTCGCCGAGCGCTGGGTAGGCAGTGTGCGTCGCGAGTGTCTGGATCGGATGCTCATCGTCAACCGGCAAGGCGCTGGCCGAGTATGTCGATCATTTCAACCGCCATCGCTTCATCGCTCGTTGGATCAACACCCGCCTGACCGGAGGCTGCTTCCTGACCAGATCACTGGCGTCGGAGGGGTTCGGCGGCGTGATCGGCTCGGTGGATTGATCCGCGAACACCAGCAGGTCACATGGTGTGACACAGTTTTCGGCACCCACAGCCTCCGGGTTCGGTGTGGATTGCGACATCTGCACCGGTTACCAGGAGGCCCTCGTGTCCCACCGTAATGCCCCGTTGTCTGAGACCGGCAGGCTCCGTCTGGCCAGGTGTGTCGTTGATGACGAATGGTCGTTGCGGCGCGCCGCTGAGCGGTTCCAGGTCGCGGTCACCACTGCGAAACGCTGGGTCGACCGCTACCGCGCCGAGGGCACCGCCGGCATGACCGACCGCTCCTCGCGGCCCCGGACCTGCCCACACCGGACACCCACCCGACTCGAGCGGCGGATCATCAAAGTCCGGGTGATCCGCCGATGGAGACCTGCCCGGATCGCCTATCTGCTCAGGCTGAACCCGTCCACGATGCAGCGGGTCCTGACTCGCTACCGGTGTTCCCGGCTGGCTCATCTGGACGGGGCCACTGGACGGCCGGTCCGCCGCTACGAACACGCCGTACCCGGTGACCTGGTCCACATCGACATCAAGAAACTGGGCAACATCCCCGACGGCGGCGGGCACCGGGTCACCGGCCGCCAAGCTGGGCAGCGACACCGCCCCCGCACACCAGGAAAACCTTGGACGGCAACGGCAACAGCCATGTCAGCTACAGCTACCTGCACAACGCGGTCGACGACCACTCCCGCCTGGCCTACAGCGGAATCCTGTCCGACGAGAAGAAAGAGACTGCGGTCGCGTTCTGGCAACGAGCCCAGACCTTCTTCGCCAGCAACGGAATCACCGTTACACGGATCCTGACCGACAACGGCTCCTGCTACAAGTCCCGCCTCTGGCGCGACACGCTGCGCGACGCGGACATCGTCCACAAACGCACCCGACCCTACCGGCCCCAAACCAACGGCAAAGTCGAACGGTTCAACCGCACCCTGCTCGAAGAATGGGCCTACGCCCACCCCTACCGCTCAGAACGTGAGCGTCGCGACGCCTACCCAGACTGGCTACACACCTACAATCACCACCGCGGCCACACCGCACTCGGCGGCCACCCACCCGCCAGCCGCGTCCCCAACCTCACGGGTCAGTACACCTAGTCGGCCATCGGCTGGACAGCGGCGTCGAGGAGGTAGGTGCCGTCGTCCTCCTGGTCTGCGACAGTGAAGTGCCCTTCTAAGTGCAGGCATGACGCGAACGACCGCACGCTCCTGATATTGGATTCCTCCAGCCGCCGCACCAGCAGGTCTTTCGCCGCACCTGAGCGGGCTTGGTGCAGGAGCATCAGCAGGAGTACGACTTTTGGTCGCAGGTCAGCTGGTGGCGCATCTTCCGGGCCGGCGGTGAGGCGCATAGTCCACTCTTCGCCGTCGGACTCGGCCATGCCGGCGAAGGCGGCAAGGGCGGTCTCCAGGACCATGGCCACGAAGTCGCAGCTTGCCTCAACAGCAGACTTCCGGGCAGTGAGGTCTGAGGCCAAGACGTCGGCGAGCATGATTGCCCGCTGCAACTGGTCGAGCCCCTGGTCGTGTTCGACGAGATCGAGCAGATCACCCGCGTCGCTTGCGAGTCCGCAGGAGTACCGCCACGCCCGTCCGCGCTGGGAGGTAGCGAGGTGCGAGACGAAGAACTCGCTGATGTCCGACGTGCTATCGATGAGGTGCCGAGCTGCCAAGTAGTCGCGGATGGTGGCGTGCGTGAAAGTCCAGCCACCTTCCTGGACCGGTAATATCAACCCGGTCGACGAGCACGCGGCCAGGAAGACCGGCGTGGGAACCTGGGTACCGACGTAGTCGGCGCGCCAGTGGTCGACGTCGTCGACCGTGAAGAGGGTGCGCTCGGTCTGGCACAGGGCCAGAGAGATCGTCGACAGGCCGTGGGCTAGCTGGTTCGGGTTGACGACGGCCTTCGGCCAGCGGTTGACACCGCGCGCCGTGTCCCACTCGTGCAACAGCATGCTCACGAACCTGCCGATGAGATGTGCCGGATTGCTCGGCAAGGCGCCTTCGCGTAGGAAAAGGGTGCTGGCGACCGACAGCAACATCGGATTGCTGACTATTGCTGCGATGTCTGGGGCCTTTGACAAACGCTCCCAGAACTCCGACCAATGCCGCCCGGAACCCAAGCGCGTCAGGTGTTGCAACAGCCACTCAGCTATCTGTTCCGTGGTAAACGGTTTGATCGCGACACGGCGGAACCCGGACAATTCAGAGTCGTAGGCTGCGGCGCGGCATGTGACCACGGCGCGCGCGGCAGGCAACCGCTCACAGACCCGGGAGATGCGCTGAAGCGCTTCGGCCCTCATCTCATCGGCTTCGATCTCGTCCAGACCGTCGAACAAGAGCAGCAGGTGACCACTCAGCGCAGGGGTGAACAACGCGGGGTCCAACTCGCTGCTCGGTGCGAGCGCCCTGGCATTTCGGAACAGCCCCTCGACAGTCAGGTCTTCCGCTTCGCATGACCGCAGTTGCATGTAGACGGGCACTGTCACTCCACCAAGGGCACTCTCGTGCCCTGTAGCTTCGAGGGCCATCCTCCGCAGACAGGACGACTTGCCAGCACCCGGCTCGCCCAAGATGACCAGCCTGCCGAACTCCTTTATCCGCCGCCACGAGAACACCTCGTCGCGTCCCTCCTGATCGAGGTCTGAGAAGACCGGTTCCACGAACCAGCGATCCAAGGGCGTCTCGGTCATCGGGAGCGGAGGTTCGGACGCACGCGCTATCGCGCGGACCGCGTCGAGGTATGCCTGGGGCGAGGCGGTGGAACGCTGGAAGGCTTGGACATCGAGCGGAATACTGTCGCCGTCGACCTCCACGTACGCGACGCCTGGCTCCTCTGGGGAGACTGCCACCTGGGTCCGGTGGATCCCGCCTTCCAACTGAACCAACGCCGTGACCCTCTCGTATCCGACGGTCTGCATGCGCAAGCTGGCTTGCATCTCCGGCTCGTCATCCACTCCTGTGTCATCCATAGGCCGGTAGATGTCGCCATCCAGCCTGAGTGGCACGTAGAACGACAGGGGTGTGGTCACCCGGGATTCATTCACTGCCCACCAACTTTCCCCGGTACGGCAAGATGCATTCCTGGAACACCGCCCCAGCGTTGAGCTGTTCGAACACATCACGCACATCGTCGAAGACTCCCGCGCGATCTGCGACGGAAACGGGCCGGAAGATCTGGGCGCGCAAGTAACCGATCCGCTGTTCGCAGTTGAGCGCGCTCAGGTTGGAAATGAGCGCCTCTACCTCCTCATCGGTGTGCACGATCTCACCGAATCCTTTGAGCACCAGCTTTATCGCCCGGACGGCGACCTTGCCGATGTGGTAGGCCGAGCGGACCTGTGAGTTGTACACGGTGCGGAGCCGTGATCCGACGGCGTCGTCGAGTCCGCGACCGGTGGGATCTATGAAGACCTTGTTGATCGGGTCGTAGTACACCGAGTTGCATGCGAAGTCGCGGTGCCAGATGTCGCGTTCGAAGTCTGAGCCGAAGATGGCGTCCGCGGTGCCGGGCAAGTGGTGTTTGAAGACGCAGAGGTCCATGTACGGGTCGAGTGATCCGACTTGTCCGCCGACTCTGATGTGCCCGTTGCGGCATGCGGCCCGTGGCGGGCGCTGTTCCGAGATCCGGTACATGCCTCTGACAAGGCAGTGCAGTACCTGTAGCGGCATGGTGGTCACGAGGTCGACGTCGTTGGTGGGCAGGCCGGCGAGCACGTCGCGGACGCTGCCGCCCACCACGAACACCTCGTATCCTCGCAACCAGATCTCGTTGATCAGGTCGATGTGGCGGGGTGCGGACGGGACGGTCTGCTGGAGCAAGGAGGCGAGTTGGTCCGCTTCGTCCGCCGTCGGCTTGAGAATCAGGCCAGATGACGCCAAGCACGTCCAGTTGGGGGCTGACGAGGCGGTCCTGTCCTTGAGTCGGATCGCATCGTGGGAGGACGCGCGCTGCTGACCAAAAAGCGGGGTCGAGATGACCGGCTGGAAATCGACGTCGTACCCCTCTAGGACACCGGACATCTGGATCGACTCCCGGTACCAGACGACCTCGGAGCCGGGACGGGGCGTCGGGCACTCTGGAAGTTCGAGGGTATCCGCAGCCACTTCCAGGCGCGGGATGCTGCTCATCGTCACATATGCCGCCAAGGGCTCCGGTCGCAATTGGCTCAATTCTCCACGGGACGTCAAGACGGCCGAACGTGTGGTCTTGAGGGCATTTTGTAACGACGCTCGAACGTGGCACGAACCTGACGTAAAGAATCCGCCACTGCCGCCGGGAAGCGCCACATGACTGGACTGCTGATCTTCGCCGCCGCCGCCGTGACAGGGGGTTTGCTCGGCTTCCTGTTCGGTATCCCCCGGGTCTTGCAGGCCGATGGTCAGGGGGCAAACGAATCCGCAGTACCTCGGCTCCTGGTGAACACGAACCTGGAGCAGGTCTCCGATTGGCTGACGAAGATTCTAGTGGGGATTGGCCTAGTCGAGTTCACGCGGATCATCGACTCATCCGGTGCGCTGTTCACCAGGCTCGGCGCCGCCTTCGCGCCGCGGGCGGACGCGGCGGTGCTTGCTGGGACGCTGGTCGTGGCAGGGATAGTGCTGGGGTTCCTCGGAGGGTACGTCGTCACTAGGACCTGGCTCACGCATATCTTCCGCAAGGCGGACCTGACCGCGATCGAGAAAGTGGTCAAGGAGGAAGTCAGCAAGCGCATCTCCCAGGACGGTGACGCCATGCGGATGGTCATGCAACAGCTCGACAGTGACGAACCGGTGATTGAGGTGAACCAGTTGGCCGAAGCACTGGGCTCGGCCTCCTCGACGGCCCGTGCCCAGGTCTTCCAGCTTGCAGGCACCCAACGGCGGACATCCTGGCGAACAGCGGACGGCAAGCCCAGGCTGCTACGGACCGTCCCTGTCTTCCAGGCGTTGACCCAAGTGGCTCCGCATGAGCACAGGTACTGGGGTGAGCTGGGGTTCGCCCTCGCAGAGCAGACACCGCCGGATGACAAGGCGGCAGTCGACGTGCTCACGGTGGCGATCGAACGCCGGGACAACGCCGGAGATGCGGCCGGATGGTACCATTACGAGTTTGTCCGAGCCCAGGCGAGGTTGCGAGCCCTTAACGGAGCACCTGCGGATGCCGCCACCCGAGATTTGGTGCTCGCGGACGCCCGGATCGCCATGAGCAGACCGAACATCAAGAAGATCATCGAGAGCGCGCCGCCCGGCAACGGCCGTGATGTGGTCGGCATCATCCGCAGCTACGTCGACGAACGTCCACAGGTCAGGGTGAGTACCAAGCCGGAGGTTGACTAAAGACCGTGGCCAATTTGGTGAGTTGCCCACAGGCACCAGTTCAGTGCGGTTCCAGTGGCCGCTACCTTCAGTAGTCTAATAGAGCCTACTGGACTTGGCCGCGAAGACGCTCCCATATGCCGTGGCATACCGGAGCCCTTTCATACCAGACAAGCACGTGCTATGGCCTGCGGGGCGTGAGCGCTGGATTCGGCCGGCAAGCCTGCGTGATGTGCCTGGAGGGCGCGTCCTCGACGTCGAACTCAGTCTCCTTCTGGTCGGCTCATTTTGGGCGCAGTCGCTTCCGGGCGGGAACATCGCGTCGGCAGCTGAACGGGCTCGATCGTGACTGGTGGGCATCAGGTGAACATATTTCTGAGCGGGTGGAGCCAAGACGGGATCTCTCGATCTCTGTGCTGGCGGGAGTGGTCTGTGGGATGGCAGCAGGGAGAGCGCGCAGCGTTCGCGGAGTTCGATGCTTGATCATGGTCGGGTCGATAGGGCTACTGTGGACCGCCCTCGTCGCTCCTCTTCGGCACGCACTTCCAGCCTCGGGTCCTTTCACCGTGGTCGTCGCCGGCAGGCTCGCGCTGCTGCCGATCACCGCGGCCGTCGACCCCACCACCGGACAGGCGGCGGCCGACCTGCTTGATTGGAGATTCGTGCCTAGCTCGACGGCTCTCACTGCGACGTCGAGCACCGCATCCCGACACCCACAACACGAACGCTCTCGTGGTTGTCGATCCGCAGCCGATCAATGCCGCACCCCTGCGCTGGGCTCGAGCCGAAGCCGCTGCCGTCGCCGCTCGAGCCGGACGAGTGAGCGTCCTCGAAGGCGAGGACGCCACCCTCCTGACGGTTGTTAACGCGCTCTCAGAGCGGTCGGTCCTCCACTTCGCCTGCCACGGCCTGGCAACCCCACAGGAACCGCTGAACAGCTATCTGCTGCTCGCGAACAACGAGCAACTCACCATCGACCGGCTAATCCTCAACGCCCGGCTCCCCATGGTTCGGCTGGCCGTGCTCTCCGCATGCGACACGGCCGTCGTGGGCGAGGTGGTGCCGCACGAGGTCGTCTCGATGCCCAGCGCCCTCATCCAACTCGACGCGGCTGCCGTCATAGCAGCGCAATGGCCGGTAGCCGACACGACAGCCTCGGTGTTCTCAGCGCGCTTCTACGAGTTGTGGGATGTACAGACCGAACCGACAGATGCGTTCGCTGCCACACAACGCTGGCTCCGAACCGCTCAACGAGGCCAGATCTCCGCGCTGCTCCGACGTTGCGCGCCCGATCTCGACGATCTCGGCGAACTAATCGCCGAGATCCCACTGCGCCAGGTCCCGTTCAGTTCACCGGTCGACTGGGCAGCCTTCTCCTACTCAGGCACCTAGTACTTCAGGCCCCTGAGCTGCCTTTCTGTCTGAAGATTCGGGTCTGAACAGGTGTCGGGAGATGTGGCCGACGCGTCGATGTGCTGCACGCGAGCTCGTCGTGGATGGTCTGTGACTGTGACGCGATCATCGCTGTTGTCGACCCGCGGTTCAGTTCTGGCTGCACGTGGCAGGCGGTGAAGAATGTCCCGTCCAGCACGCCAATCATCCGCATTGACGTACTCCACCGCAGGACTACCCTGCGCGACTCGGACCGCTCGAATCTGATCGAGGGCGATGCGCGCCAGGAATGAAAAGCCAGCGACCGGCCGTGTAGGCCACGAACGCAGGATGGGCGCGTCGCCACGCACCAATCCTGCGTTGCCGCTGCACACGGCGAATGACTAGCTGTCTCGGCACTCACTGATACGAAAGGCCTGCGATGGCCACCGCTCCGACTCCCGCCGGCAAGCGCGATGACTTCAAGCAGCCCCGCCAGAACGTGACTGGCACGGACCGCTCCGATCTCTTCATCCTGCGCCTCACCGAACTCCGCAGGGGCTACCTGAAGACCGCTCGTTGAAACGCTGGCATAACATGTTGAATATTGTCGGCGGGCTGGCGGTCTCAAGCGCGCGTAGTGCGGCCGTACCGGGCGGCGAGGCCGGCCGGTATACGGGGCACCCGCGCCCAGTGCCCTGATCCTGGAACGAATGCCACGTAAGTCACGAAGCGGTACTTAGTGGGCCAGGTGGCGGCGAAACTCTCGCCGCGCTTCGTGGGTCGCCAGGAGAGCCCGGCGAAGGCGACCTGATGACCGGCCGCTGCGGACTTGACCTAGGCCGGTATGGGCGAAGCAACACGCCGGACAGCATCATGATCTCGGTGTAAGCAGACCGCCGCGGCGATGGGATAGGCCGAGGCGGCTGTGTTGATCCTGGGGCGGAGAGCGGGGTCAGTGTCCTGCGGTGTGTGGGCGTAGAGGCCTGCCAGCTACCCGGCGTGAGGTGCCTGAAGGGCGATTCTTGGACGTCGGGCTCTGTCTCCTTCTGACCGGCTTACCTTGGGCGCTGTTGCTTCCGGGCGGGAACATCGCATCGGCGGCAGCACGGGCTCGATCGTGGCTGGTTGGCATCAGGTGAACATACTTTCTGAGGGTGAAGGCCTCATCTGTGTGCCCGAGAAACGAGGCAAGTTCTTTGATGTTCACGCCTTGAGTCAGCATGTGGGATGCGTATAGATGCCGCAGGGCGTGTGTGCCGTCAACTTGGTCCTCGTAGGGCTCTCCGGCGGTCGCGAAGGCTGGTTTCCAGACCTTCGCGGCCCACCCATTGAACCACCAAGCGCTATTTGTTTCGGTTGTCAGTAGTAGCCGGACCGTCATGAATTCCTGCCCGTCCTGCTCGGCCCATGGCAAGGTGACGGTGACTGGTGTATATCGGTGCATATATGCGCCGATTCGCTGCAAGACTCCTTCGCTGATGGGGATTTGGCGTTCCTTGTGCCCCTTGGGCAGCTTGAACTGAAGCGGTCCTGTTCGGGAATTGATCTGGCGTGCGAAGCGGTATGTCATTCGCTCGCGGTCGATGAAGTCGGGAGAAAATGCATGTATTTCGCCCACTCGCAAGCCGAGGCCTCCGCCAAGGGTGACGCCTATTCTGCACCTGTCCGGCAATGCAGCCTCGATGGCTTGAAACTTGCGCTCAGACCACGGGGTGATTAGTCGCGTTATTCTAGTTGGACTGGAGACGCTCCGGCTTTTGCACGGGTTGGAGAGAATCTTTCCAGCGGCGACCGCTGCGTCGAGCATGGCGCTAAGATTATTCCAGCAGTCGACTTGATAGTTTGCCGAAATTTTGGAGATGTTGCTCATTCAGTGCCGCCACTCCCGAAGGGCTGTGTCATCGATGCCCTTCAGTGACTTCCGTCCCATTAGCGGAAAAAGTTGGCACCTGAAGAGGTTGCCGACTGTGTTCTGGCTGGAGCCGTCTTGTGAGCGTCCTTTTAGGTACGTGACCGCCCACTCTTCGACGAGGATCTCCCCGGCCTTCGGGTCCCGGTACACGCCGGCGAGCCCGTACCGCTTCGCCGCCCCTTTCCACGTCAGCTCCTGCAGGAAGCTCATCTCGTCGTGTCCAGACGGAACCGGAAAAGGCGGCAGGTCCGGCGCGACGAGATTCAGATCGAAAGCGCACTCGACGCCCAGGAGCGCGGCGCGATCGACCGCGCCGGGATAGCGAGCGAAGTAGTCGGCCTGCTCGGCACCGGAACGGATGAACGCGGTGTGCGCCGGAGGCAGCCAGCCCTCCATGTCATCCAGCGACCGGCGCGCCCGCACCGCCGCGACGGCGTCACCGAGCGGGCCACGCTCGGGACGGGCGAAGTGGACGTTGTTCGTTGCCACCGTCACCACCCCAGCCGCCTCCGCCATCGAGGCCAACATGTCGTTGTGGGTCGAGTCCAGGGGCTGACTGTGGTCGATCAGCTCCACCGCCACGTGATCCCGGCCGAACCGGTCCACTAAGGACACCAGCTCCGACATCGCGGCGATCTTGTCCTTCGCCGCCAAGGCGCGGCGAATTCGTCCTTTGCGGCAACCGGTCAGCACCAGTGCGTGCCCGGCGAGATCATCGACCAGCGCGGTCTCGTCGTAGACCGGGCGGCCCTTCTCGCCCCCGGCGAGCTGGGCGCGGGAGATCACCCGGCACAGGCGCCGGTAGCCCTCCAGGCCGCGGGCGAGTACCAGCAGATGCGCCCCGCCCGGGTCGGCGATCCCGTTTTGCGGAGCGGGCAAGTCGAGAGACAGTTCGGCGCCGAAGCCGACGCGGACGCCGAGTTCGCGGGCGGCCTGGTTGAACCGAACCGCGCCGTACATGCCGTCGTGATCGGTCAGGCAGATCGAGTCCAAGCCCTGCCGGGCGGCCTCCTCGACCAGCTCCTCGGGATGACTGGCACCGTCGAGGAAACTGAAGTTCGAATGCGTGTGCAACTCCGCATACGGCACCCGCGGCACCGCACCGCCATTGTCGTCCCCCTTTCGCACCAGCAGGTCCACCGGAGGACCGGCGTATCCCTCCCGCTTGCGCGAGCACGCCGGTGCGTCGCTCCCGTCATCCTCCGCGCGGGGACGGCCGGACGCGACCCGCTGTACCTCGCGCCAGGGAACGGCGGGATTGTTGAACATGCGCTAGCTCCACACTGTGACTGCCGACCGCACTTGTCGTCAGCCAATCCGATATCCGCCGTCCTCGGCGTTTCTGTCAGCTCCTGCTTTCGCCTGTGGACAGCTCCTTCTGTCGTTTCCGCACTCCAGGGGCCTGCCGCGGCCCTCGGGCAACGTACGACAGAAACCCCCAGTTTGTCGAACTTGTGTTCGATTGACTGCGCGCTGGTTCACCCGGACACCTTTCGGTACGTCGTTCGACGCCAGCGGCTCGGCGCAGATGATTCGCCACGTGCAGGCCAAGAAATCAGGGGCATCGCCACGCGCGGAGCTGCGATCCGAGCGTGGGCGCCTGGCTGCGTCTGACGGACAAGTTCACCGACTCGGATGACGAACGTCACCAGCTGCGCTACCACTCCGTGGTGCCGATGGAGCCTTCGCCGGCGAGCAATTCCCGTCCTAGAGGGCGTTCCGTGAGGAGTCGAGCTTTCCGGAGTCGGCGCGGTCCTCGGCGACGAGGGTCGGTAGCTGGGCGGCGAACGACGTGATGATCACTCACGATTCTCGCCTGCAGCGCGCCGTTGCCCTGTCACACGTGCAAATCGCGATCCGGTTGTAAAGGTTTCGGTCCGATTCCGCCACGTACTGGGTAGAAGGGCCGTCTTTCGGATGGTGGTCCTGGTGAGGCGGGAGGCGAGGGTGTCAGACCCCGTGCTGATTGTGATGGTGGCCGTGTGCGCGCGAGGCGTGGTTCGGCTGGCCGAGGCGCTGACAGTGTGGATCGCGCTGCGGGCGAGAATAGAGCTGGCGCGGATCGCGGCCGCTGCTCCGCCGGGCACGGAACTCGTCGAACAGGACCGCCAGGGGGGCGGCTGGCGGTTCCGGTCACCGCAGCAACCGGGAGAGGGTTCGTGACGGACGAGCAGGAGCCCGATCCTGGCGACAACGGTGACCTGGACCTTGTCGATTGCCTGTATCGCGCTTACGCGAAGCCGCTGCGGCGGTACGTGCGTCATGTGGCGGCAAACCGGGGATTGTCAGAGTCCCTCGTCGATACCGAAGGTGTAGTGCACGAGGCATTCGTCGCAATGCTCTGCACCCGCACCACCATCGAGGATCCGCCAGCGTGGTTGTTCACCGTGGCCCGCCGCCTGATCAGCAAGATCGCGGCCCAGCCTACGAGCAGGGCCGTGGGTGAGCCCCAGGACCTACTGCACACCAACGCGACCCAGTGGACGTCGCTGACCGCCCAGGCCAGCACCGAGGACGTCGCCGAAGCACGGGAGGTACTGGCACGCATCGCCGAACTGCCCGACCGCCAGAAGATCGCGGTCTATCTACGCAACGTGCAAGGCTGGAGCACCGCCGAGCTCAGTGACTACCTGAAATGCGCCCCGGCGACCGCCAACGTGCACAGCCACCGCGGCAGGCAACGCATCCGGCTGGCAATGGCCGTTGCGGTTTTCCTCCTTTCGGCGAACCTGGTTGCGTGGATGCCGCCCTGGTGGGTACCGCCGCCGCCTCCCCTGGATCCCAGTTTTGTCGACCTGGTGCCTCTGATCATCCTTGCCCTCCTAGTGGTCATTGCGGTCCTGGTGTGCATCGTCTGCTGTGTGAAAGCGTTCCGGTACCGCTGGGCCGTGCACCAGTACCACCGGGCAGAGCTCCGCCGCGGTCCTGGCGAGCAGGCGGGCGCGGAAGATGGCTGACTTCCTTTGCCCGCGCGGACGGCATCGGGGTCCGCGATCGGGCGATTTTCGACGTCACGCGACCGGCCAGGGGAGGCCGTGGTCGGTGATGATTTGTCCGGCGAGGTCGTGGAAGGCGTCGCGGGCGTGGTCGCCGGTGACGCGGCGGTCGAGCAGGCGCTCGGCGAGTTCGTCGACGGGCCAGGTGACCATCACGCCGTGTGGTCCGTACCGGGAACCGCATGTCGTCCGGAGTCCGGCTTCTCGATGGTAGTTGCGGTGGCCGGGCGGCACGCCCGCGTAACGCGCAGCATGCTCGCGGTGACCTACTCTGGTAGTTCGTGGTGGGGAGGCGACTGTGTTCAGTGAGCTCAGCGTGGCCGAGCTGGCGTTCTTCGGGCTGATCGTGCTTGCCACCGTTCCGTCGGACTGGAGGCGCTCGCGGTGAGCTCCTCCCGCGGTCCTGACCGAACGACGAGCAACCGGTCAACGGTGCTGGTCGCAGTCCTTGCTCTGGTCGGCCTCGTCACCGTCCTACTCTCTTTTGATCTCACAGAGACATTGAGTCCGGGGCCTCCTGTGACCACGGCTTGCTACCTGACGCCGCAGCCGGTCACGGTAGACGTGAACCATCCGACGACGGCCAAAGTGGTGATCAGGCTCAACCAGACGGGCTGCGCCAAAGCGACCACCGACCCTGCAGGTCGGTTGATCCGCATCACCCCGAAGGTTCGAGTCGAGCTGTCCAGTAAGGGCTTCAACGGCACGGTCGATGCCATCACCGCCGCTGAACTTCCCCTGGACGCGGACCGGTCCGAGGCGGTGTGGAAGTGGTCGGTCAAGGCAGACGTACCCGGTGACTACCGGTTGAGCCTGGTCGCAACCGCCATGGACGACTCCGCGATCTTCGCTCAAGACTCGAACAGCGAGCTTCAGATCCGCGTGAACGCCACCTGGCCGTACCGGTTCTCCAAGACTGGCCAGTGGTTGAAAGAAGCCATCACCAACGCTCAGACCATCGTCGTGGGCGCCATCGCGATCGGGTCCGCGGGCGGCACGGCCTTCTGGTTCAGGCGCAGGAAGCGACCGCCGACCAACCGTGGGCGACCCCGTCGGCTTCGAAGCCCGAGACTCCGGCGACGCAGGTCAGGCAGTAAGACTCGATGATTTCGCACCATCGTCACTAGTGTCGGAACGGGCTCTAACTGTGCGGGTAGCGTGATCCGGGTACGCCAAGCGCCGATCAGTCATCCGCGGAGTAGCGGCGTCGAACCGCTCCACCAAGTACGCTCCCGCCCGCTACCAGGCGCAGGGAGTGCAGATCGACGTCCAGGAAACGCGAGCCCGCGCACGCTTCCGACCTCCGAGTGCTGGAATAAGGCCGGGTTACCTACGAGGGCTTCGCGTCCGCCTGGCCCGACCGCCCCGTCGAGGACGATGAAGGCACAGACTTCATAAGCTGCGTCCGCAAATACGTCCTCTCGACGACGCTCGTCGAGGTCACGTGGGGCAACTCGGTACTGCTGCCCGGCGATCCCAAGGCGGAATCCGGCGGCACCGCCGTCCGGTGGCTGCTGTCCGAAGACTTGGTCGACGAGCTGCGGTTGCTGCTGTGCCCGGTCGTGGTCGGCACCGGGAGTCGCCTGTTCCCCACGGAAGACTCGAACTTCCCGCTCACACTCAAGACCTGCACGGCCTTCGGCAACGGCGTCGTGCAACTCCTACTCACAAGTCTGAGCAGTCCGGACGTCCGCTCGTGCCGTGATGAGGACCTTCGGACAGGCGGCTGGACCAGCCAACGCCGCCCGATCGCCGCAGCCGCCCGGCTCAAAAGGCCGAAGAAATGCCAGGAGTTTGAGACTGATCATGGTGACGTCGCTGTGAGACAACCCGGAACACCCAGGTCACACAAGATCGACATGTCACGAGCGGTGAAAACCTACCCGTGTCATATAGGGTCTCGCGGCTGATGTCGTAATCTCACGAGCGATGTCACCGCGATGTCATATACGACATCGCGGTGCGATTCTTTCCGGCGTAAGTGAGTTCACGCGGTGTCGGCGAGGACCTCGGCGATCACGTGGCGGGAGTTGGCTGCCAGTGCCGGGTTCGTGTGCCCGTAGTACGGCAGCTGGATCAGCGAGATCGACAGTGCCCAGCCTCGGCCGCGGCGCCAGGTGTCGTCATCGGCGTCCAGTGCCTCGCGGAATGTCAACCGGGCAGAGGCCGGCAGCAGGTTCCACGCGACGATGAGGTCCACAGTGGGGTCGCCGACACCGGCAATGCTCCAGTCGATCACAGCTGTCAGACGGCCGTCGCGAACCAGCAGATTACCGGGCGAGAGGTCCGCATGCGCCCAGGCGGGCGGACCGGACCAGGCCGGGATACGCAGCGCGCCCTGCCACACCGCGGTCACCGCGGCGGTGTCGACGAGCCCGTCCAACGCCGCGATGGCCGCCCGGGTCGGCTTGTCCCGCATGGCCAGCGGCACGCCACGGCCCGAGGACGGCGCGCCGTCCGGGGGCACCCGCCGCAGCGCGGTGATAAACGACGCAAGGTCCGCCGCCAGTTGCTCGGGTGCCGCGAGGTCATCCACGGCCGGGTTGGTGCCCGGCAGCCATCGACACACCGTCCACGGGTACGGGTAGCCCAGCGCCGGCCCGCCGCACGCGACCGGCATCGGCACGACGACCGGCAGGTGCGGCGCCAGCAGCGGCACCCACTGCTGTTCTTCGGCGACGTCTTTCGCCGCACCTGGAATGCGGGGCAACCGCACGGCGAGATCAGTGCCTAAGCGGTACATCGCGTTGTCCGTGCCCGACGACGCCACCGCCTCGATCGGTAGGTCCGCCCACGTCGGGACTTGCCCAGCCACCAGCCGGCGCACAAGCTCCTCGTCGATATCCACCTCGTCCGCGTGCATCCTCACACCAACGATCATCAACGGCCGTCAACCGAGATATCACACAGAAAGGAAGTGCCCCGTCGCGACGGATCCGGAGATCTGAAGCCAGGCGGTGCCTGGTGCGGCACGGATGCGCGATCGCAGTCAAAAAAATGTCACGGGTTTGAGACTGATTTTGACGACATCCCCCGTGAGACAACAGGCAAAACCGCAGGTCGCGGGAGATCAACATGTCACACGCGGTGAGACCCTGCATGTCAGTTCTAGGTTCTCTGCAGCTTTGGCGGATTCTCAAATGATCTTGGTGGCTAGTTGCCGGGTTCGCCAGATCGGCAGACACCTCGGCGCTGAGTCCAGGTGGTCCGGGTGATCTCGTATTCGACTTCACCTTGCTCGGCGCCCGGTACTGGGTCGCCGTCGTGTCCGGCGGAGATGAACGCTCGAACGAACGCGAGCCCAGCGGCGGTCATGGTGGCCCGCGACGCGGTGTTGACTGCCAGGGTTTGCGCGAAGATCCGGTTGAGCCCAAGGTCGGTAAAGCCGTAGCGGATGAGCTCACGGGCACCCTCGGTGGCATATCCGTGGCGCCACCGGCGGCGCAAAAGCCGGTAGCCGAGATCCGCCTCGCCGGCGACTTTGGGCTGATCCGGCCCATGGGGCGGTTGCAGCAACCACCAGCCGACGAACCCGTCTTCGGCAAAGCCGACCCAGAACCCGAGGCCGGGCACCTCGCGCGAAGCTGCATGCCGACGGCGGCGATGCGAGCGCTCGACCTCGGTGCGCGAGGCGGCCCGGCCGGTGAGGTAGCGCATCACCTCGGGATCGGAGTCCAGTTCGATCTCCAACTCGAGGTGCTCGTCGGCCAGCGGCACGAGTGTGAGCCGCTGGGTGCGCAACATGGGTTGAGCCATGTGCTGATTTTCGCAGCGAGGGCAACCCAATTAGCCTGCGGCAGCGTTTGCTCCGAGGGTGTATGCGGCCATCAGACAACCCGGGAACATTCGATCATGGCCAGTCGCACCGTCTGCTCGGGCGCCCGGTCGAGCACGTCGACGTGCGGCATGGTGAGTTCGTCAGGTACCTGCGAAGCACCTGGCTTCCGTCCGGCATCGCCGGCGTACTGGCTGATCTGGACCAGCTCATCCGGGCAGGAGCCGAGGACCGGGTGAGCGACACCGTCGAACGGCTGACCGGACGCCCACCCCGCGACCTCGTCGACATCCTGGTTGCCGCGCCGGACGCGCGCGAATGCTGACTTGGATGGCTCCGGTTCGAGGGCAGTCGACTATCCGGCCTCGGGCCGGGAAGTGTTGCCCCGCATCGCTCGGTTCCGACGACACCGCAACGGGCCGGCGGAAATTGGGCGCGGGGCCCGACAGCGCCGGCTGTGCTGATCGCGGCGATCGGGATCACGGTGGCCTGGCGCCGCGCGACCGCTGCGGCTGGCACGCTGGCCGATCTCACCGAAGCGGTCGTCGACCTGCACGGCCGGACACTGGCGGAGTTCCTCGGCCTTGAATGCCCGCAACCGTTCGACCGCGAAACCGGCAGCCGGATCACGACGCTGCTGCGCAAAGGCGCCTGACCGTCGCCGCGCTGGGTGGTCAGTTCTGATTGACTGGCCAGGCTGCGGCGGGGTGGCAGTGTGACGGGCAAGCCAGCACGTAGGTCTCGTTGCCGAGAAAGAGGCCGTACTGGCCGAAGCGGAAGGTGTCGAGTTGTTCGGGCCGGTCGTGATGTTTGTCGAACCCGGTGTCTGTGGGGAGCTGGCACACGTAGACGAGATTGTGGCCGCAGGGGCAGGTGTAGGACTCGCGGCCCTGGATCCAGCTCGGCACCCCTCCGATCTTGAATTCGCGGAGACCGGTGCCGTGGTCGGTAAACGCCGAGTCCAGGTCTTGGCCGTCCGAGAGCACGTCCTCGGGCCACCAGATCTTGACTTCCTCGCTGGCCGGACGGAAGTCCAGCTGTCGTGGTCGCAGGTACTCGTCCGGGGCCGGGGCTGGGCTTGTGTCGTCGCGGTGCCGCATGATTCGCCAGAACGCGCCAGGTGCCGTGTAGAGCGGCGGTGGCGTGTCCCAGAACCCTGGCGGCAGCTTGTCTGGCGCACCTTTGGCGACGACCGCGTCGTTGTGCGTGGGACATTGAAAGACCAAGAGATGATCTCCGCCGAACACGGCGATGTCTGCGGGGATGTCGAATTGGAAGAACAGGATCATCCTCGTGCCGCAGAAACAGAGCGGCCAAGGCTCTCCTGCGGGGAGAACCGGCCATCCGCCGACGGTGTTGCGTGCGCCCGGCGTGGCTGGGGCACCGGTCGTCTCGGCCACGTACATCGGGACGGTGGAATCGCGAGTCAGCGGAGCTTGTACCGGAGAAGTGCTCACCCTCGACACCTTAGGTCGATCTTGCCGGCTGGATGGCGTGGGGCTCAGACGGTGGAAGGTCGCCGAACCACACGGGACCTTCGGAGTCGCGAGCATCGGATCTGGTGTGAGGAACCAGTGTGGCGTCACTCCCACGTTCCGTACTCACCCTTGGCGACTGGGGAGCGCTCACGGGTGGTGTGACAGCCCCTTCTCTGGCCTGGTCGGCGAGCGCGAGTGATCTCGGCACTCGCCGACCGATCAGGGCGTGTTGTGGTGTGTTCAGCAGCGCCCGAGGCCGACGGCTTCGCTGAGGGCGCTCACGCCAACGGCCTGGCGCGACGCGGTCCAGCACCACCACGGGAATGACGCGGTGACTGTGTGTCTTGTAGGCCCGGTACACCGGCGCCAGCTCGACCATCAGCCGCCACAGCCGCTGGCGTTCCTCACCTTCCGCGGTGCGGGCGCGTGGTGAAGCGCTACGCGCCGGCCACCCCGAGCGCGCGAAGGACCTGCTCGACGCGGCGAGACGGCTGAGGGAAGCCACCGGTGCGCCGCTGCCGCCCGGCGAATGCGGAGACGTCGACCGCATCCAGGCGGCTCTGAACCTGCTCGAGGACCCTGCGGGAGGCACCCTCGGACGTAGCTAGACCGGACAGACTCCCGAGCGGATGTAGTAGGCGTGGTCGATCTGAGCGGGGGTGCCCAGCGGGGTGCGCCTGCGGTTCACCAGTTGACAGTAGTCGTTCTCGACGCCTCCACCCGCGCGGTCCACGCGGATCAGAATCGTGGTGGGGGCGTTGCAGTGTTCGTAGTAGGCACCCACGTGGTTTTCCCAGAAGCCGCAGACCTGTGCCGGGGTTGCCTGGGCTGTGGCAGGGGCCATGAGCGCACCGGCCGCAGCCGTGACGGCAGCGGCAAGTGTCAGTCGCCGACGATTTGTTCGAACGGGCCTCGCGGAGGGGCGGGCTGTGTCGTGTCCTGGTGTGGCGAACGGGTTCATGAACCAACGCATCTGTCTTTTCCTTTCTCAGATTCGTAAATGCCGGACGAGCCGGCTGAGCTTCGTCTCCTGCGGAGCGAGGCACGCCTCCGGTTGTAGTGCGGACGGGTTGTCCGGCGCCGGGAACTGGACGCCGGACATCAACGTCCGGACAATCGGTCACCGATCTGGGGAGGGGGTAGCGGACTATGCCGCGCGCGGAGCGACCGCTGGAACAGGACGGAACAATCCTTACTGAGTTCGCCGCTGACCTGCGGAAAGTGCGGGAGAACGCCGGCGGTCCGTCGTATCGGGAGCTGGCTCGGCGTGCGCATTACTCGTCAACCACGCTGTCGGACGCAGCCGGTGGGCGTCGGCTGCCGAGTCTCGAGGTCACGCTGGCGTATGTACGGGCGTGTGGTGGTGACGTCGAGCGGTGGGAGCGGCGGTGGCGGTCGGTCGCCGCAGAGCTGACGGAGCCGGCGACCGGGCGATCGGCAGCGGATGACGAGTCAGCGCCGTACGTGGGCCTGCGTCCCTACGGTGGCGGCGATGCTGACCGTTTCTTCGGGCGGGAGCGGCTCACCGACGACGTGCTCAGTCGGGTCGCGGGCCGGCGGTTTGTCGCGGTGTTCGGTCCGTCGGGATCCGGGAAGTCCTCCCTGCTTCGTGCGGGCCTGGTGCCACGGCTGGCGTCCCCAGTCGTCGTGTTTACCCCTGGTGGTCATCCGCTGGAGGAGTGCGCGATCCAGCTCGCGGCCGTGACGGGCAGCGGGCCGGGTGCTGTGCGTGAGGAACTGGGGAGTGAGCCTCGCGGCCTGCACAGGCTGGTCCGTCAAGCGCTCGTGTCCGAGCCGCCAGAGACGGAGATCGTGATCGTGGTGGACCAGTTCGAAGAGCTGTTCACGGTATGCCAGGACGAACGTGAACGGTCTGCGTTCATCACCATGCTGCTCACCACCGCGTCAGCTGCGGACAGCCGTTGCCGAGTCGTGATCGGCGTGCGTGCCGACTTCTACCAGCAGTGCGCCCTGCACGCTGAACTCGCCGAGGCGCTTCAGGACGCCCAGATCACCGTGGGTCCGATGAGCGCCGACGAGCTGAGGCTGGTCATCACCGAGCCGGCACGTCAGGCTCACTGTGCCGTGGAGAGCGCTCTGCTGACCACTCTGGTCGCGCAGACACACGGCCGGACCGCAGTGTTGCCGTTGCTGTCTCACGCGCTGCTGGAGACGTGGCGACGTCGTAAAGGCAACACACTCACCCTGGCCGGGTTCCAGGCATCCGGACAATTCGACGGCGCCCTCGCCAAGACCGCCGAGGCCGCCTTCGCCACACTCGACGAATCCCAGCAGGACCTTGCCCAGGACCTGTTTCGGCGGCTGACCGCGCTCGGCTCGGGAACCGAGCACACCAGACGCAGAATCCATACCGGCGAACTCGACGAGGAGCCCACCCTGGCGCAGGTCGTGGACAGGTTCACCCAGGTCCGTCTGCTCACCCGTGGCGAGGACACTGTCGAGCTCGCTCACGAAGCGTTGATCAAAGCCTGGCCGCGCCTGGCCTCGTGGCTGGCCGATGATCGCGAGGGGCAGCGTGTTCACCGCGAACTCACCGACGCCACCGCGGCGTGGCGCCGGCACGACCACGATCCCAGTGTGCTGCTGCGCGGAACCCGCCTCGCCGTCGTGCGGGACTGGGTCGACCACGGCGGCCGGCCCAGCACGAAAGAACAAGAACTCCTCAACGCAAGCATCGCGGCCGATGCTCGTGAGCGCGACGGCAAAAGGCGAGTGGTTCGTCGGCAGCGGAGACTTCTCGCGCTGCTCACCGTGTTGTTGGTGCTCGCGGTTTCCGTCACCGTGTACGCGGTACGCGCCCAGGAGCAAGTCGCGCGCGAACGCAACACCGCGATAGCGCTCAAAGCTCTCGACGACATCAATAGCCTGGCCAGAAGCGCACCCGGAGACGCTGCGCTCCTCAGCCTCGCCGCCTACCGGCTGGCCCCGTCGACGCCGACCCGAGACAGCCTCATTGCCACTGCGGCCGACCAAGCAGTCCTGGGCAACGACGATGGCAACCCGCTGACTGCGCAGGCGGCTGCCGACGGGCAAACCGTTCTGACTTCCTCCACTGATGACAACATGACGCAGCTCTACCGGGTCTCGAACCATCAGTGGGCAAAGCGCGGGACTCTTCGAGGCGGATGGAGTGCAAGCGCCGGGGGCCAGGTAGCGGCGACTAGCGACAACGAGCCGACGAAAGCGCCTAAAGTAAGGATTTGGAACGTCGAACAGCCTCAGATGCCGGAGGAATTCGCTGCTATCCCGGTCCCAGCCCGGGTTGGCGCACTGAGTGCCGACGGGCGGTTCCTCGTCACGCTGGACGTCCCCGCGGTTCCCGATGGCGTGGGGCGAACAGCGTCGGCCAAGCTCTGGAACCTGGACGAGCCGCGCAAGCCCCGCTTGCTGGGACCGCTCTCCTGTGACGAGCGACCGGACCTGGGGCAAAGCTTTATCTTCGGCACCAGATTCGTGGGGAAGGAGGCGATACTGCTCCACTGCCTCATTGATCCGGGCAGGGCCACGCCCCCAGCGAGATCAGTGCGCTTGTGGACTATCAGTGAACTGGACAAGCCCACGCGAGCGGGACAGCTGGGAGTCGCCAGGCCCGACCCGTGGGGCAGCAATGTGATCGTCGACAAGAGAGTCGGCCTGACCAGAGAAGCGCGCGGCCTGACCAGGTGGAATATAGAGGATCTTGGTCAACCGCAGGAAGTCGTGACGACGATCGAACTTAAGGAGGCCCTGTATGCGGGCGCGATCTCATCCACTGCGAATCTTGTCGCATTAGCGGACGACGACGGTAGCGTAGCCGTCAGAGACTTGCGAGAACTCGGATCTGTGTTGAACACGCTCGCGCTGCCAGGTCGGGTCGGCTCCGTGCACTCACTCGCATTCGGACCTGATGGCAAAACCCTGATCGGCACCAGCATTAGCGCCGTCACGGTCGCATGGCGTTGGGACCTCGACCCGGAAGCCGCAGCTACGGCAGTCTGCGCGCGTCCCCATGCGCCCATCGCCGCGACTCAGTGGGATACCTACTTTCCAGGTGTCAGCTACAAACACCCCTGTCCATGAACGCGCTCCGACCGTCCGCGGTACACCGCTGCCATGCGGGCGACGACCTGGTGGCTGGTGAGGTCGGTGGTGTCGATCTCGATGGCGTCGCGGGCGGGGAGCAGGGGCGCGACCGCCCGGTTCATCTCCTGGTAGTCACGGCGGAGGATGTCCTGCAGGACCGCGGCGTAGGACAGCCCGGGTTCCTGCCGGACGCGGCATTCCGCGCGGACGGCGGGGGTGGCGGTGAGGTAGAACTACCGGTCCTTTCTGGACAACCATCTGCTGCCCCAGTGGTCGTCCTGGCCGCTCGCCGGGATCTTCAACAGCTACGTCGAGATCGAGAAGTGGCTCTCGGAGTTGCACGAGGACTACGCCGACTCGTCGGTGGCGTCGATCTTTTCTTTGTTCTCCACGATCCTCGGCGCTGCGGTCAAGGCGAGGAAGATCCCAGCGAACCCGTGCGCCGGGATCCGGGTGACCTCGGGCGAGTTCGAGGTCGAGAACCTTGTCGCGACACCGGTGCAGGCGCTGCGTGCGTCGATGCGTCTGTACGAGAGCGGGCTCGGGCTCGCCGGGTTCGTGCTCGGGTTGCTCGACTTCTACACAGGTTCGAGGTGGGGCGAGTTGGTCGGTCAGCAGCGGCACGAGTACGACAGCGAAGCTCGGGCGATCCAGATCCGTGAGCCGCTGAAGGAGATCGGTGGACGCCTGTTCAAAGGCGGTCGCCGGGTAGATACTTCGCGGCTTGCCGACTTGGGTCCGCGGCCGACTCGTCCGGTGACGCCGAGACGACAGGGCGGCCGGGTGAAGAAGGGCCGGACGAAGACACCGGCAGGCACGCGAAGCGTGGAGCTGCCGCCGAGCATCGCGGTCTTCTACGAAGAGTTGATCGACAGTCACAGTTTCCTGTTCGTGCTGTGCAGCGCGGAGGGGGCGCCGTTGCGTCGGTCGAACGCCCGGTGTGGGATGGCAGTGAGGCCGAGCACACGCGGTCTGCGGAAGTGGTGCAACCGATTCTGCCGACCTTCACCTTCCACGAAGGACGGCACAGCCACAGCACTTGGCTGGCCGAGGACGGCATCCCAGAAGTCGCCCGGCGGGCACGCCTAGGCCAGAAGATGAAGGGCATCGCGAGGGTCTACGACCACGTGACGCCGCTGATGCGCCGTCAGATCCTGCAAGCGCTCGAGACCCGGTGGATCGGCTCGCTGGTCGCACTCACGCCGAGCGAGCGGACGAAGCTGGGGGAGTGGTTCCCACACCTGCACGCCACTTTCCGTGACGGGCAGCTGGAGACGGCCCCGAGGGCCATCGCCATTTCATCGCCATTGAACGACTGAAGCCCTGCCTCTCCGAAGAGAGACAGGGCTTCAGTCCTGTGAAAACAGGTGGTGCGCGATACTGGGATTGAACCAGTGACCTCTTCCGTGTCAGGGAAGCGCTCTCCCGCTGAGCTAATCGCGCGAGGTGGAGACGGGATTCGAACCCGTGTACACGGCTTTGCAGGCCGTTGCCTCGCCTCTCGGCCACTCCACCGTGTCAGGCCCGAGAAGGCCTTCCGAGCGGATGACGGGATTCGAACCCGCGACCCTCACCTTGGCAAGGTGATGCGCTACCAGCTGCGCTACATCCGCACATCCTCGGTCCGGTTCGAGAGTTTCTACCTCGCGGTTTTGCCTCTCACCCCGTCGCCGTGGTGTGTGTGAACACTATCCGACCCCGAAAACGGCCCTGCAACCGGGGTGCCACTTGCTGTTCGCAAGCCCGTCATCAGGACAGATCGTTGGGGATGAGGTGCGTGAGGGCGTCGTCGACGTCGACCCACAGGTGCTCGTTGCCCGGCAGCACGACGTCGTAGGTCCTGTCGAGGAAGTCGGCCAGCTCCTGGGCGGACGCCTCGAACATGGCGTGCCCGGACGGCGAGTTCAGTTCGATCAGGACGGACTCGGGGTCTTCGACGGAGGGGCGGATGCGTACGTCGCCGTCGCCCGCGTCGGCCAGGAGACCGTCCGCGAGGAGGTCGCGCGCGTAGACCCACTCGACCCAGCCGGCGCGGCCGGTGCGGAAGGCGGCGACGACCGCATAGGGGTCGCGTGTGTCGTATCGCAGTTCCACCTTGACCGGAACCGCGGGTGTCCGCGGCGCCAGGAGGTCGAACACCGCCGTCGAGCGGAGCGTCACGTGATCGTTGCGCATCGTCCTACCCTTCGTCTCCTTCCCGGCCCGGTCGAACCGAGTGGCGATGATGTGACGCATCGGCCGGGCGATCGGAACGCGGTTTTGCCGCAGATCACCCGGACGGGGTCATCGGACCCCGGGTCCCTACTTCGTCACCCCATCATCACCCGCGCGACGCGCAGCCCTACATGCGCCCTGCAGGCAGTCCACATGTACATACTGCGCGGTTTAGTCGTCACGCGATAGCACCGTCGCACGAATGTCGAAACGCGTCGCGGGCGCCCCCTGGCCCCGACAACCCCGGCTAGCTCGTGGTTGTTCGCTCCGTATTTGCTGGTGAGCGGAGTGTGGTCGGCGCGAACCACCCGTTTGCAGGCCCCCTAAAGTCGTGCGGTAGAGTCGGCCGAACACCGCGAGCGGGCGATTAGCTCAGCGGGAGAGCGCTTCGTTCACACCGAAGAGGTCGCTGGTTCGATCCCAGTATCGCCCACCGGATGAAGGCCCTGGACCACTCGGTCCGGGGCCTTGATTCATTCTCGGACACTGTCGGCGGCGAGCCGTCCGGCGGCATTCGATCCCCAGGTCGGACGCGGGTTAAGTGGGGGCGGCACTTCTACCGTCGCGGGCGTGCCCGCCGATGGGGCCGAATCGGCCTGGTGCGAGGGCGACGGCGGAGAGAACCGGTTCGAAGATCTTCGGCAACGGCGGTTCCGGCCGGTGTGGACATTCGCCGGAAACCACGTGTCGCGCGACGAAAACGTCGTATGAGCCATCCGTCGAGACGACATTGTGATCCTCGGCACTTCGCACCCCGTGAGAAGGTCCAGACCACCTTCGAAGTGATGCGGGGCACGGACGACCGGCTCACCCGTCCGGCTCCGGGAGAGGGGGTGCCGTGATGCTGACGTGATGTGACGAAACGCCACTCCGGTGACCGATTGACAAGGTAGGTCCGCGCGCTGTGAGCGCGCCTCCCCCGCCGTGGTGCTCCGGAGGTGTGAAATCCACTGTGGACCGGCCGGAGATCGACTTCGGCAGACCGTCCACTGTGGAGTTTTCGGGGCTGTTCGGCCGTTTGGGCGCGAGGTGCTCCAAGTGGCCGGGAAAGCCGGGAATTCGTGACTACTTTGCGTAGTTGTTCGACGGATACGGTCTATTACGCATCGTCATCATCTTGTTATCAACACGGCATTCATTTGCCTGAAGCTCGGACAGGGTGTGGCTGGAAATCCTTGTAACGATGGTCGGAGAGTGGCCGATACCTTGGCGTGTGTCGCCCCATCGGCCGCTGAGGAACCTTGAGAATCGATCACTCTTCGAAATCGCTCTCATTTACTCAGCGTGTTGGTCCGGCGTTCGGGAATCCCCACTCCGGGAGGTCTGATGGAAGAGTCGGTGCGGCCGTCGTCCACCGTTAACGGGACGCCGCAGCACATCGACCTTCAGTCGATCCCGCTTCCCCCGCAAAGGGACGCGGGCAGCGGCGCGGCAGTCGACACCACGTCGGCACGGCCGCCTTACGCGGCTTGGGAATCGCGCTACCGTGCCTGGGTCATCGGTAGTGACGTTTTCACCGCTTTCGCGCTCATCGTGATGAGCGCCTTCTTGATCGATCGATCCGATCCGCACGACATGCACGCGCTCGGCACCGCCGCCGCCTTCTTGTTCGGGTTGTCGGTCTGCCGGGCCTGGAGTCCGCGAGTCCTCGGCGAGGGCGCGGAGGAGTACCGGACGCTGGGCCGTGGCCTCGTGGCCACCGCGGTCCTCGTCGCCCTGGGCGGTCTGCTCTTCGGGGCGCTCGCCGTGCAGCCGTGGGTCTTCATCGTCGTCCCGATGATCTCGGTCTTCATGTTCCTGCAGCGGTACGCGCTGAGACAGGTGCTGCACCGGCGCAGGCGGCTCGGTGAGTGCCTGCTGCCCGTGCTCGCGGCGGGAAGCCCCGACACGGTCGCCGATCTCATCGCCCGCACCAAGGCCGACCCCCATGTCGGTTGGCGGGTGGAAGCCGTCTGCACGTACAGCGGCGCCGGCGCGGAGCGGGGGAGCGGCGAGGTGGAAGGCGTCCCGGTCGTCGGGAAGCTCGACGAGCTCGCGGGCCACGTCCGCCGTGGCGGCTACCGGGTGGTCGCCGTGACCGCGGATCAGCACTGGAACCCGAAACGCCTGCAGCGGCTCGCCTGGGACCTCGAAGGGACCTCTGCCGAGATGGTGGTCGCCCCGATGCTGATGGAGGTGGCCGGACCCCGGCTGAACGTCTCCGGGGTGCTCGGCATGCCACTGCTGCGGGTCACCGCGCCGATGTTCACCGGCGGCCGCCGTCTGGTGAAGGAAGTGCTCGACCGGTTCGGCTCCACGCTCCTCCTCACCCTCGTTTCCCCGCTGCTGCTGGCGATCGCGATCGCGATCAAGCTCGACGACCGCGGCCCGGTGATCTACCGCCAGCGCCGGGTGGGCCGCGACGGGCACACCTTCACCATGCTGAAGTTCCGCACGATGGTCACCAACGCCGACAAGCTCAAGCAGGACCTGCAGTCGGACAACGAAGGCGCCGGACCGCTGTTCAAAATGCGCAAGGATCCGCGGGTCACACGGGTCGGTGCCATGCTTCGCCGGTACTCGCTCGACGAGCTGCCGCAGCTGTTCAACGTCGCGAGCGGGCGTATGTCGCTCGTCGGTCCCCGCCCGCCGTTGCCGGAGGAGACCGCGAAGTACGCCCCCGACGCGCGCCGCCGTCTGCTGGTCAAGCCGGGGTTGACCGGGCTCTGGCAGGTCAGCGGCCGCAGCGACCTCAGCTGGGCCGAGAGCATCCGTCTCGACCTGCGCTATGTCGAGGACTGGTCGCTCGCCCTGGACCTGGTCATCCTCTGGAAGACTTTCCGGGCCGTGGTGCAAGGGCGAGGGGCCTACTGACCTTTCGCCGTGTCGGCCGCCGTTCCCTCCGGGACGGCGGCCGATTCTTGTGATCGACCGCACACGCAGAGGTAGTTGAACCAGAAATAGTCAAGCGCTCAACTATGTTGTGACGAGTACAGGAAGCGTACGGAAGGAAGATCCACCCATGACCACCAGCGTTGAGTCGGCCGAGACCCTGAACCTCCCGCAGGACGTGCAGGACCTGCTGTTCCGCGAGGCCCGCACCGCGAACAACTTCAGCGACGAGCCGGTGACCGACGAGCAGATCCGCGCGATCTACGAACTGGTCAAGTGGGCCCCGACGTCGATGAACAACCAGCCGCTGCGCGCGCTGGTGATCCGGACCGAAGAGGGCAAGAAGCGCCTCTCCCCGTTGATGTCCGAGGGCAACCGCGCGAAGACCGAGGCCGCTCCGGTGACCGTCGTGCTGGCCGCCGACACCGACTTCCACGAGAACCTGCCGCGGACCTTCCCGCACTTCCCGGGCGCCAAGGACCTGTTCGCCGACGAGGCGGGCCGCACCGAGACCGCCAAGCTCAACGCGCTGCTGCAGGTCGGCTACTTCATCATCGGTGTCCGCGCCGCCGGGCTGGCCGCCGGCCCGATGACCGGCTTCGACCGCGAAGGCATCGACAAGGAGTTCTTCGCGGACAAGCCGTGGAAGTCCCTCGTCGTGATCAACGTCGGCAAGCCGGGCGAGAACCCCTGGTTCGACCGCCTGCCGCGGCTGGACTTCGACGAGGTCGTCGAGACCGTCTGACCTCGTCGCTCGATACGCGAAGGCCTTCTTCCGATGGGAAGGAGGCCTTCGTGGTGTTAGGGGTAATGCGCGTGAGCCGCGCCGCACCTGACGACTAACATCACGGGAACCATCCGCTTTCACCGCGAGGAGTCCATCGTGTCCCAGCCGTCGTCAGTAGCAGCCGCAACCGCCTCGCGCGTGGTGGTACCGGCGGGCACTACGGCGGGCACCGCGGTCCGCGAAGCCGGGCTGCCGACCAAGGGGCCGGACACGATCGTCGTCGTGCGCGACGCCGAGGGCAACCTCCGCGATCTGGCCTGGGCTCCGGAGTCCGAGGTCGAGGTCGAAGCCGTCGCGGCGAACACCGACGACGGCCGCAGCGTCATCCGCCACTCGGCCGCCCACGTGCTCGCCCAGGCCGTGCAGCAGCAGTTCCCGCAGGCCAAGCTCGGCATCGGCCCGCCGGTCAGGGACGGCTTCTACTACGACTTCGCCGTCGACACCCCGTTCACCCCGGAAGACCTGCAGGCGCTGGAAAAGCGCATGAAGCAGATCGTGAAGGGCTCGCAGCAGTTCTCCCGCCGCGTTTTCGACTCGGTCGACGAGGCCAAGAAGGAACTGGCCGACGAGCCGTTCAAGCTCGAACTGGTCGACCTCAAGTCCGAAGACTCCACAGTGGACACCTCCGAGGTGATGGAGGTCGGCGGCGGCGAGCTGACCATCTACGACAACCTCGACCCGCGCACCAAGGAGCGCGTGTGGAGCGACCTCTGCCGCGGCCCGCACGTGCCGACCACCAAGTTCATCCCGGCGTTCAAGCTCACCCGCGTCGCCGCCGCGTACTGGCGCGGTGACGACAAGAACCCGCAGCTGCAGCGGATCTACGGCACCGCGTGGGAATCCGCCGAGGCGCAGGACGTCTACCTGGAGCGCCTCGCCGAGGCCGAGCGGCGCGACCACCGCAAGCTCGGTGTCGAGCTGGACCTCTTCTCCTTCCCCGACGAGATCGGCTCGGGGCTGCCGGTGTTCCACCCCAAAGGCGGGATCATCCGGCAGGAGATGGAGAACTACTCGCGTCAGCGGCACGTCGAGGCCGGGTACGACTTCGTCTACTCGCCGCACATCACCAAGGGCGCGCTCTTCGAGACCTCCGGTCACCTCGACTGGTACCGCGACGGCATGTACCCGGCGATGCACCTCGACGCCGAGCACAACGAGGACGGCACGGTCCGCAAGCCCGGCCAGGACTACTACCTCAAGCCGATGAACTGCCCGTTCCACGACCTGATCTTCCGTTCGCGCGGGCGTTCCTACCGGGAACTGCCGCTGCGGATGTTCGAGTTCGGCTCGGTGTACCGCTACGAGAAGTCCGGCGTGATCCACGGGCTCACCCGCGTCCGGGGCATGACGCAGGACGACGCGCACATCTTCTGCACCCTGGAGCAGGTCCCCGGCGAGCTGAAGTCCCTTTTGGACTTCGTGCTGAACCTGTTGCGCGACTACGGTCTCGACGACTTCTACCTCGAACTGTCCACTCGGAACGAAGAGAAGTACATCGGGTCGGAAGAAGTCTGGGCCGAGGCCACCGAGGTGCTGCGCACCGCCGCCGTGGATTCCGGTCTCGAACTGGTGCCGGACCCGGGTGGCGCGGCCTTCTACGGGCCGAAGATCTCCGTGCAGGCCAAGGACGCGCTGGGCCGCACCTGGCAGATGTCGACCATCCAGCTGGACTTCATGCTGCCCGAGAAGTTCGAGCTCGAGTACACCGCCGGTGACGGCAGCCGTCAGCGCCCGGTGATGATCCACCGCGCGCTGTTCGGCTCGATCGAGCGGTTCTTCGGCGTGCTGACCGAGCACTACGCGGGCGCGTTCCCGGCGTGGCTGTCGCCGGTCCAGGTGGTCGGCATCCCGATCACCGAGGACCAGGTGGAGCACCTGCGCGGGGTCGAGAAGGCACTGCGGTCCAAGGGGATCCGGGTCAACGTCGACGCGGGCGACGACCGGATGCAGAAGAAGATCCGCACCCACACCACGCAGAAGGTGCCCTTCATGCTCCTGGCGGGCGCCAAGGACGTCGAGGCGGGCGCGGTGTCGTTCCGGTTCCGCGACGGCGGCCAGATCAACGGCGTCCCGGTGGCCGACGCGGTCGAGGCGATCGCCGGCTGGGTCCAGCGCCGCGAGAACTCGTCGCCGACCGCGGCGGGCTTGGAGGCGATCCTCCGGTGACGGGCCCCGATGGCCCCGAAGTCGTCGGACAGGACGGTGTCGGGGTTCCGGACGCGCTGCAGCGTCTGTGGACCCCGCATCGGCTCGCCTACGTCCAGGGATCGAAGCGACCCGACGAGGGCTGCCCGTTCTGTCATCTTCCGGAGAAGAGCGACGAGGACGCGCTGATCCTCGCGCGCGGGAAGACGGTGTACGCGGTGCTGAACCTGTACCCGTACAACCCCGGCCACCTGATGGCCGTGCCGTACCGCCATGTCGCGGACTACACGGATCTGACGCCGGAGGAGACCGTCGAGGTGGCGGAGTTCACCCAACGCGCGATGCGCGTGATCAGGGAAGTGTCTTCGGCGCACGGGTTCAACATCGGGATGAACCAGGGCGTGATCGCCGGCGCCGGGATCGCCGCTCATCTGCACCAGCACGTGGTGCCGCGGTGGGGTGGCGACGCGAACTTCATGCCGGTGATCGGGCACACGAAGGTGCTGCCGCAGCTGCTGGGGGAGACGCGGCAACTGCTGGCGGACGCCTGGTAGGACACAAAGCACGTGAAGGCCCCCTTCCCTCGGCTCAGCCATGGGAAGGGGGCCTGTCGCAAGTGGTCCTCTAGTTGCGGTCCTTGCACACGCAACTACCGCAACCAGAGGACCACTTGCGGGCAGGCACTCACGACCAACCCGGCCGAAGCGGGGCTCAGGCGTTGAGCGCGGCCTGCAGCTCGATGTCGATCTTGACCTTCTCGGACAGGAAGGCGTTGCCCTCCGGGCCGATGCCGAAGTCGCGGCGGTTCACGGTGGCGGTGGCCGAGACGCCGAGGGTGGTGGCGTTGTCGTTGGCCGGGTTGGTGCCGATGCCGTTGAACTCGGCCTCGAGCGAGACCGGGACGCTCTTGCCGCGCCAGGTGAGCTCGCCGTCGATGACGTAGTCGCCACCGTCCTCGCGGATGCCGGTCGAGCGGAAGGTGATGACCGGGTGCTCGTCGACGTGGAAGAAGTCCTCGGACTTGAGGTGCGTGTCACGCCCGTCGACACCGCTGGCGACCGACGAGGCGTCGATCTCGACGGTGACCGTGGAGTCGAGGATGTTGTCCGCGGTGACGACCTCGCCGGTGAAGGCGGTGAAGTTGCCGCGGGACTTCGCCAGGCCGAGGTGCTTCACGGTGTAGGCGATGTCCGAGTGGGCGGTGTCGACGGTCCACTTGCCTGCGACGTAGCCCGGGATTTCGGTGGTGGTCATGAAGTCGATCTCCAAAAGTCTCTGGTCTGGCTGTGGTGAACCCTCGTCTGGTTGAGCGCTCAACCACGACTGTAGCGCAGTTTGGTTGAGCGTTCAACCAGGGGTAGAATGGGTGACATGTCCGAACCCCGATGGCTCTCCGACGAGGAGCAAAAAGTCTGGCGTGACTTCTCCGAGGCCACGCGGATGCTGCAAGCGCATCTGGAGGGCCAGCTCCAGCACGAGGCGGGCATGCCCCACACCTACTACGAGGTGCTCGTGGCCCTGTCCGAGGCGCCGGGCCGCAGGCTGCGGATGAGTGAGCTCGCCGACGCGCGCAAGGCGTCGCGCAGCAGGCTCTCGCACGCGGTCGCGCGGCTCGAGGCCAACGGCTGGGTGCACCGTGAGTCCTGCCCCACCGACAAGCGCGGTTCCTGGGCGGTGCTGACCGCCGAGGGTTTCGCCGCGCTGGAGAAGGCCGCGCCCGGGCACGTCGAGGCCGTCCGGGAGAGCCTTTTCGACCCGCTGACCCCCGAACAGGTGAAGGCGCTCGGGGAGATCAGTGCCGCCGTCCTGGGGCGGCTGTCGCCGAAATGTGCCGCCGCGGAGGCGGAACTGGCGCTGCGGGAAGACAATCTCGCCGACTTCGGAGAGACGCCCGAACTGGCCAAAGCGGACTGAGCGAAAGCCGGTCCAGGGCGGGCACGACGACGGGTGTCGGTGCGGGTGGATAGGCTTCGGACGCCCAACCGACCCTGCTGCTTAGGTGCACCTGAAGAACCGATGCTCAACATTTTCGCGCGCGCCTCCGTTTCCCGCGTCACCGACCCCATGGGGAAGGTGCTCGTGCGCGCCGGCCTGACCCCGAACGCGATGACCGTCATCGGCACGGCCGGGGCGGTGCTCTGCGCGCTCGTGTTCTTCCCGAACGACATGCTGCTGTGGGGCACCTTCACCGTCTGGGGCTTCGCGATGCTGGACCTGCTCGACGGCGCGATGGCCCGCGCCCGCGGGTACGGCACGGCGTTCGGGGCCGTCCTCGACGCGACCTGCGACAGACTGGTCGACGGCGCGCTGTTCGCCGCGATCGCGTGGTGGTGCTTCGTCCACGACGACAACCGCCCGGCCGCGGCCGCGGCGCTGATCTGCCTGGTGCTCGCGCAGGTCATCTCGTACGTCAAGGCCCGCGCCGAGGCTTCCGGGCTGGAGGCCGACGGCGGCCTCGTCGAGCGTGCGGAACGGCTGATCATCGCCCTGGTGGGAACCGGACTGCACGGTCTGGGCGTTCCGTACACCGTGGACATCACCCTCTGGCTGCTCGCGGTGCTTTCCGTGATCACCCTTCTGCAGCGGACGGCCGCGGTGGCCAAGGCCGCGAGGGCCGCCAAGGCGGCCGGGCCACCCGCCACGGAAGGCGGCTCATGACCGGGTTCTCGCAGCGGCTGGGCGACTTCGGCTACGCGGCGGGCTGGCGGCTCGCGCGCTGGCTGCCGGAGCAGGTCGGCTCGGTGACCTTCGGCCTCGGCGCCGACCTGGCCGTCCGGCGGGACGGCGGAGGGGTGCGCCAGCTGCGGAGCAACCTCGCCAGGGTCGTGCCCCAGGCCGACGGCGTCGAACTCGACGAACTGACCCGCCGCGCGATGCGGTCCTACGCTCGCTACTGGCACGAGATGTTCCGGCTGCCCTCGATGGACCACAAGGAGGTCAGCCGCAAGGTCGCCCAGTCGATCACCGGGGTCGAGAACCTCGACGCCGCTCTCGCCGAGGGCAATGGCGCGGTGATGGCGCTGCCGCACAGCGGGAACTGGGACGCGGCGGGCGTCTGGCTCGCGGACTACCTCGGCGGCTTCACCACGGTCGCGGAGCGGCTGAAACCCGAATCGCTGTACCAGCGGTTCGTGTCCTATCGCGAATCCCTCGGTTTCGAGATCGTGCCGCTGACCGGCGACAGTTCCGCGATGCGCGTGCTGCTCAAGCGGCTGCGGGAGAACAAGGCGATCTGCCTGGTGGGCGACAGGGACCTGACGAACTCCGGGGTGCCGGTCAAGTTCTTCGGCGAGCAGACCAAGATGCCGGGCGGACCGGCCCGGCTGGCCGCCACCACCGGCGCCGCGCTGATCCCGGCGGGCTGCTGGTTCACCGAGGACGGCTGGCAGATCCGGCTGCATCCGAGGATCCGGGTCACGAACCGGTCCGAGGTCCCGGCCGCCACCCAGGCGCTGGCGGACATCTTCGCCGGTGACATCGCCGCGCATCCGGCCGATTGGCACATGATGCAGAAGTTCTGGCTCTCCGACTTCGAAGCCGGGGAACAAGCCGCCCTCGGCGAAGCGAGTTGAGCCGATGGCTCAGGCGCGCGTCATGAAGATCGGGATCGTCTGCCCCTATTCGTTCGACGTGCCGGGCGGCGTCCAGGGACACGTCATCGACCTGGCCAAGGCGCTTCTCGCACGGGGGCACGAGGTTTCGGTGCTCGCGCCGGCGGACGAAGACTCCGACGTCCCGGATTTCGTCGTCCCCGCGGGGAAGGCGCTCGGCATCCCGTACAACGGCTCGGTCGCGCGGCTGCAGTTCGGCCCGGTGTCCTACGCCCGGGTGCGGTGGTGGATCCGTGACGGTGACTTCGACGTCCTCCATCTCCACGAGCCCGCCGCGCCGAGCCTTTCCCTGCTCGCGCTGAAGGTCGCGGACGGCCCGATCGTGGCGACCTTCCACACCGCGACGACGCGTTCGCGCACGCTGGCGGCGTTCCAGCCGGTGCTGCGGCCGCTGCTGGAGAAGATCACCGCGCGGATCGCGGTGTCGGCGCTGGCCCGCCGGGTCCAGGTCGAGCACGCCGGGGGAGACGCGGTCGAGGTGCCCAACGGCGTCGACGTCGACTTCTTCTCCCGCGCGCTCCCGTTGGACGGCTACCCGCGGGCGGGCGGCACGGTCGGGTTCGTCGGGCGGTACACCGAACCCCGCAAGGGGATGGGTGTCCTGCTGGAGGCGCTGCGGATGCTGCTGCCGGAGTTCGAGGACCTGCGGATGCTGGTCGTCGGCCGTGGCGACGCCGATCAGCTCCGCCGTGAAGCGGGGCCGGAACTGGCGTCGCATATCGATCTGCTGGGCCAGGTCGACCACGAGACGAAGGCACGGGCGCTGCGCAGCGTCGACGTCTACTGCGCGCCGAACACGGGCGGCGAGAGTTTCGGGATGATCCTCACCGAGGCGATGGCGGCGGGCACCCCGGTGCTGGCGAGCGGCCTGGACTCGTTCCGCCGGGTCCTCGACGACGGCAAGGCCGGGATGCTGACCGAAACCGGCGACGCGGCGGCGCTGGCCGAAGGGTTGCGTGAGCTGCTCGGCGATCCGGCACGGCGGGCGTCGCTCGCGGCGGCCGCGGGGGAGCGGGTCGCGATGTTCGACTGGTCCGTGGTCACCACGCAGGTCCTGCGCGTGTACGAGGCGGCGATCGCCGCCGACCCCCGGCGGGTCGGCGCGGGCGAACGCGAGTTCAGCCGATGACGACCTGGGTGTGGATCGGCGGCCTGGTGGCCGTGATCGTGGTGCTGGGCGGGCTGTTCCTGCTCGCGACGGCGAACCGGCTGGACCGGCTGCACGTCCGGATGGACGCGGGCTGGGCGGCGCTCGACGCGGCCCTCGCACGCCGCGCCGTCGTCGCCAGGGCGGCCGCGGTGATCCTGGAGGACGAACAGCTGCGCGCGCTGGGCGAACGGGCCGAGCACGCCGAGCGCCCGGATCGCGAAGCCGAGGAGAGCGAGCTGACGTTGCGGCTGGCGCACGTCGACCGGACCGCCTTGCCCGCCCCCTTGGCCGAAGAGCTGAACGACGCCGAGCACCGCGTCGTCATCGCGCGGCGGGTGCACAACGACGCCGTCCGGGACACACTGCATCTACGACGGCGCCGGAAGGTCCGGTACTTCGGCCTCGCCGGCACCGCCAGGCTCCCGGAGTACTTCGAAATCGCCGAACCCGACGTGTAGGAGGACTGCCCCATGACCGAGCGGGTACTGGTCGCCGTGTTCGCGACGCCGGTGGCGTCCTTCCTCCTGCGCTACGGCAAGGACCTCGGGTACACGCCGGTGTTGTTCGATCCGGACGGCGCACGGGCGACAGACGTCGAGGGCGGCTTCGAGGCCGTCTCGACGGTGCCGGACCTCGGAGCGGACGCCGACGTGGTCGTCACCGATCACGACCGGCCCGAACTCGGCGAAGTGCTCAAAGCCGTGCTCGACCGCCCGGCCCGGTGGGTCGGTGTGCTGGGCAACCCGCGCCACGCCGGCCCGCACGTCGTCGCGCTCCAGGCGCTGGACGTTCCGGCCGACGAGATCGCCCGCGTGCATCGCCCGGTCGGGCTGAACATCGGCTCGCGTACGCCGCCGGAGATCGCCATCGCCACCCTGGCCGGGCTGCTCGCCGACCGGAACGGGCGTCCCGGCGGTTTCGAGTTCTAGAGCGCCACCGCTCCTTCCGGCATCGGCTCGAAGCGGGCGTGCTTGCGGGTGAAGGTCGCCGTGCCCGAGGTCAGCGAACGCAGGTCGATCGCGTAGCGCAGTAGTTCCGCCGCGGGGACCTCGGCGCGGATGACCGTGCGACCGCCTTCACCCGATTCGGTGCCGAGAACGCGGCCTCGCCGGGACGAGAGATCACCCAGCACAGTGCCCAGATGCTCGTCGGGAAGCCGCACCGCCACCTCTTCGAGTGGCTCCAGCAACGCGATCTTCCCGGCCGCGGCCGCCTCCTTCAGCGCCAGCGCGCCCGCCGTCTGGAACGCGGCGTCCGACGAGTCGACGCTGTGCGCCTTGCCGTCGACCAGGGTCACCCGGATGTCGATCAGCGGATGGCCGTCGACCAGCCCTCGCTGGGCCTGCGCCCGGACTCCCTTCTCGACGCTGGGGATGAACTGGTGCGGCACCGAGCCGCCGACGACTTTGTCCACGAACTCGAAGCCGGCACCCCGTGGCAGCGGTTGGACTTCGATGTCGCAGACGGCGAACTGGCCGTGGCCGCCGGACTGCTTGACGTGCCGCCCGTGCCCGCGGCCCGGCCCGGCGAAGGTCGACCGCAGGCTGATGCGGACGGGTTCGGTGTCCACGTCGGCGCCACCCGCGCGCAGCCGTGACAGCACGACGTCGGCGTGGGCCTCGCCCATGCACCACAGCACGAGCTGGTTCGTCTCGGCGTTGCGGTCCAGCCGCAGGGTCGGGTCGCCCGCGACGAGCCGGGAAAGGTTGCGCGCCAGTGTGTCCTCGTCGCTGCGTGTCTTCGCGATGACGGCGACCGGCAGCAATGGTTCCGGCATCGTCCACGGTTTCATGATCAGCGGGTCTTCGGGGGAGGAGACGGTGTCGCCCGTCTCGGCCGAGCCGACCTTGGTGAGCGCGCAGAGGTCGCCCGCGACGCAGTACGGGACTTCGCGCAGGTTCGCGCCGAGCGGCGAGTACAGGTGCGCGACCCGCTCGTCGGCGTCGTGATCCTCGTGCCCTCGTTCGGCGAGACCGTGGCCGGAGACGTGCACCGGGCGTTCCGGGCGAAGCGTCCCGGAGAACACCCGCACCAGCGACACCCGGCCGACGTAGGAGTCGACGGCGGTCCGGACGACCTCGGCGGCCAGCGGGCCGTCGGGATCGGCGCGGAGAAGCGCGTGCGGCTCGCCGGTGGGCGAGGTGACCTCCGGCGGGACGTGCTCCAGCGGCGAGGGGAAGGCGCGCACGATCCCGTCGAGGACTTCGGCGAGCCCGACCCCCGTCGTCGCGCACACCGGGATCACCGGATGGAAGGACCCGCGGGCGACGGCGGTCTCGAGGTCGGCGATCAGCGTGTCCTCGGCGATCTCCTCACCGGAGAGGTACCTGTCCATCAACGACTCGTCCTCGCTCTCGGCGATGACGCCTTCGATCAGTTCGTTGCGGGCCTCGGTCAGCCGGGCGAGATCGTTCCCGTCCGGCTCGCCGACTTCGGGCGGGAAGCCGTGCGAATAGTCGAAATAGCGGCGCGTGATGAGCCCGACGAGACCGTCACGAGCGGGTAGGTACAGCGGCAGGACGCCGGCCCCGAAGGCCTCCTGGCAGGCCGCGATCTCGCCCTCGGGGTCGGCGCGGTGATGGTCGAGCCGGGAGACGACCACCGCCCTCGGCATCCCGACGGCCGCGCACTCCTCCCAGACCGCGATCGTGGCCGCGTCGACGCCTTCCGCCGCGCAGACCACGAACAGCGCCGCGTCGGCGGCGCGGAGCCCGGCCCGCAGTTCACCGACGAAATCGGCGTACCCGGGGGTGTCGATGAGGTTGATCTTGTGGCCCTGGTGCAGCACCGGCGCGACCGAGAGGCCGACCGACCGCTGCTGCCGGACCGCGGCGGGATCGTGGTCGCACACCGTGGTGCCCTCCACGACCGAGCCCGCCCGCGTCACCGTGCCGGACGCGGCGAGCAGTGCTTCGGCGAGTGTCGTCTTGCCGGATCCCGAGGGACCGACCAGGACGACGTTGCGCACCTTCGCCGGGTCGTCCACAGCGACGGCGGCCCCGGAGTCTCCGTTCTTGCTCTGTTTCTCGGCCATGCCGGTCTCCTCACCACACGACGCCGCGAACAGTGTGTCCTCGATCACACACCCGCGACCGCCGTCGCGGCAAGGCGACCGGCGAGGGACCCCCCGAATGTCGACCCGGCGCTATGCTCGATGGCGGACACCCGGAGGCGTATCCGAACCGAATCCGACGGTGGGGGATGAGCGATGGAGCTCGACAGGCGGACGGTGTTGCGGCTGGCAGGTGCGGTCCCGGTGCTGGCGGCGGTGCCCGCGGCGATCCCCGGGCACGGCGGCGGGGACGAATGGGAACGGCTGCGAGCCCGGCTGACGGGCACGCTGTTCCGGCCCGGTGAGCCGGGGTACGACGAAGCGCGGCTCGGGTTCTTCTCGCTGTACGACCATCGGCTGCCCGCCGGGATCGCGGTCTGCGCGAACGAGGACGACGTCCGGCGCTGTGTCGATTTCGCCGCGCGGCACCATGTGCCGATCGCGGCTCGCTCGGGCGGGCACAGCTACGCCGGTTACTCCATTGTGGACAAAGGGCTCATCGTCGACCTGTCCCGGCTGAACGCGATCGAGATCCGGCCGGGTGGCCGCGCGGCGATCGGAGCCGGCGCGCAGCTCGGCCAGGTGTACGAAGCGTTGGCGGCGGCGGGCCGCGCGTTGCCCGCGGGCAGCTGCCCGTCGGTCGGCATCGCCGGGCTGACCCTCGGCGGCGGGATCGGCGTCTTGGGTCGCAAGTACGGACTGACCTGCGACAACCTGGAATCCGTGCGGTTCGTCGGCGCGGACGGGAAACTGCGCGTGGTGTCGGAGGGGACCGCGCCGGACCTGCTGTGGGCGTTGCGTGGCGGTGGCGGTGGCAACTTCGGCATCGTCACCTCGTTCACCTTCCGCACGGCGGAGGCCAGGACGCTGACGAACTTCGGGCTGACCTTCCCGCCCGCCGTGCTGGCCGATCTGGTCGCGGCCTGGCAGGACTGGCAGCCCGCGATGCCGGACGAACTGTGGTCCGGGATGGGTCTCGGACCGGCGGCTGTCAACTGCGGCGGCTGTTTCGTGGGCCGTGCCACGGAACTGAACCCGCTCATCGACGACCTCGTCCGCCGCGTCGGCACCGAGCCGCTCACCCGGGACGTGACCGAGCAGGGCCACTTGGCGACCATGCGCGCCTTCGCCGAGGAGACCAATTTCCCGGCGGCGGTGGCGCAGCGAGGGGAGTACGTCTCCACTTCGCGGATGCTGACCCATCGGGTTCCGGATCCCGACGCGCTGGCGTCACTGCTTACCAGCGATCCCGAGCTGTACTCGATCGTCGACGCGTACGGCGGCGCGATCGCGCGGGTGCCGTCGAGCGAGTCGTGCTTCCCGCACCGGTCCGCGCTCGGCAGCATCCAGATCACCCGCGGCCTGGCAGGCGGCGAGGCGCACGCGCGCCAGGTGATCGGCCGGGTCAGGGACGAACTGGGCCGGGAATTCGGGCAGGCCGGATACATCAACTACATCGACCCGGAGATGCCGGACTGGGCGAAGGCGTACTACGGCGACAGCCTGCCGCGGCTGCGCCGGGTGGCGCGGAAGTACGACCCGGACGGCCTGTTCGCCTTCGAGCAGGGCCTGACCCGCTAGCCCCCTTTCGCGTTTCGTCCTCTGGTTGCGGTACTTGCGCGTGCAAGTACCGCAACCAGAGGACTAATTGCGGGCTAGATCACCCAGTGGACTGCTGAAATCGCCGCGAACTGGCCTGCTTCAGAGGTCCAAAAGCGGCCTACCCTCGGAAGCGTCACCCCTCCTCGTGCGCTTTCCGAAAGGTCCAGCAGTGTCTGACGACTCCACGAACACGGCCACCACCTCGCTCACCGGCACCGCCCGGGTCAAGCGCGGGATGGCGGAGATGCTCAAGGGCGGTGTGATCATGGACGTGGTCACCGCCGAGCAGGCGAAGATCGCCGAAGACGCCGGTGCCGTCGCGGTGATGGCGCTCGAGCGGGTCCCCGCGGACATCCGCGCGCAGGGCGGTGTCGCGCGGATGAGCGACCCGGATCTGATCGACGGCATCATCGAGGCCGTCTCGATCCCCGTGATGGCGAAGGCCCGCATCGGCCACTTCGTCGAGGCTCAGCTGCTGCAGTCGCTCGGCGTCGACTACATCGACGAGTCCGAGGTGCTGACCCCGGCCGACTTCGAGAACCACATCGACAAGTGGGCTTACACCGTGCCCTTCGTCTGTGGTGCGACCAACCTCGGTGAAGCGCTGCGCCGGATCAACGAGGGCGCGGCGATGATCCGCTCCAAGGGCGAGGCCGGCACCGGCGACGTCTCGAACGCGACCACGCACATGCGCAAGATCCGCGCGGAGCTGCGTCGCCTTTCCTCGCTGCCCGAGGACGAGCTTTACGTCGCGGCGAAGGAACTCCAGGCGCCGTACGAACTCGTCAAGGAGGTCGCGGAGAAGGGCAAGCTGCCCGTCGTGCTGTTCACCGCCGGCGGCATCGCGACCCCGGCCGACGCCGCGATGATGATGCAGCTCGGCGCCGAAGGCGTGTTCGTCGGCTCCGGCATCTTCAAGTCCGGCAACCCGGCGCAGCGCGCCGAGGCGATCGTCAAGGCGACCACGTTCTACGACGACCCGGACGTCATCGCGAAGGTTTCGCGCGGTCTCGGTGAGGCCATGGTCGGCATCAACGTCGCGGACTTGCCCGAGCCGCACCGGCTGGCCGAGCGCGGCTGGTAAGCGACTCGGTCGATCGAGAGGCCCCGTGGACTTCTGTTCACGGGGCCTCTTCGCGTGCCGAAGCGCACGGTCGTTTCGATGCCCTTACGGCCTTCGATCAGGGAAGAAGCGGGAGTAAGGGGTCGATCGGCCCCCGGGTGTAGGTGATCACCCGATGCCGGAGGGCACCCCTCAGGACGAATCTGGTCATTACCAAACGAGGTAGTGAGTTCCTGAGGGGAAACGATGATGAACAGCAACGACGTCCTGCTCGCCGAGGTGCTGGCCGAGGTGGACTACCGGACCGAGCGGATGCTGGATGCCGGTCGCAGCGTGTGGGTCGAGCGGGCCCGCCGGGCGGGTAAGCGGATCCGCGGGCACCGCGCCGAGGGCCGGGTTTCGGCCCAGTAGGGAAAGCCGATCAGGGAAGCTCCTTCAGCAGCCGGACGAGTTCGCGGGCGAACCGGTCGATGGTCTTGGCGTCGAACAGGTCGGTGGAGTACTCGAACGTGATTCCCAGGCCGTCGGCGTCTTCGGCGAACACGACGTAGAGCTCGGTTCTGGCGCAGCCGGGAACAGGCAATCCGCGCACGGTGGCCGAAACGCCGGGCAGGTCGAGTTCCCCTGGAGGCGTCGTGACCACGGTGAACAACACGGCGGGATAGCGCTCGACGTCTTGCCCGGACAGCGCGATCGTTTCCCTGAGCGGTAGGTCCTGGTGATCGAGAGAGGCGAACAGTTTCTCCGCGACGATCGGGATCACGTCGGACAGCTCCGCGGTTTCGCCGAGCCGGACGCGCAGGGGCACGGCCTCCCCGATCATGCCGACCGTCTGCTCGTGCTCGCGGCGGCTCCGGCGGGCGCTGGAGGTGGCGAGCACGAGGTCCCGTTGACCACAGGTCTCCGCGCCCCAAAGCGCGAACACGCTCGCGAGGAGTATGGCCCGAGTGCTGTGGGCGGCAGCGGCGAAGCCGTCGATGCGGCGCAGCTGTTCCGGCGTGAGACGCACGTGGTGCAGATCGCCCTCACCGGAAGGCCGGGCGGGCGGAACGCGGTCATAGGGCAGCCTCCAGCGCAGGTCGGCGTCCGCCAGTTCGGTTCGCCAGTAGTCGACGTCGGCGGAATGATCAGCGCCCGCTTGCCATCGCGCATAGTCGGAGTGCTGGCCTCCGGGCGCGGGCAGGGCGGCGGACGTCGCGTCGATCTCGGCGGCGTACAGCCGGGACAGCTCGTGCCACAGGATGTTCAGGGACCAGCCGTCACAGACCAGGTGATGCAGGACGAGCACCAGCACCCACCGGTCACCGGCGATCCGGCCGAGCCGGGCACGCAGCAACGGGCCTTCGGTGAGTTCGAACGGTTCCGCGACGACGCTTCCGCACCACGCGTCGATGCCGGTGCCGAGCTCGTCGAGAGGCAGGTCGAGCGCGAACGGGGCCAGCACTTCGATCATCCGCCCGGCGCCGGACGCCGCGACGCGGCCGCGCAAGGCGTCGTGCCGGGCCACCAGCCGGTCGAGCGCGCGGTGCAGTGCCCGCGGGTTCAGGTCGCCGCGCAGGTCGACGCGATGACCGACGTTGTAGACCTGAGGCCGCGGCTTTTCCGCCTGACGTTCCCAAAGCCTGCGCTGTAGCGAGGTCATCGGGACGGTCTGTGCGATTTGGCGGCCCAGTCCGGCCGCCATCGCGCGGATCGTGGGCGCGCGGAAGAACTCCGCGACCGAGACCTCCGCCCGGAACTCCTCGTTGATCCGGTTGACCAGCCTGACCACGGCGAGCGAATGCCCGCCCGCGTTGAAGAAGGACCGGTCGGCCGCCACGGCGTCCAGGCCGAGCTCCGCGCACCACAGCGCGTGCAGACGGAGTTCGAGCTCGGTGGACGGCGGGGCGGTGTCCCGGTTTTCGGCTGCGGCCGGTGGTTCGGGCAGGGCGGACCGGTCGAGCTTTCCCGTGGTGGTCATGGGCAAGCGGTCGAGCGCGACCCAGCGGGTCGGGATGAGGTAGGCGGGCAGGTCGTCCGCGAGGGCTTCGGCGATTCCCGTCCACGGCTCCGGCGCGGCGGTGCCAGCGAGTACGACGTAGCCGACGAGTTCCGCTTCGCCCCGGTGGTCCGGCCGCACGATCACCGCGGCGTCCGCCACCGCGCCGAGGCCGGCCAGCACCCGTTGTGTTTCACCGGGTTCGACCCGGTTGCCGCGGATCTTGGCCTGGTCGTCGAGACGGCCGAGGAACTCGAGCGTGCCGTCGCCACGCCATCGGGCGAGGTCGCCGGTGCGGTACCACCGGTCTCCGGGCCGGAGCACGCCGGAGAGGAAAGCCGCGGCGGTCTCTTCCGGCTTGCCGACGTAACCTTCGGCCAGCCCGGCTCCGCCGAGGTGGATCTCGCCGATGGCGCCGATCGGGACGGCCCGCCCGGCGGGATCAACCAGTCGCAGCCGCACACCGTCGATCGGGGCGCCGATCGGCGGACGGGGCCCGCGGCGCGGATCCACCAGGTGATCGGTGACGATGATCGACGCCTCGGTCGGACCGTACTGGTTGTGCAGCACGCAGCCGGGATTGTCCGCAAGGAAGCGGCGCAGCGCCGGGGTGAGCACGAGCGGCTCGCCGCAGCACAGGATCAACCGCAGCGACGGCGCGGTGAGGCCGGGTTCGACCAGGTACTTCAGCGGAGTGAACGGCATCAGGATCCGCTCCACCCGGTGGCGGCCGATCGCGGCGGCGACGGCGTCACGATCCTTGTGCTGGTCGTCGTCGAGCAGCACGAGCGTCCCACCGGCGGCCAGCGTGGAGAAGATCTCCTGGACGCTGACGTCGAAGCTCGGTGAGGTCCAGTGCAGGGTGCGCATCGGCGGATGCTGATCCCGTTGCCACGCGATGACGTTGGCCGGACCGCGGTGCGGAACGAGAACGCCTTTCGGGGTTCCCGTGGACCCGGAGGTGTACACGCAGTACGCGGGCGCCTCCGGTCGCACCTCGGGCAGCTCCGGCGCCTCCGGGCCCGGCAAGATCTCCTCGGCGAGTTGCACCGGGAAGTCGTTCAGCACCGGCTGGGAAACGCGAATGTCCTTTGTGGTCAGTACGAGGACGGCGCCGCTGTCTTCCAGCATGTACCGGCACCGTTGCGGCGGTAGCCGCGGATCCAGCGGCAGGTACGCCGCACCACTCTTCAGTACGCCGTAGAGCGCGGCGATCAGTTCGGGGCCGCGGGGGAGGGACACCGCCACGATCTGCCCGGGTCCGACGCCCCGGCTCGCCAGCCGACGCGCGATCGTCTCGGCGCGCTGGTCCAGTTCGCGGTAGCTGATCTCACCGTCGTCGCTGACCAGCGCCACCTCGCCGGGCGTCCCGGCGACCTGCTGCTCGACCATCGTGTGCAGGCAGCGCGCGGGGTGTTCCGGCGCACCGTTCTGCCACCGGTCCAGCAGCCGCAGGTCTTCTTCGACCGGCGTGGTCAGCTCGGACAGCCGGGCCGACGGATCCGCGGTCGCGCGGCGCAGCACCTGCGCCAGCAGGTCCAGCAACCGGGCGATGGTCGCTTCGTCGAACAGGTCGGTGCTGTACTCGATCAGGCAACGCAGGCCGTCACGGTGCGCCGTCAGATAGCAGGCGAGGTCGAAGGGCACCTCGTCGCGCGCCACGTCCAGCGCGGTGGCCGTCAGTGGTGGCGCGAAAGGCTCGTCCACGGCGTTCTCGAACTCGACCAGGACGTCGAACAGCGGGTTGCGGTTCGCCGCGCGGTCCGGATTCAGCATGCCGACCAGCTCGTCGAACGGGACCGCCCGGTGCTCGTAGGCGCCCGTGGTGCGATCCCGGACGCGCTGGGTCAGTTCGGCGAAGGTCGGATCCCCGGACAGATCGAGCCGTACCGGGACCGTGTCGAGGAACAGCCCGATCGTGTCCCTCGCCGTGTCCGGCCGGGTGCTGACGACCGTGCCGACCGAGAAGTCCTGCTGCCCGCTGTAGCGGCCGAGCACCGCGCCGATCGCGCCGAGCACCGCCATGAACACCGTGCTCCCACACTCGGCCGCGAGGGCGCGGAGCGGCTCGCCGAGACCGGCCGCGAGCTCTCTGCTCAGACCGGCGCCGCGTCTGGACACCACCGGCGGACGCGGCCGGTCGGTGGGCAGCAGGAGTTCGGGGGTCCCCTTCAGCTCATCGCGCCAGAACTCCGTGTCGGACGCGGGATTCCCGATCTCGTCCGCCTCGAGAACCTGTCCGGGCCGCGCGGCAGGCAGGGCGGGCCACGCGCGGTAGTGCGCGGCGAGATCCCGGAGGAACACCGCTGTCGACGCCGAGTCGAAGACGATGTGGTGGGCCACCAGGTAGAGCAGATGGCGATCGTCGGCGAGCCGGACCAACACCGCGGCGACCAGTGGCCCGGTGTCGAGATCGAACCGGATCCGGCCCACCGTGGCCTGGATCTCGGCCACGGCTTCCGCTTCGGTGCGGCCGGACAGGTCGATCAGCGGACAGCCGACGGTCACCGACGGCCGCACGAGCTTCCTCGGCACGCCGTCCCGCTCGCGGAACACCGTGCGCAGGCTGGGATGCACCGACACCACGCGCGGCACCGACTCCCGCAGCGCCACGTCGTCCAGCGGCCCGTCGAGCCGGATCGCCTTGGGTTCGTGATAGGCGCCGGTGCCGGGGAACATCCTTTCCAGGAACCAGATCCGGCGTTGCGCGGCGGACAGCTCGTCCTCCCGCGACGGCCCGTCCGGCGAGTAGCGGCGGCGTAAACCATCGAGCAGCGGCAGGGCGTCGAGCACCTGCTCCCGGGGGACGCCGAAATCCACGAAAGCGGCGATCTCGTCGGCCCCCGCCGCGATCAGCGCGTCCACCACCGGCGCGCACTGATCGGGACCGCCGATCAACGCACGGGACTCGCAGTAGCGTTCATACGCGCCACCCAGGACGAAATCGACGTCCTCATCGGTCGCGCCGTCCAGGTCGACCTTCATCCCGAGGCTGTTGCCGACCTGGCCGAGCAGGGAAAGCGACGAGCGCAGGTAGTCGCAGAACGGCCGGAAAGCCCGCTGCCGCGCGGTTTCGTGATCCTCACCGAGAAAGGTGTGCACGAGCACCACGACCCGTCCCTGGTCCGGATCGAGTCCGTGTTCCGCGCGGGTCCGGCGGTAGAGCGCGATGTTCTCGGCCAGGGCGGGCACGTCCTGGGTCATCAGGTTGGTGACCACGCCGAGATCGGCGGCGGCCGCCCGGCGGTAGCTGTCCGGGTTGCCCACCACGGCCGCGAACAACGGCGGATTCCGCTGGAGGGGAGCGGGATGCAGGCGGACCCGGGTCGCGGTGCCGTCACCCGCGACGGCGTCGATCTCTTCTCCCGACCACAGCCGGCGCACGGTGTCCAGGTGTTCGTACATCAGGTCGCGGTGGCCGCCGAAATTCTCCGGGGCGAGCGTGAAGTCTCTGGCGTGCCATCCGCTGGCCACGCACAGGCCGACCCGCCCCGAAGACAGGTTGTCCACAATGGACCATTCTTCGGCGACCCGGATCGGATGGTGCAGCGGGAGCACGACCGACCCGGCGTGCAGCCGGATCCGCTCGGTGTGGACGGCCAGCGCGGAGGCCAGCACGGACGGATTCGGGAACAGTGCGCCGAACGAGTCGAAATGCCGTTCCGGCAACCAGAGCGCGTGGAAGTCGTGCTGATCGGCGAACCGCGCCGCGTCCATGATCAGCCGGTACTTGTCGCTGGAGTCCCGGTCGGGATAGTCACCGAAGAAGTAGAGGCTGAAGGCACAGCCGTTCCCTGTCTTCGTCGCCGGACGGGGTGTCGCCGCCGGACGGACGACGTGGTCGACCGGCTTCGGCACGGGCATCGGTGGCGGTTCGGACGTCACGGTGTCGGCGGGCGCGCCGCGCACCACGTCGAGCTGACGGTGCATCAGGTCCGTCACCTGTCGCATCATGTCGTCCGCGAGCTGCAACTGCCGGGCCATCAAGCCGTGAAGTGAGGAGTCCTCGGCAGGGGCGGATGGCGGCTCGTCGTGTTCGCGGACCACCGGCTCGGTCTCCGGGACCGCTCCGCCGCGCTGAACGATCAGTTCGGCCACCTTGGCCGGGGTCTGCGCTTCGGCGAGCAGTTCGCGAACGCCGATCCGCACCCCGTAGACGTTGTGCAGTTCGCGGGCCAAGCCCATCAGCGCGAGCGAATCGGCGCCGCCCGCCACGAAAGTGGTGTCGTCGGAGAGCTCGCTCACGCCGAGACGCTCGGCGGCGAGGCGCCGGACTTCGGTGAGGACGGCGCCAGCGGGTACAGGCTCGGCCGGAGCCGTCGGCTGAGCGAAACGTTTGCGCTGGTAGGGGTATCCCGGCAGCGGGACGCGTCGTCCGCCGGGCACGAGCGCGGACCAGTCCAGGTCGGCGCCACGACGGTAAAGCGCCGCGGCGGCGCGCAGCACCGCGTCAGGCTCGTCCTCGGCGGGTGAGACGAGGGACGGCCGCCAGTATCGGTGTGGGAGAGCCGCCTGCCCGATCGAACCGAGCACCTCGCGCGGTCCGATCTCCAGATAGGCCCCGCAACCGGTCCGTTCGAGCGCCCGAAGCGTCTCGTCGAAGCGCGCCGTCTCACGGATTTGCCGACGCAGGTAGCGCGCGTCCACTGCGGCGCCCGCCGGGATCAGTCCGTCCAGATTGGACGCCAACGGAATCCGCAGCGGGCCGAACCGTACCGCGACGGCCGCTTGCTCGAACTCGTCGAGGATGGGATCGAGCAGCGCCGAGTGAAAGGCCCGGTCCACCGGAAGTCGTTGCCAGGAAAGGCGTTCCCGATCGAGTGCCGCTTCGGCGGCCGCGATCGCCGCCACCGGCCCGGACAGCACGTGTGACCGGTCGCCATTGACCACCGCGACCTCGGTCCCGGTGACGGCGGCCAGCCGCCGGGCCTGCTCCGACGAGGCGCGGATCGCGATCATGCCGCCCGCCGCGGTCGCGTGCATCAGCCGTCCGCGCAGGCAGGTCAGCCGCAGCCCGTCGGCCACGCTGATCCCGCCCGCCACCGCGAGAGCCGCGTATTCCCCCAAGCTGTGCCCGGCCACGTAGTCCGGTTGGACGCCCCACGATCGCCACAACCCGGCCAGCGCGACCTGGTAGCAGAAAAGCGCGGGCTGTCCGTCCTCAGTGGACAGAACGGTGGCCGGATCCGGGGTGCCGAGCAGAGCGTCGGACAGCCTGGGCGCGCCGAACTCTCTGGCGAAACCCAGACACTCGTCCAGCGCTTCGCGGAAGGCGGGGAACGTGTCACGGAGCCGTGCCGCCATTCCGCGATACGTCGACCCCTGCCCGGAGAAGACGAACGCGAGCGTTTCGAAACGTTGCGAGGCAACGGGTTCCACCGCGATCGAGTCGAGCGCGGCGGCCAGTTCGGCGGTGTCCCGGCCGACCACGGCGTGCCGATGCGCCCGGTGCGGTCTGCCGAGCGCCATGCTCGCCGCCACGTCCCGGGCCCGGAGTCCGGGATGCGCGCGCAGGTGATCCCGCAGCGCTTCGGTGAGCGCGGACAGTCCTGCCTCGTCGTTGGCCGACACGGGCAGCAGCACCGGTCCCGGTGCCGCCGGTGCGGGGACGGGCACCGGGGCCTGTTCCAGTACCAGGTGGACGTTCGTGCCGCCGACGCCCAGCGCGCTGACCCCGGCCCGCCGGGGTCCGTCGGTGATCCACGGGGTGTTTTCCTTCGCCAGCACGAACGGACTGCCCGCCAGCCGCAGTCCCGGGTTGGGCCGGTCCAGGTTCACCGTCGGCACCAGCTCTCCGTGACGCAGCATCAGCACCGTCTTGACCAAACCGGCGAGGCCCGCGCAGGTGTCGAGGTGGCCGATGCCGGGTTTGACCGAGCCGAGCGCGCAGAATCCCGTGTGCCCGGTTTCGCCGTAGGCCTGGCTGAGTGCCTCGAACTCGACCGGATCACCCAGCGCGGTGCCGGTCCCGTGCGCCTCGACGTAGGTGACGGACGACGCGGGCACGCGTGCCCGCGCCAATGCCCGTCGGACGACCTCCGCCTGCCCGGACACACTCGGTGTCGCGAAACCCGCCGTGCGGCCGGCGTCGTTGTTCACCGCGGAGCCCAGGATCACCGCGTGCACGGTGTCCCCGTCGGCGATCGCCCGGTCGAGCCGTTTCAGCAGCACCGCGACCACGCCGTTGCCGCCGACCGTGCCGTCCGCGTTCGCGTCGAAGGCCCGGCAGGCACCCGTCGGCGACAGGATTCCGCCTTCGTACGGCCGGTAGCCGGAATCCTGCGGCAGATGGATCGCCGCCGCTCCGGCCAAAGCCAGGTCGGCGTCCCCGGTGAGGAGCGCCTGCCCGGCCAGATGCACCGCGACCAGCCCGGTCGAACACGCCGTCTGTACGCCGATCGCGGGTCCCGACAGTCCCAGCCGGTACGCCACCCGGCTGGCCAGGAAGTCGGGTTCCGACCCCATCGCGGCCTGCATCGCGGCCAACTCGTCCGCGGCGGGCGGGCGCCCGTTCTCCCGTGCGCGCCGCTGGTGGCCGTAAAGCTGCATGCCCGCTCCGGCGAACACGCCGATCCTGGTGCCCGCACCGGTCGCCGCGTATCCGCCGAGTTCGAGCGCCTCGTGGCAGCACTCCAGGAACAAGCGGTGCGCGGGGTCGGTCAGGGCCGCCTCGTGCGGGCTCATCCCGAAGAACTCCGCGTCGAACGAGTCCACGTCGTCGAGCACGCCCCCGACCGGAACCACCCCCGGCTCCACCGGGTGGGCGAAGGTCCGCACACTGCACACACCGTCGCGCAGGTTGGCCCAGAACGAGGCGAGGTCCGGCGCACCGGGCAACCGCGCCGCGATGCCGATGATCGCGATCCGGTCTTCGGACGCCGGGGTCTCGGGTGCGGCGAGGCGCGGCCGCTGGGCAGCGCTCGCCAGGCTGCCGGCGAGGGCAGCGGGGGTCGGGTACTCGAACACCGCGGTCGGCGATACCTCACGGCGCAGTCGCCCGCTGAGGGTCGAGGCCAACTTGATCACGGACACCGAGGTCAGGCCCGCCTCGTAGAACGGCGTCGCCGGATCGACGTCGCGGCCGAGGATCTCCCGGACAGCCGACAAGACCGTGGACTCGACGTCGGCGGGCGTGGTGCCCGCCTGCCCGAGTTCCCCGGCGGCCAGCCGTCGTCGCAGCTCGGCCCGCTGAACCTTGCCGCCGCCCGTCCGCGGAAAGGATTCGGGCGCGACCGGGAGGACCCGGGTCACTGTCAGCCGCAACCGGGTGAACACCGCCCCGCGCACCGCCGTCGCGACCGCGTCGAACTCGTCCGCGGGTGCCGAGGTGGCCAGTAGGACGATCAAATCCTCCGTACCGGTCTCCGCGTTGGGAACGCCCACAGCGGCCACCTCACCGGCGCGGGCACCGCTCGCCGCGCAGACGACCTCCTCGATCTCGTGGCAGAAATGGTTCTGCCCATTGAGGATGATCAGATCCTTGGCGCGCCCGGTGATCACCACCTGCCCGTGCGCCAGAAAGGCGAGATCGCCCGTGTCCAGCCAGCCCGGCTCGGGGAACGCGGCGCGATTCGCCGCTTCGTCGTGCAGGTAGCCGGGCGTGACGCGCGCCGAGCGCAGCTGCAGCCTGCCGATCTCACGCTCGCGCAGGAGCTCGCCCCGGTCGTCCACCACCCGCACACTCGCCCCCGGCGCGGGCGGCCCGACCGCCACGAAAGTGCTGCACTCGTGCTCTTCCGCGGATTCGGGGGCCTGGCGTAGCTCGCCGCCGAGGCTGGACTTCAGGACACGGTGCACGCTTTCCGGCGTGCCGAGCCTTCCGAAGGTGATCGCGGTGACCGTCTCCGTCATGCCCCACACCGGCAGGATGGTGGTTTCCTCGATGCCGAACGGGGCGGTGTGTTCGAGAAAACGCGCCAGCACCGGCAGCTGGATTTGCTCCCCGCCACAGAGCAGCGTCCGGACCGCGGACAGGTCCAGGTCACGGGAATCCTCGGACAACGCCGAGGCCACCTGGGCGAAGCCGAACATCGGCGCCCAGCTGTGCGCGACCCGGTGCTCAGCGAGCAGCTCCAGCCAGGTATTCGGCCTGGCAAGGACAACCTCGGTCGGAACGTGCACGTTGGTCACCCCGGCGAACACTTCGAGCACGTGGTAGATCAGCAAAGCGCCACTGTGGTCGATCGGAAGCCAGTTCAGTGTGGTGTCACCGGCCCGCAGGCCGAGCGATCTGCGGGCTCCTGCCGCGAATTCCAGCAGGCCGCGATGCGTCAGGGGGATTCCCTTCGCCGCGCCGGTGCTCCCGGAAGACAGCATCACGAGCGCCGGATCGGCCAGGCTTGGCCGGTGCACGTCGAGCTCGGGCAGCGCGCTCATCGGCTCCGTCGGGACCCGCGCGGTCCGCAAGCCGGGCAAGCCGGGGTCCGCGTCCGCGACGAGCACGAGGGGATCATGAAGCAGGTTTGCCACGTGCCGGACCCGTCGCCGTAACGTGTCGTCCGCTGTCGCGCCCGCGATCGGCACCGGCAGCGCACCGCCGAGTACGCATCCCCAGAAGAGGGGGAAGAACTCGGCGAGCGGCAGGCCGAACAGCACGACCGGGTCGCCGGGCCCGACTCCGAGATCCCGCAGCCGTGCCTGGACCGCGCTCGCCCTGGCCAAGAGTTCCGGATAGGGACAGCGATTCGGCCTGCCCGCCGAATCCAGGGTCACCACCGCGTGGCCGGGTGCGCCGGCCGCGGCGTTCCGCAACGCCTGCGCGAGATCCACCCGCTCGCCGTCACCCAGATCGAGTGGTTCTCCGTGAACCAGCGCTTCCCCCATCACGACCCCTTCTTCGATACCTTCCCGGCACCAAGCGCCCGGCGGCTTCGTAAGCGCAGCAAGACGATTCCCGCCACGAGAACCGGAAGACAGTGGTAGGCCGCCACCACGACCGGCGGAGACGCCACCTCGAGCACCAGCCCGCAGGTGGCCATCCCGGCGGCGAAACCCGCCGTCTCGGCGGTGGCCGACAAGCCGAACAACCGGGCACGCTCCGCCTCCGGCGCGGCCTGCAGCCTGCTGAGATACGCGACCTCGGTGAGCCCGTCGGCGAGACCGGCGACGAACAGCACGGCCACCAGCAACGGAACCGGCAGCCCGGTGAACGCGACCACGAAGGCCACGGACATGAGCACGGTGCCCGCCGCGAACACCCGCTCGTCGAGCCGGACCCCGCCTCCGCGATCCATCCTGCGTACCACCCACTGCACCGCGATGCTGCCGATGGCCCACGCGGTCCAGAACCAGCTCATGAACGCGTACGGCGCGCCCGGCCACTCCGTACCCGCGTGGATCGGGAGGGCCACGTTGTGCGACGCCGACCCGAAGGCATCCGAGCCACGGATCAGCACCAGGGCGAGGACGGCCAACGGCAGTCCCGCCAGTGCCGGCAATCTCGAACCGGTGGACGGCACATTGCCTTCGTCCTGGCCGGATGCGTTGGTACGCAAGGGAAGGATCCACAGCACTGCCGCGGACACCAAGAACGACGCGGCGTTGACCAAGAACGCGGCCTCGAACCCGCCCGCCAGGACCACGACGGGTGCCGACGCGTAGCCCAGCACCGTTCCCAGTGATCGCCCCGCGACCAGCCGTCCGTTCGCCCGGACCCGGTGCTCCTGACCCACCATCGCGGGCACGCTCGTCCGCAGCGACACCGAGAAGACCGTGTTGCCGACACCGAGCACGGCGGCGGCCACCAGCAGCCCGCCGAGCCCCGCGGCCCGCCCGGCGAAGCCGAGCACGATCATCGCCGTCGCCTGCGCGAGATCCGCGCAGACCATCAGGCGCCGTCGATCGAAGCGCGCGGCCAGCTTTCCGGCCAGCACTCCGGACAGGAGGCCGGAACCGACGCGGACGGCCATCACCGCGCCGAGGCCGACCGGCCCGCCGGTCACCTCCAGGGTGAACAGACTCAACGCGATCAGGTTGAGAAAGGTCCCGAACGACGACACCGAGTACGCCACGAGGAACGCCCAGAACGCGGCGCTCCCGGCGTCGGTCGTCCTGGTGCGGAAGACGAGCATCGAAGCCTCTGATCGTTTGGCCGGACGGGATACGATCGTCCCGACGCGGCCTTGTCCGCCGGCGGAATTCACCAGGGAACAGCGAACTCGACCCGTTTCGCCCGCGATGGAAGAAAAGCCGGCCGGAAAACGCGGACGCGAAGGTCCCGTCCCGGACCTGGGTTCACGGTGTCCTTGAGGACCGCCGGAAGTGGATCGGAATTTCACGGTTCGAGTCGAATCCGGTTTTCAGCATGTCAAGCCCCCAAAGCCGACTCACCCGCCCAACGGCGGGTGATTTGCCAATAATGCCGCCTTTCATGAGTACCATCGCACGTCGGCCCGGGCAAGGATTCGACCTCGGCGCGATCCGCGGCATCGGTTCCCTTGCCACAAAGAATCCGTTCCGGCAAGGGGTGTTCGCGCCGAAAAAGGCGAAGCGGAATCGAGCGGTCGGACATTTTCCGACCTGCCGGGAGATCAGGACGTCAGGACAACGACCGTCGCCTCAGGATCGCGGGAACGATGGGGGAGTGCCGGTATGCCTGGCTGACTTTGACCAGCCAGGCCGTCTCCGCGTCGAAGTCCTCTTCCCGTCGCAAGCGCGGTGCCGGGGTCGTGGGAATCGCGGCGGATTCGCCTTGGGAATGCGCGGACACCGCGGCGGCGATGAGAGCCGCTTCCGCGACGGCCTGCGCGTCGTCCTCCGTGAGCCCGGAGCGCATCGCTTCCCCCTTGGCGAGGTTGATCGTGTCCTCGTCGAGGTAGTGGCGCAGGGGGCCGACCAGCGCGTCGCGGATGCCGATGACCCGGTGGCGCAGCCGGGAGTGAGGGCTGCGCGGGGCCGCGACCGGAATGGCCGTCCTTGCCGGGGCGAGTGCTTCCCACAACGGGGTCAGCCGGCGATAGGCGCGACGCTGGTGCCAGTACCGGGCGACGCGCGGCCCCCAGGACGGGATGGTCATCCCGATCACCAGGAAACAGACCCCCGGGGCGGAGAACAGGAACTGGATGCCGTGCACGCCGTTCTCTTCGTACGGCAGGTCGTAGCCGAGGCCGACGATCGTCTGGTAGGCCACCTTGTGGATCAGCATGACCAGCCAGATCAAGCAACCGAGGCCCATGAAGCGCACCCCGATCCGCAGGTAGGTGCTCTCGATGGTCAGCCCGCGCCACCGGACGAGCAGGATGTCGACCAGGACGATGATGTTGTGGGTCTCCCAGATCAGGTCGTAGACGAGCACACCCGGATCATGGGTGCCGCTCGGTCCGACGATCGGCAGCCCGATGCGCAGCGGGCCGATCACGTAGCCGATCAGGAGCAAGGGGAGAGCCACCCCGAACAGCGCCCGCCCGAACCGCAGACGTCGTCGCAGTTGCCACTCGGGGGCCGAGACCCGGATGACGAAGATGTGGGCGTAGAAGGACATCGCCATCCACACCACGTGCTGGATCACCTGCGGCAGACTGGGGATCCGGCCGAGCAGGTCGTAGGCCAGCCAATAGGCCGGTGCCCAGCCCAGCAGGTAGAGGGCGAAGAGATTCACCATCGTCAGGGACAAGGCCCGGCCGGCGGGGGCCTTGTTGTCTTCACGCCAGGTCGTGGCCCGGTAGGCGACGGCCACGGCGATGGTCGTCAGGGCGATGAGATGAACAACGCTGGCCACCGGCATCCGGCATTCCCCCAGGGCTCGTCACCGTTCCAGCGCCTGGCTCAACCGGGCGCTCATCCCGGTCGGTTCCCGGCGCGGGCGGCGCGGCCGCGTCTCGATGATCTCCGAAATCAGATAGGCCACGGTTTCCGCTTCGGCCTCGTGCTGGGTGGTGAAACCCGCGTGCTGCCGGGCCAGCATGATCTTGAGCGTGGTGCCGCTCAGATCGGGAAAGATGTTCGCCAGCGCCGATTCGGCGTGCTCGGCGCCGGGGTGCTCGCAGAGGATGTGGCCCAGTTCGTGGAGCACGATATGCGCCTGGTGCACGGGCGTGGTGTCGCGCTCGTAGCAGACATAGTCGGTCGAGGATCCCGCCATCCACAGCCCGCAGGCACCCGAGGCCGACATCGGCAGCGGCAGAAGCGCGATCGGCCTGCCCCGTTGTTCCCCCACCCGACCGCATAATTCCAGGACGTCACACGAGTCCGGTACCACCAGTTGACCCACGACCCGCCGACACCGTCGTTCGATCCCGCGGGATCCTCGACGCCACCTCAAGTTCGACGCCCTCCAGCGTTGTCGGAGTCGAGTCCTTCCAGTTTCCGGAGCTGTTCGGTCATGGCCGTGACGGTTTCCAGACTTCCATCGGAGAGACCGACCATCCTAGCGGCCACCCGGGCGATTCCGGCGTCCCGCAGCAACGCGGCCAACGCGATCTGGGCACTGACTTGTTCGGACGGCTCGTCATCGAGGAAGTAGACGGCCGACACCCCGAAGAACTTGCCCAGCTTCTCCAAGGTGTCCTTGGTGGGGTTGACGTTCTTCCCCGAACGCAGCGCGGAGAGCAGCCCGGTGGAGAGACCGGTGGCCTTCGCCACCTCTGGATGGGTGAAGGGCTTCCGGTCGCGTGGATGGACCTCCCGGAACAGGTAGTCCACCTTTTCGGCCAGGGTCCGCGGGGCCTGCTGCTTCTTGTCCACGGACGCCCTCCCACTCCCACGAGGATCAGTAAACTGATCTGACCTGGTCAAGGCTATCAGCCGGGCCTGTTGACGCAGATGTTGTGGTCAAACCATTGTCCCACCCGCTGGTATGACCGACTGCCCATAAGGGTCACTGGAGTGACTTAGACGTGTAGGCCAGTCAGCTTATTGACGCTTTTTGAAGCGAGTCGCTACAGTCGGTCGTGTCATCAAAGTGATCCAGCATGACATTCCAATCACATTAACCGCAGCTTGGGGTGTCGTGTGTCCACTCTTTCTCGCGGAGGTTGATCATGAGCAGATCAGGCAAAACACGGACGAAGAGTGTGGTGGGCCTCGCCATGATGCTGGGCGCGGGGTTGCTTGCCAGTGCTCCGGCCGCCACCGCGGCTTCGCCGGAGTCCATCGAAATCCGGCAGGTGGAGGGCTGGGGCGACTGTTACAACGGGCAGATGTGCCTGTTCCAGCACGCAGACGGTGAAGGATTCGTGGCCAAATGGACCGCGAACCAGTACAACGGCGACTTCCGGACCATCTCGTGCAGCGCGTGCGGTGGAACCTTCGACAACCAGGCGACCTCGTGGTGGAACCGGACGGGCCAGAACTTCTGCGTCTCCGACGGCTACTGGGGTGGCAACCCGGACAACACCATGCCCGCCGGCACCAGCGGCAACTTCACCCCCGACTGGAACGACCGCGCCTCTTCGATCGGCTACCAGGGTTGCCCCTAGCGGCCCGTCTCGGCTGAAGGGGACTTTCCCCGCGTCTCACGCGGTGAAGGGCGCTTTCCCCACGTCGCATGTGGGGAAAGCGCCCTTCAGTCCAGCTGGCGGTCTTCGCGCGTCTTCTTGGTGAGCGACCGGCTGACGTAGATCAGCCCACCGGTCAGGACCACGATGTCGTCGAAGTAGACCGGGTCGGGCAGCAGATCGAACGGGAACACCGTGTAGGCCAGGGAAAGCCAGTAGGCGACCTTGGTCGGTACCGGCGTGCCCGGCTGATGGACCTGACGGTGTTTCCGGATCAGCTTGACCAAGAGGAACAACGCGACCAGGACGAAGACGATGATCACCACAACGGCCACGACACCGAGCGTCGTCCATAGCGACTCCACGCGATCCCCTCTCACCACGACGACAATCGGTGTACGGCACCACCGTAATCCACCGGCTCACCCGGCCGCCGGTTCACCGGGATCGGCGAGTTCGTAGCGCGAGGTGGCGCCGGTTTTCCTCATGGCGTGGGCGATGTGTTGTTCGACCGTGCGAATCGACAGGCCCAGCCGGGTGGCGATCTGGGCGTTGGTGCGGCCGGCGCAGGCGAGCTGGGCGACCTCGGTCTCGCGCGGGGAGAGCGTTGAGCCATAGCTCGGCCGCCCACGACGCCGGGGCTTGCGGGTGTCGAGTGTCTCCTGGGTGCGGCGCTCGGACACGGTGGCTCCCAGGGAACCGAAGATGCCGACAGCGATGGAGAGGTCGTCGGTGTCCTGCCGCAGTTCGGTGTGGAGGTACCGGTCACGCCACACGTGTGTGGTCGCGATCCAGTACGGGCGGCCCACGTCGGTGAAGGAGTCCAGTGCGGTGTCGTAGCGGTCCAGCACGTCGTCGGGCGTTCCGTGTCCCAGGTCGAGGTCTATCGCTTTGCCGAGGGCGAGGCTGGCCATCGCCGCGGGCGCGTCCTTGCCTTCGAGGCCGGTCTCCATGGCCGAGAGCAGCTCCGGGATCTGGTCGCGGTGTCCGGCGTTGTGCAGCAGTTCGACGGCGATGGGCGCGATTTCACTGGCCCATACCCAGATGCCGGTGTCGTGGATGACCCGCAACGCGGCGTCGAGTTCTCGTAGCGCCGCGGTTTTGGCTCCGCGGTGGTAGTGGTGACGGGCCAGCAGCGCCGCGGCGGTGGCGCCGACCGGCGGTGCGGCCGCCGAACGGGGCCGGGTCGCGCTCACCTCCGAGAGCAGGGCGACCGCGGCCTGGTGGTCGCCGTGTTCCAGGGCGAGCGCTCCGGCGACGAGGCGGCATTCGGAGGCGACGAGGGGAAGCGAGTCGTACCGGTCGACAAGTGCTTCGGCGGTGATCCGGAGATCCCGCCAGTCGCCTCGCAACCAGTTCAGCAGCGCCGCCGCGACACGGAGTTGTTCGGACAGGTAGTCGGCCCCGAGCTGATGGGACCACGTGCGGCCGCGGGCGAGATAGCGCTTCGCCGCGGCATAGTGGCCGAGCCAGCTGGTGCAGTCGGTGAGATTCAGGCAGCCGCGCATCCGCTGCCGGGCGAGGTGCGGGTCGTCGGTGTCGCCGGTGACGACTTCGGCGGCCTCCCACGCCTCGGGCGCGCCGATGGTCATCAACGTGGTCAGCCTGTTCACCTGAATGGTCGCGGCGGTCAGCGGATCGGGCAGGCAGGTCTGGCCGAGCCCGCCGTCGAGCCGCTCGAGCCAGCCGAGGTGCGTGTCGATGTGCCGGTGGCCGGTATAGGGAATCGCGAGTGAGGACATCACTTTCAGCGCGAGGGGCGGATCGCTGTCCTTGAGCTCGTCAGCGGCCTTCTCCAGTTCCCGGTACCCGTCCTCGTGTTCTCCGGTCTGGCTGAGCAGGAGAATTCCCAGGTTGTTGCGCAACTCGCCCCGGGTGGCCGGGGGTAGGGGGACCTCGGAGAGGATCTCGCGGACCGTGGAGACGATCTGGTCGCAGTCGAGGCCGTCGAAGGCCGCGCGGCTCAGGGTGGTCGCGAGATGGACGCGGTCGGGGTCGGCGAGGTCGGCGTGGCGAAGCAGCGCCCGGAGCAACCGGACGGCGGTGCTCCAGTCGCCTTCGTTCAGTGCGAGGTCGGCGTGACGCCGGCTGTACTCGAGCCACTGGCCGGTGTCGCCCGCTCGGCGGAGGTGATGAGCGGTGAAGACCGGGTCGTGCGGCCGGAGTGACGCCGCCGCGCGGTGAAGTCCGCGTCGCAGGACGGGAGACGTCGACTCGTGGACGGCCTGCCGGTCGAGTTCGCGGTGCCAGCCGTACCGGTTCGGCCGCGTTTCCCGCAGGATCCCGGTCTCGATCGCCTCCGTGAGCGCGACGCTGATCGCGCTTCGCCCCAGACCGGACAACGTGCGCAACTCTTCCTCGGTGGCTCCGTCCGCGCAGAGGGCGGCGGCGCGGAGCATGGCTCGCACATCCTTGCCGCACAACCGCAGTCGCTCGGCGTGGACGTCGGACACCGCTCTGGGCAGCCGTCCGATCTTCTCGCTTACAAGAGCGCTGATCGCGTACGGCAGTCCTTCGGCCGAGGGCAGTGAACGGCTCAGCGAAGGGGAAAGCGGGCTTCGGCCGGAAAGGGTTTCGGCCAGTTCGGTGGCTCGTGACTCGTCGAGCGGTCCGAGTGAAAGCGTTTCGACGGGAAAACCCGGACCGGCCAAGTGGGTCAGCCGCGGGGAATCGCCGTGCGGCCGATAAGTGAGCACCACCGACAAAGCCGATGACCGCCGTGCGCACAGAGAGCGCAGAAAAGCACGGGTGGCGGAATCGCTCCACTGAAGGTCGTCGAGCAGCAATATCGTCGGCACCTTCGACGAGAAGAGTGCGCGCAAAGCACGGAAACAGCGGGCGAGATCTGCTCGCGGATCGGCCAGGGGTGGAAGAGCGGCAGGCAGCCGATCGGCGAGTTCGGGCAGTCGCGGAGCCAGCGCGCCCAGGACGGCATCGCCTTGGCGGGGAACAAGTCTCGGGTCGCTGAGCGCGGCCTCCAGCAGTGGTTCGAGGTCGCCGGAGAAGGGCGCGCACCGTCCTGAGAGGACGAGCCGGGATTCCGCTGTGTACCGCGCGCGCAGCCGCTCCTGCAGATGGGTCTTGCCGACTCCCAGTTCCCCTTCCACCAGCACGACCGCGGACGCGCGAGCGACCAGGCCGGCGATCGCCTCCTCCGCCCGTCCCGAGTCCATCCCGACACCGTAAGCACGGGCAAGAGGGTGGGCAACCACAGAAAGTCTGCCGATCCGGTTGCCGTTTTAGTGCGTGGAACGAGACCTTTTCCTGCGTGCCGCCACGGATTGAAGTCACCGCCCGCACTGCGGATCGTCAGGTGCCGAGATGAACGGACGTTTCATCGAGGAGGTTCCCCACCATGATCCGAAGTTCCCGGACGAGAATCGCGGCCACGATCGCGCTCGCCGTCGCGCTCACCGCCGTGTCCACCCAAGGGTCGTCCGCGGCATCGCTGACCGCCTCCGCGGCGAACGAGAGCGTGCGTGCCTACCTGGTGCTGACCACTCCCGGCGGCATCGACGCCGTCACCAAGGCGGTCACCGACAACGGCGGGCAGGTCCGGGCGGGCTACGCGCCGATCGGCGTCGTCCTCGCGCATTCGGGTGCCGACGACTTCGCCGCGAAGATGCGGAAGGTCTCCGGTGTCCAGAAAGTCGGTGACACCCGCGCCGGTTACGACGTGCCCGTCGAAGGCACCCGCCCGGCGGCCGCGGACCGGAACTCGGCCGCGCGCCGCTTCCTCGAACCCCAGCTGGGCAAGTCGATCGCCGCTCCCGCCGAGCCCGTCGACTGGAACATGCAGCAGATGGGCGCGGACAAGGCCTGGGCGATCAACCCGGGCAGCCGGAACGTCACCGTCGGCATCCTCGACACCGGCGTCCAGGGCACCCACGAGGACCTGCGGGACAACTTCGACGCCGCGAACTCGGTGTCCTGCCTCTACGGCAGGCCCGACACCAAACCCGGCGCGTGGGAACCCGATCCCGGTGCGCCCGCCGCCGGGCACGGTACCTCCGTCGCCGGAATCGTCGCGGCGGCGAAGAACGGCAAGGGCGTCGTCGGTGTCGCCCCGAACGTGCGGATCGCGGCGGTCAAGGTGATGGAACCGTCGGGGAACATGTTCCCGGAGAACGTGGTCTGCGGCCTGATGTGGTCGGCCGACCACGGTTTCGAGGTCACCAACAACAGCTACTACGTCGACCCGATCATGTTCAACAATCCCGGTGACCCCGACCAGGCCGCGGTGATCGAAGGCGTCCAGCGCGCCGTCGACTACGCCCGGGGCAAGGGCTCGGTCACCGTCGCGGCGGCGGGGAACTACTCGACCAACCTCGACAACGAGCCCGGCCTGTTCCTGCCCGGCGATCTGCCGAACGCCGTTTCGGTCACCGCCGACACGATCGACAAGAAGCTGGCGTACTACTCCAACTACGGCGTCGACACGGTCGAACTGACCGCTCCCGGCGGCGAAGGCTCCGCGATGGTCAACACCACCGCGCTGGGAGGCGGCTATACCACGTTCAACGGGACGTCCGCGTCTTCGCCGCACGCCGCCGGTGTCGTGGCCCTGCTGGCCTCGGCACATCCGCAAGCCACCCCCGACCAGCTGCGTACGATGCTGCTGACTCAGGCCATCGACACCCCCTGTCCGTCCGGCGATTCCCGCTGCACCGGCACCCCGGCGAAGAACTCGCACTTCGGTGAAGGCATCGCGAACGCCCTCGCCGCGGTGTCCGGCGGCACCAACCCCGAGCCGGAACCCGAGACTCCCGTCTACTCCACGGACTTCGAGACCGCAGGAGGCTGGAGCGTCAATCCCGCGGGCTCCGACACGGCGACCGCGGGCCGGTTCGAGGTGGCCGACCCCGCCGCGACGAACTTCAACTCGCTGACCATGCAGCGCGGTGACACCACCAGCGGCACACGCGCCCTCGTCACCGGCGCCGCGGCAGGCGCGGCGGTGGGGGACAACGACCTCGACGGCGGCGTCACCAGCGCGCTGTCCGCCCCGATCCAGTTGCCCGCCAACGGAAAGCTGTCCGTCTCCCTGTCGTGGTACCTCGGCTACCTGGCGAACTCCGCGGGCGCCGACTACCTCCGCGTCCGTGCCGTCACCGCCGAGGGCGCGACCGTCCTGCTCGACAAGAAAACCGGCTCGGCCGACACCGCCGCGCAGTGGTCCACCGCGACCGCCGACCTGACCGCGCTGGCGGGCAAGACGATCCGGATTTCGGTCGAGGCCGCCGACGCCGCGGGCGGAAGCCTGGTCGAAGCGGGCGTGGACGACATCCGCATCACCCGCCGCTGACCGTGACCAGCGGGGTCCTCGCATCCCCGGGGACCCCGCTCCTTCCGCCCGCCCACAGGAGACAACCATGCGCACACCCGCTCTCGCCGCGCTCCTCAGCGCAGCCACCCTCGTCCTGACCGCGCTACCGGCCGCGGCCGTGCTCCCCGCGCCACCGCCCGGTTCCCCGCCCGCCGCGATGCTCGACGCGCTGTCCCGCGACCTCGGGATCAGCCATGACGCGGCCGCCTCCCGCCTTCTCGCGCAGGACGCGGCCGAAGAGATCAACCGCGCCTTGCCCGCGTGGATCCGCGAACGGAGCCCCGGCTCGTGGCTCGACGAAGCGACCGGAAGGCTCCTGGTCGCCGTCACCGATGATCAGGCCGCGGCCCGGATCGCGGCGTCGGGCGCCACACCGGTGAAGGTCACCCGCGACCGCGCTGAACTCAAGCGGCTCAGCGCGGAAGTCGCCCGTCTCGCCGCCGGGGGAGTGCCGGGCCTGACCGGCTGGGGCATCGATCCGGTCACCGACACCGTCACGGTGCGGATCACCGCCGCCGCACGCGACCGGAGCAGCGAGAAGTTCGGCAAGGACGTCGCCGGGCTCGGTGACGGGGTGCGCATCACCTACGTGGCCGAACGCCCACGGCCGCAAGGCGGCGACGTGCGCCCCGGCGGCCGGTGGCTTCCCGGCGGCGAAGCCAACTGCTCGATCGGATTCCCGGCCACCGACAGCGGAGGCGGCAGGCATTTCCTGACCGCCGGGCACTGCACCAACGACGTGGACCAGCCGGCCTGGGGGAGCGACGGGCAACAGAACAGGATCGGCACCTCGAACGTCGGCGGCACACACAGCGTCTTCGGCCGCGAAGGAGACATGGGACTCGTCGGCGTCACCGAGCCGTCATGGCGGCTCTCGTCCTCGGTGAACACCTCCGGCGGCCCCGCGGTCGATGTCACCGGCGCCACCGAACCCATGGTCAACCAGGCCGTCTGCCACGCGGGCGTGACCACCGGGTGGCAATGCGGCAAGGTGACCGCGGTCGACCAGACGGTCGTCTACACCGTGGCGACCCTCGAAGGCATCACCCACACCACCGCCTGCTCGCTCCCCGGTGACTCCGGAGGGGCCTGGCTCGCCGGGACCAGGGCCGTCGGGCTGCACTCCGGCGGCTACTCCTCCTGCTCGCCGGGAGGCGCCCGCGACCAATCCCTGTTCCAGCCGGTCGGCGAGGCACTCGGCAAATGGGGACTGACCCTGCACACCGCGGGCGGCTCCGGGGACGGCCAAGCGCCCACGGCCCCGGCGTCCCTCCGCGCGAGCGGAGTCACCTCGAGCACGGCGACCCTCGAATGGAACGCCTCCACCGACAACGTGGGCGTGGCCGGATACCGGATCTACAACGGCACCGCACTCGCCGCGACCAGCACCACCACCAAGGCCACCGTCGGCGACCTCGCTCCGGCGTCGAGCTACACCTTCACCGTCAAGGCCGTCGACGCCGCCGGGAACCTCTCGGCGGCCAGCGCGCCGGTCACCGTGAAGACCGGCGCCGACGACACCGGCCGCACCTTCACCACCACCGCGAACGCCCCGATCCGCGATTTCCAGACCACGACCAGCAAGGTGACCTCCACCGCCTCCGGAACCACCCGCGATCCGGTCACCGTGAGCATCAACGCGAGCCACAGCTGCATCGAAGATCTCGACATCACCCTCACCAGCCCCTCCGGCCAGAACCACGTGCTTCACCGCTACGGCGGCTACACGTGCCATCCCCTGTCCGGCACCACCACCTACCGCGTCCAAACCACCGAACGAGCGGCCGGGACCTGGACCCTGTCCGTCCGTGACGGCGGCCCCGGCGACACCGGCACGCTCGAACGATGGTCTCTCGCACTTTGACCGACGGCGCGTGAACCAGGTGACCTGCGGCCCTAAGCGGCCGGATCGAGGTCCCTTTCCGGCTGCTTAGCCGTCGGACAGCGCAGCGCGGGACCTTGATGCCGGTGTGCACGAGGCACACCGGCATCAAGGAGGAGAAATGCGCACTCTTCGGTTCGTTTCCGCGGCGTTGGGAGCCGCAGCCGTGGCGGCCATGCTCGTCACTTCACCGGCCTCGGCCGCTTCGGACGAGGCGGCGCCGCTGAAGGCCGCCGGCGTCGACACGGCGAAGCTCGCTCCGGGCTGGAAGATCGCCGGGGACGAGGTCGTCTGGAACGGCGGTGAAATCACGCTGTCGCTTTCGGCCAAGGCGCCCGGGGATTGTGACGCGAACTACGTGTGCCTGTGGCAGGATCGTGATTTCGTCGGCAGGCGGCTGCAGTTCCAGTCGGCGGGCCTGAAGAATCTCGTCGATTACGGATTCAACGACCAGATGTCGTCCTGGTACAACCGGCGCGGGGTCGACGCCCGGTGGTACTACAACATCGGCAGCGGAACCAGTCGCTGCATGCAGGCCGGCGCCCGGTCGTCGTATGTCGGCAACGCCGACAACGACAAGGCGACCTCGCTCAGGATCTACACTTCTGCCAGCGCCTGCTGAGCGCCCTTTCCTTCGAATGCCGGACGCCTCCCTCGGATATTTCTGACACTCTCGGTCAGGGGTGTTTCGAATAACGGGGGAGAAAAAGGTGAAGGAAATAGCATATTTCTATCGTTTGTTCGGTGAACCCGCGGCCGAGTGGCAGGGCACGGATCTGCCACTCGGCCCGCCGCAGGCACGCCGGGTCTTCGCGCTCCTGCTGATCGAGGCAGGCCGTCCGGTGTCCCGCGACAGGATCGTCGACGAGCTCTGGGGTGAAAATCCACCGATTTCGGCGAAGGTTCAGGTCCAAGGGCTGATATCGGGCCTTCGCCGCGCTTTGCGCTCTCCACGGGGCGGTGGGCCGATCCTCACCAGGGGAGCGGCGTACCTGCTCGACGCACGGCCGGAGGAGACCGACACCGGCCGGTTCACCTGCCTCGCCGCCCAGGGCCGCGAGCTCCTCGCGCGTGACTGCCATCGCGAGGCGGCCCAGCGGTTCCGGGACGCGCTCGAACTGTGGCGCGGGCCGGTGCTCGCCGGGATCCCGGCCGCGGCCGAGGTCGTCGCGCGCTGGGAGGAGGAACGTCTCGCGGCACTGGAGGGCCGGGCCGAGGCCGAACTCGAGCTCGGCGAGCACGATCGGCTGATCCCCGAACTGCGTGACGTGCTCGCCGAGGCGCCGTTCCGCGAGCGGGTCTGCGGGCAGCTGATGACCGCGCTCGCCCACGCCGGCCGGGTGGCCGAGGCGCTCGACGTCTACACCGGATGGCGCCGGAGGCTCGTCGACGAGCTCGGTGTCGAGCCGTCACCGGCGATCCGTGCGTTGCACTGCGAAATCCTGCGTGACGGCCAGGGCGGGGCGGCGCGTGAACATCCCGCGTACCAGGAGCCCGCCGTGCCCAGCCAGCTGCCACCGGGCATCCCCGACTTCGTCGGGCGGGACGAGCTCATCGCCGACCTGCTCGCGGAACTGCGTCAGGACACCGGCCGCGACACCCCGCCGGTCCTGTTGCTGACCGGCGCCGGCGGGATCGGGAAGTCCTCGCTGGCGATCAAGCTCGCGCACCAGGTCGCGGACGACTACCCGGACGGGAGGCTGTTCGCGGCCCTGCGCGGGACCACGTCCGAGCCGAGGTCGCCGGAGGCCGTGCTCGCCGGATTCCTGCGCGCGTTCGGTGTTCCCACCGAGGTGATCCCCGGCGACATCGACGAAAGCGCCTGCCTGTTCCGCAGCCTGGTCCACGGGCGCCGCGTCCTGTTCGTCCTCGACGACGCCGCCGGTGAGGCCCAGCTGCGGCCGTTGCTGCCCGCAGGCCGCGGTTGCGCGGTGCTCGTCACGAGCCGGTTCGTTCTGGCCGGGCTCGAGCTCGGGCGCCAGGTCCCGCTCGACGTCATGCCACCCTGCGACGCGAAGGCCCTGCTCGCGAAGCTCACCGAGATCGACGAGGATCCCGTTGCCGCTCAACGGGTTCTCGACCACTGCGACGGTCTGCCGCTGGCCTTGCGGATCGTCGGCAGCCGGATCGGCGATCACTCGGGCTGGCGGCTCGCCGACGCCGCGAGTGAGCTCTCCGTCGAACGGCGAAGGCTGGATTGGCTGTGCGCCGGGGACCTCGCCGTCCGCGGCAGTCTGTCTCTCGGCTACCGGCAACTGGCACCGGATCGGCAGCGGCTGTTCCGCAGGCTGGGTTTGCTGCCCCCGGCCGATTTTCCCGCCTGGGCGGCCGCGCTGGCCGACAACGGCGAGCCCGAGAGCGCGGCCCGCGCGCTCGAAGACCTGCGGCACCGGCACATGGTCCAGCCGGTGTCCCGGGAGACCGGCGTGCCCCGCTATCGCGTGCACGACCTCCTGCGCGCGTACGCGGTCGAGGAGGTCGCGGCCGAGCCGGAACGGGCCCGCGCGGACGCGACCGAACGGGTGCTGGGCGGCTGGCTCTGGCTCGCGGAGAAGGCCGCGGATCGGCTGTCCCGCAGCGTGTTGCGCCCCGCGCCGGGTGACGCGGCCAGGACCTCGCTCGACGAAAGGCTGGTGACGGAACCGCTTCCGTGGTTCCAGAGCGAACTTCCCGCGCTGGAGGCCGCCGTTTCGCACGCGGCGGGCGCCGGGCTCGGGGAACTCGCCTGGGAACTCGCGGTCGTGACGGCGTCCTACTTCGACCACAGTGGACTGTACGCGGAATGGTCCCGGTGCCACCGGTGCGCGCTCGAGGCGGCGAGGGCGTCGGGGTGCGCACGCGGGGAAGCCGCGCTGTTGCGCGGAATCGGCCAGATCCACCTGTACCGGGACGACTTCCGGGAAGCGGGCGAGGCGTTCACCGAGTCGCGCCGGATCAGTGAACGGATCGGCGACCCGGCGGGGCGGGCGAGGGCGCTGACCGGGCTCTGCGTTCTCGCCCGCTCGGCCGGACGGCACGAGAAGGCGCGCGTGACCGCGAGGCGGGCGTTGGCCCTCTTCAGCGAGATCGGTGACGTCCTCGGCATGGCGCACGCCCACACGTCGCACGCCGTCGCGAGCGCCGAACTCGGCCTGCTCGACGAAGCCGAAGCGGAACTGGACAAGGCCGCGCGGCTCTGCGCCGAACTGGGCGACCCGCATCGCATGGCGCTCGTCCTGCACCGGCGAGGGCAGGTGCACCTGCGGCGCCACGACCGGCGTAGCGCGATGTCGTGCCTGCGCCGCGCGCTCGACCTGCTCGACTCGCTTTCCGACGAGATCTGCGCCTCGCGGGTCCGGCTCGATCTGGGGCGGGCCCGCGCGATGGAGGGGGACCGGCGGGCCCTCGGGAAGATGCTGATCGGCACCCCGTGAGCGGCCCGCCGGTCCCGGGGTTCAGCCGCGCCAGCGCGCCGTCGGCAGCGCGGGGACCCGGTGACCCCGATGGCCGGTCATCTCGTCGTTCGCGAACAGGGCGTTGAGCACCGCCTCTTCGGTCGCCTGCACCACGGCTTCGAAGAACGGGTCGAGCCTGCCCCACGGAACGAACCGGAGGTTCTCGTACTCGGCCTCCTCCGTCCGCGGGAACCGGCTGGTGAGCGCGCCCGGGTTCGCCGTGCTGAACGCGAGGAAGAGGTCGCCGGAGAAATGCGAGCCCGTGGTGCCGGTGCGGGCGAGACCGAGCGGGACCCGGCGCGCGAGCGAGGTGCACTGGCCGGGCAGCAGGGGAGCGTCGGTCCCCACGATCACGATGACCGAGCCCGCCCCCGGCGGCGCCGTCCAGGCCTCCTCCAACGGGTTGTCCGCGCTCAGTTCGAGCCCGACCCGCTCACCGGCGACGGTGAGTTCGCGGCGTGAGCCGAAGTTGGCCTGTACCAAAACACCCACGGTGTATTCGTCGTCTCCATAGGACACGACACGGGAGGACGTGCCGGTGCCGCCCTTGAAGCCGTAACAGGTCATCCCGGTGCCACCGCCGACGGAACCCTCGCCGACGGGACCGCTCGCCGCGGCGTCGATGGCGGCGATGGCGTGTCCGTTGTGGATTGTCGGCGCGGTGCTGTCGTTCAGGTAGCCGTCCCAGGTTTCGGCGACCACCGGCAGGAGCCATTCGGCGGCCACGTCGGGCCGTTCCCGCACCACCCAGTCGATCACGCCGCGGTGGCAGGCGCCGACGGCGTGTGTGGAGGTGATCAGCACCGGCAGGGTCAGCGACCCGGTCTCGGCCAGCCACGCGGTGCCGGTCATCTCGCCGTTGCCGTTGAGGGCGTAGGTCCCTGCCGCGCAGGGCACGGCGAAGTCCTCGTGCCCACGCGGCAGGACCGCGGTGACGCCGGTGCGCACCGATTCGCCTTCGACGAGGGTCGTGAAGCCGACTTCGACGCCGGGGACGTCGGTGAGCGCGTTGTGCTCGCCGGTCCGGCCGGGCAGGGGGACATCCAGATCGCGGGCGCGGGTCATGAACGGTCCTCCAGGGGATTCGTGGTGGCGGTGCGAGCGTAGGACAGCAACATGGCTTCGGCGGTCGCGGTTTCGAGCGTCGGCACGGCCTGGGTGAGGTGCAGGCCGTAGCCGTCCTCCAACGCGACCAGGTTCCGCGCGATGGCCACCGCGTCCGCGGTCAGGGTGAACTCGCCGGTGGCCGCACCCGCTTCGAGGATGCCGGTGTAGATCCGCACCTGCTGCTCGTAGAGCGTGATGTGCCGGGCGGCGTACACGGGATCGCGGCGGGCGATGGTGCCGAGCTCGTAGAGCAGCACGCAGAGTTCGTCGCCGGGGCCGGTGGGCAGGCCGCTGCGGATCATCGACAGCAGCCGCTCGACCGGGCCCGTCTTCGCGCTCGCCGCCCGCTCCCGCTCCGAGCAGAACCGCGCCACCGCTTCGCGCTGCACCTCTTGGAGCAGGTCGGTGAGGGTGGGGAAGTAGTACAGGACCGAACCCGACGACAGGCCCGCGCCCTCGGCGATGTCCCGCAGCCGCAGGTTCAGCACGCCGCGTTCGAGGACGGCCCGTCTGGCCACCTCGATCAGTTCGGCCCGTCGTTCCGGTGCCCTGCTCGGTCTCGCCATGCCCCCATTCTTTGAATCTTCTTCAAAAAACGCAACCCCTGAGCCGGATCAGGTCTTGACGTCACACGGCGAAGGGCCTTTGATGCGTGCTCAACAGTTCTTCGAAGGAGTTTCAAGGAACCCACCTTGTAGGAGGTCGGCCGTGTCCACTCCCGCCCTGCGCCGCGGTCTGCGCACCCTCGGCACGCTGCTCATCACGCTCTCCGCGATCAGCCCCGCCTCGTCCGTCTTCATCATCGCGCCGGGGGTGATCTCCGGCGCCGGTACGGGTGCCTTCTACAGCTTCGTGGCCGCCGCGGTCGTCGGCGTGTTCATGGCCTTCGTCTACGCCGAACTCGCGTCCGCCTTCCCACTGGCGGGCGGGGAGTACGCGATCGTCACCCGCACGCTCGGCCGCTTGCCAGGGTTCGCGGTACTGGGGCTGATGATCATCACGCAGGTGCTCATCGTCGCGGTGATCGCGCTCGGCGTCGGCACCTATCTCGGCGTGCTCCTGCCCGGCGTGCCCGGTCCGGTGATCGCCGCCGTGACCTGCGTGGTCGCGGCCGTCGTCGGCGTGTTCGACATCAAGCTCAACGCCTGGGTGACCGGCGTCTTCCTCGCCATCGAGATCCTCGCGCTGATCGTGGTCAGCGCGCTCGGGCTGTTCAACCCGGCGCGGTCGTTCAGCGAGCTGCTCGCGCATCCGGTCGCCTCCGACGGGAGCCCGGCGACGGTCGGCGCCATCGCGATCGCCACGTCGGTCGCGATCTTCGCCTACAACGGCTACGGCTCGGCGGTGTACTTCGGCGAGGAGACACAGGACGCCTCCCGCGGGATCGCCCGCGCGATCCTGTTCGCGCTCGGCATCACGGTGCTCGCCGAGCTGATCCCGGTGACCGCGGTGCTGCTCGGCGCGCCCGACCTGAACGCGCTGTTCGCCTCCGAGAACATGCTGTCCTACTTCATCGACTCGCGCGGCGGCGGAACGCTCGACACCGTGCTCGGCCTGGCCGTCGCGCTCGCGATCATCAACGCGGTGCTGGCGATCGTGCTGATCAGCTCGCGGATGCTGTTCAGCAGCGGCCGCGACCGCGCGTGGCCGTCGCCGGTCAACCGCGCGCTGTCCGCGGTGCACCCGAAGTTCGGGACGCCGTGGGTGGCCACCGTCGGCACCGGCCTGGTGGCCGCGCTGCTCTGCTTCGTCGATCCGAAACTGCTGCTGGTGGTGACGAGCACGTCGATCGTGGCGGTGTACGCGGCACTGTGTCTCGGCGCGATCGTCGGCCGCCGCACCGGGGCGACGGCGCACGCGAAGTACCGGATGCCGTGGTTCCCGGTCGCGCCGGTGCTGGCGCTGGCCGTCCTGGTGTTCGTGGTCTACCAGAACCTGCTCGACCCGGCGGTCGGACGGCCGAGCCTGATCGTCACGGCCTGCGTCGCCCTGCTGTCGATCGGGTACTACCTCCTGGTGCTGCGGAGGAAGGGCGGCTGGAAACTCGCGGACGTCACCGAAGAGAAGGTCGCCGACGAGAAGGCGGAGGAGTCTGCCTGATCAGGTGTACTCCGCGATCTCAACGCCGTACGTCCCCGGCTCGAGCGCCTCGAAGATGTGCGGGATGTCGCCGGGGTAGCAGATGTAGTCGCCGGGCAGCAGCTCGACCGGTTCGTCCAGCGGCCCGACCTTGGCACGGCCGGCGCTGAGGATCATGTGCTCGACGATGCCGCTCATATGCGGGTCGGAAAGCCGCGGCTTCCCGGGCTCGGCGCGAATCAGGTAGACGTCGCGCCGGGCTCCGGGCGGACAGGAACTGAGCAGCGTGCACGCGTAGTCGGCGTGTTCAGCGAACACCGTCGGCCCGCTGCCCGAGCGGATGACCTGCACGCGGGGGCGCTCGGGCTCGACCACCCGGGAGAACGGGACGTCGAGCGCGACGCACAGCGCCCAGATCGTCTCGACGCTCGGATTCCCGGAGCCGGACTCCAGCTGGGAGAGCGTGGACTTCGCGATGCCGGCGCGTTTGGCGACCTCGGTGAGGGACAGCCCGGTGCGGGCGCGTTCCCGGCGCAGTGAGGTGGCGATGACGTCCAGGGGTGCGCCGTCGGACGCGGTCGGGGACATGCGTTCGCTCCATCGGTCGTTTTGTTCGCCTTGACGAACACGGGTGCGTTCGTTCATTGTATGACGCTATGCGTTCGATATGGCGAACAACCACTCGTGTCCTGGGGCGCGATCTTCTCCGTGACATCGGGCTGGTCTGCCTCGCCGACACCATCGTCGGTATCTCCTACGGCGCGATCGCGGTCGGCTCCGGCTTCCCGATCTGGGCGCCGATGCTGCTTTCGGTGCTGGTCTTCGCCGGTGCCTCGCAGTTCATGTTCGTCGGCATCATCGCCGCGGGCGGCAGCCCGTTCGCGGCCGTCGCGGCGGGCCTGCTCGCCAACGCGCGGCATCTGCCGTTCGGCTTCGCGATCGGCGACGTCCTCGGGAAGCGGTGGTCGTCGAGGATCGTCGGCAGCCATCTGATGATCGACGAATCGGTCGCGTTCGCGCTGGCCCAGCGTGACGAAGAGCGGCGCCGGGCGGCGTACTGGGTGTGCGGGATCGGGCTGTTCGTCTGCTGGAACGTCGGCGTCCTCGCCGGGGCGTACGCCGGGACGGCGATCAGCGACACGGACGCCTTCGGGCTCGACGCGGCCTTCCCGGCGGTCCTGCTCGCGCTGGTGCTGCCGTCGCTGAAGGACCGCGCGACCCGCCTGCCGGTGTTCCTCGGCGTGGCCGTCGCGCTGGCCACGACGCCGTTCCTGCCCGCCGGGCTGCCCGTGCTGCTCGCACTGGTCGGCGTGCTGGCCGGAGTGGCCGCGAAGGAACCCGTCGAACGTGAACCCGAGGGAGTGCACTGATGGACCCGATGGACCTGATCATCGCGGGCGGCGTGCTCGCCGCCGGGACCTTCGCCTTCCGGTTCGCCGGACCGGTGCTGAAGGCGCGGTTCACCGTGTCGCCCAAGGCCGAGAAGCTGATGGCGCGTTCGGCCGTCGTGCTGCTGGCCGCGCTGGTCGCGGTCGCCGCGCTCACCGAGGGACACGAGTTCGCCGGATTCGCCCGGCCCGCCGGTGTCCTCGTCGGCGGCGTGCTCGCCTGGCGCAAGGCGCCGTTCGCGCTGGTCGTCGTGGCGGCCGCCGCGACCGCCGCCCTGCTGCGGCTCGCCGGGGTCCCCTGACCTGGCCGTTCCCCGGGACGCCTAAGCTGTCGGGAAGGTCTTTCGGGAGGTCGGGTGGCGATCGCGACGGGAGCACGGCCGGTGGTCGGCGTGCTCGCACTGCAGGGTGACGTGCGGGAGCACGCCGAGATGGTGGAGCGCGCCGGTGCGCGGGCCCTGCCGGTCCGCCGCGCGAGCGAACTGTCCGAAGTGGACGGTCTGGTGCTGCCGGGCGGCGAGTCGACGACCATGTCGAGGCTGCTCGAGAGCTTCGAACTGCTCGAACCCCTGCAGGAACGCATCGCGGACGGACTGCCCGCGTTCGGCTCGTGCGCGGGCATGATCCTGCTGGCCCGCCAGGCCCTCGACGGGCGACCTGACCAGCGGCAACTCGGCGGACTCGACGTCGTCGTCCGGCGCAACGCGTTCGGGCGGCAGGTGGACTCGTTCGAAGCCGACCTCGACTTCACCGGTATCGAAGGCGGTCCGGTGCACGCTGTGTTCATCCGCGCCCCGTGGGTCGAAAAGGCGGGCGACGGGGTCGAGGTACTCGCCAGTGTCCCCGAAATGCCGGGGTCGGACGACGCGGCCGCTAGGATCGTCGCGGTCCGGCAGGGGGCGGTTCTCGCCACGTCGTTCCACCCCGAACTCACCGGGGACGAGCGCGTGCACAGGCTGTTCGTCGACCTCGTGCGGCAGGCTTAGTAAACCGACACTGTGCTCAGCGGCGGGCACAGGAGTAGATGGAGGAGAGATGAGCGGCCACTCCAAGTGGGCCACCACGAAGCACAAGAAGGCCAACCTGGACGCGAAGCGCGGCAAGCTCTTCGCCCGGTTGATCAAGAACATCGAGGTGGCGGGACGGACCGGCGGTGGCGACCCGGATGGCAACCCGACGCTCTACGACGCCATCCAGAAGGCCAAGAAGAACTCGGTCCCGCAGGACAACATCGAGCGCGCGCGCAAACGCGGCGCCGGTGAAGAAGCGGGTGGCGCCGACTGGCAGACCATCACCTACGAAGGCTACGGCCCGAACGGTGTGGCCGTGCTGATCGAATGCCTCACCGACAACAAGAACCGCGCCGCCATGGAGGTCCGGACCGCGCTCACCCGGAACAACGGCTCGCTCGCCGACCCGGGTTCGGTCTCCTACATGTTCAACCGCAAGGGCGTCGTGATCATGCCCAAGGGTGACGCCGCCGAGGACGACGTCCTCATGGCCGTGCTCGACGCGGGCGCCGAAGAGGTCAACGACCTCGACGAGAACTTCGAGATCGTCTCCGAGGCGACCGACCTCGTCCCGGTCCGGAAAGCCTTGCAGGAGGCCGGTTTCGAGTACGAGTCCGCGGATCTCACGTTCCTGCCGTCGGTCAGCGTCCCGCTGGACGTCGACGGTGCGAAGAAGGTCTTCAAACTCATCGACGCCCTCGAAGATTGCGACGACGTCCAGAACGTATACGCGAACTTCGACGTCTCCGACGAGGTCATGGCCGAGGTCGGCTGATCGTTTTTCCCGCCATGCCGCGGAAAAAACGTCCCGGGACTAGGTGCGGACGCGGACGTGGGGCAGAATGTCGCCCGTGACGACCTTCGAAGCCGACGCCCTCACCGCCGAAGAAACCGAACTCGTCCAGTGGATCGAGTCGCAGGCGCAGGCCAGAGGGAACGCGGTCATCGCGGTCGAAGGCGACGAGAACGACGCGAACTTCTGCTTCACCACGTGCGCGTGGGCGCTGCACGGCGTCGCGGAAGCGGTCGTGATCGGACTGCCCGAGCACATGGGGCCGGTCCTGCTCGACGCCTACGTCGACCGCGCGGCCGCCGGCGAGATCTTCGAGGTCGGCAAGCGGTACGACGATTTCTTCGAGGGCGCGCCGGTGGTCTTCGAGCGGGTCGCGAAGGGGCACTATCCCGAGTACTTCGGGAGCGCGTTCCTGATCTACCCGGACGGGGACTTCCCGGCGCTGCAGCTGATCGTCGCCACGCCGGACGGGCAGTTCCCCTGGCATCCGGACGCGCCGGAGGGGTTCGACCGGTACCAGCCGGTGCTGACCGAATCCGGTGACCCGGAGAGCTGGACGCCGGGCGTCGACGGTCCCTGAGGTTTCTCGCTCACTGGTGCTATGAAAGGCCCGTTACTTGCAAATTTTGCAAGTAACGGGCCTTTCATAGCATTCCCCGGCACGCGGGACAGGCGCATCTAGAGGACTAAACGCGCCAGGGCGCCAGGTCCTCCGCCGCCCCCGGCCACTCCGCGGCCAGAGCCGCCGCGGAACGGAACTCCACACAGTCGTCCGTATAGGGCGGCACCACCACCGTCCCGGCCAGGCTCCACTCGCCGGTGCTCACCGACGCCTGCCAGACCCCGGCGGGCACCGCGACCTGCGGACGCTGACCGGCCGCGACGTCCGGCCCGAGCACCGGCCGTGAGATCCGCCCGTCCGGGAACAGCAACAGCATCCGCATCGGGGCGCCCGCGTGGTGGGCGTAGATCTCCAGCCGGTCCAGCCGGTGCGGAGCCGAGGTCTCCGGCGAAACGAGCAGGTAGTAGATCGCGGAAGCGGTCTCGTCGCGCCAGCTCTGCGCAAAGCGGCCGCCTTCCACGGGAAGCGGCTGGAGACCCAGATGGGCGGCGAAGTCGTCGAAGCTCGGCATGTCCTCATCTTGCCCGGAGGCAGCTCCGGGTAGCCTCGGGACCTCGAACTGATGTTCGCCAGGGAAGCCGGAGCAGCGGAGGAAAAGCGTGCGGGTACTCGGGGTCGACCCCGGTCTGACCAGGTGCGGGCTCGGCGTGGTCGACGGCGGCACGGGCCGCACCGTCCGCGCCGTGGCCGTCGATGTCGTGCGGACCCCGCCCGACGCGGATCTCGCCGTGCGCCTGCTGGGGATCTCCGACGCCGCCGAGCAGTGGATGGATCGCTACAAGCCCGAGGCCGTCGCGGTGGAGCGTGTCTTCGCGCAGCACAACGTGCGCACCGCCATGGGTACCGCGCAGGCGGGCGGTGTCGTCGCGCTCGCCGCGGCCAGACGCGGGCTGCCGGTCGTGTTCCATACGCCGAGTGAGGTCAAGGCGGCCGTCACCGGCTCCGGCCGCGCGGACAAGGCCCAGGTCACCGGTATGGTCATGCGGCTGCTCGGCCTCGAGGTCAAACCGCATCCGGCGGACGCCGCGGACGCGCTCGCGCTCGCCATCTGCCACCTGTGGCGCGAACCGATGCGGGTCCGGCTCGCCGAAGCCGAGGCCAGGGCGGCCGAGATCGCCAAGAACCACAAGGCCAGGCTCGCCGCCGCGGCACAGCGCGCCAAAAAACACGAAGCCAAAACGCAGGGAGCGGCTCGATGATCTCCTCGGTACGCGGAGAAATCCTCTCCATCGGCCTAGACCACGTCGTGATCGAGGTCGGGGGAGTCGGCTTCGCCGTCCAGGCCACACCCGCCACTCTCGCGACGCTTCGCCGCGGCGAGCAGGCGATGCTGCACACCGCGCTCGTGGTCCGCGAGGATTCCTTGACGCTGTTCGGTTTCGCCGACGCCGACGCCCGCGGACTGTTCGGCCTCCTGCAGACGGTCTCCGGGATCGGCCCGCGGCTCGCACTGGCGACGCTGGCCGTCCTCGACCCCGACAAGCTGCGATCCGCGCTGGTCGAAGGCAACATCACCGTGCTCACCCAGGTGCCCGGCATCGGCCGCAAGGGCGCCGAGCGGCTGACGCTCGAACTGCGTGACAAGGTCACCGCGCTCGCGGGCCCGACCGACGGTTCGCCGGTGGTCACCGCGCCCGGCGTGCTGCGGGGCGAGGTCGTCGAGGCGCTCGCGGGTCTCGGCTTCCCGGCCAAGCAGGCCGAACAGGCGGTCGACAAGGTGCTCAGCGAGGGCGAGGGCCACACGACGTCCTCCGTGCTGCGCGCCGCGTTGGCCACCCTCGGACGTAAGCGGTAGCTCGCCACATGGACTATGAGGCCGTGACGGATTTCGAGGCCGACGACGAGACGCTTTCGGCGCTGCCACAGACTGGCGAAGGCGAGGTCGAGACCACTCTTCGCCCACGTAAACTCGACGAGTTCATCGGCCAGCCACGAGTCCGTGAGCAGCTCGAACTCGTCCTGGAGAGTGCACGCCGCAGGGGTGTCCCGCCGGACCATGTCTTGTTCTCCGGCCCGCCCGGACTAGGCAAGACGAGTATGGCGATGATCGTCGCCGCCGAACTCAACGCCGCCATCCGGATCACTTCGGGGCCCGCACTGGAACGCGCGGGCGACCTCGCCGCGATGCTGTCCAACCTGGCGCCCGGCGACGTCCTGTTCATCGACGAGATCCACCGGATCGCCCGGCCCGCCGAGGAAATGCTGTACCTCGCGATGGAGGACTTCCGCGTCGACGTCGTCGTCGGCAAGGGACCCGGAGCCACCAGCATCCCGCTGGAGATCGCGCCGTTCACGCTGGTCGGAGCCACGACGCGGTCCGGCTCGCTGACCGGTCCGCTGCGCGACCGGTTCGGTTTCACCGGCCAGATGGAGTTCTACACCGACAGCGAACTCGACCTCGTCGTGCGCAGGGCCGCCACGATTCTGGAGATCGAGATCGACCGCGACGGTTCCGCGGAGATCGCCCGCCGGTCCCGAGGCACACCCCGGATCGCGAACCGGCTGCTGCGCCGGGTACGCGACTACGCCGAGGTTCGCGCGGACGGGCACGCCACCCGCAAGGTCGTGCGCGCCGCGCTGGAGGTCTACGACGTCGACGAACTGGGCTTCGACCGGCTCGACCGCGCGGTGCTGACGGCGCTGGTCCGGTCCTTCGGCGGCGGCCCGGTCGGCGTGTCCACGCTGGCCGTCGCGGTGGGGGAAGAACCGACCACCGTCGAAGAGGTGTGTGAGCCTTACCTGGTCCGCGCCGGTATGCTCGCCCGCACTCCTCGCGGCCGGGTCGCCACAGCGGCCGCTTGGGAACACCTCGGCCTGCCGGCTCCGGCCGGTGCCACACGTGGTGAGCAGGGCGGCCCGAACCTGTTCGACCAGGAATGACCGGACCGCTCACACGGTCCGGGGCCCGTGGTGGCGACGGGTGGTGGTGGAGTTTCCGCTGGCACCTGGCACACTCGGGTAGAGCACACCCCGCCAAATCGGACAAAACAGCGCACCGCGCGGCGTCCGCTCGAAATGGAGAATCATGAACCAGTTATTGCTGCCGCTGCTCCTGATGCTCGTTGTGGCGATTCCGCTCGTCATGGGCACCCGTAAGCAGAAGAAGGCGGCGGCAGCGCAGCAGGAGCTGCTCTCGAGCCTCGCTCCCGGTGACCGGGTGATGACCACCTCCGGTCTCTACGCGTCTGTCGCCGACGCCTCCGCCGACACCACGATCGACCTCGAGATCGCTCCCGGTGTCGTGACCACCTGGCTGCGCCAGGCCGTCCGCGAGAAGGTCGAGCCGGTCGTCGAGACCGACGACGAGACGATCGACGACGAGGCCGTCGTCGAGGCGCCGGCCATCGAGTCGAAGGACGACGAGCGCGTCGAAGAGAAGTCGGGCGCGCAGATCGCTCCTCCGCTGGAGCACGGCAAGAAGTAGCGCCGGGCTATCCGGTGAACCCGCGACCGCGATCGACGTCGCCACGGCGCTGGTCGGCCTTCCGCGCACAGTCCGCGGACAGGGGCGCCGTGGCACCGCGATAGCGGGGCCTTCGGCCGGGGCGGGTTCGGGCTTTCGGTCACCTCCGGTCGGCGCGCTTCAGCTCCGCCGACAAGGGGCCAAGGCCATCCCCGACACCAGACTTTCGTAGGTGCGGGGGCAACGCCGGGCTCACGCAGCACCGAGTAGTGTCTCGGTGCTGCGTGCGTGTCCGTCGTCATAGTCGTGCCCGTTCACCGGGCATCGTCATCGAGGCAGGTTCGCGGTACCACCGGACTCCCGTCCGGTGAGTGAACAGCCAAGTCCATTGGGGAAAACCCAGTCCGTCCGAGGAGACCGAAGCACAGTGGCCGCACCGGCCGGGCATCTCCGCCCGGGACGCTATCTCGCCTTCTTCGCCCTGATCGTGGTGGCGCTGTACGCCCTGGTGTTCTTCACCGGTAGCGGCAAGCCGACGCCGAAACTCGGCATCGATCTGCAAGGCGGCACGAGGGTCACCCTGTCCGCCCGAAATCCCGACGGCGGCGACCCTCCGCGAGAGTCCCTCGAACAGGCCCGCTCGATCATCGAGCGCCGGGTCAACGGTATCGGCGTCGGTGGCACCGAGGTCGTCCTCGACGGCAGCAACGTCGTCATCACCGTCCCCGGCGAACAGGGCGACCAGGCCAAGACCCTGGGCAAGACCGCGAAGCTGGGCTTCCGGAAGGTCGTGACGTCGCAGCCGGTGACCCCGGTTCCGCAGCCGTCGGCCCCGCCCCAGTCTTCGGCCCCGCCCGCGTCTTCGGGCGCCCCGTCCGCGAGCGCTCCGCCGAGCAGCCCGGCCAACGGTGGCGGTGGTTCCGCCGGCGCGCCGCAGCAGCAGCCCGGCGACGCCGACGAGCAGACCAAGAAGGAGATCGAGGAGGCCCGGAACCTCCGGCAGAACCCCGATCTGCTTTCGACGGACCAGGCGAAGCAGGCCGCGGCCGCCGAGAAGGCCTTCGCGGCGCTCAACTGCGACCCCAAGGTGTCGGACCCGCTGGTCGGCAACGACCTCACCGACAAGCCGCTGGTCGCCTGTGGTGACAAGAACACCGCGAAGTACCTGCTGGAGCCGGAGTTCCTCCCCGGAACGGAGATCTCCGACGCTTCCTCGGGCTACGACACCCAGAACTCCCAGTGGGTCGTCAACCTCAACTTCAAGAGCGACGGTTCCCGGATCTGGGGCGACTTCACCTCGAAGAACACCCAGAAGCAGGCGGCGTTCGTCCTCGACACGCAGGTCGTCTCCGCGCCGACCATCCAGTCCGCGATCCTGGGCGGTCAGACCCAGATCACCGGCCGGTTCAGCCAGGTCGAGGCGAAGGACCTGGCGGACGTGCTGAAGTACGGCTCGCTGCCGCTGTCGTTCGAGTCCTCGGACGCGACGACGGTGTCCGCGACGCTGGGTCTCGCGTCGCTGCAGGCGGGCCTGATCGCGGGCGGTATCGGCCTGCTGATCGTCTTCATCTACTGCTTGTTCTACTACCGCTTGCTCGGTGTGCTGACGATCTTGTCCCTGGTCCTGGCGTTCTCGCTCGTCTACGCGGTGTTGGTGTTGCTGGGGCGGTGGATCGGGTACACCCTCGACCTCGCCGGCGTGGCCGGTTTGATCATCGCGATCGGTATCACCGCGGACTCCTTCGTCATTTACTTCGAACGATTGAAGGACGAGATCCGCGAGGGCAGGACGTTCCGGTCCGCGGTGCCGCGCGGCTGGTCCCGTGCCCAGCGCACGATTCTGGCGTCGGACGCGGTCAGCTTCCTCGCCGCGGCGATCCTGTACTGGCTCGCCGTCGGTGACGTGAAGGGCTTCGCGTTCACGCTCGGCATGTCGACGGTGCTCGACCTCGTCGTGGTCTACCTCGTGACGCACCCGCTGGTCGCGATGGTTTCCCGCTCGAAGTCGAAGTTCCTCTCCAACCCGAAGAACCTCGGCCTCGGTGCCGTCCAGCAGGTGGGCTCGGAGCGCAAGGCGGCCCGTCCGGCCGCCGGCCGCCCGAACGTCAAGGAGGCGTGACCGTGGTCGACGACAACACCACCACCGCGGGCAAGCGCGAAAGCATCTTCCGCCGCCTCTACGTGGGCACGGGCGCGTTCGACGTGGTCGGCAAGCGCAAGCGCTGGTACATCTTCTTCGGCGCGCTGGTGCTGCTCTGCATCGCGTCGATGGGGATCAAGGGGTTCAACTTCGGGATCGACTTCGAAGGCGGCACCCAGATCCAGATGCCGGCCAACGGCAAGAACGGGCAGATCAGCGAGCAGCAGGCGAAGGACGTCTTCGCCGAAGCTCTCGGCCGTCCGGCCGACGAGGCGCAGAAGGTCGGCAGCGGCGTCTCGTCGACCATCCAGCTCCGTTCGGACACCCTGGACGCGGCCGAGGTCTCCAAGATCAAGCAGGCGCTGTTCCAGGACCTCGGCCCGATCGGGACCAACGGTCAGCCGAGTGTCCAGGCGATCAGTGACAGCGCGGTGAGCGCGTCCTGGGGCGGGGAGATCTCGCGGCAGGCGTTGATCGCGCTGGGGGTGTTCCTCCTGGCGGTCACGCTGTTCCTGGCGTTGTACTTCGACACCAGGATGGCCGCCGCGGCCCTGATCTCGCTCCTGCACGACATCGTGGTGACGGCGGGTGTGTACTCGCTGATCGGCTTCGAAGTCACGCCGGCGACGGTGATCGGTCTGTTGACGATCCTCGGGTTCTCGCTCTACGACACGGTGGTGGTGTTCGACAAGGTCCGCGAGAACACGCGCGGCCTGCTCGGGCTCACCCGCCGTACCTTCGGCGAGGCGGCCAACCTGGCGCTGAACCAGACGCTGATGCGGTCGTTCAACACCGCGCTGATCGCGATGCTGCCGATCCTCGGCCTGCTCGTGGTCGGGTACATCCTGCTCGGCTCCGGCACGCTGCAGGACCTCGCGCTGGTGCAGCTCACCGGCACCATCGTCGGCGTGCTGTCGTCGGTCGCGCTGGCCACCCCGCTGCTGGTGGACTTCAAGATGCGCGATCCGAAGTTCCGCCAGCAGGCCGAGCGGGTCGCCGCGCGGCGCGCGAACCAGGCCCGCAAGGCCGCCCTGCGCGAGGACGACGAGTTCGACCCGAACGACGACGATGCGCTGGAGGCCGAACTCCGCAAGGAGAAGGCTTACGCCGCCGCGGCGAGCGTTCCGGCCCGGAACCAGAAGGCCCACAAGGGCCGTCCGTCGGGCAAGCGCAAGAGGTAACCGGTTTCAAGCGCTATGAAAGGCCCGTTACTTGCAAAATTTGCAAGTAACGGGCCTTTCATAGCGTTCGGTGACCCCACACGTACGACATGAGAGCAGGGAAGTACATGGAGCTGGACAAGGCACTCGACCTGATCGCCGACGTGCCGGACTTCCCGGAACCCGGTGTGTTGTTCCGGGACCTGAGTCCGATGTTCGCCGACGCCGCCGGGTTCAAGGCCGTCACCGACGCGCTCGCCGACACCGTCGATCCCGAGGCCGAGCTGCTGGCAGGCGTGGAAGCGCGCGGGTTCCTGCTGGCCGCGGCCGTCGGTTACGCCCGCGGTCTCGGCGTCGCGGTGATCCGCAAGCCCGGCAAGCTGCCCCGCGTCGCGGGCCGGGTCGATTACACGCTGGAGTACGGCACCGCGACGGTCGAACTTCCCGAAGGTGTCGTCGAGCCTGGTCAGCGTGTCGCGATCCTCGACGACGTGCTCGCCACCGGCGGCACGGTCGCGGCGACCTGCAAACTGCTGGAGGACGCGAAGGCGCAGGTCACCGGGGTTTCGGTGATCATGGAACTCGGCGCGCTCGGTGGTCGTTCCGTGCTTGAAGGGCATCGCGTGGAGGCCCTCCGGGTGTGTTGAGCGGGCGCACCCAGTGTGCCGCGAGGGGGAGCGGTTACCCTTGACGTCCGAAGGCCGCACGAAGCTGCAGGAGGTGCGGGTGAGCCAAGAGCTCGATGCCGCGGTGTCCTCGAAGGACGGCACCGAGCAGAACGGTGCGGCGCGACAGGGGGCAGCGCCGACGCCATCCGCGACGCGCCGCGTCCGAGCCCGCCTCGCCCGCCGGATCACCGCACAGCGCGCCGCACCGGTCAAACAGGTCCTCGAACCGCTCGCCGTCATCCACCGTGAGCTGCACCCGAACGCCGATCTCGCCTTGCTGCAGCGCGCCTACGACGTCGCCGAAGAACTCCACCGTGAGCAGCGGCGCAAGTCCGGCGACCCGTACATCACGCATCCGCTCGCCGTCGCGACCATCCTCGCCGAACTCGGCATGGACACCACGACGCTGGTCGCGGCGCTGCTGCACGACACCGTCGAGGACACCGGATACTCGCTGGAGAGCCTCAAGGCCGACTTCGGCGAGAAGGTCGGCGAGCTGGTCGACGGCGTCACCAAACTGGACAAGGTCAAGCTCGGCACGGCCGCCGAGGCCGAGACCATCCGCAAGATGGTCATCGCGATGGCGCGGGACCCGCGCGTGCTGGTGATCAAGCTGTCCGACCGCCTGCACAACATGCGCACGATGCGCTTCCTGCCGCCGGAGAAGCAGGCCCGCAAGGCCCGCGAGACCCTGGAGGTCCTGGCCCCGCTCGCGCACCGGCTCGGCATGGCGACGGTCAAATGGGAGCTGGAGGACCTGGCCTTCGCCATCCTGCAGCCGAAGAAGTACGACGAGATCGTCCGCCTGGTCGCCGATCGCGCGCCCTCGCGGGACACGTACCTGCGGTCCGTGATCACCGAGCTGACCGGCAACCTCGAAGGCTCGCGGATCACCGCCAAGGTCGAGGGCAGGCCGAAGCACTACTACTCGATCCACCAGAAGATGATCGTCCGCGGGCGCGACCTCGACGACATCCACGACCTGGTGGGCGTGCGGATCCTGGTCGAGGACGTCCGCGACTGCTACGCCGCGATGGGTGTCGTGCACGCGTTGTGGCAGCCGGTCCCCGGCCGGTTCAAGGACTACATCGCGCAGCCGCGTTTCGGCGTCTACCAGTCGTTGCACACCACGGTGATCGGCCCGGACGGCAAGCCGCTCGAAGTGCAGATCCGTACCTACGAGATGCACCGCACCGCCGAGTACGGCATCGCCGCGCACTGGCGGTACAAGGAGACCAAGGGCACCCACAGCAGCAACGGGGCCAACTCGGTGGACGTCGACGAGATGGCGTGGATGCGCCAGCTCCTCGACTGGCAGCGTGAGGCCGCCGACCCGGGCGACTTCCTCGAATCACTGCGCTACGAACTCGCTTCGCGCGAGATCTTCGTGTTCACGCCCAAGGGCGACGTGATCACGCTGCCGGTCGAGTCGACGCCGGTCGACTTCGCCTACGCCGTGCACACCGAGGTCGGCCACCGCTGCATCGGCGCCCGCGTCAACGGCAGGCTGGTCGCCCTCGAGCGCAAGCTCGAGAACGGTGAGGTCATCGAGATCTTCACCTCGAAGGCCGAGACGGCCGGGCCGAGCCGCGACTGGCTGCAGTTCGCCGGCTCGCCCAAGGCACGCGCGAAGATCCGGCAGTGGTTCGCCAAGGAACGCCGCGACGAGGCGATCGAAGGCGGCAAGGAGGCCATCACCAAGGAGGTCCGCAAGGTCGGCCTCCCGATCCAGCGGCTGGTCTCCGCCGAGTCGATGGGCGCCGTCGCCACCGAACTGCGGCACCCCGACATCAGCTCGCTGTACGCGGCTGTCGGCGAGGGCCACACCAGCGCGAAGCACGTCGTGCAACGGCTGGTCGCGCTCATCGGCGGTGTCGACGAGGCGGAAGAGGAGCTCGCCGAGCGCGCGACGCCGTCCACGGTCACCCGCCGACGTGGCTCGAACGACGTCGGTGTCGTGGTGAAGGGCGCCAGCGACGTCTGGGCCAAACTCGCCCGCTGCTGCACGCCGGTTCCTGGCGACGAGATCCTCGGTTTCGTCACCCGTGGCGGTGGTGTCAGCGTGCACCGGACCGACTGCACCAACGCCGACGACCTGCGGGCCCAGCCCGAGCGGCTGGTCGAGGTCGAATGGGCACCGTCGGCTTCGTCGGTGTTCCTCGTCGCGATCCAGGTCGAGGCGCTGGATCGGCACCGTCTGCTGTCGGACGTCACCAAGGTGCTCGCGGACGAGAAGGTCAACATCCTGTCCGCGTCGGTGACCACGTCGCGTGACAGGGTCGCGGTCAGCCGGTTCTCCTTCGAAATGGGCGACCCGAAGCACCTCGGCCATGTGCTGAAGGTGGTCCGAGGTGTCGAGGGCGTCTACGACGTCTACCGAGTGACCTCGGCTTCCTAACCGGTTCCGCGGGGGCTTGCCCACATCCGGGTGGTTCCGGGGGAGGCGCGCACTTAGGGTGCGGAACATGACTGACGGGTTCGAATTCACTCGCGACGGCGAGGTCGCGCGGCTGACGTTCACCAGGCCGGAGAAGATGAACGCGATCACCTACGGGATGTGGTCGGCGATCCCGGACGTGGTGGCGCGGGTGGAGGCGGACCCGGCGATCAAGGTACTCGTGCTGACCGGCGCGGGCGCGCATTTCTCGGCGGGCGCCGACATCAGCGAGTTCCGGGACCTGCGGTCCACCGCCGACGCGGCCGAGACCTACGACAAGGCCGTCGATGAGGCCGTGGCGGCGCTGACGGCGTCACGGAAGCCGACGGTGGCGATGATCCAGGGGAACTGCATCGGCGGCGGTTGCCAGATCTCGGTCGCCTGCGACTTCCGCTTCGCCGCGGAGGGTTCTCGCTTCGGGATCACCCCGGCGAAGCTCGGCATCGTCTACCACTTCGACTCGACCCGGCGTTTGGTCTCGCTGGTCGGCCCGGCGCACGCCAAGTACTTCCTGCTCTCGGGCGAACTCGTCGATGCACGGCGGGCCCGGGAGATCGGGCTGCTCAACGATGTCTTCCCGGTTGACGAGCTGGAGTCCTCGACGGCGAAGTTCGTCGAGACGCTCGCTTCGCGATCGCAGGCGTCGGTGCGCGGGATGAACCGGATCATCGAGAAGATCGTGGCCGGTCAAGAAGAATCCGACGCCGAGGTCGACGAGATCCGGCTCGGCGCCCTGCACGGTGAGGACTATGCCGAAGGTGTGGCCGCGTTCCTCGCGCGTCGGCCGCCGAAGTTCACCTACCGCTGAGGTCGAATGCCCCGCATTTAGTCCTCTGAATGCGTCCTTCGGACTTCCGGCATGTCGATGATCACCGGCTTCGGCAGGGGCGCGGTCATCACGGTGACGTTGACGCGCGCGTCCGCGGGGACGGCCGCGATCAGCTGGGTGTCGGCCATGCTCAGGAAGAAGTACGAGTGCCCGTCCGGAGCACCCGGCAGCGGCATCCAGTCGCGGATCGGACCGGTCTCCTCCAGCCGGGGTTCGGCGGGCAGGTCGAGCGTTCCGGTACTGGGCGGGAAGTCGAGCGGATCCGGCTCGGGAGTCGGCGGAGTGCGCCGCAACCATGAGCGCCGCAGCCTGAGCCCGCCGAGCAAGCCCAGCAGTACGCCGCCGATCCCGGTCGCCAGCGACGCCACGAGGCTCCCCGACGTCGCCGACGCGGCCGGGGTGACGGCCTGCGCCGGCCGGGGCGGGGGAGCGGCCGGCGCGGCGGGCAGCGGGCCGTCGATCGCGCCGCGGGCGTCGGAGGGGAGTTGCAGGACCTGCCCCGGCTGGATCGAGGCCGGATTGGTGAACGCGGTGCCGTCCGGCCGGATCCTGCCCGCGTTGAGCCGGAAGATCTCCTGGTAGCGGGCACCCGCGCCGAGGGTCTGCTCCGCGATCCGGAACAGCGTGTTCTCGTCCGGGCTCGCCGAGAACGGGACCACGAAGTACTTCACGACCGCGCCGGACGGCTGTTCCTGCGCGTGGGCGAGACCGCCCATGGAACCGCTGAACAGCACGGCGAGGACTAAACTGGTGCGAACCCGGTGAGCGGCCAAGGGTCCTCCCTTTCCGGACGGCTACTCACTACACGTGCCGACGCGGGGGAAGGTTCGAGCTGGCGACAGGTAAGTCAAACGTGCGGTCCCGGACGACCGGCTAGATTTCGTCCCAGGGGTTGCGCTCGTAGGCCTCGGTCAGGATCCGGCCGGTCTCCGGCGCGAACGGCAGGACGACGTCGTCCACCGACGCCACCGGCCAGCCGACCGACTCCGAGTTGGTCAGGAACATCGCGTCGAACCCCGGCAGATCGGCGGGACGGACCTCGCGGACCTCCTGCGGGATCCCGGTGAGCGTCAAGCCGCGCCGCACCAGCTGCTGGGTGATCCCGTCGAGCACCGGCGCCTGCGGCCAGACCACCGTGCCGCCGTCGAGGAAACCGACGTTCCAGATCGACGCCTCGCTGACCCTGCCCCGCTGGTCGACGAACAACGCGTCGTCGTAGCCGGCCATCATCGCCTCACGCGTGTGGTGGACCAGGCCGAACGTGCCGACGTGCTTGACCTCGGGCAGCACTCGTTCGTAGCGCACGGATCGCAGGCGCAACGGCGTCAGCTCGTGCTCTTTCGGTGGCCCGGTCCGGACGAGGACGTCCGGGGCCGCGGGGGCGCCGGGATCGGACCAGTCCATCGCGCGGGAGAAGATCAGCACCCGCACGGACAGCGCGTCCTCGCCCTGGACGGCCTGCCGGACGTATCGGCGCACCGCGTCGGTGTCGAGTTCGGCGGCGAACATGCGCCGGGTGCTCGTCGCGAGCCGGTGCAAGTGGGCGTCGAGGCCGCGGACCTTGCCGTCGCGGACCTGCATCGCGGTGAAATGACCGTAACCGAACGCGCCCGCCAGATCTTCCGACCTGGCGGGCGCTCCGTTGAGCTCCAGCTTCACGTCAGGGGCTGACCGTGACGCCGGTGAACTTGACCTCGGTGTTGGGCGGGCCGGTGCCGTCGCCGTTGCCGGCCTGGGCGTTGGCGCCCGCCTTGGCGACCTTGTCGAGCACCTTCAGGCCGTCGTCGGTGATGCTGCCGAAGACCGAGTACTCCGCGGGCAGTTCGGCTTCGCCGTAGACCATGAAGAACTGGCTGCCGCCGGAGTTCGGCTGCTGCGTCTTCGCCATCGCGAGGATGCCGCGGCCGTACTTGATCTCGGGGAACGCCTCGTCCGGCATCGTGTAGCCCGGGCCGCCCATGCCGCTGGCCTCGGGGTCACCGCACTGCAGCATCTGCAGGCCGGTGGTGCCGAGCCGGTGGCACTTGGTGTCGTTGAAGTAGCCCTGCTGCGAGAGGCTGATGAAGCTCTGCACGGCACACGGGGCGAGCGCCCGGTCCAGGCTCAGCGGGATGTCGCCCGCGGTGCTCTTCAGCACGACGTTGACGGTCCCGGTCGAAGAGACGCCCTTGCCTTCCGGCTTGTTCACCTTCTTCGAGGCCTGCTTGGTGGCGTCGTCCTTGAAGTCGCAGGCCACCGGGTTCGCCAGCGGCGTCGCCCGCTTGGGCAGCGGCGCGCGTTCCGTGGGGATGGTGACCTCGGGGGTCGGAGGAGCCGAGCTCGGGGAAGCGTCGGAGGCGGCGTCGTCACCACTGTTACTGCTGACGATCCACCAAACCGCGCCCGCCACGATCGCGACGACGCCGACGACCGCCACCGAGCCGACGATCTTGCGTCGCTTGGCCTTTTCGGCCCGATGCACGATCTGTCGCTCGAGCTTGCGCTTCGCGGCTTCGCGGCGCTGCTGGTTGGTCGGCACCCGCCCTCCCGGTTTCCACTCGATGTCACACGTCTGAGGTAGCGGAAGTCTATGGGCACAGCGTGTGAGACCCCCGTACAGGGGCCGCTAGGCTTGCTTGATCGTGATCAGGGCCATCCTGTCACCTGTTCGGCGGAAGATCTGAGGAGGCGTTTCGTGCTGGTTGTCGGTTTTCCGGCAGGCCCCCTCGAAGCCAACTGCTATCTGCTGGCCGCGGACGGCGGCGGGGAGTGCGTGATCGTCGATCCCGGCGAGGACGCCGTCGAGCCGATCGAGGCCGCGCTCGCCGAACACGGCTTGACGCCGGTCGCGATGCTCGCCACCCACGGCCACCCGGACCACGTCGCCTCGGCGGCCGTGATCGGCGCGCGCCACGGGATACCTCTTCATCTGGACGAGGCGGACCGGCCACTCCTGGTCCCGGACGCCGGGGAATGGAAGGACGGGATCGTGCCACTCGTCGATGGCCCGCTCAGGCTGGCCGGGCTGGAGATCTCGGTGTCCCGCACACCGGGGCACACCGCCGGTTCGGTGATCTTCGGGCTGACCTCCGCCGAGGGCGGCCGGATCGTGCTCACCGGGGACAGCCTGTTCGCCGGTTCGATCGGCCGGTCCTCCGGCGACGGCGGCGAACTCGTGCGCTCCCTCGGCGCCAAGGTGATGACGCTGCCCGACGACACCGTCGTCCTGCCGGGACACGGCCCGGCCACCACGATCGGCCGGGAACGCGCGGGCAACCCGTTCCTGGCGGGGACGGGCGTGTGATGGCCGAGCCGACCGGTACGCCGGAAACCCCCGAGCGGCTGCCGCTGTTCCACGACGATCCCAAGCTCCGCCGCAGGCGTGGCTGCTCCGGTATCGCGGGCGTCGTGATCTTCGCGGCCGCGTTCGGCGGGATCGCCGGGCTGATCGGTGGTGAGATCGCCGGGCTCGTCGTCGCCGCGGTGATCGCGCTGCCGCTGCTCTACGTCATGTTCTACAACCTGCGGCGCCGCGTCTGGCTCGAAGGCGAGACGCTCATCGTGCGGACCTGGGGCTTCCGGCGGATCGACCTGACCGCGGCCGAGCGCATCGACCTGGTGATCAGTGACGTGCGCGGCACGCGGACGGTCAGCCTGCTGGTCAACGCGGGCAAACGCCGCAAGGTGGCGAAGGTCGACCTGGCCGTCTACTCGGGCGCGGGTGGCCGGGAACTCGGCATCCTGCAACTGCGCAAGCTGGCCAACGCGCTGCTGAACAACACCGAGGCGAACGGCCTGGTGTTCTCGGAACTGCTGGTGGCACAGCTGAAGTCGGAGGCGCGCGGGGACGCGGCGGCGGAACGGCCGCTGTACCGGCTGGCTTCGGCGGCGCCCGCCGGGAAGTACATCCAGCGGTTCACGATGGAAGCGGTCAGCCGGTTCGTGGCGACACTGGACTAGTTTCCAGTTTCTCCAGCCGCGCCTTGATCTCTTCGAGCTGGTAGACGATCTCCGGCAACTCGCCCGCGGCGAAGGTCGCCAGCCGTTCGGAGTGCTTGAGCGTCGCCCGGACGTCGTCGAGCGCGGCGGCGATCTTCGGGACCGCTTCGACGGCCTCCAGTGTCGAGACGAGGACGCGCCGCGCGACGGCGGTCAGCTGTCTCGGGACGGCGAACACGGCATCGAACATGGCCCCTCCGATCACGCGGCGAACCTCGGGTGCGGCCAATTCGTACCCGACTCCGGCCCGTGATCGCGTGCGGGGCACGCCCTTTGGGAAGCCTGTGACTACAGGGACTCTTGAGGCTCCCGCGAGGCGATCAGCGCGGCCAGCACCGTCGTGACCGGCACCGCCGCGACGATGCCGACGCTCCCGGCCAGCGTCCGCACGATCTCTTGCGCGATGTCTTCCGCGCCGAGGATCGAACCGAGGCCGACACCCGAAAGCGACGTGTAGAGCAACACCGGCAACGCCGCGCCCGCGTACGCCATCACGAGGGTGTTGACCGCCGAACCGACGTGGTCGCGCCCGATCCGCAGGCCCGCGCCGTAGAGCTCACGCCAGCCGAGCGACGGGTTCGCCCGCCGGAGCTCCCACACGGCGCTCGTCTGCGTCACCGTGACGTCGTCCAGCACACCGAGCGCGCCGATCACGACACCGGCCAGCAACAGCCCTCGCGCGTCGATCCCGTGCCCGAGGGAGCCGATCAGCTGCGAGGTGCTGTCGTCCAGCCCGGTCAGCGACGCCGCGGCCGAGAAGATCGCCGAAAGGACGCCGATCAGGACCAGGCTCACCAGGGTGCCCAGTACCGCCACCGAGGTTCTCGCGGACAACCCGTGGGTCAGGTACAGCGCGATGAACATGATCGCGCCCGCGCCCGCGATCGCCACCAGCAGCGGGCTCTCCCCGGCGAGGATCGACGGCAGCACGAACAGCGCGAGGATCAGGAAGCTCAGCCCGAGCGCGATCAGCGCGGCGAGACCCTGCCAGCGGCCCAGCACGATCACCGCGAGCGCGAACAGCCCGGCGAGCAGCAGCAACGGCATCCCGCGCTGGAAGTCGACGATCTGGAACGACGCGGGGTCCGCGACGTCTCCGCCGTTGTAGGACAGCACCACCTTGTCGCCCGCGGCGAACCGCGGCGTGCTCGGCTCGATCGGAAGGGTCAGCTTCAGCGGCTTTCCGACGGCAGGACCGTCGGTCATCGTCAGTGCGCTGGTGAGACACGGTTTCGCGTCCGGCGGCGGCTCGCCGACCTGGACCTGGCCTTCGGCGAGACACGGCCCGGTGATCGTCGTGGAGATCGTGGCGTTCACCGGAGTTCCCTGGGGGAACACGCTTTTGGCCGGATCCTTGCCCCACGGGTAGAGCAGGACCATCCCGGCGACGGTCGCGACGGCGAGCGGGATCAGCAGCCACATCAACAGCTTCCGGACGCGGTGCGACGCGGGCGCCGCCGGTCCGTGGCCGTGCGAATGCCCGTGACCGGCCGGTTTCGGCTCGGGCTTCGGTTCGGGCTTGGGCTCGGCGGCGCGACGTCTGCCCGGCTCTGCCGGACGCGGCCGTTTGATCGGAGGACGCGCGCCTTCCGGCGGGGTCCGGCGCGGCGTACGGGACGTTCCGGGCGAGCGATCGGACGGAGTGTCCGTAACCCGGCGAATCGGGCCGGTGTCGTCGTCGGAGATGTCGCGGCGGTTCACCCGCACATCCTCCACAGCCCCGATCGCCGCCCGCATTCGGCCTAGCCGAAGGACTGCCTCAGATGGACGCGGCGATAGGCGGACGGCGGTGTGTCGAAGTGATCGAGGAAGGCCTGGCGAAGGGTCTCGGTCGAGCCGAAACCGCATCGCCGCGCGATCGAGGTCAGCGGGAGTTCGGTGCCGCACAACAGTTTCGCCGCGTTCTCGGTCCTCGCCGCCCGGACGTACCTGCTGGGCGTGGTGCTCAGGTGCGCGTCGAACAGCCTGGTCAGCTGCCGGGTGCTGATGCCTGCCCGTTCGGCGAGCACGGTGGTGCCGAGATCGCCGGCGAGATGTTCGGCGACGTACGCGGTGATGTCGCGGACCAGCCGGTTCTCCGGCGGCGGACCGGACAGGAACATGCTCACCTGCGCCTGGTTGCCCGGCCGCTGCAGGTAGGTGACCAGCATGCGCGCGGTCTCCCTGGCGAGGCTCGGGCCGTGATCCTCCTCGACGAACGCGAGGGTGAGGTCGATACCGCTGGTGACGCCCGCCGCCGTGTAGACGTTGCCGTCGCGCACGTACAGCGGCACCGGGTCCACGTTCACCTGCGGGTAGTTCGTCGCGAGCCGGTTCGCGAACCGCCAGTGCGTGGTCGCGCGGCGCCCGTTGAGCAGCCCGCACGCGGCGAGCACGGTGGCGCCGGTGCACACCGAGGCGACGCGACGGCTGTGCTGTGCGAGCCTGCGGATGTGGGAGACGATCCTCGGGTCCGCGGCGGCGGTCTCGTGCCCGGTGCCGCCCGCGACGATCAGCGTGTCCAGTTCACCGGTCACCTGGTCGAGCCGATGCTGCGCCTGCAAGGTCAACCCGGACTCGCAACGGATGCCGCGGCCGTCGACGCTGGCGAGCATGATCTCGTACCCGGGTTTCCCGCCGAGTTTGGACGCGACGTCCAGCACGTCCGCCGGACCGGCGATGTCGAGCATCTCGGCATTGCTGTAGCCGACGATCAACACTCGTCTGGGTGAACCCGGCATGATCGAACGCTAGCAGTACCGCCCGGCCGTCGGACGTAGTTCGCAGGAATCCGGACATCCGGCTCACCGCGGCCGCACCCCTGCGACACCGTTGTCCCATGACAGAGGACAAGAAGACCATCGCGTTCGTGGTGTACCCGGGGATGACCCCGCTCGACATGGTCGGGCCGCTGACCGTGCTGGACGGCATGGCGAGCACGGCTCAGGAGTACCGCACGGTCGTGGTCGGCGCGACGAAGGAGCCGATCACCACCGACAACCCGCTGAGGATCGCGGCGAGTCACACCTTCGACGAGGTCCCGTCACCGTACGCGCTGCTCGTGCCCGGCGGCGCCGAACCGACGCTGAAGGCGCTCGCCGACGAGCAGCTGATCGAGTACCTGCGGCAAGCCGGGGCGAACGCGGAACTCGTGACGTCGGTGTGCACGGGATCGCTCCTGCTGGGGCAGGCCGGTCTGCTGAAGGGCCGCCGGGCCACGACGCACTGGATGTTCCGCGAACTGCTGCGCGCGTTCGGGGCGGAGCCCGTCGCCGAGCGCTGGGTCGAGGACGGGAACGTGATCACCGCCGCCGGGGTGTCGGCGGGGATCGACCTCGCGCTGCACCTGGTCGAGCGGCTCGTCGGCGCCGAGATCGCGCGGACGATCCAGTTCGTCATCGAGTACGACCCGAAGCCGCCGCAGGGTCCGCTCGACTGGTCGAAGCGGCCGTACGGGGACCTCAAGCCGCTGCTGGACCACTCGGTGAACGAGGCGCTCGCCGACGAGCCCGCGTTGCGGGATCGGCTGCTCGCTCACACCGGCGGGTAAGGGGGACGGCCATCCGGGTGAGAAGCGGTAACCCTGGGGCGGTGCCGGGTTAGATTCTGCTCATCCGTCCAGGTGAAAGGTGGTTCGTGGAGTTCAAGGTGCTCGGCCCGCTCCGGGCCTCGGTCCCGTTGCCGTCGGCGGCGCAGCCCCGCCGGGTGCTCGCGGTGCTTTTGGCCAGGCCGGACGAGTTCGTCCACCGGGACACCCTCGTGGACGAACTCTGGCCCGAGGGACCGCCGTCGAGCGCCGCCGCGGTCGTGCAGATGGCGGTTTCCAAGCTCCGCAAGGCGTTGTCGCCCGGCTTGCCGGTGGACGACGCCCGGCAGCGGCTGTGGTCCGGCAGGGGCGGCTACCGGCTCGCGGTGTCGGAAGGGGAGCTGGACGCCACCGCTTTCTCCGCGCTGACCGCGGCCGCCGCGACGGCGACCGGCGCCGAGCGCAGGGCACTGCTCGAACGGGCGCTGGGGTTGTGGCGTGGCGGGGCGTTCGCCGACGTCCCGGCGGGACCGCTCGTGGAGGCGCACGTCCTGTGGCTCGAGGACCAGCGGTTTTCGGCACTGGGCAAGCTCGTCGAGCTGGAGCTCGCGGCCGGTGACCACAAGGCGGTCGCCGACCGGCTCGGCCCCGAACTGGCCGCCCGGCCGGGCGACGAACGCCTCGCCGGGTGGCTGGCCGAGGCGCTCCACGGGCTCGGGCGGCGGGACTCCGCGCTGGCCGTCCTCGATCGATGCCGTCACGCGCTGTGGGAACACGCCGGGATCTCACCGGGGGAGGACCTGCTCGAGGTCCACCGCCGCATCTCCGGAACCGGTTGGTCGGCGGGTGGCTCGCCGTGCCGCCTTCCGCCCGCGACGCCGGATTTCACCGGCAGGGCCGGGGAACTGACGGAGGTGGGACGTGCGCTGAGAGGTCCCGCGCCCGTCGTGCTGCACGGCGCGGCGGGAGCGGGCAAGAGCGCGCTGGCCGTCCAGGCCGCTTGGCGGGTACGCAAGCGGTTCCCGGACGGTCAGCTCGTCGCCGACCTGCGTGAACCCGGCGACGTACTCACCGGATTTCTCCGCGCCCTCGGCTTCGCGGAATCGGAACTTCCCGCCGACCGGGACGGGCTGATCTCGTTGTGGCGGAGCCATACCGCGGACAAGCGGCTGCTGGTGATCCTGGACGACTGCCGGTCCGAGGCCGAGGCGCGGCCGTTGCTGCCGAACGGCCCCGGCTGCGCGACGATCGTCACGACGCGGCGACGGCTGGCCGGGCTCGCCGGCGCCAAACCGGTCGAGGTCGGCCCGCTGTCCGCCTCGGATTCGCTGACGCTGCTCGGCGAGATCGCCGGGGAGGACCGGCTGTCCGCCGAAACCGACGCCGTCCGCCGGGTGCTGGCCTGCTGCGACGGGCTCGCGCTGGCTGTCCGGGCGGCCGGTGTGAAGCTGCTGCAACGGCCGAGACTGAGCATCGCGGAGTTCGCGACGCGCCTGGAGAACGAGCGACTGCGGCTCAACGAACTGGCCGCCGGTGACCTCGCCGTCCGCCCGGTTCTCGCCGATGCCCTCGCCGAGCTTTCGCCGCGGCAGCGAAATTCGTTGCGGCTCCTCGGTTTCCCGGGTGCCGCCGACATCGCCGACTGGTTCGCGACGGCCCTGCTGGGCTGTTCGCCCGGCGAGGCGGCCGAACTGCTCGACGAACTGGTGGACGATCACCTGCTCCACGTCGAGCAGGATCGGTCCGGCTTCCTCCGGTACCGGTTGCCCGGACTGGTCCGTCTCGCGCTCCGCGAACCCCCGGCGCCCGGAGCCCTCAAACGCGCGCTGACGGTCACGGCGGCTTTGGCCGAACACGCTTCCGCCGCGCTCGACGCCGAGTACCCGCCCGCTCGCCGCGCGGATGTCCCGGCGGCGGTTTCGGACCGCGTCGCCGCCGATCCGATCGGCTGGCGCGCGACGGAAACCGCCAACCTCGCACTCGCCGTCCGAACCGCGAAAAACCACGGCTGGACCGAGTTGGCCGCGCGGCTGGCCGAGGCCTACAGCGACCTCGTCGGCCCCAGGAACGGTGGTTCGCCCGCGCTTGTCGGGTTCGGCATCGTGCGCGATCGCGTCGATCTCCCGGCGGAGGCGGAGAAACTGCTGAAGCTCGGCCACTCCCATGCCGATTCGGGGGATCTGGCGCGGGCGAGGACGTGTTTCGCGTTGGCGGAGGGCCGATTCCGCTCCTCGGGTGATCAACGGGGGACCGGTGCCGCGCTCGTCGCGCTCGCCGACGTCGACGCGGACTCCGGCCGGACCCGATCGGCGGTCGAAGCGCTGCGGGAGGCGCTGGACCTGTTGCGGGACTGCGGTGACCTCGCCGGGCAGGCGATGGCGTCGGCCCAGTTCGGCTCGCTGTGGGACGACCTCGGCGACTTCCGGCGGGCGACGGAATGCTTCGACGCGAGCCTGCTGCTTTCACTCCACTGCGAGGACGGGCAGCAGCACGACAGATCCGCCAAGCGGTATGCCGACGTCCTGCGACGGCACGGCCGCGTGGACGAGGCCGGCGAACTGCTGACGAGCGCTCTGATCGGCACCCGGAGTTCGCGTGAGCGGCATTGGGAGGCGCACGTCCTTCGCAGCTTCGGCGATCTCCACGCGAGAGCGGGAGACCCGGAGGAGAGCGAACGATGCCTATCGCGGTCACTGGAGCTGTTCGAGCATGTCGGGCACCGGCACGCCGCCGCGTACACGCATCGGAGTTTCGGCGAATCCCTGCGCCTTGCGGGCGAGCACGTCCGGGCCGCGGAGCACCTGGGACTCGCGATGACCACGTTCCGCGAACTCGGTGACCGCCGGGGTGGCGGATACACCTTGCTCAGTTTCGGGCGTCTCCGCGCGGACGAAGGTGTCGCGACCGAAGCGGCCGAGGGGCTCCGCACGGCGGCGGGGCTGTTCCGGGAGCTGGGATTCCCGGTGTGGGAATTGCGTGCGCTCAAGGATCTTTCCGCCGTCGACAGTGACGGACGGCAGCGGGATCGTGCTCGTGAAGCTTTGACGAAGATCGGATTCGGAGCGGGCCGGGGCTAGTCCCGCGCGGGATCGCGGGCGGTGGCGTTTGGCGAACTTATGGGGACGGCGTGTTGACTCCTGCTCGGTTGAGAGACTTCGCGCCGTCCCGGAATCGTGGAACTGGGGGTGACGGCGCGTGCTCGTGGCCGGGTGACGCCTTCCGAGGGCAGGAGGCGTCACCCGGTTCGACTAGGCCGTGTCCTGCAAGTCTTGTTCGCGGTCTTCGCGCCCAGGCGGCCCCTGACGGCACGGGCGGATGCGGCCGAGTACGACCCGGTACGAGGCCGATCCGCCCGCACCGCCAGGAACCACCTGGATCACGAAGCCCATCGAACAGACTTACAGGACACGGCCTAGGCGACGACGTGCAGGATCGCCTCCGCGTCGTCGAGGATCGCTTGGTCGAGCGGATAGTAGCCCTGCCGCGGAACGGGATCGGTCCGGACGCGGGCGGAGGGGATCTCGGAGGCGGGGAGCAGACTCCAAGCCGTGGTGACGTGCTTCTGCAGGAACCCTTCGTAGGTATCGGCCTCGGGCTCCTGAAGCGCGATGGCGTCGCTCCGGCCGAGGCTCGTCGCGACGAAGGTGTAGCGATCGCCGAGCAGCGGCGCCACCAGCGCGCCCGCGGGGAACCAGTGGGTCTCCGTCCCGGCCACCCGCATCGTGCTCGGCTGGCGTCGCAGGTGGAGATTGTGGGCGAAGACCAGCGTCCGGCCGCGATCGGCTTCGGCGGCCCGGATGTCCAGCAGATTTCGTGCCATGATGGCGTCCCTGACGGCGCTCAGGGGTGCGTAGCGTTCTTGCGGCTCAAGAGGTTCGGCGCATTGCCGGTGGTAGCGCAGCAGATCGATGCCCGCCATGAGGTGGATCTCCGCCCTCGCCCACGCTTCCGTGACCGGCTTGCGGGATCGGAGCGCGGCGTGCAAGTCGGCCGCGATCGCGCGGAGCCGGTAGGCGTCGGCCGTGGCACCGACCGAGGAAGCCGCGTCCAGGACCGCCTCCGTCCGGCCCCAACGCTCGTCATCGCCCGCCGGGCCCGCGATGTCCACGTCGAGGCCCAAGAAGTCGCGGGCGTACTCGAGATAGCGCCGAGGGCTGGGCGCGGAGGTGTTCTCGGTCTGGGTGTCGAAGCCGTGGAACGAAAGTCGCTCTTCGGGCGGGTGGTTCTCGTTGTACTCGCGCATCCACGCGATCAGCCGTCGGTTCGCGTCCAGGCCGCCGAAGGTGTGCGTGAAGCCTTCGCTCATCGCGCTGTCGAGGGTGCCGGTGCCGTCCCGGACGAAGTCGTTCGCGACGAGCGCGGCCACACGATCGGTTTCGAGGGCGATCGAGCGGAAGCCGCGATCGACCAGCTGGGCGAACAGCTCGTTGCGGACCTCCGCGAACACCGGGGTCGCGTGCGTCGGCTCGCCCAGGCCGAGCAGGTCGCACGAGGGGGTCACGAAGTCTCGGATGTCTTGACTCATGAGGTTCAAGCGTATCGTTGATACAACGGTTGAAGCTTTGAACGAGGTGGGCTGGGGCAGGGGCACGAAAGCTTCAAAGCGGTGTCAGGGATGGTCTGGGCCTCGTGAGTGGCGGTTCGGGTTCTGGTGGCCCTGTATTTGCCTGCCTACGCGTGACCAGGGCGAAGGTGAAGTGGCAGCGGCGGCGCGGTCGAGCGTGGAGGAATCGAGACGTCGAGCGTCACGGACCGCCGATCGGAGTGGTGCCCCTCGCCCGGCTCCGCAACATTTCCACTTCCGAATAACTCGACCCCATTCCTTTCTTGCGCTATAAACTTAAAGAACCCTTCGCGCGCGAAGCTGCTTCGCTCGCGAAGCAGCACTTCGCAGGAATGCGCGAGCGCAAGTTATCAGCAGTTGAGGTGAATTACCGCGTGGCAATCACTGCGCGGCCGGAGTTCGGCCCTACTTTGGCCCGCATGGTTGAGAAGGATTCGACGGCGCGGACCCGGGAACTGGGCCACCGCATGAAGGCGTTCCGGCAGCGCAGGCACTTCAGCGGAGCCGACGTCAGCCGCCGTAACGGCTGGTTGCAGAGCAAGGTCACGAGGTGGGAACAGGGGCTGCGCGAGCTGTCCGTGGTGGACGCGGCGCTGTATCTCGCGACCTGCGGCGAGGCGGAGCCCGAGCGTGACCTGCTGCTGGAACTGACGCAGCCGGGCAGTGACCTGTACTGGGTGCGACCGTACTTCGACGAACTCGTCGATCCGATGAAATCCCTGGCTATCCAAGAGAATCTCGCGCATACGGTGGTGCGCTACGAGTCGTTGACGCTCCCCGGGCTGCTGCAGACCGAACAGTACGCCCGCACCTCCTACGAACTGATCGGCAACCGCGGCCAGGCCCAGCTGGAGCAGGCCGTGAACGCCCGGATGGAGCGGCAGAAGCTGCTGCGGCGGGACCGTCCGCCCCAGTGCCGGTTCTACGTCCACGAGCGTGCGCTGCGGTCGGTCATCGGCGGGCCGCGGATCATGCACGAGCAACTGCTCCACCTCGTCCTGTCGGCGAACCTGCCCTATTGCTCCATTCGTATCGTCCCTGAAAGCAACGAAGTGAGCAGAACAATCGAGAGCTCCTTCACCATCATGGAATTCACGGAACATCCGGCGGTGGTGTACACGGATTCCTACGCGGCCGGAGTGTTCATCGACGACCGGGTGGCGGTCGAGGCGTACTATTCGCTTGTCGCGCGACTGGAAAGCGATACCCTGACCGCGGAGAGGTCGCGCCAAATGCTCGCCGAGTGGGCGGACCGGTACGACCGGATGGACGAATGACCCGATCGGGGTTTCCCGCCGCCTCTTCGCGGGGTAATCCTTCCTGGTAGCCGAAGAGGAGGAGTTCGTGGTGACGAAGACGCAGGACGGCGCCCCGGTGGCCGAGGCGGAGATCGAGCGGAAGTACGACCTGGCGGCCGACAGGCCCATCCCGCCGCTGGTCCCGGCCGGTCCCGTGACGAACCAGGCCGATCCGAGGATCGACGTCCTCGATGCCACGTACTTCGACACCGCCGACTTCCGGCTCGCGCAGGCGGGCATCACGCTGCGGCGGAGGCTCGGCGGGAGCGACGAGGGCTGGCACCTCAAGCTCCCGGTCAGCGAGGACAGGCGCGAGGAACTCCGCCTCCCGCTGTCGGGCAAGCCGGACAAGGTGCCCGGCGCGCTGGCGAGACTGGTCCGCGCGCGCACTCTCGGCGCCAAACTCGTCCAGGCCGCGCACCTGCGCACCGAGCGGACTTCGTACGCCCTCCTCGACGCGGAAGGCCGTGAGGTCGCGACGCTGACCGACGACGTCGTCACCGGCGAGGCGGGCGGGGAGAAGGCGCACCTCGACCGCTGGCGGGAGATCGAGATCGAACTTTCGCCCGGCACCGATCCCGACGTGCTCGACAGCCTGGACCGGGCCGTCGTGAACGCGGGCGCGAAGCGGTCGAGGTGGCCGTCGAAGCTCCGGCGGCTGACGGACGAGCTCGTTCCGTCGGCCGCGGGCGCGTCCGGTTCGGTACTGGCGGACTACTTCGCGGAGCAGCTGGACGCGCTGCGCCGCAACGACATCGGGGTTCGCCGGGACGTCGAGGACTCGGTGCACCAGATGCGGGTCGCCGCCAGGCGGCTGCGGAGTGCGCTGAAGACGTTCCGGCGTTCGCTCGACGCCGACGTCGCGAACGGGCTGGCCACCGAGCTGCGGTGGCTCGGTGGCGAACTCGGGCCGGCGAGGGACAACGAGGTGATGGCGGAGCGGCTGCACGAGGAGGTCAAGGCGCTTCCGTCCGAGTTGGTACTCGGCAACGTCGGGCAGCTGATGACGCGGCACTTCTCGCGCGAGGCCGAAGAGTCCAAGGCCCGGGCCATCCGGGCGCTCGACAGCAGGCGGTACACAGATCTGTTGCGGGCGCTGGAAAAGCTCGTCGCCAAGCCCAAGAAGATCAAGGACGGTAAGAAAGAGCTGCGCAAGGCGGTCGCACGTTCGGACCGGAAGCTGCGCGACGCGGTCGCGGTCGCGGCGGCCTTGCCGCCCGGTCTGGAGCAGGACGCCGCGTTGCACGAGGTGCGCAAGAAGGCCAAGCGCGCCCGGTACGCCGCGGAGACGGTCCAGCCGGTGACAGGGAAGAAGCTTCGAAAATGGCGAAAGAACGTCAAGGCGGTGCAGACCACTCTCGGTGTCTATCACGACGTCGTGGTCACCCGGGAGGTCTTGCGGCTTCTCGGCCTCCGCGCCTACGCCGAGAGTGAAAACGCTTTCACTTATGGCCTCCTGCATGGTCGTTCGGTCGCCACGGCCGAGGCCGCGCACCGGCGTTTCGCCGGAGAATGGCAAACGGTGCGTAAAGGTTCCCGCCCGAATTGGCTTCGATGAGGTACCGGGGTTGACCTCTCGCCGCCGCTGAGTACCGTCAGTGGGAACTTGGTGGTCTGGAGAGAGGCGCCCCCATGTTGCCTGGCCAGCGCGTACCCGGCGAACCGCAGCCCCTGGCCGTGACCACCACTCGCCGCAAAGACGGCGTCGTCATCCTCACCGCCGTGGGGGAGATCGACGCGGCCACCGTCGGCCGGTTCCGCGTCGAACTCAGCGGTGCTTGCGTCACGGAAAAGCACGTGATCCTCGACCTTTCCGGCGTCGGTTTCCTCAGTTGCGCCGGATTGCACGCGCTGGAAGAGGCCAATGCCGCGTCACGGCGGCTCTCGGTGATCGTGAAGACAGCCTTGGTGTCGCGGATTCTGGACGTCAGCGGGGTCGGAGCCGACCTCGACGTCCGGTGGGACGTCGAGGACGTCCACATCTAGCCGTCGAGTTCGACCTCGTCGGCGGCGACGTCCGGCAGCAGGCCACGCCAGCGCGGATTGCGCAGGCAGCCCCCGTCGGTCCAGCCGCCGAAGACGACCTCGCCGACGATGGTCGGCCGCGACCAATGCGCGTCCCGCGCCTGTTTGTCCGGTACGGAGCGGAACGGGGATGTCTTGCGCTCCAAGCGGAACAGCCGCCGTGACAGCTCCTCCAACTCGTCGCCCGCGAAGCCGACGCCGACGTTTCCGATGTACCGCAAGCCATCCTCGTGCGGGACGCCGAGCAGCAGCGAACTGAACGTGCCCGCCCGGCTGCCGCCACCCGGCCGCCAGCCGCCCAGCACCACCTGCTGGACCCTGGCGCCGGTGATGGAAAGCCATTCCCCGGTACGCCTTCCCGGGTGGTACGCGGAGTCGGCGCGTTTCGCGAGGACGCCGGCGAGCCCGTGTTCGCGGGCCGCCCGTGCGACCGCGCCACCGTCGCCGCGGTAATACCGGGGGACCTGCCAATGCGGTCCGGCGAGACCTAGTCCTTCGAGGAGTTCTCGACGTTCGACATAGGGCGACTCGACGCAGGAGCGGCCGTCCAGATGCAGCAGGTCGTTCACCAGGTAGAACGCCGGAAACCGGGGGACGAGCCGTTTCGCGGAACTCTTCGTGGCCCGCGCGCGGTGGCCGAGCCCGTCCGGACTCGGCTTCCCACCGTCGAAGACGACGATTTCCCCGTCGAGAAAAGCATCGGCGGCACCGAGTTGCTCGCCCAGCCCGCGGAATTCGGGGTACAGCCCGGTGACGTCGTCGCCCGAATCGTCGTAGGCGGTGATCCGGCCGCCGGACACCCGGATCAGGGTGCGGCGCCCCGACCAGTCGAATTCGTAGGCCCATTCCGCGTCTTCGCCGGTCGAGGGAAGGCGCCCCGGTCTGGTCAGCATCGGAGCGAGGAACGGAGGCAGTTCCGTGCGGCCGGGATCGGCCGGATCGAGTCGTTTGAGCAGCCAGCCGCGGTCGTTCCCGTCCTTCTTCACGTTCAGGAACAGATATTTCCCGCGCGCCCGTTTCCCGTGGAAGACGATCTCGACCTTGTGGTCGTTGAAGTGCAGCGTTTCGTACCGGCCGGTGTCCCAGATCGTCATGGTGCCGCCGCCGTATTCACCGGCCGGAATCTCGCCTTCGAAGGTGAGATAGTCCATCGGGTGGTCCTCGGTGTGCACGGCGAGGCGTTCGAGATCCGGTGACATCGGCAGGCCTTTCGGCACCGCCCAGGAGACCAGCACCCCGTCCCGTTCCAGCCGGACGTCCCAGTGCAGGCTGCTCGCGTGGTGTTCCTGGATGACGAAGAGATCGTTCGCCCCCGCCGGGGTTCCGCCGTCCCCATCGCGTTCCGGAATGGGTTCGGGAGTCCGTCCCGGTTTGCGCTTACGGCGGTATTCGCCGAGTTTCTCCGCCATGGTCGGCCAGCGCACCCCTCTCCGGATCCGTTCACGCAAGCCTAGCGCCGTTCACGGTCCGGACGGGTGACGAAGGCCCCTTTTCCTCCGATGAAAACAGGAAAAGGGGCATTCGATTCACCGCGGTTCAGTCGGTCTCGGCCAGCGCCTCCGCGAACTGGGCCGCGTAGAGCCGCGAGTACGCACCACCGGTGAGCAGCAGCGTTTCGTGATCGCCCTGCTCGACGATCGAGCCGTTCTCCATCACGAGGATGACGTCCGCGTCGCGGATGGTGGAAAGCCGGTGCGCGATGACGAAACTCGTCCGCCCCTCGCGCAGCGAATTCATCGCACGCTGGATCAGCACCTCGGTCCGGGTGTCGACCGAACTGGTGGCCTCGTCGAGGATGAGGATCGCGGGTTTCGCCAGGAACGCCCGCGCGACGGTGATCAGCTGTTTCTCACCGGCGCTGACCGTGCCGCCCTCGTCGTCGATCACCGTTTCGTAGCCCTCCGGGAGGGTACGGACGAACCGGTCGACGTGGGTCGCCTTGGCCGCCGCGACGATCTCCTCCTGTGTGGCGCCCGCGGAACCGTAGGCGATGTTCTCCGCGATCGTGCCGCCGAACAGCCACGCGTCCTGCAACACCATGCCGGTCTTGGACCGCAGGTCCTCGCGGTCCATCTCGGCGATGTCGACACCGTCGAGGGTGATCCGGCCGCCGTCGAGTTCGTAGAACCGCATGAGCAGGTTGACCAGGGTGGTCTTCCCCGCGCCGGTCGGGCCGACGATGGCGACGGTGTGCCCCGGCTCGACGGTGAGCGACAGGTCTTCGATGAGCGGGGTGTCCGGGGTGTACCGGAACGAAACGTGCTCGAACTCGACCTGGCCGCGCACCTCGCCCACCCGCGCGGGTTCGGCGGGCTCGGGCTCCTGCTCGTCCGCGTCGAGCAACGCGAAGACCCGCTCCGCGGACGCGATCCCGGACTGCAGCAGGTTCGCCATGCTGGCGATCTGCGTGACCGGCTGGCTGAACTGCCGCGAGTACTGGATGAACGCCTGGACGTCGCCGAGCGACAGCGTCCCGGAAGCCACCCGCAGCGCGCCGATCACGGCCACCAGCACGTAGCTCAGGTTGCCGATGAACATCATCGCGGGCTGGATGGTGCCCGAGATGAACTGCGCCCGGAAGCTCGCGCCGTAGAGCGTGTCGTTGTGCTCGCGGAAGACCTTCTCGGCCTCCTCGCGGCGGCCGAACACCTTGACCAGCGAGTGCCCGGTGTACATCTCCTCGATATGCGCGTTGAGCCGCCCGGTGGTGGACCACTGCTTGATGAACTGCGGCTGCGCCTTCTTGCCGATCTTCGCCGCGACGAGCACCGAAGCGGGCACCGAGAGCAGCGCGACCAGCGCCAGCAGTGGCGAGATGACGAACATCATCGCGAGCACGCCGACCACCATCAGCAGCGAAGACACGATCTGCGCGAGCGTCTGCTGCAGCGATTGCGCGAGGTTGTCGATGTCGTTGGTGGCCCGGCTCAGCACCTCACCGCGCGGCTGGCGGTCGAAGTAGCTCAGCGGGAGCTTGGCGAACTTCTCCTCGATCTTCTCCCGCAGTTCGAACACCGCGCGCTGGACCAGGTTCGTGGTCAGCCTCGCCTGCAGCAGCGCGAAGAACGACGCCACGATGTAGAGCAGCAGCACCCACATCAGGACCTGGCCGACGGCGTCGATGTCGATGCGCTGGCCAGGGACGAAGTCGATCGCCGAGAACATGTCGGCGAGGGTGTTGTCGCCCTTCGCCCGCAGTCCGGCGATGACCTCCGCCTTGCTCACTCCCGCGGGCATGTCCTTCGCGACCACACCGGCGAAGATGAGGTCCGTCGCCATGCCGAGGATCTTCGGGCCGATGACGCTCAGCGCGACGCTGGCGACACCGAACGCCAAGATGCCGTACAACACGGCGCGTTGTGGCTGCAGCAGCCGCAGCAGCCGTTTCAGCGATCCCTTGAAGTCCAGTGCCTTCTCGACGGACGGTCCGCCCATGAAGGCGGCGGGACCGCGGCCGAAGCCGCCACCGCCGGGCCCGGGGCCTCGTGCCGCGCTCGCGCGCTCGCCCGCGGGTTTCGCCGGGGCGCTCGATTCTGTGGTGGATTCGGGCGCGCTCATCAGGCGGCCTCCTGCTCGGTCAGCTGGGACAGCACGATCTCCCGGTAGGTTTCGTTGCTCTCCATGAGTTCGGTATGGGTGCCGTTGCCGACGACGCGGCCCTCGTCGATGACGACGATGCGGTCGGCGTGGCGGATCGTGCTGACCCGCTGCGCGACGATGACCACGGTCGCCTCGGCGGTCTCGGCCACCAGCGCCCGCCGCAGCGCGGCGTCGGTCGCGTAGTCGAGCGCGGAGAAGGAGTCGTCGAACAGGTAGATCTCGGGGCGCCGCACCAGCATCCGCGCGATCGCGAGCCGCTGCCGCTGGCCGCCCGAGACGTTGGTCCCGCCCTGGGCGATGGGGGAGTCCAGTCCCTCGGGCATCCGCTCGACGAAGTCCTTGCCCTGGGCCACTTCCAGCGCGTGCCACAGTTCCTCGTCGGTGGCGTCGGACTTGCCGTACCGGAGGTTGCTCGCGACCGTCCCGGCGAACAGGTACGGCTTCTGCGGCACCAGTCCGACGGCGTCGGACAGCACGGTCGGATCCAGTTCCCGGACGTCCACGCCGTCGACGAGCACCGAGCCGTCGGTGGCGTCCATCAGCCGGGGGATCAGGTTGAGCAGCGTGGTCTTGCCGCTGCCCGTGCTGCCGATGATCGCGGTCGTCTCACCGGGCCTGGCCAGCAGCGAGATCTCCTGCAGCACCGGCTTTTCCGCACCGGGGTAGCGGAACTCCACATCGGACAGTTCCAGCCGCCCGTGCACCTCACCGGGGCTGACCGGGTTCGCCGGCAGGACGACGCTGGTGTGGGTGTCGAGCACCTCGGTGATGCGCTCGGCGCTGACTTCGGCGCGCGGCACCATCATGAACATGAAGGTGGCCATCATGACCGCCATCAGGATCTGCATGAGGTAGGACAGGAACGCGGTCAGCGCGCCGATCTGCATGCTGCCGTCGTCGATGCGCAACCCGCCGAACCACAGCACGGCGACGCTGGAGGCGTTCATCACGAGCATGACGATGGGGAACATCAGCGCCATGAGCCTGCCGACGATCAGGGAGACGTCGAGCAGTTCGGTGTTCGCCTTGGTGAACCGCCGCCGCTCGTGGGTGTCCTTGACGAAGGCCCGGATCACGCGGATGCCCATGATCTGCTCGCGCAGGATCTGGTTGATCTTGTCGATCCGCTCCTGCATCAGCCGGAACGCGGGCCGCATCCTCGCGATGATGATCCCGACCGAGACGCCGAGGATCGGCACGACGACCACCAGCAGCCACGAGAGCGTGACGTCCTGGTTGAGCGCCATGATGATGCCGCCGAAGCACATGATCGGCGCGGACACCATCAGCGTGAACGCCATCAACGTCAGCATCTGCACCTGCTGGACGTCGTTGGTGGTGCGGGTGATCAGCGACGGCGTCCCGAACTGGCCGACCTCGCGGGCGGAGAAGTCCTGGACCCGGTGGAAGATCGCGCCGCGGACGTCGCGGCCGACGGCCATGGCGGTGCGGGCGCCGTAGTAGACGGCGCCGATGGAGCAGGCGATCTGCACCAGCGACACCAGCAGCATCACGCCGCCGACGCCGAGGATGTAGTCGATGTCGCCCTTGACCACGCCGTCGTCGATGATGTCGGCGTTCAGCGTGGGCAGGTAGAGCCCGGCGAGGGTCTGGACGAACTGCAGCAGCACGATCAGCCACAGGTCTCGCCGGTAGGGGCGCAGGTGAGTGCGCAACAACTTCGTCAGCACAACGGTTTCTCCCCAGTGGTGGGTAGGGTGTTACTGCTTCTTCGGTTTCTTCACCGGTTCGGGGCCGGTGAGTGACGGGACACCCGCGGCCGCCTCGCGCAGAAGGACGTCGAGCGTTTCCAGGAACGGTCCGGACCCCTCGTTGACCAGCCAGCTGAAGAACGCCGTCTTCACCGCGGACTCCACGATCGCCGCCATGAGCCGCGAGTTCAACGCGTTTTCCGCGCTCGCGCCCGCACGTTCGAGGATGGCGTCGGCCAGCACCTGTTCGACCTTGGCGTGCGCCTTGAGGAACTCGCCCTGCATCGACGGGTGCAGGAGCAGCGACCGTGCCAGCTCCACCGAACCGCGATCCGGTTCTCCCAGCCTGCTGTAGGTCTCCAGCGTCGCGGCGCCGACCGCTTCCCACAAGGACTCTCCCGAAGGCCGCTCGCGCAGCGCCTCCCGCAGGAGTTCCTGCCGTTCGACGATGAACGAGCAGATCGCCTCTTCCTTGCTGGAGAAGTAGTTGTTGAACGTGCGCGGTGACACCCCCACGGCGCCGGCGATGTCCTCGACGCGGACCTGCTCGACGCCCTTCTCCATGGCGAGCTTGAGCGCTGCCTCGCTCATCGCGCGCCGGGCGGCGCGCTTCTTGCGTTCGCGCAGTCCGAGAGGGGCGGCCGAGTCGGTGGTCACGACGGCAAGGGTAGGCAAAAGTTGCGGGGCACGCAAATTTATGCGCACTCCGCACTTTTCGGACACCACCCTGGGTGAGGGGCCGCGAAATTGAGCCGAATGGCCTAGTGCGCACCGCTCACCAGCCGCAACGCTTTCGTTACCACGTCACTGCCAGCGGTTGAACGGAAACCGGTTGTGGACACCGATTGTTCCGTCTGCTTGCATGTCGGACGTTGTCACTGGGGAGTTGCAGACGAGTCCGGGTACGCGAAGAGAAAGAAGTGGAAGCACATGGTGACGCGGGCTCGAGGCTTGCTTGACCGCTCACGGGTTCTTCTGGACCGCTCCCGGGTCGCCGCGGCTCAGTTCCTCGCCGCGCCGCCCCGGCACGCCCACTCCGGGGCGCCCGCCGCCGAACCGGTGGTGGAACAGCGGCCGGCCGTGGAAGCGCCGGACGCCGGCGCGCTCGCCGGTGTCTGCTCCAACGTCGCGTTGCGCGACCTCAATCTGCTCGACCAGTTGCTCGCGCAGCTGGAGACGATGGAGGCGGGGGAGGAGAACTCCGACCGCCTCGCCGAGCTCTACCGGCTCGACCACCTGGCGACCCGCCTGCGGCGCAACGCCGAGAACCTGCGCGTGCTCGCCGGCCGGGACGCCGACGACACGGCGGCGGGGATCTCGTCCGTGCTCGACGTGATGCGGGCCGCGATGTCGTCGATCGACCACTACTCGCGGATCACCATCGGCCGCGTCGTTTCGCTCGGCGTGGTCGGCTTCGCCGCCGAAGACGTCAGCCGGATCCTCGCGGAACTGTTCGACAACGCGGCGAACCAGTCGTCGCCGAGTTCGCCGGTCAGCGTCAGCGCGCACCTCACCGAACAGGGGAGCGTGCTGATCCGCATCGAGGACGAAGGCATCGGCATGCCGCCGGAACGCCTCGCGGTGCTGAACGAACGCCTCGCCGCCGGTGCCGTGCTCGACGACGATTCGGTGCGGCACATGGGACTCGCGGTCGTCGGCAGGCTCGCCGACCGGCACGAGATCACCGTCAAGCTCGACCGCCGCACCCCGCACGGCACGGTCGCCACCGTGCTGCTGCCGGTGCCGGTGGTCTCGGAACTGGCCGAGAAGCAGTGGTCCGGTTCGCAGACGGTGGTCCTGCCGCAGACGAGGATCACCAACGGAACACACGTGGGAAGCCCCACCGCGACGACGTCCACGCTGCCGAGGCGGCGCCCGGCCGCGCCGACGACGTCGGAACCGGAGCGCAAGCCCAGCCCGCGTCCGCGCGCGGCCGTCCCGCCGCCCACCGACGGCGGGACCACGGCGAGCGGCCTGCCGCGCCGGGTTTCCCGCAGTATCAGGACTTTGCCCGACGAACCGGCCCCGCCGACCACCCCGCCCGCCGACGCGGCGGACGGGCACTCGGCGCTGCTGGCCGACCTCGATGCCTTCTCCGACGGCGAGCGCGCCGCCCTCGACGACCGGCACGAGCGCGAGACCGGAGGAAACACCCAGTGACCGCCCAGGACGCGACCACGGATTTCACGTGGCTGCTCGACGACTTCGTGCGCAAGGTGCATGGCGCGAGTCACGCGCTGATCATGTCCGTCGACGGTTTCCCTTTGACCGCTTCGGAATCGGTGTCCAGTGACGACGCGGAACAGCTCGCCGCCATCGCGAGCGGCCTGCTCAGCCTCGCGGGCAACAGCGCCGCGTTGTTCGGCAAGGGCAACTGCGAGCAGATCATCATCCGGCTCACCCGCGGGTACTTCCTGTTCATGGGGATCGGCGCCGAGGCGGGGCTCGCCGTGCTCACCGAACCCGACTGCGACATGAAGGTCGTCGCCTACGAGATGACCCAGTTCATCACCAACGCCGGCCACGCCCTCACTCCCGAGGTGCGAGCGGGACTCCGGCAGGTCCTGACCGCCCGACGGCCGCAGGCCTGAGAATCCGGAGAAGGAAGGGATGACCGTGTCCAGCGACCAAGCTCCGGACCGGCCGGTCAAGATGCGCAGCCGCAGAATCCGGCCGTACGCGCTGACCGGCGGCCGCACCAAGAGCAGCCATCTGCTGCTGGTGGAGACCCTGATCTCGGTCCCGCGCTACGACCCGGCGCTGTCCGAAGCGCTGATGCCCGAATCGCGCTCGCTGTACGAGCGCGCCCGCGAACGCTCGTCGATCGCCGAGCTTTCGGTGGGCCTGGACCTGCCACTGGGCGTGGTCCGCGTGCTCATCGGCGACCTCGCCACCCAGGGCGCCGTCTTCGTGCACCCGACGGCCCACGCCTACAACCACGATACGAACGTGCTCGAGAGGATCCTCGATGGACTCAAGCGCCTCCCGGTCTGACGCCGACCTCTTGGCGATCTCCGCCAAGATCGTCGTCGCCGGTGGATTCGGCGTGGGCAAGACGACGTTCGTCGGCGCCGTCTCCGAGGTCCCGCCCCTGAGCAACGAGGCTTGGATGACCGAGGCGGGCGCCGGGGTCGACGAGCTCGTGCCGCCCGGAACCAAATCCACCACCACGGTCGCGATGGACTTCGGCCGGATCACCCTCCGCGAAGACCTGCTCCTGTACCTGTTCGGCACCCCCGGCCAGGCCCGGTTCTGGTTCCTCTGGGACGACCTCTCGCGCGGCGCGCTCGGCGCCGTCGTGCTGGTCGACACCAGCCGGATCGACCAGTCGTTCGCGGCGATCAACTACTTCGAGAACGACTCCGACCTGCCGTTCATCGTCGCGGTCAACCAGTTCGAGGGGATGCCGGTGCACGACCTCGAAGAGGTTCGCGACGCCCTCGCGCTGTCCCCGGACATCCCGCTGGTCACCTGCGACGCCCGCGATCCGAAGTCCACGGTCGCGACCCTGCAGGAACTCGTGACGCACACGTTGTCCCTCGCGGTGGTCTCCGGGCCGGGCCGCGAGTTCGCACTCAGCTGACGGTTCTGGGAGGAATGTCGAGGATGCGCAAGGTTCTGATCGTCGGTGCCGGGCAGTCGGGGTTGCAACTCGCCTTGAGCCTGCTGGACCACGACTACGACGTCACGGTGATGTCGGCGAGGACGCCGGACGAGATCCGGTCCGGCAAGGTGATGTCGACCCAGTGCATGTTCCACTCCGCCCTGCAGCACGAGCGGGACCACAAGCTGAACCTGTGGGAGGACGAGACCGTCCGGGTCGAAGGACTCGGCGTGTCCATCGCCGGACCGGATTCCAGCCGGGTGCTGGACTGGTTCGCCCCGTTGGAGCACTACGCGCAGTCGGTGGACCAGCGGGTGAAGATGGCCGCCTGGCTGGAGCTGGTGGAGGACCGCGGCGGCAAGGTCGTCATCCACGGCGTCACCACCTCGGACCTGGCGCCGCTGGCGAAGCTGTACGACCTCGTGGTCATCGCGGCGGGCAAGGGTGAGCTGGTCCAGCTGTTCGACCGGATCCCGGAGCGGTCGCCGTACACGGAGCCCCAGCGCGCTCTTTCGCTGGCCTACGTGCACGGTCTGGAGCCCCGGCCGGAGCATCCGGACAAGGCGGCGGTGCGCTTCAACATCATCCCGGGCGTCGGCGAGCTGTTCATGATCCCCGCGTACACGCTGAGCGGGAACTGCGACATCCTGTTCTTCGAGGGCGTCCCCGGCGGCCCGCTCGACTGCTGGGGCGACCGGCCGTCGCCACAGCAGCATCTCGACCGGATCCTTTCGCTGATGAAGCAGTTCCTCCCGTGGGAGTACGAGCGCTCGCGCAACGCCGTGCTGACCGACGAGAAGTCGACGCTGGCAGGCGGGTACACCCCGGTCGTGCGGAACGCGGTCGGCAAGCTGCCCTCGGGCACCGTGGTGCTCGGCATGGCCGACGTCGTGGTGGCCAACGACCCGATCACCGGTCAGGGCTCCAACAACGCGAGCCACTGCGCGGCGTCCTATCTGGACTCGATCCTCGATCGCGGGGACAAGCCGTTCGACGAGGAGTGGATGACCGCGTCGTTCGAGAAGTACTGGGAGTACGCCCAGCACGTGACGACCTGGACCAACGCGATGCTCCAGCCGCCGCCCCCGCACGTGCTCCAGATCATCGGCGCGGCGGGGGAGAACCCCGCCGTGGCGAAGCGATTCGCGGACGGGTTCTCCGATCCGACCGACTTCCAGCACTGGTTCTTCGATCCGGCGAAGGCGGAGAAGTACCTGGCCGAAGCGTGATTCCGGGACCGCGGTAGTCCCGCGATCGGGTTGGCGGGACTGTCGCGGTGCGCCGTTTCGGGCTACCGTTGTTACCGAGCGTGAGTACGGTCGGTGACGGCGGTGGAGGTGCGGCGCGATGCGTTCGATGTGGAAGGGCTCGGTGTCCTTCGGGCTGGTGAGCATCCCGATCCAGCTCTATGCGGCCACCGAGAACAAGAACGTCTCGCTGCGCCAGGTGCACGAGGCCGACGGCGGCCGCATCCAGTACAAGCGGTTCTGCACGATCGACGGCGAGGAAGTGCCCTACGCCGAGATCGCCAAGGGCTACGAACTGCCCGACGGCGAGATGGTTGTGCTCACCGACGAGGACATGTCCGAGCTGCCGCTGGCGTCGTCGCGAGCGATCGACGTGCTCGAGTTCGTGCCGCTGGAGTCCATCGACCCGATCCACTTCGACAAGACCTACTACCTCGAACCGCAGAAGAACGCCGTCAAGCCGTACGTGGTCCTGCGTGACGCGCTGGAGAAGGCGAGCCATGTGGCGATCGCGAAGGTCGCCATCCGGCAGCGGGAGACGCTCGCGATCCTGCGGGTGCACAGCGACGTCCTGATGATGACGACGATGCTGTGGCCCGACGAGGTCCGTGTTCCGGACTTCGGCTTCCTGCACGACGATCCTCCGCAGGTGAGGCCCCAGGAACTGACGATGGCGGGTTCCCTGATCGACTCGCTTTCGGAGCCGGTGTTCGAGCACGAGAAGTACAACGACTCCTACCGCGAGGCGCTGGAGGCCATGATCGAGGCCAAGGCCGCCGGGAACGAGACGGCGAAACCGAAGGCCGTCGGGGCGAAGGCCGACGTCGTCGACCTCATGGAGGCCCTGCAGGCCAGCGTGAGCGAGGCGAAGAAGAGCCGGAAGCCGACGGCGGCCAAGAAGGCCACCGCGGCCAAGAAACCCGCCTCCGCCAAGCGAACCCCGAAGAGCGCCTGACTCTCCTTTGTGGACTGTTGTGCCCGGTGTCACCCGGCCGGGTCCGGCGACACGCCGTCGTCATGCCAGGATTTGTCGCCTCTCGGTGGTAGTAAGGCAACCGAGGAGAACTTTTCCGAGAGGCGGCATGAGCATGGAGTGCGCGTTCTGCGCCGGCGGACTCGACCACTGCCACGGAACCCTCGTGGTCCACCTGGACGGTGGTTTCACCGAATGCAGCGAAGACGGCTGCGTCGACCTCGACTTCGCCCGGTACACGCTGACGATCGACTGTTTCGACGTCGACGGGGGCTGCACCTGCGCCGTGGTGGAGGCCTGGCAGCTGCTGCGGGCTTCTTGACCGGCGGTCAATACACCAGTTCGGCCCGATTCGGAAGATCGGGACCGATTGCCACTCGAAGGTGTATGCATTCGTGTACATCGTGGCCGGAAATGTGTTAACTATGACGGGGTCCTCCGGCTCTCCCTCCCCCTCGGAGCCGGGGGGCCCCTTCATGTCGTAGTGCTTCGCCCTTGCGGGCCGGGAACGAAACAGACCGGGCACCCGGCGTGAGGGGAACGCCGGGTGCCCAGTCTGTCTCAACGCTGGTACCGGGGGCTCGGTATCAGCTGTGGTCCGGTGCTCAGAACCAGTGGGCGCGACCGCCGATGGCCTTCCCGGTGTTCCCGAGAACGGCCAGGATGATGCCGATGACCGCGAGCGCGATCCCGATCGAGTACAGAACGGGGATGCTGGCGATGACACCGATGACAATCAGGATGACGCCGAGAATGATCACGGGGGCACCTTCTCCTTCGTAGTCGCCCGGCCAAGGTGATGCCGGGGTGTGGCTACATAAGGGATTCCCGGTTCACGCCACGGGAAACAGGTCCATCCGGCCGTAGTTTTCACGCATTCGGCCTAGTGCTCCGGTGCGGTGCGTCAGGTGTCACAGAAGGGGTTGACGGCGAAGGGTGTTTCGCGATCGGTGCCGGACCTCGTGAGTGGTAGGTGCGGTTCTGGTGGACCGTTTGCCTGCCTGCCGGCTGGGTGAGTGGGGAGGATTTGGGACGTTGAACGTCCTAAATCTTCCCCGCTCGGCTGTCGGTCGTGGGGTGGCAAGGTCTTGATCGACGGAGGATTGGGGACGTTGAGCGTCCCCAATCCTCCGTCGATCAAGCTCCGAGACCGGTCCGACCCCTGCGACGATGGAGGATTCGGGACGTTGAACGTCCCGAATCCTCCACGCTCGACCGTGTCGTCGCGGACACTCCACCTTCGCCCTGGTCGTGAGTGGTAGGGACGGTTAGAACCGTCCCTACCACTCACGAGCCGGGACGGACTCAGTAGCGGTAGTGGTCCAGCTTGTACGGACCCTCGACGTCCACGCCGATGTACTCGGCCTGGCGCTTGGTCAGCTTCGTCAGCCGGACGCCCAGCGCGTCGAGGTGCAGGCGTGCCACCTTCTCGTCGAGGTGCTTCGGCAGCACGTGGACGTCGGTGGCGTACTGGCCCTGCTTCGTGAACAGCTCGATCTGCGCGATCGTCTGGTTGGTGAAGGAGTTCGACATCACGAAGCTCGGGTGGCCGGTGGCGTTCCCGAGGTTCATCAGCCTGCCTTCGGACAGCACGAGGATGGAGTGCTGCTCGCGGTCGGCCGTCGCGGGGAAGACCCACTCGTGCACCTGCGGCTTGATCTCGATCTTCTCGATGCCCGGGATCTTCGCGAGCCCGGCCATGTCGATCTCGTTGTCGAAGTGGCCGACGTTCGCGACGATCGCGTTGTGCTTCATCTTGGCCATCTGGTCGGCCATGATGATGTCGAAGTTGCCGGTGGTGGTGATGAAGATGTCGCCGCGCTCGATGACGTCGTCGAGCTCCACGACGTCGAGGCCCTCCATCGCCGCCTGCAGCGCGCAGATCGGGTCGATCTCGGTGACGACCACGCGGGCGCCCTGGCCCCGCAGCGATTCCACCGCGCCCTTGCCGACGTCGCCGTAGCCGCAGATGACGGCGACCTTGCCCGCGATCATCACGTCGGTGCCGCGGTTGAGACCGTCGATGAGCGAGTGACGGATGCCGTACTTGTTGTCGAACTTCGACTTCGTCACCGAGTCGTTGACGTTCATCGCCGGGAACAGCAGCTCGCCGTCCTTGGCGAGCTTGTAGAGCCGCTTGACACCGTTGGTGGTCTCCTCGGTGACGCCGCGGACCTCCTTGGCGATGCGGGTGAACCGGCCGGCGTCGCGCGCGATGCTGTCGGTCAGCGTGCGCAGGACGAGGGTGTACTCCTCGGGGTCTTCCTCGGTCGCCTGCGGGACGGCGCCGGCGGCCTCGAACTCGACACCCTTGTGGATCAGCAGGGTCGCGTCGCCACCGTCGTCGAGGATCATGTTCGGGAGACGGCCGTCGCCGAAGTCGAAGAGCTGGTCGGTGCACCACCAGTACTCGGCCAGGGTCTCGCCCTTCCACGCGAACACCGCGGAGCCCGCAGGCGCGTCGACGGTGCCGTTCGGGCCGACGACGACGGCCGCGGCCGCCTCGTCCTGCGTGGAGAAGATGTTGCAGGAGACCCAGCGCACTTCGGCGCCGAGTGCGACGAGCGTCTCGATCAGCACGGCGGTCTGAACGGTCATGTGCAGCGAACCCGCGACCCGCGCGCCCTTGAGGGGCTGCGAGTCGGCGTATTCACGGCGCAGCGCCATCAAGCCGGGCATCTCGACCTCGGCGAGGCGCAGCTGCTTGCGGCCGGCCTCGGCGAGGGAGAGGTCGGCGACGGCGAATTCGATCCCGTTGACCTTGGACAGGGTGGGGCTCACTGGTTCTCCATTCATGAGGAAGGCAAGGTGGAGCGGTCCTTCTCGCCGGTGGCGGGAAGAACGGGGTCAATGCGGGGGTTGTTCAGCGCACGGCCTCGACGACGACGGCCGGAAAAGGGTTTCGACGCAAGAAAGGCACCTCCGCAGTGGGAGGCGCCCTTACGTCTGTCGCAGCGGGCCGAGCGTGGCGGAAGGATTCCGTCGCAGCGCCTCTCGGCCCGAAACCAGGATGGCAAAGCGCCGCGAGCGCTGTCAAGGCGACGCGGATCGCGCCACCGTCGGGGGGAATTCGGCCCGGACACCCAGCAGGCGGACCGGTCTGCCGAGGTCGAACATGCCGAGCACGGCCAGCGCCGCCCTCTCGATCTCGGCGGGGTCCGCGGTCGGGGCGGGGAGGGTCACGCTGTGGGTGTGGGTCAGGAACGGCGCGAACCGGACCTTCACCGCGACCCGCGCGGCGGGCCTGCCTTCCTCGGCGACGTCCTGGGAAACACGTTTCGCCAGCGCGACGACCTCGGCGGCCATGTCCCCAGGATCGGTCAGGTTCTGCTGGAAGGTCGTCTCGCGACTGCGGGACCGCGCCACGTAAGGCGTCGCGGTGACCTCTGCGTCGCCGATTCCCCCGGCGAGGATCCGGTACCACGGGCCGAGCTTCGGGCCGAACCGCGCGGCGAGCCCCGCCGGGTCGGCGCCCGCCAGTTCCAGCACGGTGTGATAGCCGGCCTCGGCGAGCTTCTTCGTGGTCTTGGCGCCGATGCCCCACAGCGCGTCCGTCGGCTTCTCGGCCATGACGTCCCACCAGTTCTCCTGGACGAGCCGGAAGATCCCGGCCGGTTTGGCGAATCCGGTGGCGAGTTTGGCGCGCAGCTTGTTGTCTCCGATGCCGACCGAGCACGACAGCCCGGTCTCCTCGGTCACCGCTCGCCGGATGTCGGCGGCGAGTGTTTCGGGGTCGTCGGTGGTGACGCCGAGGAACGCCTCGTCCCAGCCGAGTACCTCGACGACCACCGGGAACTCCCGCAGCGTCGCCATCACCCGATCGGAGACTTCCTGGTACGCGGGCGCGTCCGTGGCCAGGAAGACCGCGTCGGGGCAGCGTTTCGCGGCCGTCCGCAACGGCATCCCGGACTGGACACCGAATTCCCGCGCTTCGTACGAAGCTGTCGCCACCACGGCCCGTTCGGCCGGATCGCCCGTGCCGCCGACGACCACGGGTTTGCCGCGCAGCTCAGGCCGCCGGGCGACCTCGACCGCCGCGATGAACTGGTCGAGGTCGACGTGGAGTACCCACTCCCGGGCGGCCATGAGGCGACTCTAAGCCCGTTCGGCGATCTCGTCGCGCATCCGCTGCTCGTTCTCCTGCAGTTCCGGCGTGAAGTTCTCGCCGAAGTCCTCGGCTTCGAGGATCTTGCGGACCTCGAGGATGGTGTCGCCGTGCGGGGGAGTGGGACACCGCTTCGCCCACTCGATCGCTTCGGCGCGCGAAGGGACGTCAAGGATCCAGAAGCCGCCGACGAGTTCCTTGGCTTCGGTGAACGGGCCGTCGGTGACCGTGGATCCGGCGGCGTTGACCGTGACCCGCGCGCCCTTCGAACTCTCCTGCAGTCCCTCGCCGCCCACCAGCACCCCGGCGTCGAGCATGTCCTGGTTGAACTTCGCCATGGCGGTCAGGGCCTCCATCGGCGGCATCTTCCCGGCTTCGGAATCCTCGTCCGCCTTGATGATGATCATGAACCGCATGGTCTTCCTCCCAGTGAACCGGACGTATCGCCCGGACTCTACCGGCGTGCGGGAGGAAGATCAGCCGCGCCCGAACCGGGACAGGTGCGCGATCACCGCCGCGGTCACGGTGATCATCCCGAGCAGCAGCACGGCGGGGCTGTTCACCACCATGCCCAGCAGCATCAACAAGCCCGCGGTGATGTCCAGACTCAGGAGGACCGACAGCCGGAGCAGCGGCGGCCGTGCGGGCTTGCCGGAGCGGAGCCGGGCGGCCAGCGCCGGCTCGGTCAGCTCGAACCAGCGCTCGATTTTCTCCAGCTCTTGCCGATCGTGATGGCTCAGCATCTCGGTTCTCCTTCGGCGCGCCCCGGCCGGTCGACTACCACGGAATACCCAGGACCGGGACCGGATAAGCATCGAATTTCACCGACTTTTGTATAACGACCTATACGTGTCGGCGAACGGAACATTCTTTGTAGACCGAATGGTTGCGCCATTCGTGGTCACCGCGCGCGGAAAGATCGTCAAGGAGAGGAGAGATCGGTAGTTTCTGCGATTGCGGCCAAGGCGGCCGCGGCTGCTCCACCTGGGAGGACGCGAGCGATGACCATACCCACCGAACCGATCGGCAGCATTCCCCGTCCGGGCTATCTCGTCGAAGCGCTCGGCGAGCACGCGGCCGGGCGGCTCGACGCCGACGGTCTCGGCGAGTTGCAGGAAAAAGCCCTCGTGGACACCATCAAGCGGCTGGAGGAGACGGGCTCGCCGGTCATCACCGACGGCGAACAGAGCAAGCCGAGCTTCGCCACGTATCCCTTGGCGGGCCTCACTTCGCTGGCGCCGGACGGGGTCGTCATCCCCTTCGCGGACGGGCACACCCGGCAGCTTCCGAGGCTCACCGCCGGTCCGTTCCGCTATCAGACCTACGCCGACTCCTATCTGCGCGAGGCCAAGAAGCACGCCACCAAACCGGTGAAGCAGGCGGTGATCGCCGCTTCGGCGATCGGGCTCGTCTATCCCGGTGAGGAATTGGCGGGATATGCGAAAGAACAGTTCATCGCCGACTTGGTGAACGAAGCGGAAGCCGATATCCGCCGCAGCCTCGACGCGGGTGCGGACAGCGTTCAGATCGACTTCACCGAGGGCAGGTTGTCGCTGAAGCTCGACCCGTCCGGCGGGCTGCTGAAATCCTTTGTGGATCTGAACAACGCCGTGCTGGAACGATTCTCCGACGAGGAGCGGAAGAAGATCGGCGTGCACACCTGCCCCGGTGGCGACCAGGACTCGGTGCACAGCCTCGACGTCGACTACGCCGGCTTGCTGCCGACGTTGTTCCAGCTGAAGGTGGGCAACGTCTACGTGCAGCTGGCCAGCGAGGCGGATCCGGAGCGGGCGTTGCAGGTGATCGCCGACCACGCACAGCCGGACCAGCGGATCTTCGTCGGCGTGACCGACCCGATCGACCCGCGCGTCGAAACCGCCGAGGAGGTCCGGGACCGCGTGCTTCAGGCGGCGCGGTTCATCTCGCCGGACCGGCTGGGCACCTGTGACGACTGCGGGTTCTCGCCGTTCGCCGACGACACCTCGACGTCGCGGGAGACCGCGTTCGCCAAGATCGCCGCCCGCGTCGAAGGCACCCGCCTCGCCGCCGATTCCCTGCTCTGACGCCCTGTGATGGGCACCTTCGCTCAGTTCTGGACGGCGACCCGGATGCCGAGCCCGACGAGCAAGGTGCCCATCACCGCGTCCATCCCGCGCCGCACCCGGCCGGAGGCGAAGAACTTCCGCAGGGAACCGACCAGCGTCGCCAGGACGAAGGTCCACACGACGGCGACCGTGGTGGCCAGCGCCGCCAGTTGCAGGGTCTCCGCGGTCGTGGCCGAATGCGGGAGGAACTGGGGCAGCAGCGCGAGGAAGAAGACCGCCACCTTCGGGTTGAGCAGGTTGGTGAGCAGTCCGTGCCGGAACGCCTCCTTGGGCGCGACCACGGGTGCCACCTTGTCCTTGAGTTCGCTGTAGTCGCCGCGGCGCACCGCCAGCCACGCCTTGACGCCGAGGAAGATCAGGTACGCGGCGCCGATCAGCTTCACCGCGGTGAAGGCGATCGCCGACGCGGTGAGGATCGCCGCGACACCGAGGGCGATCGCGACCACCCAGACGAAGACGCCGAGCGCGATGCCGAGTCCCGCGGCGATCCCGGCCTTGCGTCCGCCGAGGATCGCGCTCCGGGTCACCACCAGGAAGTCCGGGCCGGGTGCCATCGCGCCGAGCAGGCAGACCAAGACGAACGAGAGTGCGGTGGCCCCGGAGATCATCCTGCGATGCTATCCGGCTGGTCGATGTCCCTGGCCATGACGGCGCCGGGGACGTCGACGCCGTCGGGCGTCGTCACCGTCACCCGTTCGACCTCCTTGAAGCCGAACGACAGGTACAGCGGGACGCCGGGCATGGTCGCGGTCAGCGTCAGCGAGGTGAATCCTTCGGCTTTCGCCGCTAGACGGCACGACTCGAGGATCGCGCGTCCGAGCCCGCGCCGGGTCCAGTCGCCGCGGACGAACATGGCGCGCACCCGCGCGGGTTCGGTGGCCGGGTCGAGCGGGCGATCGTCGTCCGACGCGTCGCCTGAGCCGGCATGCATCTTGTTGCGCCTGCTCCAGCCCCCGCAGGCGACGATCTCGCCGTCCGCCTCGTGCACGAAATAGGTGCCGTCCTCGATCAACCACAGATCCAGTTGAGCCATGTGCTTCGCCGCGCTCGCTGTCTGCCGTGCGTCGTAGAACCGGGGGAACAACTCCAGCGCCGAGGCCCGCATCAGCGCCGCGATGGCGGGCGCGTCCGCGAGCGTGGCCGTCCGTTGTGGCGGCGTGTACGTCGTCATATCGCGGAAGATAGCCAACGACGGCGATCACGCCTACCGGATAATCGCGTGGTGATCACCGACGACGGCCGTGAACTGTGGACCTCGGCGACCGGCCGGGGCGAACCGATCCTGTGCTGCCACGGCGGCCCGGGCCTGTGGGACATGTTCGGCACGCTCGATCCCGGTCCGCGGTTCGGGCTGATCCGGTGGGACCAGCGCGGCGCCGGGCGCTCGGACCCCCGAGGCCCGTACACCCTCGACCGGATGGTGGCCGACGTCGACGCCGTCCGCGAGTGGCACGGGCTCGACCGGGTCGTGGTGCTCGGGCATTCGTGGGGCGCGCATCTCGGCCTGCTCTACGCCCTCGCGCGTCCGGAGCGGGTGAGCGCGCTCGTCTACGTGTCGGGCGTCGGCCCCGGCCACGACTGGCATGCCGAGTTCAAGCGCGCTGGGGGAGAGGCACGCCCGGTGGGCCGGGCTTCGCGCGGCGGGCCACGATCAAGGCCGCGAACTCGCGGTGCTGCAGTGGACGGCCGACTTCGTGGCGGACGGCGAGCGGCACGCCGAGGCGATGGCGACACCCTGGTTCCCGGTCAACTACGAGGCGAACGCCGCGTTGAGCGAGGAGATGCGGACGGTGCCGGACGCCTTCCACGCCGCCCTGACCGACTTCCTTGGCTAGCCGCTCGTGAGTGGTAAAGACGGTTCTAACCGTCTTTACCACTCACGAGCCGGATGCGGTCAGGCCTGGGTGATCGGCTGCTGCAGTTCGGTGACCCACTTGTCCCCGTCGGCCGGACACTCGAGGTAGTACTCCCGGGCCGGGCCGCTCGCGCGGTACCCGTGCGCGTCGACCCACTTCGCCAGGGCCTGGTAGCTGGAGAGCACGGTCTCCATCGAGCCCCGGTGCAGGATCGTCGCGGCGGACGGCACTTCGGCGAGGCTCACCGTCGAAAACCCTTCGGTGCCGTCGGTTTCGGCCGAGATCGGGACGGCGGCGTGGATCAGCACGCGTTCGCCGTCGGCGTCGTCCTCGTAGTAGGCGATGAGCGGTCCCGACGGCGTGATGGGGCCGAGCGCCCCGAAGAGGTCCTTGTACAGCCCCTGCACGACCGGCCCGATCTCTTCGTTCACGTAACCGCTCGCCGTGCCGGTCAGCTCGGCGACGCGGACCGCGGGCAGGCTTTTGACCACGACGTCCTCGGAAGGCATGGTTCCCTCGCTTTCGATCGAACGGAGTCTCGCTTCGACGGCCTTGAGCCGCGCCTCGTCGGCGGCGATGGCCGCCTCGAGTTCGGCCCGCCGCAGCCGCAGCATCCCGCGCAGCTCGTCCGCGCCGATCTCGGCGTCGAGGATCTCCTGCACCTGGGTGAGGGTGAAGCCGAGATCCTTGAGCGCGATCACCCGGTTGAGTCGGGCCAGCTGGTCGCCGGAGTAGGACCGGTAACCGCTGAACGGGTCGACATGGGCGGGCCGCAGCAGCCCGATGGCGTCGTAGTGACGCAGCATCCGGACCGACACCCGGCCGTGTTTGGCGAAATCTCCGATACTGAACATGGCGGCTCCCAGCGGACAGCCTGACACGGTGTCACAGTCAAGCGGTCACCGCACGAGACGGAAGAACGACCGCACCTCCTCGGTGAAGACGTCCGGCTGCTCGAAGGCCGCGAAGTGGCCGCCTCGCTCCAGTTCGTTCCAGTACCGGATGTCGGTGAACCGGCGCTCGGCCCAGCGGCGGGACGGGCGCGGGGTCTCGCGCGGGAAGATCGAACAGCCGGTGGGCACGGCGATCGTGTCCACAGTGGAATCGGAGAACCAGCTCGACACCTCGGCGAAGCTTTCCCAGTACAGCCGGGCGGACGAGGCGCCGGTGCCGGTCAGCCAGTAGAGCGTGATGTCGTCGAGCATCGCGTCCCGGCTCAGGGCGTTCTCCGGATGGCCGTCGCAATCCGTCCACGCCTGGAACTTCTCGACGATCCACGCGCACAGCGCCACCGGCGAGTCGGCCAGCGCGTAGCCGATCGTCTGCGGTCTCGTCGCCTGCTGGATCGCGTAGCCCGAACCGTCCGCCTTGGCGCGTTCGAGGTCGTCGAGCGACTTGCGTTCGGATGCGGTGAGGTCGTCGAACGTCGCCGGATCCGGTGCCGCCAGCGGCGGGTTGAGGTGGATCCCGGCCAGGCGTTCGGGCGCCGTCCGCCCCATGAGCGTGGTGATGCTGGTGCCCCAATCGCCGCCTTGGGCGCCGAAGCGTTCGTACCCGAGGCCGTCCATGAGGTGGATCCAGGCGTCGGCGATGCGCTGGATCGACCAGCCCGCTCGCGCGGGCTTGTCGCTGAAGCCGTACCCGGGCAGGGACGGGACGACGACGTGGAACGCGTCCGCCGCGTCGCCGCCGTGGGCGACCGGATCGGTGAGCGGGCCGATCACCTCGAGGAATTCGAAGACCGAACCCGGCCAGCCATGGCTGAGGATCAGCGGCAGTGCGCCGGGATGCGGGGACCGGGCGTGCAGGTAATGGATGCCGAGCCCGTCGATCTCGGTCTTGAATTGGGGAATCGCGTTGAGCCGGGACTCGGCGGCCCGCCAGTCGTAGGTCTCCGCCCAGTACGAGCACAGTTTGCGCAGGTAGCCGGCCGGGACGCCTTGCGACCAGTCGCCGACGGTCTCGTCTTCGGGCCAGCGGGTGCGGCGGAGCCGGTCTCGGAGGTCTTCGAGTTCGGACTCCGGCACCTGGGCCTGGAAGGGCGTGGTGTCCATGACGGCCGACGGTAGCGAGGGGGTCCGACGAAAAAGCGCGTGCGCCCGGCCGCCGCGTCCCCCTACCGTCTTGAGAGTGACTCACACGTAGCCTCCGCTGAACCTCGAGGTGCGGACGCCGCGGCTGACCTTGGCCGGGGCGACGGACGAGTTGCTGGAGTGGCTGGCGCCGGGTCGGCGCGGCCGCGGGATCGGGGCGGAGATGCGAGCGGCGGTCCTGCAGCTGGCCTTCGCGGGGCTGGGCGCACGGGAAGCGACGAGCGACGCGTTCACCGACAACAACGCCTCCAACCGGGTTTCCCGCGCGCTGGGCTACGAGCCGAACGGCACGAGCTGGGACACCCGCCGCGGCGAGGTCGCGCAGATCCAGTGCTGGCGGCTGACCCGGGACGTCTGGGAACGAGCCCGGCGCGACGACATCGAACTGGCCGGTGTTCGGGAGTGTCTTCCCGCGCTCGGTCTCGCCTGACCACGCCTGCACATGTGTCCACTGTGGACCTACGGCTCGGCTGAAACCTGATCGCCAGGTGTGAAGAGGTGGCAGTCCTCGCGTCGCCTGCCCGATTGCCGTAGCGCCAGTCCGCTCGACGGGACGTTGCGAAGGGCGCTTTCGCGACGCTGTCGTCTGGCGGATCCGTGCTGGGGCGAGGGGGTCGTGAGTGGCGATTCGGGTTAAAACCGAGGGTGTTTTGGTTACCTCCCGGCTTCTGGCTGCGGTCGTTCACGGGGCCGGGCCGTGAAGGGCCCCTTGCCTACCTTGACAGTAGTGATGGAGGCCTTCACTACCTTCGTGATCGCCACGGCCGCCACTTTCGCCCCACCCGCACCAAACAGCCGCGGCGGCCGCGCGTGAAGGCCCCCTTCCTTGCGCTAGACGCAAGGATGGGGGCCTTCACGTACTTCAAGCGACCAGGGCGCCGGTTCCGTGTGGGTCGGGTTGGTCGTGAGTGGCGATTCCGCTCCAACCCGAATCGCCACTCACGACCAACCGGACCGACCTCTCACCGCCGCCCCCTCGACGCTCGCGCCCCGCCCACCCTCCTCCTTCGCCGGTATACAGCCCGTTGACCGATGGCAGGTCAGCGGGCTATTCTCGATATGCGAAAGAAAGTTTCCGCAGAGCGAAATTGCTGAGGTTTCGATGGTTGATCTTGCCGGTTCGCGTCATGCCCTGCCCTATGTGCTGAACCTGTCGCTGGTCTTCACCGAGTTGCCGTTGCTCGACCGTGCGGAGGCGGCACGGGCGGCGGGCTTCACCGCTGTCGAGTACTGGTGGCCGTTCGAGACGCCGGTGCCGGACGCCGTCGAGGCCGACGCGTTCGTGGCGTCGGTCGAGCGGGCCGGTGTCGCGGTGACCGGGCTGAACTTCTTCCCCGGCGACATGGCCGGCGGTGATCGCGGTCTGGTCACCTGGCCCGGGCGCGAGGACGAGTTCGCCGCCGGTATCGCCTCCGCGATCGAGCTCGGCGAGCGGCTCGGCTGCCGCCGGTTCAACGCGCTCTACGGCAACCGGATCGACGGCGCCGACCCGGCGGGGCAGGACAAGCTGGGGCTGTCGAATCTGGCGCTCGCGTCGGACGCGGCCGCGCGGATCGACGCGGAGATCGTCCTGGAACCGTTGTCGGGGGCGGAGAAGTATCCGCTCAAGACCGCGGACGACGTGCTCAAGGTGCTCGACGAACTCGGGCGGGACAACGTGAAGCTGCTGGCCGACCTGTACCACCTGGCGGTCAACGGTGACGACCTCGACACGGTCACGACCGTCCACACCGGACGGATCGGCCATGTGCAGATCGCCGATGCCCCAGGGCGCCACCAGCCGGGGACCGGAACGCTGGACATCGAGGGATACCTGGAAAAGCTGCAGACGGCGGGCTACCGCGGGCAGGTCGGCGTGGAGTACAAACCCGACGGGCCGAGCGCGGAGTCGCTGTCGTGGCTGCCTTTCGAACGAAGGGGACTGGCATGACCAAGCTGGGATTCATCGGCCTGGGGATCATGGGCGGGCCGATGGCGGGACATCTCGTCGCCGCGGGCCACGAGGTGAGCGGCTTCGACACGAACGCGGACGCGCTCGCGAGGCTGGAAGCCGCGGGCGGCCGGGCGGCGAACGGGGTCACGGACGCCGTCGCGGGCGCGGAAGTCGTGATCACCATGCTGCCCAACCATCCGCAGGTGGAGGCCGTCGTGCTGGCGGCGGGCGGGGTGCTGGAGTCGGCGAAACCGGGGACCCTGCTGATCGACATGAGCACGATCCGGCCGGAGACCTCCATCGAGGTGGCCGAGCGGGCCGCCGAACGGGAGATCCGCGTGCTGGACGCGCCCGTTTCGGGTGGCCAGGCCGGCGCCGAGCAGGCCTCACTGTCCATTATGGCCGGTGGTGACGACGCCGATTTCGCGGCCGCGCTCCCGATCCTGGAGGCCGTCGGCAAGACGATCGTCCACGTGGGGCCGCACGGTGCGGGCCAGGTCGTCAAGGCCGCGAACCAGCTGGTGGTCGGCGGGACCTACGGACTGATCGCCGAGGCGATCGTGCTGCTCGAAGCGTCCGGCGTGGACGCCGGTGTCGGACTGGACGTCCTCGCGGGCGGCCTGGCGGGCAGCCGGATCCTCGAACTCAAGCGGAAGTCCATGGTGGCGCGCGAATTCGCGCCGGGTTTCCGGATCGACCTGCACCACAAGGACATGGGCATCGCGCTCGCCGCCGCCAGGCAGGCCGACGTCGCGCTGCCGATCACCGGGCTGGTCGCCCAGCTCGTCGCCGCCGGACGGGCGATGGGACACGGCTCGCTCGATCACTCCGCCCTGCTGAAGGTCGTCGAAGCGCTGTCCGGCGCGGAAAGCAAGGAGTGAGGAATGCCCAGAATCCCCGCCATGCAGGCCGTCGTCGACGTCCTGCTCAGTGAAGGCGTCGACACCGCTTTCGGCTGTCCCGGTGCCGCGATCCTCCCGCTGTACCACGCGATGCAGGGCAGCGGCATCGAGCACTTGATCGTGCGCCACGAAGAAGGCGCGACCCATATGGCCGACGGGTGGGCCAGGACCACCGGCAACGTCGGCGTCGCGATCGGCACCTCCGGGCCCGCCGGGACGAACATGATCACCGGGCTCTACACCGCGCAGGCCGATTCGATCCCGATCATCTGCATCACCGGGCAGGCCGACTCGCGGAAGCTGCACACCGAGGCGTTCCAGGCCGTCGACATCGTCGAGATCGCCAAGCCGGTGACGAAATGGGCGGTGCAGGTCAAGGAAGCCGCGCAACTGCCCTGGGTGTTCCGGGAAGCGTTCCGGATCGCGCGGTCCGGCCGCCCGGGCCCGGTGCTCATCGACCTGCCGATCGACGTCCAGCGGCAGGAGATCGAGTGGGACTCCAGCATCGACTCGCCGCTGCCGGTCATCGTCGCGACGCCGTCGCCCGCCCGGGTCGAGCGTGCGCTCGACCTGCTGCTTGCCGCCGAACGGCCGCTGATCCTCGCGGGCGGCGGCGTGGTCCTCGGCGGCGCGAGCGACCGGCTGCGGACTGCGGCCGAACTGCTCGGCGTCCCGGTCGGCGTCACGCTGATGGGCAAGGGGACCTTCCCCGAGGATCACGAACTGTTCGCCGGCATGGCCGGGATCCAGACGTCGCAGCGGTGGGCGAACGCGGCCTTCCTCGAAGCGGATCTGGTGCTGGCGCTCGGCGCGCGGTTCGGCGACCGGCACACCGGTGACCTCGACGTCTACCGCGGCAGCCGGAAGTTCATCCACGTCGACATCGAGCCGACGCAGCTGGGCAAGGTGTTCGGGCCCGACCTCGGGATCGTGTCGGACACGGGCGCCTTCCTGGACGCGCTGATCGAGGCGGCGTCGAAGCGTTCTCCGGCACGGGACAGCGCTTGGCCGCGGCGGATCGGTGAGCTGAAGGAGAGCCTGCCCCGGCGGGAGGACTTCGAGGACACGCCGATCAAGGCGCCGCGGGTGTTCAAGGAGATCAACGAGTTCTACGGCGAGGACGCGTACTTCGTCACCGCGATCGGGCTCTACCAGATCTGGTCCGGGCAGTTCCAGCGCGCGCACAAGCCGCGCCACTACCAGGTGTGCGGCCAGGCGGGCCCGCTCGGCTGGGAGATCCCGGCCGCGATCGGCGTCAAGAAGGCGAAGCCGGAGGCCGAAGTCGTCGGCGTCGTCGGGGACTACTCGTTCCAGTTCCTGGTGGAGGAGCTGGCGGTGGCCGCGCAGTACGACGTCGGATTCGTGCTGATCATGCTCAACAACGAGTACCTGGGGCTCATCCGGCAGGCCGAGACCGGCTACGAGATGAACTTCGAGGTCGACATCCACTACGACAAGAACGGCACGGACAACGTGAAGGTCATGGAGGCCTACGGCTGCGCCGGGACCCGCGTGACCGAGCCTGGCGAGATCCGGGCGTCGCTGGAATGGGCGCGCAAGGAGGCCGAGCGGACGTCACGGCCGGTGCTGGTGGAGATCATGATCGAACGCGAAGGGAACGCCGCGATGGGCAAGGCGCTCGACAGCGTCGTCGAGTTCGAGCCCATCGCGGGCTGATGACGGGGTCCCGGTCGTTGCCCCTGTGGCGGCCGGGACCCCCTCAGGCGTCAGGCCTTGGACTGGTCGTTGCTCAGCCACTTCTCCGGACGGACCCGCACCAGCACGGAGTTGTCGCTGAGCGAGCCGTCGACGTACGCCGTTCCCTCGGCCTCCGGCAGGTAGCGGTGCGCGATCTTCAACGCCTGCTCGCGGGTGGGCGGCACGTCGTTGGCGATGACCGGACCCTCGGCCGTGACGTACTTGTAGGGGAAGGTCTCGGTCTGCGCGACCAGGCTGAGCCTGCCCGCCTTCTTGATCGCCTTGTCCTTGACCGAACCGCCGTCCATCCAGATCAGGAGTTCGCCGCCGGGCTCGTAGTCATACCAGACCGGTACGGCCAGCGGGGCCCGTCCTTCCCGCTCGACGGCCAAGACCCCGATGTGAACCTCGCTCAGGAAGGTTTCCCGTTCTTCGGCGGTCATGACGAAAGACGACATTCGTGTCTCGCTTCTCTCGGTTGATGAGCTACGAGAAGCGGTAACGCGGGGCGGCTTCAGGACATTCCGGACGTTCCAACCTCGTGAGTGGTACGGACGGTTCTAACCGTCCGTACCACTCACGAGTCGTTACGGCGTGGGGGAGGCGGAGCTGGTCGGCGTCGCCTCACCGGTGTTCCCGGCCGGAGTCGAGGACGGCGGCGGGGTCGTCGTGGTGCTGGACGGCGGCGGCGTCGAGGACGGAGGCGTGCTCGAAGGCGGTGTCGACGAGGGCGGTGTCGACGAAGGCGGCGTGCTTGTCGGCTTCGTCGGCGAAGAGCTGCTCGGCGGCGGTGTGCTGCTGCTCGGCGGGAACGACGAGCCGGGCAGCGGGTTCGGCGGCGGCGTGGTCGTGCCGGGCGGGGGAGTGCCGGGCAGGGTGGGCACCGGGACCTGGCCGCCGGGCGTGCCCGCGGCGACGTCCGAGGAGTCCGGGGCGCCGACGGGGACCTGGCTGTCGGGGAACGTCGCGACGCCGCCGCGGTAGGAGACCGCCCACCGGATCACGGTGTCCACATAGGACAGCGAGTGGTTGTAGCGGTACACGGCCACGCGCTGGGTCTGCTCCGACGTCAGGTCGACACCGCCCGAGCAGAGATAGCGGCCCGAGCCCAGCGTCGCGTCGTAGATGTTGTTCGGGTTCGACTCGCCGTCGCCGTTGCCGTCGGAGGCGTAGCCCTTCCAGGTGGAGGGGATGAACTGCGTCGGGCCGACGGCGCGGTCCCAGACCGTGTCGCCGTCGTACTTGCCGCCGTCGGTGTCCGGGATGGCCGCGAACGGGCCGGCGCCGTTGAGCTGCGGGCCGAGGATCGGTTCGAGGGTGTTGCCCTTGGCGTCGACGTAGCCGCCGCGCGCGTGGTTGGACTCGATCCGGCCGATACTCGCGATCAGCGCCCAGTCGATGTGACAACCGGGCAGTTCCTTCGCGAGGATGTCGGCCGCGTTCTTGTAGGCCTTCATCATGCTCGCCGGGATACCGAGCGCGCCCGACGGCGCGAACGAGCCACCGACGTTGCCGGTGCCGCCGGGGACGATCAGCGGATCGGGATTGGGGGGCTCGGGGAGGCTTCCGTCGACGGCGATCTCCGGGACCGTGCCCACCGGCGGCTGCCAGGCCGCGGCCTGGTTCTGCGGCGCGGCCGGCTTCGGTGCGGCGATCGGCGTGTCGGGACCCGCCGACGCGGTGACCGCGGGCAGGACGGCGAGCGCGCCACCGGCGAGCGCGAAGGCCGTCCGGTGCCGGGCGGACAGCCTGTCCGTCTGTCGAGGGCGGTGCTTCGGCATGTTTTCTCCCGCTAGGTCGACTCCGGGCAAAACTATCCGATACAACCGAATTTCGGGGAGGACGCAACGAAAAACCTGTGAACCTGCCGGGTTTTCGTCCGCCCGGCACAAGACCTTCGTAGTGAAGTTGTCAATTTCACGCTGAGTTCACCGAAACGTCAGCAGAATCCTCGGGCACTTCAACAACGTGGTCTGAACCGCGTGCAAAGAAGTCTTTGCACAATCTCCTTTGCACGCGGTACCTTGGTGCCATGACCGGTCCGCCGCCGCCCGAAGAGATCACCGACGCCGCCGTACTGAAGGCGGTGATGCACCCGTTGCGCAGGCGGATCATGGAGGCGCTGGGCCGTGGGCCCGCGACGGCGACGAAGCTGGCCAAGGAACTGGGGGAGAGTTCGGGCGCGACCAGCTATCACCTGCGAGAACTGGCGAAGTACGACTTCATCGACGAGGCGCCGGAGCTCGCGCACGGCAAGGAACGCTGGTGGCGCGCCCGGCAGCGCGACATCCGCTGGCCCCGGCACAGCGAGCAGAGCGAAGAGATGCGCGCGGTGTTCGACGAGGCGCAGCGTGCCGCGTTCACCGAGGACCTCGAGCAGATGGCGCGGTTCATCGAACGCCGCGGTGAGCTGGGCGATTGGGGTGACGCGCTGGTCTTCTCCCGGGGCGCGGTCCACGTGAACATCGAGGAGCTGAAGCAGTTCTGGGAGGAGTACCTGGACTTGTTGCGCCGCTATTGGCGGCCGGAACCCGGTCCGGACGCGCGAAAGGTGTACGTGCGCTGGACGGCGTTCCCGGATCCGGACGAGGAGTAAGGAGGGGGAGCTGAAACACCGGTGGGAGAGCGGCCACTCGACCACCGGTATCGCGTCACCACGCCGGACGGCGTGTCTTCACGAACGACTCCACACACAAAGGGGGAGCAGCATGCTGCTCTGGAAACGGATCGCGGCCGCAGGCGCCGCGATGAGCCTGCTCGCGGCGGGGACCGCGACGGCCGCGCAACCGCCGGACGGGGTATCCCGGGCGGACGCCACCATCCGCTACACCGAATACGGCATCCCGCACATCGTCGCGAACGACTACGTGAACCTGGGCTTCGGGCAGGGGTACGCCGCCGCCAAGGACAACATCTGCGCGATCGCGGACGTCGCGGTCACGACGCGGGCCGAGCGATCCCGCTGGCTGGGCCCGGACGCGCCGCCGACGAGCGGGGTGAGCCAGGCGAGCACGAACCTCGCCAGTGACCTGTATTTCCAAGGTCTCAACGAAAGCGGCGCCGTCGAGCGGTTGCTGGGCGAGCCCGCGCCGCGCGGGCCGTACCGCGAGGTCCGCGAACTGATCCGCGGTTACGTCGAGGGCGTCAACAAGTACCTGCGCACCGGGGAGATCACCGACCCGGCCTGCCGGGGCGCCGGCTGGCTGAAGCCGATCACCGAACTCGACGTCCACCGGCACAGCCACGCGATCGGGATGATCTTCGGGCAGGGCGGGCTCGCGGATTCGATCACCGCGTCGCTGCCGGGAGCCCCGCCCGCGGGCACGGGTCGTGAGCGGATGACCGGGGAGACCGGCATCGGCAGCAACGCCATCGCGATCGGTTCGGCCGCTTCGGCGAACGGACGAGGTGTCTCGCTGGCCAACCCGCATCTGCCGTGGCAGTCGAGCGGGACCAGGCTGTGGCAGTCGCAGCTGAGCCTGCCGGGCAAGCTCAACGTCAGCGGCGCCGGTATCCCCGGTATCCCGCTGATGTGGCTGGGGCACAACGAAACCGCGGCCTGGAGTGGCACGGCCACCGACACGACCCGCACGTACACGCTGTTCGAGTTGAAGCTCGTGCCCGGCTCGCCGACGACGTACCTGGTCGACGGGAAGCCCGAGCGGATGCGGCGCAACGACGTGAGTGTCCTGTCGCGCAAGGCGGACGGCACCCTGGAGCGCGTCGTGCGTCCACAGTGGACGACCAGATACGGTCCGGTGACCACCCGGCTCGGGCAACGAGAACTGCCGTGGACGGCATCGAGCGCCTTCGCGATCGCGGACGCCAACGCCGGGAACCTCGGGATGACGAACTCCATGTTCGAGATCGCCCGAGGCCGGACGGCGGGGGAGATGATCGACTCGGTCCGCAAGACGCAAGGGCTGCCTTGGATGAACATCCTCGCCACCGACGATCGCGGCCGCGTCGAATACAGCCAGATCCACGGCGTTCCGCACGTCACCGACGAGAAGGCGGCGCGCTGCAACACTCCGCTGGGCAAGGAACTCTTCGACGCCGACGGGATCGCGGTACTCGACGGCTCCAGGACGGCCTGCGCTTGGGGTCGCGACCGTGACGCGCTGCGGCCCGGAGTCTTCGGTCCGTCCAGTCTTCCGGGCCTGAGCAGGGACGACTACCTGGCGAACTCGAACGACAGCTACTGGCTGTTCAATCCGGCCGCGCCCAGGACCGGGTTCCCCAGGATCGTGGGCCCGGTCCGCACCGAGCAGAACCTGCGGACCCGGGGCGGCTTCGTCGAGATCGCCGATCAGCTGAAGAAGGGCGGCTTCACCGGGCAGGCCATGCGGGACCTGATGTACTCGCATCGCGACCATGCGGCCGAACTCGTGCGGGCCGACGTCGTCACGATGTGCGCCGCGATGCCGGGAATGGACGCCGCGTGCGCCGCTTTGGCCGCCTGGGACGGGCGTTCCGACGCCGGGAGCCGGGGCGCGCTGCTGTTCGACCGCTTCTGGTCCCGAGCGGACCGGATGGGGCCCGCCGTCTGGAAGGTGCCGTTCGACGTCAAGGATCCCGTCCACACCCCGAACACTCTCGACACCGGGAACGCGGCGATCCGCAAGGCGCTCACCGACGCCGTCGCCGAGCTGACGGCGGCGAAGATCCCGCTCGACGCGCCCTACGGTGACCATCACTATGTCGAGCGCGACGGCAAGAAGATCCCGCTCGGCGGCGGGACGGCCGGGCGCGGGGTCTACAACTCCTTGGGCGGGCCGTGGGATCCGGCTCGCGGCTACACCGAGATCGTGCACGGCGGGACGTATCTGCACGTCGTGGCGTTCACCGGGACCGGCTGCCCGGACACGACGACGTTGCTGACCTATTCGCAGTCCGCGAACCCGGAATCCGCGCACCACAGCGACCAGACGGAGCTGTACGCGCGCAAGCACTGGGTCACCGAACGGTACTGCGAGAAGGACATCCTCGCGTCGCCGTCGCTCGAGGTGGTCCGGGTGAGCAGGCGATGATCGCCGCGCTGCTCGCGGCCGTCATGGCGGTGTCGTCGCCCGCACCCGTCGCCGCTCCGGCCGGCGACGTCTCGTTCACCAGCCACGGCGTGACCTTGCGCGGAACGGTGGTCGCGCCGGAAGGGGGCGGCCCGGTGCCGGGCATCGTCATGGTGCACGGCTCGGGCGAACACGACCGGGACGACTACCGCGCCGAGGCCGAAGCCTTCGCCAAGGCGGGGATCGCGACGCTGATCTACGACAAGCGGACCGAAGGCTATTCCCTGTTCGAGCGGGACTACTCGGTACTGGCCGACGACGCGCTGGCCGCGGTCCAGGCGCTGCGCTCGCGCCCTGGCGTGGATCCGGCCCGCGTCGGGGTCTGGGGCTTGAGCGAAGGGGGCTGGGTCGCGCCCTTGGCGGCGTCGAAGTCGAAGGACGTCGCTTTCGCGATCACCGTCGGCGCCAACGGGGTCTCGCCCGACCGTCAGCAGTCCTGGGCCCTCGAGACCTACCTGCGGCACGGCGGGGTCGAGGGCTCGATGGTGGACATGGTGGCGTCGACGAACATGCGGACCCTCGCGGGCGCCGGTGTGTTCCCCGAGGCCGGGTACGACCCGGTGCCGGTGCTGGAGAAGGTGCGGCAGCCTGTTCTCGGGCTGTGGGGTGAGCTGGACCGGCTCACCCCACCCGGCGAAGCCGTCCGGATCTTCCGGGAAACACTGGAACGGGCCGGGAACCCGCAGTACACGCTGAAGGTGTTTCCCCAGGCCCAGCACGGGCTCCGGCGGACCACCGACGGCTTCGACAAGCTCGACGGTTTCGCTCCCGGCTACCTCGATCTCGTCGGGACGTGGGTGAACGGACTCGACGACGGGCCCGTCCGGCCGTCCTCGGATCCGCCGCCCGGGCAAGCGAGTCAGAGCGTCGCCCTGGCACCGCTCTCGTGGTACGAGGCGCCGTGGCTGCAGATCGCCGTCTGGGCGTTGGCATTGCTGGCGTTCGCCGCCTACCCGGTGACGGCGTTGTTCCGGCGCCGCAAGGAAGTGCCGCTCGCGCGGCCCGCGCGCTGGCTGGCGTCGACCGGTCTGCTCGCCACGGCGGGATTCCTCGGCTACTACATCGTCCTGACGACGGGGGCGGCGATGGCACCGGGTCCGGTCCTTTTCGGACGGACGCTGCCGTGGCTCGCGCTGCAACTGCTCGCGGTGGGCGTCGTCATCGCCGGTGTGGTGACGGCGGTTTCGTGGTGGCGGCGGAAGGACCGCGGGGGAGTCCGCGTCGGGCTGCTGCTGGCAGGAGCCGTCCTGTTCGTTCCGTGGGCCGTCCATTGGGGACTGCTGGTGCCGTGACGGAAGAGCCTGGGTGCCGGGCGGCCACCCGGCACCCAGGCGAACGGAAGCCGCGTCACCACGCCCGAGGGCGTGTCTTCACGAACGGACCTCCGGGTCAGAAGATACTCAGGACTTCGGGGTGACGGCGAATCGGCGCAGGTGCAGGGCCGGGTTCTTGGCGCGCACCTCGGAGATCCGCTCGGCGGAGACCTCGCCGGTCGCGGTTCCCGTCCGCTCGCCGAGCGAGGCGACGACGACGCCCATCGGATCGACGATCATGCTGTGCCCCGATCCGGTCGGCGCCGCCTGCCCCGCCGCGACGAGGTAGATCGTGTTCTCGATCGCCCGCGCCCGGACCAGCGTGGTCCAGTGGTCCTCCTTGAGCGGGCCGGGCATCCACTCGGCGGGCAGCAGGACCGCGTCCGCGCCCGCGTCGACCAGGCGGCGGGTGACTTCCGGGAACCGCAGGTCGTAGCAGGTCTGGAGACCGAAGACGATCCCGTCGACCTCGAACGTCTCCGGCGCTTCGATGTCACCGGGCCGGACCAGTTCCGATTCGCGGAAACCGAAGGCGTCGTAGAGGTGCAGCTTGCGGTAGAGCGCGGCGATCGCCCCGTCGGGACCGGCCGCGACCAGTGTGTTCGAGATCCGCTCGCCGCCGGGGAGCGCTTCGTTGACGCCCGCGACGACGGTGATCTGCCGGTCCTTCGCGAGACCACGCAGTTCGGTGACGAACGGACCGTCGAGTTCTTCGGCCGAGGTCACGAATTCCCGGCTCATCGTCGGTACGGTGAACATCGAGTACTCGGGCAGCACGACCACCCGCGCACCGCGGTCGGCCGCTTCGCCGACGAGGGAGGCGACGCGGGCGAGGTTGGCTTCCTTGTCGTTGCCGGGCGCGAACTGCGCCACCGCGACGTGCACCATGGGACCCCTTCCGATAGGTGGAAGTCTTGTATACATGATGGATACTTGGCTGGTCCAGGTGTAGGCTCGGTCGCGGAAAGTAACGGCATAGAGGGGGAGCGAGATGACTGTGACCGCCGAAGGGGGCGGCCCGGCGCGCGAGCGGGTCTACACGTGGCTGCGCGACGGAATCATCTCGGGCGAGCTCGAAGGCGGCCGCTTCCTCGACGAAATGTGGGTTTCCGGCGTCGTCGGCGTGTCCAGGACGCCGGTTCGCGAAGCGTTCCACCGCCTGGCCGCCGAAAGGTTCATCAGCCTCTTGCCGCGCAAGGGCGCCCAGGTGCGCACGGTCACTTCCCGGGAACTGGAAGAGGTCTACCAGAGCAGGCGGCTGATCGAAGGCCACGCCATCGCGACGCTCTGCGCGAACCGGGCCGGTGCTCCCGCCGAACTGCCGGAACTCATCGAAGGGATGGTGCGCTCGGGTGCCGAACGCGACTGGTTCGCCGTTTCGGGATTCGACCGCCGGTTCCATCGCGCCATCGTGAACGCCGCGGGCAACACCGTCCTGACCGAGTTGTACGACACGCTCCGTTCGCGTCAGCAGCGTGTCACCGTCCGCGCGCTGGAGGCCCGCCCGGAACGGCTGACGGTGATCAACTCCGAACACCGGGAACTGGTCGCCGCCCTGAACGACCATGACGCGAAAGAGGCGTCACGGTTGCTGGAGCAGCATTTGCGCCCGGTGTCCGAAGTGATGTCGGTGCTGCCTCAGGAAGGCTGACCCGGCTGGTCGTGCGTCGAGCAGTGGATCCCGCCGCCGCCCGAGGCGATGGTCGAGATCTTCACCGGCACGATCTCGCGGCCGGGGAACTGCTCGCGCAGGATCTCCTGTGCACGCTCGTCCGCCGCGGCGTCGCCGAACTTCGGCACGAAGACCGACTTGTTCGCGACGTAGAAGTTGGCGTACGAGATCACGCTGTCCTCGCCGTAGCCTTCGACCTTGTCCGGATCCGGCTGGACGAGGTCGATCACCTTGAAGGGTTTGCCGTCGGCGTCGGTGGCGCCCGCCAGTACCGACCTCGCCTGATCGGCCGCGCGGGACCACGAGTCCGGCGGGGTGCCGGGCGCGGCTTTGTCGAGCAGTACGACGCCGGGCGCGGTGAACCGGGCCAGGCAGTCGACGTGGGCGTCGGTGATGTCCTCGCCGCGGACGCCCGCGAACCAGATGACCTTCCGGACGCCGAGCACCTTCTTCAGCTCGTCTTCGATCTCCTGGCGGCTCTTGCCCTTGTTGCGGTTGTCGTTGACCAGTGAGCTTTCGGTGACCATCAGCGTCCCGGCGCCGTCGGTCTCGAACGAACCGCCTTCCGCGGTGATCCAGGTTTCGGTGCGGGCCAGTCCGTACTTGCCCAGCACCGACCGCGCGACGGCGTTGTCCTTGTCGTGCGGCTTCTGCTTGTCGCCCCAGCCGTTGAAGTTGAAGTCGACTCCCGCGACCTTGCCCGCCTCTTCCACGAACACGGGGACGGTGTCGCGCGCCCACAGGTCGTCGACGGGGATCGGGACGACCTCGACCGTGTCGCCGCACGCCTGCTGGGCGGTGTCCGCGTGTTCGGGCCGGGCGAGGAGCACCACCGGTTCGTAGCCGGCGATCGCCTTGGCCAGGCCGGCGATCTCCTCGCGGACGGCGGGCAGGTCTTCCGCCCAAATGGACTTCGACGCCGGCCAGGACATGAAGGTGCGCGCGTGGCTTTCCCATTCGGCGCCCAGTTTGCGGGCCGCCGCGGCGGCGGGCTCCGGCGACCCGGTCGTCGGAGCGGGCACGGGCGCCGAGGGGCTCGACGAACACGCCGAGCTCCCGACCGAGACGGCGCCGATCGCTGTCAGGGCACGCAGGACCGTGCGGCGGGGTAGGGACGAATCGAACACTGTGCACTCCTTGGCTGAACCGGTGACGACACGATAGCATCCTGACTGAAAATTCAGTCAGGACGAAACCGCTAGGGTGAACACCCGTGTTCGAACGTCAGCAGAAGATCTTGGAAGCGGCCGTGCGGGTGATCGCGCGCAGCGGCGTGCGGGGCCTGCGGGTCGAGAAGATCGCGGCCGAGGCCGGGATCTCGACGTCGTTGATCTACTACCACTTCACCAATCGCGCCGGGCTGCTCCGGAAGACCCTCGAGTTCGTCAGCGACCGTGCCGCGGGGTACACGGAGGAGGCCGCGGCCGGGGCCGTCGATTCCCGTACGGAGCTGGAACTCATGCTGTTCGGGGAACTCCAGGACACGCAGGCGGTGCGGGAGAACAGCACCGCCTGGGGCGAACTACGCGCCAGCGCGGTCTTCACCCCCGAGCTGCGCGAACCGCTGGCGGAGTCGACCCGGGTCTGGGTGGCCGAGGTCGCCGAGGTGATCCGGCGCGTCCACGACGCCGGGGCCGAGGCCGAGAACGCCGCCGAACGGCTCACCAGCCTGGTCGAAGGACTCAGCGAGCGGTGGCTTTCTGGTTCGATGGATCTGGACAGGGCGCGGGAGCTCCTGCGTGGCGCGATCACACTTGAACTGGACAGGGTGGGGGCCTGAATGGGACTCGAGAAGGTCGTCGGCACCATGCGTGACAACCTGACCGTCCGGCGTGTCTACGGCGAGCCGGTCGAGAAAGACGGCGTCGTGGTGATCCCGGCGGCGAGCATCATCGGCGGCGGAGGCGGCGGGCACGGCACCGAACAGGGCAAAGAGGGCGAGGGCGGCGGTTTCATGCTGGCCGCGCGTCCTGTCGGCGCGTACGTGCTCAAGGGCGGCGACGTCCGCTGGGTGCCCGCGGTGGACCTGACCTTCCTCGGCACGGTCTTCGCCGTCATGGTCGCGACGATCCATAGGGCCAGGCGCCGGAAGGGCTGACGCTCAAGCACCGGCGGTGATGCCGGTGAGGATGAGGTCGATCCCGGTGAGGAACTGCTCGCGGTCGTCGTGCTCACGCACCTGATCGGCGATGGACTTCATGAACGGGAACCGGTCGGAATCGAGGTTCTCCCACGCGCTCGCCGCCGCGTGGAGGAATTCGGCCCGGTCCACTTCCACGAGGACGCGGGCGTTCGCGGCGTTCTGCCCGGCGGCGCCGAAGATGTAGTGCATCAGCGCCGAGGTCGCCGTGAACCAGGTGGCTTCGGGTACGCCCAAAGCGCTGACCCGTTGTCCGAGGGTTTCGAAGATCTGCGGCGTCACCGACCCCCAAGGGCTGCGGGAAAACTGGACGGCGAGCTGCGGGGAAAGCCATGGGTGCCGGACGATCGCGTCGAACAGGCCGAGCGCGATGGCGCGGATCTCGTCCTGGGGCGAGCCTGAGGGCTCCGTGGCCAGCGCACCCGCGATGACCGACGCGGTGGCGGCGTTGAGCAGTTCGCCCTTGTTCGGCACATGCCAGTAGATCGCCCCGGCGCCGGTGGAGAGGCGTTCGGTCAGCGTCTTGAAGGTCAGCCCGCTTTCGCCGTCCGCGTCGAGCAGCGCGACGGCCGCCTCGACGATGCGTTCGCGGGACAGTGCCTCCGCGCGGGTCCGTTGCGCCATGCCGCCATCCTGGCAGGTTCGGGTTAGTTTGCCTGCATGGCGAAAAGCTCGGCGGTGGAGATCGAGGTCGGCGACCGGACCGTGCGCGTCTCGAACCCGGATCGCGTCTACTTCCCGGCGCGGGGCGAGACCAAGCTGGACCTCGTCCGGTACTACCTCGCGGTCGGCGACGGGATCGTGCGGGCACTGCGGGAGCGGCCGTGCATGCTGCACCGGTTCCCGTCCGGCGTCTCGGGGGAGAAGGTCCACCAGAAGCGCGTCCCGAACGGTGCCCCGGACTGGCTGCAGACCGTCCGCGTCGACTTCCCTTCCGGCAGGCACGCCCACGAACTGTGCGTCACGCATCCCGCCGACGTGATCTGGGCGGTGCAGATGTCGACCGTCGAGTTCCACCCCTGGAACTCCCGCCGCGCCGACACCGAACGGCCCGACGAGTGGCGGATCGATCTCGACCCGATGCCCGACTGCCCGTTCTCCACCGTGCGGAAGGTCGCCCACACCGTCCGCGAGATCCTGGACGAACTCGGCATCGTCGGCTGGCCGAAGACGTCCGGCGGCGCCGGCCTGCACGTCTACGTCCGGATCGAACCCCGCTGGGGCTTCCAGGAGGTCCGCCGGGCGGCGCTCGCCTTCGCGCGCGAGGTCGAGCGCCGGATGCCCGACGAGGTCACCACCACCTGGTGGCGCAAGGACCGCGATCCCGCGAAGCTGTTCGTCGACTACAACCAGAACGCCCGGGACCACACGATCGCGAGCGCCTACTCGGTCCGCGGCGTGCCCGAAGCCGTCGTTTCGACCCCGATCACCTGGGACGAGGTCGACGACGTCGAGCCGCGGGAGTGCACCATCGCCACCGTTCCCGCGCGCTTCGCCGAACTCGGCGACCTGCACGCGGGCATCGACGACACCGCGTACTCCCTGGACACCCTGCTCGAGTGGGCCGACCGCGACGGCCTCGACAGCGACGGCTAGCGCCTTTCGCAACTAGAGGACTAATTGCGGAGATGCTTCGAGGCTGACGGCCGTGCCTTCCCCCACGCGCGTGACATGAAAGGCCCGTTACTTGCAAAATTTGCAAGTAACGGGCCTTTCATGTCACGCGCTATGCCACTAAACGCGGGGGAGGAGGGGCGTCGGTCACTTGCCGATGTAGGCCTTCAGGTGTTCCCCGGTGAGCGTCGACCCGGCCGCGACGAGGTCCGATGGCGTGCCCTCGAAGACGATCTTGCCGCCGTCGTGGCCGGCGCCGGGGCCGAGGTCGATGATCCAGTCGGCGTGCGCCATGACCGCCTGGTGGTGCTCGATCACGATCACGGACTTGCCCGCGTCGACGAGCCGGTCCAGCAGGCCGAGCAGGTTCTCGACGTCGGCCAGGTGCAGACCGGTGGTGGGCTCGTCGAGGACGTAGACGCCGCCCTTGTCGCCCATGTGCGTCGCGAGCTTCAGCCGCTGCCGTTCACCGCCGGAGAGCGTGGTGAGCGGCTGGCCGAGGCTGAGGTAGCCGAGCCCGACGTCCTTGAGCCTGCCGAGGATGGCGTGCGCGGCCGGGATGCGCCCCTCGCCCTCGCCGAAGAACTTCTCGGCTTCGGACACCGGCATCGCGAGCGCCTCGCTGATGTTCTTGCCGCCGAAGGTGTACTCCAGCACCGACGCCTGGAAGCGCCTGCCTTCGCACTCCTCACAGGTGGTCGCGGTCCCCGCCATCATGCCGAGGTCGGTGTAGATGACGCCCGCGCCGTTGCAGTTCGGGCAGGCGCCCTCGGAGTTGGCGCTGAACAGCGCGGGCTTCACGCCGTTGGCCTTGGCGAAGGCCTTGCGGATCGGTTCGAGCAGGCCGGTGTAGGTGGCCGGGTTGCTCCGCCGCGAGCCGCGGATGGGGGTCTGGTCGACCGAAACCACGCCCTCGGCGGCGGGGATCGAGCCGTGGATCAGGGAACTCTTGCCGGAGCCCGCGACACCGGTGACGACGCAGAGGACGCCGAGCGGGACGTCGACGTTCACCTTCCGGAGGTTGTGCCGGTCCGCGCCGCGGATCTCCAGTTTGCCGGTGGGCTTGCGGACGCCGTCCTTGAGCGAAGCCCGGTCGTCGAGGTGCCTGCCGGTGCTGGTGTCGCTGGCGCGCAGGCCTTCGACGGTGCCCTCGAAGCAGATCGTCCCGCCCGCCGTGCCCGCGCCGGGGCCCAGGTCGACGACGTGGTCGGCGATGGCGATGGTCTCCGGCTTGTGCTCGACGACCAGCACCGTGTTGCCCTTGTCGCGCAGCTGCTGCAGCAGGTTGTTCATCCGCTGGATGTCGTGCGGGTGCAGGCCGATGGTGGGCTCGTCGAAGACGTAGGTGACGTCGGTGAGCGAGGAGCCGAGGTGCCGGATCATCTTCGTGCGCTGCGCCTCACCGCCGGAAAGCGTGCCGGACGGCCGGTCGAGGGACAGGTAGCCGAGGCCGATGTCCACGAAGGAGTCGAGCGTGTGCTGCAGCTTCTCCAGCAGCGGTGCCACCGACGGCTCCTTGAGCCCGCGGACCCAGTCGGCGAGGTCGCTGATCTGCATCGCGCACGCGTCGGCGATGTTGATCCGCTTGATCTTCGAAGACCGCGCGAGCTCGCTGAGCCGGGTGCCGTCGCATTCGGGGCAGACGGTGAAGGTGACCGCCCGGTCCACGAAGGTGCGGATGTGCGGCTGCATCGCCTCCCGGTCCTTGGACAGGAACGACTTCTGGATGGTGGGGATCAGCCCCGAGTAGGTCAGGTTGATGCCCTCGATCTTGAGTTTGACCGGCTCCTTGTAGAGCAGGTCGTCCAGCTGCCTCTTGGTGTACTTCTTGATCGGCTTGTCGGGGTCGAAGAAACCGCAGCCGCGGAGGATGCGGCCGTACCAGCCGTCCATGGAGAAACCGGGGATCGTCAGCGCGTTCTCGTTGAGGGACTTGGTGTCGTCGTAGAGCGCGGTGAGGTCGATGTCGTTGACCTTGCCCCGGCCTTCGCAGCGTGCGCACATCCCGCCGGTGATGCTGAATTCGCGGCGTTCCTTCGTGGTCCGCCCGCCCTTCTCGACGGTGACGGCGCCCGCACCGGAGATCGAGGCGACGTTGAAGGAGAAGGCCTGCGGCGAGCCGATGTGCGGCTTCCCGATCCGGCTGAAGAGGATGCGCAGCATCGCGCTGGCGTCGGTGGCGGTGCCGACCGTCGAGCGCGGGTCGGAACCCATCCGCTGCTGGTCGACGATGATCGCGGTGGTGAGGCCGTCGAGCACGTCGACGTCCGGCCTGGCCAGCGTCGGCATGAAGCCCTGCACGAAGGTGCTGTAGGTCTCGTTGATCATCCGCTGCGACTCGGCCGCGATCGTGTCGAAGACCAGCGAGCTCTTACCAGAGCCGGAGACACCGGTGAACACCGTCAGGCGCCGTTTCGGCAGCTCGACCGCGACGTCCTTGAGGTTGTTCTCGCGGGCGCCCAGCACGCGGATGAGGTCGTGGCTGTCGGCGGGGTGCTCCTCGGGCGGCTGCGGCCTGGTGGTCTTGCTCATCGTGTCTCCATCCTCATGTGGGCCGCGTGTACGGTCCGTCAGCCTCACCGGGCTCGATCTAACCAGTTTCGAGCCGTTCGTCCTCTTCGAACGTTCGGTGATCACGCTAGGTGAGTACGCAGGCGCTCGCTTCTCGATTCCTGACCGGTGGTCAGACGCTCCAGCCCTCGCTCCTGGTCGCCTTGAGGAAGTCCTCGACCGGCGGACCGACCGGCCTGCCCTCGTACTGCGTCGACAACACCACCGACGATCTGATCTCGCCGTGTTTGCCCAGCCGTTCGAAGAGGCCTTCGAGATGTTCGAGCGATACCGCCCGCACCTTCAGCATGGTGCAGCGGTCACCGCTGAGCCGGTGCAGTTCGACCACTTCGGGGTAGTCCTCCGACTTGCTGGTGCGCAGCAGGCAACTGCCGAGCGAGCAGCGCATCTCGACGAACGCCTGCAGGTCGTACCCGGCGCGCCGCGCGTCGACCTGGGCGCGGTACCCGGTGATGACGCCGGCCTCCTCCAGCCGCCGGACCCGTTCGGCGACCGCGGGCGCGGAGAGGTTGACGCGGCGGCCCAGTTCCTTGAACGAGAGCCGCCCGTCGCCCTGGAGTGTTTCGACGAGCCGCCAGTCGAGGTCGTCCAGCGCTCTTTCCGATCGTAAGGTCATCGCGCCCGGATTCCTTTCATGATGGGCCTCGCACCCCCGCGAGGCCTTCATCAGCCTATTCGCCGGGGCCTCCGGAATCCCTAGATTTGAATCATGAAACCGATGATCGCGCTCTTCGTGGGCGTCGCCTGTCTCAGTACCGCGGTCGTCGGCCTGTCGACCACGGCGGCGTTGATCGTGGTGGAGCACGCCGGCGCCGCGTGGAGCGGGCTGCCGAACGCCGTGCTGGTACTCGGTTCCGCGGCGGGTTCGCTGTCGTCGGGAGCGCTGGCCGCCCGCTACGGCAGGAGGTTCGTCCTGGTGCTGATGTACGGCGCCGCCGTGGCGGGCGCGCTGATCTCGTTCGCGGGGGTGCTCGGCGGGTCCGTGCTCGCGCTGGTGGCGGGGATGCCCTTGATCGGCTTCGGCAACAGCGGTGCGCAGTTCTCGCGGTACACGGCCGCCGACCTGTCTCCCGAGCACCGCAAGGGTTTCGCACTGTCCACAATGGTCTGGGCGGGGACCGTCGGCGCGGTCGCCGGGCCCGCGCTGATCGCGCCCGCCGCGGCGCGGGCGGAGGCCGCCGAACTGCCGGCCCTGTCCGGTCCGATCGTGGCGGGTGCGGTCGTCGTGGCCATCGCGGTGGCCGCCGTGGCCACCCTGCCGCGCGGTCTCGCCGCCCCGGTGGAGGGAGTGCCGAGGCGGGAACGGATGTCCGTGCGGAACCCGGTGATCCTCGGGCCGCTCGTGGCGATGGTCGGCGCCCAGGTGGCCATGGTGGCGGTGATGACGATGACCCCGGTCCAGTTGCACCAGCACGGCCAGGGACTCGACGTCGTCGGCTGGGTGCTGAGCGCGCATCTGATCGGGATGTTCGCGCTGGCGCCGTTGTCCGGCTGGATCACCGACCGCTGGGGTGGCCGCGCGGCCATCTTCGGCGGGATCGGCACGCTCGCCGTCGCGGCGGTCACCGCGATCGGCGCCCCCGATTCGCATCACGTGGGAATCCCGGTCGCGATGTTCCTGCTGGGCTACGGCTGGAACCTGGTGTTCGTCGGGGGCAGCGGCATGCTCAGCCGCGACCTCCCGCCGGCTCAGCGGGCGAGGGCGCAGGGCACGGTCGACGCCTTCGTCTGGGGGACCTCCGCGGTGGCGAGCCTTCTCGCCGGGCAGCTGTTCGGCCTGGGTGGGTACGTTCTGGTCGCCGTCGTGGGCGGCCTGTGCGCCCTCGTCCCGCTCGCGGTGCTCGGCCGCCGGGCCGCCGTTCCGGAGCCCGTTGAAAAAGTCGCGCGTCGTTGATCTGCGAAACCCGGGCCTTGCCGTCATACTGCTTCACTCCGACACGAACGAACCCGTGATGACACAGATCACGTCGGTGACCGATTCGGAGGGTCCTAGGGTGAAAGCAGACAAGGTGCGGGAGATCGGGGGTGCACGATGAGCGAGTTCGCGGTGAATCTGCGGGACCGGGTACGGCAGGCCAGGGAGGACGTCCGGATCGCCAGGCGGGACTCGGACGAGGACCGTGCCTCGGCCGTCGGCGCCGATCTGGCCAACCTGGAGCGCCTGGCCGCCGAACACGGGGTGGAACTGCCCTCGCAGGCCACGGACGACGCCCGGGCGTGACCCCGGGTTCCGCCCCGGTGATCGGCCTTTGACACCCTGGGGCGCGTGACCGAAAGCCTGAACCGCATCCGCGCCTTCCTGGCGGATCGTGAACCGCCGACACCGTGCCTGGTCGTGGACACCGACCTGGTCGCGGAGCGTGCGGCCGCGATCTCCGGAGCGTTCCCGGACGCGCTGATCCGGTACGCGGTCAAGGCCAATCCCGCTCCCGAAGTGCTCGACGCGGTGCTGTCGGCGGGTGCGGGGTTCGACGTGGCGGGGACGGCGGAAATCGGGCTGTGCCTGTCCCGTGGCGCGCGAGCGGCGGAACTGGCCTACGGCAACACGATCAAGAAACCGGCGGACATCGCGTTCGCGTATGCGCGCGGAGTCCGTGAGTTCACCACGGATTCCGTCGGTGATCTGGAGAACCTGGCCGAGCACGCGCCCGGTTCGCTGGTCTCGGTCCGGCTGCTGACCGGCGGGCCGGACTCGGTCACGCCGTTCGGGCACAAGTTCGGCTGTGAGCCCGCGGTGGCCGCCACACTGCTCCGCCGGGTGGTGGAAGCGGGCCTGCGGCCGGGAATCGCGTTCCACGTCGGCTCGCAGCAACCGGATCCGGCCGCGTGGGAGATCGGGATCGCGACAGCGGCCAAGGTCGCCGCCGACGCCGGTGTCGGCCTGGAGCGGCTCAACATCGGCGGCGGGTTCGCCACCGAGCACCGGGAACCCGTACCATCCCTGCCCGATTACGCGGCGGTGATCCACGCCGCCCTCCGGGAACATCTGCCCGGCCCGGAACTGATGCTCGAGCCCGGCCGCGTGATCGTCGCCGACGCGGGGCTCATCAGGACCGAAGTGGTCCTGGTGACCACGCGCGCCGCCGCCGACGAACGCCGCTGGGTCTACCTCGACGTCGGCAGGTACAACGGAATGGCGGAGTGCGAGAACGAAGCCGTCGCGTATCGGCTGGAGGCCGTCGGCGTTAAGGGTCCGGAAGGGCCGGTGGTCCTCGCCGGGCCGACCTGCGATGGTGACGACGTGCTTTACCAGCGGACGCCGTGCGCGCTGCCGAAGTCGTTGAAGGCGGGCGACCGGCTGGACATCCCGGGCACCGGGGCCTACACCGCCAGCTATTCGTCCGTCGCCTTCAACGGAATCGAGCCGTTGCGCACCTATTGTGTGGGGAGGTTCGCCGATGCCGGGTGAAGAACCACTCGTCGGCCGGTTCGCCGGCCGCCATGTCCTCGCGGAGTTCGAGGGGATCGAGCCGTCGCTGCTCGACGACGCCGAGGTCCTGAAGAAGACCCTCGCCGACGCGGTCACCGAGGCGGGGGCGACGGTCTGCGAGGTCGTGTCGCATGCCTTCGCCCCGCAAGGGGTCACCGTGCTCGCGCTGCTGGCCGAGTCGCACGCGTCCGTGCACACCTATCCGGAGATCGGTTCGGTGTTCGTGGACGTGTTCACCTGCGGGGACCGGGCGGATCCGGAGCGGGCCGTGGCACTGCTGGCGAAGATGCTGGGCGCCGGTACCGTCCGGATGTCCACTGTGGAACGAGGAGAAGGCTGATGGCGCAACGAGTGATCGTCGAGCCGATGGGCGCGGGGCTCACCCGGAACTGGGACGTCGAAGAGGTCCTGTTCGAGGGCCGCACCGCGTTCCAGAACGTCCTCATCGGACGGACCGCGCAGGGGATCTCCCTGTTCTGCGACGACGAACGGCAGAGCACCGAGCTGAGCCAGCTCGTGTACCACGAAGCGCTGATGATCCCGTCGTTGCTGCTCGCGGATCGTGTCGAGCGGGTGCTGATCATCGGTTCCAGCGAAGGAGTCGCCTCCGAGCTCGCGGTCGCCGCGGGGGCCGAGGTGGTCGACCACGTCGACATCGACGCCGAAGCGGTCCGGGTCTGCGCCGAGCACCTTCCCTACGGCTACTCGCTCGAGGAGCTGGCCCGTGCCGAACGCGGGGAAGGGAAGATCCGCGTCCATTACCGTGACGGCTGGGAGTTCCTCGCCGAAGCGCGGGAACGCGGGGACACCTACGACGTGGTCGTGATCGACCTGCCGGACGAGAACGACGATCCGGCGGCGCAGCACAACCGCTTGTACGGCAACGACTTCCTGACCCGGTGCGCGGCCTTGCTCACCGAGGGCGGTGTGGTCGGCTGCCAAGGGGGCTGTCCGACGCTGTGGCGCAACCAGACTTTGGTCACGTCGTGGCGCCGGTTCACCGAGTCGTTCGGGACCGTCCTCTACTACGGTTCGGACGAGCACGAGTGGGCTTTCTTGAGCGGCAGGGCAGACGTCCTCGGCGATCCCGGCGCCTTCGTTGCGGAGAAGATCGGCAAAGCGGGAATCGGGGAGTCCACTGTGGACGAACAGGCGCTGAGGGGGAACACGGTTCCGCCGATTTCCTTGCGGCGGCAATAGGAACCTTCGCGAACCGTTATCTCGTCGAGATCATCCGGTCGGCTCGGCCCGTGACGAACTCGTGCAGGATCCTCCATCTGGTCGTTGCCGGGCGCCGTGGTGCGGGGCCAGAATCGCTACAGTGAATATTTGGCGCGAGGGCATCGTCGCAGGAGTGGACAGGGAGTCCGCGGTCTGCGCGGCATTCGCGAGCCTGACGGCGAGCGTGGCGGAAGATCTCGGACCGGATCGGGTCGTGGACACGTTGGCCAGCGAATGTGTGCGGCTGCTGCCGATCGATTCGATGGAAGTCTTCCTGCCGGGGCTGAAACTGGCGCGATATCCCGCGGTGGTGGAGGAAGGCCCCGCGCTCGAGTCGTTCGAAACCGGCAGCGACGTCGCCGTGAAGGATTTGGCCGCCGAGATTTCGCGCTGGCCCACCTATGTCGCGAGGATGGTGGGATCGGGCTATGCCGCGGTTTCCGCTCTTCCGATGCGGATGATGGGGGAAACCGTCGGTGCGGTCACCCTCCTGAGTGTCGAAACCGAGGTCTTGAGCGCTGAAGACCGCCGGCTGGGGCAGGCGCTGGCCGATGTCGCGACCCTGTGCCTTCGCCAGCAACGGGAAGTGAGTCGCTATCGGACGCTTTCCGGGCAGTTGCAGAGGGCGCTCGACAGCCGGGTCATCATCGAACAGGCGAAGGGTGTGCTCGCCGAGCGTGCCGGGATCGGTGTCAGCACGGCGTTTCAGCGGTTGCGTGCCTTCGCCCGCAGCTCGAACCGGAAGCTGTCGGAGGTCGCGCACGGGGTCGTGAACGGCACGGTCGACAGCGAAAAACTTCTTCGGTCGCGAAACCGGTGACGACCGCCGAAAATCGGGCGGCAGGTGCCGGTAGGGCCGTTGGTCACCTGAACAGGGGACTTGTCCTGGTGAACGCGCGACCGTGCGGCCCTAGGGCGCGAGAGCGCGATCGGAAAGGCTTCACGCAGATGAGAGGATGCGTGAAGTCATGGCACTACTGGGAAGCCTTCTGGGGAGGAGCCGCTCGGTACGGCCGAGCCTGCTTCCGTTGCTGGAGTTGAGGTCGGCGGCTTTGACACTGCGGACCGGTTACGGGCTCGCGCCGACCGGATCGGGGACGGTCTGCTTCGTCGCGGGCGAGCGTCCGGGCGACGGCACGGAGGCGGAGATCATCGCCGGTCTCGCCGGTGACTCCGCTCGCCGTAACGTGGTCACCCACGACGCGCACGGGCGGACGATCGTGCGCTGCTGGCGGGAGAACGGCGATCTCGACTGGCTGCTCGACGACCTCGTCGACGTCAACGCCAACCTTGCACAGGCCGGTTTCGTGTCCTGGCTGCTGCATACGACGGTGGACTTCGCCGAGCTGCGGGACATGCGTCATCCGAGGCTGACGATGGTCTACCGCAGGGAGCGTGGCACCTTCTACCCCTACGCCCCGCGCGGGACCCGCGGCCGAGACCGGGCGACGGAACTGAAGATCCGCTCGTCGTTGACCCGGATCGTGCCGATGGAGGCCGACATCGGCCGGTGGCGCCCAGTCTGACGGGCGCCCGCCCGGCTCAGCCGGGCGCGCCGCTGAGCCAGCCGCGCAGCCGCTGGACACGCCGGTCCCGCGGGTTCCAGCGTGGGAAGCGGTACCGGCGCCGCGGCCGCGTGGCCGGAGCGGCGGCGTCGAGCTGCCGGAAGGCGATCAGGACATCGTCGAGCAGGGAAGCCGGCTTCTCGGGTTTCGCCGCGATCCTCGGCACTCTTTCGAGTTCGGCGGAGACCAGTGCCCGGAGGGCACCGGCGTGCGTGCCGGGACGGTGTCGGGTTTCGCAGATCCTCGTTGTCACGTCCCGGTCACCCTTCCCCTGCGCCGATCCGGCGGTTCGTCACCTTCGACGATGCGGCATCGCGGGCCGCTCCGGTCACCGCCGAAGGTAGTGGCATCGAGGGCACAAAGACCCCACTAAGTCGCCGATCGGGTACGGCGTGTCACGGGTTGGCGTCGAAAGGCCGGGCTCGCCGGAGACGGTGGGACAATGTCCGGCGGTTCCCGTCTTCCCCTCTGGGAAAAGGACTTCATGCCCTGTGCCGGCGTCACGCCGGAGGGCAGGCTGTCGGCGGACGTCCGCCGGTGCCGGCGGCGAGACGGGAGGCCGGTGATGGCCGGGATCCAGTGGCGCGCCGCCGTGGTCGTCGGCGTGGACTCCTCGCAGTCGTCGCGGGCGGCGGTGCGCTGGGCCGCGGGGGAGGCGGCGAGACGGGACAGCGCGCTGAAGCTCCTCCACATCGACAGCGGTCGCCGGGATCGCGGCGTGGCGGACAACCTCGCCGCCGCGAGTGTCGCGAAAGAAGCCGAACCGGCGGTGCCCACCGAACACCAGGTGAAACTCGGCGAGATCACGGGCGAACTGGTCGCGGCGTCGCGGTCGGCGTCGCTGCTGGTGCTGGGAACACACGGTTTCGGCGCGTTGCGCGGGGCGCCGATCGGCGCGGTCGCCGCGGAGGTGGCCGGGCACGCGGGGTGCCCGGTGGTCGTCGTCCGCGGGCTGACCGCTCCGCGTCGGGGCGAAGTGGTCGTCGGGGTCGATCCGTCCGGTGACAGCGAACACGCCCTCGCTTTCGCGCTCGACAGCGCTTCGGCGCGGAACACCGACCTGGTCGTCGTCCACGCCTGGCACGATGGCGTTCTCGATGCGGGCGCAGACCTGGCGAGTGTCGAAGCGGCGGAGGAGCGCGCACTGGAGGACAGGATGGCGGCCTGGCGCGACAAGTACCCCGGCGTCGGCCTCCGGCTCGCGGTCGTCCGTGACCGCAACGTGGCCCGCGCGCTCATCCGGGCCGTCCCGCACGCGGGGCTGATCGTGATCGGATCGTCCGGCGGCGGGCTCGGGAGCACAGCGCAGGCGCTGCTGAGCCGGGCGCGCTGCCCGGTCGCCCTGATCGGCGGACCGGCACGAGGGTGAATGCGGCCGCGAGCAGGATTGACTTTCGTGAATCTGCCGGACAATGGGTCCCGGCGACACCACGATCGACGGAGAAGGTGCATGGTTAACCCGACCTCCCCGCAGCCCATGCCCCCGGCCGCGGCCCCGATCAGGGTGCTGCTCGTCGAGGACCACAAGATGGTGGCCGAAGCACTCGGCGCGGCCTTCGAGGAATTCCCGGAGATTCACCTGGTGGCCTCGGTGGAGTCCCTCGCGCACGGCATGATCGCGGCGGAGGAGCACCTGCCCGACATCGTCCTGCTCGACCGGCGGCTGCCGGACGGCGACGGGATCGAGGCGATCACGAGGTTCCGCGCGATTTCGCCGTTGATCAGGGTGCTCGTGCTGACCGGCGACGCGAACAGCGCCATCGCCGCCAGGATCCTCGAGGTCGGCGGAGCCGGGCTGCTGCTGAAATCGGGTCTCCTGGACGAGCTGGTCACGGCGATCCGCACCGTCGCGGCGGGGGACGTGATCATCGACCCCGAACTGCTCGGCGGTGCCCTGGCCATGCTGGCCGGGAGTTCCGGCAGGCTCGGCCCGGTGCTGACGCTGCGGGAGCGGCAGGTGCTCGGCCTGATCGCCGAAGGGGCGGGAACCGACCGGATCGCCGAAGAGTTGCGGCTCGCGCGCAATACCGTGCGGAATCACGTGCAACGCATCCTGGTGAAGACCGGAACCCATTCGAAACTCGAAGCCGTGGCGCACGCGCGAAAGAATGGCCTCCTCGAACGGCCGTAGCGGCGGGGCGTATCCGAGTGCCAAGCTGCACTATGGCCAAGCTGCCATCGGGACCGGCGCCCGATCATCGCAGTGCTGTGCTCTTCGAGTTGTTCGTGCACAGCGTCGTCGACTACGCCATTTACATGCTGGACGTCGACGGCCGGGTGATCAGCTGGAACCAGGGAGCGGAACGGATCAAGGGGTATTCCGAGGAGGAGATCCTCGGCAGTCACTACTCCGTTTTCTACACCGAGGACGACATCGCCGACGGGAAACCCACCGCGGAGCTGCTGATCGCCGCCGAGGTGGGCAGCCATGAAGACGAGGGCTGGCGTGTTCGCCGCGGTGGTGAACGGTTCTGGGCCAACACCGTGCTGACCGCGTTGAGGGACGGCCAGGGCGACCTCGTCGGTTTCGGCAAAGTCACCCGCGACCTCACCGAACGCCTCAAATCACAGGAAGAAAGGACGGGCAGGCGGCAGGCGTTCGCGCATTTGGTACGGGCACAGGAAACCGAACGGCGCCGTATCGCGTGGGATGTTCACGACGATTCCATTCAGTCGATGATCGCGGTGAGCATGCGGCTGCAGATGCTCGCCGCGCAACGGCGGGATTCCGCTTTGATGCAACTCGACGACGCGATTCAAGGGGCGATCCGGCGGCTGCGGATCCTGGTCGCCCAATTGCGTCCGCCCGCGCTGAACGACGAGGACCTGGTCGCCTCCGTCCGCGACTACCTCGACGAGGTCGTCGCCGGCTGGGGGCTGGACTGCACGCTGCGCCACGACTTCACCGGAAAACCGCCGCCCGACCTCGTCGTCACCGTCTTCCGGATTCTCCAGGAGGCGCTGGTGAACGTGCGGAAGCACGCGAACGCCACCACGGTCGTGGTGTCACTGACGGGGAAGGACGGCGGTCTGCTGGCGAAGGTCGCCGACAACGGCGACGGGATGAAGCGGGGCGGCGAGAGTTCTCACGAAGCGTTGTCGGGCGAGCACATCGGTATGGCATCGATGCGTGAACGCGCGGAAGCGGCGCAAGGATGGTTCCGGGTTTCCAGCAGGCCGGGTGAAGGTACGTCCGTTGCCTGCTGGATTCCGCTGGCCCTTCCCGGGCCCGTGCGGAGCTGACGGTATCCCCCTGGACCTGGGGAACCCGAAAGAAGGAGGCACCTCCATGCCGGAACCGGGGAACAAGCGAGCGTCGAGAGACGCGGTCCGCGTGGGCGGGGCGCTCAACGACGAAGGCCTGCAACGGTTGCTGGAGGGGTTGAAAGCCGTTCGTGACGGCGATTTCAGCACGCGGCTGCCCCAAGAGGACGACGTCCTGATGGACGAGATGGCCGTCGTCTTCAACGGGATGGTCGATCAGCTGGCGTTGTTCACCTCCGAGGTCACCCGGGTCGCCCGCGAGGTGGGGACCGACGGCAAACTCGGCGGCCAGGCGGCGGTGCCTTCGGTCTCGGGGACCTGGAAGGACCTCACCGATTCGGTGAACGCGATGGCGGGCAACCTCACCGGCCAGGTTCGTGACATCGCCGAGGTCGCGACAGCGGTGGCGAAGGGTGATCTGTCGCAGAAGATCACCGTCGACGTCAAGGGCGAGATGCTGGAGTTGAAGAACACGATCAACACGATGGTGGATCAGCTGTCGTCGTTCGCGGACGAGGTCACGCGGGTCGCGCGCGAGGTGGGCAGCGAGGGACGCCTGGGCGGCCAGGCCGAAGTGCCCGGGGTGGCGGGGACGTGGCGGGATCTGACGACGTCGGTGAACTTCATGGCGGGCAACCTCACCGACCAGGTCCGCTCGATCGCCGAGGTCACCACTGCGGTCGCGAAGGGGGATCTGTCGCAGAAGATCACGGTCGACGCGCGGGGCGAGATCCTGGAGTTGAAGAACACGATCAACACGATGGTGGATCAGCTGTCGTCGTTCGCGGACGAGGTCACGCGGGTGGCGCGCGAGGTCGGCACCGAAGGCGCGCTCGGCGGGCAGGCCCAGGTTCCCGGGGTGGCGGGGACGTGGCGGGATCTGACGACGTCGGTGAACTTCATGGCGGGCAACCTCACCGCGCAGGTGCGGTCGATCGCCCAGGTGGCCACGGCGGTCGCGAAAGGCGACTTGTCGCAGAAGATCACCGTGGACGCGCGGGGCGAGATCCTGGAGTTGAAGAACACGATCAACACGATGGTGGATCAGCTGTCGTCCTTCGCCGACGAGGTCACGCGGGTCGCACGCGAGGTCGGCACCGAAGGGCGGCTGGGTGGTCAGGCGGACGTCAAGGGGGTGTCGGGGACGTGGAAGGGGCTGACCGAGTCGGTGAACGTCATGGCCGACAACCTGACCGATCAGGTCCGCTCGATCGCCGAGGTCACGACCGCGGTCGCGAAGGGTGACCTGTCGCAGAAGATCCGCGTCGACGCGCGCGGCGAGATCCTGGAGCTCAAGGACACGATCAACACGATGGTCGGTCAGCTTTCGTCGTTCGCCGATGAGGTCACGCGGGTGGCGCGCGAGGTGGGTACCGAGGGGCGGCTGGGTGGTCAGGCGGACGTCAAGGGGGTGTCGGGGACGTGGAAGGGGCTGACCGAGTCGGTCAATGTCATGGCCGACAACCTGACCGACCAGGTCCGCTCCATCGCGCAGGTCGCGACCGCGGTCGCCCGAGGGGATCTGTCGCAGAAGATCACCGTCGAGGCCAAGGGCGAGGTCGCGGCGCTCGCACAGACGATCAACACGATGGTCGACACGCTGTCGGCGTTCGCGGACGAGGTCACCCGGGTCGCCCGTGAGGTCGGCACCGAAGGGATCCTTGGTGGGCAGGCCCGCGTGCCGAACGTCGCCGGTACCTGGAAGGACCTCACCGACAACGTCAACTCGATGGCGAACAACCTCACCGGGCAGGTCCGCAACATCGCCCAGGTCACCACCGCGGTCGCGCAGGGCGACCTGTCCCGCAAGATCGACGTCGACGCGCGGGGCGAGATCCTGGAACTCAAGACCACTATCAACACGATGGTCGACCAGCTTTCCGCGTTCGCCGCGGAGGTCACCCGCGTGGCACGCGAAGTCGGCAGTGAGGGGCGGCTCGGTGGCCAGGCCGAGGTGGAAGGCGTTTCGGGTACCTGGAAACGGCTCACCGAGAACGTCAACGAACTGGCCGGGAACCTCACCCGGCAGGTCCGGGCGATCGCCGAGGTCACCAGCGCGGTGGCCACCGGCGACCTCACCCGGTCGATCTCCGTCGAAGCGCAGGGCGAGGTCGCGGAACTGAAGGACAACATCAACGCGATGGTCCAATCGCTGCGTGAGACGACGCGGGCGAACGAGGAGCAGGACTGGCTCAACACCAATCTGGCGCGGATCTCGGGCCTGATGCAGGGCCACCGTGACCTGCGGGTGGTGGCCACGCTCATCATGAACGAGCTGACCCCGCTGGTCGGCGCGCAGCACGGGACGTTGTTCCTCACCGAGTCCGGCGAGAGCGGCACGCGACTGCGGCTGATCACCAGCTACGGGCACAGCGAGGATCCGGACAGTCCCTCGGGTTTCGCGATGGGGGAGTCGCTGATCGGGCAGGCCGCGCAGACCAAGAAACCGATCGTGGTCGACCGGACCCCGCCGGGTTTCGTGAAGATTTCGTCGAGTCTCGGTTCCGCCCCGCCGGTCACCCTGATCGTGCTGCCGATCGTCTTCGAGGACCAGGTGCTCGGCGTCATCGAACTGGCGTCGTTCGGTGAGTTCACCGCCGTCCGCAAGGACTTCCTCGAACAGCTGATGGAGACCATCGGCGTCAACGTCAACACGATCATCGCCAACGCGCGGACCGACTCCCTGCTGGAGGAATCGCAGCGGCTCGCCGAGGAACTGCAGGCACGTTCGGAGGAACTCCAAGCGCAGCAAGCGAAACTCCAGCGGTCCAACGCGGAACTGGAGGAGAAGGCCGAACTGCTGGCACGGCAGAACCGCGACATCGAGGTCAAGAACTTCGAAATCGAGCAGGCGCGCCAGGAGATCGAGGAACGCGCGCAGCAGCTCGCGCTGGCGTCGAAGTACAAGTCCGAGTTCCTGGCCAACATGTCGCACGAACTCCGGACCCCGTTGACCAGCCTGCTGATCCTCGCCGGGGTCCTGTCGCAGAACTCGACCCAGAACCTGACACCCAAACAGGTCGAGTTCGCCAAGGTGATCCAGTCCGCGGGCACCGATCTGCTGCAGCTGATCAACGACATCCTCGACCTGTCGAAGGTCGAGGCGGGCAAGATGGACATCCACCACGAGCCGTTCCCGCTGCGGCAGCTGCTCGACTACGTCGGCACGACCTTCCGCCCGCTGACCGCGGAGAAGGGGCTCGACTTCCAGGTCACGGTGGAACCCAACGTGCCGGAACTGCTGTTCACCGACGAGCAGCGGCTACGGCAGGTGCTGCGCAACCTGCTGTCGAACGCGGTCAAGTTCACCGAGGACGGCAGCGTCGAGCTGCGGGTCAAACTGGTCGACACCATCGTTTCGCCTTCCGCGGCCGGGCACGAGTCCCTGGTCGCGTTCAGCGTGATCGACACCGGGATCGGGATCGCCGAAGAGAACCTCGATTCGATCTTCGGCGCCTTCCAGCAGGCCGACGGCACCACCAGCCGCAAGTACGGCGGCACCGGGCTCGGCCTGTCGATCAGCCGTGAGGTCGCGTACCTGCTCGGCGGCGAAATCCGGGCGGACAGCGTGCTGGGCACGGGCAGCACGTTCACCCTCTACCTGCCGGTGGCCAGGTTCACCGTGCCCGCGAGCCCCGGTGAGTCCACTGTGGACAAAGCTGGGTCGGAGCGACGGGTCCTGGTCGTGGAGAGTGACCAGAACAGCCTGCTGACCCTGCTCGCCCGCGGGGTCGCGGCCGACGTCGCGGACAACCACGGCTCGGTCCAGGTCCGCGCGGTGGCCAATCCGGCGGAAGCGTTCGAAGAACTGAAACGCGACAACTACCGCTGCGTCGTACTCGACACCAGTATCCCCGGAACGGGCGCGTTGACCTTCCTCAAACGTCTCGCGGACGGACCGCGTCCCTTCGAGGTCCCGGTGCTGGCGCACGCGACCCGCAAGCTCAGCGCCGCGCAGGACCGGTTGCTGCAAGGGCACGCGCGCGTGCACCCCGTCGAACTGCTGCCCTCGCTGGACATGCTGCGGGAACGCATCATGCTGCACATTTCGGCCAGCGAACTCGAGGGCATCCTGCCGCTGATGCAGCAACCCGAGGTGACTCCGGCGGAGACGGCGCAGGTCACCGACGTGCCCGCCGATCCGCCCGCCGGACCGCCTCGGCTGCAAGGGCGCAAGGTCCTCCTCGTCGACGACGACGCCCGCAACGTGTTCGCGATCTCGGGGATGCTCGAACTGCACGGGCTGTCGGTCGTGCACGCGCCCAACGGCCGCAAGGGCATCGAAGAACTGCTGTCCGACGACGGCATCGACCTGATCCTGATGGACGTGATGATGCCGGAGATGGACGGCCACGCGACGACGGCGGCGATCCGCGAGATGCCGAGGTTCGCCGGCCTGCCGATCATCACGGTGACCGCGAAGGCGATGGAAGGGGACCGCGAGAAGAGTCTCGCCGCCGGGGCGAGCGACTACGTCACCAAACCGGTGAACGCGGCGGAACTGCTGGCCTGTATGGAACGCTGGCTGGCGGACTGACGACCGCGCTACTCCGTGCCGTTGGCGCTGTTCGCGCAGACCCGGCGGATGGCCGCGACGATCTCGGTGTTGGGGCTGCCCTTGACGAGGTACTCGGTGACGCCCGCGGACGCCATCTGGGCGATGGACCGGGTGTCGCTGTGCGCGGAGAACGCCATCAGCCGCGTGCGGGGCACCCGTCGCCGCATCTCCTTCGCCATCCACGCGCCGCCCCCGCCGGGGATCCGGACGTCCAGGACGGCGACCTCCGGGACCAGCAGTTCCGCGAGCGCGACCGCCTCGGCCGCGTCCAGCGCGACGGCGACCACCTCGATGTCCGGCTCGGTCTCCAGTAGGGCGCGCAGGGCATCGCCGATGACCGGGTTGTCGTCCGCGACGAGCACCCGAAGTCTGGGGGGCGGCGTTCGGTTCATGACCCAGTCCGTGCCCGCGGTGTCTGCGGAGCCGGTGGTGGTCGCGGGCCCTCCTCCGAGCTTGGCGTGGCTCAGCAAGGTACTCGTCTGTCGCCTTCGCTCGGCTGTTCGACGAGCGTCCTGGCGACGTCGTGGATCTTCATGTTGTTGTTGCGGCAGAACGAGCGCAGCAATTCGAACGCCGCGTCGATGTCGATTTGGTATCGCTCGGCGAGAATTCCCTTCGCCTGTTCGATGGGCAGCCGGTGGTCCAGCGCGTACTGGAGCTGTTCGGCGCGGGCCCGGTAGAACCGGACGCTGTCGCGCATGGCCACGAGCTCGTCTGCCGGGTCGGAAGAGCCGGACGGAGGGGCCGGCGAAAGCGTGGTCTCGGACATGGGCTGATCGTCGCAGCGGCCGACTGGTCCTGGAAGAACAGAACGTCCTGACTCGAATGATGCAAATGAACCTGGTCCGGTCGGCGGCAGGCACTCGAACGGGTGCCGAACAAGGCCCTTTGGCCTGTCGCAGTGACCGGTCGTGCGCCGTACGCTCAGAGCCTAGGAGGGGAAACCGTGGAGGTCGGAATGCTCCGGGTGTTTCTGGTCGACGACCACGAGGTGGTCCGTCGCGGGGTCGCGGACATGCTCGAGGAGGACACGGACCTGTGCGTCGTCGGTCAGGCGGCCACCTTTTCCCAAGCGCTGGCGAGGATTCCGGCGCTGCGGCCGGACGTCGCGGTGCTCGACGTGCGGCTGCCGGACGGCAACGGTGTCGAGCTCGCGCGGGAACTGCGGTCCAAGATGCCCGAACTGAAATGCCTGATGCTCACGTCCTACACCGATGAGCAGGCGATGCTGGACGCGATCATGGCGGGCGCCAGCGGCTACGTCATCAAGGACATCCGGGGAATGGACCTGGTGGCCGCGGTCAAGGAGGTCGGCCTCGGCCGGTCACTGCTGGACGCGCGCGCCGCCGCGACGCTGATGGCGAAGTTCCGCGACGACGCCGCGAAGAAGGGCCCGCTCGCCGGGCTTTCCGAGCAGGAGCGAACGCTGCTGGAACTGATCGGAGAGGGACTGACCAACCGGCAGATCGCCGAACGGATGTTCCTCGCCGAGAAGACCGTCAAGAACTACGTGTCCCGGTTGCTGACGAAACTCGGGATGCAGCGGCGCACCCAGGCGGCCGTGCTGGCCACGGAACTGCGGCGCCCCTGACCGAACGCGGGCTCAAGCGGAAACCAGCGTTTCGAGCAGGACGTCCTCCAGCGGGCGCCGCGGCGTCCACGGCAGCGGCGAGCCGTAGCCGACCCGCAGGAGCACTTGCGGCCACACCCCGCAGCCGAGAAGACGCCGGAGCTCGGCGCGTGCCGCGCGGACCAGGATCGGCGGCGAGATGAACGACGCGTCGACTCCCGCGCCGGTCGCGGTGAGCAGCACCCGTTGCAGTGCCTGCCCCGCCTGCAGCCGGTCGAGTCGTCCGTCGGTCAGCGATCCGATCACCACCACCAGCGGATCCGGCCGCGTGCCGGTGTGCGTGGCGCCGAATTCCTCGAGGAGCCAGCTTTCGTCGGTGGGGGCGCCCTCGGTCGCGTAGGCGGGCACCCCGTCGCGAGTGCTCGCGCCCAGTCCGGTCCAGCGGCCGAGTTCGGCGTGGAAAGCGGGATCGGCGAGCTGATCGCGGTGGGCGCGGGCGGTGAGGTCGAGCAGGACACGGCACTGTTCGGCGTCGAGGCTCGGCATCCACGCGTGTTCGAGTTCGGTGGCATGGCGGAGCGTGGCGAGCATGGACCGCGGGACGGCGACTGACCGGAACGGCCTCCGGTTGGTCCGGCGGCGGGGGATCGCGTCGGCGAGCCGTGCGGCCTCGGGATCGGGCGTGCGTTCGGCGAGCGGGCGGACGACGGCCAGCAGATCGGGATCGGCGCGGCTCGGCAGGAGGGTCGTCGCCGGATGGAAGCCCAGTGCGTGGATCGCCGTTCGGAGGGTGAACAGCGCGGCACCGCACGAGAGGATGAGTTCGCGGCCGTCCGGATCCGTGACCGGGAGGATACGGCGCGGATCGGCGTGGAGTTCGATCCCGGTCCGGGTGCACCGGAAAAGCCATGGCTGGGTGTTGTGCGTCGACGGGGCCAGCATCGCCGACCGGAGCACGGAATTCACCTGATCGGAGTTCAAACGCCCGACCTTGGTGACTTGTAAGGTCATGGTTTCCCCCGCTGTCGCTCCACGGGCAATACGGTTGTCTCGATGAGACGGTCCCCGTCCGCGGTACGGGGCCGAAAGAGGAGAAAGTCACCACGGCCGGGAGTCGTCCCGATCTTCGGAGGCGCAGCAGGATGTCGGTTCATGACCGGCTCGGCGGAAGTGACGACCGGATCTCCGGCGCGCTTTCCCAGCTGCGGGTTCGTGAGGTGCTGCGGGATCTCCAGGACCGCATCGAACAGCTCATCGGCACGCGTGACAAGATGGACGGCCTGCTCGAGGCGGTGCTCGCCGTCGCGTCCGGGCTAGAACTGGACGCGACACTGCGCCGGATCGTCCAGGCGGCGATCGACCTCGGCGAGGCCACTTATGGTGCTCTCGGGGTGATCGCGGACGACGGTTCGCTCGCCGAATTCGTCTATCTCGGTATCGACGGCGAGACGAAACAACAGATCGGGCATCTCCCGAAAGGCCACGGTCTGCTGGGTTTCGTCATCGACGAGGCGAAACCGGTGCGGCTGGCCGACATCTCGCGGCATCCGGCGTCCGTCGGGTTCCCGCCGTGCCATCCGCCGATGCGCTCCTTCCTCGGCGTGCCGATCCGGGTACGCGACGAGGTGTTCGGGAATCTCTATCTCACCGAAAAACGCGGGGAGAGTTTCACCGACGACGACGAGGTGGTCGTCCAAGCGCTCGCCGCCGCGGCCGGGATCGCGATCGAGAACGCCCACCTCTACGAGCAGGCCCGGATCCGGCAGCAGTGGCAGGCCGCCACCAGCGAGGTGACCACGGAACTGCTGGGCGGCACCGATCCCGTCGACGCCCTCAACCTGATCGCGAGCCGGGCACTGGAACTGACCGGCTCCGACCTCACGTTGCTGGCACTGCCCGGCCCCGGCAGGCTCGACGTCGGCCGGGCAGGGGAGGAAGAGGCCGACCAACTGACCATCGCCGTCTGCTCCGGCGCGCGTTCGGCGGAACTGACGGGGACGCGGATCAGCGTCGCGGATTCGTTGCCGGGAGCGGTCTACCGCGATCGGACGCCGCGCAGTGTGCCGGAACTGGTGCTGGGCGACGACGGGGAATACCGCCTCGGTCCGACGCTCGTGGTGCCGCTCCGGGCGCGGGAACGCACGTCCGGGGTGCTGATGGCGGTGCGGAATCCGGGTTCGGTCCCGTTCGAACTCGCCCAGCTGCCGGTGGTGGCCTCGTTCGCCGACCAGGCCGCGCTCGCGCTTCAGCTCGCCGCGCAACAGCGCACGGCCAGGGAGATCGACGTGCTCGCCGACCGGGACCGGATCGCGAGGGATCTGCACGACCACGTGATCCAGCGGCTGTTCGCGGTCGGCCTCGCCATGCAGAGCACGCACCGCCGGGCGCGGTCACCGGAACTGCAGCGGCGGATCGGCGACAGCATCGACCAGATGCACGAGATCGTGCACGAGATCCGCACGGCCATCTTCGATCTCCACGGCGGCGAGGCGGGCCAGCAAGGAGTGCGGCTGCGGCACCGCCTCTACGACTCGATCGCCGAACTCACCGACGACACCGCGATCCATCCGACGGTGAGCCTGTCCGGACCGCTCGACTCGATTCCCTTCCTGTTCGCGGAACACGCCGAGGCAGTGGTGCGGGAGACTGTCGGCAACGTCGTGCGGCACACCCGGGCGAGCGGTGTCTCGGTGAGCGTCGCCGTGAAGGACGATGTCCTGCGGATCGTGGTCACCGACGACGGTGCCGGGATCGGCGACGCGACCGGCGGCTTCGGCGGGCTGCGAAACCTGCGTGATCGCGCGGAAAAAGCGGGCGGGACGTTCCGGGCGGAGACGCGTGAAGAGGGCGGCACCCGGGTCGAGTGGTCCGCCCCCTTGCGATGACCGCGGTCAGTTCGACGACTGCGCGGCGAGGATTCCGTCGACTTCGATCGAGCGGGAGACTTCGGCGTCGACGTCGGAGGCGACGGTCTCCAGCAGTTCCGCGGTGAGGTCCGAAAGCGCCCGTGCCACCGCGAGGTAGGAACCGACCTGGGAGAGCGAACTCTCTCTCAGCCCGCCGTGCGCGAGTCCGACGCCGACGAACTCACCGCCGTCTTCGAGCCGGAGCAACGCCTCCGCTCGTACCCGGTACGGCCCGTGCTGCAGGGAAACGTCAATGGTCCATTTGCCGCTGTCGTCGGTCATCGTCGGCTCCGTTCCGGTCATCGAGACTCCCATCGCGGCCGCTCGTGGCACAGGGTCCTAAGTCCTCGCTCGCCGGGATCGGGGGCGAAAGTCCTCGGAAGTCGTGACCGGCGGCCGCTGCGGTCGCCGGATACCCCGGCCGAAGGTGGATCAACCCTCTTCCCCCGGAGCCCACGATGAAGATCCCGTTACCGAACCACGTCGACCAGGCGGTGGCGGCCGCCGTGCGCGCGCCGTCCCCGCTCAACACCCAGCCTTGGCGGTTCGTCGTCGACCGGGACCGGATCGAGGTGTGGCTCGACCGCGCCAGGGTGCTCCGGATCGCCGACCCGGCCGCCCGTGAGGCACGGCTTTCGTGCGGCGCCGCGGTGTTCAACCTGATCGTTTCCCTGCGGTCCAACGGGAAGACGCTCTCCCTGCGGGTGCTGCCGAGGCCGGAGGAGCCGGAGCTGCTCGCCGGACTCCTGATCGACGGTGACCGGTTTTCCTCGCCGGAGGAGCGAAAACTGGCCGAAGCCGTCTTCCGCCGTCACACGAACCGCCGTCCGTTCCTGGACCGGCCGGTACCCGCGTGGGCGCGGACGACGTTGCGGGCGGCCGCGCTGGTGGAAGGCGGGCTGCTGGAGCTGTTCGGCCGCGGCGACCGGGCGAACGCGGTCGCGCGCGTGCTCCACCGGGCCGAGGCGGCACAAGCGCGCAACGGCGCCTTCCAGGCGGAGATCGCGCTGTGGACACGGCGGGCGGCGAACGCGCCGGACGGCGTCCCGGCACCGACCCGACCGCCGTCACCGCACGGGATCCCGGCGCAGGAGTCCTTCCTCGCCGCCGAGCCCGAAGGCGGTGAGCCGGTGCTCGGCGCGATCCTGACCGCGGCGGGCGGGCCCGCCGCGGACCTGCGGGCGGGCATGGTGCTGCAGCGCGTGCTGCTGACCGCGACGGCCGCCGGTCTCGCGACGTCGTTCGTCGGCAGGCCGTTCGAAACCCCGGAGACGCGGACCGCGCTGGACCGGATCTTCGCCGACCTCGGCCGCCCGCATGCGGTGCTGCGCCTCGGCTACGGCCGTCCGGCGCCGATGACGGCACGCCGTCAGGTCGACGAGGTGATGCTCCGGCGGACCGGGGCGACGCTCTGACCCGGGGTCATCTCGTCGACACCCACGTTTCCGGTCACCGCCACGCGGCCGTCATCCGGGGCGGATTCAGTCTCCGTATGAAGATCATGCGGAAATCCTTGGTGGCGCTGGCCATCGCGGGCCTTTCGGTGGCGGGGTCCGCGCCGGCGGTGGCGGACGCGGGCGCCCGCGATCGCGATCGCGGCTCGATCGTCATCACCGAACAGGCGTCCAAGCGGATCCTCGTCCTGCCCGCCGACCGCGCCTCCTGGCAGAACCGGAAGGTGAGCTGGTCTTGGGCGCCCACCGCCGCCAACGGGCTGGCTGACCTGGCGGGATCGTGGAGCAACCCGAGCGACGCGAAGCTCGCCGAACGAGCGGGCGAGAAGTACCTGCTCACGTCGGCGTCCGGCGGTTTCGCGGCCGTCGTGCCGTACCCGGCGGGCGACCGGGCCTATTGGGCCGCGGACGTCGGCGGACCGGCCAATCCTCACAGCATCGAACTCCTGCCGGACGGCAACGTCGCGGTGGCGGCCAGCACCGGCGGCTGGGTGCGGGTCTACACCGCCTCGCAGGGGCAGCGCTCGAAGACGTACGCCGAGTATCGGCTGGTGGGGGCGCACGGCGTGGTGTGGGACGCCGGCCGGAACGTGCTGTGGGCACTGGGCACCGACGCGCTCGTCGCGCTGAGTGTCGGCGGGACCCCCGCCGCGCCGGTGATCACCGGGCAACGGTCCGTTCCGGTCCCGAGCAAGGGCGGTCACGACCTCCAGCCGGTTCCGCACCGGCCGGACCTGCTGTGGGTGACCACGGAAGCCGGGGTGTACCAGTTCTCGAAGACGAGTGGCCGGTTCACCCAGCGGTACGCGGGCGCGAGGGAGATCGACCGGCCGCACGTGAAGAGTGTTTCGACGAATCCCCGGACCGGGCAGGTCCTGACGGCTTCGATCCAGGACGGGCACCTGTGCACCTGGTGCACGGACTCCGTCCGGCTGGCCTTTCCACGCGCCGAGCTGGCGCTGCACGGCGCGTGGATCTACAAGGCCCGCTGGTGGATCGGTTGAGCTGATTACTTCCGTGTCGGTACCGGCCGTTCGGGGGGCTGCCCGGCCGGTACCGACACACCAGAGAAGAGGGAACCCCGTCGCGAGAATGACGCGTGGCCGCGTCTTTCACCTGACCGAGTGAACGGGGCGGTTCGGAGGGCGTCGTTGACCCATTCGGGGTATAAGGCTCACCCGAGGAAGGCCTGCAACTCGTCGATGACCGTCCGAGGCTGCTCTTCGGCGACGAAGTGACCGGAACCGGCGACCTTCCGCACCCGGACGTCCACCGCCTTGGACGGCAGGACCGCCGCGAGGTAGTCGTAGTTGAACTCCGAGCCCAGCCCCAGCATCGGCGCGGTGATCTTCCCGTAGGCCTTCTGGTCCTCGATGTCCTTGCCGAACGCCCGGTACCAGCCGTTCCCGGCGCGGATCGCGTCCGGGCGGTCGTACGCGGCGGCGTAGATCGCGCGGTCCCGGTCGCCGATCGAGGCCGGATCGGCCGCCAGATGATCGAACATCCAGTCGCCGAGGAAGCGTGCCCGGCCGGCCACCAGCTGCTCGGGCAGGGTGGCGACCTGGTTGAAGGCGAACCACCAGACGTGCACCGGCTGGCCGGGCGGGGCCAGCATCGGGATCTGGTACAGGCTCTCGTCGGGGTGCGAGACGTCCATGAGCGTGACGGTCTTCGTCGCCTCCGGGTGGTTGGCGGCGACGCTGAACGCGACCATGGCGCCGATGTCGTGCCCGGCGATATGCGCCTGCCGGTAGCCCAGCGAGCGGACGAGCTCGAAGATGTCGCGGGCCATCGTCTTCTTGTCGTACCCGTCCTGTGGCTTGCCGGAGCCGCCCATGCCCCGCAGGTCGACGGCGATCACGCGATACCGCTTCGCGAGCGTGGGCATGATCTTGCGGTACTGCCACCACGTCTCCGGCCAGCCCGGCAGCAGGATCAGCGGTTCGCCCCGGCCACCGGCGACGTAGTGCAGCCGCACGCCGTTGACCTGGGCGTACGCGCTGCGGAAACCGCCGGGCAGGGACCGGGCGAGTTCGGCGTCGCCGGGGCCACCGGACTGGCCCGCCTCGGCGATGCCACCCGAGGCCACCAGCGCGGCCGCGGCACCCGTGCCGAGGGTGAGCATGGACCGGCGGTTGAGGAAGGAACGGCTGTCTTCGGTCATGTTCCGATCGTGGCCCGTCTCGGCCCTTCACCGTGAGCGGTGTTTTCGCCAACCGGCGTCAGTTTTGAGACAGCCCGATCAGGACAGCATGGGCTCCAGGACACCGAGCCGGGTCCCGAACGTCTCCCGATAGGACACCGGCGTGACCCCGACCTGCCGCCGGAAATGCGGCCGGAGCGCGGCCGAGGAGGAGAACCCGCAGTACCGGGCGATCTCGTCGACCGGGAGGTCGGTGGATTCGAGCAGCTGCTGGGCGCGGATGACCCGCTGGTGGGTGAGCCACGTGCCGGGCGCGGCGCCGGTGATCTCCCGGAACCGGCGGTCGTAGTTGCGCCTGCTCATGAGCGCCCGCCTGGCGAGTTCGTCGACCGGGAGCGCGGTGTCCAGCCGGGTGAGCGCCCACGCCATCGTCTCCGAGACCGGGTCGCCCTCGTCGAGTTCCGGCATCGGCGATTCGATGTACTGCGCCTGCCCGCCGGGCCGGTGCGGTGGGACGACCATGCCCTTCGCCAGCCGGTTCGCCACCTCCGCGCCACACCACGAGCGGATGAGGTGCAGGCCGAGGTCCATCCCCGCGGCGCCGCCGCCCGAGGTCAGGATGTCGCCGTCGTCGATGTAAAGCACCGATTCGTCGAGGCGGACGGCGGGGAAGCGGGCCGCCAGCAGCGGCGCCATCGCCCAGTGCGTCGTCGCGGGACGACCGTCGAGCAGCCCGGCGGAGGCCAGTACGAAGGCGCCACTGCACAGTCCGGCCACCCGGGCGCCCCGGTCGTGCGCGGCTCGGAGCGCCTCCAGCGCCGCTTCCGGCGGATCCTCCATCGGCGACCGCCAGTTCGGGACCAGCACCAGGTCCGCCTCCCGGATGGCACCGAGATCCTCGGGGACCGGAACGGTCAGCCCGCCACCACGCAGCGCGGTGCCCGGTTCGCCGCCGACGACCCTGATCTCGAGGTCGGGTAGCTCCCCGAACTGCGAGGCCATGTCGAAGACACCGAACGCGAAGGACATCGCCCCGAGTGAAGCCCCGTCGAAGACCACGACCACCAGTCGTTTCATGGGCCGAGTCTAAGCGCTCCGGAGCTGATTTTTGACCGTCCGAAGGGGACGGTAGATTCGCCGCACAGCCGTTCGGGGGAAGGAACGCCGATGTCGTATCCACAGGGTCCGCAGGGACCTCAATGGGGCCAGCCGCAGCAGGGCTATCCCCAGCAGCAGTATCCGCAGCAAGGATATCCGCCCCCCGGCTACGGCGGTCCGCAGTTCCCGGGGCAGCAGCCGCCGCCGAAAAAGGGCAACGGCCTGCTGATCGGGCTCATCGCCGGCGGTGGCGTGTTCGTGGTGGTCGTCTTCGTGATCCTCGCGTTCGTGGCACCCGGTTTCCTGCTGAGCGACAGCAAGCCGTCGAGGTCTGCGAGCGCGACGCAAGCCCCGCTCAGCCTCGACTGGGGCCCGGTGCTGGCGGGCAAGTTCATGCTCGCTGTCTTCGGCGACGAGGCCGACAGGGCCGCCGAATCGGCCTGCGCGGATTCCAAGGACGCTGTCCGGACCGCGGCGAAGGCCTTCGGCGACCGGAACGCTTCGCTCACGGCGAAGGACCCGAAGCAGGTGAGCCCGGACCTGATCTCGGTGACGATGAGCGGAACGCTGAACTACGAGACGGACTTCACCGCGACGATGGAGGTCCGGCGGGAAGGCAACGACCGGTACTGCATCGTGTCGGTCTCGCCGTTGCCGCCTCCGGCCTGAGCCTGCGCTGCGCCTCGTGAGTGGTAAAGACGGTTCTAACCGTCTTTACCACTCACGAGGCCCAGTCCACAAAGGACGTCACTGGTCGATCGGCCAGGTCTCGTCCCTCAGCAGCCGTTTGAGCACCTTCCCGGTCGCGTTCCGGGGGAGTTCCTCCACGAAGTACACATCCCGCGGCACCGCGAAGCGCGCCAGCCGCCGGTGGATGTACGCGCGGACGTCTTCCGCGCTCATCCTGGCGCCGCGTTTCGGCACGATGTAGGCCGCGAACCGTTGCCCGAACTCGCGATCCGGCACACCGATCACGGCCGCTTCGTGGACGCCGGGCAGCGCGACGATGGCCTCTTCGACCGGGCGAGGGGACACGTTCTCCCCGCCGGACACGATCATCTCGTCGGCACGCCCGGTGACGAAGAGACGTCCGGAGGCGTCCTGGTAGCCGACGTCGCCGGTCGCCATCAGTTCTTCCGCGCGCGGCACGCTGGCGCCGTCGGTGTAGCCCTCGAAAAGCATGTCGTTGCCGACGAAGATCTGCCCCTCCCAGCCCGGCGGGACGCGGTTGTGGTCGTCGTCGAGGATGGCGACGCGGGTGCCCGGCGGGCAGCGGCCGGCGGTGGTCGGCGCGGCGCGGAGGTCTTCGGGTGTGGCGATGCTGGCCCAGGAAACCTCGGTGGAGCCGTAAAAGTTGTAGAGCACGTCGCCGAAGGTGTCCATGAACTCGGTGACGATCGTCCCCGGCAGCGCGGATCCGCTGCTCGCGACGATGCGCAGGGACGACAGGTCGTAGCGGGCGCGAACCCGCTCGGGCAGATCGAGGATGCGCTGCAACATGATCGGGACGGCGAACAGCACACCGCAGCGATGTTCGGCGATGGTCCTCAAGATCTCTTCGGCGTCGAACCGGCGGACGAGCGACAACGACGCCCGAACGGCCATCCCGATCTGCATCCCGGCGAGACCCCAGCTGTGGAACAACGGCGCGGCCACCACGAAACGGTCGCCGGAGCGGAGCGGGATGCGGTCCAGCATGGCGGCCGAAGTCGCGAGCCCTTTCGGGGTCGGGCGGCGTGCGCTTTTGGGGGTTCCCGAGGTGCCCGACGTGAGGACGACGAGCCTGCCGATCCGGTCCACCGGTTTGAGTTTCGTGGTGGGCACCCCCGCGATCAGCTGATCGATCGTCGGGTAACCGTTCTCGGTTTCAGGCCAGGTGGACAGCCGGAGAAAATCGCCGGGGATGTCGGCGATGACCCGCGAGAACTCGTCGTCGGCGAGTACCGCGACCGGTTTGTGCAGGCCGATGACGTCCGCGACCGCGCCGGCGGAAAGCCCGGTGTTGAGCAGGATCGCGTCCACGCCGAGTTTGCTGCACGCGATCAGCGACTCGACCATCGTGGCGTGGTTGCGGCACAACAAGGCGATCCGGTCGCGGGAGCGGACTCCGCGCGCCGTCAGCGCGTTCGCGAGCTGGTTGCTGCGATCGGACGCCTGCTTGAACGTGCGGACGTTGCGCTCGTCGTGCAGTGCGACTTCTTCGGGCACACGGGCCGCGTTGGCCGTGTAGCCACCCGCGACGGTGGCACCCCACTGCGAAAGCGACGTGAGCTGCTTGGCGATCTTGTCCGGTCGCGCGGCTGCGAGCACCCCGGCCTTGATCAGCGTGCTCGCCGTGTGCAGCGTGGTCGCCTTGGTGTGCGCGGGTTCTTCCTGCGGTGACGCCGCCCGGCCCGAGAGATGCAGATCGATCCGCCGGGCCACCGCGCGGACGGAGCGTTTGAACGACGCGGCGGACACGAGATGCGCGTGCCGGGCCGGAAGCATCAGCTGCGCGACGAGTTCCGTGCCGTTGTCGGGAGCCTGCCTCAGCTCGACCGAGACCCAGTTGCCGTCGTCTTCGACGCCGCACCAGACGACGTGCTCGCCGGGCCGCCAGACCCTGGCTTCGATTTCGCCGACGACGAGCCTTCCCGCCCGCGGCTCCAGGCGGATGAGGCACTTCGGACCGCGTCCGCGTTCGGCGGACTGCCGAACCTCGCACCAGCTGATCTCGGCGACGAACCTCGAGTAGGACTCGGGATCGCCGATGACTTCCCAAACCTGGCCGGGAGAATGCCCGAGAATCGAGCTCGCCTGGACCACATCGTCTCGCATGCGATTCGCCTCACCACGCGCGTTCGGGTGTTGACCGGGCAGCTGCCGGCGCCTCCTTCGTCTTCGAGTTCGGCGAACCTACCAGCAATCGGCCGAACGCAATACTCCGAACGACCCCGGGTTCGCGTCCGCCCAAGGGAACCATCACGGACAGGGTAGGCGTTCCGGCGGCGCCAAGCCGTCCGCCGACGGTGTTGATCGCGACGTCCGATTCACGCCAGCCTCAGCCCCGCGAGACGGAGAAGCTGACGAACGTGACAGTTACGACGTCAGCGGCCGAGACCGCGCACACCCGTATTGAGCCCGGCATCCTCTACTTCGGCACCCCCGTGGTGCTTCTTTCGACCGTCGACCAGGCGGGTTCCCCGAACCTGGCCCCGATGTCGTCGGCGTTCTGGCTCGGATGGCGGGGGATGCTCGGACTGGGCGCGAAATCCAAGACCGCGCAGAATCTCATGCGCAACCGTGAATGTGTTCTGAATCTCCCTTCCGACGATCTGGCGGCCGCGGTCGACAAGCTCGCCCTGACCACCGGATCGGATCCCGTCCCGGCCCGCAAGTACCAGCGCGGCTACCGGCACGAAGCGGACAAGTTCGGCAGGGCGGGCCTGACCCCGGTCGCCTCGGAGACGGTCCGGCCGCCGCGCGTGGCGGAATGCCCGGTGACGATGGAGGCCGTCGTCGAAGCGGTCCACCCGCTCGCCGAGGACGACGAGGCGCAACGTGGCGGCGTCCTCGTGTTCGAGGTCCGCGTTCAGCGCGTCCACGTCCACGACGAGGTGCGGATGCCGGGCACCGACGACCGCATCGATCCCGACCGGTGGCGGCCGCTGATCATGAGCTTCCAGAAGCTCTACGGCCTCGGCCCGCAGGTTCATCCGTCGACGCTGGCGCAGATCCCGGAACGGCTCTACCGGGGACCGGACATCGAGCGGTCGCGGGATCAGTCGTCGCGGGCGAACGAGAACCGGTTCACCAACGGCAACCAGCGCTGATACGACACGGCCAGTTCCGGCCACGAGCCGCCGACGAGGCCGCGTTCGACCTTCGGCCGCAACTCGTGGTCGTTCAGTGACGACACGATTTCGAGCGCGTTGTCGTCGGGGTCCAGCCCGTCGAGGGCGGCGAAGAACCAGGAAGCCACCTCCGGATACCCGACGAGTACGGAGAGCAGGACCAGCACCGCGCGAAACGGTGCCTCGCGGTCGCCGTCGGCGAGGAACTCGGCCAAGTCCTCGCCAGCGAGCCGCGCCCGCAGTAGCCGGTAGAGGTTGAGGAGTCTTTTCGCGGCCCGCGGTGACCGGACGAGCGGGGCGAGGGTCGCCAGGAAGTCCAGCTCCGCCAGTGAGATCACCAGCCGAGGAGGTCGAAGGTCTATTGTGGACTGTTCGGACGACGGTTCCGGTACTTCCTCGGGAAGAGGAGCCTGCCCGGACACGGCCGGAGAGCGGGATTCGGTGGCCTGATCCGCTTCGGCGGGCCTGGACACCGGCGTGGCGTCCTGACCCTCGGTGGCGGCGAGCCCGCGCACGAGCCCCGCGAACCCTGGATCGTCCATGGGGGACAACGTGAACGGCACCTGGAAGATCTTTTCGAGATAGTTCTCGGCGAAGGTTTCCGGATCGTCGCCGAGCATCTCTTCGTAGTGCTGCTCGACGGCTCTCTTCAGCCATCGGGAGTCGACGCCCACCACGACGACGAACACCGGCAGCGCCAGCAGGAGATGGATGGCTTCGAGGACCTGGACGACGACTTTGGGCGGGCAGCGGTCGAGGTCGTCGATGTAGAGCACGGTCCGTTCGATCTTCCCGGAACCGTGCGGGACCTCGGCGAGCATGGTCGCGAACGTCTCGAGATCCTTGCGCAGCAGCGAAACCACACCGAGATGCTCGACGTAGTCCGAAACCCGGGACTCGGCGAACGACACCAGGTCCAGCCCCGGCGCGAGTTCGGTGACCGCCTTCTCGAGCCTTTCTGATTCCGCGTCCAGCTCGGCCAGCCGCCGCTCGGTCTCTTCGTCCTCTTCGGACGGACCGCCGAGTTTGCCGAGCGCCTCGTGGATCCGGTCCGCGCTGGCGCGCATCCGCAGGACGACGGTCAGCGCGGAACTCACCAGGGTGAGCCCGCCGAGCACGCCCGAAACCTGCGTCCGGCCGACGAGCAACGTGACGACCAGGACCGTCACCAGCCCGCCGATCAGGATCAGCAGTGGAACCGGATCCTGCCGCAACCGTCGCCAGAATTCGGCGACGTCCGAACGCAGCCCGCCGGTCTCCTGCGCCAGGCGTTCGAGATCCTCGGCGGTCGGCCGTTCGACGCCGAGCCTGGACGCGATCCAGGCCTTGTCCGCGTCGGTCAGGCTGTCGAAGACCGCGCGGACGTAGTCACGCGGCTTCCGTCGCCTTCGCTTCGCTTGTTTCTGCTGGGCGGTCAGGGTTCTGCGTTCGAGGCGGACCGCGCTGAGCCTGCCGAGGAGGGTCTTCTCGGTCTTGCGGCGTTCGGCGAGCGCGTCGGCCTGACGCTGGAGGTCGTTCTCAGCGCCGCTCGCGGCGAGGTTGTCGAAGATGTGCGTGGCGAGACTGGCGAGAAGGTTCGCTTCGCTGTAGTGCCAGGCGTTGAAGCTGATCTGGCGGACGCTCGAACAGTAGGACGACACGGCTTTCCCGTGCGCGCCGGCCACGGTTTCGGCCTCCTGGGCGGAATCGGCGAGTTCGCGGACGCGCAGCTGCATCTGGCGCATGAAGAAGCTCTTGCCGGAACCCCAGCTGCCGAACAGGCCGATCGACAGGGGAGGGGTGATCATCCTGGAGACGACCAGGTCCGCGAGCATGCGCACGTCGGGGCCGATGCCGAGGCGGTCGACGCCGTCGTCGGTGTCGGGCCGGTAGTCGGCGACGTGGGCTGCGAAGGGGTCGGGGACCGCCGCCGCGTTCGTGACGCGTGCGCGGGTGAGTTCCTCGATGGTGAGAGCGTGCGGCCAGTTGTGCATCCGCTCGGCGGTGGTCCGCTCCTTCGTGGAGAGTTCCGGCAGGATGCGATGGACCGCGGGGCGAAGGCGATCGATGCCGCGGCGCAGGTTCGGGTTCTCGAAGTTGCTGGCGCCCACGAGCCCGAGCACGCGCCGGGCGGGATCTCTCGCGAGCCAGTTCTCGACGATGGCAGGTTCACGGCCGATGACCTGGGGCAGCTTGTTGTCGAGCCAGATCACGGCCGGGGCGGCATCCCGGTCGAGCGCGAGATCGTTGATCTCCGGTTCGACGATCAGCTCAGTCTGCGGGAGTACCGCGAGCAGGGCTTCGTAGGCCGAGCGCCGGGCGCCTGAGTTGGTCTCGAACACGATGAGCGTGAACCGTGCGGTCGATAGTGTGGACCTGAGGTCTCCATCGATATCGCGAGGTAGGTAGAGGCCGAGACTCGAACCCCGTGGCTTGCCCTTCAGCAGAATCGACGGATCGACGTCGCGCACCAGCACCATCCGTGGTCCCCTCCCAAGGCCGAACGGAAGGGCAGTCTAGAGGGCCGCTGCTCAGCTGTGGGTGAAACTCCGCCTCCGCTCGGTCACCGCTCGCTACGTTGGATTCCATGACGGGGGAGCGGCTGGACGGCAGGTACGTCAAACTCTGGGCGGCGAGCACGACCTCCGCACTGGGCAGCGGTCTCGCGACGGTGGCGGCACCGTTGCTGATCGCGTCCCGCACCGACGATCCGCTCGTGGTCTCGGGCGGGTTCGCGGTGGCGTGGCTGCCTTGGCTGCTCTTCTCGCTGCCGGGCGGGGTGCTGGTCGACAGGGTGGACCGGCGCAAACTGATGATCACGCTCGACTGGATCCGCGTCCCCGCCGTCGCCCTGCTGGCGGTCGCGATCACGACGGGGAACGCCGGTGTCGCCCTGCTCTACGCCGTTCTCTTCGTGATCAACTCGGGGGAGGTCGTGTTCCGGACGGCGAGCGGTGCCATGTTGCCCTCGATCGTCCCGAAGGCGTTGCTGGAGCGGGCGAACGGGCGGCTGTACGCCGGGACGACGTTGACCCACGGCATGCTCTCCGGGCCGCTGAGCGGATTCCTGTTCGGTGTCGCGGCAAGCATCCCGTTCTACGTCAACGCCGGGACGTACGCGGTCAGCGCCCTTCTGCTCGGGCTGATCGCGGGCGCCTACCGGCCACGGTCCGACGACGGCCCCGGCGAGCCGGTGAAGCGGCGCTCGATCCGGGCGGAGGTGGCCGAAGGGTTCCGCTGGCTCGCGGGCCAGCGCCTGCTGCGGACCATGGTCGGGCTGATCGGCCTGCTGAACGTGACGCTCGTGGCGGCCACCTCGATACTGGTGCTGCTGGCCAAGGAGCGGCTTCAGCTGGGGGCCGTCGGGTACGGCTTGCTCTTCACCTGCATGGCGGTGGGCGGGCTGCTCGGCTCGGTCGCGGGCGACCGGCTGATCGCCTGGTGCACGCCGACCTGGACGTTGAGGATCGGGCTGCTGGTCGAGGCCGGGACCCATCTGGTGCTCGCGACGAGCACGAGCGCGCCGGTGGTCGGGGTGACGTTGTTCCTGTTCGGGGTGCACGGCGCGCTGTGGGGCATCGTCGGCAGTTCCCTGCGCCAGCGGCTCACCCCGCCGGAGATGCTCGGCCGCGTCGGAAGTACCAGCTTGTTCATCGTCGCGGGCGGGACCTGCTTCGGCGCGCTGCTCGGTGGCGTGGTGGCTTCCGAGTTCGGCCTGACGACGCCTTACTGGGTGGGCTTCGTGGTGGCGATGGTCGTTTCCGCGCTCACCTGGCGGGTTTTCGATCGCGAGGTCGTCTCCGCGGCCTACGCGCAAGAGCCCGCTGTCAGCCGTTGATGCCGGTGAGGGCGAAGAACTCCTGGCGTGAACGGGCGTCTTCGCGCAGCGTGCCGAGCAGGGTGGAGGTGACGGTGCTCGAACCGGCGGCTTGGACACCGCGCAGGGTCATGCACGAGTGCTCCGCCTCGATCACGACGCCGACACCGCGCGGCTCGAGCTGCTCGTCGAGCCAGTCGGCGACCTGTTTCGTGAGCCGTTCCTGAACCTGCGGCCGGCAGGCGAAGTGCTCGACGATCCTGGCCAGTTTCGACAGGCCCAGGATCCGATCGCCGGGCAGGTAACCGACGTGCGCGACGCCGACGAACGGCAGCAGGTGGTGTTCGCAGACGGAGCGGACCGGAATCCCCCTGGCGAGAACGAGCTCGTCGTAACCCTCGTCGTTGGGGAAGGTCGTGAGGTCGAACGACCGCGGGGTGAACAGTTCGGCGTACGCGCGGGCCATCCGGCCCGGGGTGCCGCGAAGGCTCTCGGAGTCCAGCGAAATGCCCAGTGCGGTGAGGAGATCGGCGGCCGCTGCCTCGGCGGCCTCCAGGTCCGGCCCCGGCCCGGGTTCGTGCACGACACGCAAGGCTGGAGTGGACATAAGGCCTCCTAGGCTGACCGCGATCCCCAGAGCAATTCGACTAAGATTTTTGGGCGTTTTATCGCCCGCCGGTTCAGCCTACATGGTAGATCCGCAGTTCAGGATGCTCCGCCGGTTGAGATGGGCGATATCGTGGTGTACGTGACAGTGTCCGATCCGGACGGCTTCGACGCCCGTTCCATCACCGCGGTGGCGGCGCTCGACGACGACCTCCGCCGGGGCATGTACGCCTACGCCCGGGGCGCGCGGCGTCCGGTGACGCGGGACGAGGCGGCGGCCGCGGTCGGGATCTCCCGGAAGCTCGCCGCCTTCCACCTCGACAAACTCGTGGCGGCGGGGCTGCTCAAGTTCGGCTTCGCGGCGGGGCCGGTGGTCAAGGTCGGGCGCAGGCCCAAGGTCTACGAACCTGTCGACGAGGCCATCCAGGTGCAGCTTCCCGTGCGGCGGCACGAGATCCTGGCGGGCATCCTCGCCGAGGCCGTACTCGCCGAAGGGACCGGCGAGACCGCGCGGGACGCCGTCCTGCGGGTCGCGGGGGAGCGTGGTTTCGCGGCGGGCGAAGAGGAACGCGCACGGACCCGGCCGGGCAGGCTCGGCGTGGAACGTGCGCTCACCGTGGCCGAAGGGGTCCTTCGCCGTCACGGCTTCGAGCCGAGCCGGGACACCAGCACCTGCGTCCGGCTGCGGAACTGCCCGTTCCACCCGCTGGCCGCCGAGGCGCCGGAGCTGGTCTGCGGGCTCAACCAGGCCTTCCTGGCCGGTTTCCTGACCGGCGTGCGCGCCGGGAACGTGGAAGCGGTCCTCGTCCCCGGCGCGGCCGAGTGCTGCGTGGAGCTGCGGCAGGCCAGGTAAGCAGGTCAGGCGGCGCCGGCGACCTGCCGGGTGGCGACGTTGAGCCGGTTCCAGGTGTTGATGGCGGCGATGGACAGGACCAGGCTCGACAGCTGCTTTTCGTCGTAGTGACGGGCCGCTTCCGCCCAGACCTCGTCGTCGACCGGGTCGGCCCGGTCCGCGATCCGCGTGAGGGCCTCGGCCAGCGCGAGGGCCGCACGTTCCGCGTCGGTGAAGTAGGCCGTGTCACGCCACGCGGCGACGGTGAAGATCCGCTCGTCGGACTCGCCCGCCTTGCGCAGTTCCTTGGTGTGCATCTCCAGGCAGCCGCTGCACCCGTTGATCTGGCTCGCGCGGACGTGCATGAGGTAGTGCGTGGTGTTCGGGACGCCGGTGTCGCCGGTCGACTCCGCCAGCGCGATCAGGGCCTTCAACGTGGCGGGGTTCGCCAGTGCCGGGTTCGGGATCCGTGCTTCCATGAGGTTCTCCTCCAGGGTTTCCGTCTTGCTTTCACCGCACTGACGGATCCCGGGAGGAAGATGTGACCGGGCCCTACCAAGGCACGACTTCGCCGTAGAGATCGAGGAACTGCAGCCCCTTCGCGCCCGCTTGAGCTTCGAGGACGTCGACGACGGCCGGCATGCTCTCCGCGGGGGAGAGGGGAGCGCCGGGGCCGCCGAGCGGTGTCTGGTTGTGGCCGGGGTGGATGAGCAGCTTGGTGTGCCCATCGTCGGCGTGCCGGGTGGAGTAGCTGCGCATCAACTGGTTGAGCGCGGCCTTGCTGGCCTTGTACAGCTCGAAGCCCGGCCGGGTGTTCAGGGAGACGCTGCCCTGCCTGGAGGACATGACCGCGACGGTGCCACCGGGTACGACCAGATCGCGGAGGGCCTCGACGGTGCGAAGCGGGCTCAGCGCGTTGGTGAGCATCACTTCGGCGAAGGTGTCGGCTGAGACCTCGGTGATCGGCAGGTTCCCGCGATCGATCGCGGCGTTGACGAAGAGCAGGTCCAGTTCGGTGCCGTCCAGGCGCTCGCGCAGGGCTGCGAGCTGGTCGTCACTGGTCATCTCCAGCGATTCGACCCGCAGCCGTCCGTTCGAGGCGTCGGCCTTCGCCCGTAGCTCGCCGCCTTCTTGACGTGCTGTGGCGATGACTTGTCGGCCGCGCCGGGCGAGCTCCTCGGCGAGGGCGAGCCCCAGTCCTCGGGAGGCGCCGATGACGAGGGCTTGTCGATTGGAGGTGTCGGACACGGAAACTCCTTGAGGTTCGGGTATTTGTCTAGACGCGACGTTGCGTCTAGACAGTATCACGGTTGCTGCCGCGCCTTCCCGCACCGACCGGTACTGTGGCCCGCATGCCCGCCGCGAATTCGCAACCCCCCAGGGCGCGCTCCGGCAATCAGCGCGACGAGGCCGCCCGCCTCGCCGTGCTCCATGCCGCGGACGACCTGCTCGTCGAGCACGGCTTCGCCCGGCTGACCATCGAGGCGATCGCGCGCCGGGCGGGCGTCGCCAAGCAGACGATCTACCGCTGGTGGCCCTCGAAGGTCGAGATCCTGCTCGACACGCTCATCGAAGACAGCGAAAAGCGCTTCCCTGTACCGATGGACAAGTCCACAGAGGACGGCATCCGCGGCTATTTCCGCGGCTTCGCGCGGTTCGTCACCCGTGATCCGGCGGGCAAGGTCCTGCTCGCCCTCATCGCCGAGGCGCAGCACAACCCGGAGACGGCCGAGAGCCTTCACGTCCGCTATCTCGATCCGCGCCGTGAGCTGGAGCGTGACCTTCTCACGCGCGGAATCGAGACCGGTGAGATCTCACCCAGGCTCGACCTCGATGCCGCCATCGACGCCATCACGGGCCCGGTCGTCTACCGGGCCCTGACGGGGGCGAGCGTTCCCCGCGGCCTGGTGGACGCCCTCTTCGACGAACTGCTCAAGCCCGGCGCTTAGGCGGTCGTTCCCACCGTCGCGCGATCGCGGAGGGAGACGTCGAGCTTGAACCCCTCGGGCTTCAGCGTCAGCAGCTCCTGCACCTTCAGCCGGTAGGACGGTTCGCCGCGCAGGTCGTAGCGGCTCAGCAGCATGCCGAGGACCAGCGTCGCCTCGTGCAGGGCGAACTGCCGCCCGATACAGGCCCGCTCGCCGGTGCCGAACGGCTTGTAGACGTGCGCCGGGCGGGCCCGGTTGCGATCCGGGGCGAAGCGGTCGGGGTCGAACGACTCGGGGTCGTCTCCCCAGACCGGATCACGGTGCAGTGCCGGGATGAGGACGAGTGCCCACTCGCCCTTCCGGAGCCGGTAGGAGCCGCCGACGACGGTGTCCACCTGGGCCTGGCGCGCGAACGCGGGCGCTGTCGGCCAGAGCCGCAGCGCCTCGTCGAGCACTCGCCGGACATAGCGGAGCTTGACGACCTCCTCGTAGGACGGATCCGGGTTCTCGCCCCAGACCTTGTCCACTTCGGACTGTGCGCGGGCGAGGACGTCAGGATTCCGGGCGAGGTAGTACAAGGCGAACGACAGCGCACCCGACGTGGTCTCGTGCCCGGCCACCAGGAAGGTGATGATCTGGTTCCGGATGTTGACCTCGTCGAGCGCCTCGCCGGTGCCCGGCTGCGTGGTGTTCAGCATGAGCCCGAGCAGGTCCTCGGTGCTCGTGTCACCCCGGCGTGCCTCGACGACCTCGTCGACGACGGAGTGGAGGAAGGCGAGGTCGGCTTCGTTGCGCCGGTTCGCCTTGCGGCTGAGGAGCGGGCCGATGACGGGCGGCTGGAGCGCCATCCGCTGCGCGTGCCGCAGCGTGCGGACCATCGCGGCGACGAACGGATGCGGTTCGGCCCGTTCGAACGAGGAGAAGCTGTAGCCGAACCCCGTCCGCCCGATGGTCTCCAGCGTCAGCTTCGTCATGTCGTCCGCGACGTCGACCTCGCCGCCCCGGTCCCAGGTGTCCAGCAGTTCACGGGTGATCGCCAGCATCGTCGGGTGGTAGCGCTGCATGGCGTTGCGGCTGAACGCGGGCGCGAGGATCTCGTGCGCGCGCCGCCAGTTCGGCTCTTCGTTGTGCGCGGTGAACAGCCCGTCGCCGCCGAGCGGCCGCAGATTCGAGATCGCGGGCGTGACGTGCTTCGCGAACCGCTTCTCGTCGGAGAGGTCGGCGACCATCTCCGCGCCATGGACGAACACGATCCGGCGCCCGAACACCTTGCGTTCGAAGACGGGGCCCAGTTCGGTGGCATGCCGCATCGAGTCCTGGACCGGGGTCTTCGGTGAAACGCCGAGCACGTCGCCGATCAGCGGGATCCGGCGTGGGGGATGGGGGAGTGCGGTGGCCATCGGGCCCCTCCAGGTGAGCACTGTTGAATCGACATCCAATAGCGAGAGTGGCGTGGTATTGAACTCGTGTCAAGTAAGTACGATGTCCGAATGGCGCCGAGTTCTCCCGGAAGGCCCCGCAGCAGGCTGAGCACCGCCGAGCGGCGGGAACAGTTGCTGAGGATCGGCGCCCGCCTGTTCGCGGACCGGCCGTACGACGACGTGTGGATCGAGCAGGTCGCGGACATCGCCGAGGTGTCCCGGGGGCTGCTCTACCACTACTTCCCGACGAAACGGGACTTCGTCACCGAGGTCATCAAGGCCGAGGGCGAACGCCTGCTCGCGATGACCAGGACCGATCCCACGCTGCCGGTCGCGGAGCAGTTGATGGCGGGACTCGACGCGTATCTCCGCTACGTCGAGGCCAACGAGGACGGTTACCGGGCGCTGCACGCGGGCACGGCCATCGCGGTCGACGACGTCCGGGAGATCCTGGACAACAACTTCGCCGAACAGGGCCGCCGGATCCTGGCGGTCCTGTGCCCGGACGGCGACCCGCCGGAGACCCTGCGAGTGATCGTCCGAGGCTGGCTGGCCTTCGTCGTCGCCGTCTGCCTCGACTGGCTCAAGTACCGCGGGCTGACCCGGGACCAGACCCGCGACCTGTGTGCGAAGGCGCTGCTCGACCTCGTCGACGTGCCAGCATGACCGCGGCGCGTTCCTCGATCAGTTTCATCCTGGCGAGCCGTTCCGCGTCGTCGTTGTGCGCGGCGGACGCGGTGACCTGCCCCGGCCACTTCCGGTAGTACATGCCGCAGGTGGCCACGAAGTACCCGTCGGAAGAGGCGTTCGCGGCGAGGATCAGCCCGGTGTCCTCCGACGCGGGCAGCGCCATCCAGCCGCCGAGGTCCAGCAGCAGTTCACGGCGGATGCACAACGTCCCGGCCACCACCGACGACACGTAGCCGTTGCGCTGCCAGTACCGCAGGATCGCGCCTCGTTCGATCGGTCCCTCCTCGGGATCGCTGTCGACCCCGGCCGCGGTCCCGTCCGGGAGGAGGTCGAGGACCCGGCAGGTCGTCCAGCCGATCGCGGGATCCTCCAGCGCCGCGATGTCGCGCGCGAGCGCGCCGGGCGCCAGGACGTCGTCCGCGTCGAGCGCCTTGATCAGCTCCCCGGAGGCACGGGACAACGCCATCATCCTCGCCACCCCAGGGCCGCCACGGCGACCAGAACCGGGAAGTACGCGTCCGTCGGCGGGGAGGGCGTCGTCGAGCAGGCCGGTCTCGCCGTCCTCCTGCACCAGCCATTCCCAGGTCCAGCCCGGCGGGAGTTCCTGCGAGGCGAGGGACTCGTACGCCTCGGACAGGTACGGAAGACTCGGCGGGTGGACCGGGGTGATCACGCTGATGACCGGCATGAACGCAACGCTAGCCGGGGCGGCGGGCCATGATCAGCAGGTGTTCCTCCGGAGGTGTCCCCGGCTCGTCCGCGGTGAAGAGCTCTGAATGCGTCCCGGTGACCTCGAGCCCGGCCGCCCCGACCCGGCGGACGAGGTCGTCCGGCGCGAAACTGGTCTCGAGGAAGGTGCGGCCGAAGAACTCCGCCGGCACGTCCTCGGCGTCGCGCGGCACGGTGACCAGCGCGAACAGGCCGCCGGGTACCAGCCAGCGCGCGACCTGCGCGAGCACGGCTTCGGTGTCCTTGCGCGGCATCTGCAGGAACGGGAAGAAGGCGCAGACCGCCTCCCAGGACCCGGGCGGCGAGGTCCACTCGCGCACGTCGGCGTGGATGAAGGTGGCGGCGGGAACCTGCTCGCGCGCGAGGCCGATCATCACCGGCGACACGTCGAGCCCGGTCACCCGATGTCCGGCGGCGGACAGCTCCTCGGCGACCGGCCTGCCCGTTCCGCTGCCGATGTCGAGCACCCTCGACGACGGCGGCAGCGCGGCCAGCAGGTGCCGCACCGCCTTGTCGACCACCGGCGCCCGCCCGAAGGCGTCCTCGTAGGCGGAACCGATGGCGTCGAACAGTTCCGCAGCCGTGACCGGTCGGTCCATTCCTCAGCTCCCCGGGTCGAGTGGACTCGACGCGAACCTACCGTCCCGGCCGGGCGGCGTCGACTCTCTGTCCACTTCGGACTGCCGGGCCGGGCTCCCGGTCTTGTCGGTGGGTTCGCCTAGACTGTGGCCGCCGAGTTTGGGGGTTTCAGGTGAGTGTGCGGAGTGACGAGTTCCACCGGATGCTGGAGGCGCTGGCGGACGTCCAGCGTTCCGACGCGACCGAGTGGGAGTCGTACAGCGTTCGTGGCAAGCGGTTCGGGTACTACTGGCCGCGGACCCAGACCGTCGGCCTGAAGCAGACGCTGTCCGAGCAAGAGGCGCTCGTGGCCGAGCGGCCGGACGTCTTCGAAGTGCAGTTCACCGCCGGGGGCTTCGGCTGGGTGGTGGTCCACCTCGACGGCATCGAGTCCGACGAGCTGACCGAACTCGTCTACGAGGCCTGGCGGCTGTCCGCCCCGGACGAACTGGTGGAGCAGGTTCCGCCGCCCTGCTGACCGTTACCGCGTTCGTGTGTTGACGCGCGTCACTTCGGCGCTCGGGAACATGTGGCGGTTGCGTGCGTTGTAGAGAGTGTCGGTACGGATGGTGCCCCCGGGCCTCAACCTCCGCCTTCATGGAATACCGGTTCGGCCGGAGCCATGTTGTGCCACTCGCCGAGAGGCGGCCCACCGTATCGGCCTTTAGCTCCCGCTTCCGCTCGCAGGTAACCCCCAGGCCTTCGCTGAGCGGGAGCGGGTCTTCTTTGTTGTTCGCGCATTCGTGTGTTGACGGGGGTCACAGGGATCGGGGCTTGGTGCAGGGGAACATTTCGGCCGGTGGTGCGTTATAGAGAGTGTCGGTACGGATGGTGCCCCCGGGCCTCAACCTCCGCCTTCACGGAATACCGGTTCGGCCGGAGCCGTGTCGTGCCACTCGCCGAGAGGCGGCCCACCGTATCGGCCATAAACTCCCGCTTCTGCTCGCAGGAACCCCCAGCCTTCGCTGAGCGGAAGCGGGACCTTTTCTTTTGAATGAGTGGGTTTGAATCGGCGTCGGAATCAGTGCAGTAGCTCGACGACCCGCCCGCTCCGGCGCCTGGTCGCCTGAAGTACGTAAAGGCCCCCTTCATTGCGTCTAGCGCAGTGAAGGGGGCCTTCACGGACCCGTGGTCTTGATTCGCCCGCCGTGGGTAAGCGGCACTGTTGGCCCTGAACCCGAATCGGTACTTGACCCTGGCGGTGGGTGGCTGAGCTGGGTCGAGTGCGGGAAAGCGGTGCGTCGGGCACTGAATGGCGACCTCGGCCGGGCGCCCCGGAGTTTGGGCATGGCGAGGGGCCCGTCGCCGGTGTGGCTGGCGGGCTCCTCGGTTCACACAGTGCAGTTGCGTCGGGGTTTTCGTAGCGGGTCCAAGTACTGGGGTGGGATGAACTCTGGTAGCCCGTCAGCCGCCATGCGGACTTGCCAGTCGCCGTGGTGGATCAGCCGGTGGTGGAAGCCGCAGAGCAACACCAGGTTCCGGAGATCTGTCGGTCCGCCGTCTGCCCAGTGGTGAATGTGGTGGGCGTGACAGTTCTTCGGCCGTCGATGACACCCCGGGAACGCACAGCCCTCGTCACGGATGTTGAGTGCCCGGCGCTGGCCGGGGGTGACGAATCGTCTCAGCCGTCCCACGTCCAGTGGCTCACCGGCCGCGTTCATCACGACCGGGAGCATCAGGCAGTCGCAGGCGGCCATCCGTGCTTCGCGGGCGGTCATGGTTCCGACGAAGTCCACGCACGCCGTGCCCAGGCCGGACTTCAGTTCGTCGAGGCCGATGGTGACGTGGATCAGGGTGCGGTAGCCGCTGGTGCCGGGCTGGTCCGGGCACGCGATCGCCAAGTCCAGCAGCTCGGCCCAGGCGTCGCCCTGGCGCTCAGCTTTCGTGCGCAGGTCGGCTTGGCCGAACTCGTCCATCGGGCGAGGCTTGGCGTAAGCATCGAGTGCCGCGGCGGTCCGGGCCCCGGCCTCGTCGTCGAGGAGGCCGTTCAGTGTCCAGTAGCCGTCTTTGCGGCGTTCCAGGGTGAGCTCGCGGCGAGGCTGCTTCGGTTCGGGATCTTTGGGCTCGTTGCCGTCCGGGTCCAGCCAGGCCAGCACATTCGCTCCGAGATCCGACACCTGCTGCGGTCCGGCTTTCCGGGCGAGGTCGGCGAGGGTCGTCTCCGCGTGCTCCCGATCCTCCACCGATACCCCTGCCGGGATCTTCCGCAGGATCTCCACGATCTGCTTGATCCGTTCCTCACCGATCGCACCCTCCGCCGCGGCCGCACTGGTGGCGGGCGCGAAAGCCGGAATCTCGGTGCCGTCCAGGGTACGCGTCGGGTTCAGATCGAGAGCGCGATTCACATACGGCCGCGCTTCACTCTGGCTCAGTCCGGCGATATCGGCGAACCACGCCAACGTCGTCCCATAACCGTATAAGTCTTTCGCGCCACGAGAATCAATCTCCGCCAGATACCGCCCCAAACCGGCAGAAGCGACCCGCATCACCTGCAGAAACTGCTGCACGCCATGAGCAAGCTCCAGCTTGCCAGCGCGCCACAACTCCTGCGGCAACTCGGGAAGGAAGGTCTCGGACACCTCTCCATAATACCAAAATCTATCGAACAGGTGTTCGTAATTTTAAGCAACGAGCAATCCGTGCATTCACCACTGACGGGTGATATCTGTCATTGAGGGAATGTCAATGAGTAGTGACCGAAGGCCGAAGTGGGTCATGAGTGGCGAAGAGGGTTCTAACCCGAATCGCCACTCACGACCAACCCGACCCAAAGAAACCCCCGTCAAGACTCCACAAGAACCCCATCGGCCAACCGAACCCGCCGATCCACCTTGATCTCGGTCAGGAACCGTTCATCGTGACTCACGACCACGAAAGCCCCCTGATACGCCCCGAGCGCGCTCTCCAACTGCCCGACGCTGACCAGGTCGAGATTGTTCGTCGGCTCGTCCAGCAAAAGCAGCTGAGGCGCGGGCTCGGCGAACAGGACGCAGGCCAGGGTGGCTCGCAGCCGTTCGCCGCCGGAAAGCACGCCGACGGGGAGCTGGCTCCTCGCGCCCCGGAACAGGAATCGGGCCAGCAGCGTCATCCGTTGCGACTCGGGGAGAGCAGGGGCGAACGCCGCGAAGTTCTCGGCGATGGTCCGGTCCAGGTCCAGCAGGTCCAGTCGTTGCGACAGGTAAGCGATCCGGCCCTCGGCCCGCTTCAGGACACCGCTGTCGGGCTCCAGGTCTCCGTTGAGCACCCGCAGGAGGGTCGACTTGCCGGTGCCGTTGCCGCCGGTCAGCGCGATCCGTTCGGGGCCGCGGATCGTCAGGTCGACCCCGTCGCCCGCGAAGACGTCCCGGCCGTCGTACCGGACCTGGAGGTGCTCGCCGTGGAACATCGTGCGCCCGGCCGGGACGTTGGTACCCGGAAGGATCAGCGAGATCTTCTGATCGTCGCGAAGGGAACGCTCGGCCTCGTCGAGGCGGTTCTTCGCGTCGCTGACCCGCGCGGCGTGCGTCTCGTTCGCCTTGCCCGCGGATTCCTGGGCGTTGCGTTTCATGGTCCCGGCGAAGATCTTCGGCAGGCCGGCGTTGCCGAGGTTGCGGGCCGCGTTGCCCGCCCGGCGGTCGGCTCGTTCCCTGGCCTGCTGCATCTCCCGCTTTTCGCGTTTGACCTGCTGTTCGGCGCTGCGGACGTTGCGTTCGGCGACCTCTTGCTCGGCCTTGACCGCCGCTTCGTACTGGGTGAAGTTCCCGCCGTGGTACCGGACATCGCCGCGGTCGAGTTCGGCGATCCGGTCCATCCGGTCGAGCAGTTCCCGGTCGTGACTCACCAGCAGCAGACAGCCCGACCAGTCTTCGAGGACGCCGTAGAGCTTGCGGCGGGCGTCGAGGTCGAGGTTGTTGGTCGGTTCGTCCAGCAGCAGGATGTCGGGCCGTTTCAGCAATTGTGCCGCGAGGCCGAGGGAGATGATCTGCCCGCCGCTCAACGTGCGCAGGCTCCGGTCCAGCGAGATGCCGTCGAGGCCGAGCCTGTCGAGCTGGGCGCGGGTGCGTTCCTCGATGTCCCAGTCGTTGCCGATGGTGGTGAAGTGCTCCTCACTCGCGTCGCCGGACTCGATGGCGCTCAGGGCCGCGAGCTGCGGTGCGATGTCCAGCACTTCGGCGACGTCCAGGTCGGCGGTGAGCGGCAACGTCTGCGGCAGGTAGCCGAGGATTCCCTGGGCGGAGACGGACCCGGAGACCGGCCGCAGCTCGCCGGCGATCAGTTTGAGGAGCGTGCTCTTGCCCGCACCGTTGGACGCGACGAGGCCGGTGCGGCCCCCGGGCACGGTGAAGGACAGGTCGTCGAAAACAGGGGTGTCATCAGGCCAGGTGAAGGACAGCGCGGACACGACGACGAAGGCGTCTGACATGGAAATGACCTCGTGAAGGACAGCGGGCGCGTCGAAGCAGCACCGCGGTGGACGTGGCTTTGAGGGAACGACGAAATGGCCACATCGGCGTCAGCGCCGGTGGCCTGGCAACTCCGGCTCACCCGGAGATGTCGTCTTCACCTGCCACGTCTGGTCTCCATGCTCGTTGATCAGCTGCCCCTCCACCATAACAAAACCGGTCGGAGCCCGCCCGGGCTCCGACCGGCAGCCCTCAGCCCAGCCCGTTGAGGCTGATCGCCCGCGCGTACCAGAGCGCGCTTCGCTTCGGCGTCCGCCGCTGGGTCGCGTAGTCGACGTGCACGAGGCCGAACCGTTTGGCGTAGCCCTCGGCCCACTCGAAGTTGTCGAGCAGCGACCAGTAGAAGTACCCGCGCAGGTCGACGCCCGCCTCGATCGCCTCGTACGCGGCGCGCAGATGCGAGTCGAGGAAGGCGATCCGGTCGGTGTCCGCGATGTCCCCGCCGATCAGCGCGTCCGGATAGGACGCGCCGTTTTCGGTGATGTACAACGGGATCGGTCGGTAGTCGCGATGAACCTGCAGCAGACACTCGGTGAGCCGCGAGGGCTGCACCTCCCAGCCCGAGTCGGTGCGCGGCGCCGCTTCGTCGGGGACGAAATGGACGTCGGGGACGCCGAGCCAGTCGGGGCCCGCCGGTTCGCTGCCGGGCCTGGGGGTGCCCGAGACCTGGTAACCGCGGTAGTAGTTGATGCCCAGCCAGTCGACCGGCGCCGCGATCGTGGCCAGATCACCCTCGCGCACGAGGTCCTCGAATCCGAGCGGGCCCAGGTCGGCCACCAGATCTGCGGGGTGGGAGCCCCGCAGCACCGGGTCGAGGAAGAGCCGGTTCTGCAGGCCGTCGACCCGGCGGGCGGCTTCGATGTCCACAGTGGACGAAGGATCCGCCGTCGACACCGGGTACAGGTTCAGCGTGATCCCCGAGGACGCCGCCGGGGCGTGCCGCCGCAGGACGTCCATCGCGAGCCCGTGACCCAGCAGGAGATGGTGCGCGGCGGCGACGGCTGCGCGGGGTTCGCGTCGCCCGGGAGCGTGGATCCCGCCCGCATAGCCCAGCATCGCCGCACACCACGGCTCGTTCAGAGTGGACCAGTTCGCCACCCTGTCGCCCAGCCGCGCCACGACCGTTTCGGCGTACTCGGCGAACCGGAACGCGGTCTCGCGCGAGGCCCAGCCGCCCCCGTCTTCCAGCGCCTGGGGGAGATCCCAGTGATACAGCGTCGCCCAGGGCTGGATCCCCGCCTCGAGAAGCCTGTCGACGAGCCGGTCGTAGAACGCGAGCCCGCGAGGATTCGGTTCGCCACCGTCGGGTCGGATCCGCGGCCACGACAGGGAGAACCGGTACGCGCCGAGCCCGAGCCGCCGCATCAGGTCGACGTCTTCGGCATACCGGTGGTAGTGATCGGCCCCCGGTTCGCCGGTGTCGCCGCCGACGACGGCGCCGGGGCGGCGGGCGAAGACGTCCCAGATCGAGTCGGTGCGCCCGTCGGCGGCCGTGGCCCCTTCGACCTGGAAGGCCGCGGTGGCGGCGCCCCACACGAATCCGGGCGGGAACAGCAGCGCGGTCTTCGCCCGGACACTGTCGGGATGAGCGGACATGGTCACCCTTTCACGGCACCTTGCATGATCCCGGCCACGATCTGGCGGCCGAGGAGGAGGAAGACGATGAGGATCGGGATGGTGGCCAGGGTGGTCCCGGCCAGCACCAGCGAGTAGTCGACGTAGTAACCGCTCTGCAGCTTCTCCAGTGCCAGCTGGACGGTGGGATTGCCGGCGTCCAGCACCACGAGCGGCCAGAGGAAGTCGTTCCACGACGTCATGAACGTGAACATCGCCAGGATCGCCGCCGCCGGGCGGACCGCGGGCAGGCAGACGTTCCAGAAGATCCGGATCATGCTGCAGCCGTCGACCCGCGCCGCCTCGATCAGTTCGTACGGCACCGCGTCCACTGTGTACTGACGCATCCAGAAGACACCGAAAGCGGTCACCAGGTTCGGCACGATCACCGACTGCAGCCCGCCCGCCCAGCCGAACTCCGACATCGCCATGAACAACGGGATGATGCCGAGCTGGGTCGGGACGGCGAGCGTGATCACGATGAACACGAACAACCCGTTCCGGCCGCGGAACCGCAGTTTGGCGAACGCGAACCCGGCCAGCGACGAGAACAACACGGTGGTGAGCGTGACCGTGCCGGACACGATCAGGCTGTTCGCGAGCGCCTTCCAGAACGGCACCGTGTCGAACACCCTGGCCGCGTTGGCGAAGAAGTTCCCGCCGGGCAGGAAGGGCGGGACCCGCTCGGTGAGCATCCCGCTGTCCCGGCTGGCCACCAGGAACGACCAGTAGAACGGGAAGAGCGAGCCCAGCACGAAGATCGTGAGCACGACGTAGGTCGCCCGGCGTGGCTTGCCGAGCGCCGAAACACTCCGCTTGACACTGCTGGTGAGCACGGTCATTTCTTCTTCACCGCCGGAGTCCGGGCGAGCCTGCCGGTGAGGAAGAAGTTCACCAGCGCGATCAGCACGATGATCAGGAACAGCACCCACGCGATCGCCGAGGCGTAGCCGAGTTCGTAGTTCTCGAAGGCCGTTTGGTACAGGTACAGCGTCACGGTCTGGAACTGGTTGGACGAGCCGCCGTTGTTCGATCCGGGCATGGCGTCGAACAGCTTGGGCTCGGTGAAGATCTGCAGCCCGCCGATCGTCGAGGTGATCGTGACGAAGACCAGCGTCGGTTTCAGCAGTGGCAGCGTGATGCCGAAGAACCGGCGTGCCGCACCCGCGCCGTCGATGAGGGCGGCTTCGTGCAGTTCCTTGGGAATGGCCTGCATCGCCGCGAGGACGATCAGCGCGTTGTACCCGGTCCAGCGCCAGTTCACCATGATCGCGATCGCGGCATGGCTGCTGAACCGGCCTGCCTGCCAGTCGACCGGGTCGAGGCCGATGGTCTGCAGCAGCCCGTTGACCAGGCCGTACTTCGGCCCGAACAGGTTCGCGAAGATGATCCCGAGCGCGACGAGGCTGGCGGCGTAGGGGAGCAGGACGCCGACGCGCCAACCGGTCGCCCCGCGCAGCCTGGCGCTGAGCAACGCGGCCAGGAGCACCGCGATGATCAGCTGGGGAACGCTGGAGAGCAGGAAGATGCTGACGGTGTTCTCGAGCGCGTTCCAGAACTGTGTGTCGGCGAACAGCTCCTTGAAGTTGTCCAGCCCGATGAAGTCCGGGGCGTCGTCACCCGCCTCCCAGCTGAACAGCGACACGTACGCCGTATAGAGCAGCGGGAACAACCCGACGATCCCGAACACGAGGAAGAACGGGGCGATGTAGAGGTACGGCGAGACCTTGACGTCCCACCGGCTCAGCCGGTGCCGGAGGGTCGGCCGGGGCGACGTGCGCACCCCGGCCTCGCTCCCTTCCGGCGCGATCTTGTCGACGACGGTCATCGGTCAGCGCGTGATCTTCTTCGCGGCGTCGAGCAGTTGCGTCCAGCCCTCGTCGGCCGACTTGCCCTGTTCGACGGCCTGCAGTGCCGGGCTCGACGCGTTCTCCTGGATCTGGCCGTCGCCCGGGCCCTTGTACTGCGGCTTGGCGACCTTCTTGGCCTGCTCCGCGAACAGCCGGCCGATCTTCGCGCCGCCGAAGTACGCGTCGGTCTCGCCCAGCAGCGACGGGTCGTCCAGCGCCTTGACCTGGCTGGGGAACGTGCCCTTCGCCTGGAACGCCTTGATCTGCTGCTCGGGCGCGGTCAACCAGGCGGCGAGTTCGGCCGCCTCCTTCGGGTGCTTGGACTGCGTGGGCACGGTCAGGTACGAACCGCCCCAGTTCCCGCCGCCGCCAGGGAATGCCGCGGTGACCGCCCACTTGCCCGCGTTCTCCGGCCCGGAGTGCTCCTCGATCACGCCGAGCATCCACGCGGGGCACACCTTCGTGGCGAACGCGCCCTGCTTGAACCCGGAGTTCCATTCGTTGCTGAACGCGGTCAGCTTGGCCGACTGTCCTTTCGAGACGGCGCCGGTCACCTTGGTCCAGGCGTCCTTGATGCCCTGGTTCGCTTCCAATGCCAGCTTGTCGTCGGTGCCGAGGTATCCGGTCGGGAGCTGGTTGACCATGGCGTTGAAGTTCTGCGCCGCCGAGTCGAACCACGCCTTCCCGCCGCTCTTGGACACGTACTGGTCGCCCGCGGCGAAGTAGCTGTCCCAGGTCGCGAACAGTGGCTTGACCGCTTCGGGGTCGGTCGGCAGACCGGCCGCGGCGAGCATGTCCTTGCGGTAGCACATGGCGAGCGGGCCGATGTCGGTTCCGTAGCCGATGACCTTGCCGTCCTTGGTCTTCGCCGCGTCGTACTTCCAGCCGAGCCAGCGGCCGGGGGAGGCGTCCGCCGGGCCGATCTTGGGCAGGTCGTTGAACTTCGAGCCCTTGTCGAGGACGTTCGACAGATGGCCCTCTTCGACGGCGGTGACGTCGGCGAGGCCGGAACCCGCCGCCAGTTTCGTGATCAGGTCCTGGTGGTACGGGCCGCCCTGGCCGGTCTTGCGGTGGGTGATCTTGATGTTCGGGTGGAGCCGCTCGTATTCGGGGATGAGCTCCTCGTAGCCGAACTCGGTGAAGGTCGCCAGCGACAGCTCGACCTTCGCGTTCGGGTCCGACACGGCGGGAGCCCCGCCGTCGTCACCTCCGCACGCCGCCAGGCCGAACGCCGTCATCGTGATACCCAGTGCCAGCACCAGGCCGTTCCGGATGGTTCTCACGTCTTTGTCCCTTGCTGATGGGGTGAAGGAGAACTGGGAGCGCTCCCAGGAATGCGCAGAGTTTGTCCCCCCGGACGAGATCGTGTCAAGGGCTTGTAATGAGAGTGTTTCCATCGAGGGAGCGCTCTCAGTGTTCCCGGCCGCCGGACACTAGGCTGGGGGGGTCCGGATGACGCTGAGAGGTGAAGGTGACGCGGGTGGTGCCTCGACCAGGGGATGACGGCCGGCCGACGCTGGAAGACGTCGCCGCGTCCGCCGGGGTCAGCCGGTCGACGGCGTCCCGGGCGCTGAACGACGACGGCTACGTCAGCGCACGTTCCAAGGAGAGGGTGCTGGCCGCGGCCAAGGAGCTCGGCTACTCGCCGAACCAGGCGGCCCGGTCGCTGGTGACCAAGCGGACCGGGGCGGTCGCGGTCGTGCTGTCGGAGCCGGAAGCGCGGCTGCTCGACGACCCGTACCGCACCGCGGTCATGCGGGCGGGGTACCGCGAGCTGGCCGACATCGGCTGTCAGATGGTCTTGATCTTCAGTGACACCCGCGAGGATCTCGACCGCACGGTGCGGTTCCTGGACGGCGGGCACGTCGACGGTGTGCTGGTGTTCGCACCGCACCGGACGGACCCGTTGCCCAAGGCGTTGCGGCAGTTGAGGATCCCGGTGGTGTACGGCGGGCAGGCGGCCGGGCTCAAACGCGGTGTCCACGTCGTCGACTTCGACAACGAGGGCGGCGCGAAGCTGGCCGTCGCGCACCTGGTCGGAGCGGGGCATCGCCGGATCGCGACGATCGCGGGCCCGCAGGACCAGAGCGCGGCGATCGACCGGCTTTCGGGCTGGCGCAAGACGCTGCTCGACGCCGGTCTCGACCCGGCGGACCTGGTCGAGGAGGCCGACTTCACCCTGACCGGCGGGGCGAAGGCGATGTCGAACCTGCTCGCGCGGCACCCCGATCTCGACGCCGTCTTCGTGGCCAGCGACATGATGGCCCTCGGCGCGCTCCGCACCCTGCATTCGGCCGGACGGCGGATCCCGTCGGACGTCGCCGTCGTCAGCTTCGACGACAACGCGACGCTGGCACCGGAGATGGACCCGCCGCTGACGTCGGTCCACCAGGACCCGCGGGAGCAGGTCCACGCGATGGTCGAGACGCTGCTCGCCCTGATGGACGATCAAGATCTCAAGCCGAGGCAGCGGATACTGCCGGTCTCCCTCACGCACCGCGCATCGAGCTGAATTCGTTTCAAGTCTTCCTCCCGGTACCGATTTACGAGATCGTCGGAGAGTCGGTCATCAGCCGACGGTCCCTCATCGGGAGGTATCCGCAGTGCTGCGAACACGCCCCATGATCCTGGTCCTGGCGTTGCTCGCCGGGACCCTCGTCGCCGCCGGATCCCCGGCTGCGGCGGGCGGCTCGCCCGCCGACGTCCAGTCCTATCTCGACGATCCACAAAAGGTGGCGGAAGGGCAGGAACCACCGCACGCCTTCCTGAAGCCGTACGCGGACGTTTCCGCCGCCGCCCGCCGGGACGAGCGCAGTCCCTACACGCTGTCGCTCGACGGCAAGTGGCGGATCGCGATGGCGGACAACCCGTCCCAGGTCCCGGCCGGTTTCCACGAGGACGGCTACGACGCGTCACGCTGGCGCGAGGTCTCCGTGCCGCACACGTGGCAGACAGACGGTCTGGACCACCCGATCTTCCGCAACATCGCCACCGAGATCCAGCCCGACGATCCGCCGCGCGTCCCGCGTGACGTGAATCCGACGGGCGCCTACGTCCGGGACTTCCCGCTGCCCGCGGACTGGACAAAGAACAGGACATTCCTACGCTTCGACGGCGTGACGTCGGCGTACTTCGTCTGGGTCAACGGCACGTACATCGGCTACGACCAGGGCGGGTACACGCCGGCGGAGTTCGACATCTCGTCCGCGCTGCGGCCGGGGCCGAACCGGATCGCCGTGCAGGTGCACCGCTGGAGCGCGGGCGCCTACCTCGAAGACGTCGACCAGTGGCGGTACTCCGGCATCTTCCGTTCGGTGACCCTGCATTCGGCGCCGGGGACGTTCATCCAGGACGTCGGGCTGACGACCGATCTCGACGCTACCTATACCGACGCCACCCTCAAGGCCGCGATCGAGGTCGCCGCCAAACCCGGCGGGACGACGGGCAGGCACCGCGTCGGCCTGAGCCTGCGTGACGCGGCGGGCAAGGAGGTCGGGACGACGAGCGGAGAGGCCGACGCGGGTGGCAAGACCGCGCTGAGCCTGCCGGTCCGCAACCCGGCGAAGTGGACCGACGAGACGCCGAACCTGTACACGGCCGTCCTCACGCTGACCGCGCCCGACGGCCGCGTCACGCACATCACCAGCGAGACGGTCGGCTTTCGCGAGATCGAGATCCGCGACAAGCAACTGCTGGTCAACGGGAAGCGAGTGTTGTTCAAGGGCGTCAACCGTGCGGAGACCGACCCGGACCACGGAAGGCACGTGCCGCGGAAGGCGCAGGAACGCGACGTCGCGCTGATGAAGCAGCTCAACGTCAACGCCGTCCGGACTTCCCACTATCCGTCGGACCCCTACTTCTACGAACTGGCCGACCGGCACGGGCTCTGGATCGACGACGAGATCGACATCGAGACCCACAACCACGAGAACTGCGCGAGCTACTGCCAGGCGAACGACCCGGCTTGGCGGGACGCGTTCTTCGACCGCATGATCGGCATGGTCGAGCGGGACAAGAACCATCCGAGCGTCTTCCTGTGGGACACAGGCAACGAGGCAGGCCTCGGCGCGCACCACTTCGCGCTGGCGGAATGGCTCGACGCGAACGAGCCGACCCGGCCGATCTACCACCAGTCCAACAGCCCCGACGGCGACGCGCCCTTCGCCGACGTCTGGGGGCCGAGGTATCCGTCTCCGGAGAAATTCGCCGAACAGGCGAAGAACACCACCAAACCGCTGATCTTCGGCGAGTACGCCCACGCGATGGGCAACAGCCTGGGGAACTTCCGGGAGTTCTGGGACACCATCCGCGCGAATCCCCAGGCGCAGGGCGGGTTCATCTGGGACTGGGCCGAGCAGAACATCCGGCAGCGGATCCGGACCACCCCGGATTCTTCGGGCAATGACATCTCGGCGCACGTGACCGGGAAACCGGATCTGGTCGAGGGGCATCGCGGCAAGGCGCTGGGACTGTCCGGATTGGACGATTTCGTCGAGGTGTACCGCGACCGGAAACTCGACATCGCCGGTAAGGCGCTCACTCTCGACGCGTGGGTCAAGCCGGGGAAGTGGACCGGCGACTTCCGCATCCTCGGCAAGGGTGACCACCAGTACGCGCTCAAGATGAAGACGCAGGACACCCTGGAGTTCTTCATCCACAGTGGAACGTGGCAGGCGGTCCAGGCCAAGGTGCCCGCCGACTTCTACGGCAACTGGCACCGGGTGAGCGGTACCTACGACGGCACGGCCCTGCGGCTGTACCTCGACGGCAAGGAGATCGGGAGCAAACCGTTCACCGGCGCGATCGACTCGTCGTCGGCCGAGGTCAACGTCGGTCGCGACTTCGAGACGTCGTGGAACGACCCGTCGAGTATCGGCTGGATGGGTCGCGGCGCCGTCGACGACGTCCGGATCTACGACAAGCCGCTTTCCGCCGCGGAGTTGTCCGGCGATACCCCCGCGGACGGGGCGTTGCTGGCACTGGACTTCGACAGTGTCAACGACCGGGGGAGCCACCTCTCCTACGGGTCGAGCCTGTCCGGTGTGGACGGTCTGATCGGTTCGGATCGATCGGTGCAGCCGGAGACCGCGCAGATGGCGTGGGCGCATCAGCCGCTCCGGTTCGCCTACTCCGGCGGTGCTCTGTCGGTGACCAACGAGCGGCAGTTCAAGGGCACCGACGAGCTGAACCTGCGCTGGCGGGTCCAGGAGGGCTCCCGGATCGTCGCGCGCGGCGAACAGCCGTTGCGGGTCGGAGCCGCCTCGACCGGGAAGATCTCCTTGCCGGTTCCGGCGAATCCGGGCGATCGCGAGCGGTTCCTCACCGTCGAGGCGGTGACGACGAAGGGCGAACCGATGCTCGCGCGGGGACACGTCCTGGCGCACGATCAGTTCTCCCTGGGCGGCAAGCGGGTCCCGGGCCTGGACCGGACACCGCTCGACGGGAAGTCCGTCGACGTCGAGGAGGACGCGGCCTCGGTCACCACGTCCGCCGCGGGCGTCACGTACAAAGTGGACAAGGCCACCGGCGAGCTGACGTCGATCCGGCACCAGGGCAAGGAACTGCTGACCGGCGGACCGAAGCTCGACGCGTGGCGGGCGCCCATCAGCAACGAGACCTTCGCTTGGGGCCGGGCCGAGGGTGAGGACTGGCGCAAGGCCGGGCTCGACCGGTTGAAGACCGCTGTCACAGGTGTCCGGGTCGAGAAGGACGGGACACGAAGCGCACGGGTGGTCGTGGACAGCCGGGTCGCGGCGCCGGACGTCACCGGGGCCTGGTTCGACCAGACGATGACCTACACCGTCGACCGGACCGGGACGCTGAGCCTCGGCAACAAGGTGGTGCCGCAGGGGAGTGTGCGCACTTTGCCGTACCTGCCCCGGATCGGCGTCTCGCTCGCCGTGCCGGATTCCTACGACCGGTTCGCCTGGTACGGGCGGAAGGCCGAGAGTTATGTCGATCGCAAGGACGGAACCCCGATCGGCGTGCAGTCGAGCACGGTGGACCAGCAGTACGTCGAGTACCACCGGCCGCAGGACCACGGCAACCACACCGACAGCCGGTGGGCGCTGCTCACCGACGGCCGGACCGGTGGCCTGCTGGTCGGGGGTGCGAACGACGTCAGCGTGACCCCGTTCGACGACCTCGACCGGGCGGCGTACCCGTTCCAGCTGCAGCGCAACAAGGGCTGGTTCACGCTGCACGCGAGCCACGCGGTGACCGGCGTCGGCGACACGCCCAACCCGGTGCGGGAACGCAGCCAGGTCCAGCAGGACCGCACCTACGAGTACACGCTTTCGCTGCGGCCCCTGACGTCGCAGGAAGCGCGGGCGGGGGTGCCGACCGGCGGCTGACCTTCGGCCTCGTGAGTGGTAAGGGCGGTTCTATTGAGGGGTAAGGCAAACGTGCCGTGTTCGCGGACCGCCCATGCCGGACTGAAGGCTCCCTTCACCGCGTCCGATGCGGTGAAGGGAGCCTTCGGTGTCGCGGATCTGGACCGGCCTATGAGAGCCTGCCGCACCCCGACCGTCCCCACGGGACACGAAATCGATAAGGCCGAGGAGGCGCTGGGCGCCGACGCGCTGCTGACCGGGTGTTGGCAGACCTGACCCAAATCGATCGCGTGGAGCCTGGTACGGCTGGTGAAGGTGTTTTCGGAGCCGCGGGAGGTCTTCCGGCCCGCTTCGGCTATCGCTGCGGAAGCGGTGGCTGCCGAAACGTGAGCGGCGATCGACTCCATTGGGCCGACAGGATCGTGTCCGCCAACGCCGCCGCCGAGCCCCGTGCCGTTCCCCGGTGGCTCAGCACGAACGTCACCGATCCCGGATCGGGCAACCCGCTGATCGGGACCAGCCCGTCCGGGACCACGGACGCCGCGAACAGGCCGACGCCGAGTCCTGCTTCGAGCGCGACCCGTAGGCCGTTGAGCCGTTCGCTGACGCAGCCGATCCGCCACTGGACACCGTTACGGCGCAACGCGTTCAGCGCGCGGGCCCGGGTGACGCTCGGCTCCGGGTAGAGGACCAGCGGCAGCGGCTCGCCCGGGATCAGGTCCAGTCCGGGCGAGCTCACCCACACGAGCGGATCCCGTCGCACGCCCTGTCCGGAGTCGCGCTTGGCCAGCACCAGGTCGAGGTCTCCGTCGGCGAGCCGGGAGTGCAGCACCTCGCTCAGCTCGACCGACAGTTCGAGGTCGATCCCCGGATACGCGCTGCGGAACCGGCCGAGGACGTCCGCGGCGTGGCCGAGCAGGAAGTCCTCGCACACCCCGAACCGGACCCGCCCGCGTGGGCCCGGCCGGGAGAAATATCGCAGTGCGCGGTCCTGCTGGTCGAGGATGCCACGGGCGAATCCGGTCATCGTCTCGCCGTCGCCGGTGAGCCGCACGCTGTGCGTGTCGCGCTCGAACAGCACGCTGCCGAGCGCCGTCTCGAGACGGCGGACGTGCTGGCTCACCGTCGACTGCCCGAGATCCAGCCGGCGGGCGGCTTCGGAGAACCCGCCTGCCTCGGCCACGGCGAGAAAAGTGCGCAGCAGCACCGGATCGATCACTACTCCGGAGTACCACTGTCAGTACGCGACCGTCTACCATGTGTGTGCGCTGCCACTACCGGCGGCGGGTGATCACCACCGGCTTGAGGTCCTTGGGGATCGCGGCGAACGCGGACACCGGAACCCCGAACGAGGCGGCGAGAATCTCCCTCGGCAGCGAGTTCAGCGTCCCGACGATGCCGATGTCGTCGTTCGGCTCCCCGGTACTGGTGTTGAACATGACGAGCACGTCCAGGCCTTCGGTGGTGCTGGAATTCGCGAAATAGTGAAAGAACCCCTGCGGGGCGAAGACGAGTTCCCCTGCGCTCGCGCTGAAAACTTCGTTGTGATAGCTGCCGTCCTCGTGCGTGCCGAGAATGCTCCAGTCCGACTTGCCGGAAATGATGTAGCTCAGCTCCCACGCGGACGGGTGCCAGTGCGGCTCGCGGACCCCGCCGGGGTCGAGGTGCACCAGGTACACCGAGCCCTGCTGACCGGCCAGGACCGGGAAGTTCTTCTCGTGGGCCCCGCGCAACGTCCCGCCGTCATGGACGGCCGGCGTGGATTTGGCGAGCGGGAAAACATGCGGCGGCGTGGTCGTTTTGGCCGGTTCCGCCGAGCTGGCCCCCGCCGTCCCGGTTGCCCCGAGCGCAGTCGCGGCGGCGATTCCCGCACCCGCGCCGAGCGCACCCCGCCTGCTGATTTCCGACATTTTCTCCGCCTTTCCCAAAAGAACGAGGAAGATTAGCTTCCTCATGATTCTTCCAAAAACACGAAGACCGGAAAGTGTCTCGCGCGGATCACTGCTATCGCGTGCCGCGATGAGCGGCCGCGCTGCTGAATCTGTGGAAAAACGACATTTCCGGCGCGCTCGGTCTGATTCGACATCCTCCGGCGCACGTTGAATTTGCTTCAGGATGGACCTGAGATTGACAGGAATCGAATCGGAAGTGTATTCGTAGCCTCACATTACGACCATCTTGCCCGGCTTCTTCGGTTTTGTCCGCGTAGCCGCCAGTCCGAGACCGCCATGGAGGCGGTGGACTCCGGTGGCCATCGGTTCGCGAACTTCGGACCGCCGGTCAACGACCAGAGCGTCACCCCGGACGGCATCGGACGGTACAGCCATTTCGTCAACGGCGGCTCGATCTGCTGGACCCCGGGCACCGGCGCGTGCGGCGTGTGGGGTCGATCCGCGCCAAGTGGACGGAACCGGTCCGGGAGACTGTCCGGCACCGTGCCGTTGCCCGCAGCCCCCGGCGCACCGGCCAGAATCACTGGGCCGAACGAGCGGCGCGGCAGTTCGGAAAAGTCCGATTCGGCGGTTGTGTCGGACTCGGGTGGGGCAAGGGGCGGGGCTTGTGCGCCCAGCCTGGTGGGGCTAGCCCTACTCCGGGTGGCTCGGTGCGGACAACGGGTCACCTCGCGGTGCAGACTTGTCGCAGATCCGATCGACGGGACCGGCGCGAAGGGAAGAGGACGTGGCCATGCGAGGGCTGGTGAAGTGGGCGGCGGACGCCGGGACGGGGTTCTGGCGGGCAGCGGCGCTGACCGCGGTCAGCATGGTCGTCCCGGCCGTGTGGGCCGCCGCGGTATGGCTGATGATCGCGTGGGGCAGCCCGTGGGCGGCGATCGCGCCCGCGCTGTGGGCGGTGGTGGCCACCTTCCTGCTCGCCCGGCCGATCTGCCGGACCTTCCGGTTCTTCCGCCGGAGCTGGACCGGCGTGGTCGTGCCCGGCGGGTACCGGGAACCGGTGCCGGCGGTGCAGATGTCCACCGGGTACTGGTGGAACGGGTCCTCGTACGCGAAGAGCCGCCGCGAGGCCGAAAAGGACCAGCGGCTGCGGATGCTCTGGAGCGACCCCGCCACCTGGCGCGATCTGCGATTCGTCTGGATCGCGCCGTTCACGGCCGGGATCGCGGCGGCCGTCCCGCTCGCCGGGGTCGCCTGCCTGGTCTGGGGGATCCTCGCCCCGGGCCTGGTCAGCATCCTGCTCGCAGGGGTCGGCCTGGTCGCGGCGGTGGGCGCCGCGCCCTACGCCTGGCGGGTCATCGCGCCCGTGACCGACCGGTTCCTGCGCGGCTCGCCCGCGATGATCCTGGCCGACCGGGTGGACGAGCTGACCGCCCAGCGCGCGGACACCACGGTCGCGCAGGCCGCGGAGATCAGCCGGATCGAGCGCGACCTGCACGACGGCGCACAGGCGCGGCTGGTGGGGCTCGGGCTTTCGCTGGCCACCGCGGAAAAACTCATGGAGAACGACCCGGAAACCGCGCGGGCGCTGCTGCGGGATGCGCGGGCCGGTGCGGCCGCCTCGCTGTCCGAACTCCGCGAACTCGTCCGCGGCATCCGGCCCGCGGTGCTGAACGAACGAGGACTGACCGACGCGGTGCGCGCCTTCGCGCTGGACAGCCCGCTCGAAACGACAGTCAGCACGGATGTGCAGCTGAGCCTGGACGCGCCCATCGAGTCCGCGCTGTACTTCGGCGTCGCCGAGCTGCTGACCAACGCGGCCAAGCACGCGAGCGCGACGAAGGCGACCGTCCTGATCGCCCGGGACTCCACCAGCATCGCCATCGAAGTGGAGGACGACGGCAAGGGCGGGGCGAACGAACAGAACGGCGGGGGGCTCGCCGGACTGCGTCGGCGCCTGGCGGTGTTCGATGGCGACCTGAAGATCACCAGCCCCGTGGGCGGTCCGACCCGAGTGAGGATGAGCGTGCCGTGCGAGTAGTCGTTGCCGAGGACCTGTATCTGCTGAGGGACGGAATGGTCCGCCTGCTGGAGGCGTACGGCCACACGGTGGTCGGCACGGCCTCCACCGGCCCGGAGACCCTGGAAGCCCTGCGGACCTTGAAGCCGGACGTGTCCATCCTCGACGTCCGGATGCCGCCGACCCAGTCCGACGAGGGGCTGCGCGCGGCGCTGGCCGCCCGCAGCGAGATGCCGGGCCTGCCGGTGCTGATCCTCTCCCAGCACGTCGAACAGCTCTACGCCCGCGAACTGCTGGCCGACGGCACCGGCGGCGTCGGGTACTTCCTGAAGGAAAGCGTGTTCGACGCCGACCAGTTCATGGACGCGCTGGAGCGCGTGGCGGGCGGCGGCACCGCGATGGACCCGGTGGTGATCAGCAGACTGCTCGCCAGCGGCAGTTCGAACCGCCGGCTGGAAGCACTGACCGAACGCGAGCACTCGGTGCTCGGCCTGATGGCCGAAGGGCTGTCCAACCAGGCGATCGCCAAGCGTCTCTTCCTCGGCGACAGCGCGATCAGCAAGTACACCACCTCCCTGTTCGGCAAGCTCGGCATCACCGACGACGACAGCAGCAACCGCCGCGTGCTGGCGGTCCTCGCCTACCTGAACAGAGCCGGCTAGCCAGTCCGGCGGGCCAGCGGCACCGGTCCCGACGGGTCTCCGGCGCCCGGGTTTCGTCATGCCCTCAGTCGCCTACACAGCGAACAGGATCAACCACTCTCAGTTCACTCGAAAGGAGGCAGCATGATCGCGACGTTGACCGACCGGTACGTGGCCGCCGCTTTGCGGCACGTGTCGTGTCGGGCGCGGCCGCAGCTCGAACGGGAACTGCGCGCCGTGATCACCAGTGAAATCGACGAACGCATCGCACTGGGCGAATCGACCTGCGAGGCCGAGTACTCCACGCTCGGGGACCTCGGCGACCCCCGCCTGCTGGCCACGCACTACGCCGACCGCGCCACGGTGCTGATCAGCCCGGAGACCTATCCCGACTACGCGCGGGCGCTGCGCTGGGCGGTGGCGGTGTGCCCGCCGGTCGCCTACACCGTCGCCGCGCTCGACCGCCGGGGGCGCGGGGCTTCGGCGTCCGCGGCGCTCGTTGAGCCGCTGCGGCTCGCGCTGACCATGGCGGCCTACCTCGCGGTCGCGGTGACCGCCTGGTTCGTCCTGGTCGACCGCGTCCGCGCGGACCGGCCGGACGGCGGCTGGACGCCCGACGCGCTGCTGCCCGCCTCCGCCCGAACCGACCATCGGCAGCTGATTTTCCTCCCCTGAAAGGAATTCCAGTGAACACCAGCCAGACGAGCACGGTGCAGTCCGTCTCGAGCGAACACGAGTCCAAGAACATCCGCCGCGAGATGCTGCTCAACCTCGGCATCAACGTGGCGGCCCCGATGGCGCTGTTCTACGGTCTGCGCGGCGCGGGGCTCAACCAGTGGGTCGCGCTCGCCATCGGCATGGCGCCCGCCCTGCTCCGCGCGGTGTACACGGTCGTCAAACAACGCAAGATCGACGTCACCGCACTGTTTTCGCTGAGCGTCATGCTGTTCAGCATCGTCATCTCCTTCGTCACCGGGAGCCCGCGGCTGCTGCTGGCCAAGGACGGCCTGCTGACGGTGGTGATCGGCGGCTGGATCCTGCTCAGCCTGCTGCGGATGCCGTTCATCTTCCAGCTCACCCGGTCGATGATGTCCGACGAGGCCCGCGAGCGCGCCGACCTCAAATGGGCCAAATCGCCGACTTACCGGCACGTCATCCGGGTCATCACCGCGATCTGGGGCGTGGTGCTCGTGCTCGACGCCGGGGTGCGGGTGCTGCTGGCCTACACCCTGCCGATCGACAGCGTGCCGCTGATCAGCGGTCTGCAGTTCATCGGCGTGTACATCGTGATCGAGGTCACCACCCGGATTTACGCGCGCCGCAAGGGTTTCGCCGAAGCGGTCGAGGCCGAAGCGGGCGTCCCGTACATGTGAGCGGAGTCCCCGGCTTTTCCTGATCCGGTCCCCACCGCTGTTCTAGGATTCTCGCAGAGGGGCACATCCATGGGTAAGCACATCGCTTTCGTCAGCATCCCGGCGCAGGGCCACGTGAATCCCGCGCTGCCGCTGGTGTCCGAGCTGGTCGCGCGCGGGCACCGGGTCAGTTTCGCGACCGCGCCGGCCCGGCTCGACCAGGTCGCCGCGGCGGGTGCGGAGCCGGTGCCGGCTCCGTTCCGGCTGCCGCTGCCGCCCGGGGACGGCAAACTCCTCGACGCCGGCACCGTCGGCCTGCGGTTCGAGGAGTTCTACGAATCGGTCGTCGAGGTCTTCCCCCGGCTGGTGGAGCATTTCGCCGCGGACCGGCCCGACCTGTTCTGCGTCGACGCGATGACGCCGGTCGGCCGGATGGTCGCGCAGAAACTCGGCGTCCCGCTGGCCGCCATGCATCCCACCCACGCCAGCAACAAGGAATTCTCGCTCCGTGCCACCGTGATGGGCATCGAAGGAGCGCTTTCGGACCCGGCCTCGGTCAAGGTGGTCGTCGGCGCCGTGCAGGAGGTGGGCCGCAAGGTCCGCGCTTTCGCCGAGGAAAACGGGGTCGACCCCGATTACGACATGTTCGACTATCCGGCCGACCACAACCTCGTTTTCATCCCCCGGGAATTCCAGATCAAAGGGGAGACTTTCGACGACCGGTTCCGTTTCCCGGGGCCGACGATCGTCGCACGACCCGACGCCGGGAACTGGCAGCCCGACGGGAAACCGCTGCTGTACATCTCGCTCGGGACTTTGTTCAACGACAACCTGGAATTTTACCGCAGCTGCCTGGACGCTTTCGGCGGCACGGAATGGCAGGTGGCGATGTCGGTGGGCGCGGAGGTCGACCTCGCGGAGCTGGGCCCGGTGCCGGGCAACATCGACGTGCGACCGCATTTCCCACAGCTCGAAGTGCTGCGCGAGGCCTCGGCGTTCGTCTCGCACTGCGGCATGAACTCGACGATGGAGGCGCTGTTCTTCGGGGTCCCGCTGGTCGGGGTGCCGCAGCAGGCTGAGCAGTTGATCAACGCCGAGCGCGCCGCGGAGCTGGGCTTCGGCACGGTCCTCGCGCCGGAGGAGCTGACCGCGGCGCGGCTGCGGGAGAGCGTGGAAGCGGTCGCCGCAGACGGGCGGATCCGCGCGAACCTCGACGAAATCAGTGCCAAGCTGCGGGAACGCCGCGGCGCGGTGCTGGCGGCGGACGCCTTGCTGGCGCAACTGGACCGAACAGCGGCGGACGCGCTGCCGGACTGAACGCACGAGAGCGCGGCGACCCGGTCTCGGCCGGGTCGCCGCGCTCTCGTGCGCGCCTCACGCCTTGTCGGCGCCCGCGGCCGCCTCGACGGTCTCTCCTTCGATCACATCGCCTTCCGACGCCTGCCTCGGCACGGCGGGCACGGACAGGCCGGGCACGGTCAGGTCCGGGACCTTCTTGACCGCGGCGAGCGCCGCTTCGATCGCCTCGGCGAGCGTCGGCGAAACGTTCTCGTCGAAATCGACCTTGGTGACCTGAATGTCCGCGTTGGTCGGGAGCGAGTCGGTGCCGAAGGTCGCGTTGCTGAACCCCAGCTCCTTCAGCGTGACCGACTCTTCTTCGGTGATCTCGCGGCTGAGGACGAGGGAAAACTTGTGCCCCACGTAACGTCACCTCTCAACGTTGCCAAGCATTGTGAACGGTAGGCGGGCACCCGGACACGACCTGCTCCACGCACCCGTCTCGAAAGATACGCAGCCGCGCGGGTGTTCAGCCCGGTGTTCAACTGCCCACCCCGCCGATCCGAGGGGCGGGGCGGACCCGGTAAGGGGTGCCGGGTGATCGGCTAGGGGTTGCTAGGGGATCGGCGCGGAAATAGTGTCGGAAGCGAGGCAACCGCCAATGAAGTCGGGTGTTCCGGCGAATGTTTCCGGTAAGACCGGCGACGTTTGTCGCGATAATGGGGACCGTTTTTCGCGCGGCCGCGTCTGGGGGCGGACGGCTGCGGCGCGGTCGCTGTGAGCGCGGTCACGGAAAGCGTTCCCATTCTCTGTCCGCCCCGGTTTTCCATCGTCATATGGGGGTTTGCATAGTGTTGCTTGCAGACAGCGACGTGTCTTCTGCCGAAACGGGTCCGCAGGATTACGACCTGATCGGGCCGGGGGTGTACGCGGTGCCGATCGTGCGCCTGCTTCCCGGCGATTCGCCTCGGCTCAACGGTGAGGACAAGGTGCACGTGCTGCGCCTGGCGGCGATGGAGACGATGCTGCCGCCGATCCAGGTGGACCGCGCGACGATGCGGGTCGTGGACGGCATCCACCGGCTGATGGCGGCCTCACTCAAGGGCGAGCACACCATCGCCGTCGAGTTCTTCGACGGCAGCCCGGAGGACGCGTTCCTCAAATCGGTGGAGGCGAACGTCGAGCACGGTCTGCCGTTGACCCAAGCCGACCGCTCCGCCGCCGCGCTGCGGATCCTCCGCACTCATCCCACCATGTCCGACCGGGCGATCGCGAAGTCCACCGGGCTCGGCGCGCAGGCCGTCGCGGCGCTGCGGCGGTCGTCGGATTCGGTGCCGCAGTCGAATTTCCGGGTCGGGCGGGACGGCAAGGTCCGTCCGCTCAACAGCGCGAAGGGCAGGCTGCGGGTGGCCGAGCTGATGCGGGAGAACCCGGACGCGTCGCTGCGCCAGCTGGCCAGGACGGCCGGGGTGTCGCCCGCGACCGCGCTCGACGTGCGCCGCCGCCTGGAGCGCGGTTCGGGTCCGGTGCCGAGCCAGGATCGTCGCGACCCCGGCGAAACGCCCGCCCCGAAGGCTGCCGCGCCCGCGCCGGAGCCGGCCGAACCCGGTGTGCCTGCCGCGGTCACTCTGGAAGTGCTGATGCGCGATCCGTCGTTGCGGCAGAGCGAACTGGGCCGTCGGCTGCTGCGGATGTTCCGGGACAACGTGCTGGGCGCGAAGGCGTTGACCGACATCGCGGCATCGGTTCCCTCGCATTGCATCGAGATGGTCACTCAGCTGTCCCGGGACAACTCCCGGATCTGGGAGGACTTCGCCCAGGAACTGGCTCGACGCGCAAGGGCCAGCGGAGTGGCCTGAGCCACCGGCCCGAGAGAGGATTTCGCGGCTTCCCCGCCGGTGTGGCGGGGAAGCCGCTTTTTCTGGTGTGTGCTTCGGGATCGCGGCCGGAGGCGGGGTGTCCGAATGTTCGGGTTCAGGGGGCAGCGCGTTTCCGTTCCGGGGGTGCGGAAGAACGCCACGGGCGCCCGGCCCGTGGCGTTCTCGACGTGCGGATCAGACCGTGGCCGGCGCCTCGGCCAGCTTGCAGGTGGCGACGCTGAGGTCGGCCGGGCACGGGGTGATCGACTCGACGTGCAGGCCCGCGTCCGCGGCTTCGCGGCGGATGTCGGCCTCGGTGCGTTCGCGGGCGTGGGTCTCGCCCACCACCATCTTGATCACGTTGCGAAACGCCGCGCCGGAATCGTGCTCGGCCAGCGGGTCGATGACCAGCAGCGTCGGGTTGTCGCCGGCGGCCATCGCGGTGCGGATGTTCGACAGGATCCGCACGCTGCTCTCGGAGCTCCAGTCGTGCAGCACGTTCTTGATCAGGTAGAGGTCGCCGCCCTCGGGGATTTCCTTCAGGATGTCCGCCGGGCGGTAGGTGAGGCGCTGCTTGAGGTCTTCGTCGTCGGAGGCTTGGAGGTCCGCTTCCGCGCGCCGGCAGGTGTCGGGCCGGTCCACGCACACGCCGTGCAGGTGCGGATGGGCTGCCAGGATCGTCTTGAGCAGCGCGCCGTTGCCGCCGCCGACGTCGACCACGACGCGGACGTCCTCGAAGGGCACGTGCTCGGCCAGCACCACGCCGATCGGGCGGGACCAGTCCTGCATGGCGAGGTCGAAGATCCGCGAGGTCTCGGCGTCGTTCTCCAGGTACTCGTACAGCGAGACCCCGAACGCGGCGGGCATCACCGCGGTGCCGTCCTTGACCGCCTTCGCGAGCCCGCCCGCGGCCGCCTGTCCGTAGAGGCCGCAGATGAGCGACGCCAGGTGCCGGATGGACTGCGGGTGGTCGGATTTCAGCTGCTCGGAGGCGGCGGTGTTGGCGTAGCGGCGGTCCTCGTCGACGGTGAAGATCCCCAGCGCGGCGACTGCCTGCATCAGCGATTCCAGCGAGACCTGGTCGGCTTCGATCGCTTCGGCGATCTCGGCGCCGGTCTTCGGCCTGTCGGCGAGCGCGTCCGCGATGCCGAGGCGGGCGACGGCGCCGATCGCGGCCGACGAGATCGACCCCATGACATGACTCAGCAGTGACACTTCCATGGCCCTTGGCTCTCCCCGGCTGGCTGGTGAATTGGCAGGCTCGTGCATTGGCTGGCGTGCTGTGCACACTAGGAGAACCGGGGTCGCGGGGGGCGGGCGTTCAACCGCCCGTGCGCCCGGAAGTCGTTCAGCCGCACGGAAAGGGCAGTTGAACAACTCTCGCGGTCTTGCGCTTTTTCCGGGCCGACGACGAGGCTGAGGCCATGACTGGTGCTCTCGAGGTTCCGGGTGCGCGGCGCAGTCGGGTCACGGCGACGCGCGGGTCTCGGCCGGCGGCGTGAACCTCGCGGGACTCTCCGGTCACCGAAGCCGATTTCGACACGCGTCACTGAAATGCGCTGGGCCGCACGGTGCGGGCGCCCGTTCGGGGTGCGCCCGCGAATCCGTCTGTTATTCCGCCGTGGTCGCCCCGCCGCGGCGCTGTAGTGCGCAAGAGACAGAACCCCGGTAGTCAGGCGAGGTTGGGACCAGATGGCGAACGAAGACAAGCTCCGCGACTACCTCAAACTCGTGACGGCCAACCTGCGACAGGCCCGTCGCCAGCTCGCCGACGTCGAGCAGCGCGGACAGGAGCCGATCGCGATCGTGGGCATGGGCTGCCGGTTCCCCGGCGGCGCGCATGGCCCCGACGCGCTGTGGCAGCTGCTCGCCGAGGGCGCCGACGCCATCGGCGAGTTCCCGCAGGACCGGGGCTGGGATCTGGAGAACCTCTACGACCCCGACCCGGATAATCCGGGCACCTCCTACGCCCGGCACGGCGGCTTCGTCTACGACGCGGCCGGGTTCGACGCCGAGTTCTTCGGGATCAGCCCGCGCGAAGCGCTGATGATGGACCCGCAGCAGCGGCTCTTCCTGGAGGTGGCCTGGGAGGCCGTCGAGCGGGCGGGCATTCCGGCGGATTCCCTGCGCGGCACCAAGACCGGCGTGTTCGTCGGCGCCTACAACCAGGGCTACGGCGCCAACCCCGCGGCCGAGGCCGGCGGTTCGGAAGGCCATCTCGTCACCGGGGTGTCGACGAGTGTCCTTTCGGGACGCGTGGCGTTCACGATGGGGCTGGAAGGCCCGGCGGTGACGCTTGACACGGCGTGCTCCTCCTCGCTGGTGGCCCTGCACCTGGCCACGCTGGCGCTGCGCTCCGGCGAGTGCTCGCTGGCGCTGGTCGGCGGGGTCACGGTCATCTCCGGGCCCGGCGTGTTCGTCGGCTTCTCGCGCCAGCGCGGCATGTCGACCGACGGGCGCTGCCGTTCGTTCAGCGCGGACGCGGAGGGTTCCGGCTGGGCCGAGGGCGCCGGCGTACTGGCGGTGGAACGGCTTTCCGACGCGCAGCGCAACGGCCACCCCGTGCTCGCGGTGATCCGGGGCAGCGCGATCAACCAGGACGGCGCGTCGAACGGGCTGACCGCGCCCCACGGTCCTTCGCAGCAGCGGGTGATCCGCGCCGCGCTGGCCAACGCGCGGCTGTCCGGTTCCGACGTCGACGTGGTGGAGGCGCACGGCTCCGCGACCACGCTCGGCGACCCGATCGAAGCGGAGGCGCTGCTGGCGACCTACGGCCGGGAGCGGCCGGAGGGCCGTCCGCTTTGGCTGGGGTCGGTGAAGTCGAACATCGGGCACTCGCAGGCCGCGGCCGGGGTGGCCGGGGTGATCAAGATGGTGCTGGCGCTGCGGAACGGACAGTTGCCGCGAACGCTGCACGTGGGCGAGCCGACCCCGCATGTGGACTGGTCGGCGGGCGAGGTGCGGCTGCTGGCCGAGCCGGTGCCGTGGGAGCCGGGGGAGCGGGTCCGGCGGGCGGGGGTGTCGTCGTTCGGGATGAGCGGGACCAACGCGCACATCATTCTTGAGGAAGCCCCGGCCGGGCACGAGGCTGCCGAGTCCGCCGAGGTGTCCGATGTGGACGCTGCGGAGAACGATTTGCCGGTGGTGGTCGAGCGCGTCCCGGTGGTGGCGGGCGAGGCGACGGCGTGGCCGGTGTCGGCGCGTTCGGCGGACGGGGCGGCGGGGCAGTGGGGCCGGTTGGCGGCGTGGGTCGGGGCTCGTCCGGAGCTGGACCCGGCGGACGTGGGGTGGTCGCTGGCGGCGACGCGGTCGGTGTTCGAGCACCGGTCCGTGACGGTGGGTGGCGACCGAGAGTCGTTGCTGTCGGGGGTTCCGGTGCGTGGGGTGGCGCGTTCTGGCGCGCGTGCGGTGTTTGTGTTCGGCGGGCAGGGCGCGCAGTGGGTGGGCATGGGCCGTGCGCTCCTGGCGGAGAGTCCTGTTTTCGCCGATCGGTTCGTGGAGTGCGAGCGGGCGTTGGCGTCCTGTGTGGATTGGTCGCCGCGTGAAGTGTTGACCGAGGCTGCGGAGTTGGGCTCGGCGGCGGTGGTGCAGCCGTTGTTGTGGGCGGTGATGGTTTCCCTGGCGGCGGTGTGGGAAGCGGCGGGTGTCGAACCTGAGGCTGTGGTGGGGCATTCGCAGGGTGAGGTTGCGGCGGCGACGGTGGCGGGGATGTTGTCGTTGGAGGATGCGGCCCGGGTTGTGGTGGCCCGGTCCCGGGGATTGTCGGGGCTGTCGGTCGAGGGGTCGATGGTGTCGGTGGTTGCGCCGGTCGGTTCGGTGGCCGAGTTGGTGCAGCGGTGGGGTGATCGGTTGTCGGTGGCGGCGGTGAACGGCCCCGCGGCGACGGTGGTGTCCGGTGATCCGGAGGCGCTGGCGGAGTTCGAGCGGGAGCTTGCGTCGCGGAAGATGTTGCGTTGGCGTGTTCCGGAGACGGATTTTGTCGCGCACTCGTCGGCGGTCGAGCCGCTGGAAGGTGTGCTGGCGGACGAACTCGGCGGGATCTCTCCGCGGGCCGGTCGGGTGCCGATGATGTCGACCGTCACGGGCGGTTGGGTGTCCGATGAGGAGCTGGATGCCGGTTACTGGTACCGGAATCTGCGGCAGACGGTGCAGTTCGAGAGTGCGGCTCGGGCGTTGCTGGCGGACGGCTTCGATTCCTTTGTGGAGGTTTCGCCGCATCCGGTGCTGGTCGCGTCGGTGCGGGAGACCGCCGAGGATGCCGGGGTTTCCGGGGTCGTCGCGGTCGGGACGGTGGAGCGGGACAACGCGGGTGCGGAGCGGTTGCTGACCGCGTTCGCGGAAGGCTTCGTGCACGGTCTGTCGGTGGACTGGTGCCGGGTGCTTCCGGCTGGGAAGCCGGTGGAGCTGCCCACTTACGCGTTCCAGCACCAGCGCTACTGGCTGAACAACGAACTGCCCGCCGTTCGGCGAAGCGGTGCGGAAACGCCGGGCGAGGACTGGCGGTACCGGGTCAGCTGGGCGCCCGTCGCGGAGCCCGCGCCTGTGCGGCTCGGCGGGAACTGGCTCGTCGTGACGGCGGCGGGACAGTCTGGGCGCCCCCTCGTGCAGGAATGCCGCGACGCACTGGCGGACGCTGGTGCGGAGACGCGGACGCTGGAGCTGCCGGACGGCACCGGGAATCGCGGCGAGATCGCCGCCCTGCTGGCGGGCGACGAGTTGTCGGGCGTGCTTTCGCTGCTCTCGCTGGACGAGACGCACGGCCTGACGCAGACCGTTGCCCTGGTTCAGGCCCTCGGCGACCTTCAGTTCGAAGCTCCATTGTGGACGGTCACCAGCGGTGCGGTCGCGGCGGTTCCCGGTGAGGCACCGAAGAATCCCGCACAGGCCGGTGTCTGGGGACTCGGCCGGGTCGCGGCGCTCGAACACCCCGACCGCTGGGGCGGACTCGTGGACGTACCCGCGACGCTGGCGGGTCGGGCCGCGAAGCGGTTGACGGCGCTCCTCGCCGGAGGCGGCGAGGACCAGGTCGCGATCCGCGAGACGGGTGTCCTCGGACGCAGGCTGCTGCGCGCTGCCTCGCCGCGCGGTGGCGAAACGCCTTGGAAGCCAAGGGAAACCGCGCTGATCACCGGTGAGGCGGACAAGATCGGCGGGCACGTCGCCCGGCTGCTGGCCGACCGGGGCGCCTCGCGCGTCGTGTTGGCCGGGCGGCGCGGTCCGGACGCGGGCGAGGCGGCGGCTTTCGCCGCGGAGCTGGCGGCGGCGGGCACCGCGGTCGACATCGTGGCCTGTGACACCGGGGTGCGGCCGGAGGTGGCCGCGGTCGTCGCCGGGCTCGGTTCGACGCTGTCCTCGGTGCTGCACACCGAAGAACTCATCGACGACCGGCCGATCGAGGACGCCGATCCGGCCGAACTGGACGCGGTGCTGGCGGTCAAGGCGGGCGCGGCGGCCTGGCTGCACGAACTGACCGCGGACCTCGACCTGGACGCGTTCGTGCTGACCTCGTCGGTCGCCGCGGTGTGGGGCGGCGGGCGGCAGCCCGGGTTCTCCGCGGCGAACGCCCGGCTCGACGCGCTGGCCGAGGCGCGGGTCGCCGCCGGGCTCCCGGCCACCTCGGTGGCATGGGGGCCGTGGGGCGCGGACGCGATGAACTCCGCCGCCGACCAGGCGCAGCTCGAACGCCGCGGCCTGTCGCCGCTGGCCCCGGACCGGGCGATCAGGATGCTGGCGCGGATCATGGACGCGCGCGAAGCGGTGGTCACCGTGGCGGACGTGGACTGGGCGAAGTTCGCTCCGCCGTTCACCCTGCGCCGTCCCAGCCCGCTGCTGGAAATCCTGCCGGAGGTGCGCACCGCCCTCACCGCCGGCGAGGCCTCGGCCGACCAGCAGGCGAGCGGCTCCCTGAAGCAGCAGCTCGCGGAACTGTCCGCGGCCGAGCAGGAACGGCTGCTGGTCACCCTGGTCCGGACCGAAGCGGCGGCGGTGCTCGACTACCCGTCCCCGTCGTCCATTCCGGCCTCCCGCGCGTTCAGCGAACTCGGCTTCGACTCGCTGACCGCTGTCGAACTGCGCAACCGCCTCGGCGCCGCCACCGGGCTGAAACTGCCCGCGACACTGCTTTTCGACTACCCGAACCCGACCACGCTGGCCGATTACCTCGGCACGGAACTGCTGGGCGCCGCGGAATCGGCTCCGGTCGCGACGGCAGCGACGGCGGCGCTGGACGACGACCCGGTGGTCATCGTCGGCATGAGCTGCCGTTTCCCCGGCGGCGTCCGGTCGCCGGAGGAGCTGTGGGAGCTGCTGGCGTCGGGCACGGACGCGATCGGCGCGTTCCCGCAGGACCGCGGCTGGGAGCTGGACAGCCTCTACAACCCCGACCCGGAGCACACCGGCACCTCATACGTGCGGCAGGGCGGTTTCGTTTACGACGCGGCCGAATTCGACGCTGGGTTCTTCGGGATCAGTCCGCGCGAGGCGCTGGCGATGGACCCGCAGCAGCGGCTGCTGCTCGAAGTCTCCTGGGAGGCGCTGGAACGGTCCGGCGTCCCGGTGTCCTCGTTGCGGGGCAGCAAGACCGGGGTGTGGGCGGGGGCCAGCTTCACCGGCTACGGTCTCGCCGGTTCCAGCGCGGAGGAAGGCATCGAAGGGCATCTGCTGACCGGCACCACCACGAGTGTGCTGTCCGGCCGGTTGTCCTACACCTTCGGGCTTGAAGGCCCCGCCGTCACGGTGGACACTGCCTGCTCTTCGGCGCTGGTCGCGGTCGATCTGGCCAGCCAGGCGCTGCGCTCGGGCGAATGCTCGCTGGCGCTGGCCGGCGGCGTGTTCGTGTCGGCCACTCCGGACCTGTTCGTCTGGGTCAGCCGGCAGCGCGGGCTTTCCCCGGACGGCCGGTCGAAGTCCTTCTCCGCCGAGGCGGACGGCATGGGCATCGCCGAGGGCGCGGGCATGGTCGTGCTGGAGCGGCTGTCCGAGGCGCGCCGCAACGGGCATCCGGTGCTCGCGGTGGTCCGCGGCTCGGCGGTCAACCAGGACGGCGCGTCGAACGGGTTGACCGCGCCGAACGGTCCTTCGCAGCAGCGGGTGATCCGCGCGGCGCTGGCGAACGCCGGACTGTCCGCTCAGGACGTCGACGTGGTCGAGGCGCACGGGTCCGGCACGTCGCTGGGCGACCCGATCGAGGCGCAGGCGGTCATCGCCACCTACGGCCAGGACCGGCCGCAGGACCGGCCGGTCTGGCTCGGCTCGGTCAAGTCGAACATCGGGCACCCGCAGGCCGCGGCAGGTATCGGCGGGCTGCTGAAGATGGTGCTGGCGCTGGGGCACAAGCAGCTGCCCAAGACCCTGCACGCCGACGAGCCGTCTCCGCACGTGGACTGGTCCGCGGGCGCGGTCGAACTGCTCACCGCGCAGCGGGAGTGGGAGGCCGAGGGCCGTCCGCGCCGGGGCGGGGTCTCGTCGTTCGGCGTCAGCGGCACCAACGCGCACATCATCCTGGAAGAGGCCCCCGAACCGGAGGCCACCGTAGACACGGAGAGCACTGCGGGCCCGCACGCGTGGACGGTTTCCGGTCGCACCGCGGAAAGCGTGCGCGCCCAGGCAGCCCGGCTCGCCGAGCACGTGGCCGCCCGCCCCGATCTCGACCCGGCGGACGTCGCGTGGTCGCTGGCGTCGACCCGCACGGTGTTCGAGTACCGCGCCGTGATCACCGGCACCGATCTCGCGGAACTGACTTCGGGGCTGGCCGCGGTGGCCGCCGGCGAGTCCGCTCCCGGCGTCGTGGTCGGCGCTTCGGCGGCGGCTGAGGAGAGCGAGCCGGTCTTCGTGTTCCCCGGACAGGGCGCGCAGTGGGCGGGCATGGGCCGGGAACTTCTGGCGTCCTCGCCGGTTTTCGCCGCCCGGATGGCCGAATGCGAGCAGGCGCTGCGACCGTACGTGGACTGGTCGCTGACCGAGGTGCTGTGGAACGAAGAAGATCTCGACCGCGCTGAGGTCGGTCAGCCCGCCCTGTGGGCGGTCATGGTTTCCCTCGCCGCGGTGTGGGCGGCGGCCGGGGTCGCGCCGAGCGCCGTGCTCGGGCATTCCCAGGGCGAGATCGCCGCTGCCACCGTCGCCGGGATCCTGTCGCTGGACGACGCGGCCAAGGTCGTCGCGGTCCGCAGCAAGGCGCTGTCCGGGCTGGGCGCCGAGGGCGGCATGCTCTCGGTCGTCATGTCCGCCGAGGCAGTGCGGGAACTGCTGGTGCGGTGGGAGGACCGGCTGGCGATCGCCGCGATCAACGGGCCCGCCGCCGCGGTGGTCTCCGGCGAGACCGAAGCACTCACCGAATTCGAACGGGAACTGGCGTCGCGCAAGGTGTTGCGGTGGCGTGTCCCGGTTTCCGACTTCGTGGCGCACTCCGCCGGGATCGCCGGGCTGGAGAACGAGCTGCTCGAAGGCCTGGCGGACATCCAGCCGCAGCCGGGCGAGTTCCCGCTGTTCTCCACGGTCGAATGCCGGTGGATGAACGGCGAGGAACTCGACGCCGCGTACTGGTTCGCCAACGTCCGCCGAACCGTCCGGTTCGACGAAGCGGTCCGGGCGCTGGCCGCAGCCGGGCACCGCGCCTTCGTCGAGGTGTCCCCGCAGCCGGTGCTGACCACCGGCATCGCCGAGACCATCGAGGACCTGGCAGTCCCGGGCGCCCCGGTGATCACCGGCACGGTGGAGCGGGAGCAGAGCGGCGTCGCGCGGCTGCTGGCCTCGCTGGCCCAGGTGTATGTCGGCGGCACCGCGGTGGACTGGCCCGCCGTGCTGCCCGCCGGACAGTGGGTGGACCTGCCGACGTATGCGTTCCAGCGCCAGCGGTACTGGCTGGCCGGGTCCAGTCTGTCCGGCCCCGCCCCGGTGTCCGGCGACGGCGCTGTCTCCGCCGCGGACGCCCAGTTCTGGGCTGCCGTCGAGGAAGGAGACTTGGGACGGCTGGGCGGCGCTCTCGCGGTGGACGCGCAGCGTTCCTTCCAAGAGGTGCTTCCCGCGCTCGCGGCCTGGCGTCGACGGGAGCAGGACCGGGACATCACCGGGAACTGGCGTTACCGCGTCACCTGGCGTCCGGTCTCCGATCCGGCTCCCACGCCGCTGACCGGGACCTGGCTGGCGGTCGTGCCGACCGGACACGGCGATGACGCTCTGGTGCGCGCGTGCGTCGAGGCGCTCGCCGCCCGCGGCGCGGACGTGACCGAGCTCGAAGTCGACGCGAGCACCGCCACCCGTGAAGAACTGGCGACCGCGGTCGCCGGGCCGCTGACCGGAGTGGTCTCGCTGCTCGCGCTGGACGAGACTCCGCTCGAGGGAGCGTCGGTGGTGCCGGGCGGACTGACGGGCACCACGACGCTGATCCAAGCGCTGGCCGACGCGGATGTCACCGCGCCGCTGTGGCTGGTCACCACGGGCGCGATCGCCACCGGGCCGGGGGACGTGCTGACCCGGCCGGTGCAGACCCAGACCCGCGGCCTCGGCCGGGTGCTGCTGCTGGAGCAGCCGGACCGCTGGGGCGGGATGATCGACCTGCCCGCCGTGCTCGACGAGCGCACCGCGAACCGGCTGTGCGCGGTGCTCGCCGGATGCGGCGAGGACGAGGTGGCGCTGCGGCCCGCGGGCATTCTCGGCCGCCGCATCGTGCGCGCGCCGCAGCCCGCCGAGCGGACATGGCGGCCGCGCGGCACCACGCTGATCACCGGCGGCACCGGCGCGGTCGGCGGCCGGGTGGCCCGCTGGCTGGCCGAGCAGGGCGCGGAGAAGGTGGTGCTGACCAGCCGTTCCGGAGCCTCGGCCGAAGGCGCGGCGGCGTTGGCCGCCACGCTGGCCGACGCCGGGACCGCGGTGGAGATCACCGGCTGCGACGCGGCATCGCGCGCCGACCTGTCCGGAGTGATCGACCGCATCGGGGCCGACGGACCCGCGCTCACCGCGGTGATGCACACCGCAGGGGTGCTGGACGACGGCGTGCTCGACCGGATGACCACCGACCGGCTCGCCAGTGCGCTGTCGGCCAAGGCCGGCGGCGCGGCGCACCTCGACGAGCTGACCGCAGAGCTGCCGCTCGATGCGTTCGTGCTGTTCTCCTCGGCCGCCGCGACCTTCGGCGGCGCCGGTCAGGCCAACTACGCGGCCGCGAACGCCTATCTGGACGGCTTGGCGGAGAACCGGCGTTCGCGTGGCTTGCCCGCGCTGTCGGTGGCGTGGGGACCCTGGTCCGGCGGCGGTGTTTCGCAGGCCAGCGAAGCCGCCCGCGCCCGGCTGCGCCGCAACCACTGGGAAGTCCTGATCGACCCGGACCTGGGCGTCAAGGCGCTGGCCGGGGCGATGGCCGGACCGGACACCGTGCTGACCGTGATGGACCTGGACTGGCCCGCGCTCGCCGCCGCGCCCGGACAGGCCGCCATCCTGGACCTGCCGTTCGTGCGCGACCTGCCGGACGCGCAGCGGTTGAAGGCCGGGCTCAAGGCCGACGGCGGCGCGCAGCGCGACGCGGGCGAACTGGCCCAGGGCCTCGCGGGCCGCTCCCGCGCCGAACAGGACCGGCTGCTGGTGGACCTGATCCGCGCCGAGGCGGCCGCCGTGCTCGGCTACGCGGGGCCGCAGGACGTGGAGCCGAGCCGCGCGTTCAGCGAACTGGGCTTCGACTCGCTGACCTCGGTCGAACTGCGGAACCGGATTTCGGCCGCGGCGGGCGTGCCGCTGCCCGCGACGCTGATGTTCGACTATCCGACTCCGACGGTGCTGGCCGAGCACCTGCGCACCACGCTGCTCGGCGCCCAGCCCGTGAGCCCGCCCGAACTGCCTTCGGCGGCGGCCGTCGACGACGATCCGATCGCGCTGGTGGCGATGAGCTGCCGCTTCCCCGGGGACGTCAACAGCCCCGAGGAGCTGTGGGATCTGCTGGCCGCCGGGGGCGACGGGATCTCCGAGTTCCCGGCCGACCGCGGCTGGGACGCGGCCGCGCTGTTCGACCCGGACCCGGCGAACCCCGGCACCACCTACGCACGCCACGGCGGCTTCCTCCACCAGGCCACCGCGTTCGACCCGGGCTTCTTCGGGATCAGCCCGCGCGAGGCGCTGGCGATGGACCCGCAGCAGCGGCTGCTGCTCGAACTGTCCTGGGAGGCGCTGGAATCCGCCGGACTGGACCCGGTCGCGCTGCGCGGTTCGCGCACCGGCGTGTTCATCGGCGGCTACTCCTCGAACTACGCGATGGTCAGCATGCAGCTGGCCGCGCAGAACGGCGCCGAAGCGGTCGAAGGCCACCTGATCAGCGGCAACGCGACCAGCATCATCTCCGGCCGGATCTCCTACACACTCGGTCTCGAAGGCCCGGCGCTCACCGTGGACACCGCGTGCTCGTCGTCGCTGGTGGCACTGCACACGGCGAGGCAGGCGCTGCGCACCGGCGAATGCTCGCTGGCGCTGGTCGGCGGCGTGTCGGTGATGGCCACGCCGTGGGAGATGGTCGGCTTCGCCCGCCAGCGCGGCATCGCGGCGGACGGCCGGTCCAAGGCGTTCTCCGAAGCTGCCGACGGCATGGGCATGGGCGAAGGCGCGGGCATCCTCGTGCTGGAACGCCTTTCCGACGCTCGGCGCAACGGGCATGCGGTGCTGGCCGTGGTGGCGGGTTCGGCGGTGAACCAGGATGGTGCGTCGAATGGTTTGACGGCGCCGAATGGTCCTTCGCAGCAGCGGGTGATTCGGGCGGCGTTGGCGAATGCCGGGTTGTCGGCGTCCGAAGTGGACGTGGTGGAGGCGCACGGTACGGGGACGCCATTGGGCGACCCGATCGAGGCGCAGGCGTTGCTCGCGACCTATGGACAGGAACGGGCCGGGCGGGACCCGCTGTGGCTGGGTTCGGTGAAGTCGAACATCGGGCACACGCAGGCGGCCGCCGGTGTCGCTGGTGTGATCAAGATGGTGTTGGCGTTGCGGAACAAGGAACTTCCGCGGACATTGCACGTCGAGACGCCGTCGTCGCATGTGGACTGGACGGCGGGCGAGGTCCGGTTGTTGAGGGAGAACGTGGCCTGGGAGTCGGGGCGGACTCGCCGGGCGGGCGTGTCGGCGTTCGGCATCAGCGGGACCAACGCGCACATCATCATCGAGGAAGCTCCCGAGGAAGAGGCTGCCGAGGTCGTGGCGACGGACGAGCCGACGGTGTGGGTGGTGTCGGGTCGTTCGGCGGACGGGCTGACGGCGCAGGCCGCGCGGCTTCGCGAGCGGGTCGTCGGGCGTGGGCTGGATCCGGTGGATGTCGGCTGGGCGTTGGCCACCACGCGGTCGGTGTTCGACCATCGGGCCGTCGTGTTCGGCGACGATCTCCTGAGCGGGCTGGACAGTCTGGCCGCGGGGGAGTCCGTCGGGTCGGTTGTTTCGGGCGTCGCGGATCCGGGTGTTCGGGTGGGTTTGGTGTTTGCGGGTCAGGGTTCGCAGTGGGCTGGTATGGGCCGGGGACTGTATGAGTCGAGTCCGGTGTTTGCTGAGGTGTTTGATCGGGTTTCGGGTTTGTTGGAGCTGGAGCTGGGTGTTTCGGTTCGGGATGTGGTGCTGGTTTCGGGTACGCCGGGCAGTGATCAGACTTTGTATGCGCAGGCTGGGTTGTTCGCTTTCGAGGTGGCGTTGTTCGAGGTGTTGCGCGCCGCGGGTGTTCGGGCGGATGCGGTGGTGGGGCATTCGGTGGGTGAGGTGGCGGCGGCGTATGCGGCGGGTGTGTTGTCTCTGTCGGATGCGTGTCGTCTGGTTGCTACTCGTGCTCGGTTGATGCAGGCGTTGCCGGTGGGTGGTGCGATGGCGGCGATCAACGCGCCGGAGGCCGAGGTGGCCGAGACGCTGGTCGATGGGGTGTCGATAGCGGCGGTGAATGGGCCGGAGTCGGTGGTGGTCTCTGGTGAAGTCGATGCGGTCGAACAGATCGTGGCGCGGTGGAAAGAACGCGGACGTCGTGCTAGGCGGCTGCGGGTGAGCCACGCGTTCCATTCCGCCGCGATGGATCCGGTGCTGGACGAGCTGCGCGAAGTGGCTGAAGGGCTCACGTACGAGCGTCCGGAGCTGTTGTGGGCGGGTGCGTTGACCGGCGAGCTGGTCGCTGACTGCGAGGCCGGTTACTGGCCGGAGCAGACGCGTCGCCCGGTCCGGTTCGCGGACGCGGTGGAGTCCCTTGTGGAGCAGGGGATTTCGGTGTTCCTGGAGGTCGGCCCGGACGGTTCGCTGTCGGCGTTGGGTTCGGCGGCCGGGTTCGTGCCGTTGCAGCGCAAGGACGGCACCGGCCTGATCGCCGGGCTGGCGCGGGCTTTCGTGCAGGGGGTGAGTGTCGACTGGAGTGCGCTGATTCCCCAGGGGAACCGCGCGCAGCTGCCGACGTATGCCTTCCAGCACAAGCGCTACTGGCCGCAGGGCGTGCAGACGCGACCGGGCACCGCGACGGGTTCGGCGGCGGACGCCGAGTTCTGGGCCGCGGTGGAGAGCGGCGATCTGACCGAACTCGCCGACACCTTGTCCCTTGAGGACAGTGCGCAGCTCGGCGAGGTGCTGCCCGCACTGGTCTCCTGGCGCAAACGTGAACACGACCGCACGGCCACCGCGGACTGGCGTTACCGCGTGAGCTGGGCGTCGATCCCGGAGCCAGCCGCGCATACGTTGTCCGGGCGCTGGATCGTGGTGCGCACCCCGGACCAGGCCGGGCACGAGTTGGCGCGGACCTGTCTGCGCGTGCTGGCCGAGTACGGCGCCGAGGTGAGCGTGCTGGAAGCGGTGGAGAGCACCGACGTGGCGGCCATGACCGCGCGGATCGAGGACGTCGTCGGCGACGGCGCGGTCTCCGGGTTGGTGTCGCTGCTGGCGCTGGACGAGACTCCGGCGCCCGGCTTCCCGAACCTGGTCAATGGCGTGGCCGGGACCCAGACGCTCATCCAGGCGATGATCGCGCTGCACCTGCCCGCTCCCTTGTGGACGCTCACCCGGGGCGCGGTGTCCGCCCTTCCCGGCGAGCCGACCGAAAATCCGGAGCAGTCGCAGGTATGGGGCGTGGCCAGGGTCGCGGTGCTGGAGCACCCCGACCATGGCGGCGGCATGATCGACGTGCCGGTCGAGTTCGACGACACGGCCGCGCGACGGCTGTGCGCGCTGCTGGCCGACTCGGACGGCGAAGACCAGCTCGCGATCCGCGAGAACGGGATCTTCGGCCGTCGTCTCGGCCGGGCCGGTGCGCCCAAGGGCGCGGCGGGGCGGTTCGCGCCGTCCGGCACCGCGCTGATCACCGGCGGCACCGGCGCGATCGGCGGGCACGTGTCCCGCTGGCTCGGCGAGCGCGGCGTCGAACGTCTCGTGGTGACCAGCCGCTCCGGTGCCACCGCGGCGGGGGCGCCGGCGCTGGCCGCCGAACTGGCAGGCGAGGGCACTGCGGTCGAGGTGTTCGCCTGCGACGCCGCTGTCGAGTCCGAGCTGGCCGGAGTGCTGACCCGGATCGGGCACGACGGCCCGCCGTTGAAGGTGGTCATGCACGCCGCGGGCGTGGCGCAAGCGACGCCGCTGGACGAGATTTCCCTGGCGGAACTGGCGACCGTGCTGGCGGCCAAGGCCGATGGCGCGGCCGCGCTGGACCGGCTGACCGCGGGGATCGAGTTGGACGCGTTCGTGCTGTTCTCCTCGATCGCGGCGACCTGGGGCAGCGGCATGCAGGCCAGCTACGCTGCCGCCAACTGCTACCTGGACGCGCTGGTGGAGAACCGGCTCGCCCGCGGCCTCGCCGCCACTTCGGTGGCTTGGGGTCCGTGGGGCGGCGGCGGAATGACCGACGTCGAGGACGCGGCGCTGCTGAGCCGTCGCGGGCTCGGCATGCTCGATCCCGGCCACGCGGTCAACGCGCTGGCGCAGGTGCTCGACAGCGGCGAGAGCCTGACGGTCGTCGCCGACGTGGACTGGGGCCGGTTCGCGCCGCCGTTCACCCTGCGCCGCCCGAGCCGGCTCATCGAAAGCCTTCCCGACGTCGTCGAGGCGTTGGAGAGCCGGGACGAGGAGCCGGGCGTGGCCGCGGGCAACGCGCTGGCCGGGAAGCTGTCCGGGCTTTCCCAGGCCGAACAGCAGCGGCTGCTGGTCGACCTGGTGCGCGCCGAAGCGGCGACGGTCCTCGGGCACGAGAAGGACGTCGTGGAGGCCGACCGGTCCTTCAGCGATCTCGGCGCCGACTCGCTCACCGCGGTGGAACTGCGCGACCGGCTGGGTTCGAGCACCGGGATGTCGTTGCCCAGCACGCTGTTGTTCGACTACCCGACTCCGGCCGCGCTCGCCGAACACCTGCGGACGAGCCTGGTCGCGGAGGTCAGCGCGGTCGCCCCGGTGCTCGCCGAACTGGACAAGCTGCAAGGCCTGCTCGACGGGCTGGCCACCGCGGACGAGTCCGCGCTGATCACCAACCGGCTCGAAGTCGTGCTGGCGAAGTGGAAAGAAGCGAAGGAAAACCACGCCGGCGACGGCGTCGAGGAGAAGCTCGAATCGTCTTCGGACGACGAAGTCTTCGACTTCATCGGCAAAGAACTCGGCATCTACTGACCAGACGAAGACGCGACTTCCTCCACGGGGTGACGTAAGTGAACGAAGACAAGCTCCGCTACTTCCTCAAGCGGGTGACCGCCAGCCTGCACGAAACGCGGCAGCGCCTACAGGAGGTGGAATCCTCCGGCGAGGAGCCGATCGCCATCGTCGGCATGAGCTGCCGGTTCCCCGGCGGCGTGGCGACGCCGGAGGACCTGTGGGAGCTGCTGTCCGACGGGCGCGAGTCGGTCGCCGAACTGCCGCGAGACCGCGGCTGGGACGTCACCGCCGCGGAGGTGCGCGAGGGCAACTTCGTCGACGACGCCACCGGTTTCGACGCCGGGTTCTTCGGGATCAGTCCGCGCGAGGCGCTTTCGATGGACCCGCAGCAGCGGTTGCTGCTGGAGGTGGTGTGGGAGGCGTTGGAGCGCGCCGGGATCGACCCGGCCTCGCTGCGGGGATCCGCGACTGGTGTGTTCGCCGGCGCGTCCGGTTCGGGCTACGGCTGGCTTTCGGGCAAGCAGGGCGAGCACGACGGACACGTGATGACCGGCAATGCCACGAGCATTCTGTCCGGCCGGATCTCCTACACGCTGGGGCTGGAGGGGCCCGCGATCACGGTGGACACGGCGTGCTCCTCGTCGCTGGTTTCGCTGCACCTGGCCTGCCAGGCGTTGCGCTCGCGAGAGTGCTCGATGGCGTTGGTCGGCGGTGCCTTTGTCGCGGCCACTCCGGTGCTGTTCACCGACTTCAGCACGTCGCTCGGGCTTTCCCCGGACGGCCGGTGCAAGACGTTCGGCGCGGGCGCGGACGGCATGGGCGTCGCCGAGGGCGCGGGTGTCGTGGTGGTCGAGCGGCTGTCGGACGCGCGGCGGAACGGGCACCGGATTTTGGCGGTGGTGCGGGGTTCGGCGGTGAACCAGGACGGTGCGTCGAATGGTTTGACGGCGCCGAATGGTCCTTCGCAGCAGCGGGTGATCCGGGCGGCGTTGGCGAGTGCGCGTTTGTCCACTGAGGACGTTGACGTGGTGGAGGCGCACGGGACCGGTACGCCGCTGGGCGACCCGATCGAGGCGCAGGCGTTGCTGGCGACTTATGGTCAGGGCCGGCCGGAGGGGCGGCCGTTGTGGCTGGGTTCGGTGAAGTCGAACATCGGGCACACCCAGCAGGCCGCGGGCATGGCCGGGATCATCAAAACCGTGCTGTCGCTGCGCAATCAGGAACTGCCGCGCACCTTGCACGTGGAAGAACCGACCACGCACGTGGACTGGTCGGCCGGGGAGGTCCGGCTGCTGGCCGAGCCGGTGCCGTGGCCGGCGGGGGAGCGGGTGCGCCGGGCCGGCGTGTCGGCGTTCGGCATGAGCGGCACCAACGTGCACATCATCGTCGAGGAGGCTCCGGCCGCCGAAGAGACCGCGCCCGAGCCGGACGCTCCGGAAGAGGAAGTGCTGGAGGGCGCGGACGAGCGGGTTCCGGTACTGGAGTCGGGCGGGTTGACCGCATGGCCGGTGTCGGGGCGTTCGGCGGGCGGGCTGGCGGCGCAGTGGGATCGGCTGGCGGCGTGGGTCGGGGCTCGTCGGGAGCTGGATCCGGTGGATGTCGGCTGGTCGCTGGCGGCGACGCGGTCTTCGTTCGAGCATCGTTCCGTGACGATCGGCGGCGACCGGGATTCTCTGCTGTCGGGTGCGGCGGTGCGTGGGGTGGCACGTTCCGGCGTGCGTCCGGTGTTCGTGTTCGGCGGGCAGGGCGCGCAGTGGGTGGGGATGGGGCGTGCCGCGTTGGCGGAGAGCCCGGTGTTCGCCGCGCGGTTCGCGGAGTGCGCGCGGGCGTTGGAGTCCTGTGTGGACTGGTCGCCACGTGCGGTGTTGACCGAGGCTGCGGAGCTGGGCTCAGCGGCGGTGGTGCAGCCGTTGTTGTGGGCGGTGATGGTGTCGTTGGCGGCGGTGTGGGAGGCCGCGGGGGTGGCGCCTGAGGCTGTGGTGGGGCATTCGCAGGGTGAGGTCGCGGCGGCGACGGTGGCGGGGATGTTGTCGCTGGACGACGCGGCGCGAGTGGTGACTGCGCGGTCCCGCGGCTTGTCCGGGCTGTCGGTCGAGGGGTCGATGGTGTCGGTGGTCGCGCCGGTCAGTTCGGTGGCCGAACTGATGGAGCGGTGGGGTGATCGGCTGTCGGTGGCGGCGGTGAACGGCCCCGCGGCGACCGTGGTGTCCGGCGATCCGGAGGCGCTGGCGGAGTTCGAGCGGGAGCTTGCGTCGCGGAAAATGCTTCGTTGGCGTGTCCCGGAGACGGATTTTGTGGCGCACTCGTCGGCGGTCGAGCCGCTGGAGGCCGTGCTGGCGGACGAACTCGGCGGGATCGAGCCGCAGGCCGGTCGGGTGCCGATGATGTCGACCGTCACGGGCGGTTGGGTGTCCGGTCAGGAGCTGGATGCCGGTTACTGGTACAGGAATCTGCGGCAGACGGTGCTGTTCGAGAGTGCGGCTCGGGCGTTGCTGGCGGACGGCTTCGATTCCTTTGTGGAGGTTTCCCCGCATCCGGTGTTGACGGCATCGGTCACCGAGACCGCGGAAGACGCCGGGGTCTCGGGTGTGGTGACGGTCGGGACCGTCGAGCGGGACAACGCGGGCGCCGCGCGGTTGCTGACCGCGTTCGCGGAAGGCTTCGTGCACGGCCTGCCGGTGGACTGGTCCGCCGTGCTGCCGGTGGGCGAGCCGGTGGAGCTGCCCACCTACGCGTTCCAGCACCAGCGCTACTGGATGGAGGCCGCTTCGGGCGGCGACGGCGCGGGAACGGTCGCGGAGACGCGGTTCTGGGCGGCGGTCGAGGGCGGCGATCTCGCGCACCTGACCGAGGTGCTGGAGCTGGAGGACGAGCGTCCGGTCGGCGAGGTGCTGGAGGCGCTGACCTCGTGGCGGCACCGGGAACTGGGCCGGGCAGCGACCGAGAACTGGCGCTACCGCACCATCTGGACCCCGGTGGCCGATCCGGCCCCGGTTTCCCTCGACGGCATTTGGACGGTGCTCACCGCAGACGCGGCCGACGATCTCACCGCGAGCTGTGTGCGGGCGCTCGAGGCCCGCGGCGCGGAGGTGCTGGTCGCCGAGCTGCCCGATGGGGTCGTCACGCGCGAAGAAGTCACCGAGTTCCTCGACGAGGCGCTGCCGGTGACGCAGCCCGCCGGGGTGCTGTCGCTGCTCGCGATCGACGAGACGCCGATGCCCGAACACCCCGTCCTGACACGGGGACTGGCGCGGACGCTTTCCGTGGCGCAGGTGCTGGTGGACCTGGAGGTCGAGGCGCAGCTGTGGGTGGCCACGCAGGGCGCGCTCGCCGCCGCGGCCGGCGACACCGTGCCGAATCCGGTGCAGGTGCAGGCGTGGGGGCTCGGCCGGGTGGTCGGCCTGGAGCATCCCGAAGCCTGGGGCGGTCTGCTCGACCTGCCCGCAGAACTCGACGATGCGGCCGGCGACCGGCTCACCGCGGTGCTCGCCGGCTGCGGCGAGGACCAGGTCGCGATCCGCGCCGGCGGCCTCCTCGGGCGGCGGCTGGCCAGGGCGGACCGGCCGAAGACGACGGACCGGACGTGGACCCCGCGCGGGACGGCGCTGGTCACCGGCGGCACCGGCGCGATCGGCGGGCACGCGGCCCGCTGGCTGACCCGCCGCGACGCCGAACGCGTTGTGCTGACCAGCCGTTCCGGACCGGCCGCCGGGCACATGCCCGCCCTCGCCGCGGAGTTGGCCGCGGCGGGCACCCGGGTGGACGTCGTCGCCTGCGACGCGGGCAACCGGGCGGAGCTGGCCGGGCTGCTGGACTGGACCGCGCGGACCGGACCCGCTGTGTCCTCGGTGCTGCACACCGCGGGCATCGGGCAGGCCACCACGGTCGCGGAGACCGATCTCGCCGAGACGGCCGCCGTGCTCGCGGCGAAGGTCGCGGGCGCGGTGCATCTCGACGCGCTGACCCGGGATTTCGACCTCGACGCGTTCGTGCTGTTCTCCTCGATCTCCGCGACCTGGGGCAGCGGCCTGCAACCCGCATACGGCGCCGCGAACACCTTCCTGGACTCCCTCGCCGAACAGCGCCGGGCCGCGGGCCTGCCCGCCACCTCCGTGGCGTGGGGTTCGTGGGGCGGCGGCGGCATGACCGACTCCGACGGTGCCGCGCAAGGCATCCGACGCGGTCTGCTGGTGATGGACCAGAACCGCGCCATCGAAGCTCTCGGTCAGATCCTCGACGGCGACGAGGGCCGGCTGACCGTCGCCGACATCGACTGGGCGCGGTTCGCTCCGCCCTTCACACTGCGCCGCCCGAGCCCGCTGATCGAGAGCCTCCCGGAGGTCCGCGAGGCGCTTGACGGGCCGGAGGGCGCCGCCGCTGCGGACGACGCGACGCTGCGGCAGGAACTCGCCGGGCTGTCGAAGTCCGAGCGGAACCGGCTGCTGGTCGGGCTCGTCCAGGCGAAGGCCGCCGACGTGCTCGGCTACGCCTCACCCGACGAGGTGGACGCCGCCCGTGCGTTCAGCGACCTCGGTTTCGACTCGCTGACCTCGGTGGAACTGCGCAACCGGCTCAGCGCCGCCACCGGGCTCGCTCTCCCGGCGACGCTGCTGTTCGACGCGCCCACCCCGAACGCCGCCGCCGCGTTCCTGCTGGCGAAGGTGTCCGGCGCGGACGAGACCGCCGCGCAGGCGCCGGTCGCGGCGGCGGTCACCGACGAACCGCTGGCGATCGTCGGGATGAGCTGCCGGTACCCGGGCGGCGTCACCGGCCCCGAGGACCTGTGGAACCTGGTGGCCGCCGGGACCGACGCCATTTCGGTACTGCCCGGCGACCGCAACTGGGTGGTCGAGGACATGCCGACCAGCGGCGACGGCTACTCCGGGAAACCGGTCCGGTCCGGCGGATTCGTGTACGACGCCACCGGTTTCGACGCCGGGTTCTTCGGGATCAGCCCGCGCGAGGCGGTCTCGATGGACCCGCAGCAGCGGTTGCTGCTGGAGGTGGCGTGGGAATCGCTGGAGCGCGCCGGGATCGACCCGGCGTCGCTACGGGGTTCCGCGACCGGCGTGTTCGCCGGTGCGTCCGCCTCTGGCTACGGCTGGAGCTCCGGGCTGCAGGGAGAACTGGACGGGCACCTGGTCACCGGCATCTCCACCAGCGTGGTGTCCGGCCGGGTCGCCTACGTGATGGGGCTGGAAGGCCCCGCGGTCACCGTGGACACCGCGTGCTCGTCGTCGTTGGTGGCGCTGCACCTGGCCTGCCAGGCGGTGCGCTCCGGGGAATGCTCCCTGGCGCTGGCCGGCGGTGTGATGGTGGCGGCGAGCCCGCTGCTGTTCAACCAGTTCAGCCGGCAGATGGGGCTCGCGCCGGACGGACGGTGCAAGCCGTTCGGCTCCGGCGCGGACGGCATGGGCCTCAGCGAGGGCGCGGGCATGCTGGTGGTGGAACGGCTTTCCGACGCCGAACGCAACGGGCACCGGATTTTGGCGGTGGTGCGGGGTTCGGCGGTGAACCAGGACGGTGCGTCGAATGGTTTGACGGCGCCGAATGGTCCTTCGCAGCAGCGGGTGATCCGGGCGGCGTTGGCGAGTGCGCGTTTGTCCACTGAGGACGTTGACGTGGTGGAGGCGCACGGGACCGGTACGCCGCTGGGCGACCCGATCGAGGCGCAGGCGTTGCTGGCGACTTATGGTCAGGGCCGGCCGGAGGGGCGGCCGTTGTGGCTGGGTTCGGTGAAGTCGAACATCGGGCACTCGCAGGCCGCGGCCGGCGTGGCGGGCGTGATCAAGATGGTGCAGGCGTTGCAGAACCGGGAGCTGCCGCGCACCCTCCACGCCGACGAGCGTTCGCCGCATGTGGACTGGGCGTCCGGCGAGGTGCGGCTGCTGACCGAGAACAAGCCGTGGGCCGCGGAGGACCGGCCGCGCCGGGCGGGGGTGTCCTCGTTCGGGATGAGCGGGACCAACGCGCACCTCATTCTCGAGGAGGCGCCGGAGCCGGTCGCGGCGGAGATCGTCGACGAGCGGGTTCCCGTCGTCACGGGCGGGCTGACCGCGTGGCCGGTGTCGGGCCGTTCGGCGAACGGCCTGGCAGCACAGGGGAATCGGCTCGCGGCGTGGATCGATGCCCGCGCGGAGCTGGACCCGGTCGACGTGGGTTGGTCGCTGGCGGCGACGCGGTCGGTGTTCGAGCACCGGTCCGTGACGGTCGGCGGCGACCTGGCGTCGCTGCGGTCGGGTGTGCCGGTGCACGGTGTCGCGCGGTCTGGCGTGCGTCCGGTGTTCGTGTTCGGTGGGCAGGGTGCGCAGTGGACCGGCATGGGCCGCGCGTTGCTGGACGAGAGCCCGGTGTTCGCCGATCGGTTCGCCGAGTGCGAGCGGGCGTTGGTGTCCTGTGTCGACTGGTCCGCGCGGGAAGTGCTGCTGGACCCGGCGAAACTCGCGTCGGCGGAAGTCGTGCAGCCGGTCCTGTGGGCGGTGATGGTTTCCCTGGCGGCGGTGTGGGAAGCGGCGGGTGTCGAACCTGAGGCTGTGGTGGGGCATTCGCAGGGTGAGGTCGCGGCGGCGACGGTGGCGGGGATGTTGTCGCTGGACGACGCGGCGCGAGTGGTGACTGCGCGGTCCCGCGGCTTGTCCGGGCTGTCGGCGGAAGGGTCGATGGTCTCGGTGGTCGCGCCGGTCAGCTCGGTGGCCGAACTGATGGAGCGGTGGGGCGATCGGCTGTCTGTGGCGGCGGTGAACGGTCCTGCCGCGACGGTGGTGTCCGGTGATCCGGAGGCGCTGGCGGAGTTCGAGCGGGAGCTGGCGTCGCGGAAGATGCTTCGTTGGCGTGTCCCGGAGACGGACTTCGTGGCGCACTCCTCGGCGGTCGAACCGCTGGAGGCCGTGCTGGCCGACGAACTCGGCGGGATCGAGCCGCAGGCCGGTCGGGTGCCGATGATGTCGACGGTGACCGGCGAGTGGGTGTCCGGGGAGGAGCTGGGCGCCGGCTATTGGTACCGGAATCTGCGGCAGACGGTGCAGTTCGAGAACGCGACTCGGGCGTTGCTGGCGGCGGGCTTCGATTCCTTTGTGGAGGTTTCCCCGCATCCGGTGCTGGTCGCGTCGGTGACCGAAACTGCTGAGGACGCCGGGGTTTCCGGTGTCGTCGCGGTCGGCACGGTCGAGCGGGACAACGCCGGCGCGGAGCGGTTGCTGACGGCGTTCGCGGAGGCGTTCGTGCACGGCCTTTCGGTGGACTGGGCCAAGATCCTGCCGGTCGGGAAGCCGGTGGAGCTGCCCACCTACGCGTTCCAGCACCAGCACTACTGGCTGGAGCCCGCGCCGGGCGGCGAGGCCGTGGGCACGGTGGCCGAGGCCCGGTTCTGGGCCGCGGTCGAGGGCGGCGACCTCGCGCAGCTGACCGAGGTGCTGGAACTGGACGACCAGCGCCCGGTCGGCGAGGTGCTGGAAGCGCTGACCTCGTGGCGGCACCGCGAACTGGGCCGGGCCGCGACAGGCAACTGGCGCTACCGCACCGTCTGGGCGCCGATCACCGACCCCGGCCCCGTCACTCTCGACGGGACCTGGGCGATCGTCGCGCCGAGCGGCCGGCAGCTCGCCAGCGACTGCGAAGCCGCTCTGCGGGCTCGCGGCGCCGAGGTGTTGCTGCTCTCGCCCGAAGACCCGATCCCCGGCAGCGAACTCAGCGGAATCCTCTCGCTGCTGGCACTCGACGAGACCCCGACGCCGGGCAATCCCGCGCTGAACAAGGGATTGGCCGCGACCATCGACCTGGTGCGGGCACTGGGCGACGCGCAGCCGGACACGCCACTGTGGACGGTCACCTCGGGTGCGGTCGCCACCGCGCCCGGCACGCCGCTGACGAACCCGGTGCAGGCGCAGGTCTGGGGCTTCGGCCGGGTCGCCGCGCTGGAACACCCCCACCGGTGGGGCGGTCTGCTCGACCTGCCCGCCACCCTCGACGACCGCACGGCGGGCCTGCTGGCCGCGGTGCTGGCCGACACTGGGGAAGACCAGGTCGCGATCCGCACCGCGGGGATCCACGGCCGTCGGCTCGAACGCGCCCCGCGCACGGGGGACGCGGCGGCGCCGTGGATGTCGCTGGGCACCGCGTTGATCACCGGCGGCACCGGCGCGATCGGCGGCCGGGTGGCCGGCCTGCTGGCCGCCCGCGGCGCCGAACGGCTGGTGCTGGCCAGCCGCACCGGGCCCAGTGAGGGCGTCGTCGCGCTGGTCGCCGGGCTCGCCGCGCAGGGAGCCGACGTGGAGGTGGTGGCCTGCGACGCGGGCAGCCGGCCCGACCTGGCCGGGCTGCTGGACCGGATCGCCGCGACCGGGCCCGCGCTCTCCAGCGTGGTGCACGCCGCGGGTATCGGGCAGTTCGGCGCCATCGCCGACACCGACCCGGCCGAGGCGGCCTCGGTGCTGGCAGCGAAGGTCGAGGGCGCGCGGCATCTGGACGAGCTGACCCGCGACGCCGATCTCGACGCGTTCGTGCTCTTCTCCTCGATCTCGGCGACCTGGGGCAGCGCCATGCAGTCGGTGTACGCGGCGGCCAACGCCTACCTGGACGCGCTCGCGGAAAACCGCGCGGCCCGCGGCGAACCCGCGACCTCGGTGGCGTGGGGTCCGTGGGGCGGTGGCGGTCTGACCAGCGAGGAAGGCATCGCGCAGCTGGCGCGCGGCGGGTTCTCCATCCTGGAACCCGGACAGGCGATCCAGGTGCTCGCGCAGCTCGTCGACGAGGGCGCGGCCCAGACGACGGTGGTCGACGTGGACTGGGCGACCTTCGCTCCGACGTTCACGCTGCGCAGGCGCAGCCCGCTGGTCGAAAACCTGCCGGAAGTGCGGCAGGCGCTGGACGACTCCGCGGACGGCCCGGCCGGGGCCGGCGCGACGGACCTCGCCGAACGGCTGGCCGGACTGTCCCGCGCCGAACAGGTGCGGGTGCTGGTCTCGCTGGTCCAGGCGGAGGCGGCGGCCGTGCTTTCCTACGCCTCGGCCGACGACGTGGAAGCCACCCGCGCGTTCAGCGACCTCGGTTTCGACTCGCTGACCTCGGTGGAGCTGCGCAACCGGCTCGGCGAGGCGACCGGGCTGCGGCTGCCCGCGACCCTGCTGTTCGACTGCCCGACCCCGGCCGCGGTGGCCGGCCACCTGTGGTCCGAGCAGTTCCAGGACGAGGCTCGGCCTGCCTCGCTGGTGGAGGAGGTCGACCGGCTCGGCTCGCTGCTGACCGAGGCGGCGCCGGACGAGAAGACCCACGAACTGATCGCCGAGCGTCTCCAAAGCCTGCTTTCCCGCTGGACCGACGCGGGAGCCCGCGACGGACGGGCGAACGCCGCGGAGAAGCTCGACTCCGCCTCCGACGAGGAAATCTTCGATTTCATCCACACCGAACTCGGCCGGTGATCCCGCGCTTTCGCGCATCCGCGCTGGTGTATTTACGACTGGAATGGTGAGAACCGATGGCAGACGAGGCGAAGCTCCGGGATTACCTGAAATGGGTGACGACGAATCTGCACGAGACGCGTCAGCGCCTTCGTGACGTCGAGGACCGCTACGGCGAGCCGATCGCGATCGTCGGCATCGGGTGCCGCTATCCCGGCGGGGTGACGTCTCCGAAGGAGTTCTGGCGGCTGCTCTCCACCGGGGCCGATGGCGTCGCCGGGTTCCCGGAGGACCGCGGCTGGGACGCCGAGGCGCTGTTCGGCCGCGAGCCGGACGGCACGGTGCCCAAGCCCGAGGCCGGGTTCATCGACGACGCCAGCGGATTCGACGCCGGATTCTTCGGGGTCAGCCCGCGCGAGGCGGTCGCGATGGACCCGCAGCAGCGGGTGCTGCTGGAGGTCTGCTGGGAAGCGCTGGAGCGGGCGGGGCTCGACCCGACTTCGCTGCGCGGCTCGCAGACCGGCGTGTTCGCGGGCGCCGCGCTGTCCGGCTACGGCTTCGCCGCCGAAGAGGACTTGGACGTCCACCTGATGACCGGGACCTCGACCTCGGTCATCTCCGGCCGGGTGTCCTACTCGCTGGGCCTGGAAGGACCCGCGGTCACCGTCGACACCGCGTGTTCGTCCTCGCTGGTGGCACTGCACCTTGCCTGCCAGTCGATCCGCACCGGCGAATGCGACCTCGCCCTCGCCGGCGGGGTCACCGTCACCGCGATCCCGATCATGTTCACCCAGTTCGCGCGTCAGCTCGGCCTGGCCTCGGACGGACGCTGCAAGGCGTTCTCCGCCGACGCCGACGGCATGGGTGTCGCCGAGGGCGCGGGCATGCTCGTGCTGGAACGGCTGTCGGTCGCCCGGCGCAACGGGCATCCGGTGCTGGCGGTGGTGCGGGGTTCCGCGGTCAACCAGGACGGCGCCTCCAACGGCCTCGCCGCGCCGAACGGCCCCTCGCAGCAGCGAGTGATCCGCGCGGCGCTCTCCAACGCCCGGCTGTCCCCACAGGACGTCGACATGGTGGAGGCGCACGGCACGGGGACGACGCTGGGTGACCCGATCGAGGCGCAGGCGGTGATCGCCACCTACGGCCAGGACCGGGCGGAAGGCCGTCCGACGTGGCTGGGCTCGGTGAAGTCGAACTTCGGGCACACCCAGGCCGCGGCCGGGGTCGCGGGCGTGATCAAGACAGTGCTCGCGCTGCAGCACGAGCGCATGCCGCAGACCTTGCACGCCGACGAGCCGTCGCCGCACATCGACTGGTCGGCCGGGGACGTCCGGCTGCTGTCGGAAGCGCGGCCGTGGCCGTCCGGCGAACGGACCCGCCGGGGCAGCGTGTCCTCGTTCGGGGTGAGCGGCACGAACGCGCACTTCATCATCGAAGAAGCTCCGGCCCTGGAAGAAACCGAGGCCGAGGACAGCACCGAAGACCAGCCGCAGGACACCGTCGAAGTCGCCGAAGTCCGGACCCCGGTGGTGTCGGGTGGCCTCGCCTGGTCGGTCTCCGGCCGGTCGGCGGACGGTCTGCACGCGCAGGCCGCACGGCTGCTCGACTGGACGAGCAGCCGGCCCGAACTGTCCACAGCGGACATTGCCTGGTCGCTCGCCGACACCCGCTCCGTCTTCGAGCACCGCGCCGTGGTGATCGGCGCCGAACGCGCGGAGCTGGTCGGCGGTCTGCGCGAGCTGACCGCCGGGGAGACGGTCTCCTCGGTCGTGACCGGCGTCGCGCACGGACAGGCCCGCACGGTGTTCGTGTTTCCCGGCCAGGGTTCGCAGTGGCTGGGCATGGGTCGTGAGCTGGCGCAGGTCAGTCCCGTTTTCGCGGCACGCCTCGCCGAATGCGAGCGAGCGCTGGAGCCCTTCGCGGACTGGAAACTGTCCGAAGTGCTTCAGGACGAGCTGGAGTCGGCTGACCTGGTGCAGCCCGCGCTCTGGGCGGTGATGGTGTCGCTGGCCGCGGTGTGGGAAGCGGCCGGGGTCACCCCCGAAGCCGTCGTCGGCCACTCGCAGGGCGAGATCGCGGCTGCCACGGTGGCGGGCATTCTGTCCCTTGAGGACGGTGCGAAGGTGGTTGCGCTGCGTTCGCGGGCACTGCGGGCGATCACCGGCACCGGCGGCATGCTGTCGGTCACCGAACCGGTCGAACGCGTCGAAGAGCGGCTGCGGGCGTGGGACGGGCGGCTGTCGATCGCCGTGATCAACGGTCCTTCGACGGTGGTGGTCTCCGGCGAGATCGAAGCGCTGGGCGAACTGCGTGCGCAGCTTCAGGCGGACGGGATCCGCGAGCGCCTGGTGAAGGTGGACTACGCCTCGCACTGTGCGCAGGTCGAACAGCTCGAAGACGAGATCAAGTCCCTGCTCGCCGAGGTGCGCCCGCAGACCGGACGGGTGCCGCTCGTCTCGGCCGTCACCGGCGAACTGCTCGACGGCACCGCGCTCGACGCCGGGTACTGGTACGACAGCTTGCGCGCCACGGTCCGCTTCGAAAAGGCGGTCCGCACTCTCGCGGGCACGGGCCACCAACTGTTCGTCGAGGTCACGCCGCACCCGGTGCTGCTGGCCTCCATGACCGACACCCTCGACGCGGCCGCCGACGAAGCGGGTCCGGGCACCCAGCCCGCCGCTGTGTGCGCCACGTTGCGCCGTGACGATGGCGGTGCGACGCGGCTGCTGACCTCGCTGGCCGAGGCTTTCGTCGCCGGGGCCACTGTGGACTGGACGGCCGTGCTCCCCGCCGGAGAGCGGGTGGAACTGCCCACTTACGCGTTCCGCCATGAGCGTTACTGGCCGAAGGGCACCCTCGGGTTGCCCGGCACCAAGACCGTCGGTGGCGGCGACCCGGCGTCGCTGGGCCTCGGCGCCGCCGGGCACCCGCTGCTGGGCGCGGTGGTGGAACTGGCCGACGGCGGCATGCTCGCCTGCACGGGCCGGCTTTCGCTGCGTTCGCACCCGTGGCTGGTCGACCACGCCGTGGGCGGCGTCGTTCTGCTGCCCGGCACCGGATTCGCCGAACTGGTCGCGCAGGCAGGCCGGCAGGTCGGCTGCGCGCTGATCGAAGAACTGACCTTGCAGGCGCCGCTGGTGCTGCCCGCGGACAACACCGGCGTGCAGGTGCAGGTGGTGGTGTCCGCGGCCGACAGCACCGGCCGCCGCGACGTGAACGTCTTCTCCCGGCTCGACCGGCCGGACGAGGACCACGAGTGGGAGAAGAACGCGGCCGCGGTGATCGCCGCCGCCTCCGACAGCCCCGTCCAGACCGCGGATCTCGCGGTGTGGCCACCGCGGGACGCCACCGCGGTCGACATCTCCGACCTGTACACGGTGCATCTCGCCGACGTGTACGGCCCGGCTTTCCAAGGACTGCAGGCGGTTTGGCTGCGCGGTGAGGACATCTTCGCCGAGGTCGCGCTGCCTGAGCAGGTGGCCGCGGACGCGGAAGCGTACGGGCTGCACCCGGTGCTGCTGGACTCGGCGTTGCTGGCCGGAGTCGTCGCGGACGCGGCGAAGCCGGAGGCGGACGGCGACGGCGATCAGGGCCAGATCCGGATGCCGTTCGCCTGGACGGGCGTGCAGCTGCACTCCCGGGGCGCCGCGACGCTGCGGGTCCGGCTGCGCCGGGACGCACAGGGCAACCTGAGCATGTCCGGTGTGGACGCCGACGGCCGCGCGGTGGTCTCCGTGGGTTCGCTGGTGACCCGGCCGGTCTCGCCGGAGCAGTTGCAGGCCGGGGACGAATGGCTGAAGGAAGCGTTCTTTACCGTCGAGTGGACGCCGTTGGCGGACAAGAACATCCCCGGCGGCGACTGGGCGCTCGTCGGCGCTGACCTGTTCGGCGTGGCCGAGGAACTCGGCGTGGCCGGGATTCCGGTGCAGGCCTACGAAGACGTCGCGCAGCTTGTCGCCGCCGAGACCGTTCCGGCGCTCGTGCTGTCCTGCGTGCAGGGCGACACCGACGACGTGCCGGCCGCGACCCAGCAGGTCACCGCGCACGCCCTCGAAGTGACGCAGGCCGTGCTCGCCGAGCGGAGGCTCGAACCGGCGCGCCTGGTCGTGCTCACCCGGGGCGCGGTCGCCGTGCGGGCCGGGGAAGACCTGTCGGACGTGGCCTCCGGCGCGGTCTGGGGTCTGCTGCGGTCCGCGCAGCTGGAGAACCCGGAGCGGATCGTGCTGGCCGACCTCGCCGGCGCCGGGGAGGTCGCCGCGCTGGCCGCCGCGCTGGGCAGCGGGGAACCGGAACTGGCCGTCCGCGACGGACAGGCCCACGGCCGACGGCTGACCCGCCCGGCCGGTCAGCTGGCGGTGCTCGACCCGGCCGACATCGCACCCGCGCCGGATTCGCGCACCGCGCTGATCACCGGCGGCACCGGAACGCTGGGCGGGGTCGTGGCCCGGCACCTGGTGACCACCCGCCGGGCAGACGGCGTGCTCCTGCTCAGCCGTTCCGGCGCGGGCGCGGACGGAGCGGCCGCCACCGCGGCCGACCTGGCCGAGCGCGGCGCTTCCGTGCGGATCGTCGCGTGCGACGTGGCGGACCGCGACGCGCTGGCCGCGGTGGTGGATGCCGTTCCGGCGGACTGTCCGCTCGGCTCGGTGTTCCACGCCGCGGGCGTCATCGACGACAGCATGGTCGAATCGCTGACCCCGGAGCGCCTCGCCTCGGTCATGCGCCCCAAGGTCGACGCCGGGTGGCATCTGCACGAGCTGACCCGCGACCTCGACCTGACCGACTTCGTGGTCTTCTCCTCGGTCGCCGCCGCCTTCGGTGGCGCCGGGCAGGCGAACTACGCCGCGGGCAACGCTTTCCTCGACGCGCTGGCCGCGCACCGCCGCGCGGCCGGACTCGTGGGCACCTCGCTCGCCTGGGGGCCGTGGATGCCCGAGGCGGGCATCGGCCGCGACCTCGACGAGGTCATGCTGCGCCGGATGACCGGGTCCGGTCTGATGGCGCTGGACGAGCAGGAAGGCCTCGTCCTGCTCGACCTCGCGCTCGGCCGCGCCGACGCGAACCTTGTCACCGCGCGGCTGGACAAGACGGCGCTGCGCGCGCAGGCCGCCGCGACCGGCATCCCGGCGCTGTGGAAGGTGCTGGCCGACGATTTCCTCCCGCGCCGTGCGGTCGCCGCCGCGGACACCGGGGGTGCCGGCGCTTCCGACGGGCTGCGCCGCGAACTCGCCGGGCTGGCCGGGGCGGAACGCGACCGGGTGCTGGTCGACCTGGTCCGCACGCACGCGGCCGCGGTGCTCGGGCACTCCTCCGGCGACGCGATCGAGCCGGGCAAGCCGTTCACCGACCTCGGGTTCGACTCGCTGATCGCGGTCGAGTTCCGGAACCGGCTGAACCCGGCGACCGGGCTGCGGCTGCCCGCCACGCTGGTCTTCGACTACCCGAACCCGGTGGCACTGGCCGGTTTCCTGTGGGAGCAGCTCGCCGACGACCTGGAGGACCTCGCCGGCGTCGAAGCGCCCGCCGCCGCACCGGCGCCGCAGGCGGTGGTGGACGGCGAGCCGATCGCGATCGTCGGCATGGCCTGCCGGTTCCCCGGCGGCGCGACCAGCCCCGAGACGCTGTGGGAGATGCTCTCCACCGGCGGCGAAGGGCTCTCCACCTTCCCGACCGACCGCGGGTGGGATCTGGAGGCGCTCTACGACCCGGATTCCGAACGCACGGGGACTTCCTACACGCAGGTCGGCGGTTTCCTCCGGGAGGCCAGTGCGTTCGACCCCGGGTTCTTCGGGATCAGCCCGCGCGAGGCGCTCGCGATGGACCCGCAGCAGCGGTTGCTGCTGGAGACCTCGTGGGAGGCGTTCGAACGCGCCGGGATCGACCCAGCGACGCTGCGCGGCTCCCAGACCGGCGCGTTCGTCGGCGGCTACGGCTCTTCCTACCTGGCGCTCAGCATGGAGGACGAGGAGGAGCTGGAGAACCTCGGCCCGCACCTGATGACCGGCAACGCGGCCAGCGTGCTGTCCGGCCGGGTTTCCTATGCGCTCGGCCTGGAAGGCCCGGCCGTCACCGTCGACACCGCGTGCTCGTCCTCGCTGGTCGCGCTGCATCTGGCGACTCAGGCGCTGCGCGGCGGCGAATGCTCGCTGGCGCTGGCCGGCGGGGCCACGGTCATGGCCAGCCCGGACGGGTTCCTGGCCTTCTCCCACGCTCGCGGTCTCGCGGCGGACGGCCGGTCGAAGGCGTTCGCGGACGCCGCGGACGGCATGGGCATGGCCGAGGGCGCGGGCATGCTCGTGCTGGAGCGGCTGTCGGATGCCCGGCGCAACGGGCACCCGGTGCTGGCCGTGGTGCGGGGTTCGGCGATCAACCAGGACGGTGCGTCGAACGGGTTGACGGCGCCGAATGGTCCTTCGCAGCAGCGGGTGATTCGGGCGGCGCTGGCGAACGCCGGGTTGTCGGCGTCCGATGTGGACGTGGTGGAAGCGCACGGCACGGGGACGACGCTGGGCGACCCGATCGAGGCGCAGGCGTTGCTGGCGGCCTACGGACGTGATCGGGACCGTCCACTGTGGCTGGGTTCGGTGAAGTCCAACATCGGGCACACCCAGGCCGCGGCCGGGGTGGCGGGGATGATCAAGATGGTGCTCGCGTTGCGGCACGAAGAGCTTCCGCAGACGCTCCACGTGGACACGCCTTCGTCGCATGTGGACTGGGAGGCCGGAGATGTCCGGCTGCTGACCGAAAAGCGGCCGTGGACGCCCGGTGACCGGGTCCGCCGCGCCGGGGTTTCGGCGTTCGGTGTCAGCGGCACCAACGCGCACGTGATCATGGAAGAAGCCCCCGCTTTCGAGGGCACCGCGGAGGTCGCGGCTCCGGAGCCGGTGCTGTCCGGCGCGGGCGCGTGGGTGCTGTCCGGCCGGTCCGGCGCCGCGCTGGCGGCGCAGGCGGACCGGTTGCGGGAATGGGCGCTGGCGAACCCGGACGCGGACCCGGTCGACGTGGGCTGGTCGCTGGCCACCACCCGGTCGGTGTTCGAACACCGCGCGGTGGTCGTCGGCGAGCCGTCCGGCGGGCTCGAAAGCCTGTCCGCCGGGGTGACCTCCTCCGAGCTGGTCTCGGGGGTGTCGGAGTCCGGCACCCGAGTGGCGTTCGTGTTCGCGGGCCAGGGTTCGCAGTGGGTCGGCATGGGCCGGGAGCTCGCGCAGGCGAGTGCGGTGTTCGCGGCGCGGTTGGCGGAGTGCGAGGTGGCTTTGGAGTCTTTTGTGGACTGGAAGCTGTCCGATGTGCTCGAAGGCGAGCTGGAGTCGGCGGATGTCGTGCAGCCTGCCTTGTGGGCGGTGATGGTGTCTCTCGCCGCGATGTGGGAGGCGGCTGGCGTCCGTCCGGATGCCGTGGTCGGGCACTCGCAGGGCGAGATCGCGGCGGCGACTGTTGCGGGCATGTTGTCCCTTACGGACGGTGCGAAGGTCGTTGCGCTGCGGTCGAAGTCGCTGAAGGCCCTGGCAGGTCTGGGCGGCATGTTGTCGGTGAGCGCGGCTGCCGCCGAAGTGGAAGAGCGGCTGGGCCGGTGGGGCGAGCGGCTGTCGCTCGCCGCGGTGAACGGTCCGTCCGCGGTGGTGGTTTCCGGCGCGCCGGAGGCGTTGGCGGAGCTGAAGTCCGAACTGGATGCCGAGGGTATCCGGGCGCGGATGGTCGCGGTGGATTACGCGTCGCACTGTGCGCAGGTGGAAAGCCTGGAAGAGGAGATCCGCGCGGTGCTGGCGGGGATCGAGCCGCGGCGTGGCCGGGTGCCGATGGTGTCGGCGATGACCGGGGAGAACCTCACCGGCGAAGAACTCGACGCCGGCTACTGGTACGAAAGCCTGCGCGCGCCGGTGTACTACGAGCGCGCCGTGCGCATCCTCGCCGACCGCGGCTACCAGCTGTTCATCGAGGTGACGCCGCATCCGGTGCTTCTCGGCGCGACGAACGACACCGTCGAGGACGCCGCGGCCGCCGCGGGTCCCGGCGCGGTGGTGGCCGCGGTGTGCGGCACCCTGCGGCGCGACGACGACAGCGCCGCCCGAGTGGTCCGGTCGATGGCCGAAGCCTTCGTGCGCGGTGCCTCGGTGGACTGGACCTTGCTGCTGCCTGCCGGGCGGCGCATCGAACTGCCCACCTACGCGTTCCAGCACCAGCGGTACTGGCCCGCCGGTGCGCTTCCCTTGCCGACAGCCAAATCCTCTGGCGACGGCCGGCTCGTCAGCTCCGCGGCGGACGCCGAATTCTGGTCGGCCGTGGAGAAGGGCGACCTGGCTTCGCTCGGCGAAACGCTGTCGCGGGAAGGGGCGCGTCCGTTCAACGAGGTGCTGCCCGCGCTGGCGTCCTGGCACCGCGGGGAACAGGACCGTTCGACCGCCGCGAACTGGCGGTACCGGGTCGGCTGGGCCGCGGTCGCGGAACCCGGGACCGGGTCGCTGACCGGTGCCTGGCTGGTGGTGGTCCCCGAGGGCGTCGAGCCGGTGTGCGCGGCCGCGTTGGCCGCGCGTGGTGCCGAGGTCGTCGTGGCCGAGGTCCCGGCCGGTGTCGTGGACCGGGCCGAAATCCTGGCGGGCGCCGAGTTCGGCGAGCTGTCCGGGGTGGTGTCGCTGCTGGCGCTGGACGAGTCGCCGGTGGCCGGGCATTCCTCGGTGCCGGTGGGCTTGGCGGCGACGCTCGGCCTGGTGCAAGCGCTCGGCGACGCCGGGCAGAACGTGCCGCTGTGGGTGCTCACCCGCGGCGCCGTGGCGGCCGGGCTGGGCGAGACTCTCGCGAGCCCGGTGCAGGCGCAGGTCTGGGGCCTGGGCCGAGTGGTCGGCCTGGAGCACCCGGAGCGTTGGGGCGGGCTGATCGACCTGCCGGAGACCTTCGACGAGCGTGCGGGTGCGCGGCTCGTGTCGGTGCTCGCCGGGGCGGGGGAGCCCGAGGTGGCCCTGCGCCCGGCCGGGATTCTCGGCCGCCGTCTGTCGCGGGTGCCTCGCCCGCGTGCGGGCCGGACCTGGTCGCCGCGAGGCACGGCGCTGGTCACCGGCGGCACCGGCGCGATCGCCGGTCATGTGTCGCGTTGGCTGGCTGAGCAGGGTGCGCCGCGCGTGGTGCTGACCGGACGTTCCGGGCCCGCTGCGGCCGGCGTCTCCGAGACGGCGGCGTGGCTGGCGGAGCAGGGCACCGCGGTGGACGTGGTTTCCTGCGATGTCACCGATCGGTCGGCGTTGGCCGGGCTGATCGCCTGGTGCGGTCCGGAGTTGACTTCGGTGCTGCACACCGCCGCGGTGCTGGATGACGGCGTGGTGGACCGGCTGACGGTGCCGCGCCTGGAGACGGTGCTGGCGGCGAAGGCGGCGGCTGCCGCTCACCTGGACGAGCTGACCGCGGATCTCGACCTGGACGCGTTCGTGTTGTTCTCGTCGGCGGCTTCGACGTTGGGCGGTCCTGGGCAGGGCAACTATGCGGCGGCGAATGCGTATCTGGACGCGCTGGCGGAGCATCGCCGGGCGCGCGGGCTGGCGGGTCTGTCGGTCGCCTGGGGGCTGTGGGCCGGGATCGGGCTGGCCGACTCGAACGAGGCCATCCGGTCGCGGATGCGCCGCATCCCGATGCCCGCGATGGAGCCGAAGCTCGCCGTGCGCGCGCTGGCCGATTCGCTGGCGGGCACCGACCCCGTGGTCACCGTGATGGACGTGGACTGGGAGCAGCTCGGGTCCGCCGCGGGCACCGCCGAAGTGCACCAGATGCCGCTGGTGCGGGACATGCCGGAGATCCGACGGCTGGCCGCCGCCACCGCGGCGAACCGGACCGCGGCCCCGGCGGCGGGCGAGCTGGCCCAGCAGCTCGCCGGGCTCAGCCACGCCGAACAGGAACGCGTGCTGACCGATGTGGTCCGCGCGCAGGCCGCGGTGGTCCTCGGCCACGCGTCGGCCGAGATGGTGCAGGCCCGGCAGGCGTTCCGGGACCTCGGGTTCGACTCGCTGACCTCGGTGGAATTGCGCAACCAGCTCAACGCGGCCACCAAGCTGCGGCTGCCCGCCACGCTGGTGTTCGACTACCCGACGCCGCTCGCGCTGGCCGGTTTCCTGCGCGGCGAGCTGATGGGCGACCAGGAACAGGTCGCGGCGCCGGTGGCTCCCGTGGCGGCGGTGCCGGTGGACGAGCCGTTGGCGATCGTGGGGATGGCGTGCCGGTTCCCGGGTGGTGCGGCGAGCCCGGACGAGTTCTGGGAGATGTTGCGTTCGGGTACGGATGCGGTGGGTGCGTTCCCGACCGATCGCGGTTGGGATCTGGAAGGGTTCTACGACCCGGACCGGGAGAGCGAAGGCACCACCTACACCCGTTCCGGTGCTTTCCTGCGGGACGCCACCGGTTTCGACGCCGGGTTCTTCGGGATCAGCCCGCGCGAGGCGTTGGCGATGGACCCGCAGCAGCGGTTGCTGCTGGAAACCGCCTGGCAGGCGGTGGAAGGCGCCGGGATCGACCCGACCACGCTCAAGGGCAGCGCCACCGGCGTGTTCGCGGGCGGTTTCGGCTCCGGCTATGCCATCGGCATGGCGCTGACCGGTCAGGACGGCGCCGGGGTCGAAGGGCACCTGATGACGGGCAACTCGACGAGTGTGCTGTCGGGGCGGCTGTCCTATGTGCTCGGTCTGGAAGGGCCTGCGGTCACGATCGACACGGCGTGTTCGTCGTCGTTGGTGGCGCTGCATCTCGCGGTTCAGGCGGTGCGCTCGGGTGAGTGTTCGCTGGCGCTGGCCGGTGGTGTCACGGTGATGGCGACTCCGTTCTCTTTCGTCGAGTTCTCGCGCCAGCAGGGCTTGTCCGTGGACGGGCGATGCCGGGCGTTCGCGGACGACGCGGATGGCACCGGCTGGGCCGAGGGCGTGGGCATGCTGGTCGTCGAACGGCTCTCCGATGCTCGGCGCAAGGGCCACGAAGTCCTCGCCTTGGTGCGGGGAAGCGCGATCAACCAGGACGGTGCGTCCAACGGTCTGTCCGCGCCGAACGGTCCTTCGCAGCAGCGGGTCATCCGGGCGGCGCTGGCGAACGCCGGGTTGTCGGCGTCCGAAGTGGACGTGGTGGAGGCACACGGCACGGGGACGACGTTGGGCGACCCGATCGAGGCGCAGGCGTTGCTGGCGACCTACGGCCAGGAACGGGCTGGGGACCGTCCACTGTGGCTGGGTTCGGTGAAGTCGAACATCGGGCACACGCAGGCCGCGGCCGGTGTCGCTGGTGTGATCAAGATGGTGCTGGCGTTGCGGAACAAGGAACTTCCGCGCACGCTGCACGCCGAGACGCCCTCGTCGCATGTGGACTGGACGGCCGGCCGGGTCGAATTGCTGACGGAGAACGTGGCTTGGGAATCCGAGGGACGGGTTCGCCGGGCGGGCGTGTCGGCGTTCGGGATCAGCGGTACGAACGCGCATGTGATCGTGGAGGAAGCGCCTGCCGTCGAAGAGGTTCCGGCGGTGGAGCCGGCTCCGGTGGTGTCGGGCGTGCGGCCTTGGGTGTTGTCGGGTCGCAGCGCGGACGGGTTGCTCGCGCAGGCGGGTCGGCTTCGCGAGTGGGTGGTCGGCCGTGGGCTGGATCCGGTGGATGTCGGGTGGTCGTTGGCGACTACGCGGTCGGTGTTCGAGCACCGGGCCGTGGTGGTCGGGGACGATGCGCTGAGCGGTTTGTCGGATTTGGCGGCTGGGGTGTCGTCGGGTTCGGTGGTGTCCGGGGTTGCCGATCCGGGTGCTCGGGTGGGTTTGGTGTTCGCGGGTCAGGGTTCGCAGTGGGCGGGTATGGGCCGGGGACTGTATGAGTCGAGTCCGGTGTTCGCCCAGGCCTTCGACCGGGTTTCGGGTTTGCTGGAGCTGGAGCTGGGTGTTTCGGTTCGGGACGCCGTGCTTGATCCGGAGACACCGGGCAGCGATCAGACCCTTTACGCACAGGCTGGGTTGTTCGCTTTCGAAGTGGCGTTGTTCGAGGTGTTGCGCGCCGCGGGTGTTCGGGCGGATGCGGTGGTCGGGCATTCGGTGGGCGAGATTGCGGCGGCGTATGCGGCGGGGGTTCTTTCCCTGTCGGATGCGTGTCGTCTGGTGGCGACGCGTGCTCGGTTGATGCAGGCGTTGCCGGTGGGTGGTGCGATGGCGGCGATCAACGCGCCGGAGGCCGAGGTGCTGGAGTCGCTGGAGCCGGGGGTCTCGATCGCGGCGGTGAACGGGGCGGAGTCCGTGGTGGTCTCTGGCGAGGCCGACGCGGTCGAGCGCGTCGTGGCGCGGTGGAAGGAGCAGGGCCGTCGTGCTCGGCGGCTGCGGGTGAGCCATGCGTTCCATTCCGCCGCCATGGATCCGGTGCTGGACGAGCTGGGCGAAGTGGCCGCGGGGTTGGCGTACGAGCGTCCGGAGCTGTTGTGGGCGGGTGCGTTGACCGGCGAGCTGGTCGCTGACTGCGAGGCCGAGTACTGGCCCGCGCAGACGCGGGATGCGGTGCGGTTCGCGGATGCGGTGGCTGCGCTGGTGGAGCAGGGGATTTCGGTGTTCCTGGAGGTCGGCCCGGACGGTTCGCTGTCCGCGCTCGGCACCGCGGACGCCGCGTTCGTCCCGTTGCAGCGCAAGGACGGCACGGGCCTGATCGCCGGGCTGGCGCAGGCTTTCGTGCAGGGCGTGGGCGTGGACTGGAGCACGCTGATTCCCCAGGGGAACCGCGCGCAGCTGCCGACGTATGCCTTCCAGCACCAGCGTTACTGGCCGGACGGCATCCTGGCGATGCCGAAGGCCGGTGCGGACGACAGCCCCACCTCCGCCGCCGACGCCGAATTCTGGGCGGCGGTGGAGAACGGCGACCTCACCGAACTCGCCGATCGACTGTCCATCGAGGACCACACGAAGCTCGGCGAGGTGCTGCCCGCGTTGGCTTCCTGGCGGCGGCGCGAGCAGAACCGTTCGGCCACCGCGGACTGGCGCTACCGGATCAACTGGACGCCGGTCGAGGGACTCGACCCGCGGCCGCTGACCGGCACCTGGCTGCTCGTCGCCCCGGCGGACCACGACGTCACCGGCTACGCCGAGGCGTTGTCCTCGCGCGGCGCGGAGACCCGGGTGGTCCGGCTCCCGGCCGGCACGGCGGACCGCCTCGAGATCGCGGCCGAGTTCGACGACGTCGATCCCGCCGAAGTGCGCGGCGTGCTGTCGCTGCTGGCCTTGGACGAGACCTCAACGCCGGGACATCCCGTGGTGGCCGGGGGATTGGCGGCCACGCTCGGCCTGGTGCAGGCACTCGGCGACGTGATCATCGACGCCCCGCTGTGGCTGGCTACGCGCGGTGCGGTGGCGGCCGGCGCCGGGGAGACGCTGGCGAGCCCGGTGCAGGCGCAGGTCTGGGGCTTCGGCCGCGTCGCCGGTCTCGAACACCCCGACCGCTGGGGCGGGCTCATCGACCTGCCGGAGACCTTCGACGAGCGTGCGGGTGCGCGGCTGGTTTCGGTGCTCGCCGGGGCCGGGGAGCCCGAGGTCGCCATCCGGCCGGCGGGCGTGCTCGGCCGTCGGCTGGGCCGCGCCGCGCGGGGCCGGGACGCCGAGGGCTGGTCGCCCCGGGGCGCGGTGCTGATCACCGGCGGGACCGGCGCGATCGCGGGCCACGTGTCGCACTGGCTGGCCGAGCGCGGTGCGCCGCGCGTGGTGCTGACCAGCCGTTCCGGCGCCGGTGCGCGTGACGTCGCGGGGACGGCGGCGCTGCTCGCCGAGCGGGGAACCTCCGTCGACGTGGTGGCGTGCGACGTTACCGATCGGTCGGCGTTGGCGGGCGTGGTCGAGTGGTGCGGTCCGGAGCTGTCCTCCGTGCTGCACACCGCGGGCGTGCTGGACGACGGCGTGGTGGACCGGTTGTCGGTGCCACGCCTGGAATCCGTGCTGGCCGCGAAAGCCGCGTCGGCGGGTTACCTGGACGAGCTGACCGCGGATCTCGATTTGGATGCGTTCGTGCTGTTTTCGTCGGCGGCTTCGACGTTGGGTGGTCCGGGGCAGGGCAATTATGCGGCGGCGAATGCGTATCTGGACGCGCTGGCGGAGCATCGCCGGGCGCGCGGGCTGCCCGGGCTGACGGTGGCCTGGGGTGTCTGGGCGGGCGGCGGTTTCGCCGAATCGAGCGAGGTCGTGCGGGAACGGGTCAAGCGCGGCCTGATGCCCGCGATGGACCCACAGCTCGCCGCACGGGCGCTCGGCGAAGCCCTCGACGGACCGGACGCCGCGGTCACCGTGATGGACGTCGACTGGGCACAGCTGGAGTCCTCCGCCGAACTGCGGAACGCGCCGTTGGTGCAGGAGCTGCCGGAAGTGCGGCGGCTCGGCTCCGCCAAGGCCGCCGCGGACACTACGCGCGGCGAGGGCGACCTCGCCCGCACGCTGGCCGGGCTGAACCCGACGGAGCAGGAGCGGGTGCTCACCGAACTGGTGCGCACCGAGGTGGCGATCGTGCTCGGGCACGCCTCGGCGGAGGCGATCGAGGACCGGAAGGCGTTCAAGGACCTCGGGTTCGACTCGCTGACCTCGGTCGAGCTGCGCAACCGGCTGGGGGCGGCGACCGGCGAGCGGCTGCCCGCGACGGTGGTGTTCGACTACCCGACGCCGGTGGCGCTGGCCGCGTTCCTCCGCGAGGAACTGACCGGCGACCTGACCGCCCCCGTGGCCGCGGCTCCCGTGGCGGCGCTGCCGGTGGACGAGCCGTTGGCGATCGTGGGGATGGCGTGCCGGTTCCCGGGTGGTGCGGCGAGCCCGGACGAGTTCTGGGAGATGTTGCGTTCGGGTACGGATGCGGTGGGTGCGTTCCCGACCGATCGCGGTTGGGATCTGGAAGGGTTCTACGACCCCGACCGGGGCAGCGCCGGCACCTCCTACACGCAGTCGGGCGCGTTCCTGCGCGACGCCACGGAGTTCGACGCGGCGTTCTTCGGGATCAGCCCGCGCGAGGCGCTGGCGATGGACCCGCAGCAGCGACTGCTCCTGCAGACCTCGTGGGAAGCGTTGGAGCGCTCCGGAATCGACCCCGCCGCGCTCAAGGGCACCGCTACCGGCGTGTTCGCCGGTGGCTTCGCTTCCGGCTACGGGTTCGGCGTCACCCTGTCCGGCCAAGCCGGTTCCGGTGCCGAAGGGCACCTGATGACGGGCAACTCGACGAGTGTGCTGTCGGGCCGACTGTCCTATGTGCTCGGTCTGGAAGGGCCCGCGGTCACGATCGACACGGCTTGTTCGTCGTCGTTGGTGGCGCTGCATCTCGCGGTTCAGGCGGTGCGGTCGGGTGAGTGTTCGCTGGCGCTGGCCGGCGGGGTCACCGTGATGGCCAACCCAGGCACTTTCGTCGACTTCTCGCGCCAGCAGGGGCTTTCCACCGACGGGCGGTGCCGGGCATTCTCTGACGACGCGGATGGCACGGGCTGGGGCGAAGGCGTGGGCATGCTGGTCGTCGAACGGCTCTCCGACGCCGAGCGCAACGGCCATCGAGTGCTGGCTGTGGTGCGGGGTTCGGCGGTGAATCAGGATGGTGCGTCGAATGGTTTGACGGCGCCGAATGGTCCTTCGCAGCAGCGGGTGATTCGGGCGGCGTTGGCGAATGCCGGGTTGTCGGCGTCCGATGTGGACGTGGTGGAGGCGCACGGGACGGGCACCAGACTCGGGGACCCGATCGAGGCGCAGGCGTTGCTGGCCACGTACGGGCGGGACCGTGACCGTCCGCTGTGGCTGGGTTCGGTGAAGTCGAACATCGGGCACACGCAGGCCGCGGCGGGTGTGGCGGGCGTGATCAAGATGGTGCTGGCGTTGCAGCATCAGGAGATTCCGCGCACGCTGTACGCAGAGCACCCGTCGTCGCATGTGGACTGGACGGCCGGCCGGGTCGAGCTGCTGACCGAGAACACGCCGTGGCCGGCCGCCGGAAGTCCGCGCCGCGCCGGTGTCTCCGCGTTCGGGATGAGCGGCACCAACGCGCACATCATCGTCGAGGAGGCTCCCGCGCCGGAGCCCGCGGCCGCGGTGCCGGCCGACGATCCCACGGCCTGGGTGTTGTCGGGCCGCAGCGCGGACGGGCTGGCCGCGCAGGCGGGTCGGCTTCGCGAGTGGGTGGCCGGGCGTGGGCTGGATCCGGTGGATGTCGGGTGGTCGTTGGCGACTACGCGGTCGGTGTTCGAGCACCGGGCCGTGGTGCTGGGCGACGATCTCCTGAGCGGGCTGGACAGCCTGATCGGGGAAGTGTCGTCGGGTTCGGTGGTTTCGGGCGTCGCGGATCCGGGTGCTCGGGTGGGTTTGGTGTTCGCGGGTCAGGGTTCGCAATGGGCTGGTATGGGTTGGGACCTCTACGAGGCGAACCCGGTGTTCGCCCAGGCCTTCGACCGGGTTTCGGGTCTGTTGGAGCTGGAGCTGGGCGTTGCGGTCCGGGATGTGGTGCTGGATCCGGGAACCCGGGACGGCGATCAGACCTTGTTCGCGCAGGCTGGGTTGTTCGCCTTCGAGGTGGCGTTGTTCGAAGTGTTGCGGGCGGCCGGGGTTCGGGCGGATGCGGTGGTGGGGCATTCGGTGGGTGAGATTGCGGCGGCGTATGCGGCGGGTGTGTTGTCCCTGTCGGATGCGTGTCGTCTGGTTGCTACTCGTGCTCGGTTGATGCAGGCGTTGCCGGTGGGTGGTGCGATGGCGGCGATCAACGCGCCGGAGGCCGAGGTGGCCGAGACGCTGGTCGACGGCATGTCGATAGCGGCGGTGAACGGTCCGGAGTCGGTGGTGGTTTCCGGTGAGACCGAGGCGGTCGACCAGCTTGTCGCGCTCTGGAAGGAGCGCGGGAACCGGGTTCGGCGGCTGCGGGTGAGCCATGCGTTCCATTCCGCCGCGATGGATCCGGTGCTGGATGAGCTGCGTCAGGTGGCTGAAGGGCTCACGTACGAGCGTCCGGAGCTGTTGTGGGCGGGTGCGTTGACCGGTGAGCTGGTCGCTGACTGCGAGGCCGAGTACTGGCCCGCGCAGACGCGTCGCCCGGTCCGGTTCGGGGAGGCGGTGGAGTCCCTTGTGGCGCAGGGGATTTCGGTATTCCTGGAGGTCGGCCCGGACGGTTCGTTGTCCGCGCTCAGCCCGGCCGATGCGGCGTTCGTCCCGTTGCAGCGCAAGGACGGCACCGGCCTGATGGCCGGGCTGGCGCAGGCTTTCGTGCGCGGCGTGCACGTGGACTGGCGCGCCGTGCTGCCCGCCGGCCAGCGGCTGGACCTGCCGACCTACGCCTTCCGCACGGAACGGTTCTGGCCGGAAGGCATCCTGAAGCTGCCGAAGGCGGGCGCGACGGAGGTCCAGGACAGCGCGGCCGACGCCGAGTTCTGGGCGGCGGTCGAAGGGGGCGACCTGAGCGGTCTCGCCGACTCGCTGTCGGTGGACAGCACGCGGCCGTTCCACGAGGTGCTGCCCGCGCTGGCCTCTTGGCGGCGACGCGAACAGGACCGGTCGACCACCGCGAACTGGCGTTACCGCATCACCTGGGCTCCGGTCTCGGAGCCGGACGCCCGCGTGTTGTCCGGGACCTGGCTCGTCGTCGCGCCGAACGCCGACACTGCCCGGGATTGCTTGGCAGCGCTGGAAACCCGGGGCGCGGACGTGACCGTGGTCGAATGCCCGGCCGGGACGGTGGACCGTGCCGAGTTCACCGCGCTGCTGTCTGACATCGACCGCGATGCGGTGTCCGGGGTGGTTTCGCTGCTGGCCCTGGACGAGACGCCGGTCGCCGGGCACGCTTCGGTGCCGGCGGGCTTGGCGGCGACGCTCGGCTTGGTGCAGGCGCTCGGCGACGCCGGGGTGACCGCCCCGCTGTGGCTGGCGACTCGGGGCGCGGTGGCGGCCGGGCCGGGGGAGACCCTGGTCAGCCCGGTGCAGGCGCAGGTGTGGGGTCTGGGCCGGGTTGTCGGCTTGGAACACCCGGAGCGTTGGGGCGGGCTGATCGACCTGCCGGAGACGCTCGACGAGCGTGCGGGTGCGCGGCTGGTTTCGGTGCTCGCCGGGTGCGGTGAGTCCGAGGTCGCGCTCCGTTCGGCCGGGCTGCTCGGCCGTCGGCTCGTGCACGCCGGACGACCGGCGTCGCAGCCGTGGACGCCGCGAGGTACGGCGCTGCTCACCGGCGGCACCGGCGCGATCGCCGGGCATGTCGCGAGGTGGCTCGCCGAACAGGGCGCGCCTCGGGTCGTGCTGACCAGCCGTTCCGGTCCCTCGGCACGCGGGGTCGCCGCGACCGTCGCGGAACTGGCCGCGCTGGGCACCTCGGTCGAGGTGGTGGCGTGCGACGTCACGGAGCGGTCGGCGTTGGCGGGCTTGGTCGAGTGGTGCGGTCCGGAGTTGTCTTCGGTGCTGCACACCGCGGGCGTGCTGGATGACGGAGTGCTGGACCGGCTTTCGGTGCCGCGTTTGGAGTCGGTGCTGGCGGCGAAGGCCGCGTCGGCGAAGGACTTGGACGAGCTGACCGCGGATCTCGACCTGGACGCGTTCGTCCTGTTCTCCTCGGCGGCTTCGACGCTGGGCGGTCCGGGGCAGGGCAACTATGCGGCGGCGAATGCGTACCTGGACGCGCTGGCGGAGCACCGCCGGGCGCGCGGGCTGCCCGGGCTGACGGTGGCCTGGGGTGTCTGGGCCGGCGGCGGGCTCGCCGAGTCCACCGAGGCGGCGCGCAAACGGCTCGAACGCGGCGCGATGCCCGCGATGGACCCGAGGCTGGCCGCGCGGGCGCTGGGCGAGGCCCTGCGCGGACCGGACCCGGTGCTCACCGTGATGGACGTCGACTGGACCGAACTCGCCTCGGGGCCGGGCACGGCGGGGCTGCGCGCCGCGCCGCTGATGCGGGACCTGCCGGAGATCCGCCGGATGGCGAGCACCGCGGCCGAGCCGTCGGCCCGCCCCGAAGGGGACCTGGCCGCCCGGCTGGCCGGACTGGGCCGCGCGGAGCAGGAGCGGGTGCTCACCGAACTGGTGCGCACCGAGGTGGCGATCGTGCTCGGGCACGCCTCGGCGGAGGCGATCGAGGACCGGAAGGCGTTCAAGGATCTCGGGTTCGACTCGCTGACCTCGGTGGAACTGCGCAACCGGCTCGGTGCCGCGACCGGGCGGCAACTGCCCGCGACGCTCGTGTTCGACTACCCGACCCCGAGCGAACTCGCCGCGTGGCTGCGGACCGAACTGCTGCCGGACGGCCCGGACGACGCCGCGGAGCCGGTGCTGGCCGAGATCGGCCGGCTCGAAGCCGCGCTGCGGGACGGGGCTGGCGACGAACCGGTGTGGGCCGAAGCAGGCGAACGGCTGCGCAGGCTGCTGGAGGTCATCGGCGACCAGACCACCGCAAAGACCAAGAAACGGCGCGAGGAAGACCTCGAGACCGCCTCCGACGACGAGCTGTTCGCACTCGTCGACGGACTCGAGTGAATCCGCGCCGCCGATCGTGAACCATCGAACATCCTGGCTAGGGGCTGACCGTGTCTGACGACAAACTGCGGAGTTACCTGAAGCGGGCCATCGCGGACGCGCAAGACGCACGGGCGCGGCTGCGCGAGGTCCGGGAACGAGCCGACGAACCGCTCGCCGTCGTCGGCATGGCCTGCCGCTTCCCCGGCGGGGTGACCACGCCGGAGGAGTTCTGGGAGCTGCTGTCGGCCGGGACCGACGCGGTCGGCGGCTTCCCGACCGACCGCGGCTGGGACCTCGACAGCGTCTACGACCCGGACCCGGCGCACGAGGGCACCTCCTACGTCGCGCAGGGCGCGTTCCTGAACGACGCCACGGAGTTCGACCCGGCGTTCTTCGGGATCAGCCCGCGCGAGGCGCTGGCGATGGACCCGCAGCAGCGGCTGCTGCTGGAGACCTCGTGGGAGGCCCTGGAGCGGGCCGGGATCGACCCGGCGAAACTCAAGGGCACCGCCACGGGTGTCTTCGCGGGCGCCTTCGCCTCCGGGTACGGCATCGGTGTTTCGATGTCGGGCCAGGCGGATTCGGGTGTCGAAAGCCACCTGATGACCGGCAACTCGACCAGCGTGCTGTCCGGGCGGGTGTCCTATGTGCTCGGTCTGGAAGGGCCCGCGGTCACCATCGACACCGCGTGTTCGTCGTCGCTGGTCGCGCTGCACTTGGCCGCGTATGCGGTCCGGTCGGGAGAGTGCTCGCTGGCGTTGGCCGGTGGTGTCACGGTGATGCCGTCGCCGGGGACGTTCGTCGAGTTCTCCCGGCAGCAAGGACTGTCCGCGGACGGGCGGTGCCGGGCGTTCTCCGAGGACGCGGATGGCACCGGCTGGGCCGAGGGCGCCGGGGTGCTGGTGGTGGAGCGGCTGTCGGAGGCGCAGCGGCTCGGCCATCGAGTGCTGGCTGTGGTGCGGGGTTCGGCGGTGAATCAGGATGGTGCGTCGAATGGTTTGACGGCGCCGAATGGTCCTTCGCAGCAGCGGGTGATTCGGGCGGCGTTGGCGAATGCCGGGTTGTCGGGGTCCGATGTGGACGTGGTGGAGGCGCACGGTACCGGGACGAAGCTCGGGGACCCGATCGAGGCGCAGGCGTTGCTGGCCACGTACGGGCGGGACCGGGACCGTCCCTTGTGGCTGGGTTCGGTGAAGTCGAACATCGGGCACACGCAGGCCGCGGCCGGGGTGGCGGGGCTGATCAAGGCGGTGCTCGCCCTTCAACACGGCGAGCTTCCGCGGACGTTGCACGCTGAGACGCCGTCGTCCCATGTGGACTGGACGGCGGGCGAGGTCCGGTTGTTGACGGAGAACGTGGCGTGGGAACGGGGTGAGCGGGTCCGGCGGGCGGGGGTGTCGGCGTTCGGTATCAGCGGGACCAATGCGCACATCATCGTCGAGGAGGCTCCGGCGGAGGAGCCCGTCGAAGTGGTCGTGACAGATGAGCCGACCGTGTGGGTGTTGTCGGGTCGCAGCGCGGACGGGCTGGCCGCGCAGGCGGGTCGGCTTCGCGAGTGGGTGGCCGGGCGTGGGCTGGATCCGGTGGATGTCGGGTGGTCGTTGGCGACTACGCGGTCGGTGTTCGAGCACCGGGCCGTGGTGCTGGGCGAGGATTTGGCGGGCGGGCTGGACAGCCTGATCGGGGGAGTGTCGTCGGGTTCGGTGGTTTCGGGCGTCGCGGATCCGGGTGTTCGGGTGGGTTTGGTGTTTGCGGGTCAGGGTTCGCAGTGGGCTGGTATGGGCCGGGGACTGTATGAGTCGAGTCCGGTTTTTGCTGAGGTGTTTGACCGGGTTTCGGGTTTGTTGGAGCTGGAGCTGGGTGTTTCGGTTCGGGATGTGGTGCTGGATTCGGGGACGCCGGGCAGTGATCAGACCCTTTACGCGCAGGCTGGGTTGTTCGCTTTCGAGGTGGCGTTGTTCGAGGTGTTGCGCGCCGCGGGTGTTCGGGCGGATGCGGTGGTGGGGCATTCGGTGGGTGAGGTGGCGGCGGCGTATGCGGCGGGTGTGTTGTCTCTGTCGGATGCGTGTCGTCTGGTTGCTACTCGTGCGCGGTTGATGCAGGCGTTGCCGGTGGGTGGTGCGATGGCGGCGATCAACGCATCGGAGGGTGAGGTCGTTGAGACCTTGGCAGATGGGGTGTCGATCGCGGCGGTGAATGGTCCGGAGTCGGTGGTGGTCTCTGGTGAGACCGAGGCGGTCGAGCAGCTTGTCGCGCTGTGGAAGGAGCGCGGGAACCGGGTTCGGCGGCTGCGGGTGAGTCACGCGTTCCACTCGGCGGCGATGGATCCGGTGCTGGACGAGCTGCGCGAAGTGGCTGAAGGGCTCACGTACGAGCGTCCGGAATTGTTGTGGGCGGGTGCGTTGACGGGTGAAGTGCTGACGGAGTGCGAGGCGGGCTATTGGCCCGCGCAGACACGGGGTGCGGTGCGGTATGGGGAGGCGGTGGAGTCCCTTGTAGCGCAAGGGATCTCGGTGTTCCTGGAAGTCGGGCCGGACGGTTCGTTGTCCGCGCTCAGCCCGGCCGATGCGGCGTTCGTGCCGTTGCAGCGCAAGGACGGCACCGGCCTGATGGCCGGTCTGGCGCGGGCTTTCGTGCAGGGCGTGGGCGTGGACTGGAGCGAGGTGGTTCCGGCGGGGAACCGAGTGCCGCTGCCCACCTACGCCTTCCAGCACCAGCGTTACTGGCCCGACGGCATCATCTCGCTGACGCCGTCGGCCGCCGCTGACACCGAGTTCTGGACCGCGGTGGACGAGGGCGATCTGGACTGGCTCGCCGGGGAACTCGACCTTGACGACCGGCTTGACGACCAGCAGCACCTCGACGTGCTCCTGCCCGCGCTGGCGTCCTGGCGGCGCCGGAAACAGGACCGCTCGACCATCGCCGACTGGCGTTACCGCACCGAGTGGACCGCGCTGCCCGAGCCCGCTCCGGCGGCTCTTTCCGGACGCTGGCTGCTTGTCGCGCCGGAGAGCGTCGGCACGCGGCCGTATGCCGACGCGCTGTCGGCCGCGGGAGCCGAGGTCGAGGTGATCGAGGTCCCCGCCGGTGTCGTGGCGCGGGACGCGCTCGGCGCGCTGCTGGACTCCGCGCCGGCGGGCGTGCTGTCGTTGCTCGCGCTGGACGAGAACCCGCTGCCCGAACTGCCCTCCGTCGCCGGCGGACTGGCCGCGACCCTCGGGCTCGTCCAGGCGTTGGCTGAGGTCAACGCGCCGCTGTGGGTGGCCACGCGCGGCGCGGTGGCGGACGGTGCCGCGAATCCGGTGCAGGCGCAGGCTTGGGGCCTGGGCCGGGTTGTCGGCCTGGAGCACCCGGAACGCTGGGGCGGGCTGCTCGACCTGCCGGAGACGCTGGACGAGCGCGCGGCCGCGCGGCTGGTCTCGGTGCTCGCCGGGGGCGTTGAGCGCGAAGTCGCGCTCCGCGACGGCGGGGTGCTGGGCCGCCGTCTCGTGCACGCCGGACGGGTTTCGCGCGAGCCGTGGACGCCGCGTGGCGACGTGTGGCTCACCGGCGGCACCGGCGCGCTCGCCGGGCACGTGTCCCGCTGGCTGGCCGAAAACGGCGCGCGTCGGCTGGTGCTCACCAGCCGTTCCGGCCCGGCCGCCGGAGTCGCGGCGCTGGTCGCCGAGCTGGCCGAGCAGGGCACGCGGGTGGACGTGCTGGCCTGCGACGTGACCGACTGCGCGGCGCTGACCGCGCAGGCCGCCTGGATCGGCCCCGAGCTGAGCACCGTGCTGCACACCGCCGGGGCGCTCGACGACGGCGTGCTCGAACACCTGTCGCCCGCGCGACTGGCCGCCGTGCTGGACGTGAAAGCCCGCGGCGCGGCGTTGCTGGACGAGGTCACCGCCGGACTGGAACTGGACGAGTTCGTGCTGTTCTCCTCGGCCGCCTCGACCCTCGGCGCGGCGGGACAGGGCAACTACGCGGCCGCGAACGCGTACCTGGACGCGCTGGCGGAGCACCGTCGGGCGCGGGGACTGCCCGCGCTGGCCGTGGCGTGGGGCGCGTGGGCGGGTGGCGGCTTCGCCGACTCCAGCGCGGCCGCGCGCACCCGGACCAGCCGAGGCGGCATGCGGCCGATGGAGCCGCAGCTCGCGGTCCGCGCCCTCGGCGAGGCGCTGCGCGGGGTCGAACCGGTGCAGACCGTGCTGGACATCGACGTGGCCGAGCTCCCGGCGGAGCTGCGGACCGCGCCGTTGCTGCGGGACCTGCCGGCGATCCGACGTCTTCCCGCCGTCGCCGCGCAGCCGCCCGCCACCGGCGAACTCGTGCGGCGGCTGACCGGGCTGAGCCCCGCCGGCCAGGACGAACTGCTCACCGACCTGGTCCGCACCGAAGCGGCGATCGTGCTCGGCCACGCCTCGGCGGACGCGATCGAGCAGCGGCGGGCGTTCAAGGACCTCGGTTTCGACTCGCTGACTTCCGTCGAGCTGCGCAACCGGCTGGGTGCGGCGACCGGCGAGCGGCTGCCCGCGACGGTGGTGTTCGACTACCCGACCCCGGAAGCGCTGGCCGCGTTCCTGCGGACCGAACTGCTCGGCGAGCACCCGGAAATCGGTGTCGCCGCGCCCGCCGCCGTGTCGTCTGCCGACGAGCCGATGGCGATCGTGGGCATGGCGTGCCGGTTCCCCGGCGGTTCCAGCACTCCGGAGCAGTTCTGGGAGATGCTGGCCTCCGGCACTGACACGGTGGGGGATTTCCCCGCCGACCGCGGCTGGGACCTCGACAGCGTGTACGACGCCGACCGGGAAAATGCGGGCACTTCCTATGTGGCGCAGGGCGCGTTCGTCGCCGACGCCGCCGGGTTCGACGCCGACTTCTTCGGGATCAGCCCGCGCGAGGCGCTGGCGATGGACCCGCAGCAGCGGCTGCTGCTGGAGACCTCGTGGGAGGCGCTGGAGCGCGCGGGGATCGACCCGGCGAAGCTCAAGGGCAGCGCCACCGGCGTCTTCGCGGGCGGCTACATCTCCGGCTACGGCCTCAACCTGGCCACCGAAAGCGGGGTCGAAGCGCACAGCCTGACCGGCAACGCCACCAGCGTGCTGTCCGGCCGGATCTCCTACGTCCTCGGCTTGGAAGGCCCCGCGGTCACCATCGACACCGCGTGCTCGTCGTCGCTGGTCGCCCTGCACCTGGCCGTGCAAGCGGTGCGCTCCGGCGAATGCTCGCTGGCGCTGGCCGGTGGCGTCACGGTGATGGCGACCCCGGGCATGTTCATCGACTTCTCGCGCCAGCAGGGCCTTTCCGCCGACGGGCGGTGCCGGGCGTTCTCCGACGACGCGGACGGCACCGGCTGGGCCGAAGGCGCGGGCGTGCTGGTGGTGGAGCGGCTTTCCGACGCACAGCGCAACGGGCACCCGATTCTGGCTGTAGTGGCCGGTTCCGCGGTGAACCAGGACGGTGCGTCGAACGGGTTGACGGCGCCGAACGGTCCTTCGCAGCAGCGAGTGATTCGGGCGGCGTTGGCCGATGCCGGGCTGACGGTGTCCGATGTGGACGTCGTGGAGGCGCACGGCACGGGCACGACGCTGGGCGACCCGATCGAGGCGCAGGCCGTGCTCGCGACGTACGGCCAGGACCGGGATCGTCCACTGTGGCTGGGTTCGGTCAAGTCCAACATCGGCCACACCCAAGCGGCGGCCGGTGTGGCCGGGGTGATCAAGATGGTGTTGGCGTTGCGGAACAACGAGATTCCGCGCACGCTGCACGCCGAGACGCCTTCGTCGCATGTGGACTGGGCGGCGGGCGACGTTCGCCTGCTGACCGAGAACGCGCCGTGGCCGGTCAACGGTCATCCGCGCCGCGCGGGCGTGTCGTCGTTCGGGATGAGCGGCACCAACGCACACATCATCCTGGAGGACGCGCCGGCCGCGGTGCCGGCCGAACCGGAGGACGCGACGGCTCCGGTGGTGTCCGGCGCGGGTGCGCTGGTGCTGTCCGGCCGGACCGAGCCGGGACTCGCCGCACAGGCGCGTCGCCTGGACGACTGGCTGACCGGGCGGGAGACGCGTCCGGAGGACGTGGCCTGGTCGTTGGCGACGACGCGGTCGGTGTTCGAACGCCGGGCCGTGGTGATCGGCGACGGCACCGGTTTGACGGATCTGGCGGCGGGTTCGCCCTCGGGTGCGGTGGTGACCGGGTCGGCGCGGACCGGGGTCCGGCCGGTGTTCGTGTTCGCCGGGCAGGGTTCGCAGTGGCTCGGTATGGGCCGGGAGCTCGCGCAGGTGAGTCCGGTGTTCGCGGCGCGGTTGGCGGAGTGCGAGCAGGCTTTGGAGTCCTTTGTGGACTGGAAGCTGTCTGAGGTGTTGGCCGAAGAGCTGACGACGGCGGATGTGGTGCAGCCTGCGTTGTGGGCGGTGATGGTGTCTCTGGCCGCGGTGTGGGAGGCGGCGGGGGTGCGTCCGGAGGCGGTGGTCGGTCATTCGCAGGGCGAGATCGCGGCGGCGACGGTTGCGGGGATGTTGTCCGTTGAGGACGGTGCGCGGGTTGTTGCGCTGCGCTCGAAGTCGTTGAAGGTGTTGGCGGGTCTGGGCGGCATGCTGTCGGTCAGCGCGGCGGCCGATGCGGTGGAGGAGCGGCTGAGCCGATGGGGCGAGAAGCTGGCTCTCGCCGCGGTGAACGGTCCGGCGGCGGTGGTGGTTTCGGGTGAGCCGGAGGCGTTGGTCGGGCTGAAGTCCGAACTGGATGCCGAGGGCATCCGGGCGCGGATGGTGGCGGTGGATTACGCGTCGCATGGTGTGCAGGTGGAGAGCCTCGAAGAGGAGATCCGTGCGGTGCTGGCGGGCGTCGAGCCGCGGCCGGGCCGGGTGCCGATGGTGTCGGCGATGACGGGGGAGACTCTGACCGGCGAGGAACTGGACGCCGGTTACTGGTACCAGAGCCTGCGTGCGCCGGTGATGTTCGACCGCGCGATCCGGACGGTGGCGGGCAGCGGGAACCGGATGTTCATCGAGGTGACCCCGCACCCGGTCCTGCTCGGCGCGATGAACGACACCTTGGACGAACTGGCCGCCGACGCCGAGTCGGGAACCGCCCCGGTCTGCGGCACGTTGCAGCGCGACGACGGCGGCGCGGTCCGGCTGCTCACCTCGTTCGCCGAGGCTTTCGTGCACGGCGTGACCGTCGACTGGACGAAGGTGCTGCCCGTCGGGAACCGGGTCGAGTTGCCTACCTACGCCTTCCAGCACGAGCGGTTTTGGCCGCAGGGCATGCTTTCGCTCTCACCCCACGGCGGCACGGACCCGGCCGCGCTGGGGTTGTCCGCGGTCGGGCACCCGCTGCTCGGCGCGGTGATGGAACTCGCCGACGGCGCGACGGTGTGCTCCGGCCGGCTCTCCACACGTACTCAGCCGTGGCTGGCCGACCACGCCGTCGGCGGCGTGATCCTGTTCCCCGGCACCGGATTCGTGGAGCTGGCGGTGCGCGCGGGCGACCAGGTGGGCCGCGGCAAGGTGGAAGAACTGACCTTGCAGGCCCCGCTGGTGCTGCCCGCCGACGGCGGTGCGGTGCGGATCCAGGTCGTCGTCGCCGCGGACCGCGAGAACCTGGAGATCTTCTCCCGCCCGGACGGTTCCGCGGCGGAGTGGACCCGCCATGCCACCGGCGTGCTGGCGGCCGCGTCCGCCCCGCCCGCGGTGTCGGAGGACTTCGGCGTCTGGCCGCCTTCGGACGCGACCGCGTTGGCCGTCGACGGTTTTTACGCCGCGAAACTGTCCGATGTGTACGGTCCGGCGTTCCACGGCCTGCGCGCGGCATGGCGGCGCGGCGAGGACGTGTTCGCCGAGATCGAGCTGCCGGAGCCGGTGGCGGGCCGAGCGGATCAGTTCGGCCTGCACCCGGCGTTGCTCGACGCCGCCCTGCACGCCGCGCTGCTGGAGGACTCCGGCGACGAGGTCCGGATGCCGTTCGCGTGGACCGGCGTCGAACTCCACGCCGAGGGCGCTTCGGTGCTGCGCGCCAAAGTCGGGCGCGGTCGGCGCGGCGATCTTTCGCTGGTCGCCGTCGACCCCGCCGGTGCTCCGGTGGTCACGGTGGATTCGTTGACCAGTCGTCCGGTGTCCGTGCCCGCGGTCGCCGAACCGGCTTCGTCCGGTCTGTTGTTCGCCGAACAGTGGACCCCGGCCGCCGAGGCCGCGATCCCGGCCGGTGCCTGGGCGGTGCTCGGCGACGACCCCTTCGGCCTGGCCGACGAGCCGGCCGTCACGGGCCTCCCGATGCGGACCTACCCGGACCTCGCCGGACTGGCGGCCGCGGACCCCGTTCCCTCGATCGTGCTCACCAGCGTCGCCGGGGCCGGCTCGATGCCCGAAGCCGCGCACACCGCCGCCGCGGCGGCGCTCGAACTGGTCAAGGACTGGCTGGAGGAACCGCGCCTGGACGCGGCGCGGCTGGTGGTGGTCACCCGGTCCGGCGCCGCGGTCGCCCCGGGCGAGGCCGTGGCCGATCTCGCCGCGGCCGCCGTCCGTGGGCTGCTGCGTTCGGCACAGGCGGAGAACCCCGGCCGGTTCGTCCTCGTGGATCTGCCCACCGAAAACGCCGGAATCGTCGCGCTCCCCGCCGTGCTCGGCGGGGTGGAACCGGAGCTGGCGTTGCGGGAGAACGGCGTCTTCGGACGCCGCGTGGTCCGTTCGTCTGGCAACGCGATGGCGGTTGAACGACCCGACGCGGGCCCCGGCGGCCCCCGTTCGCTGCTGGTCACCGGCGGCACCGGCACCCTCGGCGGCCTGGTCGCCCAGCATCTGGTGCGCACCGGCCGCGCCCAGGAAGTGCTGCTGACCAGCCGGTCCGGCCCGGCCGCCGCCGGAGCGGCCGTGCGCGCCGCGCAGCTGGCGGAACTGGGCGCCGCGGTCCGGATCGTCGCGTGCGACGCGGCCGACCGCGACGCGCTGGCCGCGCTGCTGGACACCGTCGGAGAGGACTGCCCGCTCGGCGAGGTCTTCCACGCCGCCGGGATCATCGACGACGGCCTGGTCGCCGGGCTCACCGCCGACCGCCTGTCCGCGGTCCTGCGCCCGAAGGCCGACGCCGCCTGGCACCTGCACGAACTCACCCGGCACCTGGACCTGCGGCAGTTCGTGCTGTTCTCCTCGGCCGCGGCGACCTTCGGCGCGCCGGGACAGGGCAACTACGTCGCCGCCAACACCTTCCTCGACGCGCTCGCCGGACACCGCCGGGCAGCGGGCCTGACCGGCACTTCGCTGGCCTGGGGCCCGTGGGTGCACGAGGCGGGCATCGGCCGCGACCTCGGCGAACAGTCGTTGTCGCGGATCAGCCGCTCCGGCGTCACCGCGCTCGGCGCCGACGAGGGTCTCGCGGTGATGGACGCGGCGCTGGCCACCGAAGACGCCGTGCTCATCCCGGTCCGCCTGGACGTGGCGGCCCTGCGCGGTGCCGACGTCCCGCCGCTGTGGCGGGCGCTGGCCGGTGCTCCCGCGCGGCGCACCGCTGCTTCGGCCCCGGCTGCTGACAGCGACTCCCTTCGCAAGCGGCTGGCCGCGGCCACTCGCCAGGAACGCGACCGGATGCTGCGGCAGCTGGTGCTGGCGCACGTGGCCGCGGTGCTCGGGCACGCCTCGGCGGCTTCGATCGGCGCCGACCGCGCGTTCACCGATCTGGGCTTCGACTCGCTGACCGCGGTGGAACTGCGGAACCGGCTGCGGGCCGAAACCGGGCTGCGGCTGCCCGCCACGCTGATCTTCGACCACCCCACGCCTGCCGCGCTGGCCGTTTCGCTGCGCGGCGAGCTGATCGGCGACCTGTCCGCACCGCCCCCGGCCCCGGCCGTGCGGCGGGCCGGAACGGACGAGCCGATCGCGATCGTCGGCATGGCCTGCCGGTTCCCCGGCGGCGCCGCCAGCCCGGAGGAGCTGTGGGAGCTGCTGTCCTCCGGCGGCGACGCGATCGAATCCTTCCCGGCCGACCGAGGCTGGCCGGTGGACGAGCTCTACGACCCGGAGTCCGAGCAGGCCGGGACCACCTACACCAAGGAAGGCGGTTTCGTCCGCGACGTCATCGGTTTCGACGCCGGGTTCTTCGGGATCAGCCCGCGCGAGGCACTGGCGATGGACCCGCAGCAGCGGCTGCTGCTGGAGGTGTCCTGGGAGGCGTTCGAACGCTCCGGCATCGACCCGGCGAGCCTGTCGGGCAGCCAGACCGGCGCCTTCATCGGCGGCTACGGCTCGGGTTACGCGGCGGCGGGTCTGGACGGCAGCGCCGAGTTCGAGGGTGCCGAAGGCCACCTGATGACCGGCAACGCGACCAGCGTCCTTTCGGGCCGCCTGTCGTACTTCTTCGGGCTGGAAGGCCCGGCGGTCACGATGGACACCGCGTGTTCCTCGTCGCTGGTCGCGCTGCATCTGGCGGCGAAGGCGCTGAGCGCGGGGGAGTGCTCCCTCGCGCTGGCCGGCGGAGCCACGATCATGGCCAGCCCGGACGGGTTCGTCGCCTTCTCGCAGGCGCGCGGTCTGGCGGCGGACGGCCGGTCGAAGGCGTTCGCCGAGTCGGCCGACGGCATGGGCATGGCCGAGGGTGTCGGCATGCTGGTGGTGGAGCGGCTCTCCGACGCGCGGCGCAACGGGCATCCGGTGCTGGGGCTGGTCCGGGGTTCCGCGGTGAACCAAGACGGGGCCTCGAACGGCTTGACGGCGCCGAACGGTCCGTCGCAGCAGCGGGTCATCCGCGCGGCGCTGGCAAGCGCCGGCCTTTCGCCGTCCGAAGTGGACGCGGTGGAGGCACACGGCACCGGCACGAAACTCGGCGACCCGATCGAAGCGCAGGCGTTGCTGGCCACCTACGGCCAAGACCGGGACCGTCCGTTGTGGCTGGGTTCGGTGAAGTCGAACATCGGCCACACACAGGCGGCGGCCGGCGTGGCGGGCGTGATGAAGATGCTGCTGGCGCTGGGACACGAGCAGCTGCCGAAAACCCTGCACGCGGCCGAGCCGTCCTCGCAGATCGACTGGACGGCCGGGCAGGTCGAACTGCTCGCCGAACCGATGGCCTGGCCTTCCGGCGGACGGCCGCGCCGGGCCGGGATTTCCTCGTTCGGCATCAGCGGCACCAACGCGCACATCATCCTCGAGGAGGCCCCGCCGGAGGACGCCGAACCGCGTCCGGACACCGAGCCCCTGCTGCGCGGACCCGGTGCCTGGCTGGTGTCCGGCCGCTCCGCGGAGGGCCTCGTCGGACAGGCGGGCCGGCTGCGCGAATGGGCGGCCGCGCAGCCGGAGACCGACCCCGCCGACGTGGCGTGGTCGCTGGCGACAACCCGCTCGGCGTTCGCGCACCGTGCCGTCGTCCTCGGCGAGGACCGGACGAAACTGCTGGCCGGACTGCACGAGCTGGCGACCGGAGGCACCACCGGCACGGTGGTGGCCGGAACGGCCCGCCCCGGCGGCGCGGTGACGTTCGTCTTCCCCGGCCAGGGCTCCCAGTGGGCGGGCATGGGCCGGGAACTGGCGGAGGCCAGCCCGGTCTTCGCCGCCCGGCTCGCCGAATGCGAGCGGGCACTGGCGCCGTTCGCCGACTGGAACTTGACGGAGGTGCTCTCCGGCGAACTGCGCACCGCGGACCTGGTGCAGCCCGCGCTGTGGGCGGTGATGGTCTCGCTGGCCGCGGTGTGGGAAGCGGCCGGAGTAGCGCCGGATGCGGTGGTGGGGCACTCGCAGGGCGAGATCGCCGCCGCCACCGTCGCCGGGATGCTGTCCCTGCGGGACGGCGCGCGGGTTGTCGCGCTGCGCTCGAAGTCGCTGAAAGTGCTTGCGGGCGCGGGCGGGATGCTGTCGGTGACGCTGCCCGCCGTGACGGTTGAACAGCGAATCTCCCGCTGGGGGGAGCAGCTCGCGCTGGCCGCGGTCAACGGCCCGGCCGCCGTGGTCGTCTCCGGCACTCCCGAAGCGCTCGCGGAGCTCAAGGACGAACTCGACGCCGAGGGCGTGCGGGCCAAGATGGTCGACGTCGATTACGCCTCGCACTCCGCGCAGGTGGCGCGGCTGGAAGACGAGATCCGTGCGGTGCTGGCCGGGATCGAGCCGCGTCGTGGCCGGGTCCCGATGGTGTCGGCGATGACCGGCGAAACCCTGACCGGCGAAGAACTCGACGCCGGGTATTGGTACGCGAGCCTCCGCGCCACCGTGCGATTCGACCGTGCGGTGCGGACGCTGGCCGACGAGGGACACCAGCTGTTCGTCGAGGTCAGCCCGCATCCTGTGCTGCTCGGCGCGACGACCGACACGCTGGAGGAAGCCGCCGCGGCCGCCGCCCCCGGCACGGAACCGGCCGCGGTGTGCGCGACACTGCGCCGCGACGACGGCGGCGCGACCAGGATGCTCACCTCGTTGGCGCAGGCGTATGTCACGGGAGCCGGGGTGGACTGGACCGCGGTGCTCCCGGTCGCCGAGCGGATCGCCTTGCCCACCTACGCCTTCCGGCACGACCGCTACTGGCCGACCGGGGCGGCTGCCGCCGGCGCGGTGCGCGGCGGCGACGGTTCGCAGGCCGAAGCCGAATTCTGGGCGGCGGTGGAGAACGGCGACCTGGCCCGGATCGCCGACACCCTGGCGCTGGAGGACCAGGAGCAGTTCAGCGCGGTGCTGCCCGCGCTGGCGTCCTGGCGGCGTCGGGACCAGGAGCAGTCGGTGACCGCGAGCTGGCGCTACCGCATGTCGTGGGCGCCCCTGCCGGAACCCGATCCCGTGCTGCTGAACGGAACTTGGCTGCTCGTCGTCCCCGAAGGCGGCTTCGCCGAGACGCTGCGGAGGGACTGCGCCGCAGCGCTGACCGTACGGGGCGCCGAGGTCGTGGTCGCGGAGATCCCAGCCGGGCACACCGCCCGGCACGAGCTTTCGCCGGTGCTCGACCGGGCCGTCGACGGCGCGCCGATCGCCGGGGTGCTCTCGCTGCTGGCGCTCGACGAAGCTCCGCTGCCGGACCATCCGGTGGTGGCCACCGGACTCGCCGCCACGCTGGGCCTGGTGCAGGCGTTGGGCGACGCCGGGGTGCTCGCGCCGCTGTGGCTGGCGACCAGCCAGGCGGTCGCGGCCGCGCCCGGCGAGGTGCCCTCGAGCGTCGTGCAGGCGCAGGTGTGGGGGCTGGGCCGGGTCGTCGGACTCGAACACCCGGACCGCTGGGGCGGGCTGCTCGACCTGCCCGCCGAGATCGACGAGCGGGCGGGCGCGCGGCTGGCCGCGGTGCTGGCCGACGGCGACGAGGACCAGGTCGCCCTCCGCCGGTCCGGGGTGCTGGGCCGCCGGATGGCGCGGGCAGGACGCCCGCGGCGAGGCGGGTCCTCGTGGCGGCCGCGCGGCAGCGTGCTGATCACCGGCGGCACCGGCGCGATCGCCGGGCACGTCTCGCAGTGGCTGGCCGAACGCGACACCGAGCGGCTCGTGCTCACCAGCCGGTCCGGCTCCTCGGCCGCGGGCATCGCGGCGCAGGCGGCGGGGCTGGCCGAACAGGGCAGCCGGGTGGACGTGCTGACCTGCGACGTCGGCGAGCGGGCCGAGGTCGCCGGGGTGCTCGACTGGATCGGGCGCACCGGACCGGAGCTGTCCTCGGTGATGCACACCGCCGGCGTGCTCGACGACGGCGTGATCGACCGGCTCTCCACCTCGCGCTTCGAGAAGGTCCTCTCGGCCAAGGCCACCAGCGCGGGCCACCTGGACGAGCTGACCGCCGAGCTGGACCTGGATGCGTTCGTGTTGTTCTCCTCAGCGGCTTCGACGCTGGGCTCGGCCGGGCAGGGCAACTACGCGGCGGCGAACGCCTACCTGGACGCGGTGGCGGAGAACCGGCGCGCGCGGGGCCTCAGCGGTCTGTCGGTGGCGTGGGGCCTGTGGGGCGGCGGCGGTCTCGCCGAGTCCAAGGACGCGATCAAGAGCCGGATGAAGCGGCTGCCGATGCCCGCGATGGATCCGTGCCTGGCGGTGCGGGCGCTGGGCGAATCGCTCGACGGGTCCGATGCCGTGGTGACGGTGATGGACGTGGACTGGAGCCGGCTGGCCAACCTGGCGCAGCGCCCGCTGGTGCGGGACCTGCCCGAGATGCGTCAGCTGGCCGCGGCTCCGGCCGCGGCCGCGCCGGAAGCGGGCGACCTCGCCCAGCGGCTGGCGGGGCTCGAACGGGCCGACCAGGAACGGCTGCTCACCGATCTGGTGCGCGCGGAGGCCGCAGTGGTACTCGGCCACCCGTCGGCGGACGCGGTGCAGGCGAGCCAGGCGTTCAAGGAACTCGGCTTCGATTCGCTGACCGCGGTGGAGATCCGGAACAGGTTGAACACCGCCACCGGGCTGCGGGTCCCGACTACGTTGATTTTCGACTACCCCACCCCGGTGGCGGTGGCCGCCTGGCTGCGGTCCGGGCTCGTCGGCGACGACGCGGCCGGGGTCCCGGTGCTGGACGAGCTGGACCGGCTGGAGGCAGCGCTGACGAAACCGGCGGCCGGGCGGGAGATGGAGGACCGGATCACGCGTCGGCTGCAGACGATCCTGTCGGCGTGGATCACGAAGCAGGGCGGAGCGGAAGCCGAGGGCAGCGAGGTCGAACTCGGCTCGGCGACGCCCGACGAGGTGTTCGAGTTTCTCGACAAGGAACTGGGCCTGTCCGACTAGGTGCTGCGGGCTTGTTTGACGTCACGGTGTTGCTAAGGGGCCAGAGTGGTTAACCAAGAGAAGCTCTTCGACTACCTCAAGAAGACGGCGGCCGAACTCCAGGAGACCCGCAAGCGGCTGCACAGGCTGGAGGCGGGCGAGGACGAGCCGATCGCCATCGTCGGCATGGCGTGCCGGTATCCGGGTGGGGTGGAAACCCCGGAGGACTTCTGGGAGCTGCTCTCCGACGGACGCGACGCGGTCGGCCCGTTCCCCGAAGACCGCGGCTGGGACCTCGGCGACTTCTACGACCCGGACCCGGAAAAGGCGGGCAAGTCCTACACCCGGTCCGGTGCCTTCATCAAGGACGCCAGCGGCTTCGACGCGGGCTTCTTCGGGATCAGCCCGCGCGAGGCGCTGGCGATGGACCCGCAGCAGCGGCTGCTGCTGGAGGTGTCCTGGGAAGCGCTGGAGCGCGCCCGGATCGACGTCACCACGTTGAAGGGCAGCAAAACCGGCGTGTTCGTCGGCGGGTTCACCTCGAACTACGCGATGAGCCTGGAACTGCTCCAGGGCGGCTCGGGCGAGCTCGAAGGCCATATGATGACCGGCAACCTGACTGCCGTGCTCTCCGGCCGCATCGCCTACCTGATGGGGCTCGAAGGCCCCGCGGTGACCGTCGACACCGCGTGCTCCTCGTCGCTGGTGGCCCTGCACCTGGCCTGTCAGGCGATCCGTGCCGGCGAATGCACCATGGCGCTGGCCGGCGGTGTGACCGTGCTCGTGACGCCCGGCATGTTCGTGGAATTCTCGAAGCAGCAAGGGCTTTCGGTGGACGGGCGGTGCCGCGCGTTCTCCTCCGACGCCAACGGCACCGGCTGGGCCGAGGGCACCGGCATGATCGTGCTGGAGCGGCTGTCCGACGCGCGCCGCCACGGACACCACGTGCTCGCGGTGATCCGCGGCTCCGCGATCAACCAGGACGGCGCGTCCAACGGGCTGACCGCGCCGAACGGCCCGTCGCAGCAACGGGTCGTGCGCGCCGCGCTGGACAGCGCCCGGCTGACCCCCGCCGACGTGGACGCGGTCGAGGCGCACGGCACCGCCACCACCCTCGGCGACCCGATCGAAGCGCAGGCGCTGCTGGCCACCTACGGCCAGGAACGCGACGGCGGCAAACCGTTGTGGCTGGGTTCGGTGAAGTCGAACATCGGGCACACACAGGCCGCTGCCGGCGTGGCCGGGATCATCAAGATGGTTCTGGCGCTGCGCAACGAAAAGCTGCCGAAAACGCTGCACGTCACCGAACCAACGCCGCACGTGGACTGGTCCGCCGGCGAAGTGGAACTGCTGACCGAATCGGTCGCCTGGCCCGCCGGCGAGCGCATCCGCCGCGCCGGGGTTTCCTCTTTCGGCGGCAGCGGCACCAACGCGCACTTCATCCTCGAAGAAGCCCCGGCGGAGGAAACGCCGGACGAAGCCGCCGAGCCCGAAGCTCCGGTCGTCGCCGGCGCCAACGCCTGGCTGGTCACCGGTCGGTCCGCCGAAGGGCTCGCCGCGCAGGCGGCCCGGATCCGGGACTGGGCGGCCGCCCGTCCGGAGCTGGACGCCGACCGGATCGCCTGGTCGCTGGCCACCACCCGGTCGGTGTTCGAGCACCGCGCCGTGGTGCTGGGCGAGGATCCGCTGGCCGGGCTGGACAGCCTGGTCGCGGAGGCCCCCAGCGGCGCGGTGGTCTCCGGGGTGCGGCGCGACGACGTGCGCCCGGTGTTCGTCTTCCCCGGGCAGGGTTCGCAGTGGCTCGGCATGGGCCGGGAGCTCGCGCAGGTGAGTCCGGTGTTCGCGGCGCGGTTGGCGGAGTGCGAGGCGGCTTTGGGGTCCTTTGTGGACTGGAAGCTGTCCGATGTGCTCGCTGAAGAGCTGACCACGGCGGATCTGGTGCAGCCCGCGTTGTGGGCGGTGATGGTGTCTCTGGCCGCGGTGTGGGAGGCGGCTGGGGTGCGCCCGGAGGCGGTCGTCGGCCATTCGCAGGGCGAGATCGCGGCGGCGACGGTTGCCGGGATGTTGTCCGTTGAGGACGGTGCGCGGGTTGTTGCGCTGCGCTCGAAGTCGTTGAAGGTGTTGGCGGGTCTGGGCGGCATGCTGTCGGTCAGCGCGGCGGCCGGTGTGGTGGAGGAGCGGCTGGGCCGGTGGGGTGATCGACTGTCGCTTGCGGCCGTGAACGGTCCGTCCGCGGTGGTCGTCTCGGGTGAGCCGGAGGCGTTGGCTGAGCTGAAGTCCGAGTTGGATGCCGAGGGTATCCGGGCGCGGATGGTGGCGGTGGATTACGCGTCGCATGGTGTGCAGGTGGAGCGGCTGGAAGACGAGATCCGTGCGGTGCTGGCGGGTGTTTCGCCGCGCAAGGGCCGGGTACCGATGGTGTCGGCGATGTCCGGTGAGACGCTCACTGGTGAGGAGTTGGACGCCGGGTATTGGTATGAGAGCCTGCGCTCGACTGTCCACTTCGAACGCGCGATCGCCACGCTTTCCGGACAGGGCCACCAGATGTTCGTCGAGGTGTCCCCGCATCCGGTCCTGCTCGGTGCGATGAACGACACCCTGGAGGAGGTCGCGCGCGAGGCGGGCGCCGGTGCGGTGGCCGGGGTGGTCTGCGCGACTCTTCGCCGGGACGAGGGCGGCGCGGACCGGCTGGTCGCTTCGTTCGCCGAGGCCTTCGTGCACGGCGCGTCCGTGGACTGGACCAAACTGCTGCCCGTCGCGGCGCACGTCGAACTGCCGACGTATGCCTTCCAGCGCCGGCGTTACTGGCCGCAGGGCGTGCTGTCCGGCTTCCACGGGAAGTCCGGCAACGGGGACCTGTCGACGCTGGGGCTCGGGGTGCTCGGGCACCCGCTGCTCGGCGCGGCCGTGGACCTGGCGGGCGGCGCGGGCCTGGTGTGCACCGGGCACCTCTCGCCGAAGGCCCAGCCGTGGCTGGCCGACCACGCGGTGGACGGCACGATGCTGTTGCCCGGCACCGGATTCGTCGAACTGGCCGTCCGCGCCGGGGACCAGCTCGGCTGCGGCGCGCTGGACGAGCTGACGCTGCAGGCGCCGCTGATCGTGCCCGCCGAGGGAGAGGGCTTGCAGCTCCAGGTCGTGGTGGCCGAGGCCGGCCGGGACGGCCGTCGGCCGGTGGAGATCTTCTCCCGCCCCGAACAGGCCGGTCCCGGCCAGGAATGGGTCCGGCACGCGGTCGGGACGGTCGCGCCCGCGGGCCCGGTCGGTTCCGCCGACGAAGACCTGCTGATGTGGCCGCCGCGCGACGCCACGCCGGTCGATGTCTCAGAGCTGTACCCGACTTACCTTGCCGACGTTTACGGCCCTTCGTTCCACGCGCTGCGCGCCGCCTGGCGCCGCGACGGGGACGTCTTCGCCGAGATCGTGCTTCCCGACGACGTAGCCGAGAAGGCCGGTTCCTACGGCCTGCACCCGGTCCTGCTGGACGCGGCGCTGCACGCCTCGGTCATCGCCGAGGCCGAGGCGGGAGTGCCGGAGGAGCCCGGCACGGTGCCGATGCCGTTCGCCTGGAACTCCGTCGAACTGCACGCCGCGGGCGCGTCCACGCTGCGGGTGCGGTTGCGGCTGGACGGGCAGGGCTCGGTTTCGCTGACCGCCGCCGACGCCACCGGAGCCCCGGTCGTTTCGGTGGGCTCGCTGGTGAAACGCCGCGTGCCGACCGGCCGGCTGCGGCCCGTCGACGGCGCGCTGGCCGACTCGCTGTTCGTCCAGGACTGGGCCACGCTGCCGGACGCCGCCGCTCCGGCGGGGGAGTGGGCGCTGCTCGGCACCGACCGGTTCGGCCTGCTCGACGGGCTGGGGCTGCCGGTGCGGGCGTACGCGGATCTCGCCGAACTGGCCGCGGCCGTCGAAGCCGGCGAGATCGACCCGAGCGTGGTGCTGCGGTGCGCCGGTGCGGAAGACACTGGCGCGGACATGCCGGAGACAGTGCGCCGCGTCAGCGCCGCGCACCTGGAATTGCTGCACGAATGGCTGGCAGAGACCCGGTTGGCCGGTGCGCGGCTGGTGGTCGTCACTCAAGGCGCGGTCGGCAACGAGGTGACCGACCTCGCCGGCGCCGCGGTATGGGGCCTGACCCGCTCGGCGCAGTCCGAAGAACCCGATCGCCTGGTGCTCGCGGACCTGGGCGCCGAGCGGCTCGCGCTGCTTCCGGCGGCGCTGGGCGGCGACGAACCCGAACTGCTGCTGCGCGACGGCCGCGCCCACGGCAGGCGGCTGGTCCGGCCGGAGGGCCGGTTGTCCGCGGTCGAATGGCCGGACGGCCCCCGCGCCGATCCCGCCGCCCGCACGCTGCTGGTCACCGGCGGCACCGGCACTCTGGGCGGCCTGACCGCCCGGCATCTGGCGGCCACCGGCCGCGCCGGGGGAGTCGTGCTGCTCAGCCGTTCCGGTGCGTCCGCGGGCGTGGCCGCGCTGGTGGCCGAGCTGGCCGAAATGGGCGTGTGGGTGCGAGTTGTCGCCTGCGACGCCGCCGATCGCGCCGCGCTGGCGACCGTGCTGGCACAGCTGCCCGAAGAGCATCCGCTCGGCTCTGTCGTGCATTCCGCCGGTGTCGTGGACGACGGCGTGATCAGCGCGCTGACGCCGGAGCGGCTGGCCGCCGTCCTGCGGCCGAAGGCGGACGCCGCCTGGCATCTGCACGAGCTGACCGCCGGGATGGATCTCGACCTGTTCGTGCTGTACTCCTCGGCGGCGGCCATGTTCGGCGCGGCCGGGCAGGGCAGCTATGTCGCCGCGAACTCCTTCCTGGACGCGCTCGCCGCCTGGCGGCGCGGCACCGGGCTCGCCGGGATGTCCCTGCAACTCGGGCCGTGGGCGCACGAGGAGGGCATCGGCCGACACCTGGACCAGCAGTTGTTGTCCCGGATCGACCGCAGCTTCATCCCTTTGAGCGGAGAAGAAGGCCTCGTCGTCCTCGACGTGGCGCTGGGCCGCGACGAGCCGGTTCTGATGCCCGCGCACCTGGACATGCCCGCGCTGCGGGCGCTGGCCGCGGGCAGCACCGAGGTCCCGCCGATCTGGCGTTCGCTCGTCGGTGCCACCGGGCGGCGGACCGCGGTCTCGCGCGTCGCGGACGGCGCGGGCGAAGGCGAGTCCCTGCGGCGGCAGCTGGCGTCGGTCTCCGGCGCGGAACGCGGCCGGGTCCTGCTGGACCTGGTGTGCGCGCACGTCGCCGCGGTGCTCGGGCACGCCTCCGTGGAAGCGATCGACGCGAACCGGGCGTTCACCGACGTCGGCTTCGACTCGCTGACCGCGGTGGAACTGCGGAACCGGATGAACGCGGCCACCGGCCTGCGCCTGCCCGCCACGCTGATCTTCGACTACCCCACGCCGATCGCGCTGGCCGGACTGCTGCGCACCGAGCTGTCCGGCGACCTGCCCGCCGTCGCGCCGCCCCCGGCGCCGGCCGTGCGGCGGGCCGGAACGGACGAGCCGATCGCGATCGTCGGCATGGCCTGCCGGTTCCCCGGCGGCGCGGCCAGCCCCGAGGAGCTGTGGCAGCTGCTGGCGGCGGGCGCGGACGCCATCGGCCCGTTCCCGCAGGACCGCGGCTGGGACCTCGACCTGCTGAACGACCCGCTGCTGGGCTCCTTCGACCAGGCAGGCGGTTTCGTCCGCGACGCCAGCGCGTTCGACGCCGGATTCTTCGGCATCAGCCCGCGCGAGGCGCTGGCGATGGACCCGCAGCAGCGGCTGCTGCTGGAGGTGTCCTGGGAGGCTGTCGAGCGGGCCGGGATCGACCCCGCTTCGCTGCGCGGCACGCAGACCGGCGCGTTCGTCGGCGGCTACAGCTCCCGGTACGCGACGGATATCGACCTGGAAACCTCCGGCGTCGCCGAAGCGCAGTTGGTGACCGGCAACGCCACCAGTGTGCTTTCCGGCCGGTTGTCCTACACACTCGGCCTGGAAGGCCCGGCCGTCACGATGGACACCGCGTGTTCGTCCTCGCTGGTCGCTCTGCACCTGGCCAGCCAGGCGTTGCGCGGCGGCGAGTGCGGGCTCGCGCTCGCTGGTGGCGTCACCGTCACCGCGACGCCCGGCGTGTTCAGCGCCTTCGCGAAGGCAGGCGGCATCTCGGTGGACGGGCGATGCAAGTCTTTCGCCGCCGCCGCGGAGGGTTCCGGTTTCGCCGAGGGCGCGGGCATGCTCGTGCTGGAGCGGCTTTCCGACGCCCAGCGCAACGGGCATCCGGTGCTGGCGCTGATCCGGGGTTCCGCGGTGAACCAGGACGGCGCGTCGAACGGCTTGACCGCGCCGAACGGTCCGTCGCAGCAACGGGTAATCCGCGCGGCGCTGGCCAGTGCCCAGCTCTCCGAGTCCGATGTGGACGTCGTCGAGGCGCACGGATCGGCCACCACACTGGGCGACCCGATCGAGGCACAGGCGTTGCTGGCGACCTACGGACAGGGCCGGGAACGACCGTTGTGGCTGGGCTCGGTGAAGTCGAACATCGGGCACACGCAAGCCGCGGCGGGCGTGGCCGGCGTGATGAAGATGGTGCTCGCGCTGGGACACGAGCAGCTGCCGAAGACCCTGCACGTGGACGACCCGACCCCGCACGTGGACTGGACGGCGGGCGAGGTGCGGCTGCTGACCGAGCCGGTGTCGTGGACGCAGGGGGAGCGGGTGCGCCGGGCCGGGGTGTCGGCGTTCGGCATGAGCGGCACCAACGTGCACGTCATCGTCGAAGAAGCGCCCCAGACCGACGCGGCCGAGCCGGAGCCGGACGAAACCGGGGTGCCGGTGCTGACCGGCGGTCCGTCGGCGCTGCTGGTGGGCGGGCGGAGCGCGGAAGGCCTGGTGGCGCAGGCGGATCGGCTGGCCGACTGGCTGGCCGAGCGCCCGGACCTGCCGCCGTCGGACGTGGCGTGGTCGCTGGCCACCACCCGGTCGGCGTTCGAGCATCGGGCCGTGGTGCTCGGCGACACCCACGAAGAGCTGGTTTCCGGTCTGCGCGCGGTGCCCGGCCCGCTGTCCGGGGTGGCACGGGCCGGTGGCCGGACTGCCTTCGTGTTCGCCGGACAGGGCACCCAATGGGCGGGCATGGGCCGGCAGATGCTGGCCGACAGCCCGGTCTTCGCGGCCCGGTTCGCCGAATGCGAGCGTGCCCTTTCGTCCTGTGTGGACTGGAACCTGACCGAGGCGCTCGCCGGTGAGCTGGAATCGGCGGAGATCGTGCAGCCGTTGCTGTGGGCGGTGATGGTGTCGCTGGCCGCGGTCTGGGAGGCGGCCGGCGTCGCTCCGGACGCGGTGGTCGGCCACTCGCAGGGCGAGATCGCGGCGGCGACGGTCGCGGGCATGCTGACCGTCGAGGACGCCGCGAAGGTCGTCGCCGTGCGGTCGCGGGAGCTGACCGGACTGTCCGCGCAAGGCTCGATGGTCTCGGTGGTCATGCCCGCCGAACCGGTGCGCGAACTGGTGGCGCGCTGGGGCGACCGGCTTTCCATCGCCGCGGTCAACGGCCCCGCCGCCGTGGTGGTGTCCGGCGAACCCGGGGCGCTGACCGAATTCGAACGGGAACTGGCCTCGCGGCACGTGCTGCGCTGGCGGATCCCGGCGACCGACTTCGTCGCGCACTCCCCGGCGGTGGATTCGCTGGCCGAGGTGCTCGCGGCCGGGCTGGCGAGCATCGTGCCCCGCACCGGCCGGGTGCCGATGATGTCCACGGTCACCGGCGAATGGGTGTCCGGAGCCGAACTCGGCGCGGACTACTGGTTCGCGAACCTGCGCCGGACCGTGCGGTTCGAGGACGCCACCCGTGCGCTGCTCGCCGCCGGTTATCTGTCCTTTGTGGAGGTTTCGCCGCATCCGGTGCTGACCGCGTCGGTGACCGAGACCGCGGAGGACGCCGGGACCGGCCCGGTGCTGACTGTCGGCACCCTGGAACGCGAAAACGCGGGCGCGCGCCGGATGCTCGCTTCGCTGGCCGAAGCGCACGCGGGCGGCCTCCCAGTGGACTGGACCGCGGTGCTGCCCGCGGGCAGCCGCGTCGATCTGCCCACCTATGCCTTCCAACACGAGCGTTACTGGCTGAGCGGCTCCGCCGCCGCAACGCCGCCCACCGGGGCGGAAACCGCCGAGGAAGCCCGTTTCTGGGCCGCGGTCGAAGGCGGCGACCTGGCGGGGGTCGCGGACACGCTGTCGCTGCCCGACGAAGGCCACCTGGACGCGGTGCTGCCCGCGCTGGCCTCGTGGCGCAAGCGGGAACGGGACCGCTCGGCCACCGAGTCCTGGCGCTACCGCATCACCTGGGCGCCGGTGGCCGAACCGTCCGCCGCCCGGCTCGACGGGAGCTGGCTGGTCGTCGTGCCCGCCGCGCACGCCGAGGACGAGCGGGTGCGGGCGTGTGTGGCCGCGCTTTCCCGCCGCGGCGCCGAGCCGGTGCTGATCGCGCTGGACGCCGCGGTGACCGATCGGGTCGCGATGTCGGCGGTGCTCGGACCGGTGCTGCGAGACACCGGCGAAGCGAGCGGCGTGCTGTCGCTGCTCGCGCTGGACGAGACTCCGCTGGCCGGGCACCCGGTGGTTTCGACCGGCCTCGCCACCACCACCGCATTGGTGCAGGGGCTGGACGACGCGTGCGTGGACGCCCCGCTGTGGCTGGCCACCTGCGGCGCGATCGCCGCCGGGGCGGGCGAGTCCCCGGCCAGTCCGGCACAGGCCCAGATCTGGGGCTTCGGCCGGGTGGTCGGACTCGAGTACCCGGACCGCTGGGGCGGGCTGGTCGACCTGCCCGCCGCGGTGGACAAGCGGACCGGCGCGCAGCTGGTCGCGGTCCTGTCCGGCTGCGACGAGAACCAGGTCGTGCTGCGACCCGCCGGGATACTGGGCCGCCGCCTGACCCACGCTCCCCGCCCGAAGAGCACGGGGACGTGGCAGACCCGCGGCGCCGCGCTGGTCACCGGCGGCACCGGCGCGCTCGGCGGCTACGTGGCCCGGTGGCTGGGCGAACACGGCGGCGACCGGCTCGTGCTCACCAGCCGGTCCGGTCCGGCCGTGGCGGGCATCGCCGCGCGGGCCGCCGAACTGGCCGAACAGGGCAGCCAGGTGGACGTGCTGGCCTGCGACGTGAGCGTGCGCGCCGAGGTCGCCGGGGTCCTCGACTGGATCGGCGACGACCTCTCCGCCGTGGTGCACACCGCGGCGGTGCTGGACGACGGCGTGATCGACGGCCTGAGCCCGGCCCGCCTGGAAACCGCGCTGTCGGCCAAGGGCGGTGGCGCCGCGCATCTGGACGAACTCACCGCCGGCCGCGAGTTGGACGCGTTCGTGCTGTTCTCGTCGGTGGTGGCCACCACGGGCGGGCCCGGACAGGCCAACTACGCCGCGGCCAACGCCTACCTCGACGCGCTCGCGGAGCACCGGCGAGGACGTGGTCTGCCCGCGTTGTCAGTGGCCTGGGGCCCCTGGGAAGCCGGGGTGGCGCAGGGCTCCGAAGCGGCGCGGCAACGGCTGGCCCGCAACCAGTGGGAAGGCATGATGGCACCGAAGCTCGCGGTGCGAGCGCTCGGCGAGGCTCTCGAGGGTGGCGACACCGTCCTCACGGTGACCAACATCGACTGGTCCATCATCCTGGACACCCCGCACTCGGCGGCGAGTCTGCTCCAAGTCCCGCTGATGCGGGATCTGCCGGAGATCCACCGGCTGGCCGCGCTCGTCGCGGACGCGCCCGCGGAAACGGCCGAGGGCGATCTGGCCGCTTCGCTGACCGGGCTCTCCGGCGCCGAGCGGACCCGTGTGGTGGCCGACCTGGTCCGAAGCATGGCCGCGCAGGTGCTCGGCTTCGGCTCGGGCGAGTCCGTCGACCCCGACCGCGCGTTCAGCGAGATGGGCTTCGACTCGCTGACCTCGGTGGAACTGCGCAACGACCTCGGCTCGGCCACCGGCCTGCGGCTGCCCGCGACGCTCCTGTTCGACTACCCGACCGCCGGCGCGGTCACCGACTACCTGCTGGCCGAACTGCTCGGCGCGCTGCCCGAGCAGACCCGCGCCCCGGTCGCCGCATCGGCGGCGGCCGACGAGCCGATCGCCATCGTGGGCATGAGCTGCCGCTATCCCGGCGGAGTGGTCGATCCGGACGGGCTGTGGGCGCTGCTGGCCTCCGGCGGCGACGCGATCTCCGGCTTCCCGCTCGACCGGGACTGGGACCTCGGCGCGCTGGACGAGTCCTCCTATGTCAGCTCCGGCGGTTTCGTCGAGGACATCTCCGGCTTCGACGCCGGGTTCTTCGGGATCAGCCCGCGCGAGGCGCTGGCGATGGACCCGCAGCAGCGGATGCTGCTCGAACTGTCCTGGGAAGCACTGGAACGGGCCGGGATCGCCCCGGAATCCCTGCGCGGCACCAGCACCGGCGTGTTCGCGGGCGGCTACTCGTCCGGCTACGGCTACGACGCGGACTTCGACGGCGCGGCGCACCTGATCACCGGCAACGCGACCAGCGTGCTGTCCGGCCGGGTGTCGTACTCGCTGGGCTTGGAAGGCCCGGCCGTCACCGTGGACACGGCGTGCTCTTCGTCGCTGATGGCCATGCACCTGGCTGCGCAGGCGTTGCGGTCCGGCGAATGCTCGATGGCGCTCGCCGGCGGCGTGACCGTGCTGGTCAGCCCGGCCGGGTTCGTCGGGTTCAGCGAGCAGAGCGGACTGGCGAAAGACGGCCGCTGCAAGGCTTTCTCCGACGACGCGGACGGCATGGGCTTCGCCGAGGGCGCGGGCCTGGTCGTGCTGGAGAAGCTCTCCGACGCGCAACGGCAGGGCCACCAGGTGCTCGCCGTGCTGCGGGGTTCCGCGGTGAACCAGGACGGCGCGTCGAACGGTCTGACCGCGCCGAACGGTCCTTCACAGCAGCGCGTCATTCGCGCGGCACTGGCGAATGCCGGGTTGTCGCAGTCCGATGTGGACGTGGTGGAGGCGCACGGTACGGGCACCAAGCTCGGCGACCCGATCGAGGCACAGGCGTTGTTGGCGACGTATGGCCGGGACCGGGACCGTCCGCTGTGGCTGGGTTCGGTCAAGTCCAACATCGGGCACACGCAGGCGGCGGCCGGCGTGGCGGGCGTGATCAAGATGGTGCTGGCGTTGCGGGAGCGGCAGTTGCCGCGCACCCTGCACGCCGGGGTGCCGTCTTCCCAGGTGGACTGGACGGCCGGTCAGGTCGAATTGCTGACCGAGAGCACGCCGTGGCCTGCCAACGGGCGTCCGCGGCGCGCCGGGGTGTCGTCGTTCGGGCTGAGCGGCACCAACGCGCACGTCATCCTGGAGGAAGCGCCCGCCGAGGCACCCGCGGAGGTCGAGGAGCGCGAGCCGGTGCTCAGTGCTGGTGAGGCTGGGGCGTGGGTGCTGTCCGGCCGGACCGTCGAGGGCCTCGCGGGCCAGGCGGAGCGGCTGCACGACTGGGTGCTCGACCGGCCGGAGCTGTCACCGGCGGACGTGGCCTGGTCGTTGGCGACGACGCGGTCGGTGTTCGAGCACCGGGCCGTGGTCACCGGCGATTTTCCCGCTGGGTTGCGAGATCTGGTCGCCGGGACGCCGTCGGGCTCGGTAGTTGCCGGGTCGGCGCGGGCGGGAGTGCGTCCGGTGTTCGTGTTCGCCGGGCAGGGTTCGCAGTGGCTCGGGATGGGGTGTGAGCTGGCGCGGTCGAGTGCGGTGTTCGCGGCGCGGTTGGCGGAGTGCGAGGTGGCTTTGGAGTCTTTTGTGGACTGGAAGCTGTCCGATGTGCTCGAAGGCGAGCTGGAGTCGGCGGATGTGGTGCAGCCTGCGTTGTGGGCGGTGATGGTGTCTCTGGCCGCGGTGTGGGAGGCGGCTGGCGTCGCTCCGGACGCGGTGGTCGGTCATTCGCAGGGCGAGATTGCGGCGGCGACTGTTGCGGGCATGTTGTCCCTTGCGGACGGTGCGAAGGTTGTTGCACTGCGCTCGAAGTCTCTTAAGGCGTTGGCGGGTTTGGGCGGCATGCTGTCGGTTAACGCGGCGGCCGGTGTGGTGGTGGAGCGGATCGCCAAGTGGGGCGAGAAGCTGGCTCTCGCCGCGGTGAACGGTCCGGCTGCGGTGGTGGTTTCGGGTGAGCCGCAGGCGTTGGCTGAGCTGAAGTCCGACATGGATGCCGAGGGCATCCGGGCGCGGATGGTGGCGGTGGATTACGCGTCGCATTGTGCGCAGGTGGAAAGCTTGGAAGAGGAGATCCGTGCGGTGCTGGCCGGGGTTTCGCCGCGGCGGGGCCGGGTGCCGATGGTGTCGGCGATGTCCGGGGAGACCCTCACTGGTGAGGAGTTGGACGCCGGGTATTGGTATGAGAGCCTGCGCTCGACTGTCCACTTCGAACGCGCGATCGCCACGCTTTCCGGACAGGGCCACCAGATGTTCGTCGAGGTGACTCCGCATCCGGTCCTGTTCGGTGCGATCACCGACACTGTCGAGGACGCCGCTGCCGTGTGCGGCACGCTCCGCCGGGACGACGGCGGTGCGGCGCGGTTGCTGACCTCGTTCGCGGAAGCTTTCGTGCAGGGTGCGCCGGTGGACTGGGCGGCGGTGCTGCCGTCGGGGAACCGGGTCGAGCTTCCGACCTATGCGTTCGAACGTGAGCGTTTCTGGCCGAAGGCCGCGACCGGCCGTGGCGGGGACGCGGTGTCCCTTGGCCTGGGCGCGGTGGACCACCCGTTGCTCGGCGCGGCGGTCGAATTGGCCGGCGGCACGGGTGTCCTCTGCACCGGTCGGTTGTCGGTGCGTACGCATCCGTGGCTGGCCGACCATGTGGTGGGTGGCGTGATCCTGTTGCCCGGCACCGGGTTCGTCGAGCTGGCGGTGCTGGCGGGCGACCAGGTGGGCTGCGGTCTGCTGGAAGAACTGACCTTGCAGGCGCCGCTGGTGATCCCGGCCGAGGGCGGCGTACAGGTCCAGGTGGTTCTCACCGACGCCACCGACGACGGTCGCCGCACGGTGGAGGTGTTCTCCCGCCGGGACGGAACCGGTGAAGAGTGGACCCGGCACGCCACCGGGGTGCTGGCCCCGGTCGCGGCCTCGCCGGTCGCGGACGAACTCTCGGTGTGGCCCCCGCAAGGCGCGGAAGCGATCGTCATCGACGGGATGTACACCGCCGAAGGCGCTTACGGCTACGGCCCGGCGTTCCAGACTCTCCGCGCGGCTTGGCGGCTCGACGACGAGATCTACGCCGAGGTCCGGCTTTCCGGGGACACCGCGGAGGAAGCGGACGCGTTCGGCCTGCACCCGGCGCTGCTCGACGGGGTGCTGCACGCCAGCGCACTGCTCGGCGCGGCTGAGCCGGACGAGGCGCGGCTGCCGTTCGCGTGGAACGGCGTCCGGCTGCGGGCAGGCGGTGCGTCCGTGCTGCGCGCCCGGCTGCGTCGGGACGACGCCGGTGCTCTCGCCGTGCTGGCCGCCGACACCGCCGGGGCCACCGTGATCTCGGTGGACTCGCTGGTCACTCGGGCGGTTTCGCTGGAGCAGGTCCGCGCGGCCGGTGCGACACAGCCTGACTCGCTGTTCACCGTGCAATGGCAGCCGATCGCGGAAACCGCCGCGAAGACCGGCGACTGGGCCCTCCTTGGCACTGATCGCTTCGGAGTCGCGGACGCGTTGCCGGTGACATCCTTCGCGGACCTCACGGCGCTGGCCGAGTCCGGCACGGTGCCGAGCGTGGTGGTGGTCTGCGCCGGTGGCGCCGACGAGACCGACACGGCCGAGGCCGCGCGGCGCGCCACCACCGAGACGCTGGAACTGATTCAGCACTGGCTGGCCGACGACCGCTTCGAGACGGCGCGGCTGGTGGTCCTGACCCGGCGCGGCCTGGCGACCGCCCCCGGCGAACCGGTGGCGGACCTGGCGTCCGCGGCGGTCTGGGGTCTGGTGCGCTCCGCGCAGTCGGAGAACCCGGACCAGGTCGTCCTGGCCGACTTCGCCGAGGGCAGGGACCTCGCCGCGTTGCCGTCCGCAGTGGACAGTGGTGAGCCGGAGGTGGCTGTTCGTGGTGGTGTCGCGTTGGGACGGCGGCTGACTCGTCCGTCCGGCGATCTCGTACTGCCGAAGGGCTTGTGGCGGCTGGACCCGGACACGGGCGGCTCGCTGGAGGGCCTCGCGCCGGTCTCGCTCGCCGACGCGGCGCTGGAGCCGGGTCAGGTTCGGGTGGGCGTGAGGGTCGCGGGCCTGAACTTCCGGGACGTGCTGATCGCGTTGGGGATGTATCCCGGCGGTGGCGTGATGGGCGGTGAGGTCGCGGGCCGGATCCTGGAGGTCGGGCCCGGCGTGACCGGCTTCGCGGTGGGCGACCGGGTGCTGGGCATCGTGTCCGGCGGGTTCGGCCCGGAGGTGATCGCCGACGCGCGGCAGCTCGTGCCCATCCCCGAAGGCTGGACGGACGTCGAGGCCGGTGCTGTCCCGTCGGCCTTCCTGACCGCCTGGTACGCGCTGGTGGAGTTGGCGGGCGCGCGGTCCGGGCAGCGGGTGCTGGTGCACGCGGCCGCGGGCGGTGTCGGCATGGCCGCGGTGCGCATCGCGCGCCATCTGGGGCTGGAAGTCTTCGCTACTGCCAGCCCGGCGAAGCACGGTGCGCTGGCCGGTCTGGGTCTGGACGCGGACCACATTTCCACCTCGCGCGGTGTTGAGTTCGAGCGTGATTTCCTTGTCGCGACGGATGGTCGTGGTGTGGATATCGTGGTGAACTCGCTGGCGGGCGAGTTGGTGGACGCGTCGCTGCGGCTGCTGCCTGAGGGTGGTTCGTTCGTGGAGATGGGCCGCACCGACCTGCGGGACCCGGAGAGCATCCCGGCGGGGATCGACTACCGGCCGTTCACCCTGGCGGAGGCCGGGCCGGACGGACTGCACGACATGCTGGTCCAGATCGTCGGACTGATGGCGTCCGGGGTGCTGGCGAAGTCGCCGGTGCGGGTGTGGGATGTGAGGCGGGCGCGGGATGCGTTCCGGTTCATGTCGCAGGCCAAGCACACCGGCAAGATGGTCTTCACCATTCCGGCCGCGGCGGTGTCGGCTTCCCGCTCGGCGCTGATCACCGGCGGCACCGGGACGTTGGGCGGTCTGGTCGCCCGGCATCTGGCGTCGACCGGGCGTGCGGACGAGTTGGTGCTGACCGGCCGTTCGGGCCCGGGTGCGCCGGACGTCGCCGCGCTGGCCGCGGAGCTGGCCACCTCGGGTGCGTCAGTGCGCGTTGTCGCCTGCGATGCGGCGGAACGCGACGACCTCGCCACCGTGGTGCGCCGGGTGCCGTTGCTGAAGACCGTGGTGCACACGGCCGGTGTGCTGGACGACGCGACAATCGCGTCGTTGACGTCCGAGCGCGTGTCGGCGGTGATGCGGCCCAAGGTCGACGGTGCGTGGAACCTGCACGAGCTGACCAAGGACCGCGAGCTGGACGAGTTCGTCCTGTTCTCCTCGGCGGCTTCCACCTTCGGTGCCGCCGGGCAGGGCAACTACGTCGCGGCGAACTCCTTTTTGGATGGTCTCGCGGCGGACCGGCGCGCGGCGGGGCTGCCGGGCACGTCGCTCGCGTGGGGTTTGTGGGCCGAAGCGAGCGCGTTGACCGGACAGCTCAGCGACAGCGAGCGCTCCCGCATCAACCGCGGCGGGATCGGGGCGCTGAGCGCCCAGGACGGCCTTGAGCTGTTCGACCGTGCGCTGGCGCGGGACGAATCCGTGCTCGTGCCCGCCCGGCTCGACGTCGCGGGCATGCGCGCGAAGGTCCGGACCGCCGAGGACGTGCCGCCGCTGTGGCGCGCGCTGGTCACCGGCGGCCCGGCTCGGCGGGCGGCGGTGTCCGCCGGCGCCGGTGGCGCCGATTCGTTGCGGCAGCGGCTGGCCGGACTGTCCGAACAGGACCGGGACCGCGCACTGGTCGACCTGGTGCGCACCCACGTGGCGGCCGTGCTCGGGCACGGGTCTTCGGAGGCGATCGACGCGAACCGGGCGTTCACCGACCTGGGCTTCGACTCGCTGACCGCGGTCGAACTGCGCAACCGGCTGAACACAGCGACCGGACTGCGGCTGCCCGCCACGCTGGTCTTCGACTACCCGAACGCGGTCGTGCTGGCCGGTCTGCTCCGGGACAAGCTGGTGCCGGACCTCGAAGCGCCCGACGGCGCGCAGGCGGCCGAGGACCAGCTCCGCGCCGCGCTCGCCGCCGTTCCGCTGGCGAGGTTCCGCGAAGCGGGGCTCATGGAGGGGCTGCTGCGGCTGGCCGGCGTCGAGGATTCGGCGGCCGAAGAGGACGCGGGCGACATCGACGAGCTGGACGCGGAGAGCTTGATCCGCCTGGTGCTCGAAACCGACAGCGAATGACCGTGACGATGCGCGACGAGTGGGATGGGTGGAAGCAGCGATGAGCGAGAAGGCTGACAAGCTCCTGGAAGCGCTGCGGGCCTCGGTCAAGGAGACCGAGCGGCTGAAGTCGCGCAACCGGGAACTCGTCTTGGCGGCTTCCGAGCCGCTGGCCATCGTCGGCATGGGCTGCCGCTATCCCGGCGGGGTGCGCACCCCCGCGCAGTTCTGGGAGCTGCTGTCCGAGGGCGGCGACGCGATCTCGGGTTTCCCGACCGACCGCGGCTGGGACGCCGAGGGCGTCTACGACCCGGACCCGGACAACCCGGGAACGTCCTATGTGGTCGAAGGCGGGTTCCTGCGGGACGCGGCGAGCTTCGACGCCGAGTTCTTCGGGATCAGCCCGCGCGAGGCGCTGGCGATGGACCCGCAGCAGCGGCTGCTGTTGGAGATCTCGTGGGAAGCGCTGGAGGCCGCCGGGGTCGATCCGGCCGCGCTGCGCGGTTCGCGGACCGGCGTGTTCATCGGCGTGGCGCCGGGGGACTACGTCACGCATCCCTCGCTGCAGACCACCGAGGGACTGGCCTGGCACCTGATGACCGGCGGCGCGGCCAGCGTCATGTCCGGCCGGATCTCCTACCTGCTCGGCTTGCAGGGGCCGGCGGTCTCCATCGACACGGCTTGCTCTTCTTCACTGGTCGCGCTGCATCTGGCGGCGCAGGCGGTGCGGTCGGGGGAATGCTCGATGGCGTTGGCGGGCGGGGTCACCGTGATGGCCTCGCCGAGCGGGTTCGTCGGCTTCTCGCGGCAGCGCGGTCTCGCCGAGGACGGCCGCTGCAAGGCGTTCTCCGCGGACGCGGACGGCATGGGCATGGCCGAGGGCGCCGGGATGGTGCTCGTGGAACGGCTGTCCGACGCCCAGCGCAACGGGCACCAGGTGCTGGCCGTCCTTCGCAGCAGTGCGATGAACCAGGACGGCGCGTCCAACGGCATGACCGCGCCGAACGGGCCTTCGCAGCAGCGGGTGATCAAGGCCGCGCTGGCCGGGGCGCATCTCTCGTCCGCCGACGTGGACGTGGTCGAGGCGCACGGCACGGGCACCACGCTCGGCGACCCGATCGAGGCGCAGGCCCTGCTGGCCACCTACGGCCAGGACCGGCCGGAAGACCGGCCGCTGCTGCTGGGCTCGGTGAAGTCCAACATCGGGCACACCCAGCAGGCCGCCGGGGTCGCCGGGGTGATCAAGCTGGTGCTCGCGCTGCAGCACGGCGAGCTGCCGAAGACCCTGCACGCGGACGAGCCCTCGCCGCATGTGGACTGGACCGAAGGCCACGTCCGGTTGCTGACCGAGAGCACGCCGTGGCCCGCAGGCGAACGTCCTCGCCGAGGCGGGGTGTCGTCGTTCGGGCTGAGCGGCACCAACGCGCACGTCATCCTGGAGGAAGCGCCCGCCGCGGCTTCCACGCCGGTTGAGCGACCGGAGCCGGTACTCGGCACCGGAGTGGGTGGCGCGTGGGTGCTGTCCGGGCGGACGCCTGAAGGCCTTGCCGGGCAGACGGAACAGCTGCGCGAGTGGGTGCTCGCGCGGCCGGACCTGTCTCCGGCGGACGTGGGCTGGTCGTTGGCGACGACGCGGTCGGTGTTCGAGCACCGCGCGGTGGTGACGGGCGAGTTCGCTTCGGGGTTGAGCGACCTGGCGGCCGGGGTGCCCTCGGGTGCGGTGGTGACCGGGTCTGCGCGGGCGGGAGTGCGTCCGGTGTTCGTGTTCGCGGGCCAGGGTTCGCAGTGGGTCGGCATGGGCCGGGAGCTCGCGCAGGCGAGTGCGGTGTTCGCTGCGCGGTTGGCGGAGTGCGAGCAGGCGTTGGAGTCTTTTGTGGACTGGAAGCTGTCCGAGGTGTTGGCCGAAGAGCTGACGACGGCGGATGTGGTGCAGCCCGCGTTGTGGGCGGTGATGGTGTCTCTGGCCGCGGTGTGGGAAGCGGCGGGGGTTTCGCCGCAGGCGGTGGTCGGTCATTCGCAGGGCGAGATTGCCGCGGCGACTGTTGCCGGGATGTTGTCCGTTGAGGACGGTGCGAAGGTTGTTGCGCTGCGGTCGAAGTCTCTTAAGGCGTTGGCGGGCTTGGGCGGGATGTTGTCGGTCAGCGCGGCGGCCGGTGTGGTGGAGGAGCGGATCGCCAGGTGGGACGACCGGTTGGCGTTGGCTGCGGTGAATGGTCCGGCCGCGGTGGTCGTCTCGGGTGAGCCGGAGGCGTTGGCTGAGCTGAAGTCCGAGTTGGATGCCGAGGGCATCCGGGCGCGGATGGTGGCGGTGGATTACGCGTCGCATGGTGTGCAGGTGGAGAGCCTGGAGGACGAGATCCGTGCGGTGTTGGCAGAGGTGTCGCCGCGGCGGGGCCGGGTGCCGATGGTGTCGGCGATGTCCGGGGAGACCCTCACTGGTGAGGAGCTGGACGCCGGGTATTGGTACGAGAGCCTGCGCTCGACTGTCCACTTCGAACGCGCGGTGCGCCTCCTCGTCGAGCAGGAACACAATGTTTTCCTTGAGGTGACCCCGCATCCGGTGCTGCTGGGCGCGATGAACGACACCCTGGGCGATACCGCCGCGGTGTGCGGCACGCTGCGCCGCGACGACGGCGGCAGCGCGCGGATGCTCACTTCCTTCGCCGAGGCTTTCGTGCACGGGGTCGCGGTGGACTGGACGCGGGTGCTGCCGTCCGGGAACCGGGTGGAACTGCCGACGTATGCGTTCCAGCGGGTGCGGTTCTGGCCTTCGGAGACCACGCCGGTGCTGGGCGGCGACGCCGTGTCGCTGGGCCTGGGCGCGGTCGATCACCCCTTGCTCGGCGCGGCGGTGGAACTCGCCGATGGCGCCGGCCTGGTCTGCACCGGTCGGCTGTCGGTCCGGACTCATCCGTGGCTGGCCGATCACCGCGTCGGCGGGGTGATCCTGTTGCCTGGCACCGGTTTCGTGGAGATGCTCCTGCGGGCCGGGGACCAGGCGGGCTGCGGCGTACTGGAAGAATTGACCTTGCAGGCGCCGCTGGTGGTGCCCGCCGAGCAGGGCGTGCAGTTGCAGGTCATCGTGTCCGAGGCGGGCCGGGACGGCCGGCGCGCGGTCGAGGTGTTCGCCCGCCGCGACGACGCGGGCGAAGGCTGGACCCAGCACGCCGGCGGCACCGTGGCCCCAGCCGGACCGGGCGAAACCCACGACGAGGAACTGGCCGTCTGGCCGCCGCGGAACGCCACCCGCGTCGAGGTCGACGGCCTCTACGAGGCTTTGGCTGACGCTTCCTACCGGTACGGCCCGGCTTTCCGGGGCGTGCGCGGAGTCTGGCGGCGCGGCGAAGACGTCTTCGCCGAAGTGTCGTTGCCCGCGGGCATGGCCGAGCAGGCGGGCACGTTCGGCCTGCATCCCGCGTTGCTCGACGCGGTCCTCCAGGCCGGCGTGTTCGCCGGTGGCCCCGACGCGGAGGTCTCCGGCGAAGTACGGCTGCCGTTCGCCTGGACCGGAGTGGAGCTGTTCGCGGGCGGCGCGTCCGTGCTGCGCGCGCGGCTGTGCCGGGACGCGACCGGCTCACTGTCCTTTGTGGCGGCGGACGTCACCGGCGCGACCGTCGTTTCGGTGGGCTCGTTGAGCACCCGTCCGGTGGCGGCGGACCAGTTGAGCGTCGCCGACCCGGTGGTGCAGGACGCGCTGTTCGCGGTGGAGTGGGCGGAGATCGGCGAGTCGACTCCCACCGATGAGGCCTGGGCAGTCGTGGGGGAGGACCGGTTCGGCGTCGCCGATGTCCTTCCGGCCGAGTCCATTTCGGACCTTTCCGCGCCGGCTGAGACGGCACCGGGTGTGCTGGTGGTCTGCGCCGGCGGCACCTGCGACGCCGACACGCCCGCATCCGCAAGGCGGGCGACCGCCGAAGTGCTCGACGTGGTCCAGCGGTGGCTGGCCGACGAACGTCTCGAAGCGGCGCGCCTGGTCGTGCTGACCCGCGGCGCGGTGGCTTCGGTGCCCGGCGAGCGGGTGCACGATCTGGCCGGGGCCGCGGTCTGGGGTCTCGTGCGGTCGGCCCAGTCGGAGAACCCCGGACGGCTGGTGCTGGCCGACGTCCTCGACGACGCGGACCTCGCGCAGCTCCCGTCCGCAGTGGACAGTGGTGAGCCGGAGGTGGCTGTTCGTGGTGGTGTCGCGTTGGGACGGCGGCTGATTCGTCCGTCCGGCGATCTCGTGTTGCCGGAGGGCTTGTGGCGGCTGGAGCCGGACGAGAACGGGTCCCTCGACGGACTCGTGCCGGCTCCGGTGGCCGACGTGGCGCTGGGGTCGGGCCAGGTTCGGGTGGGTGTGCGGGTCGCGGGCTTGAACTTCCGGGACGTGTTGATCGCGTTGGGGATGTATCCCGGTGGTGGCGTGATGGGAGGTGAGGTCGCGGGCCGGGTTCTGGAGGTTGGGCCCGGGGTGACCGGTTTCGGGGTGGGCGACCGGGTGCTGGGCATCGTGTCCGGCGGGTTCGGTCCGGAGGTGGTCGCCGACGCGCGGCATCTCGTCGGGATTCCGGACAGCTGGTCCGAAGTGGACGCTGCTTCGGTGCCGGTGGCGTTCCTGACGGCTTGGTACGCGCTGGTGGAGTTGGCGGGTGCGCGGTCCGGGCAGCGGGTGCTGGTGCACGCGGCCGCGGGCGGCGTGGGGATGGCGGCGGTCCGTATCGCGCGGCATCTGGGGTTGGAGGTTTTCGCGACTGCCAGCCCGGCGAAGCACGGTGTGTTGGCCGGTTTGGGTTTGGACGCGGACCATGTTTCGACCTCGCGGGGTGTTGAGTTCGAGCGTGATTTCCTTGCTGCGACGGGTGGTCGCGGTGTGGATATCGTGGTGAATTCGTTGGCGGGTGAGTTGGTGGACGCGTCGTTGCGGCTGCTGCCTGAGGGTGGTTCGTTCGTGGAGATGGGCCGCACTGACCTGCGGGCCCCGGAGACGATTCCCGCCGGAGTGGTTTACCGGCCGTTCGATCTGGCGGAGGCCGGCTCGGCGGGCCTGCACCGGATGTTGGTGCGGGTGGTCGAGCTGATGGCGTCCGGGGTGCTGGCGAAGCTGCCGGTGCGGGTGTGGGATGTGAGGCGGGCGCGGGATGCGTTCCGGTTCATGTCGCAGGCCAAGCACACGGGCAAGATGGTCTTCACCATTCCGGCGGCTGCGGCGGCGGGTTCGGCGCTGATCACCGGTGGCACTGGGACGTTGGGCGGTCTGGTCGCCCGGCATCTGGCGTCGACTGGGCGTGCGGACGAGTTGGTGCTGACCGGCCGTTCCGGCCCGGGTGCGCCGGAGGCCGCGACGCTGGCGGCGGAGTTGGCGTCGTTGGGCGCGTCGGTCCGCGTGGTCGCCTGTGACGCGGCGGAGCGCGAGGATCTCGCCACCGTGCTGCGCGGGGTGCCGTTGCTGAAGTCGGTCGTGCACACGGCGGGCGTCCTGGACGACGCCACGATCGCGTCGCTGACGTCCGAGCGGGTGTCGGCGGTGATGCGGCCCAAGGTCGACGGTGCGTGGAACCTGCACGAGCTGACCAAGGACCGCGAGCTGGACGAATTCGTGCTGTTCTCCTCGGCGGCGTCGACGTTCGGCGCGCCGGGGCAGGGGAACTACGTCGCGGCGAACTCCTTTTTGGACGGTCTCGCGGCGGACCGGCGCGCGGCGGGGCTGCCGGGAACCTCGCTGGCGTGGGGGATGTGGGCCGAGACCAGCGCTCTGACCGGGCAGCTCAGCGACGCGGAACGGTCCCGGATCAACCGGGGTGGCGTGGCGGCGCTGAGCGCGCAGGACGGTCTCGCGCTGTTCGACCGCGCGGTGTCGCGCGACGAAGCGGTCCTCGTGCCCGCGCTGCTGAACGTCGCCGGACTGCGGGCGCAGGCTGCCAAGGGCGGCGAAGTCCCGCCGATCTGGCGGGCACTGATCACCGCCAGGCCAGGCCGCCGGACGGCGGCGTCGGAGGTCGGCGCGGACTCGTTGCGGCAGCGGCTGGCCGGACTGTCCGAACCGGACCGGGAACGTGCCCTCGTCGATCTGGTGCGCACCCATGTGGCGGCGGTGCTCGGCCACCGTTCCTCCGAGGCGATCGGCGCGAACCGGGTCTTCACCGAGCTGGGCTTCGACTCGCTGACCGCGGTCGAACTGCGGAACCGGCTGAACGCCGCCACCGGTCTGCGGCTGCCCGCCACCCTCGTCTTCGATTACCCGACCCTGCTCGTGCTGGCCGGGCACCTCACCTCGCTGCTGGTGGACGGCTCCGCGGCGCCGGTGCGCTCGGTGGCGGCGCACGCCGCGGCGGCCACCGGCGAGCCGATCGCGATCGTCGGCATGGCCTGCCGGTATCCCGGCGACGTCACCGGCCCCGAATCGTTCTGGCGGCTGCTGCGCACCGGGACCGACGCGGTCGCCGGTTTCCCGGACGACCGCGGCTGGGAGACGGTCTACGACCCCGACCCGGACAGCGTGGGCACCCTCTACACCCAGTCCGGCGGCTTCATGTCCGACGCCGGCGGCTTCGACGCGGGCTTCTTCGGCATCAGCCCGCACGAGGCGCTCGCCATGGACCCGCAGCAGCGGCAACTGCTCGAAGTCTCCTGGGAGGCGATCGAGCGGGCCGGGATCGACCCCGGTTCGCTGCGCGGCAGCCAGACCGGCGTGTTCGTCGGCGGGTTCGCTTCCGGCTACGGGATGAGCCTCGGCGCGGGCGCGGAGGGCAGCGAAGGGCACGCGACCACCGGTTTCGCCACCAGCGTGCTGTCCGGCCGGATCTCCTACACTCTCGGCCTCGAAGGCCCGGCGATCACCGTGGACACCGCGTGCTCGTCCTCGCTGGTCGCGCTGCACCTCGCGGTCCAGGCGATCCGGGCGGGGGAGTGCTCGATGGCGCTCGCCGGCGGCTCGACGGTCATCGCCACCCCGGACGGCATCGTCGGGTTCAGCAGGCAGCGCGGTTTGGCAGCAGACGGCCGGTGCAAGGCGTTCTCCGACGACGCGGACGGCATGGGGTTCGCCGAAGGCGCGGGCGTCGTGGTGGTGGAGCGGCTTTCGGACGCGCGGCGCAACGGGCATCAGGTGTTGGCCGTGGTGGCCGGCAGCGCGGTGAACCAGGACGGTGCGTCGAATGGTTTGACGGCGCCGAACGGTCCGTCGCAGCAGCGAGTTGTTCGCGCGGCACTGGCGAATGCCGGGTTGTCGGAGTCCGATGTGGACGTGGTGGAGGCGCACGGCACCGGCACGGTGCTGGGCGACCCGATCGAGGCGCAGGCGTTGCTGGCCACCTACGGCCAAGACCGGGACCGCCCGTTGTGGCTGGGTTCGGTGAAGTCGAACATCGGGCACACGCAGGCGGCGGCAGGCGTGGCGGGCGTGATCAAGATGGTGCTGGCGTTGCAGCATCAGGAGATTCCACGCACGCTGCACGTCGAAGAGCCTTCGTCGCATGTCGACTGGGAGTCCGGCGCGGTCCGGCTGCTGGACGCCCCGGCTCCGTGGCCGTCCGGCGACCGGGTGCGCCGAGCCGGTATTTCCTCGTTCGGTATCAGCGGCACCAACGCGCACATCCTGGTCGAGGAGGCCCCCGTCGCGGACGACGCCGAGACCGAGGTGGTCCCGCCGTCCACGGCGGTCGAATCCGGCGGGATCGGCGCTTGGCTGGTTTCCGGGCGGACGGCGGACGGCCTGGCGCGCCAGGCCGAGCGGCTGCACGGCTGGGCCACGGCCCGGGAGACGCTCGCGCCGGCCGACGTGGCCTGGTCGCTGGCTACCACCCGGTCCGCGTTCGAACACCGCGCCGTGGTCGTCGGCGACCAGGACGCCCTGCTCGCGGGCCTGCGCGACCTCGCCGACGGCGTCCCGTCCGGCTCGACGTCCGCCGGAGTGGTCCGCGACGACGTGCGCCCGGTGTTCGTCTTCGCCGGTCAGGGTTCGCAGTGGCTCGGCATGGGCGAGGAACTCGCGCGGTCGAGCGCGGTGTTCGCGGCCCGGCTCGCCGAATGCGAGCGGGCGCTGGAGTCCTTTGTGGACTGGAAGCTGTCCGAGGTGCTCGGCGGCGAACTGGAGTCGGCGGATGTCGTCCAGCCCGCGCTGTGGGCGGTCATGGTTTCCCTTGCCGCAGTCTGGGAAGCGGCCGGGGTCCGGCCGGACGTGGTGGTCGGTCATTCGCAGGGCGAGATCGCGGCGGCGACCGTCGCGGGGATGCTGTCCGTCGAGGACGGTGCGAGGGTGGTGGCGCTGCGCTCGAAGACGTTGAAGGCGTTGGCGGGCCGGGGCGGCATGCTGTCGGTCAGCGCCGCTGCCTCTGAAGTGGAGGAACGGCTCGGCCGGTGGGATGATCGACTGTCGCTCGCGGCCGTGAACGGTCCGGCCGCGGTGGTCGTCTCCGGCGAACCGCAGGCGTTGGCCGGGCTGAAGTCCGAACTGGACGCCGAGGGTATCCGGGCACGGATGGTCGCGGTGGATTACGCGTCGCATTGTGCGCAGGTCGAGAGCCTGGAAGAGGAGATCCGCGCGGTGCTGGCGGAGGTGTCGCCGCGGCGGGGCCGGGTGCCGATGGTGTCGGCGATGTCCGGGGTGACTCTGACCGGCGAGGAACTCGACGCCGGGTATTGGTACGAGAGCCTGCGTGCGCCGGTCAGATTCGATCGCGCGATCCGGACCGTGGCGGGCGACGGGCACCGGATGTTCATCGAGGTGACCCCGCACCCGGTCCTGCTCGGCGCGATGACGGACACCCTCGACGAGGTGGTCGCCGCCGGCGGTCCGGGCGCGGCGCCCGGCGTCGTGTGCGGCACGCTCCGCCGGGACGACGGCGGTGCGGCGCGGTTGCTGGCCTCGTTCGCGGAAGCTTTCGTGCACGGTGCGCCGGTGGACTGGGCAGCGGTGCTGCCGTCCGGCGCCCACGTGGACCTGCCGACCTATGCGTTCGGCCATGTGCGGTACTGGCCGAAGCCCGGTGGCGGTCGTGCCGGTGACGCGGTCTCGCTGGGCTTGGGCGCCGTGGACCATCCCTTGCTGGGCGCGGCGGTGGAACTGGCAGGCGGCGCAGGCATGGTGTGCACTGGCCGGTTGTCGGTGCGCACGCATCCGTGGCTGGCCGACCACGTCGTGAACGGGGTGCTCCTGTTGCCGGGCACGGCGTTCGTGGAACTGGCGGTGCTGGCCGGGGACCAGATGGGCTGCGGCCTGCTGGAAGAGCTGACTTTGCAGTCTCCGCTGGTGATCCCGGCCGACGGCGGCGTGCAGGTCCAGGTGGTGCTGGGCGACGCAGAGGACGGGCGTCGGACGGTCGAGGTGTTCGCGCGCCGCGACGACGAGGACTGGACTCAACACGCCAGCGGCACCGTCACTACGGCGACGACCGCGGCGACCCGGGACCCCGAGCTGGCCGTCTGGCCGCCCCGCGAGGCCACTGCTGTGGACATCGACGGGATGTACGCGGACGAAGGCCCGTACGGCTACGGCCCGGCCTTCCGCGGCCTGCAAGCGGTCTGGCGTCGCGGTGAGGATGTCTTCGCCGAGGTCGCCCTCCCGGACGGGCTCGACGCGGGAGCGTTCGGCCTGCACCCCGCGCTGCTCGACGCGGTGCTGCACGCCAGCGCGCTGACCGGCACCGCCGAATCCGGCGAAGTGCGCCTGCCGTTCGCGTGGACGGGAGCGCGGCTGCACGCGAGCGGGGCGTCGGCGCTCCGGGCGCGGTTGCGCCGGGACCACACCGGCGCGCTGACCGTGACGGCCGCCGACCCAACCGGGGCTACGGTGATCACGGTGGACTCGCTGATCACCCGTCCGCTCGCGACGGATCAGCTGACCGTCGCCGGACCCAGCGTGGCGGACGCGTTGTTCTCGGTGGAGTGGTCCGCGATCGGCGAGGCACCCGCGCTCGCCGGGGACTGGGCTCTTCTCGGAGCTGACCGCTTCGGCCTCACCGACACGCTCACGATGCGGTCCTTTGTGGATCTGCCTGCGCTGATCGCGGCGGAGAACACCCCCGACGTGGTGCTGGTTTGGGTCGGTGACGGAGACGCGGCCGACGCGGCGAAGGCGGCGCGCCAGGCCACTGTGGACACGCTGAACCTGCTCCAGTCGTGGCTGGCGGAGGAACGGCTGGAGCAGACGAGGCTGGTGCTCCTGACCCGGCGGAGCCAGGCCGTCGAGCCTGGCGAGCGGATCGGCGATCTGGCCGGTTCCGCGGCGTGGGGACTGGTACGGTCCGCACAGGCGGAAAACCCCGGCCGGGTAGTGCTGGCCGACCTGCCCGACGGCGCCGCCGCCGCGCTCCTGCCGACCATTGTGGACAGTGGGGAACCGGAACTGGCGGTCCGAGGGCGGCTCGCCTACGCCCGGCGGCTCGCCCGCCCGAGCGGCGCCCGGCAAGGGGCAGCGCACCCGCCGGTCGCGGGCACCGCCTTGGTGACCGGCGGCACCGGCACCCTCGGCTCACTCGTCGCCCGGCATCTGGCGACCGCCGGACAGGCCGACGCGGTGGTGCTGACCAGCCGATCCGGTCCCGCGGCCGCCGGGGCGGCGGCGCTGGCCGCCGACCTGGCCGAACGCGGCACCGGAGTGGCCGTACTCGCCTGCGACGCGGCGAACCGGGCCGAACTGGCCACCGTGGTCGACGCGATCCCGGAGCTTACCTCCGTGGTGCACACCGCCGGGGTGCTCGACGACGCGACGATCACTTCGCTCACCGAGTCGCGTGTGGACACTGTGCTGCGGCCAAAGGCGTTCGCCGCCTGGCACCTGCACGAACTCACCCGAGACCGGAACCTGGCGCGTTTCGTGCTGTTCTCCTCGGCCGCGGCCACCTTCGGCGTGGCCGGGCAGGGCAACTACGTGGCCGCCAACGCTTTCCTCGACGCCCTCGCCGCCGACCGGCGCGCGGCCGGCCTGCCCGGCACGTCCCTCGCCTGGGGCATGTGGGCCGAGGTCAGCGGCCTGACCAGCACGCTCACCGACGCCGAACGCGCCAAGATGGCCCGCGACGGCGGCGCGCTCAGCGCCGACGAGGGCCTCGACCTGTTCGACGACGCGCTCGACCGGGCCGAGGCCGTCCTGGTGCCCGTGCGTCTCGATCTCGGCCGGCTGCGGACCCAGGCGGCCCGCAGCGGCGACGTCGCGCCGTTGTGGCGGGCGCTGCTCGGCGGCCCGGCTCGCCGGAGCGCTTCGTCCGGCGCGGCGGGCGCGGATTCGCTGCGCGACCAGCTCGCCGCGCTGTCCGCGCAGGACGGGCACGAGGTGCTGCTCGGCCTGGTGCGGACCCACGTCGCCGCGACGCTGGGGCACGCGACCGGCGAAGCGGTCGATCCGGAACGGGCGTTCACCGACCTGGGCTTCACCTCGCTGACCGCGGTGCAGCTGCGCAACCGGCTCAGCACCGCGACCGACCTGCGGCTGCCCGCGACCCTGGTCTTCGACTACCCGAACCCGACCGCGCTCGCGGTGCGGCTCGCCGAACAGTTCGGCGGGGTCGCCGCGCGCCCGGCCGCGCCGGTCGTCACCGGTGGGGCCACCGACCACGAGCCCGTCGCCATCGTCGGGATGAGTTGCCGGTTCCCCGGCGGGGTCGACAGCCCGGAGGAGTTCTGGCGGCTGCTGGACGGCGGTGAGGACGTCATCTCGGCGTTCCCCGCCGACCGCGGCTGGGACCTCGGCGGCCTGTACGACGCGGACGCCGCGCACACCGGCACCTCCTACACCCAGGCGGGCGGTTTCCTCTCCGACGCCAGCGCGTTCGACGCCGCGTTCTTCGGGATCAGCCCGCGCGAGGCGCTGGCGATGGACCCGCAGCAACGCCTGCTGCTGGAACTGTCCTGGGAGGCGTTCGAACGGGCCGGGATCGACCCGACCTCGTTGCGCGGCAGCCAGACCGGGGCGTTCGTGGGCGGCTACACCTCCGGCTACGAGCAGAGCGTGCTCGCCGAAGAGGGCAGCGCCGACCTCGAAGGCCACCTGATGACCGGCATCGCCACGAGCATCCTTTCCGGACGGCTGGCCTACACGCTGGGCCTCGAGGGCTCCACGATGACCGTGGACACCGCGTGCTCCTCCGCGCTGGTGGCCCTGCACCTGGCCGCGCAGGCGCTGCGCAGCGGCGAATGCTCGATGGCGCTGGCCGGCGGGGTCACGATCATGGCCACGCCGGGCACGTTCGTCGAGTTCTCCCGTCAGCGCGGGCTGGCGCCGGACGGCCGGTGCAAGGCCTTCGCGGCGGGCGCTGACGGCACCGGATTCGCCGAGGGCGCGGGGCTGCTCGTCTTGGAACGGCTGTCGGACGCGCGCCGCGCGGGGCACCCCGTGCTCGCGGTCGTCCGGGGCAGCGCGACCAACCAGGACGGCGCCTCCAACGGCCTCACCGCGCCGAACGGCCCGTCGCAGCAACGGGTCATCCGGGCGGCGCTGGCGAACGCGCGCCTCACGGCGTCCGAAGTGGACGTTGTGGAGGCGCACGGCACCGGCACCTCGCTGGGCGATCCCATCGAGGCGCAAGCGCTGATCGAGACCTACGGGCAGCATCGCGCGGCGGAGCGGCCGCTGTGGCTGGGCTCGGTGAAGTCCAACATCGGGCACACGCAGGCGGCCGCGGGCGTGGCCGGGGTGATCAAGATGGTGCTCGCCCTCCGGAACCAGCGCCTCCCGCAGACCCTGCACGTCGACGAGCCCTCGCCACACATCGACTGGTCGGCGGGCGAGGTACGGCTGCTCACCGAACCGGTGTCCTGGCCCTCGGACGGACGGCCCCGACGAGCCGGGGTGTCCTCGTTCGGGATCAGCGGCACCAACGCACACGTCATCGTGGAGGAAGCCCCGGTCGCGGCTGAACGGCCGGAGCGGTCCGGCGGCCCGGCGGTGGTGCCGTGGGCGCTGTCCGCGCGGACCGGGGAAGCGGTGCGGGCACAGGCCGCGCGGCTGCGGGCGCACCTGCTCGACCGGCCGGACGCGGACCTGGTCGACGTCGGTTTTTCCTTGGCCCGCACCAGAACGGTCTTCGGCCACCGCGCCGTCGTCGTCGGCCGCGACCGCGACGGCCTGCTCGCCGGGCTGTCCGCGCTCGCCGACGGCACACCGTCGCCGGAAGTGCCGACGGGCGTCGCGACCGGCCGCAAGGCCGTGTTTGTCTTCCCCGACAAGGGGTTCGGTCCGCTGGCTGAGCTGATGGACGAGTCTCCCGCCTTCGCGGCGAGCATCGCCGAGTGCGCGCGGGCGCTGTCCGTCGAGTTGGACGAGGCGGTGCGAACCGGCTCGGACCGGCCGGAAGTCCGCTGGGCCGTGCAGGTTTCGCTGGCCGAGCTGTGGCGTTCGGCGGGCGTGCGCCCGGCAGCTGTCGCCGGGCAAGGGATCGGCGAGCTCGCGGCCGCGACGGTGGCAGGGGAGTTGACCCTGGCCGAAGCGGCGGCGTCGCTCGCCGCGGACACCCCGGCGGAACGGCGCGCGGGACGTGTCCCGGTGCTGCCGGTGGAAGAACTCGGCGGGTTCGGCGAATACGTGGAGTTCGGCGCCGAGCGGCTGAGCCCGGCGGAACCGGAGGCCACGGTCACCGCCGCACTGTCCGGTGCGGTGCCCGGCCTGAGCGCGGTGCTGACCGCGCTTTCCGCGGTGCACGTCCAGGGCACCGCGGTGGACTGGACCGCGCTGCTCGGCCGCGGACGACGGGTGGACCTGCCGACGTATGCGTTCCAGCGCAACCGGTTCTGGCCCGCCCCGCCCGCTGTGCACAAGCAGGTGCGAGGGGAGCGGGAGTTCTGGGCCGCACTCGACGGCGGTGACCTGACGGCACTGTCCGAAGTGCTCGGTACGACCGAGCAGTTGAGTGCCGAAATGCCGCTTTCCGCGGTGCTGGAACGGATCGTCGCCTGGCGCGGTGCCGACGCCGGGCCCGGCGGGGAAGCCGCGGCGGAGTCGCAGTGGCTGCCGCTGCTGGCGGGGAAGACCGAGGCGGAGCGCCGGGAAGTGCTGCTCGGGCTGGTCCGCGAGGAGATCGCCGGTGTGCTCGGCTACGCGTCGGTCGACGAGGTCGGGCCGAGCACGGACATCTTCGATCTGGGCGCGACGTCGATGTCGGCCGTTCAACTGCGCGAGAGGTTCGACGCGCGGACTGGTCTTAAGCTGCCCGAGGGTTTCGTCTACGACAACTACCTGCCGGAAGCCATCGCGGACTTCCTGGCGAAGGAACTGCACGACCTCGCCGGTTCGGCGGGGTAGGCGAAAGCGCGCGGGGCCGCCTTTTCCCGGGCGGTCCAGGGGAATCGTCGCGCGCGTTCGCCGTCCGCGAGCGCGGGGAACTTGGCCGTCCGACTTCGATGATGGGATCTACCAGTGCCGAACGAAGAATCGTGGAGCGTGCTCTCCGCCCCCACGTCGAACTCCGTCGTCCTCGCCGTCGATTTTCCCGCGCCCGGCCGTCCCGAAGCGGGATTCGCGGATCTGACCGCGGTGATGGGCTCCGCGTGGTCCGCCCACGGCGTGCTCCAGACAAAGCTGCCCGCGGTGACCCTCGCCGATCGGCCCGGCCCGGAGACCTACCTCGACTACTGGACCGGGGACGAGCAGTTGAGCGGCCGCGAGGTGGTCGCGGTACTCGGCTACTGCCTCGGCGGCGTCTACGCGGCGGAGATCGCCGAGCGGATCGCGCGGCGGCAGAGCACCGAACCGGCCGTGGTGCTGTTCGACGGGCAGGTCACCGACAAGCAGCTGCTCGCGGTGGAGATCGACAAGCTGATCGCGCTCGGCGGCCCGGTGCTCACCGCGGATGAAGCGAGCCAGGCCCGGCTGCGGGCCGTCGAGATCGTGACCACGCCGGGGATCGCGCTGGCCGACGCCACCGAGGAGATCGTCGCGCTCTACCGCGAGGTGGCCACCGGCGCGTTCCACAAGGTCGGCCTCGCGCCGGAACGCGGCGAAGAGGTCGTCCGGTTCTTCGAGACCTACATGGCGTGGCTCACCGCCGCCGAGGGCATCGACCCCGCCTCCGCCTGGGGCCGTTCGCTCGCGCTCACCTCCACCGATTACGCGGCGCTGGAAGAGGACGGCGCCCCCACCGCGGTCAACGCGACCAAGCTGATCGACAAGCGGTTCCGCCTCGAAGTCAGCCACGCCGACCTGCTGCGCGCCGACGAAACCGCGCGGGTGCTCCGAGACCACTCCGGGTTCTGAGCGCGATGGCCGCCACGACGACCGCGACGACCAACAAAGAAAAAGCACTGTGGCTGATGGAGGAACTGGTCCCCGGCGCGGGGATCAACAACCTCGGCTTCGCCCTGCACGTGGCGGGGCGGCTGCGCCCGGACGCGCTGCGGGAGGCACTGGCCGTGGTGGTGGCGCGCACCGAGGCGCTCCGCACGGTCTTCCGCGCCGGTGGCGCTGACCTGGTCAAGGAGATCCTGCCCGCCGACTCGGCGGAGGTGTCCGAGGTGACGGTCGAACCGCTCGAACTTTCCGGCGCGGAGCTGGAAAAGGACCTCACCGCGTTCGTGGACCGCCCGTTCCCGCTGGAGGGCGATCTGCTGATCCGCGCGGGACACGCCCGCGGCCCGGACGGCGACCTGTTCTGCCTCGGCGTGCACCACCTGGCGTTCGACATGACCTCCGCCGCGCTGTTCCTGCAGGAGTTCCTCCCGGTCTACGAGGCGATCGTCGCCGGGCGTCCGGTGCCGCCCGCCCCGGCGCGGCCCCCGGCGGGCGTGGAAAGCCGGCCGCGGCCCGCCGATCTCGAGTACTGGCGCGAAAACCTGAGCGGTTTCACCCCCGGCACGCTCGACCTGTGGTGCGGACGGCCCCGCGTCCACCGGCCGATGATGCGCGGCGACTACGCGCGCCACCCGCTCTCCGGCGAAGCGCTGGCGGCGATCGGGCAGTTGCAGCGGAAGCTGCGCGCCCCGGTCGCGGCGGTGCTGCTGGCCGCCTACTCCGCGCTGCTCGTCGCGCACGGCGCGGGCGCCGATCTGGTGGTCGGGACCCCGGTCGACGTCCGCGGCGAGAACAGCGGCGCCATCGGCTACCACGTGAACGTGGTGCCGATCCGGATGCAGGTGGACCTGGCGGCCGGGTTCGGCCCGCTCGTCCGGCACGCCCGGGACGCCTTCCTCGGCGCGATGGCGCACGCGCACACCTCGGTGGAGGAGCTGACCGGCGAACTGCCCGGCATCGGCTCCACCTGGCAGACCGCGCTTTACCGGCACCTGTTCAACTTCGTGCCCGACTCGCCGGTCACCGAACTGGCCGTGGCCGGCCATTCCGCCCGGCTGCTGCGGGTGGACAACCCCTACAGCAAGTTCGACCTCGAACTGGTCGCCTCGCAGACCACCCCGGAGATCCAGTTCCGGTACTCCACCGAGAACTTGGACCGCGCCGACGTGGCGGCGCTGCTGCGGCGGCTGGACGCCCTGCTGGTCGCCGCCGCCCGGTCACCGGACCGGCCGCTGGCCGAAACCGCCGGGTGGAGCGACACCGACCGCGAGACCGTCGAACGTGCCCATCGCGCACCTATCGCCGTTGCAGTTCCCGCAGCCACTCCGGCCCGCGCGGCGGCCGCGTTGGAGGAACGGCTCTCCCTGACTCCCGGCGAACGAGCACTGTCCGGCGGCCGAGTCTCCATCGTCGCTCCGGACGGACGGGAACTGCCCGTCGGCGTCCGCGGCGAACTGTGCCTGGACACCGGCGATGGCCCTGCGCGCACCGGAGAACTGGCCCGCTGGTTGCCCGAAGGCGCGATCGAATGGCTAGGTCAGCTCGGCCGCCGATTCGACACCGCGCACGGTCCGGTCAACCTCGGCGACCTCGAAGCGGCGCTGCTGGACGAGCCCGGCGTGTCCGCCGCGGCGGCGGTCGCCGTCCCGGCGGACGAAGGGGAACACACCGTCGTCGTCTTCGCGGTGGCAGCGAAACCGTTGACAGCGAAGGAAATCCCCTGGCCGTTGGTGTCGCTGGAGGCCTTGCCGGAGACCGCCGACGGCAGCGTCGACACCGAGGCGCTGCGGCTGCTCGCCGAACGGGAGGCCCGGCCGGAAACCGGCGACCGCGACCACGAGGACGCAGTGGTCGAGGACCTGGTGCGGATCTGGGCGAAGCTGCTCGGCGGCGAGGCCACCGCACGGACCCACTTCTTCGAAGCGGGCGGCCATTCGCTGCTCGGCGCCGTGCTGGCGCAGCAGGCCGAAGAGCTCACCGGAACCCCCCTCGGGCTGACCGAGGTGTTCGAGCACCCGACTCCCGCGGCGCTGGCCGCGTGGGTGCGCGCGTCACAAGCAAGGCAGGAATCGGCTCACGAGACCGCAGGGAAGAACGTATGACCACGGCTTACGAAGATCACCGCCTCGCCGTCATCGGCGCCGGGGTGATGGGCACGAACATCTCGACACTCGCGCTCGGCCACGGCGTCCCGGTCGTGCTGGTGGACATCGACGAGTCCGTTCTGGACACGGCGAAGGCCACCATCGCGCAGAAGACCCGGCACGCCCAGCTGATGGGCGTCCTGCCGGACCGCCCGACGGCCGGACTGACCACCAGCACCTCGCTGTCCTCGATCGCGGACGCGACCACCGTCGTCGAGGCCGTCACCGAGGTAGCCGAGGTGAAGGAAAAGGTGCTCACAGAGGCCTCGCGGATCGTGTCCCCGGGCACCACGCTGATCTCCAACACCTCGTGCATCCCGATCGACGAGATGGCCGCCTGGACCGCGCGTCCGGAAGAACTGGTCGGCGTGCACTTCATGAACCCCTCGTACCTGATCAAGATGGTCGAGGTGATCCGCGGCCCGCGCACCGCGCCTGCGGTGCTGGACAACGCCGTCGGGCTGCTTTCGGTGCTCGGCCGGGAATCGCTGGTGATCGGGGACTCGGCCGGGTTCGTGATCAACCGGCTGCTGCACCCGCTGATCAACACCGCGGCGATGCTGGTGGAGGAGGGCGTCGCCTCCGTCGAGGTGGTCGACGGCCTGCTCGAAGGCTGCCTCGGCCACTCGACCGGACCGCTGCGCACCGGCGACCTGATCGGCCTGGAGAACCTGGTCGATTCCCTCAACGTGCTCTACGAGCGCCGCGGCGACGAAAGCTGCCGCCCCTGCGACCTGCTGCTGCAGAAGGTGGCGGACGGCCACCTCGGCCGGAAAACCGGACGGGGCTTCTACGACTACGGAAAGGTCGCGTCATGACTACCGGGGAGACCACTGCCACGTCGCGCACCGCGGAAAGCCTTCAGCAGGAGCTGCTCGGCTTCCTCAGCGAGCGCATCAAGACCGACGTCGAGGCCGACCAGGACCTGTTCACCTCCGGCGTCGTCTCCTCGATGTTCGCGATGCAGCTCGTCGTGCACCTCGAATCGACCTACGACATCGCCATCGTCGGCCCGGACCTCAAACTGGACAACTTCCGCACCGTGGTGGCGATGGCCGAGCTGGTGCTCCGGCTCCAGGACGGCGATGTTTGAGAAGATCGCCGACGAGGTCGCCCTGCTCGGCGAGCTCGTCGGCGACCGGGCCGCGGGCTGGGACGTCGAGGGCGAGCTGCCGACCGGGCTGCTGCGGGACCTCGGCTCCCGCGGCCTGCTCTGCGCGCAGGTGCCGGAGTCGTTCGGCGGACGGGGCCTGAGCAGCGCCGAAAACGGGGAGTTCACCGCCGAGGCAGGCGAACTGTGCAGTTCGCTGCGCAGCATCATGACCTCGCAGGGCATCGTGGCGTGGACCGTCCAGCGCTTCGGCGACAAGGTGCAGCGCCGCGAGCTGCTCGGCAGGCTCACCGGCGGTGAGCTGACCGCGGTCGGGTTCAGCGAACCGGGCGCGGGCAGCGATCTCGCCGCCATGCGCACCCGTCTCAAGCCGGAAGGGGACGGATTCGTCCTCGACGGCGAGAAGAAGTGGGTCACCGGCACCCGCTACGCCGATTTCGTGCTCATCGTGGCCCGCCACGGCGACGGGGACGGCGCCGCCGCGGTCGTGGTGCCCACCGACGCCCAGGGCGTGCGGGTCGAACCGGTGCCGCATCCGATGGGGTGCCGGGCCGCCGGGCACGCGAACATTTTCCTGGACAACGTGGCGATCCCCGCCTCCGCGGTACTCGGCGGGGGCGAGCAGCCGCTGTCGCTGCTGTTCACCACGGCGCTGTCCTACGGCCGGATGTCGATCGCCTGGGGATGTGTCGGCATCATCCGGGCCTGCCTCGACTCCGCCGCGCGGCACGTCGCGCACCGCCGCCAGGGCGGGGTGGCGCTCGCCGAACACCAGCTGGTGCAGGAACACCTGGCCGAGATGTACGTGGCCGAGCAGCTGAGCCTGCGCGCCTGCGAACACGCCAGCCAGGGCTGGGACGGCTTCTCGCCCGACCTTGGCGCGCTGACGGTGCTCGCCAAGCACGTGAGCGCCGGCTACGCGGCTCGTGCCGCCGCGGCCGCCGTTCAACTGCACGGTTCGACGGGCGCGGGGGACGGGCACGTCGCCGCCCGCGCGTTCCGCGACGCGAAGCTGATGGAACTGATCGAGGGCAGCAACGAGATCTGCAAGCTGATCCTGGCCGATCACGTCTTGCGCAACCGGGGAGGAGAACTTCCGTGACCGACAAGCCGACCTTGGTCAAATGCCTGGTCTGGGACCTGGACAACACCGTATGGGACGGGACCCTGCTGGAGAACCCGGACGTGGAACTGTTCCCGGGGATCCGGGAGACCATCGTCGAACTCGACTCCCGCGGCGTCCTGAACTCTGTCGCCAGCAAGAACGACTACGACCTCGCCTGGAAGCACCTGGAGAAGCTCGGCCTCGCCGAGTACTTCGTGCATCCGCAGATCGGCTGGGGCCGCAAGTCCGATTCGGTGGCGGAGATCGCGGAGCGGCTGAACTTCGCACTGACCACCATCGCCTTCATCGACGACCTGCCGACGGAGCGGGCGGAGGTGAACTACCACAGCGACGCCGTGCGCTGCTACGACGCCACGCAGGCGGGCGAGCTGACCGGGCTGCCAGAGTTCAGCCCCGAGGTCGTCACCGTCGACGCGCGCCGCCGTCGCGAGATGTACCAGGCCAGTTTCCGCCGGGACGCGGAGAAGGAGACCTTCAACGGCCCGGACGAGGACTTCCTGCGCAGCCTCGATTTGGTGATGGCGATCAAGCGCGCCGACGAGGTCGACCTGTCGCGGGTCGAGGAGCTGACCCTGCGCACCAGTCAGATGAACGCGACCGGCGTGCACTACTCCGACGCGGACCTGCGGAAACTGCTCGTCGATCCCGACCACGAGGTGCTCACCGTCACCCTCACCGACCGGTTCGGCCCGCACGGCGCGGTCGGCGTGCTGCTGCTGGAACGGCATCCGCGGCTGTGGCACCTGAAGCTGCTCGCGACCTCCTGCCGGGTGGTCACTTTCGGCGCGGGCGCGGTGCTGCTCAACTGGCTGATCGACGAGGCCGCGCGGGCGGGCGGGCATCTGGTCGCGGACTTCCGGGCCACCGACCGCAACCGGATGATGGAGATCGCCTACCGGTTCGCCGGGTTCACCACCGACGCCTGCGACTGCCTCGCCGTGCTCGGCGAAGCCGCCGCGGACGGTCTGCAGCACCTGCACTTGGTGGCCGACCGGCGCGACGCCTCGACGACGATGAGCCTCACCGCGCCGGAGCTGGCTGTCGCCGCCGAAACTGCGGTGCGTCCCGGCTGACACCGGACCCGCCCCGACCCCCACCGGGCGGGGAAGGCCCGCGTTCGCGCGTCCTTCCCCGCCCGCCGCCCGTGCCAGGTAGCGGCGGGATTCGCGCAGCTATCGCAGAAGATCTCCGGAATGCCGAGGGTGTTGTGAACGAGACCGACCGAACGAACGGCACGGGAAGCGCGGCCGACGGCGCGGAGCCGGTGGCCGTCGTCGGCATGAGCTGCCGGTACCCCGGCGGCGTCCGCTCGCCCGAAGACCTCTGGGAGCTGCTGGCCGAAGGCGGGAACGTGCTGTCGGCGTTCCCTGAAGACCGGGCGTGGCGGCCGGACCTGCACGACCGAGATCCGGAAGCGGCCGGGAAGACTTACCTCGCCCGCGGCGGTTTCCTCGACGACGCAACCGGTTTCGACGCGTGGTTCTTCGGCATTCCGCCGCGAGAGGCGCTGGCGATGGAACCGCAGCAGCGGTTGCTGCTGGAAGCTTCGTGGGAGGCCCTCGAACGGGCCGCCATCGTCCCGGAGTCGCTCCGGGGCACCAGCGCCGGGGTGTTCGTCGGCGCGGAGCCCCGGGAGTACGGCCCGCGGCTGGAGGACGCGCCCTCGCCGGTGAAGGGCTACCTGCTGACCGGCACCACGACCAGCGTGCTGTCCGGCCGGGTCTCGTATCTGCTCGGGCTGCACGGGCCGTCCCTCACCGTGGACACCTCCGCGTCCAGTTCGCTGGTCGCGATTCACCTTGCCGCACAGGCATTGCGCGCTGGCGACTGCTCGCTGGCGCTGGCCGGCGGCGTCTCCGTGATGTCGACGCCCGGCAACTTCGTCGCGTTCAGCGGCCTGCGGGCGCTGTCGCCGGAGGGGGACTGCCTGCCGTTCTCCGCCGCCGCTGACGGCACCGTGTGGTCGGAGGGGGTCGGCCTGCTCGTGTTGCGGCGGTTGTCCGACGCCATCCGCGACGGACAGCCGGTGCTGGCCGTGCTGAGTGGTTCCGCGGTCAACTCCGACGGCGCGAGCGACGGCCTGACCGCCCCGAACGGCGAGGCGCAGCAGGCGGTGATCCGCCAGGCCCTGGCCAATGCCCGGCTCGACGCGTCCGAAGTGGACGCTGTGGAGGCGCACGGCACCGGGACCACTCTCGGCGATCCGATCGAGGCGGAAGCCCTCTTCGCCACCTACGGCCGGGAGCGGGACGAGCCGTTGTGGCTGGGCTCGGTCAAGTCGAACCTCGGGCACACCCAGGCCGCGGCCGGGGTGGCCGGGGTGATCAAGATGGTGCTCGCGCTGCGCAACGGCGTGCTGCCCGCGACCCGGCACGGCGAGGAGCCGACCCCGCGCGTCGACTGGTCGCGCGGCACGGTCCGGCTGCTGAGCGAACCGGTGCGGTGGCCGGCGGGCGACCGTCCGCGCCGGGCCGGGGTGTCCGGATTCGGGCTCAGCGGTACCAACGCGCACGTCATCGTGGAAGAAGCCCCCGGCACCACGGAGCAGGTGCCGGTGCCGGAAGCGGTCCCGGCTTGGGTGCTGTCCGCTCGCTCGGCCGAGGGGCTGCGGGCGCAGGCGGCCCGGCTGCGAGACTGGGTGTCGGCGCGGCCCGGGCTCGAACCGGCTGAGCTGGCCTGGTCGCTGGCCACCACCCGGACCCCGTTCGAGCATCGCGCGGTGGTGACCGGGGACCTGCGGACCGGGTTGGCCGGTCTCGCCGACGGGGTGCCCGGGGCCGAGGTCGTCTCCGGGGTCGCGCGCGGTTCCGGGCGGCCGGTGTTCGTCTTTCCCGGCCAGGGTTCGCAGTGGCGGGGCATGGGGCTCGCGCTGGCGCGGACGAATCCGGTGTTCGCGGCCCGGCTGGCGGAGTGCGCGGCGGCGTTGGAGTCCTTTGTGGACTGGAAGCTGTCCGAGGTGCTCGAAGGCGAGCTGGAGTCGGCGGACGTCGTGCAGCCCGCGTTGTGGGCGGTGATGGTTTCCCTTGCCGCGGCGTGGGAAGCCGCGGGTGTCGTGCCCGCTGCGGTGGTGGGCCACTCCCAGGGCGAGATCGCGGCGGCCACGGTCGCGGGGATGGTGTCCCTCGAGGACGGTGCGCGGATCGTTTCTCTGCGGTCGAAATCGCTGACCGCGCTCGCGGGTCTGGGCGGCATGTTGTCGGTCAACGCGACCGTGGCCGAAGTGGAAGAGCGGCTCGCCCGGTGGGGCGAGCGGTTGTCACTGGCCACGGTCAACGGGCCGTCCGCAGTGGTGGTCTCGGGTGAACCGGCGGCGCTGGCGGAGTTGAAGGCGGAGCTGGACGCCGAGGACATCCGGGCGCGGATGGTTTCGGTGGACTACGCGTCGCACTCCGCGCAGGTGGAGCGGCTGGAAGCGGAGATCCGTGCGGTGCTGGCGGGGATCGAGCCGCGGCGTGGCCGGGTGCCGATGGTGTCGGCGATGACCGGCGAAACCCTGACCGGCGACGAACTGGACGCCGGGTACTGGTATGAAAGCCTGCGGGCGCCGGTGCGTTTCGACCGTGCCGTGCGGGTTCTCGGCGACCGGGTGTTCATCGAGGTGTCCCCGCATCCGGTGCTGACCGCCGCGATCGCCGACACCTTGGCGGACGCCGGTGCGGTGTGCGGCACGCTGCGCCGCGACGAGGGCGACAGCGCCCGGCTGCTCGCCTCCCTCGCCGAGGCGTACACGCACGGCGTGCCGGTGGACTGGACGGCCGTGCTGCCCGCGGCGAACCGCGTCGACCTGCCCACCTACGCCTTCCAGCACGAACGGTTCTGGCTCGACGCCGGAGCTCCCTGCCGGCTCGACGGCGTCGCCGCGAGCCTGCCGGAACCCGTGGCCGCCCCGGTCTCCGGGTGGGCGCGGACGTTGGCCGGGAAGTCGGCCGCGGAGCAGGTCACGCGGGTGCTCGACCTGGTCCGGGCGCAGGCCGCCGCCGTCCTCGGGCACGCGTCGCCGGAGTCGGTGGATTCCGCGCTGACCTTCAAGGAGATCGGCTTCGACTCGGTCACCGGGGTCGACCTGCGCGGCCGGCTGTGCACCGCGCTGGGGCGCAAGCTGCCCAGCACGCTCACCTTCGACCATCCGACCCCGCTCGCACTGGCCGAGTTCCTGCGAACCGAACTTCTCGGGCTCGCCGACGACGCGCGGACACCGGAGCGCACCTCCGCGGCCGCGGACGAGCCGATTGCGATCGTCGCGATGAGCTGCCGCCTGCCCGGCGACATCAGCGACCCCGAGCAACTGTGGCGGCTCCTGACCGCGGGCGGCGACGCCGTCGGGCCGCTGCCCTCCGATCGGGGCTGGGACGGCCTCGGCGACATCGCCACGCTCGGCGGCGGATTCCTTGCTGCGGCGGGAGAATTCGATGCCGCGTTCTTCGGCGTCAGCCCGCGCGAGGCGCTGGCGATGGACCCGCAACAGCGGATGCTGCTGGAACTGTCCTGGGAGGCGTTCGAACGCGCGGGCCTCGATCCGAAACGGCTGCGCGGCTCGACGACCGGCGTGTTCGTCGGCGGCGCGGCCTCCGGGTACGGCGGCAACGCGCCCGAAGAGCTTCAGGGGCATCTCCAATCCGGGATCGCGCCCAGCATCCTCTCCGGCCGGGTCTCCTACACCCTCGGCCTGGAAGGCCCCGCGCTCACCGTCGACACGGCGTGCTCCTCGTCGTTGGTCGCCCTGCATCTGGCGGCGCAGTCGTTGCGTGCCGGGGAGTGCTCGCTGGCGCTGACCGGCGGCGTGACCGTGCACGCGACGCCGTCGTGGCTGGAGTGGTTCACCCGCCAGCAGGGCCTGGCGCCGGACGGCCGCTGCAAGGCCTATGCGGAGCAGGCCGACGGCATGGGCATGGCCGAGGGCGGCGGTCTGCTGCTCTTGGAGCGGCTTTCGGACGCGCGGCGCAACGGGCATCAAGTGTTGGCCGTGGTGGCCGGCAGCGCGGTGAACCAGGACGGTGCGTCGAACGGGTTGACGGCGCCGAACGGTCCTTCGCAGCAGCGGGTGATCCGCGCCGCGCTCGCCGACGCGGGCATCGAGGCCGCTGACGTCGACGCCGTGGAGGGTCACGGCACGGGGACCCGGCTGGGCGATCCGATCGAGGCGCAGGCGTTGCTGGCGACCTACGGTCAGGATCGGAACCGTCCACTGTGGCTGGGGTCGGTGAAGTCGAACATCGGGCACGCGCAGTGGGCCGCCGGGGTGGCGGGCGTGATCAAGACCGTGCTCGCGCTGTGTCACGAGGAACTGCCCGCGACCCTGCACGCGGGCGAGCCATCGTCCCAAGTGGACTGGGAATCGGGTGCGGTGCGGTTGGCGACCGAGGCGGTGTCCTGGCCGGAGGTCGGTGACCGTCCTCGTCGGGCGGGGGTGTCGTCGTTCGGTATCTCGGGGACTAATGCGCATGTAATCGTGGAGCAGGCTCCGGCGGTCGCGGAGGCTCCGGTCGAGGCTGATGTCGTGTTGCCGGTGGTGCCGTGGCCGGTCTCGGCTCGTTCGCCGGAAGGCTTGGCCGCACAGGCCGGGCGGTTGGCCGGGTTGGCTGATGAGCCGCTGGATGTGGGGTGGTCGTTGGCGGCCAAGGCGGCGTTGGAGCACCGTGCGGTCGTGTTGGGTGACCATGGCGAGGGGTTGGCGGCGTTGGCCGGGGGCCGCGAGTCGGCCCAGGTGGTGTCGGGTGTGGTGGGGTCGCTTGGCAAGGTCGGGTTTGTTTTCACTGGTCAGGGTGCGCAGCGCTTGAGCATGGGGTTGGGCCTGTACTCGGTGTTTCCGGTGTTCGCGGAAGCTTTTGACGCGGTGTGTGTCGGGTTGGAAGAGCATTTGGACGGTTCGCCGGCGGCGGTGATCCGGGGTGAGTATGGGGATATCAACGACACGGTGTGGGCGCAGTCGGGGTTGTTCGCGGTCGAGGTCGCCCTGTTCCGGTTGTTGGAGTCGTGGGGTGTGCGGCCGAGTGCGGTGGCGGGCCATTCGATCGGCGAGCTGGCGGCCGCGTATGTGGCCGGCGTGTGGTCGCTTTCGGATGCGTGTGCGGTGGTCGCGGCTCGCGGCCGGTTGATGCAGGAGTTGCCGACCGGCGGTGCGATGGTCGCCGTCGAGGCGACCGAAGACGAGGTTCGGAAGGTGATCGAGGGCCGCGCCGGGGTGGGTATGGCCGCGGTGAACGGCCCGAAGGCGGTGGTGATTTCCGGGGTCGAGGACGAGGTTCTGGCGGCCGCGGAGGAACTGGCGGGCGCGGGGTGTCGGACGAAGCGGTTGTCGGTGTCGCATGCGTTCCATTCACCGTTGATGGAGCCGATGCTGGCGCGGTTCGCCGAAGTCGTGAACTCGGTGGAGTGTCGACGTCCGGAGCTGCCGTTGGTGTCCGGGTTGACCGGGGCCGTGGTCGGCGACGAGGTGACGGACCCGGGCTACTGGGTGCGGCATGTGCGCGAGGCCGTGGACTTCGTCGCCGTGGCGGGAACCCTGCGGGAACTGGGAGTCGGGACGTTTGTCGAGGTGGGTCCCGACGGGGTCTTGTCGGGGATGGGGCCGTTGAGCCGTCCCGAGGAGGCGGATGAGGCGTGGATTCCGGTGGCGCGGCGCGGACGTGACGAGGTCCGTGCGCTGCTGACGGCGGTGTCCAAAGTCTATGCGCGCGGCCTGGATGTGGAGTGGCATCACGTTTTCGCGGGCACAGGTGCCCGGAGGGTCGAGCTGCCGACCTACGCGTTCCAGCGTCAGCGGTACTGGCTGAAGGCGGTCGCGAGCGGTCGCGTCGACGATTTCGGCCTGCACAGCCCCCGGCATCCGTTGCTGGGCGCGGCGGTGGAGCTGCCCGCGACCGGCGGGGTGATGCTGACTGGTCGGCTTTCGCTCGGCGAACAGCCGTGGCTGGCCGACCATGTGGTGGCGGGTCGGGTGCTCGTGCCGGGCACCGCGCTGCTGGACATGGTCGTCCGCGCCGCCGACGAGGTGGGCTGTGACCACATCGACGAGCTCCTGATGGAAACGCCGCTGGTACTCGAGGATTCGGTGCGGGTCCAGGTCACGGTGAGCGGACCGGGCCCGGACGGCAGCCGCGAAGCGGCCCTGTACGCCCGTACCGGCGACGACTGGGTGCGCCACGCGGCGGGCACCGTGCGGCCGGGTGCCGCGGTCGAGGCCGTGCGGTTCGCGCAGTGGCCCCCGGCCGGGGCGGTGCCGGTCGATCTGGAGAACTTCTACCCGGCGCTGGCCGAAGCCGGACTCGGCTACGGGCCGGTGTTCCGGGGCGTCCGCGCGGTCTGGCGGCTCGGCGCGGACCTGTTCGCCGAGGTCGCGCTGCCCGAGGACACCGAGGTCGCCGGCTTCGCCGTGCACCCCGCGCTGTTCGACGCCGCCCTGCACGCGGTGGTCGGTGCCGACGGCGTGCGGCTGGAGGTCCCGTTCGCCTGGCGGGACGTCCGGGTCCACGCGACCGGCGCGACGACCGCCCAGGTCCGGATCAGCCCCCAGGCCACCGACGGGGTGTCGCTGGTCCTCGCCGATCCGGCGGGCGAACCGATCGCCACCGTGGGCGCGCTGGCCCTGCGGCCGCTGCCGGCCGGCCGGGAAACTCCCCGAGACGACCTGTTCCGCCTGGAATGGGCGCCGGTGCCGTCCGGCTCCCCGGACTCCGGTCGTTGGGCGGGGTGGGGGAGCAGCGAAGACGCCGATTTCCTGGTCCTGCGGGTGAATCCGGCCGCGGGCCCAGTGCCCGAACAAGCGCACGCCGCGGCGGCCGACGTGCTGGCCGTGCTGCGGGAATGGCTCGCGGCGGACACCGAAACCCGGCTGGTCGTGGTCACTGAACGCGCGGTGGACGCCGGTGACGGCCTGCCCCTCGACGTGGCCGCCGCGACGGTGTGGGGCCTGGTCTCGGCCGCGCAGGCCGAGCATCCCGGCCGGATCGTCCTGTCCGATGTGGACGACAGTGCTGACGAGCGGGCTCTGAGGGCCGGAGTGGCGGCCGGGGAATCGCGGTTCGTGGTGCGTTCCGGCGAGGTGCGGGTCCCGCGGCTGGCCCGAACGACCGCGCCGCGGCCGGCTCCCCGGACCCGTCCGGGCACCGTGCTGGTGACCGGCGCGTCCGGTGCGCTGGGCGGACTGGTCGCCCGGCACTTGGCCGAGACCGGCGCTGTCGCGCGGCTGATTTTGTTGTCCCGCCGGGGAGCCGAGGCACCGGGAATGCCGGGGCTGGCGGCGGAACTGGAACGGTCCGGTGTCGAGGTGACCGTCGCCGCGTGCGACGTCGCTGACCGGACGCAGTTGGCCGCGGTGCTGGACGGCGTGCCGATCACCGGTGTGGTGCACACCGCCGGAGTGCTCGACGACGGGGTCGTCGAGTCGCTGACGGCCGAGCGGATGGCCGCCGTGCTGCGGCCGAAGGTCGACGGTGCGTGGCAGTTGCACGAGCTGACCGAGGGTGCTGAGCTGGACTTCTTCGTCCTGTTCTCGTCGGTCGCCGGGGTGTGGGGCACCGCTGGACAGGCGAACTACGCGGCGGGCAACGCCTTCCTCGACGCGCTCGCCGCCCATCGACGCCGGCAGGGCCGCGCCGCGGTGTCGCTGGCCTGGGGCCCGTGGGACACCGGCATGGCCGGAGCACTGACCGGGACCGATCGCACCCGGCTGTCCCGCCAGGGCCTGCGGACGCTGTCCGCGGCGCAGGGGCTCGTCGTGTTGGACCTGGTGACCGGTCCGGTCGCCGCTCCCGCGCCGCTGCTGGTCGCGGCCCGGCTGGACCTGGCCGCGCTGCGGCGGGCCGGAGAGGTGCCGCAGGTGCTGTCCGGGCTGGTCGGCGCCTCGGCACCCGCCCGACGCACCATCGAGCAGTCGTCCGCCGACGGGAACGCGTTGGCTGAGCGGCTCGCGTCACTGGGCGAGGCCGGGCGCGCGGACCTCGTGCGGGATCTGGTGCTGGCGCAGGCCGGGCAGGTGCTCGGCCTGACCGGGGACGCGACTGTCGACTTCGGACGGTCCTTTCGCGACTCCGGGTTCGACTCGCTGACCGCCGTGGAACTCCGGACGCGCCTGGGCGCGGCCACCGGCGCGCGGCTGCCCGCCACCGTGGTGTTCGACTATCCCACCCCGGCCGCACTGACCGCGTTCCTGCTGGGCGAACTGACCGGCCGGAGCGAGACCGCCCCCGCGCGCGTCGCACCGCGCGCGGCCACCGGCGAGGACCGCATCGCCATCGTGGGCATGGCCTGCCGGTTCCCCGGCGGCGTGTCCTCCCCGGCGGAGCTGTGGGAGCTGCTCGCCTCGCGCACTGACGCGGTCGGGACCTTTCCGACCGACCGGGGCTGGCCCGCCGACCTGGTCGACTCCGATCCGGACGCGGTACGGAAGAGCGTCGCCGCGGAGGGCGGTTTCCTTTACGGGGCGAGTGGTTTCGATGCGGAGTTTTTCGGCATCAGTCCTCGCGAGGCGCTCGCGATGGATCCGCAGCAGCGGGTGTATCTGGAGACGTCGTGGGAGGCGTTGGAGGATGCCGGGATCGACCCGAACTCGTTGCGGGGCAGTGACACCGGGGTGTTCGCCGGGCTGTTCTACCACGACTATCTGTCCTGGCATCAGGTCCACGAAGACTCGGAAGGCTACCTGGGCACCGGCAGCATGGGTTCGGTCGCTTCCGGCCGCGTTTCCTACGCGCTGGGCCTGGAGGGTCCGGCGGTGACGGTGGATACCGCGTGTTCGTCGTCGCTGGTCGCGCTGCATTTGGCGGCGCAGTCGCTCAACGCGGGGGAGTGCTCGCTGGCGCTGGCGGGTGGGGTGACGGTGATGTCCACCCCGGGCGCGTTCTTCGACTTTTCGCGGCAGCGGGGCCTGTCGCCGGATGGTCGGTGCAAGTCCTATGGGGATGGTGCCGACGGTGTCGGTTGGGGTGAGGGTTCTGGGGTTTTGGTGCTGGAGCGGCTTTCGGACGCGCGGCGCAACGGGCATCGGGTGTTGGCGGTGGTGGCCGGCAGCGCGGTGAATCAGGACGGTGCGTCGAACGGCTTGACCGCGCCGAACGGTCCGTCGCAGCAACGGGTGATCCGTGCGGCACTGGCCAGCGCGGGACTGGAGCCGGACGGCGTGGACGTCGTCGACGGGCACGGCACGGGAACCCGGCTGGGCGACCCGATCGAGGCGGAAGCCCTGCTAGCCACGTACGGACAGGACCGACCGGCCGACCAGCCGCTGCTTCTGGGGTCGGTGAAGTCGAACATCGGGCACACACAGGCCGCCGCGGGGGTGGCCGGGGTGATCAAGATGGTGTCGGCGATGCACCGCGGCGTGGTGCCCGCGACCCTGCACGCGGAACAGCCCTCCACCCGGGTGGAGTGGGATTCGGGCGCGGTGCGGTTGGTGACCGAGGCGACGTCGTGGCCGGAGGTCGGCGATCGGCCGCGTCGGGCTGGGGTGTCGTCGTTCGGGTTCTCCGGGACGAACGCGCACGTCATCGTGGAGCAGGTGCCGGAGGTCGCGGAGCTTCCCGTCGAGATCGACGTCGAGCTGCCGGTGGTGCCGTGGGTGGTGTCGGCGCGTTCGCCGGAAGGCTTGGCCGCACAGGCGGCGCGGTTGGCGGGGTTGGTTGATGAGCCGCTGGACGTGGGGTGGTCGCTGGCTTCCCGGGCGGCGTTGGAGCACCGTGCTGTCGTGCTGGGCGATCACAGCCAGGGATTGGCCGCACTGGCCGAGGGCCGCGAGTCCGCCCAGGTGGTGTCGGGTGTGGTGGGGTCGCTCGGCAAGGTCGGGTTTGTTTTCACTGGTCAGGGTGCGCAGCGGCTAGGCATGGGTGCCGGGCTGCACGCGGTGTTCCCGGTGTTCGCGGAAGCCTTTGACGCGGTGTGCGCCGGATTGGAAGAGCATTTGGACGGTTCACCCGCGGCGGTGATCCGGGGTGAGTATGGGGATATCAACGACACGGTGTGGGCGCAGTCGGGGTTGTTCGCGGTCGAGGTCGCCCTGTTCCGGTTGTTGGAGTCGTGGGGTGTGCGGCCGAGTGCGGTGGCGGGCCATTCGATCGGCGAGCTGGCGGCCGCGTATGTGGCCGGCGTGTGGTCGCTTTCGGATGCGTGTGCGGTGGTCGCGGCTCGCGGCCGGTTGATGCAGGAGTTGCCGACCGGCGGTGCGATGGTCGCCGTCGAGGCGACCGAAGACGAGGTTCGGAAGGTGATCGAGGGCCGCGCCGGGGTGGGTATAGCCGCGGTGAACGGCCCGAAGGCAGTCGTGATTTCCGGGGTGGAGGACGAGGCGCTGGCGGCTGCGGCGGAACTGGAGGGTTGCCGGACAAAGCGGTTGTCGGTGTCGCACGCGTTCCATTCACCGTTGATGGAGCCGATGCTGGCGCGGTTCGCCGAAGTCGTGAACTCGGTGGAGTGCCATCGTCCGACGATCCCGTTGGTGTCGGGGTTGACCGGGCGCGTGGTCGGCGACGAGGTGACGGACCCGGGCTACTGGGTGCGGCATGTGCGCGAGGCCGTGGACTTCGTCGCCGTCGCGAGCACCCTGCGGGACCAGGGAGTCCGGACCTTCGTCGAGGTCGGCCCCGACGGGGTCCTGTCGGGAATGGGCCCGCTGAGCCGCCCCGACGGTCGTGACGAGACGTGGATACCGGTGGCACGGCGCGGACGCGACGAGGTCCGTGCGCTGCTCACCGCGGTGTCCAAAGTGTACGTTCGTGGCCTGGACTTCGACTGGCACAACGTTTTCGACGGCACGGGTGCTCGCCGGGTCGAGCTGCCCACCTACGCTTTCCAGCACCAGCGGTACTGGCTCAACGCGCTCACCGGCGGCCACGCCGACGACCTCGGCATGGACAGCCCCGAGCACCCGCTCCTGGGCGCTGTTGCGGAACTGCCCGCCACCGGCGGGGTCATGCTCGCCGGCCGGCTCTCGCTCGGCGAACAGCCGTGGCTGGCCGACCACGCGGTTGCCGGGCAGGTCCTCGTGCCGGGCACCGCGCTGCTGGACATGGTCGTCCGCGCCGCCGACGAGGTGGGCTGCGACCACATCGACGAGCTGCTGATCGAGGCCCCGCTCAAGCTCGAAACCGGGGTCTCGGCCCGGATTCAGCTCACCGTCGACGGTCCGGACGACACCGGCCGCCGTGCGCTCACTGTCTACGCGAAGAGCGGCGACGGCGAATGGGTCCGGCACGCGGCGGGCGCGGTGTCCGCCGGAGCCGCCCCCGCCGACGGCTCAGACCTGGCGCAGTGGCCACCGGCCGGCGCGGAGCCGATCGACCTGGACGGTTTCTATCCGGAGCTGGCCAAGACCGGGCTTGAATACGGGCCGGTGTTCCAGGGCGTCCGCGCGGTCTGGCGGCGCGGCGAGGAGCTGTTCTCCGAAGTCGAACTGCCCGAAGGCGTTCCCATCGCAGGGTTCGGCGTGCACCCCGCCCTGTTCGACGCGGCGTTGCACGCGGCCGGAGTGGACACCGAGGGCCTGCGGCTGCCGTTCGCCTGGAACGACGTGGTGGTGCACGCGTCCGGCGCTTCGGCGGCCCGGGTGCGGATCTCGCCGGTGCCGGGCGGGATCGCGCTCGCGCTGGCCGACGCCTCCGGCGAGCCGGTGGCGTCGGTCGGGACGCTGGCCCTGCGCACGGCAAGCGTTGAAGAGCTGACCGCGAGTTCCGACGGCTCGACCTACGCGGTCGAGTGGACGTCGGTCCCGCCCGCCGACTCCTCGAACGCCGACCTCGAACTGCTGACGGTGCCGACGCTCGACGGCGAACTGCCGGAACAGGCCAACGCCGTCGCGCTCGACGTGCTGGCCCGGCTGCGGGCATGGCTCGCCACGGACACCGAAACCCGGCTCGCCGTGGTCACCGAACGCGCGGTCGACGTCGGCGACGGGCTCGCCCTGGACCTGGCGACCGCGCCGGTGTGGGGCCTCGTCCGCGTCGCGCAGTCGGAGAACCCCGGCCGGATCGTGCTGTCCGATGTGGACGATCTGGCCAGTCCCGCCGTCCTCGACTGGGTGCGTGCCGGGATCGCGGCGGGGGAGTCCGAGTTCGCGGTGCGCGCCGGTGAGGTGCGGGTGCCGAGGCTGACCCGGGTTTCGCCACCTGCCCCGGACGACACCCGGGCCGCGGGCACGGTGCTGATCACGGGCGCTTCCGGAGCCTTGGGCCGGCTGGTCGCCCTGCGGCTGGCCGAAACCGGTATCGCCAAGCGGTTGCTGCTGCTGTCCCGGCGCGGCGCCGACGCCCCCGGGCTCGCCGAGCTGGCCGCGGACCTGGAACAACGCGGCGTCGAAACCACGATGCTGGCGTGCGACGCCGCTGACCGCGAGCAGCTCGCCGGAGTGCTGGACGGCGTGTCGCTGACCGGCGTGGTGCATTCGGCCGGGGTCCTCGACGACGGGGTCATCGGCTCGCTGACCGACGAGCGGATGACCGCGGTACTGCGCCCGAAGGTGGACGCGGCCTGGCATCTGCACGAGCTGACGCAGCCGATGAACCCGGACTTCTTCGTGGTGTTCTCCTCCGTCGCCGGGATCTGGGGCAACGCCGGACAGGCCGCCTACGCGGCGGGCAACACCTTCCTCGACGCGCTCGCCGCGCACCGCCGCCAGCGGGGCCTGCCCGCGGTGTCGATCGCGTGGGGTCCGTGGGAATCCGGGATGGCGGGCGAGTTCACCGAAGCCGACTGGCGGCGGATGTCGCGCCAAGGGCTGGCTCCGCTGCCGGAACCGGAAGGGCTGCGCGTGCTCGACGCCGCGCTGGGCCAGTGCGCTCCGCTGCTGGTGGCGGCCCGGCTCGACCTGGCCGGAGTGCGCCGGTCCGGGGAGGTGCCGCCGCTGCTGTCGGCCCTGGTGCCCAGCGCCCGGCCCTCGGCGCCGGCCCGCCGCGCGGTCGGCGAACGCGTCGTGGACGCCCGCAGCACGCTTCACGACCTGAGCGAACCGGAACGCCGGGACGCGCTCCGCGAGCTGGTCAGCACGCAGGCCGCTCTGGTGCTGGGCCTGGCCGGGACCGGCGGGCTCGACGCGGACCGCCCGTTCCGCGAAGTCGGCTTCGACTCGCTGACCGCGATCGAGCTGCGCAACCGGTTGAACGAGGCCACCGGGGAACGCCTTTCGCCCACCGCGGTCTTCGACTACCCGACCTCGAGCGCACTGGCGGACTTCCTGCTGGAAGGGATGTTCGGCGCCGAGACCGGGGAGGCCGCGGAGCAGCCCGCGCTGTCGGCCTACTCGGGCCTCGACCGGCTCGAAGCCTCCCTCGTCGAACTGCGGGCCGACGACACCGCGCGGGCGAGGGTCGCCGCCCGGCTCACCGACCTGCTCGCCGCGCTGACCGAATCGGAGGGCGGCGCCGACGATTCGGTCGCCGACCAGCTCCAGTCCGCCAGCGACGACGACATGTTCGACTTCATCGACAAACAGCTCGGGATCTGAACTCCGCGCACGAAAGAGGAAGGACTCCCGGATGTCGAACGAGGACAAGCTCCGCGACTATCTGAAGCGGGTCACCACCGAACTGCACCAGACCCGCGAGCGCCTCCGCGAAGCCGAGGAGCGCAAGCAAGAACCTGTCGCGATCGTCGGCATGGCCTGCCGGTTCCCCGGCGGGGTCTCGTCCCCGGACCAGCTGTGGGAACTGCTCGAAGCGCGCACCGACGCGATCGGCCCGCTGCCTGCCGACCGGGGCTGGCCCGCCGACCTGCTCGACCCTGACCCGGACGCGCTCGGCAAGAGCATCTGCGTGGAAGGCGGTTTCCTTTACGGGGCAAGTGGTTTCGATGCGGAGTTCTTCGGCATCAGCCCTCGCGAGGCGCTCGCGATGGATCCGCAGCAGCGGGTGTATCTGGAGACGTCGTGGGAGGCGTTGGAGGACGCCGGGATCGACCCGAACTCGTTGCGCGGCGGCGACACCGGGGTGTTCGCCGGGCTGTTCTACCACGACTACCTGATCTGGAACCAGGCGCGCGAGCAGTCCGAGGGCTACCTCGCCACCGGCAACATGGGCTCGATCGCCTCCGGCCGGATCTCCTACGCGCTGGGCCTGGAGGGTCCGGCGGTGACGGTGGATACCGCGTGCTCGTCGTCGCTGGTCGCGCTGCATTTGGCTGCGCAGTCGCTCAACGCGGGGGAGTGCTCGCTGGCGCTGGCCGGTGGCGTGACGGTGATGTCCACCCCGGCCACGTTCATCGACTTTTCGCGGCAGCGGGGCCTGTCGCCGGACGGTCGGTGCAAGTCCTATGGGGACGGTGCCGACGGTGTCGGCTGGGGCGAGGGTTCTGGGGTTTTGGTGCTGGAGCGACTTTCGGACGCGCGGCGCAACGGGCATCGGGTACTGGCGGTGGTGGCGGGTTCGGCGGTGAACCAGGACGGTGCGTCGAACGGCTTAACTGCGCCGAACGGTCCTTCGCAGCAACGGGTGATCCGTGCGGCGTTGGCGCGCGCGGGGGTGGGGCCGGACGGCGTGGACGTCGTGGACGGGCACGGGACCGGGACCCGGCTGGGTGACCCGATCGAGGCGGAAGCCCTGCTGGCCACGTACGGACAGGACCGGCCCGCGGACCGGCCGTTGCTGCTGGGGTCGGTGAAGTCGAACATCGGCCATGCGCAGGCGGCTGCCGGGGTGGCCGGGGTGATCAAGATGGTGTCGGCGATCCGTCGGGGCGTGGTGCCCGCGACGTTGCACGCCGAGGAGCCGTCCACGCGGGTGGAGTGGGATTCGGGCGCGGTGCGGTTGGTGACCGAGGCGGTGTCCTGGCCGGAGGTCGGTGACCGTCCTCGTCGGGCGGGGGTGTCGTCGTTCGGGTTCTCCGGGACGAACGCCCACGTCATCGTGGAGCAGGCTCCGGCGGTCGCGGAGGCTCCGGTCGAGGCTGATGTCGTGTTGCCGGTGGTGCCGTGGGTGGTGTCGGCGCGTTCGGCGGAAGGCTTGGCCGCACAGGCGGCGCGGTTGGCCGGGTTGGCTGATGAGCCGCTGGATGTGGGGTGGTCGTTGGCGGCCAAGGCGGCGTTGGAGCACCGTGCGGTCGTGTTGGGTGACCATGGCCAAGGGCTGGCGGCGTTGGCCGCGGGGCGTGAATCCGCCGGCGTGGTGTCGGGTGTGGTGGGGTCGCTCGGCAAGGTCGGGTTTGTTTTCACTGGTCAGGGTGCGCAGCGCTTGAGCATGGGGTTGGGCCTGTACTCGGTGTTTCCGGTGTTCGCGGAAGCCTTTGACGCGGTGTGTGCCGGGTTGGAGAAGCATTTGGACGGTTCACCCGCGGCGGTGATCCGGGGCGAGCACGGCGACCTCAACGACACGGTGTGGGCGCAGTCGGGGTTGTTCGCGGTCGAGGTCGCCCTGTTCCGGCTGCTGGAGTCGTGGGGGATGCGGCCGAGCGTGGTCGCGGGCCATTCGATCGGCGAGCTGGCGGCTGCCCATGTTGCCGGAGTGTGGTCGCTGCCCGACGCGTGTGCGGTGGTCGCGGCTCGTGGTCGGTTGATGCAGGAGTTGCCGACCGGCGGGGCGATGGTGGCGGTGGAGGCGACCGCGGAGCAGGTGTCGGAGGTGATCGCGGGCCGTCCGGGCGTGGGGGTGGCCGCGGTGAACGGCCCGAAGGCGGTGGTGATTTCCGGGGTGGAGGACGAGGTTCTGGCGGCCGCGGCGGAACTGGCGGGCGCGGGTTGCCGGACGAAGCGGTTGTCGGTATCGCACGCGTTCCATTCGCCGTTGATGGAGCCGATGCTGGCGCGGTTCGCCGAGGTCGTGAACTCGGTGGAGTGCCATCGTCCCACGATCCCGTTGGTGTCGGGGTTGACCGGGCGCGTTGTGGCCGACGAGGTGACCGACCCGGGCTACTGGGTGCTGCATGTGCGCGAGGCGGTGTGCTTCTCGGACGTGGCGGGAACCCTGCGGGAACTGGGGGTGCGGACGTTTGTCGAGGTCGGCCCGGACGGGGTCTTGTCGGGGATGGGTCCGCTTAGCCGTCCCGAGGAGGCGGACGAGGTGTGGATTCCGGTGGCGCGGCGCGGACGTGACGAGGTCCGGGCGCTGCTGACGGCGGTGTCCAAAGTGTACGTTCGTGGCCTGGACTTCGACTGGCACAACGTTTTCGACGGCACGGGTGCTCGCCGGGTCGAGCTGCCCACCTACGCTTTCCAGCACCGGCGGTACTGGCTGAACGCGGTCGCGGGCGGCCGTGCCGACGACTTCGGCCTGCGCAGCCCCGAACATCCGCTCTTGGGCGCTGTTGCGGAACTGCCCGCCACCGGCGGGGTCATGCTCACCGGTCGCCTCGCTCCGGGAACCCCGTCCTGGCTCGCGGACTCGACACTGGCAGGCCGGACGATCCTGCCCGCCGCGGCGCTGGCGGACCTGGCGATCCGCGCCGGGGACGAGGCCGGATGCGGTCAGCTCGAAGAACTTCTCGTCGAGACGCCGGTGGTGCTGCCGAGCCGGGACAGCGTGTCGATGCAGGTCACCGTCGGCGAAGCGGACGCCGACGAGCGGCGGCCGGTGGCGGTGCACACCCGGATCGGCGACGCCCCGTGGGTGCGGCACGCGTCCGGCACGCTCGCCCCTGGCGGCCACGACGCCGGACTGGTCTCGTGGAGTTCGCAGTGGCCACCGGCCGGCGCGGAAACCATCGATGTCACTGCGCTGTACGAAGAATTGGCCGCCTCGGGAGCCAGCCACGGGCCCGCCGTGCGCTGCGTCCGCGCGGCGTGGCGGCGCGGCGACGAGGTCTTCGCGGACGTAGCCCTGCCCGAGGGCACCGACGTCGCCGGATACGGCGTCCACCCCGCGTTGCTCGACGCAGCCCTGCACCTGACCCAGCTGGCCGAGTCCACCGGCGGTGCGCCGTCGCTGCCCACGATGTGGAGCGGTGTGGACGTGCACGCCTCCGGCGCGATCGCGACGCGGGTCCGCCTGGCCCCGGCCGCCGAGGGCGTCGAGGTGACCTTGGCCGACCCGGCCGGACAGCTCGTCGTCTCCGCGCAGTCGGTGGTGCTGACCCCGTTGACCGCCGCTTCGCTGGACCGGACCCACGACGGGCTGTTCCGGATCGAATGGGCGCCGGTCGAACTGCCCGACGCGGCTCCCGTCCTTTCGTCGGCCGTCCTCGGCGGCGACGGCGGACTGGCCGTGCCGGGCGCCACGGACTACGCGGACGTCGCGGGGCTGATCGCCGCGGTCGAGGCCGGGGCCGCGGTGCCCGAGGTGGTCGTCGTCTGCTGCCCTCGCGGCGAGGACCTGGCGGCAGGCATCGCCGGGCAGGCCCGCGAGGCCGTGCTGCACGTGCTGGACGTGGTACGCGATTGGCTCGCGGCGGACGCGATGGAGAGTTCGCAGCTGGTGGTGGTGACCGAACGAGCCGTGGCCGCGACGCCCGGCGTCGGCGTCCGTCTGGACGGGGCCGGGGTCGTCGGCCTGATTCGCGGCGCCGCGGGCGAACACCCGGAGCGGATCGCGCTGGCCGACGTGGACCGAGTCGACGGCACCGGCGCACTGGTGCTGGCCGCGACCGTGCTGCGCGAACCCGAATTCGCGATCCGCGGCGCGGAAGTGCTGGTGCCGCGCCTGCACCGGGCCGAAGCGGACGGCCTCGCCGTGCCCGCCGGACCGGACTGGCAGCTCGGCTTCACCGCGCCCTCGCTGGAAGACCTGGAACTGCGCGAGAAAGACCGCGTCCCGCTCGCGGACGGCGAGGTCCGGGTGGGCATCCGCGCCGCCGGGGTGAACGTCGAAGACGTGCGCACCGTGCTGGACGGCGGTTCCGGGCCCCTGGGCCGAGAAGGCGCCGGAGTGGTGCTGGAAACCGGCCCCGGCGTGACCCGGTTCGCCGTCGGGGACGCGGTCCTGGGCGTGTTCGACGGCGCGTTCGGCCCCACCGCGGTGACCGGTGCCCGGTTGCTGCTGCCGATCCCGGCGGGCTGGTCGCACCCGCAGGCGGCCGCCGCTCCGCTGGCGTTACTCGCCGCGTGGCACGCGGTGGCCGACATCCGACCAGGACAGCGAGTGCTCATCCACGACGCCGCGTCGGCGGCCGGGCTGGCCGCGGTGCGGCTGGCGCGGTATCAGGGCGCGGACGTCGTCGCGGTCGCGGAACGGTCCGCGTGGCGCGTGCTGTCCGAAGCGGGACTCGACGAGGAGCACCGCACCGAGAACGCCGCTTCGGCTCCCGGACGGGAAACCGTGCGTGCCGACCGACTTCCGGCTCCCGAAGCGTTCGGCCCGCTGCTGGCGTCGCTGTCGACCCCGCTCGCCGAGGGTGTGCTGCGCCCGCTGCCGGTGGAGTGCTGGGACATCCGACACGCGGCGGCGGCGTTCGCCCGGGTGAACCGCGGCGGGCCCGAGAAGATCGTGCTGACCGTGCCCGCGCCGTCCGGTCGGGCGGGGACCGTGCTGGTGACCGGGGCGTCCGGCGCGCTCGGCGGACTGGTCGCCCGGCACCTGGCGCGGCCGGGCGGGGCCAAGAACCTGCTGCTCGCCTCGCGGCGGGGCATGGGCGCGGCGGGCATGCCCGAACTGGCGGGCGAACTGGCCCGGTCCGGGGCGAGAGTGCGGGTGATCGCCTGCGACGTCGCCGACCGCGACCAGCTGGCCGAAGTGCTCGCCGGACTGCCCGAGACCGAGCCGCTGACCGGCGTGGTCCACGCCGCGGGCGTGCTCGACGACGGCGTCGTCGGCTCGCTCACCCCGGAGCAGATCCACCAGGTCATGCGCCCCAAGGCCGACGCCGCCTGGAACCTCCACGAGCTGACCAGGCATCTCGACCTCGACACCTTCACCCTGTTCTCCTCGGTGGCCGGGGTCTGGGGCAGTCCCGGACAGGCCAACTACGCGGCGGGCAACACCTTCCTCGACGCGCTCGCCGCGCACCGTCGCCAGCAAGGACTGCCCGCCGCCTCGCTGGCCTGGGGCCCCTGGGAGAACGGCATGGCCGGGGAACTCACCGAAGCCGGACGGCAGCGGATGACCCGCCACGGCCTGCGCCCGCTCGCCGTGGCCGACGGGCTCTCGCTGCTGGACGTCGCCACCGGGCGGACGGACCCGCTGCTGGTCACCGCCCAACTGGACCTGGGCGCGCTGCGCCGCTCCGGCAGCCCGGTCCCCGCGCTGATGACCGGGCTGGTCCGGCCAGGACGGCGGACCGCCGGAGCCGCCGACCCCGGCCGGAGCAGCGCACTGGCCAGGGAACTCGCCGCGCTGCCGCCCGAACAGCTCGAAGGCGCGATCCTGAACGCGGTGCTCGCGCAGGCGGCGCTGGTGCTCGGGAAATCCGGCCCGGAATCGGTCGAGGCGGCCCGGTACTTCCGCCAGCTCGGCTTCGATTCGCTGACCGCGCTGGAATTCCGCAACCGGCTCAGTGGCGCGCTCGGCCTCCGGCTGCCCGCCGCGGTGGTCTTCGACCATCCGACCCCGGTGGAGCTCGCCCGCTACCTGCATGGGCAGCTCGCCGACCGGGAAGCAGACCACCGTCCGGTGCTGGCCGAACTGGACCGGCTGCGGTCGCTGCTGGCCGGGATCGGCGCGCGGGGCGAGGGCAGGGCCCGCCTGGCGGACCGGCTGGAGCTGCTGGTGGAGGAATTCCGGGGCAGCGCACCGGATCCCGGGTCCGTCGACGATTCCGACGACGACATCACCGAGGCGACCGACGACGAGATCTTCGATCTCATCGACAAGGAACTGGGTATCTGACATGGACACGACGCGTGCCTGGCAGGGCGAAGAACTGGCTTGCGTGGCACCTGCTTCCGGCGAACCGGCCGCGGCCGCTCGGATCGGGCACCGGCTGTCCGCGGAGACGGTCCGCGCCGTCCGCGCACAGGCCGAATCCCTTGGCGTCCCGGAGTTCGAGGTGCTGCTCGGCGCCTTCGCCGTGCTGCTCGAAACGCATGGCGCCGGACGGGACCTGTTTCTCGGGAACGTGCGCCGGCGACTGCACGTCGATCCACTGTGGACCGTTCGGGAACTTCTTGTCCAGCAGGGGGAAAATCCTGCGGATTCGTCCAGGCGCGCGCGGTACGCGTTCTCCCGGGACCTCGGTGCCGACGACGGCGTCGAACTCGAGATCGCTGTCGATGGCGACCTGGTTTCGGCCAGGTACCAGCCCGAACTCCTGCCCGAAGAGCAGGTCCGCCTGCTGCTGGCCCGGTACGAGACAGTGCTTTCCGCCGTGGCCGAGGACCCCGAGCGCCGCGTCGGCGACCTGCCGTGGTGGAGCGCGAAGGACCACGAAATCATCTCAGCGGCCAACGACACCGCGCGACCCGTCGAACCGGCCTCGGTGCTCGAGGCCGTCCACACCCGCGCCGTGCGCGCACCTGAGACCAGCGCCGTCGGCGAAGGGGAGCGCTTCGTCGACTACGGCCAGCTGTGGCACGCGGCCGTCGCCCAATGCGCCGTGCTCCGGGAAGCCGGGATCGGCCCGGGGGACAGGGTGGCGATCTCGCTCCCGCGCGGCCCCGAACTCGTCACCGCGGTCCTCGGCACCTGGCTCGCCGGCGCGGCCTACGTGCCCCTGGACGCGGCACACCCCGAGGACCGAATCCGGTACCAGCTCGCCGACTCGGGCGCGAAAATCCTGATAGCGGCTGGAAACATGGGCCAGTTCGCCACCTCCGACCTCGCCGTGCTGTCCGCTTCCCCCGCCGAGGACGCGCTTCCGGCGGACCACAGCGCGCCCCCGGCACCGGATCCGGCCTCCTGCGCGTACCTGATCTACACCTCCGGCTCCACCGGACGTCCTAAAGGGACACTCATCACGCACGGCGCGCTGGCCAACGTCGCGAGCCACTTCGCCCGGCAACTGGACGCCGGCCCGGCGGACACGATGCTGTGGACGACCACCTTCGCCTTCGACATGTCCGGCGTGGAACTGTTCGTGTCCCTGGTCTCCGGATGCCGCCTCGCCGCCGCGCCGGACCCGGCCCGCAGCGACGGCCGGGTGCTGCGCGAACTGGTCGAACGGTACGACGCGCGGTTCGTGCAGGCCACCCCGACCACTTGGCGGCTGGTCCTCGACCGCATGGCGGATTGCTTGCGCGGCCGCAGCGTCATCACCGGCGGCGAACCGGTTCCGGTATCGCTGGCCCGTCGCCTGCTGACCGCCGGCTGCGTGCTGCACCACGCGTACGGCCCGACCGAAACCGCGATCTGGTCGACCTCCCGTGTCATCGCCGACGACCCCGGACCGCGGCTCGACGTCGGCGGCCCGATCGCCAACACCCAGGTGCACGTCGTGGACCGGCACGACCGGGAACTGCCGGTCGGCGTCCGCGGCGAACTGTGCATTTCGGGGGCCGGAGTGGCCATCGGCTACCACGACCGCCCAGAACTGAACGCGGCCCGCTTCGGCGTGCACCCGGTGCACGGCCGCTTCTACCGCACCGGAGACCTGGCAGGCTGGCGCGCCGACGGCACCCTGGACCTCTTCGGCCGCGGCGACCGCCAGGTCAAACTGCGCGGCAACCGGATCGAACTGGGCGAGATCGAAACGACCCTGCTGGCCCACCCCGAAGTCGCCGCCGCCGCGGTCCTGGTCGTCGGCGACCCGACAGCCGATGCCGTACTCGTCGGCTGCCTGGAGCCGTCCGAGAGTGGTGTCGACCTGGACAGCGTCCGAGAGCACCTGCGCGAACGCCTCCCCGCCTCGATGACCGTCGGCGAGCTTCTGGTCTTCGAGTCGATCCCGATCAACGCCAATGGGAAGGTCGATTATCCGGCGCTGGACCGCTCGCTGGCGGAACGGCCTCGCACCGCCGGCCCGGTTTCGGCACCGGGGTCGGGTTCGGTACAGATCACCGACGGGTTGATCGAGGTCTGGCGCACTGTGCTGCGTCGTGACGACGTGGACGAGGACACTGACTTCTTCGCCCACGGCGGGAATTCGATGCTGGCGGCGGTGGCGATGCAGGAGCTGCACAAGGTGAGCGGTGTGTCGGTCGGTCTCACGGAGTTCTTCGAATGCCGCACTCCGCGAGCGCTCGCGGAGCGGGTTCCGGTCATCGGGACCGCACTGGGTCGGTGAACCCGCCGGTCCGATGACAGACAGCGAACAGCCCCCTCGGGAAACTCGAGGGGGCTGTTCGGCGATCGACGAGGGCGCTCGGCCGGAGTGTTACTACTTTTGCTTGCGGAACGCCGCGCGGACCTGGCTGTTGCGGGTCAGCACCGCGACCCCGATCAGCGGCAGCGCGCTGATGCCCTGCATGACGGCGTACCAGGCCGGGCAGATGCCCGGGATCAGGTCCACCGCGATGATCGCGATCGGCAGGATGACGGAGACGGTGGCGAGCCGGTCGTACGGACCCCCCGCGCCGTTGGCGGCCTTGTTGACCCAGCTCAGCATCAGCGGGGCGACCAGGAGCAGGATCGCGCCCCGCACCCACATGAACGTCGTGACCTCCTGGTGCATGAAGGCGACCACCACGCAGGTGGCGAGCACGATGGCGCTGACGATGCCGAAGAAGCCGACGCACTTCTTGATCGTGTCGAACGCCTGCTTGGTGCGGGGGTCGTTGAGCGCCGCGGTGTCGATCGTGAAGTTGGCCATGTCCGGTTCCTTAAGTCTGGTGGTGCGTTCGAGGTCTTGCGATGCATTCGAAGTTACTGACCGGCCGGGCTGTCCGGTATGGGTCTGGACGTCCGGCCGAGTAGGGACAGCCACACTTCGTTCCCCGGCGGCTCCGGCTCACCGGCGCGTACGCCGTCGAGCCTGGGAAGCATTGCTGCAGAAGTGAATAGCAGCACCCGTCGGCCGATGTCAACGACGCGGCGGCCATCCGGTGGAAAAGCATTAATGCCCGGCCGGGACCGGCCGGCGAATGCGCTCGCCGACCCGGGAAAGGACCGGTGAACGGCGGCTTAATTCCCCGGGGAGCCCGCGCGGCGGTCCGGCCGCTCGGCCCCGGTCCGGCCCCCGCCGGGTCCTGGACGGCCCTGGGAGCCGCTCGCACCGGGCACGGAGTCGATCACGCCTCGATCAAGAAAAGGCCAGGTCATCGGCCAGATTGGGTCATCAGGGGAGTGAGCGGCGGGAGACGAAGCGGGGAAAAACTACCCCCGGCGCGCCCTGCCCTGTCAGTCGTTGACGGGCCTGCCGGACCGTTGATATGTTCAACTGGCAGTTGAACAGGGCTGGGACCTATCGACCACTCGATAATGGGGGACATTATCAAGCACGTTCAGTCATGAAGTAGCTGGACAAACAAGCTTTGCCGGAAAAAGCGACAAAGTTCCGATTTTCCGCGACGGTGCGGCAGACCGTCGGGGAGTTCGCGGACCCGCAATCATGAGTCGTCTGCGGGCACGGTCGAGCCGGGCGGTCTGGGGAAACACGATCCCGCCCGGGTGGGGCGTTCCCGTATGTCCTCTCCCGCTGGAAGCACCGCCGCGGGGGAGGTTTGAGGAGTGAGTCGAATGTGGCGTGACCGAGCGGGCGCCAAATCGTTCCGCAAGTGTCCACGGGGGCACGCTCTGACGGCTGAATGTCTGGTTGATGGCTGGATGTGTGGTTATGAGGGGGGTCGTGAGTGGTAAAGAGGGTTAGAACGCGCATTGCCACTCACGACCCCGCTTGCAAAGCGTTCAAATAGGCATCAATCAGACATTTGCTCGCTCGCAGGTGTCCTCTGTGGACTGTCGGGATGAGGCCGGCTCTCGTTGGACGGCCAGATCCGCGACGCTGAAGGCTCGGCGCGACCCGCCCGCGAACGCGACACGTTTGCCCTCCTCCTCAATAACCGCCGGGGAGCAGGCAGGCGAGAAAAGAGGCGAGACGATCTGGAGCCGAGTGCGGCGCCGGGTCTCTCGGGACCGCGAGAACCGGGGCCGGACGGCCGCGGGGAATCCGGGCGATCGGCGCCCGTTCCCCCGGCGCGCCATGCCCTTTTCTCGCGCTCACACTCTCCACTCAGGACATTCAGCGACACTGGCGAACCGACGAGGAAAGACAAGAGGCGGCTGGCCCGATGAAGCGAGATCCACCGGCGGGTCGTCGTGGTGCTCCGCGCCTCGGCGGCACGGACGGAGCAGCGCGTCGGTTTCGGTGTGGTGGAACAACTCCTGCTCGGCCTGCCGACCGGGAGATCAGCGCGAAACTGCTCATCACCGTCAGCACAGTTGAACAGCACCTCACCCGCGTCTACCGGAAACTCCAGGTACGCCGCAGGGCGGAGCTGTCAGGACGGCTCCGGATGGCCGATTGTGTCGGCGATGGAGCTGATCCGGCCGCGACAGTGTGTAATATCCGCCCGGACATCGCGGGCGGGCCGGCGAACGCCCGAAATGTGACGGTATTGCCGGGAAGTGCGAATGTCCAGTTCGGCCGTGGGGGTTCTGAGCCGGAGCGGGGGTTCGCCCAAGAATTCTGGGGTCGTTGATGAATGCATTACGCAGGTTTTTGCACGGCCGCGCCAAACGGGTGGTGACGGTGGCCTGCGCCGCTGTGCTGCTGCCCGGCGCGGCCGCCTACGCGGTGACCGAAAGCGGATCCCCCGGTGGGCCGCGGTCCTCCTTCGGCCCGGAGCGCGCGCGGGCGCTGGTGGCGGAGATGACCCTGGACGAGAAGCTGTCGTTCGTCTCCGGGACGGCGGACCCGAATTCGGTCGGGGAGGCCGGGTTCATGCCCGGCGTGCCACGGCTGCAGATCCCGCCGCTGCGGATCACCGACGGGCCGGCGGGCGTCCGGATCGGCAAACCCGCCACCGCGCTGCCCGTTCCGGTGGCGCTGGCGTCCTCGTTCAACGACGGACTGGCCAAACAGTACGGTTCGGTGCTGGGCGCCGACGCCCGCGCGCTCGGCGCCGACGTGGTGCTCGGCCCGATGATGAACGCGATCCGGGTGCCGCTCGGCGGGCGCAATTTCGAGACCTTCAGCGAGGACCCACTGGTCACGTCGCACATCGCGGCGGCGGAGGTCTCCGGCATCCAGTCGCGCGGCGCGATGGCCTCGGTCAAGCACTTCGCGGGCAACAACCAGGAGCAGGACCGCTACAGCGTCGACGCCAGGATCGACGACCAGGCCCTGCACGAGATCGAGCTGAAACCGTTCAAGGCGGCCGTCGACGCGGGCGCGGCCTCGGTGCTGTGCTCCTACAACAAGGTCAACGGCGAACAGGCCTGCGGGAGTTCGTCGCTGCTGACCGACATCCTGCGCCAGCAGCTGGGCTTCCAGGGCTGGGTGATGTCGGACTGGTACGCCACGCAGTCCACCGATTCGCTCGTCAAGGGACTCGACCAGGAGATGCCGGACAGCAAGTTCCTCGGCGGGGCGCTGAAGTCGGCGCTGGACAGCGGCACGATCCCGATGTCCGCTTTGGACACCGCGGTGACCCGGATCGTGACCCAGATGGGCCGCTTCGGGCTGCTCGACTCCCCGCCGCCGGCCCGGCCGGCCCAGGACCCGGCCGCCGGGGCGAAGGTGGCTCGGCAGGTCGCCGAACAGGGCGCGGTGCTGCTGCGCAACGAGGGCGGCACGCTGCCGCTTTCCGGTGCGGCGGGCCAGAACCTGGCGTTGATCGGCCCCACCGCGAAGGTGCCGAAGGTCGGTGGCAAGGGCAGCTCGCTGGTGACCCCGGCGCACGCGTCGTCCCCGCTGGACACGATCACGGCACGGGCGGGCAAGGGCGCGCAGGTGTCCTACTCGCAAGGCATCAGCGAGGACTACGCGGCTCTTCCCGCCGCCCAGGTCTCGCCCCGGTTCCCCGCGGCCGCCGACGGCGCGATCACCGTGGCGCCGAAACAGGTGCACCAGGGGACCTTGGACGTGCCCGAGACCGGCGACTACCGGTTCACCGCCGACGTGACCGGTCCCGGCGTCGCGCTGCTGACCGTCAACGGGCGGGCGAAGGCGTTCATCCCCGGCACCCCGGCGACGCTGCGGGTGCACCTGGAGGCGGGCAAGGTCCCGGTCACGCTGGGGCAGCTGGACGGTTTCGCCAACGGCGACATCACCACCAAGCTGAAGTGGCTCACGCCGACCCAGGCCCACCAGAAGTTCGGCGAAGCCGTCGCCGCGGCGAAGAAGGCCAAGACCGCCGTCGTGTTCGCCTACGACGACGAGAGCGAGGGCATCGACCGCGAGTCGCTGTCGCTGCCCGATTACCAGGGCGAGCTGATCTCCGCGGTCGCCGACGCCAACCCGAACACCGTGGTGGTGCTGAACACCGGTTCGTCGGTCGCGATGCCGTGGCTCGGCAAGACCAAGGCGGTGCTGGACATGTGGTACCCCGGCGAGCAAGGCGCCGAGGCGACCACGCGGCTGCTGTACGGCGATGTCGCGCCCAGCGGCCGGCTGACCCAGACCTTCCCGATGTCGGTAGACCAGACTCCGGTCGGCGGCAAGCCAGAGGCGTACCCGGGCAAGGACGGCACGGTGCAGTACTCCGAGGGCATCCAGGCCGGCTACCGGTGGTACGACAAGAACGGCGTGCGGCCGCTGTTCCCGTTCGGCTACGGGCTGACCTACACCAAGTTCGGCTACCAGGACCTGTCGGCGGCCTGGCGCAACGGCGGGCTCGACGTCGAATTCACCTTGTGCAACACGGGTTCGGCGGCGGGGGAGGAAGTGCCGCAGGTGTATCTGGGCGCCAGCCCGGAGGTCAAGGCGCCGCAGGCGACCAAGGCGCTGGCGGGATATCAGCGGGTCAAGCTGGCCGCGGGGGCGTCTACCCGGGTGAAGATGCATATCGACGGGGCCGAGCTGACTTACTGGGACACGTCGACGAAGAGCTGGCGGGTCGGGACGGGGGACCGGAGCGTTCTGGTGGGTCCGTCGGCCGCGGTGACGCCGTTGAGCCATTCGGTGCGGATCAGGTGACTGGAGGGGCCGGGTGAGCGGGAGTTCCCGTTCACCCGGCCCTGGTTCCGGTTCCGCCGTCGGGAAACCCCTACGCAGACCGCAGCGTGGAACTGGCGACCCGGGAGATCTCCTCGTTCACCGCCGCACCGTGTACGTTCAGGAAGAAGTGCCCGCCGGGGAAAGTCTTCATCTCGAAGTGCCCGGAAGTGTGCTCGCCCCAAGCCTGCACGTCCTCCACCGGGGCCTTCGGGTCCGCGGTTCCGCTCATCGCGTGGATCGGGCAGGGCAGCGGCTCTCCCGGCTCGTAGCGGTAGGTCTCGGCCGCCTTGAAGTCGTTGCGGATCGAGGGCAGCGACATGCGGAGGATCTCCTCGTTGCCCGAGACCGGGTCCTCGTCGCCGGACAGCTCGCGCACGATCTCGATCAGCCGGTCGTCGCTGCTGAGGTAGTTCTCCTCAGGGAAGTGCCGGGACGGGGCCCGCCGCCCGGTGACGACCAGCGCCAGCGGGGGACGGCCCTGTCCGGTGAGTACCCTGGCCACCTCGAAGGCCACCGTGGCGCCGAGGCTGTGTCCGAAAAGGACGACCGGTTTGTCCAGCCAGGGCAGGAGATTCTCCACGCACGCCGACACCAGGCCGGGTACGTTGTCGATGCCCGGCTCGGCACGCCGGTCCTGGCGGCCGGGGTACTGTACGGCCAGCACGTCCAGCTTCGGCGCGAGCGTCCGGGCGACCGGGAAGAAGTAGCTGGCCGAACCCCCGGCGTGCGGAAAACAGACGAGCCGGGTCGCCGCGTCTTCGGCGGGCTGGAACCGGCGGATCCACGGTTCTGTATCACTGATGCTTTTGGGCACGCGAAATCCGTCCTTCACAGGTCACAGCAAGCGGCCGTAGTCATCCCCCACTGTCCTCGAACCCGGCCCGTGTGGACACCCCTACTGTCCACACCGAACCCCAGAACCGGCGCTCAGGCGCGGACGGGCAGTTCGGTGAGACCGCGGATAAGCAGGCTGGACTGCCAGTTCAGCGAGCCGGGCTCGACGGCGAGGGCGAGCGTGGGCAGCCGGTCGGCGAGCACCCGGAAGGCGATCTCGCCCTCCATCCGGGCCAGCGCGGCACCGAGGCAGTAGTGGATGCCGTGCCCGAACGCGAGGCTCTTCCCCCGCGGGCGCTGCAGATCGATCTCGTCGGGCCGCTCGAACACCTCGGGGTCCCGGTTCGCCGACCCGATCGCCAGCAGCACGGTCGAGCCGGGCAGGACGGTGGTCGCGCCGATGGTCACCGGCTCGGTCGCGAACCGCACGGTCGCGGTGTTCACCGGACTGTCGATGCGCAGGAACTCTTCGACCGCGCTGGTCAGCAGCGCGGGTTCCCGCCGCAGCCGGTCCCACTGCGCGCGGTCCTTCAGCAGGGCGAGCACACCGTTGCCGATCAGGTTCATCGTCGTCTCGTGCCCGGCCACGAGCAGCAGCGAGGCCATCCCGGTCGCTTCGGAGTCCGACAGCCGGTCGCCGTTCTCGTCCGCCGCGACGATCGCGGAGAGGATGTCTTCGCCGGGGCGTTCCCGTTTCTCCGCTACCAGCACGGAAAGGTACTCCGTCATCTCCGCCGACGCGGTCACGAACTCCGCGGGCGAAGCGGGAGACAGCACCGCGTGCGACCACTTCCGGAAGGCGGTCCGGCGGTCTTCCGGCACGCCGAGGATCTCGCAGATCACCTTCATCGGCAGCGGGAACGCGAGCGCGTCGATGAGGTCGACCGACCGTTCGCCGTCGGCGAGGCGCTTGGCCAGCGCTTCGACCAGTTCCTCTGCGAGCTCTTGGATCCGCGGGCGCAGCCCGGCGACGGCGCGGGTGGTGAACGCCTTGGTGACCAGCTTCCGCAGCCGGGTGTGCTTGGGCGGATCCGAGTTGAGCATGTGGTCGTGCGCGTCGAAGTCGTCGAGGGTCACCGCCGCGACCCCGGCCCCCGCCGCGCGCAGATCGTCCAGCGCGGCCGTGATGTCCTTGGACAGCCGCCGGTCGGCGAGCCCGGCGCGCACGTCCTCGTACCGGGTGACCAGCCAGGCGGGCGGCCCGCCGGGCACCTGCACCTTGGTGACCGGACGCTGCGTGCGCAGCAGCGCGTACAGCGCATACGGGTCCTCCGCGAAGCGCGGGGTGAGCAGGACGGCGTCGCCGTCGGTGTCGAATTGCGCGTTCATCTCAGTCCGCCTCGCGGGTAAGCGTAATTTTCGCGCCATTCGGCGTGCGCTCGGGCTTTGCCGGAGCGTATCGCTTCGTGATCACCGGACAACCCCCTATGTCCGTTGCCCTGCCCGTATCCGGTGCGGCCGGACGCGCGCCGACCGCCCCTGGACTCGGCGAAAACGACACCCCTGAATGCGTGAGCGCCCTCGGCAGCGCACGAGGGCGGAACGGGCAGTGCGGGGCGGAAGTCGTTTCCCCGCACTGCCGCTCGGCTTTCTCACTCGGCGATCTTGGTGCGTCCCGTCCAGTGGTAGACCGCGACGCGGGCCTCGTCGACCTGCTCGAACTCCCCGCGGTGCGAGAAGTGCTCGTATCCGCCGTCGACGCAGATCTTGACGTTCTCAGTGAGGTCGTCCACGTAGTGCCCGTCGCCCAACGGGCTGAGCCGGGACGGGGAACCGACGAGGTTGATTCTGATTCGTGCCATGGTCATTCTCCCATTCGCTCGACAATCGTCAGTACAAGTCGTCACAGGGTCCGGGCGGCGGTGGCTCCGGTCGGCGTCAGCACGTCGACGATCGTCCGGACGACTTTCGGGGCCTGCGCGGCGAGATAGAAATGCCCGCCGGGATAGGTGGTCAGCGTGCAGGACGCGGTGGTGTGGTCGCGCCAGTTCTCGGCCTCTTCGACGGTCACCTTGGGGTCGTCCTCGCCGAGCAGGACGTGGATCGGGATCTCCAGTACCGTCCCGGGCGGGCAGCGGTAGGTTTCGGCGGCCCGGTAGTCGGCGCGCAGCACGGGAAGGACCATCCGCAGCAAGTCGTCGTCGCCGAAGACCTGCGCGTTGGTGCCGCCGAGGGATTTGACCGCTTCGAGGAACCGGTTGTCGTCCGGTTCCTGGTGCACCCGCTCGTCCCGCGCCCGCGACGGCGCGACGCGGCCGGAGGCGAACAGCGCCCGCAATTCGGTGGCTCCGTTGGCTTCCAGCCTTCGGGCGACCTCGAAACCGAGGGTGGCTCCCATGCTGTGGCCGAACAGCACCGTCGGCCGGTCCAGCCAGGGCCGCAAGGCCTCGGCCGCCTCGTCGGCCAGTTCCGTGATGCTCTCCAGGCACCGTTCCGACCGCCGGTCCTGGCGTCCCGGATACTGGACCGCCAGCACGTCGGCCGCCGAGGACAACGCCTTCGCCATCGGGAAGAAATAGCTCGCGGACCCGCCCGCGTGCGGAAAGCAGACGACCCGGAACGGCGCCCCGTCCCAGGGGTGGTACCGCCGGATCCACCGGCTGTTGTCTTGTCCGCTGTCTTGTCCGGACACGGGCATCCCTTTCGTTGTCCGCGCTCTCGGCGAATGCGAGAAACCGCAGGTTCGAGGGTGCCGGAGGATCCGCGACGGCATCAACCCCTAAGAAGTCCGTGCCGCCCCCAGCGGATCCGGCGGAAAGCCCGCGCTTGTTCCACTTCATTGGCGGCTCCGTTCACCGAGCGCGGCCGGCCGGTGAACGGAGGAGGAACGCGGGCGCGCGGACGGGCAATTCCAGCCGGGGTGAGGTGGAATGCGCGACGGAACGGCGTACGGTCCCATTGTCTGGGATGTCGGAATTCAGGCAGGTCACCGGCGGTGTGCGGCGGTCGCGACGGCGCACTCGCCGACGCGGCGGGGATTGCGAGTGCAGTGGGCGCTCGCTAAGATCAGCGATGACAGGAATAAACGTACAGGGACCAGACATTGTCGCTTATGTCCGAATACGGGTGCTTGCTGCAATAGTTTCCGGATAGGTGAAGAAAAGACGGGCACGCATCTCTAGGGGGAATCGTGAGGGCAGGCCGGACGGATCCTTCGCCGGCGCGGGACCGGCAGTGGCCGGGCGCTCGGCCGGTAGCTGCGGCGATGGCCCGGGCACCGGGAGCGAGCGAAGGCCGCCGTGCGGTGGCCGGTCGGGTCGCTGGGTCGGTTTTCAGGGTCTGACCTCATGGTTTGCCAGTTGTGACGTCTTTGGTCGGGTCGGGGTTCGGCGGGAGCGAGGAGTTGGCCCCTCGGGACCGCGCGTCGGCCGACAGGGCCGTCCTCGGGCGGGGCGGCCTGGCAAGACGGTGAAAAAAGTGCGGAACGAACTGGGGTGTGCAACGGTGCGCCCGGGAGCGGCGCGGCTTCTCGGGAGCGAGGCGAGTCGCCTGGGGTGATATCGGCGGTTCTGCGGCGCGCTCGCGTGCTGCCCGGCGTTCCGCTGTCGAATGCTTGGGGGCAGAACGACAGTGTTGATCGAGCGCGGAAAAGAAATGAAGTTCCTGGAGGAGCTGTTCTCCGAAACGGATTCCGGGAACGGGAGAATAGCTCTGGTCAATGGCGCAGTTGCCAGTGGGAAGACCGAACTGCTCCGTACGTTCGCCGAACAACGGGCGAGTGAGGGCGCGGTCGTGCTGACGATGACGGGAGACCGTGACCGGGAGACCCGCGCGTACGGCAGCCTGCAGCGGTTCGTTCGGGATCTGCCGTTGCCGCGGGCGAAAACCCTCGAGCTGACGCGGTTGATCGCGCGGTCCTCGAACGGTGTTCCGCCTTCTTCGTTCGACGTCGCGAACATCATGCTCGAACTGACGTTGGAACTGGCGGAGAGAACGCCCCTGCTGATCACCGTCGACGACGCGCAGCACGTGGACGCGTCGTCGATGGACTGCCTGCTCCGCCTCGCCGAGGGCACGCGCTCGGCCCGGATCATGCTGCTGCTGGCGGAGTTGGCGCACGGCCGGTCGGCGCACCCGTCCTACCGCATCGAACTGGTCCGCCAGTTGCACTTCCGGCGGCTGGGCCTCGCGCCGCTCTCGGCGGCGGGGGTAACGAAGCTACTGGCCCGGCATCTCGATCCAGACGCAGTGGAGCGGCTGGCCGCGGGGTGCTACAAGATCACCCGCGGAAACCCTCTTCTGGTGCGTGCGCTGATCGAAGACCAGCTCGACTGGCCGGAACCCGGCCAGGACGCGCGCCCGGTGGTCGGCGACGCGTTCCGGCACGCGGTGCTGACGTGCTTGCGGCGCAGCGGATCCGACGTCCTGGCGCTCGCCCGCGTGGTGTCGGTGCTCGGCCCGGACAGCACGGTGGAACGGCTCGGCGGGCTCGTGCACCGCAGGCCCGCGGACGTCGCGCGCGCGTTGCGGGCCTTACGCACGGTCGGTTTTCTGAACGGCAACGATTTCCGCGACCGGTCCTTCCGCGAGGCTGTGATCGACTGCATAGAGCCAGAGGACCTGGCGAAGCTGCACGTGACGGCGGCGCGGGCGCTGCACGCGGACAAGGCGGGCGCGTGCCGGGTCGCCCACCATCTCCTCGCGGCGGGCGGCGAACCGGACGCGTGGGCGGTGGAGCAACTGCACAGCGCGGCCAAGGAAGCGCTGCGCGCGGACGACGCCGGACGGGCCGCCGAATACCTGGAGCACGCGCTGACCGGGCAGCCGGACGGACCGCACGCCGCCGCTCTGCGCGTCCTGCTGCTCCGCGCCGAGCTGCGCGGCGGTTCCGTCGCCGACCGGCACCTGACCCGCCTGTGCGAGCACGAGCGCGCCGGCGACCTCGATCCGGAACAAAAAGTCTTCCTGGTGCAGCGCCTGCTGTGGGCGGGCCGACAGCCGGACGCCGAGCCCGTCCTCGACCGGCTCGGCCGCGAGTACGCCCGCCGCCGGTCGCTGAACAGCACGGTGGCCGACGTCGGCCATTGGCTGCGGCACGCGCATCCCGCGCTGGCGCCGCGCTGGGCGGAAGCGACCGGCGCGGCGGCTCGCGAGGACGCGGAGCCGGCGCGGTGGGCGGCGTCCGCGTCGGAAGCGCTGATCACGGTGCTGGGCGGCACGGATGAGCACGGCGCGGTCTCGACGGCGGAAAGCCTCCTCGAGGCGACGCCGCTCGACGACCTGACGGTCGGCGCGATGTCGTCGGCGTTGCACACGCTGATCTACGCCGACCGCCTGGAGAACGCGACGAACTGGTGCGACGCGCTGCTCGAAGAGGCGAAGGCCAGAGGAGTGGCGTGGTGGCAGGCGGTGTTTTCGGCCTGCCGCGCGGACATCGCGCTGCGGTACGGGGAACTGTCGAAGGCGTCCGGCTACGCGCGCGACGCGATCGAGGCCGTCGGAGCCGAACGGTGGGGCGTCGCGATCGGGATGCCGTTGGCGGTGCTGATCCGCGTCGCCACGGTGATCGGCGACCACGAGGCGGTCCGCGAACACCTGCGGCAGCCGGTGCCGGAGGAGATGTACCGCTCCGGCTACTGCCTGCCGTACCTGCGGGCCCGCGGCCGGTACTGCCTGGCGACCGGCCGCGTCGAGGCCGCGCTCGCCGATTTCGAGCGGTGCCGGGAGCTGATGACGGCGTGGGGGTTCGAAGCGCCCACGCTCGCGCCGTGGCGGACCGACAGCGCGAAGGCGCACCTGCGGCTCGGCGACGCCGACCGGGCACGGGAACTGGCGAACCGGCAGCTGGCGCATCCCCGGTTCCGTACGCCGCGGGTGCGCGGCGCCGCGCTGCGGATGCTCGCCGCGACCGAGGACGTGAACTCGCGGCTGGCCATGCTGAAGGAAACCGTCGAGGTCCTGAACGCCAGCGGTGATCGGCTGGAGCTGGCGCAGGCGCTGTTCGACCTGAGCCGGACGCACCAGGCGATGAAGCAGTTCGCCAAGGCGCGGATGGTGCTGCTGCGCGCGCGGCGGCTGGGCCAGGCGTGCCGGCTGGAGATGACGCCGCCGCGGGGGAGCGAGGAGCCCAGGCCGGAGTCGGGTGCCGAATGGACAGCGCCGGCCCAAACGGCCGCGGCGGCTCCGGCGGCTGATGCCTCCGATTCCTCCGGCGTCGCGGCCGCGGCTGTGCAGAACGACCAGAGCCTGCGGATCCTGACGTCGTCGGAGTACCGGGTGGCGACGCTGGCTTCGTTCGGGTACACCAACCAGGAGATTTCGACAAAGCTGCACGTCACGCCGAGCACGGTGGAGCAGCATCTGACCAGAGTGTTCCGGAAGCTGAAGGTGAGCAAGCGGACGGACTTGCCGGTGGACCTCCAACTGGAGGCGGCACAGGCCGGCGGGATGCGGACGGCGGGGAAGTCGAGGGTGTCCGGGCGGGAGCCGCGGTCGGACACGCCCTGAACGGACCGCCGAGTAGCTTTCGGGCCGATGTGGTGGATCGCGGTCTCGTCCCGTCGGACGTGGCCGCTGCACGGCATGGAGCGGTTCCCGGTCGAGTCCTGGCCGCGACGTCGGCTCAAGCGGAAAACTTTGTTCCGCAACGATTCCGGAGTACGCGAAAAGAATGACACGCCAGGACCCCGGTACCCGTCAGCCCGCTGAACGGCCCGCCGGTCGAGCCCCGGTCCGGATACGCATTCGAAGAGGCAGGATTCGCACCCGATCAGCCCGCCCCGGCGGCGGGAAACCCCCAATGCTACGTAGCTTAGGCTGATCTTGGGCAGATCTTGATCATCACTGGTGATGATCAAGGGGTCGTGAGTGGTAAAGAGCGTTAGAACGCTCTTTACCACTCACGACCCTCTCGTGCGACTATGCAAAGCACCCAAATTAGGAATCTCAATCCCGAGTAGTGTCCGTTGTGGACGGTCGCGCCCGGTTTCGGTGCCGATTTCGTCGGCATCCCGAATTCCGGGCTACCCCCTAAGCGCGGGAGCAGGGCGCGGTCGCGGCATAGGGGGTTGTCCGGCCTCGCGGGCGATCGCTAGGTTCGCTGAGCCATTTCCGAGTCAGGAAAACGGAACTCGACGAAATCCCGGTAGACGGGACGCCGTCGGCGCGGACCGTTTTCCGGCACGAGTCCGCGCGGGTATCGCCGGGACGGAATTCGTTCCGGCGGGACGGAAAGTGAGTGTTTGGCAATGGGAACAGCGAGCCGCTCGGGGCAGTTTTCGCCGTCGGACGCCACCAGCCCGCAATCGGCGTCGGTCGAAGGGGTTGACCGCATCGTGTCCGCCCCGGCGGCCGCCTGAGTCACCGACACTCGAAACGGAGACGGCTGGTTCCATGGCCTTCGACAGCGGCACTGCTTCCGCGTCCCTGGCGGTCGTCGGGCTCGCGTCCGGACCGGAGCCGGCGGCGGAGATCGCGCGCCGGGCACTGGAGAACTCGGCGATCGTCCCCGGGCCGGCGGACGTGGTCGGGGTCTTCGCCGCCGGGCACCCGCCGGTCGGCGCCGAACTCGGCCTGACCGGTCCGGCGGAGACCGCGGAAGACTCGGCGATCCGCCTGGCCGCGGACAGCCTCCGCTCCGGAGCGTCCACTCTCGCGCTCGCCGGATGGACCTCGCCGGACCGCACCGTCTACACAGTACTGAAAGACGCCGGCCGCGCCGTCGCCGACGACGATCCGGTCCACTGCCTGCTCACCCCCGACGCTGTCGACGAGGATTTGTCCGAACTCGCGCAAGGCCTCAGCCCGGCCTCGGCGCTGCCGCCGCCAGACCGTCCCGCGACCCCTGAGAACAAGACGGCGGTGCCGATCCTCCTGTCAGCCGAAAGCCCGGAGGAACTGCGCGGCAAAGCCGGCACTTTGCTGGCACACCTGGAAAAAGCCGAGCCCCCACTGCGGGACGTCGCGCACACTCTGGCGGTCGCCCGGCCGCACCTGGCCTGCCGCGCTGTCGTGGTCGCCGCCGACCGCGAGGAGGCGACCGCCGGGCTGGCGGAACTGGCGGACGGAACGGCAGCTCCGGTCCGGGCGGGGAACGGGCGCAAGGTCGCGTTGATGTTCCCCGGCGAGGGCGGCCAACGCCCAGGCATGGGACGAGAGCTGTACTCACGGCTTCCGGTGTTCGCGGAAGCACTGGACGAAGTCTGCGCGCACCTGGACGCCGTCTCGACCTGGTCGGTCCGCGAACTCCTCCTCGGCGAAACCGGAACCGGTGTCGACCCCGCCGACGAAGCCCTCTACAGCCAAGACGCCCTGTTCGCCCTGCAAGTCGCGCTGTTCCGTCAGTTCGAGCACTGGGGCGTACGCCCGGACTTCGTGGCCGGCCATTCCGTGGGCGAGTTGGCCGCGGCCACCGCCGCCGGGGTGTTCACCCTCCCGGACGTGTGCGCGGTGCTCGCCGAGCGGATCCGGTTGTTCCGCACGAAAACGACGATCGGCGGCGCGATGGTGGCGATGCGCGTCACCGAGGCCGAAGCCCGCGAATCACTGGCCGGCCTGACCGGCAAGGCCGAGATCTCGGCGGTCAACGCGCCGCAGTCGGTGGTGCTCTCCGGCGACCGCGACGTCGTGCTGCGGATCGCCGAGGACTGGGCACGCCGCGGCCGCAAGGTCAAGCAGCTCGCGGTCGACCGCGCCTTCCACTCCCCGCACATGGCGCCGATGGCGGCCGACTTCGAAGAGTTCATCCGCGGCTTGCCCGCCCGGCCGCCGCGCATCCCGATCATCCCGGTGCATCCCGGGCTCGGCACCGACTCCGACGTGGTGTGCCGTCCCGAGTACTGGGGCGCGCAAGTCCGCGGCACCGGTCATTTCCTCGACTGCGTAAGGGGCTTGGCTGCCGCCGGGGTCGACACCTATCTCGACATGAGCGCCAACGGCGTCCTCGCCGCGCTCGTCGAGGAAACGCTCCCCGAGGCGGCGGGCGGCGACGTCTTCGTGACGTCGGCGTTGCGCGGCGCCCGCTCCGAACTCCACGCAGTGCTCGGCGCGGCGGCCGGACTGCACGGGCACGGCGTGCCGCTCGCGTGGCCGAGCATCGTCGCGGGCCACCGGGTGCACCTGCCCGCCGAAACCGCCGAACCGGTCGAAACCCGGGCCCCGGCAAGGGATCTGGCCCGGGTCATCCGGGCCGAAACCGAGGCGTTGACCGGCGCGGACTACCGGGCGGACCGGACCTTCCTGGAACTGGGCCTCGACTCCGTCGCGGCGGTGGAACTCGTCCGGGTGCTGCGCCGCCGGACCGGTCTCCCGATCGCCACGACCGCGCTGTTCGACCACCCGACGCCGGAGCGGCTCGCCGCGCACCTGGACGGCACCGGACCCCGGACCGTGGTGGCCCCGCGCACGGTATCGGACGAGCCGATCGCCATCGTGGGCATGAGCTGCCGGTTCGCGGGCGGCGTGCAGAATCCCGACGACCTGTGGCGGGTCGTCGCGGACGGCCGCTCGGTGATCGGGCCGATGCCCGAGGACCGCGGATGGGACGTCGAGACCCTCTACGACCCGGACCGGGTCCGTCCGGGCACCAGTTACGTGCGCGAGGGCGCGTTCCTGCACGACGCCGCCGAGTTCGACAACGCCTTCTTCGGCATCGGCGGACATGAGGCGCTGGAGATGGATCCGCAGCAGCGGTTGCTGCTGGAACTGGCCTGGGAAGCGTTCGAGCAGGCCGGGATCGACGCGACCGGGCTACGGGGGTCCGACACCGGCGTCTACGCCGGTTTGGCGCACGACGACTACGGCGCCGGCGGCCTCGACACCCGCGAGAACCTCGCGATCGGGACGGTCTGCAGCGTCGCGTCCGGGCGGATCTCGTTCGCCTTCGGCTTGCAGGGGCCCAACCTCGCCATCGACACCGCATGTTCGTCGTCGCTCGTCGCCGTGCACCTGGCGGCGTCCGCGTTGCGCCGCGGCGAGTGTTCGCTCGCGCTGGCGGGCGGCGTGGCGGTGATGTCCTCACCGACGGTGTTCGTCGAGTTCAGCCGGCGAGGCGGGCTGGCGCCGGACGCGCGGGTGAAGCCGTTCGCCGAGGGCGCCGACGGCACCGCGTGGGGCGAGGGCGGCGGAATGTTCGTGCTGGAGCGGCTCTCCGACGCCCGCCGCCACGGCCACCCCGTCCTCGCGCTGGTCGCCGGGTCCGCGGTCAACTCCGACGGCGCCAGCAACGGTCTCACCGCCCCCAACGGCGCCGCCCAGCAACAACTTCTCGCCACCGCGCTCGTCGACGCCGGGCTCACGCCCGCCGAGGTCGACGTCGTGGAGACGCACGGCACCGGCACCAAGCTCGGCGACCCGATCGAGGCCGGGGCGCTCGCCGCGGTCTACGGCGCGGACCGCCCGGCGGACCGGCCGCTGCTCCTCGGCTCGCTCAAATCGAACCTCGGCCACACCCAGGCCGCCGCCGGGGCCGCCGGAGTGCTCAAGATGGTGCTGGCGATGCGGCACGGCACCATCCCCGCCACGCTCAACGTCGACCGGCCCAGCTCCCATGTGGACTGGACCGGGGGCCTCCGCCTGGTCACCGAGGAGACCGAATGGCCGGGCGGCGACCGCGTCCGGCGGGCGGGCGTCTCGTCGTTCGGCATCGGCGGCACCAACGCCCACGTGGTACTGGAACAACCTCCGGCAGAAGACGAAACCCCAGCGCCCACCGAGGGTTCCCCCGCTCCGCTGTGGACTCTATCGGCCGGCTCGCGGGACGCCCTCCGCGCACAGGCCGCCCGCCTGCTCGCGCACTCCGCCTCGGAGACCGACGCCCGCGACCTCGGGTTTTCGCTCGCCACGACGAGGGCCGCGCTCGCGCACCGAGCCGTCCTCACCGGCGACCGTCCACAGCTGACCCGCGCGCTGGCCGCGCTGGCGGCCGGCCGGACCGACCCCGCGCTCACCACCGGCGAGGCCGTGGACGGCGGATTGGCTTGCCTGTTCACCGGACAGGGCAGCCAGCGCCTCGGAATGGGCCGCGCGCTGGCCGAGCGGTACCCGGTGTTCGCTCGCGCCTTCGACGAGGTGTGCGCCGAGTTTTCCCTGCCGCTGCGCGAAGTCATGTTCGGTGAGGACCAGGACCGCCTGGACCGCACCGAATTCACGCAGCCCGCGGTATTCGCGTTCGAGGTCGCGGCGTTCCGGCTGCTGGAGCACTGGGGCCTTCGCCCGGATCTGCTGCTCGGGCATTCGATCGGCGAGCTGGTCGCGGTGCACGTCGCCGGGGTGCTGTCGCTGCCGGACGCGTGCCGGATGGTCGCCGCGCGCGGCTCGCTCATGCAGGCGTTGCCCGAAGGGGGTGCCATGTGGGCGGTGGCCGCCGCCCCGGACGAACTCGGCGAGCTGCCGCCGGGAGTTTCGGTGGCCGCGGTCAACGGTCCGCGTTCGGTGCTGCTCTCCGGCGTCGCCGAGGCCGTCGCGACGGTGGCGGAACGGTTCCGCGAGCAGGGCCGCCGGACCAAACGCCTGCGTGCCTCGCACGCCTTCCACTCCGAGCTGATGACGCCGATGCTGGCCGAGTTCCGCGCGGTGGTGGCAGAACTGGACTTCCGGCCGTCGCGTATTCCCGTGGTCTCGGGCTTGACCGGCCGGATCGCCACCGACGCAGAACTGTCCACACCGGACTACTGGGTGGCGCACGCCCGCGAGGCCGTCCGGTTCTTCGACGGCGTGCGGACGCTCGCCGACGAGGGCGCCACCACGTTCCTGGAGATCGGCCCCGGCGCGACCCTGACCGAGCCGGCCGCGGACTGCCTGGACGACGCCGAGGACACGGCCGTGCTCCCCGCGGTCCGGGACGACGACGTGCGCGCCGCGATCGCCGCCCTGCACGTGCGAGGGCACGGACCGGACTGGGCCGCCTGGTACGCCGGAAGCGGAGCGCGCCCGGTGCCCCTCCCGACCTACGCCTTCCAACGCAGCCGGTTCTGGCTGCCCCCCGAAACCGCACCCGCCGCGGAAAGCAGCGAGGACACGGAGTTCTGGGACGCCGTCGCCGGCGGCGACCCGGAGCGGTTCGGCAAGCTCCTCGGCACCGACCTCGACGTCACCGAGCTGCTGCCCGTGCTGGCGCGCTGGCGACGCGGCCGCGACCAGGACGCCGAGGCGGACCGGCTGCGGTACCGGATCAGCTGGCAGCCGGTCGCCGACCGCGACGCCACCAAACGGAACTGGGCCCTGCTGCACCCCGCCGGGCACCCTGTCCCCGAGCCGCTCGCCGCCGCACTCGGTGGCACCGTGCGCGCCGTCGAGCCCGGTGCCTCCCGCACCGAGATCGCCGCGCTCCTGCGCGAATGCGGACCGGCCGACGGCTTCGTGTCCTTGCTGGCGCTGGACGAACGGCCGCACCCGGACGCTCCCGGCGTCCCCGTCGGGCTCGCCCTGACCACCGCCCTCGTCCAGGCCGCGGCGGACCTCGACCTCGAAGTCCCGCTGTGGTGCGCGACCCAGTCCGCCGTCTCGACCGGCCCCGACGACCGCCTGAACGCGCCAGGCCAGGCGATGGCCTGGGGTCTCGGCCGGGTCGCGGCGCTGGAACATCCGCGCTGGTGGGGCGGGCTGGCCGACCTGCCGCAGACGGTGGACCGGGCGGCGGCCGAACGGCTGGCCGGGGTGCTGGCCGGGGACGAGAACCAGATCGCGGTCCGCGCGTCCGGGGTGTTCGCGCGGCGTCTGCTGCGCGCCCCGGCGGCGAACGGAACCGGCGGCTGGCCGCGCCGCGGCACCACCCTGGTCACCGGCGCGTTCGGCGCGCTGGGCCGCCGGCTCGCCCGGTGGCTGGCCGCCGAAGGCGTCGAGCGGCTGCTGCTGACCGGACGCCACGCCGACGACCCCGGGTTCGTCGCCGAACTGACCGCGCTCGGCGCGGAGGTCGAGGCGGTCGCCTGCGACGTCGCCGACCGGCAGGCGGTGGCGGACCTGCTGGCCGCGATCCCCGCCGACCGGCCGCTGACCGCCGTCGCGCACGCGGCCGGGGTGCTGGACGACGGCGTCATCGGCGCGCTGGACCCGCAGCGCCTCTCGCGGGTGCTGCGCGGCAAGGCCGACGGCGCCCGCCACCTCCACGACCTCACCAGCGGACTGGAAGCGTTCGTGCTGTTCTCCTCTGCGACCGGAGCCGTCGGCAACGCCGGACAGGCCAACTACGCGGCGGCCAACACCTACCTCGACGCGCTCGCGGACCAGCGGCGTGCGGACGGGCTGCCCGCGACCTCGCTGGCCTGGGGGCCATGGGGCGACGGCGGCATGGCGGTGGACGGCGCGGACGCGACGGTGGTCGGGGATCGGTTGCGCCGCAACGGCATGACCGTGCTCGATCCCGACGTCGCCCTCGCCGCGATGGCGAAAGCGGTCGCCCGCGACGAGTCCGGTCTCGTGCTCGTCGACGTCGACTGGGACCGGTTCCTCCAGGCGTTCGCCGGCACCCGGCCCAGCCCGCTGTTCCGAGAGCTGCCGGAAGCCGGCCAGAGCCAGGCCGCCGCACCGGCGGCCGAACCGGCCACGCTGCGGCTGACGGGCCTGTCGACGGCGCAGCGCCGCCGCGAACTGCGCGACCTGGTCTGCGAGCACGCCGCGTCGATCCTCGGGCACGCCTCGGCCGCGCAGGTCCAGCCGAACCGGCCCTTCCACGAGCAGGGGCTCAGCTCGCTCGGCGTGGTCGAACTGCGCAATCAACTCGGCGCGCGGACCGGGCTGCGCGTGCCCGCCAGCGCTCTGTTCGACCATCCGACCCCGGTCGCGCTCGCCGGGTACCTGGAAGCCGAACTCGCGGACGCCCAGGCCGAAACGCCGACAGTGTTCGAAGAACCGACCGCGGCGGCCGAAGAAGGTTCCGAAGTGTCCGAAGCGGACGTGCTCGGCCGGGCCGAACGGGAAGTCTTGCTGGCGCTGGAGGATCTCATCGATGACTGACAACGGCGAGTTGCTGGCCACGCTGGACCGGGTGACCACCGCGCTGCGGGACACCAGGGAGCGGCTGCGCGCGACGCGGGCGCGGGCGCGGGAGCCGATCGCGATCGTCGGGGCCGGCTGCCGGTTCCCCGGCGGGGTGACCGACCCCGACGCGCTGTGGCGGCTGCTCGAAGACGGCAAGGACGCGGTGACGGCGTTCCCCGCCGACCGCGGCTGGCCCGCCGACCTCTCCGGCGCGGGCGGCTTCCTCTCCGACCCCGCATGGTTCGACGCCGCGTTCTTCGGTATCGGCCCGCGCGAAGCCGAGTCGATGGACCCGCAGCAGCGGTTGCTGCTGGAGGTCTCCTGGGAGGCGCTGGAACGGGCCGGCATCGACCCGGCTGACCTGCGCGGCTCCCGCACCGGCGTGTTCACCGGCACCAGCGAGCAGGACTACCGGCAGCTGTTGCTGCCCCGCCTGGACGAGCACGCCGACCATCTGGCGACGGGCACCTCGGCCGCCGTGGTGTCCGGGCGGGTCGCCTACCTGCTCGGGCTGGAAGGGCCGTCGGTCTCGGTCGACACCGCGTGCTCGTCCTCGCTGGTCGCCCTGCACCTGGCGGTGCGCGCGCTGCGCGGGGGAGAATGCGACCTCGCGCTGGTCGGTGGCGCGCTGGTGATGTCCACCCCCGGCATCTACCGCGCGTTCGAACAGCAGGGCGCGCTCGCCGCTGACGGGCGCTGCAAGGCCTTCGGCGACGGCGCGGACGGCGTCGGCTGGGGCGAAGGCGCCGGCGTCGTCGTGCTGGAACGCCTGTCCGACGCCCTCGAACAGGACCGTCCCGTGCTGGCCGTGGTCCGCGGCACCGCGATCAACTCCGACGGTGCCTCCAACGGCCTGACCGCGCCCAACGGACTGGCCCAGCAACGCGTCATCCGCGCTGCCCTCGCCGACGCCGGACTGCGCCCCGAGGACATCGACGCGGTCGAGGCGCACGGCACCGGCACCCGGCTCGGCGACCCCATCGAGGTCGCCGCCCTGCAAGCGGTCTTCGACGGGGACCGGGCCGCGCCGCTCGCCCTCGGCTCGGTCAAGTCCAACCTCGGGCACAGCCAGGCCGCCGCCGGGGTCGCCGGACTGCTGAAAATGGTGCTCGCCCTGCAGCACCGCACCCTGCCCCGCACCCTGCACGCGGACACCCGTTCGTCCCAAGTGAGCTGGACCGGCGCGGTCGAGGTGCTCACCGAGAACCGCCCGTGGCCGGCCGAAGAAGGGCGGCCACGCCGGGCCGGCGTGTCCGCGTTCGGCATCAGCGGCACCAACGCGCACGCGGTCGTCGAAGAGGCACCGGAGCGCCCCGCCGCCGCACCGGCCGGGAAGGACCAGCTGCCCTGGGTGCTGTCCGCGCGCACCGAATCCGCTTTGCTGGCCAAAGCCGGACAGCTGCTGTCCCATGTGGACGGACGTGATCCGGTGGCGCTGGCACACGCGTTGATCGCTTCGCGCAGCACCTTCGAACACCGCGCTGTCGTGCTGGACGAAGACCCGCGGATGGCGCTGGACGTGCTGGCCTACGACTCGATCACTCCCGGCCTGGTGCGCGGGACCGCCGATCTGACCGGCAAGGTCGTGTTCGTCTTCCCCGGACAGGGCGGCCAGTGGGCGGGCATGGCCGCGGACCTGCTCGACAGCTCCCCGCTGTTCCGCGAGCACCTCGAACGGTGCGCCCGCGCGCTGGCCCCGCACACCGACTGGGACCTTCTCGCCGTCCTGCGGCAGGACCCGGACGCGCCGTCATTGGAGCGCGTAGATGTCGTGCAGCCCGCGTTGTTCGCGGTGATGGTGTCGCTCGCCGCCGTCTGGCGTGCCTCGAATATCGAACCGGACGCGGTGATCGGCCACAGCCAGGGCGAGGTCGCCGCCGCGCACGTCGCGGGAGTGCTGAGCCTGGAAGACGCCGCGCTCGTGGTCTGCCGCCGCGCGAAGGCGTTGACCGCGCTGTCCGGCTTCGGCGGCATGGTCTCGGTCGAACTGTCCGCCGAGCTGCTGCGGCCCCGCCTGGACGAGCGGCTGGTGCTCGCCGCGATCAACGGGCCGGATGCGGTGGTCGTCGCCGGAGCTCCCGAAGCGCTCGACGCGCTGGTGACCGAGATGGCCGAGTCCGGGATCAAGGCTCGCCGCCTGGAGGTCGACTACGCCTCGCATTCTCCGGCGGTGGAGCTGGTCCGCGAACGGCTGCTCGCCCAACTGGCCCCGGTCACGCCCCGGGCCGCGGAAATCCCGTTCCACTCCACGGTGACCGCTTCCGTGCTGACCGGCACCGAACTCGACGCCGAGTACTGGTACCGGAACCTGCGCCGGCCGGTGCGGTTCGCCGAAACGCTGGCGGGCCTGCCGACGCCGGAGTTCGCCTTCTTCGTCGAGGTCGGCCCGCATCCGGTGCTCGTGCCCGCGATGGCCGCGACGGTCGGGGAAGACGCCGTCGTCACCGGCACCCTGCGCCGCGACGAAAGCGGCCGGGGAGCGTTCTTCGGCGCGCTGGCCGAGGTCTACGTCCGCGGGTTGAGTCCGAAGTGGACGGAACTGGGCGAGCCGGGCGGTCCCGGGTTCGCCGCGCTGCCGACCTACCCGTTCGAACGCAAGCGGTTCTGGTTGGCGCAGAAGGAAGTCCGCCGCAGCACGCATCCGGTGCTCGACCCGCCGATCGAGCTGGCGGGCACCGGCGAACTCGTGCTCGCGGGCCGGCTGTCGACGGCGGAGACGCCGTGGCTGGCCGATCACCGCGTGCTGGACGCGGTGGTGCTGCCCGGCACCGCATGGCTCGAACTCGCCCTGCAGGCCGCTGCCGCTGCCCGGTGCCCGGCGGTCAAGGAACTCACCCTGGAACGTCCGCTGATCCTGCCGAACGACGCGACGGTGGCGGTCCAGCTGCGGGTCGGAGCCCCGGATGCGGACGGGCAACGCGGCCTGGAGCTGCACGCGAGGGTCGACGGCTCGGCGTGGGTCCGGCACGGCGAAGGGATTCTCAGCCCGCAGCAGGCGGAACCCGAGCCGCTCGGCGCATGGCCGCCGGAAGGTGCGGAATCGGTCGCGCACGACGGGCACTACGCCGGCCTGATCGAGCGAGGACTGCGTTACGGCCCGGCCTTCCAGGGCTTGCGCGAAGTGTGGCGACGCGGTGACGAGGTCTTCGCCGAGATCAGCTGCCCGGTCGACACCAAGGGTTTCACCGTGCACCCGGCGCTGCTCGACTCCGCCTTGCACGCCCTCGGCTTCGCGGCCGGCGTCCCCGCCGTCGACGGCCCGATGCTGCCGTTCAGCTGGACCGACGTGACCGCGCATTCCGCGCGCCCGGCGGCGTTGCGAGTTCGCCTGCGCGGCGAGCTGGGCGGCTCGGTGCGGCTGGACGTCGCCGACGACCACGGCACTCCGGTGCTGTCGGTGGCCTCCCTGGCACTGCGGCCTGCCGCGGCCCGCGACGGCGTGCCCAGGGACGCGCTGTTCCGGGAGAAATGGGTCGAGGTTCCCGCCACCGGCAGCGCCGCGGGCACTGTCGTGGCTGTCGGCACGGACACCGCACGGTTCCCCGCGTACGCGGACCTGAACGCGCTGGCCGCCGCTGTCGTGGCGGGAGAACCGGTGCCGAACGTGGTGCTCGTCGACGCTTCCGAGGGCTCGGTGCGGGATTCCGCGCACCGGGCGCTGGCGCTGGTGCAGTGGTGGCTCGCCCATCCGGCGTTCGCCGCGTCGAAGCTGGTGTTCCGCACGACGGGCGCGGTCGCGGCCAGAGGCGGCGACGAGCTGCGCGACCTGGCCGGCGCGGGCGTGAGCGGCCTGGTGCGCTCCGCCCAGACCGAGGAACCCGGCCGGTTCGTCCTGCTCGACGCCGACGAGGTCACGCCCCTGACCGTGGCTGCCGCGCTCGGCACCGGCGAACCCGAACTCGCCCTGCGCGGGGGAGTGCTGCTGGCGCGCCGCCTGGTGCGGGCGTTCGCCCCGACGCCCACGCGGTTCGCCGGCGCGGACGACGTCGTGCTGATCACCGGCGGCACCGGCACCCTCGGCGGACTCCTCGCCCGCCACCTGGTGACCGCCCACGGCGTGCGGCGGCTGGTGTTGCTCAGCCGCCGCGGCTCCGCCCCGGAACTGGTCGCCGGACTCGCCGGGCTCGGCGCGACGGCCGTCGTGGAGTCCTGCGACGTCACCGACCCGGCCCAGCTGTCCCGCGTGCTCGCCGAACACCAGCCGACCATCGTCGTGCACGCGGCGGGCGCGCTCGCCGACGGCGTCGTGGCGGCCCAGACCCCGGAGCAGCTGGACGCAGTGCTGCGGCCGAAGGCGGAGGCCGCGCTGCACCTGCACGAACTCACGAAAGACAAGCCGCTCAAGGCGTTCGTGCTGTTCTCCTCGGCCGCGGCCGTCGCGGGCAGCGGCGGCCAGTCGAACTACGCCGCCGCGAACGCGGTCCTCGACGGGCTCGCCCGTCGGCGGCACGTACTCGGCCTGCCCGCGCTTTCGCTGGCGTGGGGGCGATGGGCCGAGCGCAGCGATCTGACCCGGCACCTCGCCGTCGGCCCCGACGAACTGGCCACCGAGGAAGCACTCGCGCTGTTCGACGTCGCGGTGTCGCTGCGCGATCCCGTGCTGGTGCCCGCCCGGTTCGACCCGGAGGGCGCCGGGGATCGGCCCCTGCTGCGGGAACTGGCCGAACGGCCGGACACCGAGGACGGCGACCTGCGGCAATGGCTGGACGGCCTCGACGGCCAGGAACGGGAACAAGCGCTGCTCGACTTCGTCCTCAGCACCGTCGCGGGCGCGCTCGGGCACGAGGACGCCGCGGAACTGCGCCCCACCGCCGGATTCCTGGAGATCGGCGTCGACTCGCTGGCCGCGGTCCGGATCCGCAACCAGCTCGCCGGGGCGCTGCGGCTGCGGCTGCGCGCGACGGTGACCTTCGACCATCCCAGCCCCGTGGTGCTGGCCCGGCACCTGGCCGAACTGCTGGCCACCGGCGCGGAGGAGGCGATCGACGAGGAAGGCGCGCGGATGCGCGAATCGGTGCTGATCGCCCGCGACTCCGAATGGCAGGCGACCCGTACCTTCGCCGACTCCGTCGCCGATTTGGCCGAGCGGCCCGTCCCGGTCCGGCTCGCCGGCGGCGACGCGCGCACCGCGCTGGTCTGCGTCCCCGGCATCGTCGGCATGTCCGACCCGGTGCAGTTCGCGCGGCTGGCCAGGTCCTTCAAGGGCGAGCGGGACGTCTGGGCGGTGCGGCACCCGGGGTACCGCCGCGCCGAGGCACTGCCCCGGACCCGGGAAGTGCTGGTCGACCTGCACGCGGAGGCCCTGCGCGCCGAACTCGGCGACCAGCCGTTCGTGCTGACCGGACTGTCCGCGGGCGGACTGGTCGCGCACCAGATCGCGCGCCGCCTGCACGAACTGGGCACCCCGCCCGCCGGGGTGGTGGTGCTCGACAGCTACGTGCCCAGCGAGCATCAGCGGCTGGTCCGGCTGCTGCCGGGGCTCGGCGAGGAAGCACAGGCCCGGATGGACAACCCGGACCTCGCGGTCCCCGGCGACGACGGCTGGATCACCGCGATGCTGCACTACCAGGACTTCGACTGGGCCCCGGCCGAACTGCCGATCCCGGTGCTGTTCGTCCGCGCCGCCAAGCCGCTGGAGGGCTGGCCGTCGGACTGGGCGCCGGTCTGGCCGTTCCCGCACACGCTCGCCACCGCCCCCGGCAACCACTTCACCATCCTCGAGGAGCACGCGGCGGACACCGCGGCGCTGATCGGGGCATGGCTGCGCGACACCCTCTCGCCAGCGGGCGACGAGCAATCCGACCGGACGACCACCTGAGGGGATCCACCGTGCCACCCATGCGAACCGCCCGGCTGGCCGGGCACACCCTTGGCGAAAGCCTTGCCCTGCTGGCGAAATCGAGCCCCGAGGCGCACGCCAGGTTCCCCACCGCGGGCGACGGGATCACCGCCGCCGAACTGGACCTCGCCGCCACCGCCGCCGCGCACGAGTTCCTCCGCGCCGGGGTGCGCCCCGGCGACGTGGTCGGCGTGCTGGTGCCGACCGCGGCCCGCTTCTTCACCACGATCTTCGGCCTCTGGCGCGCCGGGGCCGCGGTGAGCGTGCTGCCGGTGCAGGCCGGATTCGCGGACGTGCCCAACACCGCGCGGCGGCTGGCCCGCATCGTGACCGCCGCGGGCATGCGCAACCTCGTGCTCGACCCCGGCTACGCCGAACTCGGCGAGGCGCTGCGGGAACTCGGCACCGGCGTGGCGCTGGTGCCGCCGCCGGACCCGCACGGCACCGGCGACGCGCGCTCGCTGCCGACCGTCGAACCGGACTCGCTGGCCGTCGTGCAGTTCACCTCGGGCAGCACGAGCCTGCCCAAGGGCGTGATGCTGCCGCACGCCACGACCATGGCCGGACTCCGGGCCTGCGTGGTCTCCGGCGCGTTCAGCCCCGACGACGTGTTCCTCCAGTGGGTGCCGACCTTCCACGACATGGGACTGATCGGGCTCCAGTCGCACTGGCTGAACGGCGCGGACGTGCACGTCTTCGCGCCGACCACCTTCCTGCGGCGCCCGGAAGCGGTGCTGGCGCACTTCGCCGAGCACCGTGGCACCGTGATGACCGGCCCCAACTTCTCCTACGACTACCTCGTCGACCGCGTCCCCGCCGAGCGGCTGGCCGCCATGGACCTCTCCAGCTGGCGGCTGGCCTTCAACGGCGCGGAACCGGTCAGCGCGGCGACCGTCCGCCGGTTCGCCGAAGCCTTCGCGCCCGGCGGCGTGGACCCGTCGGTGATGTACCCGGTGTACGGGATGGCCGAAGCCACGCTGTCGATCAGCTACCCCAGCCCGGGTTCCCTCCCGCAGATCCGCGCGGTGGACCGCCAAGAGCTCAGCGGCACCGGCCTCGCGCGTCCGGTGCCCGAATCCGCGGGCGCGGCCAAGCCGGTGGTTTCGGTCGGCCGCGCGGTGCACGGCATCGAGCTGCGGGTGATGCGCGACGACGGCGCCGTCGCCGCCGACGGCGAACTGGGCGAAATCCAGATCACCGGCGAAGCGGTGACCACCGGCTACTTCCGGGACCCCGAAGCGACCGCCGCGGCGTTCGACTCCGGCTGGTTCCGCACCGGCGACCTCGGCTTCGAATGGGACGGCGAGCTGTACGTCACCGGGCGGCGCAAGGAGATGGTCGTGGTGCACGGCCAGAACTTCTTCCCCGACGACGTCGAGACCGTCGCCCGGACCGTGCCCGGGATCTACCGCGGCCGGTGCGTCGCCTTCGCTGACACCGACGACGAAGGCGGCGAACGGATCGGCGTGATCGTCGAGACCGCCGAAGACGCCGCCACGGTCAGCGAGGCGGTCCGTCGGCGGATCGCCGCCGAGGTGGACCTGCCGCGGGTGGCGGTCTACCCCGTCAAACCGCGCTGGATCCCGCGCACCACCAGCGGGAAATGGCAGCGGGTCCTGGCCGCGCGGCTCCTCGCCGAGGGCGCTGGGGGCACTGCGGGCGCCAAGGACCGGGCCGAAGTTTCCGAGACCGCACCCGACGCGCAAGGAGAACGAGTGTGAACACCAGGACGACTTCGCGGGCCGGCGTGCCCCTGCTCGCCGACGAGCAGATGCACAGTGCCCGCATCTTCGCCGAATACCAGCACGCCACCTGGGAAATGCACCACATCCCGTGGCAGGAGTTCACCCCGCAGGCGGTGCGACCCGAGCACGTGGTCTTCGCCAAGGGCGCGATCATCGGCGAGTCCAATGTGGTCGCCGCGACGCACGGGCTGCTCAACGAGTTCGGCATGGACTACGACTTCTCGCAGTTCACCTGCATCTGGGGCTACCAGGAGATCCAGCACCACCTCGCGTTCCAGACCTGGTTGCAGCTGGCGGGCCACAGCATCGAGCACCGCACCATCGCGTCGATGCGCGAGGCGTACCCGCCGGGCGTCACCCGGGCGGCGACCTTGGCCACCAACGTGATCTGCGAGGTGCTCGCCACCCACGCCTACAAGTGCGTGGCGCGCAGCATGGAAGAGCCGGTGCTGGCGGAGATCCTGCGCAAAGCGAGCGGCGACGAAGCCCGGCACGCGCGCGAATTCGTGTACTACACGGCGCAGCAGCTGGCCGAGCGGCCCGAAGAACTCGCTTCGGTGGTCGAGACCCTCTACATCTACATGGGCACCACCCGCGACCTGTACCGCCACCCGGTGAGCCGCTTCAAGGGCAACCTGCCCGAGCTGGAGGGCCACGAGACCATCGACGAGATGTTCGCCTACTTCGCCGAGGTCGACGAGGACGGCGCAGAGTGGGCGAAGTGCTGCGAGCAGCTGTTCAAGTACTTTTCCACGATCACCGGGTACAAGCTGACGAAAATGGCCGACGTCCGGCGCGCGATCGCCGAGGAGTCGATCAAGGCCGAGGCGGCCGCGGTATGACCGTCGCGTCGTCTCCGCCGGGGGAGGAGATCGAATTCCCCTGGCACGCCGAACCGTCGTTCAACTGCTTCGGCTGCGGGCCGCGCAACCCGGTCGGCCTCAAACTGCGGATGCGGAAGCTGCCGAACGGCGAATTCGGTGCGGTGACGGTGTTTTCGCCGGACTACGCGTCCTACCCGGGGATCGTGCACGGCGGCATCGTGCACGTGCTGCTGGACGAGGTCATGGGCGACACTCTCGCGCTGGTGCACGGCATGCTCGCGTTCTCGGTGAGCCTGAGCAGCCGGATGCTGCTGCCGCTGCGCGTCGACGTGCCGTACACGACGGCCGCGCGGATCACCGGACAGGGCAACGGCGTGCTGCACACCGAAGCCGAGATCACCGGACCGGACGGCGAGGTGCACGTGATGGCGCGTGGCACCTTCCAGCCGATCCGCTCCGAACAGGCGAAGGACCTGATGGATCTGGACGAGGCCGCGTTCGGCCGCGTCAGCCACTATTTCGACCACGGAACAGGAGAATCATGAGCACCGACACGATCACCCGCGAGGAGATCGCGGCCGCGACCGCCGAGACCCTCGCCGGGGAGCTGAAGATCCCGGCCGCCGACATCGCCGCCGACGACGTCCTGCGGGACCTGCCCGGCGCGGACTCGATGAAGATGCTGCGCGTGGTGTCCAAACTGGAACGCCGGTGGGACGTCGAGTTCGAGGACGAGCAGATCTTCGCGGTCAAGACCGTCGACGAACTGGTCGAGCTGGTGCGGAAGGGCATCGGAGACGAGCTGGCGGGGTCATGACCGCGACGACCCCGCAGCAGGCGCGCGACGCGACGAACCAGCATTACGAGCTGCCCCCGGAGCTGTTCGCGCTCTATTTGGATCAGCGGTTGAAGTACAGCTCCGGGCTGTACGACGCCGAGCACACCGACCTCGACGACGCGCAGACGAACAAACTGCGCTTCGTCGCGCGCGAACTCGGCCTGCGCGGCGGGGAGCGGCTGCTCGACATCGGCTGCGGCTGGGGAAGCCTGCTGCTGTTCATGGCACAGGAATACGACTGCCGCGTGACCGGCGTGACGCCGTCCGGACCGCAGGCGGACTTCATCCGGGCGCGCGCGGAGGAAATGGGCGTCTCCGAACTGGTCACGCTGGTGCCCGGGGCTTTCACCGGCGTCGAGGTCCCCGGGCCGTTCGACGCGGTGACCATGCTGGGCTCGATCGTGCACATGCCCGACCGGACCGACGTGCTGCGCAAGGTTCGCGGGCTGCTGCGGCGGAACGGGTCGCTGTACGTGTCGGAAAGCTGTTTCCGCGACCACGAGACCTACCGCGAGTTCTCCCGGCGGCCCGGCACCGTGCACGTCACCGACGGCATTTTCGGCTTCGCCGACATGGTGCCCGCGTCGGTGCTGGTGGAGGCGATGGAGGCGGCGGGGTTCAGCCTCGCCGGGCTGACCGACCTGACCGCGCACTACCACCGCACGATCGAGCAGTGGGAGGAACGCGTGCACGCCCGGCGCGAGCGCGTCGAAGAGGTCGCGCCCGGTATGAGCGAACCGCTGGTCCGATACCTGCAGACGGCGAACGCGGGCTGGGGCTACACCACCAAGCACTACGCGTTCACCGCGGTCAAATCGCGCATGGGCCCGACGGAGGTGCGATGAACCCGGCCGCGGAGCCCGGCATTCGTGCGGGACTGCCGCCGGAGGAGATGCGGCGGCTGGCCGGCTTCGCGGTCAGCCGCGCGGGCGCCCGGCAGTGGTCGGTCGACGATCTGGCGTGGGACGCGCTGCGCCCGGAGGAGCTGACCGAGACCGACAGCTCGGTGGTCCGGTTCATCACCTTCATCGAGGACCACATTCCCGGGTACCTCACGTATTTCCTCGAAGCGTTCCCGGTCTCCGGCGGCGATCAGGCCATCGAGGAGTTCTGCTTCAACCGGGAGTACTTCCGGTTCCTGATCTCCTGGGCCAACGACGAGGAACGGCACGCCTCGGTGCTGACCAGGTACCAGATCGAGGCGGGCATCAGCGATCCGGACACGCTGATGCGGGAGCTGGCGGAGGAGGGGCGGAAGAAGTTCGCGCTGCCCTATGAAACGCCGGTGCAGGCGTTCACCTACACGCTGGTGCAGGAGAAGGCGACGCAGCTGTTCTACCAGCGGTTCAAGGCGGTCGCCGCGGAGCCGGTGCTGCGCGATCTGCTGCACCGGCTGGCCCGTGACGAAGCCCGGCACTTCGCGTTCTACAGCGAACTCGTCGGCGCCTACGTCGAGCGCCACGGACTCGGCGCGACGGTGGCGGACCTGAAGGACGTGCTGGCCACGTTCCGGATGCCGCTGGCCGACACGCTCAAGGGCTATTGGCGGTGGTCGATGAAGGTCGTCGACGCCACGTCGTACGACCACACCGAGGCCTACGACGCGCTGGTGCGGCTGGTCACCGGCTTCGCAGGCGAGAGCGGCCGGGCCTCCGCCGCGGACCTGACCGAGTTCGTGCACCGGATCCGCGCCATCTGACCAGGGACGAGACGAGATGAGCACACTGTTCGACCCCCGCGACCCCGCGGTACGCACCGATCCGTACCCGGTGTACCGGAAGCTGCGGGAGACCGATCCGGTACACCAGTCGGACTTCGGGTTCTGGGTGCTCTCGCGCTACGCCGACGTGGATGCCGTGCTGTCCGCGTCCGGCGTGTCCAGCGAGTTCTACCGGAGCCAGAGCTGGACCGAACGGCGGGGCGGCCCGGACAGCCCGCTGGTGACCAGCGTGCGAAGCTGGATGCTGATGCTGGACGGCCCCGCGCACCGGCGGATCCGCGCGGTGATCGGGAAAGTCTTCACCCGTGCCGCGGTAGACCGCCTCCGCCCGAGGGTGGCGGCGGAGACCAACCGCCTCCTCGACGCCGTCGGCGAGGGGCCCACAGACTTGATCGCCGACCTGGCCCTCCCGCTGCCGGTCACGGTCACCTGCGATTTGCTGGGTCTCCTGACGGAGCATCGGGACCAGTTCCGCCTGTGGACCGAACAGATCAGCCGGGTGATCGACCCGGCGATCACCGTCGAGGACTCGGCGGAGATGAACCGGGCGGAGACGGAGTTCCGGGAGTACGTCAAGGAGGAGCTGGACCGGCGCCGGGCCGAACCCCGAGAGGACATTCTGTCGCTGCTGGCCCACGCTGAGGTGGACGGCGTACGCCTGAGTGACCACGAGATCATTGCGAACATCCTGTTTCTGTTCGTGGCCGGTCATGAGACTACGGTGAACCTGATCGGGAACGGGTTGCTCGCGCTCTTGCGTCACCCGGACCAGTTGAAGCTGCTGCGGTCGAATCCGGACTTGATCCCCGGTGCGATGGATGAGCTGACGAGGTACGACGCTCCGGTGCAGATCGTGTCGCGGCTGCTGGACGAGCCGGTGGGGCTTGGCGAGGCGGTGTTGCCGGCGGGGTCCAAGGCGATGCTGTTGTTCGGTGCGGCTTGTCGGGACCCGGAGCGGTATCCGGAACCGGATCGGTTGGATGTTACTCGGGGTGCGGTGAAGAATCTGGCGTTCAGTGGTGGGCCGCATTATTGCTTGGGTGCGGCGCTGGGGAAGATGGAAGCGGCGACGGTGTTGCGGGAATTGCTGGGGAGGTATCGGGGGATTGAGATGGTGGATGAGGGGGAGTTGCGCTGGCGGGGGAACGTGAGCTTTCGGGGGTTGGAGAGTTTTCCGTTGATGCTTAAGCATTAGGGGGAAGGTGTTCGGTGGGGTGGCGGGGCTTCACGAGGTTTCAGGCCCAGCCGGTTTCGTAGTTCTCGGGCGCGAAATCGCCAGGGCTCGCACCGGTGCGGAACGCTTCTTCGCATCGCGCGGCGTACGCGGCGTTCTTCTCGCAGTACGGACTCGCGGGGATGTACATGACGTTGCCCCAGCCCTGCTGGTCCTCGACCCCGGCGACGGAGTGGATCACGTCCCCGTGCCACCAGACGGTGTCGCCGGGCCCGACCTCCGGGATCGGCGTGAGCGCGGGCAGCAACGGCGCGTGCCAGCGTTCGTTCACCGGCAGGGCTTCCCCGTTCGCCGAGCCGCAGAGGTCGTCGTCGGCGACGTCGTCCTGCAAGGCGCGCAGCAGCAGGTAGACCATCGCGGACGGGATCGGGACGACGTGCAGGACACCCTCGGTGGGCCGCATGTCGGACAACGCCGTCCAGCCTTGGAAGGTGCGGAACGCGGAGCACATCACCGTGGAGGCGAACTCGTGGACCTCGGTCCGGTAGGCGCCGTCCCACGGGTCGTACGCCTCGACGTCGCCGTCGAAGACGTGGCGGAACACCTTCTGGTAGGCGGGAAGCAGCCAGCGTTCGACCGAGCCGGAATCGGTGTGCGGTGACAGGCCGTCGGAGCTCGTGCCGGGAGCACGACGGCGGACGCGATCGGGATAGGCGGTGTCGCGAGTGGGGTCGAACCACACCCGGCCCTCGGATTCGTGCTTCCAGAAGCCGTTGAGGAAGCCGCGTACCGCGACCATGTTGGCGTCTGCGCGCGCCTCCCTCTGTGGCCGTGACCAGTAGATCGGGAAGATCGCGGGTTTGCCCGCGGCGAGACCGCCGAACACGCCGTCGTCGAATCGGCGATACGCCTTCTCGAAGTCGTTGCGCTCCAGGTAATCCGCCAGTTCACGGTCCCACGCCTCGGCCCGCTCACGGGGGAAGGTGTTCTTGATGACCGCGCAGCCGCGCCGGCGAACGGCGGCGACCAGGTCTTCCGGCACGGTGCCGGCGGCGACGTCCTCGAACCGGATGATCGGCCAGATCTCCTCGCCGCTTTCGCGGAGGGCGACGATCTCGGCCACTTCGGCGCGCATCAGTTCCTCGGCCCTGGCGAACGCGTCCGCGACGTCTCCGATGCGGGCGCGGAGCCGGGCCTTGGTCTCGCGGATGGCGGCGGGGACGTCCGCGGGGAGTTCGGTGGTCAGGGTCATCGCTGGACCTCCGGTGATTTGGTAAGGTCACCTAACTAGAACCGTCCTGCCAAGGTAGACCGGTGAAAGAGGGGAGCGCAAGGGTGCCGTTGCCGCAAGCCGTCCTGCGTGAGGCCACCGACCGCCGTCTGCTGGAGGAGGTCGTGACCCGGGGCAGGGTCACGAGGGCCGAGCTTGCCGCGACGACCGGGTTGTCGAAGCCGACGGTCTCCGAAGCCGTGCGCAGGCTGACCGAAAGCGGTCTGCTGGAAGCCACCGGGGCGCAGGAGACCGGGCGGCGGGGACGGGTCGGCACCTTCTACGAACTCGGACCGTCGGCGGGCTGGGTGCTCGCCATCGAGGTCGGCAAGGCCGGGGTGCGGGCGTGGTCGGCCGACCTCGCGGGCGCGGTGCTGCGCGAACACGAACGTCCGGCCGGTGTCGTGGGCGATGTCGAAGCGGTGGCCGCCGCCCTGCGTTCGGTCGCGTCCGACGCGGTGTCCGAAGCGAGGGAAGGGGTTCTGCGCGCGGTCGCCGTCTCGATGGCCAACCCGGTCGACCCCGAGACGCACGACGTCATCGCCGTCCCGGCTTCGCCGTTCCCCGAAGGTCTCCTGAGCCCCGCGGACATCCTCGACGGCATCGTGACGGCACCGGTCTTGGTGGACAACGACGTCAACCTCGCCGCGCTCGCCGAACAACGCGCCGGTGGCGCCGCTGGGGTGTCGAGTTTCGCCTATGTCTACGTGGGCGCGGGTCTCGGTGTCGGGTTGTACATCGGTGACAGGCTGGTCCGCGGCGCACACGGACTGGCGGGGGAGATCGGGTATCTGCCCGGCGCCGGTCCGGGCACGCTCGCCGCCGAGCTCGCCGCCGGAATCGGTGGTGCGGGCGCGCGATCGAACGATGTCGCGGCGGCCTTGCGGATGCTGGACGAGGGCGACACCGAGGCGATCGGACGTGCCGTCGCGCGGGCGATCATGTCGATCACCGCCGTCGTCGATCCGGAACTCGTGGTGCTCGGCGGCCCAGTCGGTGGTCATCCGGCACTCCTGGAACCGGTGCGGGCCGCGCTCCCGCCGAGTCCCACCCGTCTCGAATACGGGACGCTCGGCACGCTCGCTTCACTCCACGGGGCTACGTTTTCGGCATTGGAACACGCACGGACCGCAGCTGTCCGGGTGATGTCGGGCTGAAGCCGGTTCCGTCACTCCCGTTGTCGCTAGTCTTGATCTTCGACTGCGAGGGAGACTGAATTCATGGCGGAATGGGCCGATCTGGTCGCGTTCGTACGGCACGAATACCGGGTGGTAAAGGACGAACCGGACGAAATTCGCATCCGGTTGTCCTACGGCGACGACGATTACGAAGAGCGCGCTCAAACGGTCGTCATCGCGCGGGAGATCTTCGACCGCCGCGAGGACTGGGTGCAGATCGCGACGCCGTTCGCGCGGCTCGACGAGGTCGACCTGGCGACCGTGCTGACCGAGATCGGCAACACGATCGTCGTCGGAGGGCTGGTGATCATGGGCGAACACCTGGTGCTGCGCCATTCCCTGCCGCTGGTGAACCTCGACATCAACGAGTTCACCGACCCGCTCGAACTCGTCGCGGGCTCGGCGGAGCTGCTGGAGCAGCAGTTCACCGGACGCGACGACTACTGAGCCTGACGACCTCTTCGAAGGACGTCACGCGTTCGCACTCCTCTTCGGTGAGCTTGTTGATCGCCGCCCGGCACGCCTGCGCTTGGGGCGTGCCGGGCAGTTCACCCTCGAGGAGCCCCGGAAGGCCGAGCTCGAAACCGCAGCGGGCCCGGACTCCGTAGCGATGCCGGGAGCGTGCGACGGCGGTGGCGACGCGGAGCCCGTGCTCGGTACCCGGCCGTGTCGCGGGCCTGTCGATTTCGATGGCCGCGAACCGGAAACCGTCGGCCTGGGCGCAGTTTCCGCAGTTCGTGGGACCCGCGCCGAGCTCGCCGCCGCATTCGGCGCACGACAGCCGGATGAGAGCCGCGTCGACCACGCGCCATTCGAACGCGGAGGTGTCGGCGACGACCATTTCGGCCAGGTCGGTTTCCTCTTTCGTCCCGGCGGCGACGCCGTATTCAGCGAGGAACAGCCGCCAGCGATCCTCGATGCTCGCCTCTACGGCGACCAAGGCTTCGGCGGGGCGGCCGCCGCGCGGGAGAGCGGTCATGGGCAGGACCCTAAACCGCGATCGCTACTTCCCGCGGACAAGGGTGTCGGCGTCGATGCAGAGGTGGCCGTCGCAGGGAACGACCGTCAGTTCGTGGGTTTCGAGAGAGGCGCGGCCGTCGCGGTAGTGCAGTGTGACGCGGACCCGGACGGTCGTCGCGGAAGTGGCCGACGCGCTGTGGACGTCCACAGCGCTGATCCTGCCCCAATGGGCCTCGTAATCGGTCAGGCCGCGGCGCTGGAGGTTCGGTCCGATGAGCGGCCAGCCCGCCCGGGTGTCCGGCATCAAGCGGTAGTAGCCGGTGACGAACTCGGTGATGTCCTCGTTCACGACGGGCCGGGGCACGGTGGAAGTCGTGGTGGGGACAGGAAGCGTGGTAGTCGTCGACGAGAGCGGGGGCGCCGGGCGCGGTTCGGTCGCGGCGGGGAGCGGTGTTCCGGCGGTCTGGATGGAACCCGCGAAGTGGACACCCACGAAAATGGCCGCCAGCAGGGAACCCGAGACGCCCAGGATCAGGAACACCAGCCAGACGTTGACCTGTGAATGCTGGACGTTGTAGACGTTCGTCGTGGTCGAGGCTTTCGAGCCGCTGCCATCACGGCGGGTCATGACCTGGGAGACGGCGCTGACGATCCCGGTCGCGAGGGTGAACGCGACGACGAAACCCCAGGCCAGGAAACTGGTCTTGAGATCGGTCGCGAAATTGATCGCGGTGCCGAGGGCGGCGGCGATGAAGGCGCCGAGCAAAGACCAGAACCACACAGAACCCGCCCGGTTCAAGATCGTCTCCCTCGCAGTTCGCCGAGACCGTCGGCTTACAACTCGTGGGGCGGACTGGCCTTGTTACGACGGACGGGGTCTGTGGCTCTATCGTGATTGGTATGCACGTACTGGGGGAGCGGTGGTGACTTCGTCCAAATGGGGCGGCCTCGTCGCCCTGCTCGCAGGATTCTTCGTGCTCCTGCTGGACACGACGATCGTCGCCGTGGCGAGTCCGAGCATCCAGGCCGATCTCGGCGGGGACGTCGCCGCGCTGTTCTGGGTGACAGCGGGATACTTGCTCGCGTTCTCGGTTCCGTTGCTGGTCGCCGGGCGACTCGGTGACCTTTTCGATCCGAAGCGCGTCTATCTGTTCGGCATGGCGGGCTTCGCCGTCGCCTCCGCGCTGTGCGGGCTCGCGACCTCGATCGGATGGCTCATCGCCTTCAGGATCCTGCAAGGCCTGGCCGCGGCCGCGATGTCCCCACAGCCGCTCACGCTGATCCGGCGGCTCTTCGCCGAAGACGAGCGAGGCCGCGCCTTCGGCATCTGGGGCTCTGTCGCGGCCGCCGCCACCTTGCTCGGCCCCATTCTGGGCGGATTGCTGACGGCGAGCCTCGATTGGCGCTGGATCTTCTGGGTCAACGTGCCCCTCTGCGCCATCGCCGTCGTCATGGGGATTCGCCTGATTCCGGGTAGCCGCGGCGGCGTCGCGCGTTTCGACCTAGTCGGTGCCGTGCTGAGCACAGCAGGTCTGAGTCTTCTCGTGTGGGCACTGCTGTCCTGGAACTCCCTTTCGCTGCCCGCGACAGTCCTCGCCGTTGCCCTGCTCGTCGGTTTCTATTTCCGGGAACGCAGCGAAGGAGCCGACGCGCTCGCGCCACTGTGGCTCTACCGCTCATCCGGATACCTGTCGGCGAGCCTCGCGATGGCGTCCCTCGGCGCGACGGTCCTCGCGATGGCGTTGCCCACCATGCTCTACATCCAAGAGGCGCGCGGTTTCGGACCGATCGAAGCGGCGATGGTCCTGGCACCGGACGCCGTCGTCGCGATCCTGTTGTCGCCACCGGCCGGCCGCTGGGTCGACCGGGTGGGAGGACGTCGCCCGGCCATCCTCGGCATGAGCCTGCTCCTGGTGAGCCTGGTGCTGATAGGCCTCGTGGTCGTCCTGGAGCTGAACCCTTGGTGGATCACGGTCGGCGCGGCGCTTCTGGGTGCCGCCAACGCCATGGCGTGGTCGCCGCTGTCCGCCATCGCGATGGCGTCGGTGGAACCGGGCGCGGCGGGTGGTGCGTCGGGTCTGTTCAACACGGTGAGGCAGGTGGGCGCGGTCGCGGGGGTCGCGGTGACCGGCGCGGTTCTGGCGGGTCTCGGGACGTGGCCCACGGTGGCGTTCGGTGTCGTGTTCGGATTCATCAGTCTGGTCGCGGTGGGCGGGGTTGTTGCGGCGCTTCGGCTTCCGGCGAATCCGCGGGTGGGGGAGCTGGTCGTCGAGGGGTGAGGCGTTGGGGGCGTGCCCCTTTGCTTTGCTCGTCGGTAATCCAGATAGGTGCTCGCGTCAAGTAATCGGTCGATTTCGTCGAATCACTCTTCAGTGGGTAAATGCGCGTTTTTGTTGTTGCTTAAAATTACGAACACTTGTTCGATAGATGTACGGTATTCTTGTGGGGTGTCCGAGACCTTTGTTCCCGAGTTGCCGCAGGAGTTGTGGCGTGCTGGCAAGCTGGAGCTTGCCCACGGCGTGCAACAGTTCCTGCAGGTGATGCGGGTCGCCTCCACCGGGTTGGGACGGTATCTGGCGGAGATTGATTCTCGCGGCGCGAAAGACTTATACGGTTATGGGACAACGGTGGCGTGGTTCGCCGATGTCGCGGGATTGAGTCAGGGCGAGGCGCGGCCGTATGTGAATCGCGCAATCGATCTGAACCCCACACGTGCCCTGGACGGCACCGAGATCCCGGCCTTCGCACCGGCGACCGCTGCAGCAGCGGCGGAGGGTGCGATCGGTGAGGAACGGATCAAGCAGATCGTGGAGATCCTGCGGAAGATCCCCGCCGAGGTATCGGTGGAGGATCGGGAGCACGCGGAGACAACCCTCGCCGACCTCGCCCGGAAGGCCGGACCCCAGCAGATATCGGACCTCGGGGACCAACTGCTGGGCTGGCTCGACCCCGACGGCAAGGAACCCAAAGACCCCGAACCCGCCCAACCCCGCCGAGAACTCACCCTGGAGCGCCGCAAAGACGGCTACTGGAAACTGAACGGCCTCCTCGACGACGAGACCGGTGCCCGCACCGCCGCCGCCCTCGAAGCTCACGCCACACCCCGCCCGATCGACGAGTTCGGCCAAGCCGATCTGCGCACGAAGGCCGAGCGTCAGGGCGATGCCTGGGCCGAGCTACTCGACTTGGCGATCGCGTGCCCGGACCAGCCCGGGACCAGCGGCTACCGCACCCTGATCCACGTCACCATCGGCCTCGACGAGCTGAAGTCCGGTCTGGGCACGGCGTGTGTGGACTTCGTCGGGACGATGACGGCCCGCGAGGCGCGGATGGCGGCCTGCGATTGCCTGATGCTCCCGGTCGTGATGAACGCGGCTGGTGAGCCGCTGGATGTGGGACGGCTGAGACGGTTCGTCACCCCCGGCCAGCGCCGAGCACTCAACATCCGTGACGGGGGCTGTGCGTTCCCGGGGTGTTATCGCAGGCCGAAGAACTGTCACGCCCACCATATTCATCACTGGGCAGACGGCGGGCCGACAGATCTCCGGAATCTCGTGCTGCTGTGCGGCTTCCACCACCGCCTGATCCACCACGGCGACTGGCAAGTCCGCATGGCCGGGGATGGACTACCGGAGTTCGTCCCACCCCAGTACTTGGATCCGTTACGAAGATCGCGGCGTAACACCCACGCTTGACCCGAGGAGCCCGCCAGCCACACCGGCGACGGGCCCCTCGCCATGCCCACACCTTCAGAACCGTTCGAACCCGACGCTCCGGCCACCCCGTCTAGCATCATCAGCGTGATCAAGGACCGGCCAGGCGAGATTCAGCCAGGTGACATTTACGAGGACTGCGCGTTTCACCCGGTGCTCTGCACCTACATCGACGACGGCGATGAGATCGGCGGTATTTCCCTCATCGACGCGAGCGCGCCGCGGGCGTGCTCGCTCAGCGGCTGCGGCGTCATCAAACTGTCCATCGCCGACGTGGTCGCGGCACGAGCCGACTGGCCCGCTTACCTGGCCCGCCGCAAAGCCGATTTCGAAGCCGAAAGCGAGTAGCAATCACGGAGCCCCTCGCTCAGCGCCGGGTCGAGGGTTTCGTGAGTGGCGATTCGTGTTCTATTGAGGGGTAAGTAAAATGTGGCGTGACCGAGCCTCTGCGATGAAGGACTACTTCGCTGGCTTCAAGGCTGAGAAGTGGCCTTCGCGGCGTGGTTCTGGACCGGTCAGCGGTCGCCAGTCGTTCCCCGAGTGTCCATAGGGGACACCCTCTGACGATTGAATCTCCGGTTGATGGCTATATGTGCGTTTTCGGGGGGCGTGAGTGGTAAAGAGGGTTATTGAGGGAAAGGGCAAACGTGGCGTGCTTTGCAGCCGGGTAGCTTCGGACTGAAGGCTCTTCACCGCGTCCGATGCCGAGTGGCCGTGTCGCGAAAGCCACTTTCGGGACGTCTGATGTCCCGAAAGTGGCTTTCGCGACGCCCCTGGCAAAAGTGTCGTTGTGGCTGAACCCAAGGTGAGCGAGGGCGTGACTCACGTGATCAGAGACGGATCTCGCGTGCTCAGATCCCGGACTCCGTGATCGTCGCCCGATCACGCGAGATCCGTCTCCAAACACCCGTGATCCGTCTCTGATCACGGGTGATCGCCGCCCCATCCCGCCCGAACATGCCACGTTTACCCTACCCCTCATTAGAACGCGCCTTACAACTCACGACCCCTGTTGCAAAGCGTGCAGATGGGCATCAATCGGACACTCGCTCGCCTGAAAATGTCCACTGTGTACAGTCGTGATGAGGCAGGCTCTCGTCACCCGGCCAGATTCTCGACGCTGAGGGCTCGGCGCGACCCGACTGCGAACACGACACGTTTGCCCTTCTTCTCAATAACCCGAAACGCCACTCACGACCAACGCCACCCGACTCACCCCGAATGCCGCCGCGCCAGCGCCTCCGAACCCTGCGCCAGCAAGGAAACATCCGCACCGACCAGCACGAACGAAGCGCCGGCGTCGAGGTAGCGCCGCGCCTGCGCGGGGTCGAACGCGTTGACCCCGACCGGCCTCCCCCGCGCCCGGACCGATTCGAACGTGGCCAGGACGGCCGTCGTGACCTCGGGGTGCGTCTGCTGTCCGAGCAGCCCCATCGAGGCGGCCAGATCGGACGGTCCGACGAACACGCCGTCGACGCCGTCGACTGCGGCGATCTCGGCGGCGGCCGCGACACCCGCCGTCGACTCGATCTGGACGAACAACGACGTGAAGTCGTCGGCGTTCGTCAGGTAGCCCTCGACCCGGTTCCAGCGCGCGGAGCGGGAGAGAGCACTGCCGACACCGCGCACGCCTCGCGGTGGATACCGCACGGCCCGGACGACGGCCTCCGCCTCGTCCGCGCTGTCGACCATCGGCACGAGAAGGTTCTGCGCGCCCAGGTCGAGCAGGCGTTTCAGCGCGACCGCGTCGCCGGACGGGGCGCGCACCATCGGGGTGATGGGGTACGCGGCGATCGTCTGCAGCAACGACTGCACCGTCTCCAGCCCGACGGGGGAGTGCTCGGTGTCGACCAGCAGCCAGTCGAGCCCGGAGCCCGCGCAGATCTCCGCGACGACCGGGCTGCCCGACGTGACCCACATGCCGATCTGCGGCCGCGTGGCCTCGGCCAGCCGCTCCCGGAACGTGGGCGCTAGACGAAGCGGCATGTGATCGCCCCCAGGTCCCGGTAGTCGGCGGTCACGGTGTCGCCGGGGTGCACCCACATCGGCCGGGTGAACGATCCGGCCAGCACGATGTCGCCCGGATCGAGTTTGTCGCCGTGCTGCGCGAGTTTGTTCGCCAGCCAGGCGACACCGTTCGCGGGATGGTTCAGGACCGCGGCGGCGACGCCGGATTCCTCGATGGTTTCGTTGCGGTACAACAGCGCCGAGACCCAGCGGAGGTCGACGGCGTCCACGGCGACCGGGTTGCCGCCGTAGACCATCCCGCCCATGGCCGCGTTGTCGCTGATCGTGTCCACGATCGTCCGTCCCGCCATTTCGATGCGCGAGGACAGGATCTCCAGCGCGGGTACGACGTACTCGGTCGCGCGCAGGACGTCGAACACCGTGGCGTCCGGACCGGAAAGCGAGTCACGGAGCACGAAGGCCAGCTCGACTTCGATGCGCACGTTCGAGAACCGGCTGTGCTCGATCACGGAGCCGTTCTCGAACACCATGTCCGCGAAAATGGCGCCGTAGTCCGGTTCGGTGATTCCGGTGGCGGCCTGCATGACCTTCGACGTGAGCCCGATCTTGCGGCCGACCGGACGGCGCCCCGCTTCGATGCCCCGGCGCCGCCACTCGTTCTGCACGGCGTAGGAGTCCTCGACGGTCATGTCCGGATAGCGCGCCGTCAGCAGCGGAATCGTCTCGCGGGCCGCTTCGGCGGCCGCCAGTTCGTCGGCGATCGCGGTGATGGTTTCCTGTTCGAGCATGATCCCGCCTCAGAGCTGGTTGCCGAGTTTGTACTCGCCCTGTTTCCAGGCAGGCAGTTCCCCGTCGTCGTCACCCTTGCGGGTGTAGGAGAAGCCGTCGGCGCCGATGGTGACCGCCAGTTCGCTCTCCTCGGTCCTCGCGACCACCGGCTGCGGTTTGCCGTCGAGGTCGAGCACCAGCGACGCGTCGGTGTACCAGGACGGGACCACCGGCGTGCCCCACCAGTCGCGGCGCTGGTTGTCGTGCACGTCCCAGGTGACGACCGGGTTGTCGGGGTCGCCGGTGTAGTAGTCCTGCGTGTAGATCTCGACGCGGTGCCCGTCCGGGTCGCGCAGGTAGAGATAGAACGCGTTCGAGACGCCGTGCCTGCCGGGGCCGCGTTCGATGTGGTCCGACATCCGCAGCGAGCCGAGTTTGTCGCAAATGGACAGGATGTTGTGCTTCTCGTGCGTGGCGAACGCGACGTGGTGCATCCGCGGTCCGTCTCCGCCGGTCATCGCGGTGTCGTGCACGGTCGGCTTGCGGCGCATCCAGGCCGCGTAGGTGACGCCCTGATCGTCCTGGATGTCCTCGGTGACGCGGAAGTTGAGGTCTTCCATGTGCTTCACCGCGAGCGGGACGTCCGGGGTGACCTGGTTGAAGTGGTCGAGCCGCACCAGCGCGCCCGGCAGGTGCAGGTCGTAGCGCCAGCCGAGCCGCTCGACGTGCTGGACGTCGTGGAAGAACTCGATCGGGAAGCCGAGCGGATCCTGCACGCGCACCGAATCGCCGATGCCCTTGGTGTAGCCGTCTTCGCGGCGTTCGACGCGGCAGCCCAGCTCCGTGTAGAACGCGACGGCCTTGTCCAGGTCCTCGGGAGACCGGACCCGGTAGGAGAACGCCGCGACCGCGGCGACCGGGCCCTGGCGCAGCACGAGGTTGTGGTGGATGAACTCGTCGATCGTGCGGAGGCTGACCGTGGTGTCGTCTTCTTCGGTCACCGTCAGGCCGAGGACGTCGGCGTAGAACGCGCGCGAGCGGGCCAGATCGGTGACGACGAGCTCCATGTACGCGCAGCGCAGGACGTCCGGCGGTGGCGACGACGGCGTGGGGATCGGGTTCATGACAGCATCCTTTGTGGACGGAGGAACGGTCAGCGCTTGCCGAAGGCGGGGTTGTGCACCTCGCCGAGATTGATGTGCACCGCCTGCTGGTCGGTGTAGAAGTCGATCGAGCGGTAGCCGCCCTCGTGGCCCAGCCCGGACGCCTTGACGCCGCCGAAGGGCGTGCGCAGGTCACGGACGTTGTTCGAGTTGAGCCACACCATCCCGGCCTCGACGGACTGCGCGAAGTTGTGCGCCCGCTTGAGGTCGTTGGTCCAGACGTAGGCCGCGAGCCCGTACTTCGTGTTGTTCGCGAGTTCGAGCGCCTCTTCTTCGCTGTCGAACGGCGTGATCGCGACGACCGGGCCGAAGATCTCCTCCTGGAAGATCCGGGCGTCCGGTTTGACGTCGGCGAACACCGTCGGCGCCACGTAGTTCCCGGCCGGGAAGCCGTCCGGACGGCCGCCACCGGCGACCAGCCTGCCTTCGGTCTTCCCGATCTCGATGTACTTCATGACCTTGTCGTAGTGCTCGGGGTGCACCAGCGCGCCGACCTCGGTCGCCGGGTCGCTCGGGTCGCCCACGACCACGCGCTTGGCCTGCGCGGCGTAACGCTCGACGAACTCGTCGTAGATCGCGCGCTCGACCAGGATCCGGCTGCCCGCGGTGCAGCGTTCGCCGTTGAGCGAGAACACGCCGAAGATCGTCGCGTCGATCGCGGTCTCCAGATCGGCGTCGGCGAAGACGATGGCGGGCGACTTGCCGCCCAGCTCCATCGACAGTCCTTTGAGGAACGGCGCCGCGTTCCCGAAGATCAGGCTGCCGGTGCCGCTCTCGCCGGTGAACGAGATCAGCGGGACGTCCGGATGCTTCACCAGCGCGTCGCCGGCGTCCTCGCCGAAGCCGTTGACGAGGTTGAACACGCCCGGGGGCAGCCCGGCCTCCTCGAAGATCTCCGCCCACAGCGACGCCGAAAGCGGGGTGAACTCGGCGGGCTTGAGCACCACGGTGTTCCCGGTCGCCAGTGCGGGGGCGAGTTTCCACGACTCCAGCATGAACGGCGTGTTCCACGGCGTGATCAGCCCGGCGACACCGATCGGCTTGCGGTTGACGTAGTTGACCTGGCGGCCGGGCACCTTGTAGGTGTCGTCGGCCTGCGCGACGATCAGATCGGCGAAGAACCGGAAGTTCTCCGCGGCCCGGCGGGCCTGGCCCAGCGCCTGCGAGATCGGCAGGCCCGAGTCGAAACTCTCCAGCGCGGCCAGCCGCTTGTCCCGCGCTTCGACGAGATCGGCGATGCGGTTCAGCACCCGGGACCGCTCGCGCGGAACCAGTTTCGGCCACGGTCCCTCGGTGAACGCCTTCCGCGCGGCGGCCACGGCGCGGTCGATGTCGGCCTTCTTGCCCGCGGCGGCCCGCACGTAGACCTCGTTGGTCACCGGGTCGAGCACGTCGAAGACGGCGCCGTCGGCCGAATCGACGAGCTCGCCGCCGATGTAGTGCCGGATCCGCTCCGGGACACCGTCCGGGATCGGCCGGGGAGTCGTGGTGGTCAAGAGTCCTCCTCAGTCAGCGGTTCGCGCGCTCTCGAGCGTCCAAAAAGGCCTGCATGGTGGCCCAGCGGTGATTGCGCGCGGCGAATTCGATGTCGAGCGGGTCGGCCTTCTCGGAGATCAGCCGGAGGATCTGTTCGTGCTCTTCGACCGACCGGTGCGCGCGGTCGGGGACGAAGGCGAACGTCGAGTCGCGCAGTCCGGACAGCCGTGTCCAGCCCTGGTGCACGAGTTCGAGGATCTGCGGGTTGGGGCAGCATTCGAAGAGCAGCGAGTGGAACTGCTGGTTCAGTGCGGTGAACTCGTGCGCGTCGAAGTGGTCGAGCAGGGCGATCATCCGCTCGTTCACCCGGCGTGCCTTCGCGATGTCCTCTTCGGACAGTCCAGGCGCGGACAGCGCGGTGGCGACGCCTTCGACCACGCCGAGGGTCTGCATGGCGTGGACGTATTCGTTCTGGTCCACCATGGCCACGCGCGCACCGACGTTGCGCTCGAAGGTCACCAGCCGCTCGGCCTCCAGCCGCCGGATCGCCTCGCGCACCGGGACGACACTCATGTCGAGCGCGCCGGCGATCTCGGCGAGGACGAGCCGGTAGCCGGGTCCGTACTCGTGCCGGGCGATCCGCTCACGCAGCCACTCGTAGGCGAGTTCGGACTTGCTGGCCGTCTTCACTGCTTCTTCTGCCATGCCTCATACCTTTCCCGCCACAAGGGATTGAGCGGGAAGAGCCCCTCGATCGGGCGGCCCTTGCCGACCTGCTCGGCGATCCAGGCGTCCTCGTCCTCCTGGACGAGCGTCGCGTCGACGATCTCTTCGGCCAGGTTCGGCGGGATGACGACCACCCCGTCGTCGTCGCCGACGATGATGTCGCCGGGCAGTACGGTGGCCCCGCCGCAGGCGACCGCGACGTCGGTGTCCCACGGCACGTGCTTGCGGCCGAGGACCGCCGGATGCGCGCCCTGCGAGAACACCGGGAGGCCGGTCGCGGCGACGGCGTCGAAGTCGCGGACCCCGCCGTCGGTGACCACCCCGGCGGCGCCGAGATACCGTGCCCGCAGCGCCAGGATGTCCCCGAGCGTCCCGGAACCTCGGTCACCCCGGGCTTCGATGACGATGACCTCGCCGTTGCCGACGGAGTCGAAGAGGCGTTTCTGCGCGTTGTAGGCACCGCCGTGGGACTTGAAGAGGTCCTCGCGGTTCGGGACGAAACGCAAGGTCCTCGCCGTGCCGACGATCTTCGAGCCCGGCAGGTTGGGACGCACGCCGTCGATCGCGACGTTGTTCAGCCCGCGCTTGCGCAGCTGAGCCGACAAGCCGGCGACAGGTGCGCGCAGGAGCTTGGCGCGAAGCTCTTCGCCGAGAGCGGGCGCGTCCTGTGGGACCGGTTCGTTCGAGGGAGTGCCCCAGGCTTCGGCGCGCTGCTTGTCGTCGACCTCGGGAAGGCTGCCGATGTCCGAAAAGGACCGGATTCCCTGGGAGACGGTGGTGTGGAGCCGTCCGCTGCTGGCGGAGGTGCCGGGTACGTCGACCTCGACCACGACGACGTCACCGGGGGAGACCACGGTGGAACCGGCGGGGGTCCCGGTGAGGATGACGTCGCCGGGTTCGAGCGTGAAGTGCTGGGAGAGGTCGGAAACGAACTGCCGCAACGGGAAGATCAGCCCGGCGGTGGTGTCTTCCTGCACGAGGTCGCCGTTCACCCACGTGCGGATGCGCAGTGACGACGGGTCGACGTCGCGCGCGTCGATGAGACCGGGGCCGAGCGGGGTGTAGCCGTCGCCGCCCTTGGACCGGACGTTGGAGCCCTTGTCCGCGGTGCGCAGGTCGTAGAGGCCGAAGTCGTTCGCGGCGGTGACCGCGGCGACGTGGTCCCACGCCTTGTCCGGTTTGACCCAGCGGGCCGTGGTGCCGATGACCAGGGCGATCTCGCCCTCGAAGGCCAGCAGTTCGGTCCCCGCCGGGCGTTCGACCGTGCCCCCGGACGTGCCGAGCGAGCTCGACGGCTTGAAGAAGTACGACGGGTTCGCCGGACGCCGCCCGCGCTGCTCGGCCCGTGACGCGTAGCTGAGATGGACGGCGATGATCTTGCCCGGCCGGGTGCCCAGCGGACCGGACCCGCGTCCGGAGGGCGCCGTTGCCTCGTAAGTGTCCATGTTTCCCTGAACTCCTCGACCCTTGCTTCGTATCTAATAACGTATATGATTCCGTGCCACAGTGGCAAGGCGGTCACCGAGTGGCCTTCGCCTCGCCCGGGATCCCAGCGGGCCGCCACTCGCGTCAGGCCTACGTCAAAGGAGCCAAAGTGTCGAATCCAGCGCAGGATGAGCGCACCTCCGGCCGGACCGCCTCACCGCCCTCCAACCGGCGCCGGGTCGCGTTCGCGACCGTCGTCGGCACCACCGTGGAGTGGTACGACTTCTTCGTTTACGCGTCCGCGGCCGGTCTCGTCTTCGGAAAGCTGTTCTTCTCCGGTCTCGGGGCGAACAGCACCCTCGTCTCCTTCGCCACCGTGGGCGTGAGCTTCCTGTTCCGCCCGCTCGGCGCTTTCCTCGCCGGGCACTTCGGCGACAAGTACGGCCGCCGCGTGGTCCTGGTGCTGACCCTGATCCTGATGGGCGCCGCGACCACGTTGATCGGCGTGCTCCCGACGTTCGACCAGATCGGTGTGCTCGCGCCGGTCCTGCTGATCCTGCTGCGGATCCTGCAGGGAGTTTCGGCGGGCGGTGAGTGGGGCGGCGCCGTGCTGATGGCCGTCGAGCACGCCCCGCCGAACCGGCGGGGACTCTTCGGCGCCTCGCCGCAGATCGGTGTCCCGCTCGGCCTCCTGCTTGCCTCCGGCGTCCTGGCGCTGACCAGCCTGCTCGTTCCCGGGCAGGCGTTCCTCGACTGGGGCTGGCGGATCCCGTTCCTGCTCAGCGTCGGGCTGATCCTGGTCGGTCACTACGTCCGGCGCCGCGTCGAGGAGAGTCCGGTCTTCCGGGAGATCGCCGAACGCCGTGAACGGACCCGGACCCCGATCGTGCAGCTGTTCCGCAAGCATTCGGTACTCGTCCTGGTGGCCGCGCTGGTGTTCGCGGGCAACAACGCCGTCGGCTACATGACCACCGGCGGCTACATCCAGAACTACGCGACCAACCCGAAGGGGCCGATCGGACTCGACCGCGGTCCGGTGCTGTGGGCGGTGACCGCGTCGGCGGCGACCTGGCTGCTTTCCACGTGGGCGGCGGGCGCGGTCTCCGACCGGATCGGCAGGCGGCGTACCTACGTGGTGGGCTGGATCGCGCAGCTCGGCGGCGTCGCGGTGCTCTTTCCCTTGGTGGACAGCGGGAACGTCGTGCTGCTGGCACTGGGCCTGATCATTCTCAGCATCGGTCTCGGCTTCACCTACGGCCAGCAGGCCGCGTTCTACGCGGAACTGTTCCCCGCGTCTATCCGGTTCTCCGGTGTCTCCATCTCCTACGCGCTCGGCGCGATCCTCGGCGGCGCGTTCGCGCCGACGATCGCCACCGCGCTGGTCGGGGCGACCGGGACGTCGATGTCCGTGGCCCTCTACCTGGCGGGAATGACTGTCGTCGGTCTCATCGCCACGTTGCTGCTGCGTGACCGGTCGGGGATTCCGCTCGGGCCGGACCACGAAGCCGAGCAGGCGGTGAGCCCGCTTCGCTTCGGCAAGTGATCAGTCGTCCGTGACGCTCACCCGCCAAGAGCGTCACGGACGGCCTTCGCCGCCGCCTTGAGCCGCTCCGCGAGCTCGGCGGGGGTGCGCGCGCTGGACAGGTAGACGACCGCGAGCGCCGCCGGGTCGTGACCGCGCAGGGGGAGCGGCACCGCGACCGCGCTGAGGTTCTCGATCACTTCGCCATGGCTGTCCGCGTAGCCGCGGGCGGCCACTTCCCGTATTTCCTCCGGCCAATCCTCCGATGGGAGCTGGGAAAGGATCGCCCGGCCGGGGGCGCCGACGGTGAACGGATGCCTGGACCCCGGGCGCTGCGCGACGGACGCGACAGCGTGCCGGGGTTCCACGCTGACCAGGGTCACGCACTCTTCGCGGTCCATCACCGCCACGAAACACGTCATGCCGAGCTCGTTCGCGACCGCCGTCAGCTCGGGCAGAGCCGCGGCTTGGAGATCGTGTTTGATCCCCGCCGCGAGCGCGGCCAGCCGCGCGCCGAGTTCGTACTTCCCAGCGGGCTCCCGGGTGAGGAGCCCGTGGTCCTCGAGCGTGCGGATGAGCCGGTACGCGATCGACCGGTGGACGCCGAGCCGTTCGGCGATTTGATCGACGCTGAGCGCTTCCTGCGCGTCGGCAAGGACTTCGAGGACGCGGATGCCGCGGCTGAGCGTTTGGGACGAGCTCGCGGTCTTGCGGGAGTCCGAAACCATCGTATACGATCCATTTCGATAGTTGAACTGGCTGTTCGATTATAGAACAGAATCGGCAGGGTTGCCCATGATGTCACGCGAGACCAGTTTTTCGCCGGGGTCGAATCTCTATCGGCCTCCCGCGCAGTTCTTTCGAGGCTGTCTCGGCCGCTTCGCGACGGGGGTCGCGGTGGTGACCTTCGACGCCGTGACGAAACGGCACGGCCTGACGGTGAACTCCTTCACCGCCGTCTCGATGGATCCGCCGCTCGTGCTCGTTTCCATCCAGCGCACCGTGAAGAGCCACGACCTGCTCGAAGGCCGCCCGTTCGCGGTCAACGTCCTCGGCGCGGAACAAGAGGCGCTCGCGATGAACTTCGCCGGCCGCCCGAGTGCCGAAGGCGCGCCGGTTTGGGTCGAAGGCGGGAACGCACCGCGGCTCGCCGGCGTCCTCAGCTGGTTCGACTGCACGCCGTGGGCCGCCTACGACGGCGGCGACCACACCCTCTTCCTCGGTGAAGTGCGGGAGTTCGACTACCGCTCCGGCGACGCGCTCGGCTTCGTCGACGGGCGGTTCTCGACCATCCACGAATCCGCGCAAGGCCACGAATCCCTGTTCTGACAACGACGTCCCGAGAAGGAGCACGACATGGGAGCCCGCACCGGACAGCAGTACCTCGACAAGCTCAACGCGATGACGCCGGAGCTGTACGTCGACGGCGAGAAGGTGACCTCGAAGGTCGCCGAACACGCCGCGTTCCGGAACAACGCGCTGACCTACGCGAAGCTGTTCGACCTCCAGCACGACCCGGCGCACCGCGACGTCCTCACCTACGAGTCGCCGACCACGGGGGAGCGGGTCGGCACCTCGTTCCTGGTGCCGCGGACCGAGGAGGACCTCAAGCGCCGCCGTGCCGCGTTTTCCGTGTGGGCTCAGTACTCCAACGGTTTCCTCGGCCGCACCGGCGACTACATGAACTCGTCGCTCACCGCGCTTTCGACCGCGAAGAAGTTCTTCTCCCAGGCCGACCCCGTCTTCGGCGAGCGCATCGAGAAGTACTACGAGATGGCGCGCGAGAACGATCTTCTCGCGACGCACACGCTGATCCCGCCGCAGGTCAACCGCTCGGTGTCCGGGAGTCAGCAGGGCGGCGGAAACCTTTCGGCGAAGGTGGTCGAGGAGCGGGAGGACGGCATCGTCGTCCGCGGCGCCCGGATGCTCGCCACCATCGCCCCGATCGCCGACGAACTCCTCGTGTTCCCGTCCACCGTCCTGCGCGGCACCCCCGAGGACGCCCCGTACTCCTACGCCTTCGCCGTCCCGAACGACGCGCCCGGGCTGAAGTACTTCTGCCGCGCCGGACTCCACCACGGCCGCTCGCACTTCGACGAGCCGCTCGCGTCCCGGTTCGAGGAGATGGACGCGGTCGTCGTGTTCGACGACGTGTTCGTCCCGAACGACCGGGTCTTCCTGCTCGGGCACCCGGAACTGTGCAACGCCTGGTACGCCGAGACCGGCGCGGGCGCGCTGATGACCCACCAGGTCGTCACCCGCACGCTGGCCAAGACCGAGTTCTACCTCGGCCTCGCCAGCGAGATCGCCGCCGCGATCGGCATCGGCGGGTTCCAGCACATCCAGCAGGACCTCTCGGAGCTGATCTCCTACGTCGAGATCGAGAAGGCCGTGCTGCGCGCGGCCGAGGCCGACGGCGCGGTGAGCGAGGACGGCGTCTTCCTGCCCAAGTGGGAAGTCCTCAACGCCGCCCGGAACTGGTACCCCACCAAGGTCTCGCCGCGGCTGACCGAGATCATCCGCAAGTTCTCGGCGTCCGGCCTGATGGCACTACCGGGTGAATCGGACTTCGATGCGGAGGGCCGCCCGGACATCGACACCTACCTGCAGTCGGCCACCCTGCCCGCCAAGGACCGCGCGCGACTGTTCAAGCTCGCGTTCGACGCGTCGGTCTCGAGCTTCGCCGGGCGGGAGTCGTTGTACGAGTACTTCTTCTTCGGCGACCCGGTGCGGATGGCGGGAGCCCAGGTGAACGCGTACCCGAGGGAGGCGCTGCAGGAGCGGGTGCGGGAGCTGCTGGCACGCGACAACTAGAGGACTGGTTGCGGTAGTTGCACGCGCATCCATCGCAACCAGAGGACGACTTGCGAGAGGTGGGCGACGGGACGCGGACACGCCCGGGATCTGCGAACTTGATTCATTCCAGAAAATGGGCCAGACTGCGCCCGTGCCCACGACCCCGGAGTTCGAGCGGATGCTGCGCGGGGCCTCCCTGCGCGTGACGCGCCCTCGGGTGGCCGTGCTGACAGCGGTACGTGACCATCCGCACGCCGACACCGACTCGATCATCGGTGTCGTGCGCGCGGAGCTCGGTGAGGTCTCTCACCAGGCCATTTACGACGTGTTGCGGGCACTGACCGCCGCGGGTCTCGTCCGGCGAATCCAGCCGTCCGGGTCCGTAGCACGCTATGAGTCCCGTGTCGGGGACAACCACCACCACGTCGTGTGTCGATCATGTGGTGTCATCGCCGACGTCGATTGCGCCGTCGGTCCCGCACCCTGTTTGAGCGCGTCGGACGACCACGGCTTCGTGATCGAAGAGGCCGAGGTCATCTACTGGGGCCTGTGTCCCGACTGTGCCAGCGAAACCCGCGCGATCGAACCCCGTTCCTGAGCCCTGCAAGCTCTGAATTCCCGGAAGGATTCCCGTGTCTGACAGCCCGGACGCCGTCGTCGGCGAAATGAACGAAGAGAGCGCGGGCGGCTGCCCCGTCTCGGCGGGGCGCCGCAACCACCCCACCGAAGGGGCGGGAAACCGTGACTGGTGGCCGAATCAGCTCAACCTGAAGATCCTCCGGAAGCACACTGCGGCTTCCGACCCGATGGACGCCGGGTTCGACTACGCCGCCGCGTTCAAGACCGTCGACCTCGACGAACTCGCCAAGGACGTCGACGCCGTCCTCACCACTTCGCAGGACTGGTGGCCCGCGGACTTCGGCCACTACGGCGGCCTCATGATCCGCATGGCGTGGCACAGCGCGGGCACGTACCGCATCGAGGACGGCCGCGGTGGCGCGGGCGCGGGCATGCAGCGCTTCGCCCCGCTCAACAGCTGGCCGGACAACGGCAACCTGGACAAGGCCCGCCGGCTGCTGTGGCCGGTCAAGAAGAAGTACGGCCGCAAGATCTCGTGGGCCGACCTGATGATCTTCACCGGCAACCGCGCCCTGGAGACCATGGGCTTCAAGACCTTCGGCTTCGCCGGTGGCCGCGCCGACGTCTGGGAGCCGGACGAGGACGTGTACTGGGGTCCCGAGCGCACGTGGCTCGGCGACGAGCGTTACACCGGTGACCGCGAGCTCGAGGGCCCGCTGGCCGCCGTGCAGATGGGTCTCATCTACGTGAACCCGGAAGGCCCGAACGGCAACCCGGACCCGCTGGCCGCGGCCCGCGACATCCGCGAGACCTTCCGCCGCATGGCGATGAACGACGAGGAGACCGTCGCGCTGATCGCGGGCGGCCACACCTTCGGCAAGGCACACGGCGCGGCGAACCCCGACGAGCACGTCGGTGCCGAGCCCGAGGGCGCTTCGATCGAGGAGCAGGGCCTCGGCTGGAAGAACTCCTTCGGCAGCGGCAAGGGCCGCGACGCCATCACCAGTGGTCTCGAAACCACCTGGACCTCCACGCCGACCCAGTGGAGCCACGGCTTCTTCCAGAACCTCTTCGGCTACGAGTGGGAGCTGACCAAGAGCCCCGCCGGTGCCCACCAGTGGCAGCCGAAGGACGGCGCCGGCGCGAACACCGTGCCCGACCCCGAGTCCGGCGAGCTCACGCGCCCGCCGACGATGCTCACCACCGACCTGTCGCTGCGGGTCGACCCGGTCTACGAGCAGATCTCGCGCCGCTTCCTGGACAACCCGGACCAGTTCGCGGACGCCTTCGCCCGCGCCTGGTACAAGCTGACCCACCGCGACATGGGCCCGATCCAGCGCTACCTCGGCCCGCTGGTGCCGCAGGAGACGCTGATCTGGCAGGACCCGGTGCCCGCCGTCGATCACGAGCTGATCGACGACGCGGACATCGCCTCCCTCAAGGAGAAGCTGCTCGCCTCGGGCCTGTCGGTCTCGCAGCTGGTCTCCACCGCGTGGGCGTCGGCTTCGACCTTCCGCGCGAGCGACAAGCGCGGTGGCGCCAACGGTGCCCGCATCCGCCTCGAGCCGCAGCGCGACTGGGAGGTCAACGACCCGCAGACGCTGGCCCAGGTGCTGCGGACGCTGGAAGGCGTTCAGGAGGCGTTCAACGGCGCCCAGACCGGCGGCAAGAAGGTCTCGTTGGCCGACCTGATCGTGCTCGGTGGCGTCGCGGCCGTCGAGAAGGCGGCCAAGGACGGCGGTCACGACGTCACGGTGCCGTTCACCCCCGGCCGCACCGACGCGACGCAGGAGCAGACCGACGTCGAGTCGTTCGCCGCGCTGGAGCCGACCATCGACGGCTTCCGCAACCACCGCGGCAAGGGCCACCGTCTCCCGACGGAGTACCTGCTCATCGACCGCGCGAACCTGCTGGACCTGAGCGCGCCCGAGCTGACCGTCCTCGTCGGCGGCCTGCGTGTGCTCGGCGCCAACACCCAGGAGTCGAAGCACGGCGTGCTCACGGAGAAGCCGGGGTCGCTGACCAACGACTTCTTCGCGAACCTGCTCGACATGGGCGTTCAGTGGACCGCCGCGTCCGGTGACGCGGAGACCTTCGAAGGCCGCGACCTCGCGACCGGCGAGGTCAAGTGGACCGGTACCCGTGCCGACCTCGTGTTCGGTTCGAACTCCGAGCTTCGCGCGGTGGCGGAGGTCTACGCCAGCGACGACGCCAAGGAGAAGTTCGTCCGCGACTTCGTGGCGGCGTGGGACAAGGTCATGAACCTCGACCGGTACGACGTGGCATGATCCGAGCCTGAACCTGGCTTGACACCGGGCCGGCCGCGTTTCGCGGCCGGCCCGCTGTGTTTCCGCCGGACGAAGGGAGACGGACGTGGGGGATCTGCTGGCGGCGGGCGGCTGGGGCCTGCTGGCCGGGTCGGCGTTGCTGCTCGGGGCGATGGTCGGTTTCCTGGTCCGGATCCCGGGCAAGGCCGTGGCGAGCGTGATGGCCTTCGGCAGCGGCGTGCTGATCTCCGCCGTCTCGTTCGAACTGATCGCCGAGGCGCACGAAAAGGGCGGCTTCCTGCCGACCGCGCTCGGCGCTCTGGGCGGTTCGCTGATCTACACCCTCGCCAACATCGCGCTCGCCCGGCGGGGCGCCCGTCATCGCAAACGTTCGGGTGACCAGCAGACGTCCGAGAAGGAACAGGCGGGCTCCGGTACGGCCATCGCGCTCGGCGCCCTGCTGGACGGCGTGCCCGAATCGATGGTGATCGGCACCAGCCTGCTCGGCGGCGGGAGTGTCAGCGTCGTGACCGTGGCGGCCGTGTTCATCAGTAATGTCCCGGAAGGACTGTCCAGCGCCGCCGGGATGAAACGGGCGGGCCGGAGCCCGCGCTATGTCTTCACGCTCTGGAGCGGTATCGCCGTGATCAGCGGCGTGGCGGCACTGCTCGGCTACGGCGTTCTCGGCGGCGCGTCCGGCACCGTCCTGGCCGTGATCACCGCGCTCGCGGGCGGCGCGATCCTCGCCATGATCGCCGACACGATGATCCCGGAGGCCTTCGACGACGCGCATCTGTGGACCGGGCTGATCACGGTCGCGGGCTTCCTCACCGCGTTCGGCCTTTCGCGCATCGAGGGCTGAGCGAGGGTGAGCCCGATGGTGTGAACCACCGTGGCGCGTTCGGCGTAGTCGAAAAGCACGACGCCGGAATGACGGATGGCTCTGGATGCGAAGGCCTTGGTGACGGAAGATTTCGCTGCCGACGAAACACTGAACGCCTGGAGCGAGTCCCATGAAGAACGAAACCTCCGAAAACCTCCGTCTTCTTTTGACCGGCTTCGGGATCGACACCGCGAAGGCGGGCAGTGGGGTCGACCTCGTGATCGACCGCTTCGACAACTGGACCAACAAGGCGAAGGCGGACACCTTCGGCTGCTTCACCGGAGCCTGTTGTGTCATCCCACCCATGGCCGAAGCCAGGTGATCCGCTGATCAACGGCCGGACGGCGGCGGGATCGGCGCTCCGGCGCAGGACCCGTCGCCCGCCGTGCCGGTGGAGAAGAACTCGACGGCCTTGCTCGCACAGGGGAGCGAGGACAGCGAACCGTGGTGATCGTCCTCGACGGTGAGCAGGGCTCCGCCGATCCGCTCGCGCATGGCCAGTGCCCAGCCGATCGGTGTCACCGGTTCGTAGACGTGCCCGACGAGTTGCAGCGGACTCGTTCCTCCGGCGAAGTTCCACGGCTGGACCGGCAACGGCCAGCCCGCGCACCGGCCGTCCCAGAACCCGGGGGAGGCGACGGCCGGGTACGCGCGGATCCGGTCGAGCCGCCGCTGCCAGATCGTCTCGAAGTCGCGAGGGCCCTCGGAGGCGTTGCAGAGGATCGCCGTCTGCTGGAAGGTGTTGGCGCCGTTCGGTTTCGTGTCCCAGCCGAATCCGGCACCGCGCTCGGCCGCGGGGCCGGCCGCGGGCGCGGTGCCGTCACGCAGGGCGGCGAGCGCCTTGGCGGAGTTCGCCCAGTCGCGGCGCGGACCGGCGAGGTAGTTCGTCACGGTCTCGCCGTGCACCTCTCGGAGCTTCAGCAGCGCGTCGAGCACCGCGGGCTGGGTGCGCCCGAAGTGGTAGACGGCGTCGTAGCGGGCGATCCAGCCGGCGAACTCCCGGGCCGTGACCTCGCCCGCCGCGACCATCGCGTCGTCCATCGCGCCGACGTCGAGGGTCGGTGCCATGACCGAGTCCAGCAGCATCCGGTCCACCCGGGAGTCGAATCCGGTGCGGTAGGCGGCGCCGAGCGCGGTGCCCCAGGAAACACCGTAGAAGCCGATCTTCGCCTCACCCAGGGCTTCCCGGATCCGGTCCATGTCGCGCGCGACGTTCTCGGTGGTCAGGTTGCGGACGAACTCGGGATCGCCCGCGACACAACGCTGGTTCACCTTTGCGTCCCGTTCGAAGACGAATCTGGCTTTTTCCTTGTCCGGCAAGGAGGACGGCGGCTCGGCGTCGTCACCGGGAAGCGACGGACAGGCGACGTCGGCGCTGTAGTCGACACCGCGCGGATCGAACCCGATCAGGTCGTGGTCGGCGCCGATCCCGGCCGCCTTGCTGTCGGTGAGCCACCTCGGCTCGTGGATCCCGGACTGGCCGGGGCCGCCGGGATTCAGCAGGACGACACCTCGCCGCCGGGCCGGATCGGTCGCCTTCCGCCTCGAGACCGCGATGTCGATCTTCCGGCCGTCCGGTTTCGCGTAGTCGACCGGGACGGTCACCATCGCGCATTCGGTGCGCTGATCGTCCGCGGGCTCCCAGCCCCCGGCCACGTCCTTGCAGAGCTTCCACTCCAGCGGTGCGGGTGACGCCGAGGCGAGCGCCGGCGCCGCCAGCGCGGCCATCGTCGTCGCGAGCAGCACGATCGCGACCCGGTTGCGGGGCATGGGCGGTTCTCCAAGGCTCGACGGCGGGACTTCGTCAGCCTCGCCGCGTGCCCCGGCCATCCACATCGGCCGATCGGCCGATGATCACCGGCCGCCGGTCAGACGTCACCCGACGCCAGCAAGGTCAGCAGTTCGGCGTGCCCGGCCTGGGTGATCAGGCTGGCGGCGTCGAAGTAGACGCGCTCGTTGGTGATCCGGTCCCCGTCGAAGAAGAACACCGCGATGATCGGGACGCGGAACGCCTTGCCGGTGGGTGGACGGCCGTAGAACTCGCCGAGGTTGGTGCCGAGCAGGTCGAACTCGACGATGACCGACTCGTCGGCGAAGTGGTAACGGACGTTTTCGTGCCGCTGGTCCGGGAACGCCGTGCGGGTCATGCGGTAGTACCCCATGACCTCCTCGTCGCCGTCGAAGATCTGCCCGGTCGCCATGATCTCGTAGTGCGGGTGGCCGTTGAAGGTGCCCAGCGTGCGGTCGAACTCCTGGGTCACCTCGGTGTCCATGTGCTCTTCGATGATCTTGTGGCGCCGCTCGCGCAGGTCTTCGCTGATCACTGGTCCTCCGGGTCGTTCCTGGTCGCGATCCGCAGACTACCGCCCGCGGCTTCGTCGTCGGTCCCGTAGAGCAGACTGCCGCACGAGCGCGAGAGGCATGTCATGGCCTCGATCTTGTGACCGGGGAAGTCGCCGATCCTCACCGGAACGGGGGAGAGGGCGATCGAACCGTCGGCACGGAGCACCCCCGCCGCGTACACGGCCGAATCGAACGGGCCTTCGTCGCCGGGATCGGAGGCTGCCGAGATCAGGACGCGGCCGTCCGAGGTGATCTCGACGTCGGAGGCGTGCCGGACGTCGGTGGTGGGGTAGGCGACGCGGAACGGGACCGACCTCGGGTTCTTGAAAGCCGGCTTCGACACCGAGAACTCCGCCGAGTGGAGCGTGGCCGGGCGGGCGTCCTGGCCGCGATCCGCCCAGACCGCGAACAAGCGGTCATTCACCTTCTTCAGCGCGAAACTCTCGTAATTGTCTTCCGGGTCGCCCTTCGGGACCTGGAAGGTGCCGAGCACTTTCAAGCGCCGGTCGTTCAGCTTGAAATGAAAGCCCTTGCCACCGCTGGCCAGCGCGATGAATTCACCGGCCTTTCCTGGTACCGCTTCGGCCGCTTCCAGGTCGACGGGGAGTTCGCCCGGCCAGTCGATCGGGTCCACCTTGGACACCCGGCCGTGGTCGAGACGTACCCGGACCGCCCGGTTCTCTCCGGGTTTCTTGTTGTCCCGCAGCACGAGCGCGTCGATCCGATCGCCGTCCCTGTCGAGGACGGCGACACCGCTGGCGCCGGAGGTCATCCCGGTGCCGATGGATTCCCAGCCGTCGCCCGCCGACGCTGTCGAAGGGAGGAGGAGCGGGATGGTCAAAGCCGGAAGAATGGCGAGGGAGGCGAATTTCATGCCGACAAACTAGTTCAGGAGCGGGGCGGGACGAATGCTGGAATCGATGCAGGAGTTCCGGCGCGGACCCGGGGATCCGCGCCGGAAACGCGGCCGGATTCAGGCGCCGCAGTAAAGGCTGCCGGCGCGGAGCGCGTGGCCCCCTTCGTTCCCGTCGTCGGCCCAGACCACCTGCTTGCCCCCGCGTTCGCAGGTCGGCGAGATGGCGAAGCCTTCGTTGTTGTAGTCCGGCATCGCGCTCGGCCGGTTGAAGGTGTCGGTCACGGCGAACTTGCCCTGCGGGCCGACCGAGAGCGTGGTCGAGTTCCCGCTGCAGTTGTCGTCGCAGACCGCCCAGAGCTTGCCGTTCGAAGCTTCGTACTCGAGTTCCATGATCGAGTCGAGGCCGCTCGCGAAACTCGCGACGCGGGTGTACTTCCCGCCCGCCTGGTCGAGGGCGTAGGCGTAGATCATCCCGTTGCTCTCGAGACCGACGAGGTAGAGGCCGGTGCCGTGACCGGGGTAGGTGGCCGGGTTGTACGGCGCCTTCGTGCGCTCGTCCACGAACCCCTTCGCGGTGAGGGCGCTGTCCGGGATCCACGACACGGCTTCGAGACCGTCGTTGGCCGAGACCTTCGGCAGATCCGCCGTCAGATCCCATTCGGCCTTGGCGGTGAGGGTCTTGGCCGAGCCGGAGACGTCGTACCGGAGCACCTTCAGCGCGCTCTTCTTGCTGTTGTCGCCGTCGCGTTCGGTGGCCGCGACCACGCCGTCCGGGGTGGCCACGACGGCCTCGGCGTCGGGGTCGCCCTTGCCGTTGCGGTAGCGCAGGGCCTTGCCGGACGACCAGCCGTTGGCGGTGTCCGGCCGCCACGTCGAGCCGTTGCGCACGAGGCGGTACAGCGTGCCGGGACCGTTCTTCACCGCCCACAGGACGTCGGCGCCTTGGAAGGACAAGCCGCTCATATTGCCGCCGAGGACGTCCGAATCGTCGACGTTCATGACGGCGGAACCGCCTGGCCAAGGGCTGTTCGCGGCGGTGCTCGCGGTGGCGGTGGTGGCGGGCAGGACCAGCAGGACCGCGGCGACGGTGGCCACGGCAGCGGGGCGGATCCGGCGAGGTGATCGGGGCATTCGCGCTCCTTCGGGGCGGACGAAGTGGATCGCGGCGTGTCGACACAAGTTAAGTAAGTTTCCTAACAAATACAAGATATCGCCAAACTCCCACGAAATGAAGCAACGGCGGGTTTACAAATAGTGACTACTTGTCAAACCGGGTGTACATCACCTACAGTTTTGTAAACCCAGCCAACGGAGGAGGGTGCGATGAGCGAGATGACGGGCACGATCCCGGAGGGCTCGACCGAGCGGTGGACCGACCGCAAGCGATACCTGTGGCTGATCGGCCTGGTGGTCCCCTCGCTCGCGTTCCTCGCCATCGGGCTGTACGCGGCGACCGGATGGGGCGTGTGGTTCTGGATCGGGCCGATCGTGATCCTGGTGGTCGTGCCGCTGATCGACCTGATCGCCGGGCTCGACCGCGACAACCCGCCGGACGACGTCATCGAACGGCTGGAGAAGGACCGCTACTACCGCTGGATCACCTTCGCGTTCCTGCCCATCCAGTACGCGGGTTTCGTGGCCGCGTTCTGGCTGATCTCGCGCGGCGATCTGTCCGTTGTGGACAAGATCGGGCTGGCGATCTCGATCGGCTGCATCGGCGGCATCGGCATCAACACCGCGCACGAACTCGGGCACAAGAAAGAAAGTCACGAGCGCTGGCTGTCGAAGATCGCGCTGGCACAGAGCTTCTACGGCCACTTCTACATCGAGCACAACCGCGGCCACCATGTCCGGGTGGCGACCCCGGAGGACCCGGCCAGCAGCCGGGTGGGGGAGAGCTTCTACCGCTTCTGGCCGCGCACGGTGTTCGGCTCGCTGAAATCCGCGTGGGGCCTGGAGCGCAAGCGATACGCCCGGCGTGACCGGCACCCGTTCCGGATCGGCAACGACGTGCTGAACGCCTGGCTGATGTCGGCGGTGCTGTGGGCGGCGCTGACCGTGTGGCTGGGGCCGGGAATCCTGCCGTACCTGGTGATCCAGGCGGTGATCGGGTTCTCGCTGCTGGAAGTCGTGAACTACATGGAGCACTACGGGATGCGGCGGCAGAAGGTCGGCCCGCCGAACCGACGGCGCTACGAACGGGTGGATCCCAGCCACAGCTGGAACTCCAACAACATCGCCACCAACGTCCTGCTCTACCACCTGCAGCGGCACAGCGATCACCACGCCAACCCGACGCGGCGCTACCAGACCTTGCGCGATTTCGCGGAATCGCCCGTCCTGCCGACGGGTTACGCCGGGATGATCGTGCTGGCGCTGTTCCCGCCGGTCTGGCGTCGCGTGATGGATCCGCGGGTGCTCGCGCATTTCGACGGCGACATCTCGCGCGCCAACATCCAGCCGTCGAAACGGGGCAAGATCCTGGCGCGCTACGGAACCCGCGTCACCGCGCCGTCCCGGGTCGTCTCCGACACGCACGGCGACGCGTCCGAAGGCGGGATGTGCCCGGGCTGCGGCTATGTCTACGACGAGAAACTCGGCGACCCGCGTGAGGGTTTCCCTGCCGGAACCCCGTGGTCGGCGATCCCGGATTCGTGGTGCTGCCCGGACTGCGGGGTGCGGGAGAAGGTCGACTTCGTGGCACCGGGAAGGGTCGGAGCATGATGAAGATCGAGGCGGACCGCGCGAAATGCGACGGGCTGGGCATGTGCGAGGCGATGGCGCCCGACTTCTTCGAGGTCGGTGACGACGGCACGGTCGTGGTGCTCGACGAGCGGCCCGGCGAGGAACACCGGCAGGATCTGTCGGCCGCCGTCGACGCTTGTCCGGTGCTGGCCTTGAAACTGCGGGACTGACCATGACACTGGTCGTCGTGGGAGCCTCGCTGGCCGGTCTGCGCGCGGTGGAGGCGGCGCGCCGGGACGGGTACCGCGGGCGGATCGTGCTGATCGGCGCGGAAGATCACCCGCCGTACGACCGGCTTCCGCTGTCGAAGGCCTTCCTCGACGCGGAGGGCCCCGGGCGGATCGATCCGTTCCACAGCGTGTCCGCGCTGCGTGACGAACTCGGCGTCGAACTGGTGCTCGGCGCGGCCGCGGACGGTCTCGACACCACCGCGCGCGAGGTGGCGGTGGACGGCTGGACCGTGCCTTATGACGCGCTGGTGATCGCGACCGGCGCCACCGCGCGGCGGCTGCCCGGGAGCGAGGGAATCGCCGGGGTCCACACCCTGAGGACCGCCGAGGACGCCCTGGCCGTCCGGGCGGCGCTCGATCGCGGGGCGCGCACTGTCGTGATCGGGGCGGGTTTCATCGGCTCGGAGGTCGCCGCCGCGGCCAGGAAGCGGGGACTGCCGTCGACGATCGTCGAGGCGCTCGACGTCCCGCTCACCCGATCCGTCGGGGCCGAAGCCGGTGCGATGTGCGCCTCGCTGCACCGGGAGGCCGGCACGGAAATGCGGCTGTCCACCAAGGTCACCGGCCTGGAATCCGACGACGGCGCGGTGACCGGCGTCCGGCTCGCGACCGGCGAGGTGCTGCCCGCGGACCTGGTGGTGGCCGGCATCGGCGTCGTCCCGGCCACCGGCTGGCTGACCGGGAGCGGAGTGCCGCTGCACGAGCTCGACGGCGGCGTGGTGTGCGATGCCACGCTCGCGACCGGTGTGCCCGGCGTGTACGCCGCCGGGGACGTCGCGCACGCCGAGAACCCGCTGTTCGACGGCGACTTGATGCGGCTCGAACACTGGACGAACGCCGCGGAGCAGGGAGCCGCGGCCGCCCGTCACGCGCTCTCGCCGGAGTCGGCGCGTGCGCTGGCGCCGGTACCGTACTTCTGGTCGGACTGGTACGACCACCGGATCCAGTTCGTCGGCACCCCGCGCGCGGACGAAGTGGTGACCGCCGTCCCGGCCTCCGGCGGGTTCACCGCGCTGTACCGGCGCGGGGACCGGATCGTCGGCGCGCTGACCGTCGACCGGCCGCGCGAGATCATGAAGTACCGCCGCCACGTCGCCGGGCGGACACCGTGGGCCGAGGCGCTGGCGTTCGCTGCCTCGACGGCGGCTTAGAAGGTGTCAATCGAAGTGAGGTCGGCGACTGGGGTGAGGACACGCGCGCGCGTCTCTTTTCGGCCGGAGGCCTCGGGTTTGCGGAGGCGGGCCGCCGACACGGCCGGGTGAGTGGACAGCGGATGCCGCGGCCCGGCTGCGGAAAGCCGAAAGCGCGCTTCGAAAGGCACAGCTTAGAATGACGATCATGAGCGAGGCACCCTCAGCCGCGGCCACGGGTGGCCCGTACCGGCAGCCGATCGTCGCGTCGGCGATCGAGCTGACCGTGCGTTCCGGCTGGGCCTCGGTGACGATGAGCAAACTCGCGGAGATCGTCGGCGTCAGCCGTCAGACCGTCTACAACGAGCTCGGCTCGAAGACCCAGCTGGCCGAAGCGATGATCTCGCACGAGCTCGCGAGGTTCCTTTCGGTCGTGCAGGACGCCTTCGAGCGGCATCCCGACGACCTCGTCGAGGCGATCCACGACGCCGTCCGAGGCGTCCTCGAACTCGCCGACGACAACCTCCTGCTGCGTGCCATCGTCTCGGCCACGCACGGCGCCGACACCGAGTTGCTGCCGCTGCTGACCGTCCGAGCAGGCAGCCTGCTGGGCGAAGCGACGATCATGCTGCGCGGCCGCGTGCGCGACTACGGCCCGCCGCTGGACGCCGAACAGCTCGACGTCGCGATCGACGTCGTGGTCCGGACGGTGCTGAGCCACATCATGCAGCCGTCGGACACTCCCGCGCGCACGGCCGACGCGCTGGCGTGGATGGCCTCGCGGGTCCTCGGCACGAGCACGACCCGGTCACTGCGGCATCTTTCGCAGGATTAGGGCCGCGGCCTCGGCCGGGCTCAAGTGGGTGTTGTCGATACGCAGGTGATCGTGCCGCTCGATCAAGCCCTGGGCGTGCACCCGGCGGGTTCCGCCGGTATTCACGACGTAGTCGCGGTCGAGTTCGAGAAGGTTGACGCGCGAGAACTCGGGATCACGCTTGCTGGGCTTGCGATCGAGGCGGAGCTCGGTGGAATTGCGCCTGAGCCGCTCGTCGAGATCCGCGTACAGCTCGACGAACCGCGTCGCACCGGCTCGACGGCCATGTGGTTGTGGAACAGCTTGAACCCGGTGAGTTCGCACAGCTTCTTGCCGACGGCGGGCGGTCCGAAGATCACGACGAACTCCACCCGAGTCACGGTAGCGGGCCGCGCTCGAACCCCAGCGCCGAGAACCTGGCCCGGCGCCGTGATCTGTGCCGTGATTCGCAGCAGCCGTGCTGGATTGGCGATGGCATGACCGGAACCGGTCGCGATCCTGTCGGTGGGCCGTGTTCTTGGGACTGTTGTCGAGGCGGGTTTTGTTCGGCGGGCGTAGGGAGGGTGCGGCGATGTCGGAGGGGTGGGGTTCGCGGCATCACTTGATCGTGGTGGCCGATGTGGAGGGGTTCGGGGATCGGCGGCGGACTGGACTGCATCAGCGGGCGGTGCGCGATGGTCTCTACGGGGTGATGGAGGCGGCTTTCGCCGCGGCTGGGATCGCCTGGACCGAGTGCTACCGGGAGGATCGCGGGGACGCGGTGTTCGCGCTGGTGCCGGGCGAGGCGGACAAGGCGAGGTTCGTGGAGGCGGCGCTGCCGGCGCTGGTGACACGGCTGCGGGTGCACAACGACACTCATCCCGAACCACAGCGGATCCGGTTGCGGATCGCCTTCCACGCCGGGGAAGTCGGTTATGACGAGCACGGTGTCACGTCGTCGTCGCTGACATTGGCGTTCCGGTTGTGTGACGCGGCATCGCTGAAGAGCGCGCTCGCCGCGTCGCCCGGGGTGCTGGCGGTGATCGTGTCGGATTGGCTGTTCGACGACGTCGTCCGTCACACTCCCGCCGTCGCGCCCTCGACTTGGCGGCAGGTGCCGGTCGAGGTCAAGGAAACCGCCACCACCGGGTGGGTCACGCTGCCCGATCATCCCTATCCGCCCGGTCCGGCTCCAGCATCGACGGGGCGTCCGCGCGCGGGTTCGGACAGGATGGTGCCCCGCCAGCTCCCCGGGTCGGTGCGGGATTTCACCGGCCGGGCCGCGCATCTGGCCGCGCTCGACGCGCTGATCCCACCCGACCCCGATCAGTACGGCGAGCGACCGCGGTCGGTGGTGATCACCGCGGTCGACGGCGCGGGCGGGATAGGCAAGACCACCCTCGCGCTGCACTGGGCCCATCGGATCCAGCACCGATTCCCCGACGGCACTCTCTACGTCGACCTGCGTGGCTACGGCCCCGGAACTCCAGTCACCTCCGGCGAAGCCCTCAGCGGATTCATGCGGGCCTTGGGTGTCACGGCCGGCGCGATCCCCGCAGACCTCGACGCCCAGGCGGCGCTGCTGCGATCGATGCTCGCGGGCAAACGCACGCTGATCGTGCTGGACAACGCCTCCAGCGCCGAGCAGGCCCGGCCTCTCCTGCCCGGCACCGCGGGGTGCATGGTGGTGATCACCAGCCGCGACAGTCTCACCGGCCTCGTCGTCACCGACGCCGCCCACCGCCTCACCCTCGACCTGCTCACCACGCCCGAAGCACTCGACCTGGTCATCGGCATCCTCGGTGTCGAGCGAGCAGCCGCCGAACTGGCCGCGGTCCGCCAACTGGTCCGGTTGTGCGCACGGCTGCCATTGGCGCTGCGGGTCGCGGCCGGCCGCGCCGCCGCCCACCCGCATCTCACGGTCGCTGACGTCGTCGCCGAACTGGCGGACGACCGTACCCGACTCGATGTCCTCAGCGAGTTCGGTGACGAGCGAGCCGCTGTCCGGGCGGTGTTCGACTGGTCCTACCGGCGACTTCCGCCCGACCAGGCGCGGCTGTTCCGGCGCCTCGGCCTGCATCCCGGACCGGATCTGTCCGTTCCCGCCGCCGCCGCGCTCGCCGAGTTGCCGCCCGCGGACACCCGTCCGCTGCTCGTCGCGCTGGCTGGCGCGCACCTGATCGAGCCCGTCGCCGGCGGCCGGTACCGGTTCCACGACCTGCTGCGTGCGTATGCCGCCGATCTAGCCCGCCGGCACGACGCCGATGAAGACCGTGACCGTGCGCTGGAATCCATGCTGACCTTCTACACGCACACGGCTCGCATCGCTGACCACCATCTTTACCACGTGTTCCCGGAGATGCCGGCGGTCGTGGCGGAACCCGACCACCCGCACCCGATCGCGGACCTCGACGAGGCATGGGCCTGGCTCATCTCCGAACGCACCAACATTCTGGCCGGACTCCAGTACGCCGCGAAGCATCGGCTCGACCATCACACCATTCCCCTCGCTCAAGCCTGCCGGTTCCTCTGCTCCACCGGCAGCGCTCACGAATGGATTGACGCCCACGGTGTCGGGATCGCCGCCGCGAAGCGAATCGGCAACCGCACCCAAGAAGCACATCTCTTGCTCAGCCGTGGGGAGACGACCAGCAAACTGGGCTGGTGGGACCAGTCCTACGCCGATTTCGACCGCGCGGTCACGTTGGCCCGGCAACTCGACGACACCCGACTTCAGGTATTCGGACTCAATGGCCATGGCCTGCTCTCGCTGCGGCAGGGCCAGTTCGAAGAGGCGGTGCGCCTGCTCGAACTTGCCCTGCCGTTGAGCAAGGGCATCGACACCGGACGCATCGAGGCGGTGATAGAGGGCAGTCTCAGCACCGCCCATCTCAGCCTCGGCGACAGTCAGCTCGCGCTCGAGCACGCCGAGCGTGGCCTGTACCTTCGCCGCCAAGCCGGAGACCCCGCCGGCGAAGCATTTGCGCTGACACACATGGACATGGCACGAGCCTGGCGCCGGCTGGGAGACCCCGAGACCGCGATCGCGCTATGCCGGGACGCGATCGCCCTCGGGCACAGCACACCCGTCAACCGCAGCACCACCATCGCCGACCCGCTGGAAGTCCTGGCGAGCTGCCTCCACGAACTCGGCCACACCAGCGAAGCCGTCACCTGCTGGAAGGAAGCCGCCGCCGTCTACGACGAAAACGGCCGCACCAGCGAAGCCACAGAAATCCGCCAACGTCTCCACGACGCACTGACCCCGTTCTGACACCCCGCGTCGATCATCGGGAACGGCACCAGGTCCTTGTTGAGGGGTAAGTCAAGGGTGGCGCGGCCGAGCCTCTGTGGCGAAGGATCCCTTCGCTGGCTACAAGTTCGAGTTCGCGGGCGGGTCGCGACGAGCCTCCAGTGTCGCGGATCTGGCCGTCCGACGAGAGCCGACCGCATCCTGATCGTCCACAGAGGACACCTTTGTAAGCGGGGTCGTGAGTGGCAATGCGCGTTCTAACCCTCTTTATCACTCACGACCCCCTCAAAACCGCACATTCAGCCATCAACCAGACATCCAGCTGTCGGAGAGTGCCCCCGCGGACACTTGAGGAACGATTGGCGCCCGCCGACCGGTCCAGAACCGTGCCGCGAAGGCCACCTCTCAGAGGCTCGGTCCGCCACTTTTGACTTACCCCTCAATAGAACCCGCATTGCCACTCACGACCCGCCTGGGTGCGGTCTGCTCTCGTCGGCCGGTCCTGATCCGCGACGCCGCGGGGTGTCGCCTGGCGAGGCGGATCCGGATGTCCGGAAGTCGTGTCGGGTCATCGGTGGGAAGTTGGGCTGTTCGCCGGTCACGCGGGACTGTGCGTCCCGGTTGACTGGTCAGGTCGGAAGAGGCGTGACAGTCGATGATGAGGTGCGCACGGTGGCTGGCGGGAGTGGGCGTGTCGGTCATGCCGTGGCGTGCGTCGTGGCCGGCGTGTCGATGCTGGTGGCGGGTTGCGCGGTTCCGCGCGCTGACTCTGTCAATCCGGGTACGAGCGGCACGGCTGCCGAGAAGGCGCCGACGATCCCTGTCACCGAGGCGCGTAAGCGTCTGGGTGAGCTGTCGGTCGCGGTCCGCGGGGTTCTCGATGGTTACGACCGGGCGAAGTTTCCGCACTGGAAGACCGTGTCCGGCGCCTGCAACGTCCGCGAGGAGCTGTTGAAACGGGACGGGGTGAATGTCGAGGTCAACGCGGAGTGCGCCGCGGTGTCCGGGACCTGGCGAAGCGTCTATGACGGGGAGACGTGGCGGAAGGCTTCCGAGGTGGATATCGACCACGTGGTGCCGTTGGCTCAGGCTTGGGCGAGTGGTGCGAAGTCCTGGGATCAGGCCCGGCGCGAGCAGTTCGCCAACGAGCTGACCTTGCCGCAGTTGCGGGTGGTCACCGACAACCTCAACCAGCAGAAGGGTGACAAGGCGCCGGAGGCGTGGAAGCCGCCGCTTGTCGCGTTCTGGTGCACCTATGCCACGGACTGGATCGTGGTCAAACACGCCTATGGGCTGACGATCACCGTCCCGGAACGGACCGCGCTGTCGAGCATGCTCGACCGGTGCTGACACCCCGCCCTGAAATCCCGGGGCAACCCCGCTAGCGCGGGCTTGGGGCCATGACGCTCGCGTCGTCGAGGACCAGTGGTCGCCAATCGGCGGCGCCGGTCCGGCCGTGCCCCGGGTCGATGCCGGTGAACACGCGTCCTCCGACACGCACATGGACGTGGCGTGCGTACCAATCGACCGCCGCGCGTTGCCGGATCCGCCCAGTGCACCGCCAGGTTCGATCGGCGAACCGCACTACCGTGGAGTGCCCGTGGATCTGGCCGAAGGGTACGACACCGCGATGGCCCATCCAGGGTTCGTGCAGTGCTGCGCCCGACTCGGCCCACAGCGGACCCGCACTGCCGTCGCGGCCGTGTTCACCGATTTCCCAGATCAACTCCGGACGCTCGTTGAGCGACTCCGCGGCCTCGGTCGCCGACATCGGTTCTCCCAGCCGTTGCCAGCAGGCGAGCGTCAAACCCGCGTGAGTGACCAGTAGTTCGTCGCCCTCGGCGAGAGGTTCGCGCCAGAAGACGGCCCTGCCGGGCAAGTACTGCGTCTCGTGATTGCCCGCGAGCTGGATCCACCGCCGCGCGTCCAGCAACGTCGCCACGATGTCGAGCACTCCTGCGCTGTCCGGGCCGCGATCAAAGCCCGGCGCAACTGATCCGGGTGCCCGCCGACATCGCCGATGACGGCGACTCTTCCCATGACCACTCCCACGACAGCCGACACGAACCAGCGTACGGATTCCCGAACCGAACGTAGCCGGTGTCCGCTCGTTGAATTCCCTGCTAATCCTTCGTCGTTTGCCGTTGTCCTCCCCGGCGTAGGCGGGAACTATTCGTGTTTGGTCCGAATGTTGTCGGAGGGAGCGACATGCGCGTGAGAAAGCTGCTCGTGGCCGTCACTGCGGTGACCGCGGTCGTCGGCGGGGTGAACGTGCCGGCGTGGGCGACCATCGAAGCCCCGGGCGTCGTCGCCAACGCGGTGACGTTGGAGGGAGCCAAGAACTTTCGCGACGTCGGCGGGTACGCCACGACCGACGGCCGTATGGTGCGTACCGGCGTGGTCTTCCGGTCCAACAAGCTTTCCCGGCTCACCGACGCGGATCTCCGGCTGCTCACCGCGGTGAACGTCTCGCTGGATGTCGATCTGCGCAACGTGAAGGAGCGCCGCGACGAGCCGGACCGGGTGCCTCCGGGCGCCCGTTACCAGGTGGCCGACGTGGTCTCGCTCGAACACGGGCTTCGGTTCCACGACAACGCCGCCGTCACGCTGGTGAAGGCCATCGCGGCCGGGCTGCTCAACGGATCCGACAACCTGGGCCAGTCGATCGGCTACCCGTTCATGGTCGACTTCGTGGGCGCGGACCACGCGTTCGGCGACCTGCTGCGTGCCATCGCGGCGAACGGTTCCGGCGCCACTGTTTTCCACTGTTCGGCGGGCAAGGACCGCACCGGCTGGGGGTCGGCGATCCTGCTGAGCCTGCTCGGTGTGCCGCGTGCGGCCATCGAGGCCGACTTCATGCTCAGCAATGACAAACTGGGCGACCCCAAGGCCGTCGAGCTGAGCTGGCTGCGTGCGGCCTTCGACGAGGTCAACCATCTCTACGGGTCCATGGAAGCCTATGCCCGCCAAGGACTCCGCCTCGACGACGCGACCATCGCCGCGTTGAAGGCCCGCCTCCTGGTCTGACAATCAGCCGAGAGTAACGATAAAGCTGCCGGCCGGTCGTGATCCCTGCTCAGCGCGGGCTGAGCACCACGACCGGGATCTCTCGTTCGGTCCATGCTTGGTACTTCGCGAAATCGGCGTACAGGTCGACCAGAAGGGGCCAGAGTTCGCGGCGCTCCTCGGCCGGGGTGACCCGCGCCGTGACGGGGAGGTCGCGCCGGCCCTTGAGGTGGACGCGAGTCTCGGGATGCGCGATCAGATTGAAGTACCACTGCGGGTTTCGTGGCAGGCCGCCCTGGGAGGCCACGATGACGAGATCTTCTCGGTGGCGCAGATACAACAGGGGAGTGGTGAACAGGCGGCCGGACTTGCGGCCCCGGTGCTCCAGCAGCAACGTCGGCGCCGGTTTGCGGAAGGCCGCCCCGACCCGCCATTTGGCGCCGACGCGGCCGCCGGTCAGTTTGAAGATCTTCACCTGCGCCTTGGCCATGTACTTCATGGCCGCGGCGGTCACGGGCGAGTCCAGGCCTTGGGGGGTGTTCTCGGGCAGACTGAAACGTCCCATCGTGAACTCCTCGAGCTGGGCGGGATCTAACGTTCGCCGGACGGTCCGGCGAGTACGGACGTCACGAGATCGACGAGGTCGGCGACGACCTCCTTGAGAGGCCAGGCCGGGGGCTCGGCGTCCGGATCGAGGAGCCGCCGGACCCGCTCGATGTCGCCCAGGACGTTCAGCGTCACGTGCATGGCCTGGGTCAGCCGGAAATCCAGCGTCCTTCGGGGAACGCCGCGGGACTTGCGCTCCAGCAGTTCGACGAACCTCGCGTTGCGCTGGAGAAAGGAGCCGGAAAGAACGCCCAGTCCCTTCTCGTCGGTGGCGAGCAGCCTGCCGACCAGGCGAATCCAATGCTCGCCGCCGGAGCCGAGCACCGTGACCACGGGCCGCACGAACGCGACCGCCAGCTCGCGCACGGTGACCTCGTCCTCGGACAGTTCCGCCAGTGCCGCGTTCCGCTCGTCGGTCACCTGGCCGAGGCGGCCGCGCAGGACCGCGTCGAGCAATCCCTCCTTGGACCCGAAGTGGTAGTGGATCGCCGCCACATTCGTTTCCGCCGCCTGCATCACGGTGCGCAGGGAAACCGCTCCGACGCCCTGTTCGGCGAAAAGGCGTTCGGCGGCGGCGACGAGCCGCTGCTCGGTGCTGGTCACGACCGCAGGCTATCAGTCGTTTCAATCAGTTGATAGAGCGCTCGTCGTAGGCCTCGCGCGCGGCGTCGATCTGCGGCAGGTGCGCGATGCTCCACGCGAGCAGCGGCGCGGTGGCCTCGCGCAGGGTCCTGCCCATCGTGGTGAGCTCGTAGCTGACGTGCGGCGGCATCACGTTGCGAACCGTGCGCGTCAGGATCCCGTCGCGTTCGAGGTCTCGCAGCGTCACGGTGAGCATGCGCTGGCTGATGCCGTCGATGGCTCGTTTGAGCTCGGTGAAGCGCCGTGGTCCGTCCTTGAGCATGCGCACGATCAACAGCGCCCATTTGTCCCCGACGATCCCGAGAACTTCGCGCGCCTGGCACGGATCCTGCACGGTTACCTCCTGAGAACCGGGGCACCGGAAAGTGCCGTATTGCCCGGTGGCCACCACGCGGACACGATGGAACGGTTACCAAAGAGTACTGAGGCACGAGGAGGAACCGCCGGATATGGCCACATTTCTGCTGGTACACGGCGCCTGGCACAGCGGGCGGAGCTGGGATCGCGTGGTCCCGAAGCTGGAGTCGGCCGGGCATCGGGTGTTCGCGCCGTCTCTGACCGGCTACGGCGACAAAGCACATTTGCTGAGCCCCGAAATCAGAGGAGCGTCTCGACGACGTCGTCCTCGTCGGGCACAGCTACGCCGGGATGGTCGTTTCGGGAGTCTCGAACCGCGTCCCCGGGCGGATCGCGCATCTGGTGTTCCTCGACGCGATGGTCCCCGAAGACGGCGAAAGCGCTGTCGACGTCCTTCCGGTCACCAAGCGGCTGATCGACCTCGCCGTGGACGGCTGGCGGGTTCCGCCGATGCCGGAGCAGCCGCCACCACTCGGTCTGTTCGGAGTCACCGATCCGGACGACATCGCCTGGTTGCGCTCGATGCTGTCGGACCAGCCCGTGGGGTGCCTGCAGGAGCCGGTCCGGCTGGACGACCCGGCCGCGCGCACGATCCCGCGCACACACATCCACTGTGTCGTGGGGAAACCGGAAGGAATCACGCGGCGCCCCGTCCCGGCGGGTGAGCGGACGCGGGAGTTGCCGACCGGCCACGACTGCATGATCACCATGCCCGCCGAACTCGCCGCACTGCTCGCCGAAGCGAGCGCCGACGGCATCTCGTCGCAGACCAGCATCCGCGGCCGTGGAGCTCATCGACCGCTGAAAGGCGCTATTCCTCGGTGAGCTCCGCCAGCTGATCCGCGGCGTCCTGGTTGCCGCGCTCGGCCAGCCGTCGCAGCTCGTCCAGCGCCTCCAGTTCGGTCGCGGTTTCGATCAGCTGGTCCGCCGCGTCGCTGCTTCCGCCGTCGGCCAGCCGCCGGAGTTCGTCCAGGTCGCCACGCTCTCCGGCGAGTTCGATCAGCTCGTCGACGGCGTCCCGATCCCCGGCGGCGGCGCGCTTCCGCAAGTCGTCCAGTTCGCTCATGGTCATCAGGTTACGGGGACCGCGTTCATCCCAGGTCCGACTTCGCCAGCTTCGACGGCCACCAGATCTTCCGTCCGACGTCCACCGCCAGTGCCGGTACCAGCAGCGACCGCACCAGAAGCGTGTCGAGCAGAACGCCGAACGCGACGATGAACGCCAGCTGAGCCAGGAAGAGGATGGGCAGGACGGCCAGTGCGGCGAAGGTCGCGGCGAGTACGACGCCCGCGGACGTGATCACGCCGCCGGTGACGCGCAGGCCGCGCAGCGTCCCGTCCCGCGTGCCGATCCTTCCCGCCTCTTCGCGGACCCGGGTCATCAGGAAGATGTTGTAGTCGATCCCCAGTGCGACAAGGAAGACGAAACCGAACAACGGGACGACCGGGTCGGCGCCGGGGAAGTCGAAGACGTGGTTGAACACCAGCGCCGAGACACCCATCGTCGCGGCGAAGGACAGCACCACCGTGCCGATCAGCAACAGCGGTGCGAGCAGCGACCGCAGCAGCAGGGCGAGCACGAGGAAGATCACGACCAGGACGATCGGGATGATCACCATGCGGTCGTGCTCGGACGTCTCCCTGGTGTCGAGCAGCGTCGCCGTCGGCCCGCCGACCTTGGTGCCGTCGACGGTGTGCACGGCTTCGCGGATCCGCTGGACCGTCGCGACGGCCGCGTCGGAGTCCGGCGGATCGGCCAGAACCGCGTCGATCTTCGCGAGCCCGCCCGCTTCGCCGCTTTGACGGACGTCCGAGACGCCGGGGACGCGTGCCAGCGCGGTCACGGCATTACCTTGACCGGCCGGGGTGATGATCACCGTGGGAGAGCCGGAACCACCGGGGAAGTACCGGGAGAGGACTTCCTGCCCCGCGACGGAGTCGACCGGGGTGAGGAAGACGTCGGACTGCGCGGTGCCGGAAGCCTTGAGCTGCGGGAGGAACGCGCCGCCCGCCAGCAGGACGACGGTCGTGACGATCCAGACCGTGCGGGGCGCGCGGGAGATCCAGCCCGCGACGCGGCCCCAAAGTCCGCCGGTCTCCTCCTTCGGCGGGGCCACCGCCGGCCGGAAGGGCCAGAAGGCGTTGCGCCCGCACAAAGCCAGGACGGCGGGCAGGAACGTGATGGTGGTGAGGAAGGCGGCACCGATGCCGATGGCGGCGACCGGGCCGAGTCCCTTGTTGGAGTTCAGGTCGCTGAACAGCAGGCAGAGGACGCCGAGAATCACCGTGCCCGCCGACGCCGCGATCGGTTCGATGGTCGAGCGCCAGGCCGTGCGGAGTGCGGCGCGGGCGTCGTCGGTCGTGCGGAGTTCTTCGCGGTAGCGCGAGATCATCAGGAGCGCGTAGTCCGTGGCGGCGCCGAAGACGAGGATGAACAGGATTCCCTGACTCTGGCCGTTCAAGGCCAGCACGTCGTGGTCCGCGAGCAGGTACACCGCGAGGCTCGCCGATCCCAGCGCGAACACGGCCGACAGCAGGACGAGCAGGGGGAGCAGCGGGCTCCGGTAGACGATGATCAGGATGAGCGCGACCACCGCGCCCGCGACCAGGAGCAGCAGCCCGTCGATCCCGCCGAACGCCTCCTTGAGGTCGGCGACCTGCGCGGCGGGGCCGGTCACGAGCACTTTCAGCCCGTCGGGTGTGTCGCGGGCGAGCGCGTCTCGCAGCGCCTCGACGCCGTCGCCGGGGTCACTCGTGGCGTCCATGAGTACGACGACCTGCGCTCCCGCGTTGCTCTCCGGCGCCGGGATGAGCCGCGCGTTCGATGTCCGGTCGGCGAGGAACCGCTTGTCGCCGTCGGTCAGGCCCGATGGCCGCTCGGCGACGACGATCGCGGGGATGACGGCGGCGCTGGAGAACTGCTTCTGGAGCTCGCCGACCTCGGTCGCCTCGGCTGAAGCGGGGAGGAAACTGCTGCTGTCGTTCTCCGTGACCTGGCTCAGCTTGCCGGCGTACGGGCCGCTGAACCCGCCGAAGATCAGCCAGGCCACCGCGACGAGGGCGGGGAGCAGCCACCGCAGACGTGACCGCGTGCGGGCGGGGCGTTCGACTTCCGAGATCATGGGCGGATGGCTCCTGTGGCAAGGCTATTTCGACGAGTGAATAGTTCGACCACCGAAATAGTAGAGTGGTCACCCGGACGGGGCAACAGGAGGGGAGGTTTCGGACATGACCAACGGCGCTGAAGGCACTGAAGACGCTGATGACGTCGAAGAGGTCTCGGACGAGTTGCTCGTTCTCCTGCTGCGGCAGCTGACCGTCGAGTCGGACCGGTTCGCCGAGATGTTCGGCGAGGCGCACGGCCTGCACCGGACCGACCTCAACGCGCTCGCGGTGATCATGGACGCGGCCAGGATGGGCGCCCCGATGAGCCCGAGCAGGCTCGCGAGCGCGCTGCACCTGAGCGCGTCCGCGACGACGTCGGTGCTGGACCGGCTGGAGCGGGCCGGGCACCTCTACCGCGACCGGAGCGCGACCGACCGGCGCAAGGTCGAACTGCGGATGCACGATCAGGCGAGGCAGATCGGCGCGGAGTTCTTCCTGCCGCTCGGCGCGAGCTTCTCCGCCGCGTGGCGGGACCTGGGGGAGGACGAGCGGCGGACGGTCGCCCGGTTCCTCCGGAGCAGCATCGCCGCGACCGTCGAGGTCCGGGGTCGGCTGGCCCCCTGAAAGGCTCACTCGGACTGCGCGGCGCCCCTTCGCGGTGAACACTCGGGTGAATGCGATGTGTGGTGCTCGGTGCGACGGGTTATGTCGGTGGACGGCTGGTGCCGCAACTGCTCGACGCGGGTCACGAGGTCCGTGTGGTGGCGCGCTCTCCGGAGAAGGTCGCCGAAGAGCCGTGGCGTGACCGGGTCGAGGTCGAACGCGGCGACGTCACCGATCCGGCCTCGATCGAGACGGCCCTGACCGACGGCGAGGTGGTCTACTACCTCGTGCATTCTTTGGCGCGCAAGGACTTCGTCGAGGTCGACCGGGAGGCGGCGCGGACGGTCGCCGAGGCCGCGAAGACGGCGGGCGTGCGGCGGCTGGTGTACCTGGGCGGCATCGTGCCGGACGACGAGGAGCTGTCCCCGCACCTGGCGTCCCGCGCCGAGGTGGGCCGGGTCCTGCTGGATTCCGGGGTACCCGCCGTCGTCCTGCAGGCCGCGGTGATCATCGGTTCGGGCTCGGCGAGCTTCGAGATGCTGCGCTACCTGACCGAGCGGCTCCCGGCGATGATCACCCCCAGATGGGTGCACAACCGGATCCAGCCGATTGCGATCCGGGACGTGCTGCACTACCTCGTGCACGCGGCGGAACTGCCGTCCGAGGTCAACGGTGCCTTCGACATCGGCGGCCCCGACGTCCTGACCTATCTGGAGATGATGCGCCGCTACGCCGTCGTCGCCGGTCTGCCGAGGCGAGCCGTCGTCCCGGTGCCGGTGCTGACGCCGTGGCTGTCCGCGCAGTGGGTCAACCTGGTCACGCCCGTGCCGAAGTCGATCGCCGTGCCGCTGATCGAATCGCTGGTGCACGAGGTGGTCTGCCACGATCACGAGATCGCCGGGCACATCCCCGATCCGGAAGCGGGCCTGACCCACTACGAACACGCCGTCGAACTGGCGCTGACCCGGATCCGGAACGCCGACGTGCCGACCCGCTGGTCGGACGCGTCGACCACCTCCGCGCCGTCGGATCCGCTGCCGAGTGATCCGGCCTGGGCGGGCGGGACCGTCTACGAGGACAAGCGCGAGCAGAAGACGGACGCCTCACCGGGAGCGCTGTGGGACGTCATCGAGTCCATCGGCGGGGAACACGGCTGGTACTCGTTCCCGCTGGCGTGGTCGGTCCGCGGCTGGGCCGACCGGCTCGTCGGCGGCGTCGGGCTGCGGCGCGGCCGCCGGGATCCGCGGCGGCTGCATCTGGGCGAGGCGCTGGACTGGTGGCGCGTCGAATACCTCGACCGGCCGCGGCTGCTGAGGCTGCGGGCGGAGATGAAGCTGCCGGGGCGCGCCTGGCTCGAACTCAGTGTCGAGTCCGATGAGGACGGTGGGACGATCTACCGGCAGCGGGCGGTGTTCGAGCCGCACGGTCTGGCGGGGCACGCGTACTGGAAGGGGATCGCGCCGTTCCACGGCGTCGTCTTCGGCGGCATGGTCCGCAACATCACCGGTGCCGCGCAAGGAGAATCCGGCGCCTCGTGAGTGGTAAGGACGGTTCTAACCGTCCTTACCACTCACGAGGCGATCAGGCTTTGAGCGCCTTCATGGTGTCTTCGGCGCTCTTCTTGACCTTGGCCTTCATGTCCTCCTCCACGGTCGGCCAGCCGTCGGCCTCCCTGGCGTATCCGGCCCCGGCGACCGTGAGTACCAGCGCGCCGTGCCGGACGTCGTACTTGTAGAGCCAGAATTCGCTGACGGCCCAAGGCTTCTTGTCGTCGTGCTGCCGGTACAGATACGCCGCCGATCCGAGGCCTTCGACGTCGGCCACGGTGATGTCGGAGCCGGGGGTCGCCCGCTCACCGTCGCTTTTCCGGAAGTCGTCGAACATGGCCTTGGCGGCGGCTTCCCCCGACGGGTGGATCGCGATGAAGGTGGTCAGCGTGGCGTAGCCGCCGGAACCGTCGAACTCCATCTTGCAGTTCCCGCCGTCGAGACCCGCGGTCAGCTTGTCGGGAGTCTTCGACGGCGTGCCGCGGGTGAGGGCCTCGAAGTCGGCCGTGTTCACCGCCGCGCACGCGTCGCCGCCGTTGAGACGGTAGGTGGGCGGCGGCTCGGGTTCGGAGGAACAGCCGGTGATGGTGACTGCGAGCGCCGCGAGAAGCGCTCCACGGAGGCGGTGGGCGGGCATGACCGGATGGTGGCAGCGGGTCCACCGTGCCATGAGGGCATTTGTGCCCGGTCGTATGGGATCGTGAGCGGATGAGGATCTTGCTCGTCGAGGACGAGCGGCGGCTGGCCGAATCGCTGCGGGCGGGGCTGAGCGCCGAGGGCTATGCCGTGGACGTCGCGCACAACGGCCGTGACGCGCTTTGGTACGCCGCCGAACATCCGTACTCCGCGATGATCCTCGACATCATGCTGCCCGGCCTCAACGGCTACCGCGTCTGCCGGAGGCTGCGCGAACGAGGCGACACCACGCCGATCCTCATGCTGACCGCGAAAGACGGCGAGGACGACGAGATCGAGGCGCTGGACACCGGCGCCGACGACTTCCTGCCGAAGCCGTTCTCCTACGGCGTGCTGCTCTCCCGGTTGCGGGCGCTGATCCGGCGCGGGGGAGCGACCCGGCCGGGCACGTTGCGGCTCGGCGACCTCGAACTCGACCAGGCGAGTCACACCTGCCGCCGCGGCACGGCCGAGATCCCGTTGACCACCAAGGAGTTCGCCTTGCTCGCGTACCTGATGAAACGGCAGGGCGAGGTCGTCACGAAGGCCGAACTGCTGGAGAACCTCTGGGATTTCGCGGCGTCGGCGACCGCGAACCTGGTGGAGGTGCACATGAGCGCGCTGCGGCGCAAGATCGACCTGCCGTTCGGGGCGGAGACGATCCGGACGGTCCGCGGCGCCGGCTATCACGTGGTGGGTTCCGGTGCGTAGGTTCTGGCGGACCACCCGGTTCCGGGTCGCGCTGACCGCTTTCCTGGCGTCGATCATCGCCCTGGCGGTCGTTTCGGCGTGGCTGGTGCTCGATGCCCAGAACCGGCTGGGCAACGGCGCCGCGCAGGTCGCGAGGGAGCGCGCGGCCGCGGTCGTCCAGGTGCTGAACACCGGCGCCGCTCCGGCCGATCTGCGGCTCCTCGTGCAGGCTTCGGTCTACGAGGTGACCACCCAGACCGGCGAGCGGGTCGCGTCTTGTCCCGGCCTGCGTTCCGGGACGATCGTCCCGGACGGCGGCTTCGACTACGGCGACAGCGTCAAGAACATCAAGCCCGGCGACGTCGACCTCGCGAGGCGGGAATCCGTCGGCTGCGCGAGCGCGCTCGGGGAAGATCCAGAGGGGAACGGACTCCGGCTGCACGTGGCGGGCGCCGTGAGCGGCGACAGTAAGTACCGGGTCTACGGCGCCGCCATCGTCGACGAGTCCGGACAGGCGGCGCTCGATGCGGTGCGCATGACGCTTTTCGCGGGAGTCCCGGTGATCGCGCTGCTGATCGGGGTGATCGCGTGGCTCGCGGTGCGCCGGTCGCTGCGTCCGGTCGAGGCGATCCGTTCGGAGGTAGCGGAGATCGGCGCGCACGATCTCTCCCGCCGCGTACCGGCCCCGGACAGCGCCGATGAGATCGCGAAGCTCGCGGACACGATGAACACGATGCTCACCCGCTTGGACACCGCCGTCACCCGGCAGAGCCGGTTCACCTCGGACGCGTCGCACGAACTGCGCACCCCGCTGGCCTCCCTGCGGACCCAGCTGGAGGTGCTGCTCGCGCATCCGGACCGGCTGGACTGGCGCGACGCCTGCCGCAACGCGCTCCTCGACATCACCCGGCTGCAGGACCTCGTCGCGGACCTCGTGCTGCTCGGCAAACTGGACAACGCGGAACCGGAGCGGCTCACGCCGGTGCGGCTGTCCGAAGTGGTCGAATCCTGCCTCTCCGGACGACGGGGCGTCCGCGCGGGGATCGAGGGAGATCCGATCGTCCTCGGGAATCGCGGACGGCTGGAACGGTTGCTGCGCAACCTGGTTGACAACGCGCAACGTCACACCCGGACCGGCGTCGAGGTCACGGTGTCCACAATGGACGGCTTCGCCGTGCTGTCGGTCTCCGACGACGGCCCCGGCATCCCCGCTGAGGATCGCGAGCGGGTGTTCGACCGCTTCGTGCGGCTGGACGACGGACGCGCGCGTGACGACGGTGGCGCCGGCCTCGGGCTGGCGATCGTCGCCGACATCTCCCACGCGCACGGAGGTACGGCCGAGGTGGCCGACCACGACGGCGGTGCCCGCCTGGTCGTCCGGCTGCCCTTGGCGGAAGCGCGAAGCTGAAGACGTCTTCAGCTTCCTTAAGCTTCGGTTCAGCGTCCGGGCCCGAACCTACGGGCCATGTCCGATCTTTCGCGCCGCTCCTGGTGGCAGCCGCTCGGCCACGCCGACTACCTGGCGTCGTCCTGGTTCCCCGGTCTCACCGGCGTACGCGCGCTCGCCGCCGTGGCCGTCGTGTTCTTCCATTACGGAGGCCCTGCCCTGGACCCGCTGCAGGGCTGGATCGCCGTGCAGCTGTTCTTCGTGCTGTCCGGGTTCCTGATCACCACCCTGTCCCTGCGCGAAGAAGACCGCACCGGCCGGATCTCGCTGCGCGAGTTCTACCTGCGCCGGGTCTTCCGGATCCTGCCGGTGTACTTCCTGCTCCTGGCGCTGACCACGCTCGCGGTGACGCTCGGCGGCACCTACCAGAGCAGCAGGCTCGCCGACGCGATGCCGTACTACCTCGTCTTCGGCAACGAACTCGTCGACTTCAACACGCCCTATCCGACGTCGTGGTCGCTGGGGGTGGAGGAGAAGTTCTACCTGGTCTGGCCCGCGCTGCTGGTGCTCACCTCGTTCGCGCGAAGCGGGAAGACGGCGTTGCGCCTGCTGTTCGGCGCGTCGGCCGTCCTCGGCGTGGTGATGTTCGCGCTGCCGCTGGCTCCGACGCACACCTGGGCGAGCCTTTCGGTGCACTACTGCTCGCTGGTCATCGGCTGCCTGCTGGCGATGACGCTCCACCATCCGCGCGGGTTCGCCCTGTTCCGGCCGCTGACCAGTCCCGTCGCCGCCACGGTGATCGGCTGCGGGTTCGTCGTGCTGCAGTTCTCCGTCGGGCCGCTGGCGAAGGTGCTCGGCGGGCACTGGCAGTTCGTCGTCCCGGTTTACGCGGCCGGCTCGGCGCTGCTGCTCGTGGCCGTCGTTTCGCCGGGGCCGGTCCGGAAACTGCTCTCGAGCAGGCCGATGACCTTCGTCGGCGATCGGTCGTACGCGCTCTACCTCGCCCAGACGGGCGCCGCCGGGGTGACGGGCTGGTTGTTGCCCAGCGGGTTCGCCAAGGCCGCGGCGACCGCGGGGGTCGCCCTGGTGTTCGCCTGCGCGCTGCGCCGGTGGGTCGAGCAGCCCGCCATCGCCTACGGCCGAAAGGTGATCGGACGACGAGCGCCCGCCGGGCCTCCGGTGGAGGCCACGGCGGGCGCGAAGTGAGCGGATCCGTCGTCAGTGGTGCGCGGCCGCCGGGGCGCCGGTGGCGCTCTTCTTGACGAACAGCGAACCGGCGAACGCGGCCAGCCCGACGCAGCCGGCGACCATGAACGTGGTGCGGATCCCCGCCGCGTCGGGGCTGGCCGACCCGGCCGTCACCGTGCTCGCCGTGGCCACCGCGATGAACACGGCGGTGCCGAGCGCGCCGGCGAGCTGCTGCAGGGTGGCGAGGATCGCGCTGCCGTGCGAATAGAGGTGTTCGGGCAGCGAACCGAGCGACTCGGTCATCAGCGGCGTCATCATCAGGCCGAGCCCGCCCATCAGGAGGACGTGGATGGCGATGACCGCGACCAGCGGTGATCCCGGGCCCAGCAGGGCGAACAGCCACAACGAGACCGCCATCGCGGCCGCGCCGGGGATGACCAGGGGCCGGGGACCGAAGCGGTCGTACAGCGCGCCGACCGGGCGGCCGAGCAGCCCGAGGACCAGGCCGCCGGGAAGCACCGCGAGCCCGCTGACGAACGTGCTGGTGTGCAGGACGGTCTGCAGGTACAGCGGGAGCAGGATCGCCGCGGCGCCGAGCAGGCACATGAACAGCAGTGCCGTCAGCACCAGCGAGACGACGAAACTGCGGTGGGTGAACGGGCGCAGGTCCAGCAGCGCGCGGTCTTCCTTCTGCAGGCGCAACTGGCGCCAGGTGAACACCACGAGCGCCACGGCCCCGACGACGATCGGCACCCACGGCGGCACCGGCTGGTGCCCGCCCGCCGGTTCACCGGACGTCGACAGGCCGTACAGCACGCCGCCGAAACCGATCGCGGACAGGATCACCGACAGCACGTCCAGCGGCACCTTGCGGGTCTCGCTGTCCAGCCGCAGCCGCACCATGCCGACCACCAGCGCGGCGATCGAGAGCGGCAGCACGATCCAGAACATCCAGCGCCAGCCGAGCGAGGAGAGCACCGCGCCGCCGATGGTCGGGCCGATGGCGGGGGCGACCGCGATGACGATGGTGATCGTGCCCATCGTGGCGCCGCGCTTCTCCACCGGGACCAGGCGCATCACCGTCGTCATCAGCAGCGGCAGCATGACCGCGGTACCGCACGCCTGGATGACCCGTCCGGTCAGCAGGAGCGCGAAACCCGGCGCGAGCGCGCTGACCAGGGTGCCGGTGCTGAAGAGGGTCAGCGAGGCCAGGAAGACCTGGCGCGGGGTGAACCGTTCGAGCAGGAACCCGGTGATCGGGATGACGACCGCCATGGTGAGCAGGAAGCCACTGGTCAGCCACTGCACGGTGGTGGTCGGGACCTTGAGGTCGACCGTCAGGTCACGCAGCGCGACGCTCAGGATGGTCTCGTTGAGGATCATCACGAACGCGGAAAGGACCAGGACCCCGATCAGGAGCCCGGCGCTGGCCGGTGCCCTTTCCTGGTCGCGCGTGGTTTCGGGCAGGGTCTCGGTCATCTGTTGGGGGCTCCTGGAAGGGCGCGTTCCGCGTGGGCCGCCCTCGGCGACAGCGAAGGCGAAGCTGATTCTCTCGTTCAGTCTGCCTGTGCCGGTCGGTGTGTGTCACGCCGATTTCCGTAGTGAGTACGGTCACTACGCTCTGAGCGGAACCGGGTCCGCACGCGAGCGGAACGGATTTCCCGCCGTATCGCGATAAAATCGCGTCGTGACCAGAGCGATCACGGCTGATCAATGGCGTTCGGCGCGACGCGCCTATCGGGTGACGGGTACGCGATTCGCCGAACTGGTGACCGGTATTCGGGATCCCGGCGCGAGGGTCACCGCGGAGTGGACGGTGGCCGACACCGTGGCCCACGTCGCGCTGATCGCGAAGATGTACACGTCGCTGGTGCGGCCGGACAATGCCCCGCTCCTGGACGCGCGCGGTCAGGATCAGCTCGAAAAGACCACTGTGGACACGGTTTCCGTGCTGAACACTTTGGTGCTGGAGGATTTCCCCGAACGCGACATCGGCGTGCTGGTGACGGGGTTGCTCGCTGACATCGAGGAATTGCTGCGAGTGACCGAGGACGCCGATCCGGCGGCCCCGCTGGACTGGCTCGGCGAATCGCGAGTGCCGCTGGCCGGTGTCCTCGCGCACCTGGTCAACGAGCTGCAGATCCACGGCTGGGACATCGCCAAGGCGCTGAACCTGCCGTGGGCGATGCCGCCGGGTGACGCGGCGCTGTTCTTCGATCTCTTCCTGGTGGGCGTGCTGACGCACGGCATCGGGCATCTTCTCGACTCCGGCGAACCGCCGCGGGAAAGGCGCATCGCCGTGGCCTTCCGCTCGGCGTACACGACTCCGGTCGTGCTGGTGCTGCACCGGGGGCGGGTCACGGTCGAGGAGCCCGGCGGCCCGGTCGACGCGCGGATCGCGTTCGATCCGCCGTCGCTGAACCTGATGCTGTTCCACCGGGTCGGCAAGGCGCGGACCGCGCTGACCCGCAAGATCGTGGTCAGCGGTCCGCGGCCGTGGTTGCTGCCCGCGTTCCTTCGGGTGGTCCGTTTGCCCTAGGAAGTGGTGGGGTCTCGCCGATGGGGTCCTTCGCCTCGTCTGACGTAGTGAAGGTCCCCTTCACTACGTCAGACGCCAGGGTCTCGGCAAAGTCGGCTATCCGCACGTGTCAGGTTTCGAAGGCTTCCAGCGGGCTGGTTGTCGCCTGGCGGGGCGCGACTGTCCACAAGGGACCGCAGAACGGGTCCCGGTGTCCGATTCGAGTGTTTTACACGGTTTTTGCGTGGGGGTCGTGAGTGATAAAGAGCGTTAGAACGACCATTACCACTCACGACCTCCTCGCAAAACACCCAAATCGGGCAAAAATGCGCCGAAGTTGTCCTTTGTGGACATTCACGGAGCGTGTCAGGCCACGGATGACGAGCCCACTTCCTCGCCCCTGCGACCAGCGGACAGCCGACTTTGCCGAGACCCTGGCGCCAGACGCAGTGAAGGCCCCCTTCGCTGCGCCAGACGCAATGAAGGGGGCCTTCACGTACTTGGAACGCCGCTGGGGCCTAAAGCGTCAGCGACCAGGTGTCGAGAACCCCCGTGTCACCGGGGCCGTAGTCGGTGATCCGCAGCTGCCACTTCCCACCGGCCGGGGACGACGCGCCGGGCACCGAGAACGTCCGCGCGCCGTTCCAGGCCGTGCACGCCGAACCGCCGCTGGACTTGAGCGGGTAGGCCTTGCCCTTCGGGTCGAGGAGCGTGATGCCGAGGTCCTCGGCGCAGGTGTGCCGGATCGTCACCGAAATCCCGAGCGAGGTCGCCGCCTGTCCGGTGAGGGTCGAGGTCACCGGGCTGAACACCTGCTGGTAGTCCCGGATCGGGAAGTCCGCGTCGTTGCCCAGTGTCCGGCCGCCGCTGTTGCCCGGCTGCGTCTTGGCGGAGACGGCACCGCTCGCGGGGGACACGTTCCCCGCCGCGTCGCGGGCCTTCACCGTGAAGGCGTAGGAGGTGTCCGGGCTGAGACCGGTCACGGTGGCGCTGGTCCCGGTCACGGAGGTCGCCAGCGTCGTGCCGTTGTAGACGTCGTAACCCGTGACGCCGACGTTGTCCGTGGCCGCGTCCCAGGCCAGCGAGACGCTGTTCGACGTCGTGCCGGTGGTCCGTGCGTTGCCGGGTGCGCTCGGGGCCGTGGTGTCACCGGTGCCGCCGCCGGTCACCAGCGTGAGGTTCCACTTGTTCAGCGCTTCGATCACCGGCTGGAAGAGGGACATGTCGCCGTCGCTCGGGTTCTCCACGCATTTCGAGGGGCCGCCGTCGTGCAGGCCGACCGCCTTGGTGCCGAGCAGCCAGCCGCCGCCCGAGTCGCCGCCGAGCGAACACGCCGTCGTCCAGGTCAGGTCCTCGATGATCAGCCCGCCGCCGTAGTCGACGGACTTGTGCGTGTACTTCACCTCGCCGCATTTCCACTTCGAGGTGTTGCCGGAGTGGCAGACCCGGTCGCCGACCATCGCCTCGGCCGAGCCGCTGATGGTGACGGCGGGTTCGCCCCAGGTGTTGACCGCCGCCGAGAGTTCCCAGCCGGGCTGTGTCACCGCGACAACGCCCATGTCGCCTTCTCGGGCGTTGACGCTTCGCGTGCCGCCGACGTTCGACGTGCCGATGCGGTTCTGCTGGCTCTGTGCGCCATAAGCGGCCTGATCACGGTCGTTCGTGCAGTGCCCGGCGGTGAGGAAGTGCTTGCCGCCCGCCGAATCGGTCGCGCCGAAGCCGACCGAACAATAGGTCTCACTGCCCGGCCACCACGGGCTGCCGGTCTGGATCGTGCCCGCCTGCTGGCGCGGCGACGACCCGGTTTCGGTGATCCGCACGCCGAGATCCCTTGCGCGGGAGAGGAAACTCTCGGTTTCGGCGGTCTTGCGGGAGCGGTCGACCGAGACGCCGACCTCGTTGTTCCGGACGTCGACACCCCAGCCGAACACGCCGGGGACACCGTCACCGACGAGGACGCGGACGGCGTCATCGGTCCGGTCGAGGTCGGCCTTGGTCCGCGACACCAGCCGGGTTTCGGCGCCGGTCGCCCGGGCCGCGTCGGCGTCTGCGGCGTTCGTGACCGCGAGGGTGAGTTTGCCGGTGGCCGCGTCGAACCACTGCCCGGCCGAGCGGGCGCGCAGCCCGGCGGGGAGCGACGCGGCGAGCCGGTGGGCTTCGTCCTGCGCCGCGAGCTGGGCCTTGGCTTCGGACGTGGTCAGGCCGAACGCGGTGGCCACGCCGTTGACCTCGGCGTCGGGATGGACCGGAGCCGGTGGTGACGCCGCTTGAGCGGTCGGGCTGAGTCCCAACGCGGCCAAGGCCAAGAGACTCAGACAAGAAAGCACTTCGTTGTGCCGTCGCATGCGCACTCCTCTAATCGAAAGCAGGTGCGCCGACGGTAATTCCCCCACCCCGCGGAATTGTAGATCCACGAGTCGTTAACAATTAAGAGTCCCAGTCCCACTCGAAGCCGAACCGGCCGGGACCGAAATTCAGCGCGACGCCGTGCACGGAATCGTCACCCGGCAGGACATCCGTCCATTCCGCGGGCTGTCCGTCCTGTTCGGAATAGCGACGGCATCGCGCCGGGAGGGCATCGGGGGAGAACCGGATCTCGAGTACGTATTCCCGGGCGGGCCTGCGGAATTTGCGTTCGTAGTTCGTCGCGTGCGGGAACGGGGCGCTGTTCGCCAGGGTGTGCTCGGTGATGACCGTTTCGCCTTTCGCGAGCGGCCGTTCGAAGAGCAGTTCCATCACGAGAAGGCCGTCTTCGGGGCGATGCACACTCCGGCCGGGGCGGCAGCCTCGCAGTGACGTCATCCGCGGCAGCGGCCGGTCGTGTTCGTCGATGTGGACGATGACCACCCACCGGTCCGGGCCGTCGGCCTCGGCGCGCAGCACCTGCCTCGACCGGAACGCGAGCTCCTCCTGGCCGGGGCCGACGGAGACGACGTCGTGCTGGCTGATCCTCGTCAGCCGTTCGTCCCATTGGGTGTCGACCTCGCTGACGGCCGCGTCGATCCGTGTCCGGTCCGGCCAGAACCGGCCGATCTCGGGCAGGCCGTCGGTGCGGGCAGGCCACCGGCCGCGGGCGCGCGGCGGGCCGAGCAACGCGGTCAGGCAGCCGGGCGGTACGTCCAGCACCTGCTCGAGGTGGCGGAGCGCGAGCACCGAATCCCGGCGCTCCGGGCGACTGCGCCCGGACTGCCAGTAGCTGAGCGTCGCCGCGGTGATCGAGACGCCGCGAGCGCGCAGGTGGTCGCGCAGGCGTTCCAGGCTCAGACCGCGCGCCCGGATGGCCTCGCGAAGCGCGTCGGCGAAGGGCCCGTCACGAAGCAACCGCTCGAACTCGGGCCGGGGTTCCGCTCCGCCGGACATCACGCGACGAGCATAGATCCGGTCCGCGGGTAAATGAACCGGCCGAGGCTCTGGCCTGGCCGTTAACCGTTAACAGGGGCGTCGAACCGGCGGCGGGAGTCCTCGATGTGGCCGAGGAACCGGTGGGTCCAGTCGCACATCCCGTCGACCGTCGCGCGCAGGCCGTGGCCCGCCTCGGTGAGGGTGTAGTCGACCCGCGGCGGCACGGTCGGATGCACCGTGCGCCCGACCAGGCCGTTGCGTTCCAGCATGCGCAGGTTCTGGGTGAGCATCTTGTGGCTGATGCCCTCGATGTCGTTCCGCAGTTCGGTGAACCGCCGCGTGCGGTCGCCGATCATCTCGATGATCAGGAGGGCCCACTTGTTGGCGACGTCGGAGAAGATCTCCCGCGCCAGCGAGTCCGCCCTCATCAGGTCCGCGTCGTCCGCCGTACCGCTGAGCTGCTTGGTCACCATCAGGTTCCCCAGTCACGAAAAAGTGCGTTCTTCCAGGTCGTCTCACACTCTCCTACGGTTTCTGGGTAACCACAAGTGACCACGAACGAGGAGTACGGATGAGCATCACCCTGGTGAACCCGGCGGGACTGCCGGAGATCCCCGCCTACCGGCAGGTTTCGATCGCGACAGGGTCGAAGCTGGTCTTCGTCGCGGGACAGGTCGCCTGGGACGCCGATGGCGCCACTGTCGGCGAAGGCGACCTCGCCGCTCAGGTCGAGCAGTGCTACCTGAACATCGGCACCGCGCTCGCCGGGGCCGGCGCCACCTTCGACGACGTCGCGAAGATGACCGTCTACGTCGTCGATTGGACCCCGGACAAGCTCGCGCTGTTCCTCGAAGGCGTGGACCGGGCCGCCGCCAAGCTGGGCGGCACCCCGGTCCCGCCGGGCACGCTGATCGGCGTCGCGGCCCTCGACGTGCCCGAGCATCTGGTCGAGGTCGAAGCGACCGCGGTCATCGGCTGAGGCTCACTGACCGCGGGCGGTGCGCCAGATCGGGCTGTCGACGTAGTGGTTGTCGTACTGCTTCGAGGACGCGGCGATCTCCGAAGGGTCGGCTTCACCGCGGGCGACCCGCTCCAGCAGCCGGTAGTAGTCGAAGCGGGCCATGCCCGGCGTGAAGGTCACCAGGACGTCGGCGTCCGAGCCGTCGGCGGGCCCGAACGCGTGCGGCACCTGGGGCGGGACGGCGAGGAAGTCGCCCTTCTCCAGCGTGTGCAGGGTTTCGTCGACGAGCACCTGGAGCTTTCCTTCGAGGACGAAGAAGAACTCGGTCGCGCGGGTGTGGAAGTGGGCCGGGGTGCCGAAGACGCCCTGCTTCAAGGTCGCGCGGTTCGCGGTGAAGCCACCGTCGGTGGTGTCCGAGTCGGCCAGCAGGGTGATGTCACTGCCCGGCGCGTCGCTGACGATCTCGGCGTCGGCGGCCCGGAGGAGGATGGGGTCGAACATGGTGGCGTCTCCTTGGTTTCCGTGTTCAGCGGGCTCGCTGACAGGACGAGCTTCTCCTGGGAACCCGCCTTGATCAACGCGGAAAGCCGCACCGATCGATAACCTGTGGATTATCGATCGGTGCGGAGCTCACCAGGCCAGCGCGGACTGCTGGGCGGGGACGACCGCCGCCAAGTCGGCCGAGAACAGCCGCATCAGCGGCGGCAACCGGTAGGTGTCCTCGTCGCCCCATTCGGCGAGGCCCAGGTCGACCAGGCGATCCAGCGCCGCCTCGGCCTTCAGGGGGCAGACGCCGAGGGCGTCGGCGACCTGGCCCGTGCGGCACACCTCGTATCCCGGTCTGCCGAGCAACCGGAACGCGGACGCCGCCAGCGGATCCTTGCCCGCCGCGATCGGCTGGAACGCCGACAGGTACAGGGCCCGCAACGATTCCCCGCCGAACCCCAGTTCGTCGAGCCTGCTCTCCTCCGGCGCGAGCCGGTTCCCCAGCCAGGACAACGGCCGCGTCGGCCGGTTGGCCAGGATCGTGCCCGCGATCCTCAACGCGGCCGGGATCCCGTGGCAGTGCCGGACGATCTCGGCGGCCGCGCGGGGGTCCGCGTCCACTCTGGACCTGCCCGCGACCCTGGCGAGGATGTCCAGGCCATCCTTTTCGGACAGACGGCCGAGCACGACATGCTCCGCGCCGTCCAGCATCAGCGGAGAGCGGCTGGTGATCAGGACCGCGCACGACCCCGTCGCCGGGATGAGCGCCCGCAGCGCGGCGGACTCCGTCGCGCCGTCGAGCACCAGGAGCGCCGCCCGATGGGAGAGACGCGAACGCAGCACGGCGGCGGCCTCGTCCGGCGTCCACGGGATGTCGGACGTCGGGACACCGAGATGCCGCAGCAACCGCGGGGGGACCCGGGAAGCCGGGCCGTCGACGCCGAGGTCGACGTACAACTGTCCACCCGGGAACCGGGCGCCGACCCGGTGCGCCACCTCCAGCACCAGCGCGCTCTTGCCGATCCCGCAGGGGCCGTGGACCACGGCGACCTTCGGTCCGGATCGCTCCGGTCCGACGAGCAGCGAGGCCAGCCGCGCGGCGTCGCCCGCCCGGCCGCCGAACGCCCGGCATCGCACCGGAAGCTCTTGTGGCACAAAGGCTTTCGGTGCCGGATCGCCGACGGTGGTGATCGGCGCGGGGGAGACCGTGGTCAGCCCCGGATCCCGGTCCAGCATCGCCCGGTGCAGTTTCGCCAGATCCGGTGACGGCTCCAGGCCGAGCCGGTCGGCGAGCACGCGTCGGCAATCCGTGTAGACCGCGAGCGCCCCGGCGGGATCACCGGATCGATACAGGGCGGTCATCAGATGTGCCCAAGGCCGCTCTCGCAACGGATGTTCGGCGACGAACTCGCGCAGCGGCGCGATCACCTCCCGGTGTTCACCGAGACGCAGCCGGGCTTCCAGATGGTCCTCGGAGACCGAAAGCCGCAGTTCCTCCACCGGTGCGATCGAACCGGCGAGCGCCTCGTTGTCCGAGAGATCCTCCAGCACCGCGCCACGGCAAGCGGAAAGTGCCTCGCCGAGATGACGGACGGCGGCGGCGTGGTCACCCCGAGCGAGTGCCGCCCTGCCCGCCCCGGCCCGTTCGGCGAACACGTGAAGATCCAATTCCCCTTGGCGCAGCAGGATTTCGTAGCCCGACGCGCGACCGGAGATGCGGTCCCCGGGTAAGACTCCCCGGAGCCGGTTCGCGTAGGTGCGCAGGTTGGCCACCGCCGAAAGCGGCGGCTCGTCTCCCCACAACGTCCGGATCAGCCTGCGAATCGGGACCGTGCGGCCCGGGTGCAGCAGCAATACGGCCAGCAGATTGCGCTGTTTGGCCGAACCCAGCGCGATCGTCCCGCCTTCGGTGTGTACCTCGAGCCTCCCCAGAACCCTGAACTCGATCGATGACACTCACACCTCTCCCGAGAGTTGGAGACAGAAACGTGAGACCCCTTAAGGCAGTTCTATCACCTTCGACTTTGCCGGACGTTCACTTCGCGCCGGGCGCACAGCCGATACACGCGGGCGTGTATCGGCGCTATCCGCGTTCGTGTACCGGCCTTTCCTACGTTGGGCGCTGCCGACGCCGTCCGGCGCGGAGGAAGTGAGGAGCGCGGAACATGCGCAAGACATTGGGAACCTTCAGCGACAAGCTGCTGGGCGTGTTCGTGGCCAAGGCCGACGTGGGCGCGGGCTGCCCGCCGGACCCGTACTACAAGCACTGCTACTGCCGCGAGCGCAGCGACTTCCGTCGCAACTGTTCGACGAACGGCGCCTGCAAGGAATTCTGCGGGCCCTGTTACGCCTTCCGGATCTGCGGAGGCTGATCGACACCCGTGGCGGCGGCGGGCGTGCGAACGCCTGCCGCCGCCCACGGCGCCCTGTCCGTCCCTCTTCCTCCACTGGAGAACACCATGGCCATCCTGACCGCCGCCGTCGTGCTCGTCGGACTCCTCTGCGTGCTGGACCTGCTGCTCAGCTTCGGCATCATCCGGAGGCTGCGTGAGCAGAACGAGACCCTGAAGAACGTGCAACAGCAGCGGGCCGCCATCGACCCGGAGATCGCGCTGCCCGCGGGCGCCAGCATCGGCACCTTCACGGCCGCCACGGTCGGCGGGACCGATCTGTCCAATGCGGACATCGACGGCACCCGCGCGCTCGTCGGCTTCTTCGCGCCGGCGTGCGAGCCCTGCAAGGAGCGGATGCCCCAGTTCATCGAGTACGCCACCCGGTTCGACGGCAAGGTGATCGCGATCGCCTCCGGGACCGAAGAAGAGACGGCGGACATGGTCGTCCGGCTCGGCGAGGTCGCCGAAGTGATCCGCGAGGCCGACGGCGGTGTCGTGCACCAGGCATTCGGCGCCTCCGGATACCCCGCGCTGTGCCTGGTCGACGGCGACCGGACGGTACTGGCCAGCGGGTGGGAGATGTCGGCACTGCCGGTGCCGGCCGCACTGTGAACACCTCGCTCGGCGCCCGCCGGGTCCTGAGCCTGCTGACGGCGGCGGTCCGCCTCACCCGGCAGGCCGCCCCGGTGGGCACGCCGCTGTACATGGTGCTGTCGCTGCTCGGCGGTGTCGTGCCGCTCGCGACCGCGTGGAGCATGAAGGTCCTGCTCGACGGGCTGGCGGCGGGCGAGGCTTGGCTGTCGCTGCTCCCGTGGGCGATCGCGCTGGCTGTCGCCGGGTTGCTGGCGGGATTGCTCCCGGTCACGACCGAGTACCTGAAGCAGCGGCTGGACCGCTCGGTCGCCGTCGTGACGATGGACCGGCTCTACCGCGCCATGGGAAGGCTGGCCGGGATCGCGAGGATGGAGGACCCGCGCTTCCGCGACAAACTCCGTCTCGCCCAGCAGACCGGCCGCAGCGGGCCCGGCCAGCTCGTCGACGACGGTCTCGGTTCGCTCCAGTCGGTGATCACGCTGGCCGGATTCCTCGGGACCCTGCTCGTGATCAATCCGGGGATGGCGGCGATCGTGCTGGCCGCGGCCGTGCCCGCGCTGCTCGCCCATCTGCGGCTGAGCCGGGCGCGGGCGCGGGTGATGTGGTCGATCGCGCCCACCGAACGACGGGAAGTGTTCTACGCCGACCTGCTGGCGAGCCTGGACGCCGCGAAGGAACTGCGGCTGCTCGGGCTCGGCGACCTCTTCCGGCGGCGGATGCTCGTCGAGCTCACCGCCGCGCACGCCGTCGTCGAAGGCCAGGACCGGCGCGACGCGCGGATGCAGGGCCTGCTGGCCGGGCTGACCGCGGCGGTCTCGGCCGGTGGCCTGATCTGGGCGGTGTGGCTGGCCGCCACCGGCAAGCTCTCGCTCGGTGACATCGCCATCTTCGTGGCGTCGGTCGGCGGGGTGCAGTCCGCCTTGCAGAGTCTCGTTTCCCGGCTGGCGTCGGCGCATCACTCGACTCTGTTGTTCGACCACTACGAGGAGATCGAGTCGCAGGGGCCTGACCTCGCGGTCCCGGCCGAACCCCGGCAGCTGCCGGGGCTGCGTTCGGGCATCGAGTTGCGCGACGTCTGGTTCCGCTACGCCGAAGACCAGCCCTGGGTGCTGCGCGGGGTGAACCTGACCATCCCGCACGGACGGTCGCTGGCACTGGTCGGGCTGAACGGCGCCGGGAAGTCGACGATGGTCAAGCTGCTGTGCCGGTTCTACGACCCGGAGCGCGGCGCGATCCTCTGGGACGGCGTGGATCTGCGGGACGTCCCGGTCGAGGATCTGCGCGCGCGGATCGGCGCGGTCTTCCAGGACTACATGTGTTACGACCTCACCGCCGCGGAGAACATCGGTCTCGGCGACGTGTCCTGTCTGGAGGATCGCGAGCGCGTGACCGCGGCGGCGGAACGCGCCGGCGCCCACGACATCGTGGCCGGGCTTCCGCGCGGTTACGAGACCTTGCTGTCCAGGATGTTCTTCGACGAAGCGGATCGCGAGGACCCGGAGACCGGCGTCCTGCTCTCGGGCGGACAGTGGCAGCGGCTCGCGCTCGCGCGGGCGTTCCTGCGGGACCGGCGGGATCTCATGATCCTGGACGAACCGAGTTCCGGCCTCGACGCGGAGGCCGAGCACGAAGTGCACAGCAGTCTCCGGCGGCACCGGGAAGGCGCGACCAGTGTGCTGATCTCGCACCGCCTCGGCGCGGTCCGGGACGCGGCCGTGATCGCGGTCCTCGCCGAGGGCCGGGTCGCGGAACTCGGCACGCACGACGAACTGATCGCTTCGGGCGGGAAGTACGCGCGGCTGTTCCGCCTGCAGGCTTCGGGCTACGACGAGGTGGTGTCCCAGTGACGTATGTGGTGCTCGCGGCGGCCGTGGTGGTCGTCGCCGTCGTCGGGTGGCTGGTCACGCTGCGCCGACGGCTGATCGTGGTGACCGTACGCGGGGTGAGCATGGAGCCCACTTATTTCTCCGGCGACCGGCTGCTGGTGCGGCGGTCCAGGCTGGAGCGGGTGCGCACCGGGCAGGTCGTCGTCGTGCAGGGCGGGCCGGGCAAGCCCGGCGATCCCACCGCCGGACGACTGGTGAAACGCGCGGTCGCGGTGCCGGGCGATCCGGTGCCGTCGCAGATCCCGGTACCCGGCACGGTCGTCCCGGCGGGAAACCTGCTGGTGCTCGGGGACAATCCCGCGCGCAGCAACGATTCCCGGCGGCTCGGCTACATCCCGGAGGACGCGCTGATCGGCGTCGTGCTCCGCCCGATCGGTCAGAGGTGAGTCATGACCTACGTCGCCGTGTTCGCGATGGTCCTTTGTGGACTTGTCCTGTTGGTGTCCGCGGTCAGCAAGGTCCGGGGTAAAGCCGCCTACGCGGAGTTCGTGGCGTCGGTGCCCGCGTTCGGGATCCCGGCGCGCTGGACCCGGCCGTTCGCCGGGGTGACCCTGGCCGCGGAGTTCGTGATCGCGGCTTCGCTGCTGCCCGCCGCCGCTCTGCCCACGACCGGCGCTGGCCGATGGTTCGCGACGGCGGGGCTGGTGCTCGCGGCCGGGTTGTTCGGGGTGCTGACCGTGGCGGTGTGGCGGGCGGTGGCGCGCCGGACCGGTGCGGTGTGCCGCTGTTTCGGTCCGGCGCGCACGGTGCTCGCACCCCGGCACGTGGTGCGCAACGCGCTCCTGCTGCTGGTCGCGCTGGCCGGTGCCGCCGCGATGCCCGGTGCGGACGGCGCGGATCCGGCGGCCGTCGCCCTCGCCGCCGCCGTGGGCGCGGTGGGCGCCGTGGCGGTGGTGCGGTTCGAGGATCTGGCGGAGTTGTTCGCGGGCCCGGTCCCGGACGCGCGATGAGACTCAGGCCGCGAAGACCTGCGAGTCGTCGGCGAACGCCTTGAACTCCAGGGCGTTGCCCGCCGGGTCCAACAGGAACATCGTCCACTGTTCGCCGGTCTGGCCTTCGAACCGGACGTAGGGCTCGATGACGAACGCGGTGTTCGCGGCACGCAGCCGGTCCGCGAGCTTCCCGAACTCCGGCACGGTGAGGATCAGGCCGAAGTGGGGGACGGGCACGTCGTGTCCGTCGACCGGGTTGTGGATCCGTCGCGGCCGCTCCGGGGCGACATGCGTGACGAACTGGTGGCCATGGAGGTTCCAGTCGATCCAGGTGTCGGAGCTGCGGCCTTGTTCGAGCCCGAGGACTTCGCCGTAGAAGGTGCGCGCGGCGTCGAGGTCGTCGACCGGCATGGCGAGGTGGAAGCGCGGGATGGGGGAGTCGAGGGTGGTCATGTCTGAATGTTAACATTAGGACAAGATGAGCGGCCGCTACGATCGGGCCTTCCGAGGGAGGACGACGATGAGCGAACCCGGCCGGGTGGTGCCCGCCCGCCGCCGAGGGCTGGCCGACGAGGTCGCCGACAGGGTCAGGGACGCCATTTTCGGCGGCGCCTACCCGCCCGGCGCGCAGCTGCGCGAGGTGGAGCTCTCGGAGGCGCTGGGCGTCAGCCGCGGTCCGGTGCGCGAGGCGCTGCTCAAACTGGAGCGCGAAGGGCTGGTCCGCAGCGAATGGCATCGCGGCGCCCTCGTCACGACGCTGTCCGATGTGGACGTCGCCGAACTCGACAGCCTTCGTTCGGCGCTGGAGCAACTGGCCGTGCGGCTGGTGGTCGCCTCCGCGCCGGACTCGGACCTGGATGCGATCGACGAGGTCGTCGAGCGGATGGACCGGGCGCGTGACGAGCACGAGATGGTGCGCTGCGACATCGACTTCCACGACGCGGTCTACGCGGCTTCCGGGCATCGGCGGCTCAGCGAAGCGTGGCAGGCCATCCGGTCGCAGGTGCACCTGTTCCTGCTGACCCGGATCGGCGTGAACTCCGAGGGCTACCTCGCGAACATCCCGGCGGAACATCGGCTGCTGGCGTCGGCTCTTCGCGCCCGCGACGGCGAGAAGGCCCTCGAACTCTTCGCTGCGCACCGCGGGCAGGCCCTGGACGTGCTCACCGGGAAGTGAAGGTCATGGCGCGGGGTGGCCCGCGTCTGCGATGATCGCTCACGAGAAGCGGGGCTGACCTGGTAATCGCTCACGGGCGATCGCTCGGCACGAATTGACGGCAAGGGACTTGACGGCGAGGTTTGTCAGGGCTTAACTCAAGCCCTGAAATAAGGCGTGTCCCGTGTCACAGGCGCGGATGCGACTTGGCCACTCACCCCGAGGACCATCGATGCGAATCGGAAAGATCGCTCCCGCGCTCGTGCTGGCGCTGGCGGCCGCCGCCACGACGGCGTGCGGCGGCGGCGACACGTCGTCCAGTGCCCCCAAGGAGCTCGTGTACTGGGCGTCCAACCAGGGCACCAGCCTCGACAACGACAAGGCGGTCCTGCAGCCCGAACTCGACAAGTTCGAGAAGGCTTCCGGGATCAAGGTCAAGCTCGAGGTCGTCCCGTGGACGGATCTGCTCAACCGGATCCTCGCGGCCACGACCTCCGGCAAGGGACCGGACGTGCTCAACATCGGCAACACCTGGTCGGCCTCGCTCCAGGCGACCGGGGCGTTCCTGCCGTTCGACGACGCCGCGCTGGAGAAGGTCGGTGGCAAGTCGCGTTTCGTCGGCCCGTCGCTGGCGGCCACCGGGGCGAGTGGCCAGCCGCCGGTCGGCGTACCGCTCTACGGCCAGGCGTACGGCCTCTACTACAACAAGAAGCTCTTCGCCGAGGCCGGCATCACCAAGCCGCCGGCCACCTGGGAAGAACTCGTCGAGGACGGCAAGAAGCTCACCAAACCCGACAAGGGCCAGTGGGGCCTGTCGCTCCAGGCGGGCCAGGTCACCGAGAACAGCCACCACGCGGCCATCCTCGGAGCCCAGCAGGGTGCGCAGTTCTTCACCCCCGAGGGCAAGCCGCAGCTGGCTTCGGACCCGTCGGTCGCGGCCGTGCAGCAGTTCGTCGACCTGATGCAGAAGGACAAGATCGTCAACCCGTCCAACGCCGAGTACGCCGACACCGCCAAGTCCCTCAAGGACCTGTCGGACGGCAAGGCCGCGATGTTCATGAACCAGGCCTCCGCCGGCTCGTTCAAGAACATCGGGATGGACATGGCCAACCTCGGTGTCGCGCCGATCCCGCTGCCCGCCGCCGCGCCGCCGAACGGCCGGAAGGTGACCAGCTTCGTCGCGGGGATCAACATGTCGGTGTTCAAGAACACCAAGAACCCCGACGCCGCACTGGACTTCGTGAAGTTCATGGTCTCGGCACCGGAGCAGGCACTGCTCAACAAGACCTACGGTTCTCTGCCGACCGTCCAGGACGCCTACAGCGACGCGGCGTTCCAGACCGAGGACGTCAAGGTCTTCCAGAGCGTGCTCGCGAACTCGGCCGAGCCGATGCCGCAGGTCCCGCAGGAGTCGCAGTTCGAAACCCTGATCGGCACCGCGATGAAGGCGATGTTCGCCGACGTCGCCGCGGGCAAGCCTGTCGACGGAGCCAAGATCCGGGACCAGCTGAACCAGGCGGACCAGCAGATCGCGGCCGGTAGTTGATGCCGACCGCTCTCGACGACGCCCCGGCCGTGAAAGCGGCCGGGGCGCCCGCACCCCGCACCCGGCGCAAACGGCGCCGGGTCGCGCTGCCGTATCTGCTGCTGCTCCCCGCGATCCTGCTCGAACTGCTCGTCCATCTGATCCCGATGATCGCCGGGCTCGTGATGAGCTTCTTCAAGCTGACGCAGTTCTACATCCGGGACTTCTCGTCCGCGCCGGCGGCGGGACTGGACAACTACAAGTTCGTCCTGGACTTCAACTCCGCGGCGGGGAAGTCGCTGCTCGGCTCCTTCTGGATCAGCGTCCTCTACACCGTCCTCTCGGTCGGGTTCTGCTGGCTCTTCGGGACCTCGGCCGCCGTGCTGATGCAGAAGAACTTCCGGGGACGCGGCGTGCTCCGCACCCTGTTCCTGGTGCCGTACGCGCTGCCGATGTACGCCGCGGTGATCACCTGGTCGTTCATGTTCCAGCGCGACACCGGCCTGGTGAACAGCCTGCTGGGCACCGATTCCTTCTGGCTCATCGGGGACAACAGCTTCTGGTCGCTGGTGGTCGTTTCGGTCTGGCGCAACTGGCCTTTCGCGTTCCTGATCGTGATGGCCGGGCTGCAGAACATCCCCGGCGAACTGTACGAGGCGGCGGCGATCGACGGCGCGGGCTGGTGGCGGCAGTTCCAGGCGATCACCCAGCCGATGCTGCGCCCGGTCAACCAGGTTCTCCTGCTCGTGCTGTTCCTGTGGACCTTCAACGACTTCAACACGCCGTATGTCCTTTTCGGAGCGTCCGCGCCGAAGGAGGCGTCGTTGATCTCGATCCACATCTACCAGAGTTCCTTCGTGACCTGGAACTTCGGCCTCGGCTCGGCGATGTCGGTGCTGTTGCTGCTGTTCCTCCTGATCGTCAGCACCGTCTACCTGGGACTGACCGCGCGGAGGAGGAACGCCGTTGTCTGAGCCCCGCTGGGTCCCGTGGGCCCGCCGATTCGTCCTCGGCTTCCTCGCCCTGTTCACCCTGGTGCCGCTCTACGCGATGGTTTCGTCGTCGCTCAAGCCGCTGGGGGACGTGCAGGGCAAGTGGGAATGGTTCCCGTCGACGCTGACCATCCAGCCGTTCTTCGACATCTGGGAGACCATCCCGCTCGCCGACTACTTCGTGAACAGCCTGATCATCTCCGGTTCGGCGGCGATCCTCTCGGTCGTGATCGCGATCTTCGCCGCCTACGCCCTGAGCCGTTTCCGGTTCCGTGGCAAGAACTTCTTCAAGATGACCGTACTGTCCACGCAGATGTTCCCCGGCATCCTGTTCCTGCTGCCGCTGTTCCTCATCTTCGTCAACATCGGCAACACCACCGGCATCGTCCTGTACGGCTCCCGGCTCGGGCTGATCATCACCTACCTGACCTTCTCGCTGCCGTTCGCCATCTGGATGCTCGCCGGCTACATCGACTCGATCCCGAAGGAACTCGACGAGGCCGCGATGGTCGACGGCACCGGACCGCTCGGCGCGCTGATCCGGGTGGTCATCCCGGCCGCCACGCCGGGCATCGTCGCGGTGGGGATCTACTCGTTCATGACGGCCTGGGGCGAGGTCCTGTTCGCGTCGGTGATGACCGACTCGGGCACGCGGACCCTCGCCGTCGGACTCCAGGAGTACTCCACCCAGGTCCAGGTGTACTGGAACCAGGTCATGGCCGCCTCCCTGATCGTGTCCGTCCCGGTCGTCGCCGGATTCCTGCTGCTGCAGCGCTATCTCGTCGCCGGTCTCACCGCCGGCGCCGTCAAATGACTCGCATCGCCGAAGAGAGGTCTGCCTTGAATCTGCACCTGCCCGCCGATTTCCTGTGGGGTGCGGCCACCGCCTCGTACCAGGTCGAAGGTGCCGTCGACGCCGACGGCCGCCTCCCGTCCATCTGGGACGACTTCGTCCGGGTCCCGGGTGCCGTCGTGAACGGCGACACCGCCGACGTCGCGTGCGATCACTACCGGCGCTGGCCGGAAGATCTCGACATCATGAAGCGACTGGGCCTGGACGCCTACCGCTTCTCGGTCGCTTGGCCGCGGGTGATCCCGACCGGGCGAGGCGAGGTCAACGCGGCAGGACTGGACTTCTACGACCGGCTGGTCGACGCGCTGCTCGAAGCCGGGATCCGGCCGTTCGCCACACTGTTCCACTGGGACCTGCCCTCGGCACTGCAGGCGACCGGCGGTTGGCCCGAGCGAGACACGGCCTACGCCTACGCCGAGTACGCGGCCGTCGTCGCGGCCCGGCTCGGTGACCGGGTCAAGGACTGGAACACCGTCAACGAACCGCTGTGCTCGGCCTGGCTCGGCTACCTCGAAGGGCGCTTCGCCCCCGGGATCAAGGACCTCAAGCAGGCCATCCACGCCTCCCACCACCTCCTGCTCGCGCACGGCCTCGGCGTGCAGGCGATCACCGCGAACGCCGCCGAGCCCGCCAACGTCGGCCTGGTGGTCAACCTCAGCGGCATCGAGCCCGCGTCGGACGCGATCGAGGACGTCGAGGCGGCGGCCCGGATGGACGGGCACGTCAACCGCTGGTGGCTCGACCCGTCGAACGGGCGCGGCTACCCGGCGGACATGATCGAGGTCTACGGCGTCGAACCGCCCGTGGTCGGGGACGACCTCGAGGTGATCTCGACCCCGGTCGGCTACCACGGGCTGAACTACTACTTCCGCCAGATCGTCGAGGACGATCCGAACGGCCCCGCGCCCCGCGCCCGGCAGGTGCCCGTCGAGGGGGCCGCCACCACCGCGATGGGCTGGGAGATCCACGGTCAGGGGCTCGCGGACCTGATCCACCGGCTCGCCAACGAATACGGCGCCCGCGCCATCTACGTGACCGAGAGCGGGGCCGCCTTCGACGACAAGGTCGCCGAGGACGGCACGATCGACGACGCCGACCGCATCGCCTACCTGGAAGAACACCTGGGCGCGGTGGCCGGGGCGGCCGAAGCGGGCGCGCCGGTGAAGGGCTACTTCGCGTGGTCGCTGCTCGACAACTTCGAATGGGACAGTGGTTTGAGCAAGCGGTTCGGGCTCGTGCGGGTCGACTACGACACGCAGGTCCGGACGGTGAAGGCGAGCGGGCACCGGTACGCGGAGATCATCGCGGAACACCACGGCCGGTAGCCGGCCGCGCAACCCCCGACCGAGCAACCCCCGGACGCGCAACCCCCGGACGCAATGAACGGGCCTTTCCTTGCAAAATTTGCAAGGAAAGGCCCGTTCATTGCGCGCTTGGGTCCGTGAAAGGGACCGTCGCGCAGGGTCGCACCGGGTCGAGTGGGTCGTGATCGGCCCGCGGCCAGGGCCGGTAGCGGTTCGTGCGCGCGGATGGACCCGGGGGCCCGGATTCGTCGCGCGGTACGAACGGCCGGTCCGCGAAACCTCCTAGGGTCGCCATGAACGAGGCGATCCTAGGAGGCGAAGTATGCGGACACTCTTGCGTGGCGGTCGTGTCGTCGATCCGGCGACGGGATTCGACGGTACGGCCGACGTGCTGGTATCCGACGGGGTGGTGACCGCCGTCGGGGAAGGTTTGACCGCGGAGCCCGGCGACGTGGAGATCGACGTCTCCGGGCTCGTCGTGGGACCGGGTTTCATCGACCTGCACAGCCACGTGCACACCATCGCGGGCCAGCGGCTGCAGGCGATGGACGGGGTGACGACCGCGCTCGACCTCGAAGCCGGTCTGATGCCGATCGAGCGGGCCTACGCCGAGGCGGCCGCGGCGGGACGTCCGCTGCACTACGGGTTCTCCGCGTCCTGGGGTGCCGCGCGAGCGCAGGTGCTCGCCGGGATCGAGCCGGACGCCAACATCGACAGCGGCCTGGCGGTGCTCGGAAACCCGGCCTGGCAAAGGTCTTCCTCGCCGAAGGAGCTGGCAGCATGGCTGTCCCTTGTGGACGGTGAGCTGGCCGCGGGCGCGCTCGGCGTCGGTGTGCTCCTCGGCTACGCGCCCGGCACCGACCCCGGTGAGTTCCTCGCGCTGGCCCGGCTCGCCAAGGAAGCCGGGGCGCCGACGTACACGCACGTCCGTGAACTGGTCGAAGTGGATCCGGCGACGCCCATCGACGGTTCCGAGGAGATCGCGATCGTCGCGGCCGAGACCGGCGCCGCGATGCACCACTGCCACGTGAACAGCACGTCCGGCCACCAGATCGACAGGGTGCTGGCGGCGCTCGAAGCGGGCCGCGCGGCCGGGTCGCGGGTGACCGTCGAGGCCTATCCCTACGGGGCGGGCAGCACGGGGATCGGCGCGGCCTTCCTTTCGCCCGAGCGTCTCAAGATGAAGGGGCTTTCGCCGTCCAGCGTGATCATGCTGGAGTCGGGCGAGCGCATCGCCGACGAAGGCCGCCTGCTCCAGGTCCGCGAACAGGATCCGGGTGCGCCGTGCATCCTGGAGTTCCTCGACGAGAGCAGCGCGCACGACCTCGGCCTGCTGCACCAGGCGCTCGCGTTCCCCGACGCCATCGTCGCCAGTGACGCCCTGCCCGTGTACTGGAAGAACGGCACCAGCGAGAGCACCGAATGGCCGTTGCCGCCCGGCGGTGCGACGCATCCGCGCACGTCCGGGACCTACGCCAAGACGCTGCGCCTGATGGTGCGCGAGAGCCGCGCGTGGACCTGGCTGGAGGCGTTCCGGCGCTGCTCGTACCTGCCGGCGCGGGTCCTCGACGAGGTCGCGCCCGGGGCGCTGGCCAAGGGCAGGCTCAACGTGGGCGCCGATGCCGACATCGTCGTCATCGACCCGGAGGCCATCACCGACGCCGCGACCTACTTCGACTCGACGAGGCCCTCGGTCGGCGTCCGGCACCTGTTCGTCTCCGGTGTTCCCGTGGTCAGCGACGGCGAACTGCGCACGGACGCGTTCCCCGGCAAGCCGCTGCGGGGTGAGCCGCGATGAGCGAACTGCTCGCCGACATCGAAACCCTCGTCCGCTGCGAGTCCCCGTCGTCGGATCACGAAGCGGTCGCCCGCAGCGCCGAAGTGGTGGCCGACGTGGGCCGCAGGCTCCTCGGTGTGGAGCCGGAGCGGATCGTGGTCGACGGGGTCACCCACCTGCGCTGGCGATTCGGGGACGGGCCCTCTCGCGTGCTGCTCCTCGGTCACCACGACACGGTGTGGCCCCACGGTTCGCTCGAGACCCATCCGTTCTCCGTGCGGGACGGCGTGTTGCGCGGCCCCGGCTGCTTCGACATGAAGGCCGGGGTGGTGATGGCGCTGCACGCCGCCGCCGAGGTCCCCGATCGCGACGGACTGTCCATTTTGGTCACCGGCGACGAGGAGATCGGCTCGCCGTCGTCCCGCGCGCTGATCGAGGAAACGGCGGCGGGCTGTGACGCGGCGTTCGTGCTGGAGGCTTCGGCCGACGGCGGCGCGTTGAAATGCCGCCGCAAAGGCGTTTCCCATTACCGGGTCGAGGTGATCGGCCGTGCCGCGCACGCCGGGCTCGAACCGGAGAAGGGGATCAACGCGGGGATCGAGATCGCGCACCAGATCCTCGCGGTGGCGGCGATCGCCGATCCGGGTGCCGGGACCAGCGTGACCCCCACCGTCGTCTCGGCGGGAACGACGGTCAACACCGTTCCCGCGGCCGCGAGCGTGGCCGTCGACGTCCGAGTGTGGAACGAGGCCGAGCAACTCCGCGTCGATCACGCCATGCGGGACCTCCGTCCGGTCCTGGAGGGCGCGGAGGTCCGCGTGACGGGCGGGATCAACCGGCCGCCGCTCGAAGAAAGCTCGTCGGCGGGATTGTTCGAGCTCGCCCGGGAATTGTCGGGTGAACTCGGTCTCGGCGAGCTCACCTCCGCGTCGGTCGGCGGTGCCTCGGACGGCAATTACACCGCCGGGATGGGGGTACCCACGTTGGACGGCCTCGGCGCCGTCGGCGGCGGGGCGCACGCGGATCACGAACACGTCATCGTCGCGGAAGTGCCGCGGCGCACCGCTTTGCTGGCCGCGCTGGTGGAAAACGTCCTCGCGAAGCGGGGTCCGTCCGGCGCGACGAATCCCGCGGGCGAATCTGGTACGGCACGACAGTGACTCGGCCGCCGGGCCGGGAAAGGATTGTCCCGTGACGAATCTTGCGACGAATACGGAAAGCCTGGCCTCCCGGGAGGTGCGCGACGAAGCCGTCGCCGCCGCACGGGCCGCGGCCACGGCTTCGGGCGTCGAAATCCGCGAACTCACCGAAATCGCCGATCTGGCCGCGGTGGTCGGCCTGTTCGAGTCGATCTGGAAGTTCGCGCCCGGCGCCCGGCCGGTGAGCACGGAACTGCTCCGGGCGATGTCCACGGCCGGGAACTACGTCGCGGGGGCGTTCGATCATGGCGAACTTCTGGGGGCCTGCTTCGGTTTCTTCGGCAACCCGGGGAAAGCGAGCCTGCACAGCCACATCGCCGGGGTCGCCGACGCCGGCGCGGGCCGGGGGATCGGTGCCGCGCTCAAACTGCACCAGCGCGGCTGGGCACTGCTCCAGGACGTCTCGCTGATCACCTGGACCTTCGACCCGCTGGTGCGGCGCAACGCCTATTTCAACCTGGGGAAACTCGGCGCACGGCCGATCGGGTACCTGCCCGACTTCTACGGTCCGATGGAGGACGGCATCAACGGCTCGGGCGACACCGACCGGCTGATGGTCGGCTGGGACCTGACGAGCCCGGACGTCCGCGCCGCCGCCTCCGGCCGGCCCGTCCTGATCGAGGCGGAAGCACTGGGCGTGGCGAAGGCGCTGTCGGTCGACGCGGACGGCGGTCCGAGCATCGGATCCACCGACGCGCAGACCGTGCTCGTCGCGGTCCCCCCGGACATCGAACGGTTACGCCGCACCGATCCCGGTCGCGGCAACGCGTGGCGTGTCGCCCTGCGCGAAGTCCTCGGCGGGCTGATGGCGGACAACGCCAAGGTCGCCGGTTTCGATCGTGCCGGCTGGTACGTGATCTCGAAGGAGCAGTCGTGAAACTCAGCGGTGTGGAACTGCGCCGGGTCCGGATGCCGCTCGTGGCCCCGTTCCGGACGTCGTTCGGGACGCAGGCCGAACGGGAGCTGCTGCTCGTCCGCGCGGTGACCCCGGCGGGCGAGGGCTGGGGCGAATGCGTCGCGATGGAGGCGCCGCTCTACTCGTCGGAGTACAACGACGCCGCCGAGCACGTGCTGCGGAATCACCTGATCCCGGCCCTGCTGGCCGCCGAGGACTTGACCGCGTACAAGGTGACGCCGCTGCTGGCGAAGTTCAAGGGCCACCGGATGGCGAAGGCCGCGCTGGAGATGGCTGTCCTCGACGCCGAACTCCGTGCGCACGAACGGTCCTTCGCCGCCGAGCTCGGGTCCACTCGCGACTCCGTGGCCTGTGGGGTCTCGGTCGGCATCATGGACTCGATCCCGCAGCTGCTCGACGTCGTCGGTGGCTATCTCGACGAGGGCTATGTCCGCATCAAGCTGAAGATCGAACCCGGCTGGGACGTCGAGCCCGTCCGCCAGGTGCGGGAGCGCTTCGGTGACGACGTGCTGCTGCAGGTCGACGCGAACACCGCGTACACCCTGGGTGACGCGCCGCTGCTGGCCAGGCTGGACCCGTTCGAACTCCTGCTGATCGAGCAGCCGCTGGAGGAAGAGGACGTGCTCGGCCACGCCGAACTGGCCAAGCGGATCCGGACGCCGATCTGTCTCGACGAGTCGATCGTGTCCGCGAGGGCCGCCGCCGACGCGATCAAGCTCGGCGCCTGCCAGATCGTCAACATCAAGCCGGGCCGCGTGGGCGGCTACCTCGAAGCCCGCCGCGTGCACGACGTCTGCGCGGCGCACGGGGTCGCGGTGTGGTGCGGCGGGATGATCGAGACCGGTCTCGGCCGGGCGGCGAACGTCGCGCTCGCGTCGTTGCCCGGCTTCACGCTCCCGGGTGACACGTCGGCGTCCGGCCGGTTCTACCGCACGGACATCACCGAGCCGTTCGTGCTGGAGGCCGGGCATCTCCCGGTGCCGACCGGGCCCGGTCTCGGCGTCACGCCGATCCCGGATCTGCTGGACGAGGTCACCACGGCGAAAGCGTGGATCAATTCGTAGCGCGCTACGAATTCCGGAGTTAGATTTGGTGGGATCGGACCATTCGGTTCGGTGAAGCCGGGTTTAACTTCGGGGGGTGCTGACACCGGTGCCCAGCAAGCCACACCTGAGTTTGGGACGCGTCCTCGAGGACCTCGGGGACGTGCTCCTGGAGCCGGTCGCGGTCGGCCGGACCACCCGCAGGCAGCTCGGCGGGGTGGTCATCCACGATCCGCACGACGAGTCCGAAATTCCCGCCCGGGCCGTCGTGCTCGGCGTCGGGGTGCGGGAGCCCGACGAGATCGTCCGCCTCTTGCACGACGTGGGTGCGAGCGGTGCGGCGGCGCTCGTCGTCCGGTCTCCCGTCACCCCGACGCCGGAACTCCGGCGCGCCGCGGACTCGTCCGGGGTCGCCCTACTCGGGCTCGCACGCGGCGCATCCTGGACCCAGCTCGCCGCGATGCTGAGGACGTTGCTCGCCGAGGGGGACATCGGAGAGGTCTCGCCGCAGACCCTCGGCGGAATTCCGTCCGGCGACCTTTTCGCACTGGCCAACGCGGTGGCGGCGCTGCTGGACGCCCCGGTGACCATCGAGGACCGCAGTAACCGGATTCTCGCGTTCTCCGGGCGCCAGGACGAAGCGGATCCTTCCCGGGTGGAGACCATCCTCGGCCGTCAGGTGCCGGAGCGGTTCGCCCGCGGCCTGGAACGGGACGGTGTCTTCGAGAGGCTGTACCGCGACCACACACCCGTCTACGTCGATCCGCAGCGTTACGACGACAACGAGATCACCATCCCGCGTGTGGCGCTCGCCGTCCGCGCCGGTGACGAAGTGCTCGGGTCGATCTGGGCGGCGGTCCGTGAACCGCTCAGCGAGGAGCGGATCCAGGCGTTCATCGACGCCGCCAAGCTGGTCGCGTTGCACATGCTCCGGCTGCGCGCCGGCGCCGACGTCGAACGACGATTGCGCGCGGACCTGGTGAGCACGGCGCTCGAAGGCGGCGCCGGGGCGGCGGAGGCCATCGCCCGGCTCGGCCTGCTCGGTCAGCCGTCGATCGTGCTCGCCATGGGCCTGCTCGGCACGCCCGCGCTGGAGGACGACCTCCGCCTGGTCGCGGACCGCCAGCGGGTCGCCGACGCGCTGGCCATGCATCTCAGCGCCGTCCAGCCGCGTTCGGCCGTCGCCCTCGTCGGCGACGTCGCTTACGGAATCGTCCCGATGCCCGGCAGTCAGGACGACTGCCAGGAGCGTTCGGTGCGGGTCGCCTCGACCTTCCTGGAGCGCACCGGGCGCCGGGCGGCGGCCGCGATCGGCATCGGACCGCTCGCGCTCGACGGCTCCGGCCTGCGCGCCTCGCGCGACGGTGCCGACCGGGCGCTGCGCGTGCTGCTCACCAACGCCCGCGCGAAACGCGTCGCGACCGTGGAAGACGTCCACGTCGACGCGCTCATGCTGGAACTGGCCGATCTCGCCGCGGCCAGGGGAGACGTGGCGACAGGACCTGTCGCGCGGTTGCTCGCCTACGACGCCCAACACCAGTCACAGCTGGTGCACACCCTCCGGTGCTGGCTGGACGCCTTCGGTGACATCGGCGCCGCGTCAGCCGCCGCCTACGTCCACCCGAACACGTTCCGGTACCGCTTGCGGCGGCTCGCCGAGGTCGGCGAGATCGACCTCGACGACGCGGGGGAGCGGTTCGCCGCCATGCTGCAACTGCGGCTGCTGCCCCCGGACGCACGGACCGGCCCGCCCGTCGCCGACGACTCCTGACCTCCGCGCGGGTTGGTCTCCCCGGCCCGAAACGGCGGCGGATGTTCGTCTGATCGCACGAACTCCGCTCGCCGAACGCGTTTCAGAATGAGTGATCGGCGCCACGCTCGCGTCGTTCTTCTTCTCTCCCAACGTTTCCGCGGAGGCGCCATGACGGCAGTGGTCAATGAGGACACCTGGACAGCGCGGCGGATCAACCGGACGGCACTCATCACCATGGTGGTGATGGTCTGCGCCTGGGCGGTCGACTACATAGACCGGTTCTCGATCGGGATGGCGCTGCCGATGATAGGCGCCGAGTTCGACCTCAGCAAGACACAGCAGGGCTGGCTCGTGACCGTGTTCGCGCTGGTCTACATGGTCTGCCAGATCCCGGCGGGCTTCCTCGCCGACCGCTACGGCTCGCGGGGGCCGATGCTGGTGACACTGCTGGCCTGGTCGGCGTTCACCGCGATGACCGGGATGGCGGGCACCTTCGGCATGCTGCTGGTCATCCGTGGCCTTTTCGGTGTGTGCCAAGGACTCTTCCCGGCGGCCTCGTTCAAGGCGATCGCGGAACGGACCACCCCCGGCAACCGCGCGACGGTGACCGGCGTGATGCTGTCCGCCGGCGGGATCGGCGCGGGGCTCGCGCCGTTGATCGTCGGCCCGCTGCTGATGGCGGTCGGCTGGCGCCACACGTTCTTCTGGATGGCGGGGATCGGCGCGATCATCGGCGTGGCCGTCTGGACGATTCTGCCCAAGGCGCTGCCGAAATCGTTGAGCAGCCTGCCGCGTACCGAGTCGGCGCCGCCCGAAGTGTCGCGCAAACAGGTCTTGAAGTCCTTTGTGGTCTGGAAGTTCACCCTGCTGTTCTGTGTCACCAACATGCTGAACTACGGGATGATCACCTGGGTCCCCAGCTACCTGCTGGAGACGCGGGGCCTTTCGCTGAGCCAGACCGGTGTCCTGGCCGCGATCCCGATGCTGGTCAGCATCGGCACCACCATTCTCGGCGGCTGGCTGTTCGACCGCTACTTCCACGACCACGGCCGCTGGTACCTCAGCTCGATCGCGCTGGTCACCGTGGTGCTGCTGACTTTGATGGTGAACGCGGACAGCACGGTGGAGTTCACCGTCTACGAGACGCTGGCCCTCGCGGTGTTCGGCATGGCGACGATGGCCGTCTTCGGCCTGCCGCTGCGCGTGCTGCCCACGGCGGTCACCGGGATCGGCATGGGCGTGATGAACTTCGGCGGCCAGGTGGCGGGCGCGGTCGCCCCGGTGGCGATGGGGTGGCTCGCCGACACTTTCTCCTACACCGCGGCGTTCGGTTTCCTCATCGGCACTACTTTCCTCACCGCTTTGATGGCGTTCTGGGTTCCGCAGAACCCGGCGCAGTTCACCTTCTCGCCGGCGAATCCCAGCACGGACTCGTGAGTGGCGATTCGGGACCGCGGCGCCGCTCCGGGAACGTTCCGACGATGTCGCGAAAGCCACTTTCGGGACATCCAGCGTCGCGAAAGTGGCTTTCGTGACGGGCAGCCAGTGGCCGGGACGGTCTTCTGGTGTCGTGAGTGGCGATTCGGGTTAGAACCCGAATCGCCACTCACGACCACCTCGACCCAGCGCTCGCCTGGCACGTCGGCACACCGGATGAGGTTGCGAAAGCCACTTTCGCAACCTTCAACGTTGCGAAAGTGGCTTTCGCAACCGCTTCGCGGCCCGTGGTCAGCTCACGGCCACGGGACCTTCTCCCCGGCGAATCCCAGCACGGGCTCGTGAGTGGTAAGGACGGTTCTAACCGTCCTTACCACTCACGAGTCCAGTCCTCAGTAGACAGGAGTCTCATGTCCACCGCGTCCGAAGTCATCGCGACGATCAACGCCCGCGCGAAAGAGGTAGGGGTCCGGGTCCGGCTGCATGCCGCCGAAGTCGACGGCACCCGGCGGATCGGCGTCGACGAACACGCTCCCGTCGTCACGGCGTCGGTCTTCAAGGTCCCGGTTGCGCTGGAGCTGGCCAGGCAGGCCGCCGACGGCGTACTCGACCTTGGTGAGCGGATCAGCGTCCCGCCGGGGCATCCGACGCCGAGCCCGTACGGACTGGCCACCTTCCGGCACGAGATCACGATGTCCTGGTACGACCTCGCGATCCTGATGATCGGGATCAGCGACAACGTCGCCACCGACCTGATCGTCGCCAGGGTCGGGAAGGAGGAGACGGAGAAAACGTTGCGGCGGCTCGGGTTCGAGCACACCACGGTCCCGCAGGACTGCGCGGAGGTGCTCAGCAGTATCGGAGAGGACCTCGGGATCTCTTACGAGGACGACGAGAAAGCGCTGTCCGAGTTGTCGATCGAGCAGATCCGCGCGTTGCGCGCGCTGCAACCGGCGCACACCTGCGCCACGACCGCCGAAGAGATCACCCGGCTGCTCGGCCTGATCTGGCGTGACGAGGCGGCCCCGCCCGCCGCGTGCGCGGACGTCCGGCGCTGGCTCGATCTCCAGGTGTGGCCGCACCGGCTGCGGTCCGGGTTCCCGGACGACGGGATCCGCGTCAGCGGCAAGACCGGGACCCTGCCGTCGGTGCGCAACGAGGTCGGTGTGGTCGAGTACCCGGATGGGGGCCGTTACGCGGTAGGGATTTTCACCGACGCCGTCGACGGCCGGTCGAGGGTGCCGGAGCGGGACGCGTTCATCGGCTTCGCCGCGGCACAGGCCGTCGAATGGCTCAGGCTTCCCGAGGCCGGGAGCGAATGATTCGTCCGCGCGGATGAATTTTCCCGTCGCTCTCGTCGTTCCGCACGAACCGGTGACGCCCGTCACCGTCCTAGCATTTCCGGAAACACCGGTCCACCCTTTCCACGGACGAGGATGCCCATGTCGAAACTTTCCGAAATCGATGCCTGGCTCGAGCAGAACCTTCCCGCCCTGCTGGCCGAGCACCAGGTGCCCGGCGCGGCCGTCGCGGTCTTCGCCAACGGCGAGGTGATCGACCACGCGGCAGGCGTCCTGAACCGGAGCACCGGCGTCGAGTCCACAGTGGACTCCGTGTTCCAGATCGGGTCGATCACCAAGGTGTGGACGACCACCCTTGCGATGCAGCTCGTCGACGAAGGCAGGCTGGACCTCGACAAGCCCGTCCGGGACTACCTTCCCGAGTTCGCCCTCGCCGACGACGACGCCGCTTCGCGGATCACCGTGCGGCAGCTGACCTGTCACACGTCCGGCTTCGAAGGCGACATCTTCACCGACACCGGACAGGGCGATGATTGCGTCGCGAAGCTCGTCGCGACGCTGTCCGACGTGCCGCAGCTCTTCGGCCCCGGGGAGATGTTCTCCTACAACAACGCCGGGTACTGCGTGCTCGGCCGCGTGATCGAGGTCGTGCGCGGCAAGTCCTACGACGAGTGCCTGCGCGATCACCTGTTCGCCCCGCTCGGGCTGACCCACGCCGCCACCGGGCCGTACGACGCGATCCGCTTCCGCGCCGCGATCGGTCACGTCCAGCCCGCCCCGGACGAAGAGCCGGTCGCGGCGCCCGTCTGGGCATTGACCCGGTCGAACGCGCCCGCCGGCTCGCATCTCGCGATGCGCCCGCGCGACCTGCTCACCTTCGTGCGCATGCACCTCAACGAAGGCCGCGCCGACGACGGCACGCAGGTGCTCAAGCCGGAGACCGCCCGCGCCATGTGGGAACGCCAGGTCGAACTGCCCTACCTCGGCCTGATGGGCGGGGCGTGGGGGCTCGGCTGGATGATCTTCGACTGGGACGGCGGCCCGGTGATCGGCCACGACGGCGGCACCATCGGCCAGTCGGCGTTCCTGCGGGTGGTGCCGGGCAGCAACGTCGCGGTGGCGCTGCTGACCAACGGCGGCAAGCCGCTGCACCTCTACCTGGACATCTTCCGGAAGGTGCTGGGCGACCTCGCGGGCGTCGAGGTCCCGCCGCTGCCGGAGCCCGACGTCGCGGAAGCCCCGGCCGACCCGTCGCGCTACGTGGGTGAGTACTCGTCGCAGGTGGCGGACATCGTCGTCAGCCAGGACGAGGACGGCGAGCTTTGGCTGGAGCGTACGCCGAAGGGGATTTTCGCCGACCTCGGAACGGGGCCGGAGAAGAGCAGGCTGCTCGGTTACAAGGGTGACACCCTGGTCGTCGCGCACGACGGGCTTGGCCTGCACATGCCGCACGCGTTCGTCGGCGACGACGGCGACGGGCGCGCGCTGTTCGTCCACACCGGACGGGCCGACCGGCGGGTGAGCCGGTGACAGCGACGGCCGACGAGATCGAAGCGGTCTTCGCGAAAGCGGGGGCACGCGGGTTCGTGCACGCGCGCGAGGTCGGCGTCGACGGCGGTCCCGAAGTCTGCGTCGGCGCGGACGACCCGGTCGTGCTGGCCTCGGTGTTCAAGATCCCGGTCGCGGTCGCCTTCGCCCGCGAGGTGGCCGCCGGGCGGCTCGACGAGACCGAGCGGACCCGTGTCGTCGCGCGCTATCGGATCGGCGGGGTCGGCACCGCCGGTTGCGCCGACGACGTCGAGATGAGCTGGCGCGACCTCGCGCATTTCATGCTGACGATGAGCGACAACGCCGCGACCGACCTGATCTACCGCCGGGTCGGGCAGGAGGCGGTCGACCGGGTGCTGGCCGATCTCGGACTCGCCAGGACACGGCTGATCGGCTGCTGCGAGGACCTCTTCGCCTCGGTGATCGCCGATCTCGGCGCGAAACCGGACGACGATCTGGAAGCCGTTTTCGCCGCGGCGACCGAGGACCAGCTGTGGAAGCTCGCGGTGGTCGACCCGGACCGCACCACGTCGTCGACCCCGCGCGAGATCACCGAGTTGCTCGACGCGATCTGGACCGACCGCGCGGGCGACCCGGCCGCCTGCGAACGCGTGCGGACGATCATGGCCCAGCAGATCTGGCCGCACCGGATCTCGTCCGGTTTCCCCGCGGGGGTGGCGATCGCGGCGAAGACCGGGACCCTGCCCGCCGTCCGTAACGAAGCGGGGGTGGTGACCCATGTGGACGGTCGCCGCTACGCCGTCGCGGTGTTCACCCGCGCCGATTCCCTCGCCGACCGCCTGCCCGCGGTCGATTCCGCCATCGGCGAGGCCGCCCGCCTCGCCGTCGAACACCTTCGCGCGCAGACCGTCACCCAGTAGGAGAACCCCATGAAGAAAGCCCGGCTCACCGCCGCGATCGCGAGCGTGGTGGCCTTGACCGTGAGCGCGTGCGGGGGGACGTCGCAATCCGGGGAAGACCGGACAGCGAACCAGAAACTGACCGAAGGCAAGACCTTCACGATGGCGATCGGCTCCGATCCGGGAGCGCTGGACCCGGCGATGACCGTGCTCGCGGTCGCCCTCGAGATGGGTCGCTACCTCTACGACAGCCTGGTCAACCTCGACGAGACCGGCAAGCCGATCCCGGGACTCGCCGAGAAGTTCGAGGCCACCACGACCACGGCGTCCTTCACCCTGCGGAACGGGATCACCTGCGACGACGGCACCCCGCTGACCGCGAGCGACGTGGCGGCGAACATCAACTTCGTCGGTGATCCCGCCAACAAGTCGCCGATGTCCGGGCTCACCGTCGCGCCGGGGACCAAGGCGACCGCCGACGACGCGGCTCGGACGATCACCCTCGCCAGCGGAGCGCCCGACGCCTTCCTGCTCCGCAACGTCGGCAACCTCCCGATCGTCTGCGGCAAGGGCGTGACGGATCGTGCGGCGCTGGCCAAGGGAAAGTACGGCACCGGCATGTTCACCATGACCGAAATCGTGCCGAACGACCACTACACCCTCACCCGGCGGAAGGACTACGCCTGGGGCCCGGGGGACTGGCAGCGCGAGCAGCCGGGCCTGCCGGAGAAGGTGACCTTCCGGGTCATCCAGAACATGACGACCACGGCGAACCTGCTGCTGTCCGGTGAACTCAACGCCGCCCGGATCACCGGTCAGGACCAGCAACGCCTGCGCGCCCAGAAGCTGTACCACGGCGACCAGGTCGTGCCGATGGGCGAGATGTTCTTCAACCAGGCGCCCGGCCGGGCGGGCGGCGACCAAGCCGTCCGCCGCGCGCTGGTGCAGGCGCTCGACCTCGCGCAGATCGGCAAGGTGCTCACCAGCGGAGCGGGGGCACCCAGCCAGGGAATGGTCACCACCGAACCCAAGGCGTGCGCCGGCGACTCGGTGAACGGCAAACTGCCCGCGTTCGACGTCGCCGCGGCCAAGTCCGCCCTCGACACGGCGGGCTGGAAGCCGGGAGCGGACGGCGTGCGGGTCAAGGACGGCAAACGGCTCGCGCTCACGGCCATCTACGGCACCCAGCTGGGACCGACGATGGCGCCCTCCGCCGAACTGATGCAGCAGTCTTGGAAGGCGGTCGGCGCCGAGGTCACGCTGAAGGGCGTCGACAGCCCGGGAACCAACCAGGTGCTCTTCGGCACCGGTGAGTGGGACATCTCCCTGGCGCCGGTGACCTTGTTGCTGCCGAGTCAGGCCGTTCCGTTCGTCTCCGGGCCGAAACCGCCCTCCGGCACGAACTTCGCGCACATCGAGAACAAGGGGTACCAAACGCAGGCCGCCCAGGCGGCACAGATGCCGGGTGACTCCGGCTGCGCGACCTGGCTCGCGGCGGAATCGGCGCTCATCGAGCGGCTGGACGTCGTGCCCTACGTCAACTCGGTCATCCCGACCTTCGGCAGCAACGCGAAGTTCAAGGTCAATTTCGGTTCGGTGGAGCCGTCGTCGATCCGGATGTACAGCTGATGACGGTCGCGCTCGCCCCGGCCGGGTTGCGCGGGAGCCCCTGGCTCTCGTTCGCCGTGCGCCGTCTCGGCCGGTTCGCGGTTTCGCTGTGGGTCTTGGTCACCACGGCGTTCCTGATGATCCAGCTGATCCCCGGCGACCCGGTCCGGGCGGCGCTCGGCCTGACCGCGCCGGTGGACCTGGTGAACGCGCGACGGGAGGCCCTCGGCCTCAACGATCCGCTGTGGCTGCAGTACGTCCACTACCTCGGCGGGCTGTTCACCGGTGACTTCGGGACGTCGATGACGAGCGGGCAGCCGGTCTCCGAGGTGATCGGCGACCGGCTGCCCGCCACGCTGCAGCTCGCGTTGCCCGCCTTCGCGGTGGTCATCGCGGTGGCGATCCCGCTGGGCGTCCTGTTCGCCGTGCTGACCCGCGGCGGGCGGCGGCGGGGCAGCGAACTGGCGTTCACCTCGACGAGTGTGCTGCTCGCGGCGATCCCGGAGTTCCTGGTGGCGGTCGCGCTGGTCGCGTTCTTCGCGGTCCAGCTCGGCTGGTTCCCGGTCGCCGGGAGCGCGGACGCGAGTTCGTTCGTCCTCCCGGTCGTCGCGCTGGCCCTCGGCCCGGCGTCGGTGCTCGCCCGCATCGTCCGGGTGGAGACGCTTTCCGTGCTGGGCAACGACTTCATCCGCACCGCGCGGGCGAAACGGTTGCCGGCGCGGCTGGTCTACCTCCGGCACGCGCTGCCGAACGCGCTGACCGCGACGCTGACCATGGGCGGGCTGATGCTGACCGGGATGGTCGCCGGGACGGTGCTGGTGGAGAACGTGTTCGCCTGGCCAGGACTCGGTTCGACGATCGCCCAGTCGATCCTGCAGAAGGACTATCCGCTGGTGCAGGGGATCGTGCTCGTCTACGGCATCGGGGTGCTGCTGGTGAACCTGACGGTGGACGTGCTGCTGGCCGTCCTCGACCCGCGTTCGACGATCCGGGAGAGCTAAGTGGTTAATCGACGCGCGAAATGGCTCGCGGCCCTGCGCACCCCGGTGGGCGCGTTCTCGGCGACCCTGCTGTCCCTGGTGATCGCGCTCGCCGTACTGGCCCCGATCTTGTGGCACGACAACGCTTTCGCGATCGACACCGAGGCGATCGCGCAAGGATCGTCGGCGGCGCATTGGCTGGGTACCGACGATCTCGGTCGCGACATCCTCTTCCGTGTCCTGGTGGCGACCCGGCTTTCGGTACTGCTGGCGGTGCTCGCGACGGTGATCGGCGTGGTGACCGGACTCGTCCTCGGCACGTTGCCTTCGCTGCTGCCGCGGCCCGCCGCCCGGCTGGTCACCTCGGCGGTGAACATCGCGGTCGCGTTCCCCGGATTGCTGCTGGTGCTGTTCTTCTCGGTGATCTTCGGTGTCGGCACCCACGGCGCGGTACTGGCCGTCGGGTTCGCGCTGGCACCGGCGTTCGCCCGGCTGGCACAGACGCTCTCGGCTTCCGTGGCGGGCCAGGACTTCGTGTCCGCCGCCCGGATCTCCGGGGTCGGCCGCATCCGGTTGCTGGTCCGGCACATCCTGCCGAACATCGGCGAGCCGCTGGTGGTGAACGCGACCATCGGCGCCGGCTCCTCACTGCTGGCGTTCTCCGGGCTGTCGTTCCTCGGCATCGGTGTGCAGGCACCGGATTACGACTGGGGACGGCTGCTCGGCGAGGGACTCAACGGGATCTACGTCAACCCGGCGGCCGCGCTCGCCCCGGGGGTCGCGGTGGTCCTGGCCGGGCTCGCCTTCAACCTGGTGGGCGAGACCGTGGCCGGGGTGATCGGTGTCCGCACCGGATCCCGCAAGCTCGCACCGCGGCCGGTCACTCCCGCGCGGGAGGACGTCGCCGAGAACCGAGACGACGCCGTGCTGGTGGTCGAGAACCTCCAGGTGGCGTTCCCGCGCCCGGCGGGCTGGACCGTTCCGGTACGCGGGGTGAGCTTCACCGTCCACGCGGGCGAGGCGATCGGTGTCGTCGGCGAGTCGGGCTCGGGGAAGAGCCTGACCGGGCTGGCGGTGTCGCGGCTGGTCGAAGCGCCTGCCGTGGTCACCGCGGACAGGCTCGACTTCGCCGGGAAACCCTTGCTGACCACCCCGGAACGGGATCTGCGCGGCCTGCTCGGCACCTCGCTGGCGATGGTGTTCCAGGACCCGATGACCTCCTTCAACCCGACCAGGCGGATCGGCCGTCAGCTGGCCGAAGTGGCCGAACAGCACCAGGGTCTTCCGCGCGCCAAGGCGTTCGAGCGGGCCGTGGACCGGTTGCGCGCCGTGCGGATCCCGGCCGCCGAACGGCGGGCGAAGCAGTACCCGCACGAGTTCTCCGGCGGGATGCGGCAGCGCGCGATGATCGGCATGGGCCTGATGGGCGACCCCCGGCTGATCATCGCCGACGAACCGACCACGGCGCTGGACGTCACCGTGCAGCGGCAGCTGCTGCGCCTGCTGGCGCGGACGAGGGCGGAGCGGAACACCGCGATCATCCTGATCAGCCACGACATCGCGGTCGTTTCGCAGACCTGCGAGCGGATGCTGGTGATGTACGCGGGCCGGGTGGTGGAGGACCTGCCGTCGGCGGGGACGCCACGGCATCCGTACACGCGGGCCCTGCTGGCCGCGACGCTCGACCTCGAGACCGATCGCGACGCGCCGCTCGCGGTGATCCCCGGACGCCCGCCGGAACCGGATCGCGTGCCCACCGGATGCGCCTTCGCCGACCGGTGCCCCGCGGTGACCGATCGGTGCCGCCTCGAAGACCCGGTGCTGGAACGCGTGGAATCGGGGCACCGCGTCGCGTGCTGGCATCCGCACGAAACGACGTTTTCCCAGCCCGCCAAGGAAACCGTGACCGCCGGAGGTACGGAGTGAGTGATCTCGTCTTCGACGCGGTGAGCGTCCGGTACGGCGGGAGACGTGGTCTCACCGCGGTCGACGACGTCGGGCTGACCGTCCCTTCCGGACAGGTCGTCGGGCTCGTCGGTGAGTCGGGATCGGGGAAGTCGACGCTGGCCCGCGCCGCCGTCGGGCTCTCCCCGGTCAGCGCCGGGCGGGTCCTGCTTGGCGGGGTGGATGTCCGGAAGCTGCCCCGTCGCCGTCCGCTGCAGATGGTGTTCCAGGATCCGTATTCCTCTTTGGACCCGCGGATGAGCATCGGCGAGTCGATCACCGAAGCGATCCCGCGCGGCGTCCTCCCCGGCCGCGGCGCGCGCCGGGACGAGGTCGCCCGCCTCCTGGAACTGGTCAACCTCGACCCGGACCGCGCCGGGCACCTGCCGGGCCAGCTTTCCGGCGGTCAGCGGCAACGCGTGGCGCTCGCCCGTGCGCTGGCCGGGCGGCCGGAGGTGCTGATCGCGGACGAGATCACCTCCGCGCTCGACGTCTCGGTACAGGGCGCGGTGCTCAACCTCGTCCGGTCCGTGCAGCGGCGGCTCGGTCTGTCGATGCTGTTCATCTCGCACAACCTCGCGGTGATCCGCTATCTCAGCGACATCGTCGCGGTGATGTACCTCGGGCGGATCGTCGAGGTCGGGCCCGCCGAGCAGGTGCTCACCGATCCGCGGCATCCGTACACGAAGGATCTGCTCGCCGCGGCACCTTCGGCGCACACCTCGCTGTTCGACACCGGCGCGGACGAGAAGACCTCCGACACCGAACCCGCGGACCCCCACCACCCGCCGGGCGGATGCCGGTACCACACCAGATGCCCGGTCGGACCGCTCGTGCGCGCCGACCGCGAACTCTGCCTCCAGGCGGACCCCACCGAAGGCGCGGCACACCGACGTCATTCGGCGGCCTGCCACTTCAGCGAAAACGAGAGCCACCCGCTCGCGATCTCCAGAGGAGCAAGCGCACCATGACCCGACGTCTCGGTCTCGACGACCTGTACGCGATCGCCGTCCCCAGCCAACCTTCGCTGTCACCGGACGGCGGCCGGATCGTCTACGTCCTGCGCACGGCGAACCGCGAAGAGGACCGGAACGAGACCACGCTCTGGGAGGTCGGCGCGACCTCCGGCGAAGCCCGGCAGCTCACGCGCGGAACCGCCGACCTGGCCCCCACCTGGGCGCCGGACGGCACCCGGATCGCGTTCCTCCGCGCCCAGGACGGACCGCCGCAACTGTGGTTCCTGCCGTCGTCGGGCGGGGAAGCCGAACGGATCACCGAACTGCCGCTCGGGGCGGGCGCTCCGGTGTGGAGCCCGGACGGAGGCAAGATCGCGTTCTCGGCCGCCGTCGACCTCGCGGACGGCGAACCCGCGCCGAACGCCCCGGTGGTGGCGGACCGGCTGGACTTCAAGGCCGACGGCGCCGGGCTGATCAAGACCATCCGCAAGCACCTGCACGTCCTCGACGTCGCCACCCGCGAGGTCCGGCAGGTCACCTTCGGCGATTGGCACGCCGGCGACCCCGCCTGGTCGCCCGACGGCACACACCTGGCGTTCTCCGCCGGACGGGACGCCGACGCCGACCTGACCTTCCGTTCCGGTGCCTACGTTCTCGACGTGACCGCGAAGACCGCCGAACCGCGGCTGATCGGCTCCGGCGAAGGCATGGCGGGTCCGGTCACCTGGACCGCCGACGGCCGCGAACTCCTGGTGGCGGGCCGCGGTGACACCGAAGTCGGCCACCTCGGGCTGCTGCGGGTCCCGCTCGACGGCGGCGACGCGGTCGATCTGACGGCTTCCTTGGACCGCAACGTGATGTTCGGCGGCGCGGGTTACCCTGGCGCGCTCCCGAAGCTGACCGCGGACGGTGGTTCCGTGCTGTTCGGCCTTCGTGATCGAGGCTGCACCCATCTGTACCGAGTGGACATCGACGGCGGGAACCCGCGCGCGGTACTGGCGGGCGCCGACCGCGTCGTGTCCGGAATGGACGTCGCGGGCGACAAGGCCGTGGTCGTCCTGGCCACGGGCACTTCGTACGGCGAGATCGCCACCGTCGACCCGGCCACGGGTGCCGTCGACGTGCGCACCGAGCACGGCGCCTCGGTCGCCGACGTCGAACTTTTCCTCCACGAGGAACGGGAATTCACCATCGGCGACGGGACCGTCGTCCACGGCTGGCTGCTGCGGGACCCGGCCCGGTCCGGTGCCGCGCCGCTGCTGCTCGACATCCACGGCGGCCCGCACAACGCCTGGAACGGCGCGGCCGACTGGATCCACCTCTATCACCAGGCGCTCGTCGCGCGAGGCTGGGCGGTCCTGCTGCTCAACCCGCGGGGCAGCGACGGCTACGGCGAGGACTTCTTCACCGGCGCCGTCGGCGGATGGGGCACCGCGGACTCCCGTGACTTCCTCGAACCGCTGGACCGGCTGGTCGCCGAAGGGGTCGCCGACGCGGACCGTCTCGCCGTGGCGGGCTACAGCTATGGCGGGTTCATGACCTGCTACCTGACCAGCCGCGACAACCGCTTCGCCGCCGCCGTCGCCGGGGGCGTGGTCAGCGACCTGACCAGCATGGAGGGCACTTCCGACGCCGGGCACTACCTGGCCGTCGGCGAGCTCGGCGGCGCGTCGTGGGACAAGGCCAACGCGGAGTTCTCGCCGTTCGCCAAGGTCGCCGACGTGCGGACGCCGACGCTGGTCGTCCAGGGCGCGGAAGACGAGCGGTGCCCGGTCGGCCAGGCCGAGCAGTGGTTCGGTGCCCTGCGTGCACGGGGCGTCCCGTCCCGGATGGTGCTGTACCCGGGTGCGTCGCATCTGTTCGTCCTCGACGGCCCGCCCTCGCACCGCCTCGACTTCAACCGGCGGGTCCTCGACTGGGTCGAGCAGTACGCGGGACCGGTGGACGGGGTGTCGCGGGTGCCGATCGACGCCGCGCACTGGCGGCGCCGTCTGGCCGAACTGGCGCGCAAGTACGGGGTCCCCGGTGCGGCACTGGGGATCGTGCGGGTCGGGGAGGACGGCAGGCAAGACGCCGAGGTGCACGCCTCCTTCGGTGTGCTCAACACGGCGACCGGCGTGGAGGTCACCGAGGATTCGGTGTTCCAGATCGGTTCGGTCTCCAAGGTGTGGACCTCGACCGTGGTGATGCAGCTGGTCGACGAGGGCCTCCTCGATCTGGACGCGCCGATCTCCGACGTCGTCCCGGAACTGCGGCTGGCCGACCCGGACGTCGCCAAGCAGGTGACCATGCGGCATCTGCTGACGCACACCAGCGGGATCGACGGCGACGTCTTCACCGACACCGGCCGCGGCGACGACTGCCTCGAGCGCTACGTCGAAATCCTCGACCAGGCCGCGCAGAACCATCCGCTCGGCGAGACGTTCTCCTACTGCAACTCGGGTTTCGTGCTCATGGGCCGGGTGATCGAGAAGCTCACCGGGCTCACCTGGGACGCCGCGATGCGGGAGAAGCTGTTCGCCCCGCTCGGCCTCACCCACACCGTGACCCTTCCCGAGGAAGCGCTGATGTACCGCGCGGCCGTCGGTCACGTCGCGGGCGCGGACGAGGAACCGAAGCCGGCGCCCGTCTGGGGGCTGCCGCGGAACATGGGCCCGGCAGGACTGATCACCGCCACGACCAAGGACGTGCTCGGGTTCGCCCGGCTGCACCTGACCGGCGGTCTCACCCCGTCCGGTGACCGGATCCTGACGACGGCGTCCGCCACCGCGATGGCCGACAAGCAGACCGAGATCCCCGACAAGCACTCGCTCGGTGACTCCTGGGGTCTCGGCTGGATCCGCGACGACTGGAGCGGACGGCGGGTCATCGGCCACGACGGCAACACGATCGGGCAATCGGCGTTCCTGCGGCTGCTGCCCGATCAGGGGCTCGCCGTCACGCTGCTCACCAACGGCGGCAACACCCGCGACCTGTACGTGGAGCTGTACCGGGAGATCTTCGCCGAACTCGCCGACGTGGCGATGCCGCGGCCGCTGGAGCCGCCCGCGACTCCGGTCGTCGTGGACGGTTCGAAGCACGTCGGTGTCTACGAACGGGCCGGTGTGCTGATGGAGGTCCTGGCCGACGGGGACGGGATCCGGCTCCGGCAGACCGTCACGGGTCCGCTGGCCGATCTCATGCCGGAGAAGACGATGGAGTTCGCCCTGGTCCCGGTGACCGACTCGCTCTACGTCTGCCGTGAGGAGGGGGCGCGGACGTGGATGCCGGTCACGTTCTACTCGTTGCCCACGGGTGAGCAGTACATGCACTACGGCGTGCGCGCGACGCCGAAGGTCTCCTGAAAGCGCTCGGCCCGCCCGGGCGGCTTCCGGGCGGGCCGAGCGTTCAGGCGCAGACGACCTTGTCGACGAGGGCGCGGACGGCGTCGTCGCCGGGACCGTGCCCGAAGGTCAACGAAGCCAGTACCCGGCGTGTCCCGTCGAGACTGGCGAAAGCGACGGTGCCGTAACCGGGAATGCCGCCACTGTGGCCGATCACGGTCACGCCGCACGGCGTCGTCCGCGTTTCGAGCCCGAGCGCGTACCCGCCGGTGAACGGCAGGGGCCGGGTCATCTCGGCGAACAGCGTGCGGGGGAGCAGTCTCCCACCCACCAAGGCCCGGACGAACCTGTCGAGGTCGGCCGTCGTCGAAATCAGGGCCCCGGCGGAACCCGCCAGGCTGGGATTCATCTCGGTCACGTCCACAAGGGACCGACCGGCCTGCTGGTACCCGCGGGCGTGCCTGCCGGGGATGCGGATCCGGTCCCCGGGCGCGGAACTGTGGTCCATGCCCAGTGGCAGGAAGATCCGCTCGGTCACCTCGGCGCCCCAAGGCCGTCCGGTGATCCGCTCGATCAGCATGCCCAGCACGACATAGTTCGTGTTGGAGTAGGAATAGGCGGTGCCCGGCCGGAAGTCCAGGGGCTTCGCGGCGGCGATCTCGATGAGATCCTCGGGTTCGAAGTGCTTGAAGCGGTACTTCGGGAAGTCGTCGCTCGTCAGTGGCATGTTGCGGAGGTACTCGTACAGTCCGCTGGTGTGCTGGAGCAGCATCCGGACGGTGATCGTCTTCCCGTCCGGCAGGAGCCCGGGAAGGTGCTCCTCGATCGGGTCGTCCAGCCGGATCCGGTGCTCCGCCACCAGTTGCAGGAGGACGGTCGCGACGAACGGCTTGGTGGTACTGCCGATCCGGAACCGTCCCTCGGTGGAAACCGGCTCGTGGGTGACCAGATCGGCCACCCCCGCGGCCACCGTCCGGACCCGGCCGTCCCGGACCGAACGGATCTGGACGCCGGTCGCGCCCAGGTCGACGATCTCCTGTGCGGCCCGGTGAAGCGAGTCCTGGGCGGCGTGCGCCGGGAAGGTCTGCGTGAGCAAGGTGGCCGCGACGAGGAGCGACAGCTTTCCGATCACGCTTTGCGCCGCGCCAGGTAGCGGATGATCAGAAGCACGATGCAGACGACCGAGACGGCGCCCGCGGCCATGCGGAAGGTCCAGTCCAGTCCCGCGAACTGGCCGATCGAGTTGGCGGCGGCGCTGACGAGAAGGACCAGCCAGAGAGAGGCGGTGACGAGGGCGCCGCTGGAGTTTTTGGTGTCGCTCATGGGAAATACGCTAAAGAGCGGCGGGCTCGTGGAGTAGGGGAGTGACCCCCGATTGCGGGGTGGTGCTGGCGCTACCCCGGGAGCTCGTCGGTCTTCCGGGGTGCCGGTCGCGGATCCGGCCCGCCGAAGCCCGCCACCCGGTCCCAGACCCAATCCGCCATCGACGCGGCGACGGGCTCGTCGGGGTGTCCGGGCCGGCGCTTGACCAGGGTCCCGAACGCGACGGCGACCAGGTACGTCCCGGCGTCGTCGGTCATCACCTGTTCCCAGACCTCGTTCTCGGGCCAGTCGGGGTGCGCCGCCTGGTCGGCCTCGATCTCGGCGCTCATGGCGATGATCTCGGCCGCCGACAGCAGGCGGAACGGCTCGGCCAGGCTCCAGGCGGAGCCGGAGCCGGGCTGCTGACCGTCGTGCCAGGCCACCAGATCCTCCGCGACCATGGATCCGATCTTGTCGGCCTCGGGCTCATCGGAGATCGAGATTCCCGGTCGCAGAGTGGCGCGCAGGTCGGCGGGCAGGACGTCGTCCAACGCCGCCAGCGCGGAAGCCAGGTCGGTGCCGAGCATCCGGTCGCGCAGTTGCTGCCACCCCAGCTCGATCACCCCGGTGCGGCGGATGTCCTCCAGGGTGATGTCTTTGGCTTGAGCGTTCTCGGCGACCCGCAGCATCGTCCGGGCCGTCCCCACGAGGTTCTGCGCCAGGTCTTCGGTCGGATCCTCGCGCAGCAGTCGCAGACCGAGTTGTTCGGCGTCGGTGAACCGGTACTGCACCAGGTAGGACCAGCCGAGCATCAGCGCGACCCAGGAGTTCGCCGCATCGGCCCGGATGGCCTCCTCCGCCGCGTGGACGAACCGGTCGACCGGTGCGAGGCTGCCCAGCAGATACACCCCGCGTTTCCCGAGCGCCTTGGGCAGTTCGTCCGGCACCGTCCGGGCGCACAGGGCGACAGCCTCGTCGAGTTGGCGCCACCCTTCCTCGTGCTCCCCGCAAAGCGCCTGGGCGGACCCCAGCTCCATCCAGTCGTCCCAGTCCTCGTGCTCCTCCGCCAGCACGGTGTCCGCCCACCGCAGCGCCTCGGGATGATCGCGCTCGGCGAACGCCAGATGCCGAAGGGCACGAGCCGCGTTGACGAACTGGCCGTCGCGGCGACCCGCCACCTGGAGGTACAGACGGCGCGCCTCGTCAGCCTCGCCGCAGAACTCGCGGTGATTGCCGAGCAACAGCGAAACGCTGCTCCGCTGAGGCTGGGCCGCGAGCACCTGCAGCGCCAGCTCGGCGACCTTGGGATGCTCCGGCTGTGCCGCGAAGAGCTCCCAGGCCAGGTCCAGGGTCCGCTCCAGGGCATCCGCGTCGTCGGCGGGCGTGCGGCCGAAGTCGCTCATCGCATTCCTCGCTTGACCCGGTACGCCCGGAGCTGATCGAAGGTGCCGTCGTCGACGCCGTACTCCAGCACCGGCGCCACCTGGTCGAACCAGGACGTCGTGGACGGGACGATGCCACCGGCCGCGGCCAGCAGCGCGGCGGTGGTGACCGGTATCAGCTCGCCCCTGCTCATCGACTCGACCATCGCCTGCTGCAGCACGGTGGTCGTCAAGTGACCGAGATCGGCACCGGAGAACCCCTCGGTCGCCGCGGCGACGGCCACGACATCGACGTCGTCCGCGGGCTTGCCCGCCAGCGTGCCCTGGACGATCGCCGCCCTGGCGACCGCGTCCGGCGGCAGCACCAGCACCGTCTTGTCGATCCGGCCCGGCCTGCGCAGCGCGGAGTCGATGTCCCACGGCCGGTTCGTCGCGGTCAGGAAGTAGACCCCGTCGTTCGCGCCGTCCACGCCGTCGAGCTCTTCCAACAGCTGGGTGACGAGCATCCGCATCGAGTGAGACCCGCCTCCACCGGAGGTGCGCCGTCCGCCGAGCGCGTCGAACTCGTCGAAGAAGATCACGCACGGCGCTGCCGCGCGTGCGTCGCGGAACACGCTTTGGATCGCTTTCTCGCTCTCACCGATCCACCTGCTGAGCAGGTCCGCGAGGGTCACGTGGAGGAAGGACGCGCCGAGATCGCCGGCGATCGCCCTGGCGATGAACGTCTTGCCGCACCCGGGCGGGCCGTACATCAGCAGCGATCCGCCCGGCTTCTGCCCGAACGCCGCCGCCAGCTCCGGATTGCGCAGCGGAGCGAGAAACGTGGTGTCCAGGTGCCGCTTGACGTCGGCGAGACCCGCGACGTCGGACAGGGTCACCGCCGGGCGCTCGGTGTCCCACAGCGACGCTGCAACAGCGGCGCCGCCGTACTGGCGGTCCTCGTCGGCCGGGGACGGAACGGTCTCGGCGGGCGGCGGGTTCGAGGTGCGCAACCGCGCGGCCATCAGCCGGGCGCGCAGCAAGCGGATCCGCGCCGGATCACCGCCGTGGGCCCCGAACGCCGTCAGTTCGGTGGCGGCGCGATCCGGGTCCTGCTCCAGCAGCAGCGTGATGAAGTCCTCGCGCAGCGCCAGATTGCCGGGGTCGGCCTCCACCTCGCGCGCGATCACCTCGAGGAAACCGTCGCTTCGATCGGCATCGGTCACCGTGCCGCTCCTGCGATCCAGCCCTTGAGCAGACCCAGGTTCGCCAGCGGGATGTAGTGGCCGATCCGCGGATGGTCCAGCGTCACACCGACCACTCCGGACTCGGCGAACGCGGCGAGGTAGTCGATCGCGGCCGGCATCGGCACGCTGAACAGCGGCACCGCCTCGCCCTCCGGGACGGCCAGGCCGAGAGCGCGGGCGGCTTCGTTCGCCCTCGCCGCACTGCTGTAGAGGCAGATCATCGGCCCCTGCTCGGCGGCGACGGCGTAGGGACGGGGCCGGTCGGCCTGACCGCGCGCGATGAAGAACCAGTGCTCCAAGCGGGTCACCTGCCGCCACAGCGCGATCTGCGCCGCCGTGTCTCCCGCGGGCGCCGCTTTGACAGCCTCGTCGAGGCGGTCCAGTTCAGCGACCAGCTCGGGGCTGTTGTCTCCCGTCATTGTGGTTCTCTCTCGCGTTTGAGCTCAGGGGTCGACGCCACCCTGGCGGCTGTGTCCGGAGTCCAAAAGGGCCGAAGAGACCACAAGCGAATCCTTCGGAAAGGGCCGGCCGGGGAGAGGGCGGCTGTTAGGGTCCCGGCTCATGCGGGTGTGGTGTTGTGGCCTGGTCGTGGGCGCGGGTGTGCTGCTCGGCGCGTGCGCCGGGGGCGGGTCGGGGACCGGCCAGGTGCTGCCCGGGACGACCACGAAGGCCCCGGCGACCAGTCCTCTGAAGACTGCGACGTCGTCACCGCCGGAGACCCCGGCGACCACCACGACCCGGCTGACCCCGGAGACGACGCGGACCACGGCTCATCGCTCCACGACGACCGCGAAGCGCCCGACGACGCCGCGCCGCACTCCTCCTCCCACCCGGAGACGCTGACGGGTCGTGAGTGGCGTTTCGGGTCAGCACGACCGGTATTTGCCTACCTGCGCGTGAGCAGGGCGAAGGCGAAGTGTCCGCGATGGCACGTTCGAGCGTGGCGGCTCAACGTGTGCCGGGTGTTGACGATGAAGGAATCGGGACGTCGAGTGTCCCGATTCCTTCATCGTCGATGGGCCGGGTCGATCAAGACCGTGCCCACACCCACACAACCTCACGACCGGCGGTCGAGCGGGGAGGATTTGGGACGTTCAATGTCCCAAATCCTCCCCGCTCGCCCACAACCCCCTTACGCTCTCACGACTCACCCGGCCGGAGCATGACTCAGGCGTTGCGCGCGGTCGCCATCCCCGGTGTCGCGAAAGCCACTTTCGCGACGTCTGATGTCCCGAAAGTGGCTCTCGCGACACCCGAGCTGTGGAGCCCATGACCTCCCACGGTCATGGGCTCCACAGCGTCGGATCACCTCATTGGACGGTGAGGCTGTATTCGGCCGTACCGGTTTTGCCGGTGCTGTCGGTGGCGGTGATGGTGATCTTGTAGGTGCCGCGCTGGAACGGAGCGGCGACGGACATGCGCGACGTACCGCCCGGGGCGACGCTGGAGGGCTGGAACATCGGGCTGAACGTCAGGCCCGTCGCGGTGAGTGTGCTGTTGCCCGTTCCTCCGGCGACGGTGACGGTCGCGTTGACGAACGAGCCGGGTGTCACCGTTCCCGCACCGGGGGAGACGGTCGGCTTCGGTCCTTCCGTGGTGCCGCCGTCGCCGACGGTCAGGGTGTAGTCGGCGGACTTGGTACCGGACGGGCCTTTCGCCGTGACGGTGATCCGGTGCGTGCCTTTCGGAGTGCTCGCCGCGGTCTCCACGGTGAGTTTGGCGACGTCTCCGGAGTCGACGGACGAACCGGGCTGGAACGTGGCCGTCGCGCCGGCGGGCAGGCCGGTCGCGGTCAGCTCGAGCTTTTCGGGTCCCGAGTCGCCCGCCTTGGTCACGACGGAGGTCGAGATGTACTTGCCGGGCTCGACCTTGCCCGCCGCCGGACTGAGGGAGACGCCGAACTTCCCGTCACCGGGCTGAGTGCCGCCGATCTCGCCGCGCGCCCAGTCACCCATCTCGTTGGTGAGCCGGGCCATGATGCTGTAGCGGTCGCATCCGGACGCGCCCCACGAAACGACGCCGACGATCACACCGTCCACGATGAACGGGCCGCCGCTGTCACCGGAGCAGGTGGCGGTGCGTCCGTCGTCGTACCCGACGCACACCATGAGGTCGGGATTCACCCGCACGTTGAACACCTGGCAGTTGTTCGCGTCGTTGACCGGCATCGTGGTCTTGTACAGGACGCCGGAACCACCGCCGGACGAGGTCTTTCCGTAGCCGACGGCGGTGCCCGACTTCCCCGGTGCGGTCAGCCCGGCATCACCCGATCCGGCCACCTTGGCCCACTGGTTCTCCGGAACGGGCAGGTCGGCCTCGGTGGTGATCACCGCGACGTCGTAGCCGGTCTGCCACGAGTTCGGGCCGGTGTAGCGGGGATGCACCTTGTAGGAGGCGACAGGGGTGCGGAAGGTTTCGTCGCCCGGGGTGTTCAGATCGTCGTCGCCGTAGAGGTAGCTCTTCGCCCCGCCGACGTCGATCATGCAGTGCGCCGCGGTGATGATCTTGCGTTTGCCGACGACGGAAGCGGTGCAGGACTGTCCCTGCGGGCCGCCGCCACCCGCTCGCAGACCCGCGATGATGTAAGGGTTTTCCCGTACGGTGGTGCGTTGTCCGTTGACCACCCTGGTCCCCATGTCCGGGGGCCGCAGCTGATCGGTGGGTGTCGCGGCGATCGCGGTGGGTTCGGCACTCGCCGTCCCGATCGCGGGCAAAGTGATCACGGCCAGTGCCATGGCGACGGCGGTGACCAGACGCGCTGTTCTCATCGTGCTCCTCGGTTCGCAGGGTTGTTCCCGATCAGAACGTGACCGACCAGCCGGTCAAGGTGCCTGTGTCGAAGCGGTGGACGTCGCGCACCTGGAGCTTCCAAGTGCCGTTGGCGTTCTCGCCGGAGGCGTTCACCGTGAAGGTCTGGTGCACACCACCCGCCTCGCCGATCCCGCCCGCCGGTTTGACGGGCAGCGTGGCCCCGCTCGGTCCGATCAGGTCGATCGCCAGGTCCGCCGAGTAGGTGTGGTCGATGTCCACCCGTACGGCCAAGCTCACCGGAGCGTTGCCGTCGCAGCCGCTCTGGGTCACGGTGCTGCCCACGGTGGCCCCGGCGTCGGGGATGGACACGTCCTCGTCGTTGGACTTGACGCCGCACTTGGTCGGCGTGCCACCGCCGATGAATCCGGTGTAGAGCAACGCGTCCGGCGAACCCGCGCCGGGATCGGTCACCAGCCCCGGCGAGGCGTTGCGGACGAGCGCGTCGCGTACCTGCTGCGGTGTCGCGCCGGGATTCGCGGCGAGGTACAGCGCCGCCGCCCCCGCGCCGTGCGGTGAGGCCATCGAGGTGCCGCTGCCGGTACGGAAGCCGCCGGTGTGGTCGGTGGAGTAGATGTTGCCGCCCGGGGCGAACAGGTCGACACACTTCCCGTAGTTCCCGCTCCGGCCGCCGCCCTGGTTGATCCAGCCGACGGTCAACGCTTCGGGAGTCCGGCCGGGGCTGGCCGTGCAGGCGTCCTGTCCGTTGTTGCCCGCGGCGACGGCGACCACGAAACCCTTGTCCACCAACGCCTTCACCTGGGCGTCGCCGACGCCGAGGGTGTCCATGACCAGGCTCAGGTTGACCACGGCCGGTTTGACGCCGTTGGCGGCCACCCATTCCAGTCCGCTCACGGTCGCCGAATCCGGTCCGGAGCCGCCACAGCCCAGAGAGCGGACCGCGACCACTTTGGCCTTCTTGGCGACGCCGACGGTTTTGCCCGCGATGGTGCCCGCCACGTGGGAGCCGTGCCAGAAGCAGTCGCTCGCGTCGTTGTCGTTGTCGATGAAATCGCGGCCGTGCGCTCCCCGGCCCTCGAATTCGGCGTGCTGGATACCCACCCCGGAGTCGACGACGTACGCGGTGACACCCTCACCGCCGTTGGGGTAGACGTACTTCTTGTCCAGGGTCTTGGTGCGCTGGTCGATCTGGTCCAGCCCCCACGACGGCGGGTTCGGCTGTTCGCCGGCGGCACGTGCGACGCCGTCCTGGTGCACCGTCCGCACGGCCGGGTCGGCGGCCAGTCGCCGGGCCTGCCGCTCGCTCAGGTCCCGGACCGAAAAACCGTTCAGGGTCAACGCGTAGGTGTCGACGACCGCACCGCCGTAGCGCTGGGTCAACGAGGCGGCCCCGCCCTGAGCGGCCGCCTGCGCGCCGTCCCGGAGGACCACTATGTAGCGACCGGCGATGGGCTGCCGGGCTTGCACGACATCGCTTTCGGGCGTCGCGGCCGACGCGGCGGGACTCACCGTCGCCAGTGCGGCCGCGATGCCGACCAGACCTAGAGTTATCCGGGCCTTCTGCATCTTTCCTCCCTTTCCCGTGTGCGCCTGGCGCACCGCTTCACCATTCGGCGCGGGCGGAGGGGAAACAATCGTGGTGAGACCCCGGAGGGGTACGGCATTACCGCGATCAGGGTTACGCGGTGGTACCCCTCCGACGTATCGTTGCGACCTCCCGGAACCGGTGTGACCAGCGCGGAGGTGACGATGGGCGGTAAGACGGCGCGCGGACGATCGCTCCCGATGGTCGGCCGGGCCGCGGACCTGGCCACCCTGATCGACGTCGTCATCCGCCCGCCCGCGGTGGTGTTCGTGGAAGGTGAGGCGGGGGCGGGGAAGACCACTTTGGTCGGCGCCCTCGCGACGGCGGTGCGCGCCAGGGACCTGTGGATGGCCGTCGGTACCTGTCAGCCGTTGGACGAACCCTTCCCTTACGGCCCGTTGCTCGACTGTCTCGGGCGGGCGGGGGACAGGATGGGCCGTCCCGATCCGGTGACCGGCGCACTGCGCGGACACCTGCCGGAGCTGGCCGATCTCCTGCCCCCGGCACCGCCGCCGCTGGACCACCCGGAGGCCGAGCGTCATCGGATGTTCCGGGCGGTCTGCGCGCTGGTGCGCGAGCTCGGGCAGGCCGTCCTCGTGGTCGAAGACGTGCACTGGGCGGACGAAGACACCCGGCAGGTGCTGAGATTTCTGCTCACGGATCCGCCGCCCGGACTGTCGCTGGTCGTCACCTACCGGCGTGAGGAACTCTCCGGCGATGCCCCGCTGGGACCGGTCGTGCACCCACCGCCCGAGGTCCTCACCAAGCACCTGGGACTGCGACCGTTCGAGGAACCGGAGGTACGGGCCCTGATCGAAGCCGTGACGGGCGGCGTCGTTTCGGAGTCGTTCGCGACAGCGGCTCTGCGCGAGACCGGCGGAGTTCCTTTCGTGGTCACGGAAACGGGCCGAGCGCTGCGTGACCGGCTCGTGGACACCCGGAGCGAGGGGGTGACGGCGGGACGGCTCCTGGCCGCGGTCGAGGTGCCTGTCCTGGTGAAGGAGTCGGTACTCGAACGACTGCACCGGCTGATCGAGCCGGAGCGCGCGGTCGCCGAGGCGGCCGCGGTGCTGGACGACGCGGCGCCGGTGGAGATCCTCGCGGCGGTCGCGGGGGCACCCGGAACGCACCCGGTGGTGAACTTGGTGCGTTCCGGTGTGTTGTCGGAAGATCCGCCGAACCGGTACGGCCTCCGGCACGGCATGGCGCGGCGGGCGGTCTACTCGGCCTTGCCCGGACCGCGACGGCGGGAGCTGCACGCCGCCGCGGTCCGCGTGCTGGCCGACGTGCCCGGGTGGCCGGCGGCGCGGCTCGCCAGGCACTGCGCCGAGGCGGGTATGCCGGAAGAATGGCTGCGGTACAGCGAAAGCGCCGCGGACACCGCCGCCGGGGCGAAGGACATGTCCACCGCGGTGGACCTGCTCTCCCAAGTGGTCTCCGACCGCGACGTGCCCGCCGCGGACGTGAACCGGCTGGCCGCCAAACTCTGCGGGTACGCGCTGGCAGGGCTGCCCGACGCCGACGTGATCAGGCGCATCGAGACGCTGTTGTCGGACCCCAGGCTGACCGCCGACGTCCGCGGCGAGATGCGTCTGTGGTTCGGCACCCTGCTGGTGCGTGAGTCCATGCTGGACCGTGGCTGTGCCGAAATCACCCACGCGATAGAACTTCTGGGTGACCAGCCCGAGCGCGTCGCGTCCGGGATGGCACTGCTCTCCGTGCCGTACCTGGACATCGCCACCGCGGCCGATCACCGGGCCTGGCTTCTGCGGGTGGAGGACCTGCTCGCCCGGCTGCCGCGGCGTCCCGCGCGCACGGCGGTCCTGGCCACGGTGCTCGGCGGGCAGCTCATCGTCGGTGACCCGGGCGTCTGGGACCGGATCTCCCTGCTGCCCGCGCCCAACGACGTCGACGACCCCGCCGAGATCAGGCACCTCGCCCGGGCCCACGCCAACCTGGCCGACGCGTGTTCGTGGACCGGCCGGGACCGGCAGGGGCGCACGTTCCTGCACACCGGGTTGGCGATGGCCTCACGGACGGGTGCCGACTACGTGGTGGCGACAGCCGAAGCCACCGCGGCCCGGCTGGATTGGCTCGCGGGCGAGTGGTCAGGGCTGGCCGAGCGGGTTCAGGCGCTGATCCATGCCTACTCCCATCTGCCGCTCATCGCGAACGAACTGAATCTGGTCATCGGCTGGCTGGCCGCCGCACGCGGTGACTGGCTGACCGCCGAACACGGATTCCACGCCGCCCTCGACATTCACCCGACGGCGGTGATCCCGGTGGCGGTGGCCGCGGCGGGCGGGATGGCCGCCATGCTCCTCGGCCGGGACGACATCGCGGCTCGCGCGCACGCGGAGCGCGGACTCGCCCTGCTCCGCGCGAAGGGTTCCTGGGCGTGGACCGCCGAGATCGTCCCCCAAGCGGTCGCGTGCTATCTCGCCGACGACGAGCCCGATGCCGCGCGGCGACTCGTCGCGGAGGCCGAGGAGGAACTGGACGGCATCGACGCGCCGTCGGCGCGGATGGCGCTCACGGTGTGCCAGGCACAGCTGGCCGCCGCGGCGGGAGAGCGTGACGCCGCGGACCGGCACTACCGAGACGCGCAGCTGCGATACCAGGAACTCGGGCAGCGCTACCGCGCTGCCCAGTGCGCAGACCAGGCCGCTCGCATCACCGGCGCCGATCCCACGGTGTTCCGCGAGCTGGCCGTCACGTTCGACGCCCTGGGCGCCACCGTCGACGCGGCCCGCTGCCGTCACCACATCCGCAGCACCGGCACCGTCATCCCGTCCGTCCGCGGCCGCCGCAGCTACGGCACCCAGCTGTCGCCGCGCGAACACGACGTCGCACGCCTGCTGGCCAACGGCCACACCAACCGGGAGATCGCCCAAGCCCTGTTCATCTCACGGCGCACCGTCGAGGACCACGTCGCCAACGTGCTCCGCAAACTCGACGCGTCCTCCCGGCGCGATGTCCGGCTCTGAACCGTAGCGGGTACGACCATCCGTGGCTTTTCCGCGAAGTGGTCCATCCGTGTCTCCGGTCGCTATAGGTTGTGCGCATGTACGTGCCGACGCCGACGCAGGGCGACCCGCAGCAGACCGCCGGACCGCCCTGGTGGCTGGTCATCGGGCCGGGGTTCGCCGCGCTCATCGGCCTTTTCCTGCTCACCGTGATCTACCGCTTCGACGGCCGGGCGACCCTGCAGATCGAGCTGGGCATGTCCCATGAGTCGCTGCTGCTGAGCGGGCTCGTCGCGTACCTCGTCGCGGCCGCGATCGCCTTCCCCGCCGGACTGCTGCCCGGTGCGCGCTTCCCGACATCGGTGACCGTTCCCGCGATCTTCTTGATGCTCCTCGGCGCGCTGCTGGTCGCCTTCACCCCCAGCGGTGCCCTGTTCCTGGTCGCGCGGGTGCTCACCGGACTCGGCGCGGGCGCGGCCATCGGCGTGACCGTCGCACTGATCCGGCGGCTCCGCACCGGTCGTGGCGCCACGGCCGGGGTGCTCGCGGGCCTCGGTGTCCTGGCCCTGGCGATCGCGCCGTTCCTCGGCGGGCTGCTCTCGGACGCCACCGGTTTCCGCGTGGTGTACCTGGTGGCCGCGCTGTTCGCCTTCGTCGCGCTCGTCGTCGCCGGAATCATCGGCATCGTCACGATGGTGACGGCGAAACCCTCGGCCCGCCCGATGCCGTACCAGCCCCAAGGTCCGCCGCTCGGTTGACGCGGGCGACCTCGGCTTCGCTTCGGAGGCGCCTACGACCCTGACGCCGACGGGTCCTGCGTCCCCGCTGGGTTAGGGTCCGGACTGTGGAAAGTCTGTTCCTGACCCGGGTGCTGGGTGTTCTCCGGTCCGCCGGTGACGAAGCGCTGTTCGTACAGGACGGCCAGGTGACCAGCTACGCGCAGGCGCTCGACCTGGTGTCCCGGTTGTACGCGGGGCTGCCTGAGGGCGGGATCGTCGCCATCGACGCGGGCAACCGGCCGGAGACCGTTCTCCTGCAAGTCGCCGCGCAGCTCCGGGGTGCCACGGTGCTGCTCGTCGCCGCTTCGGCGAGCCTGCCGGATCGGCTCGCGGCGGTGTCGGCGGCCGGGGTCACGACGCTGGTGACCGATCAGGTGACAGGATGGCCCGCCGGTGACGCGCGGGTGATCGAGCTCGACGAACTGGTGGCCCGTGAAGGTATCGAGCCTTCCGCCCTGCCGGGGTCGGTCACCGTCATCTTTCCCACCGGGGGAACCACGGGGGTGCCGAAACTCATCCGGCACAGCGGGATCTACGACGGGATGGCGCATATCTTCGCGCCGGATCCGGCGGGGCCGGGGCGCACACTGCTGATCGCCCCGATGACGCACATGACCGGGAACGCCACCGTGCTCGGGGCGATCCTGCGGCGGGAAAGTGTCGTGCTGCAGAAGGGTTTCGACGCGGGCACCGTACTGGACGCGATCGCGGAACACCGGGTCACCTCACTGTCGCTCACGCCAGCGCGGCTGGCGGCGGTGCTCGATCATCCGGCCATGGCGTCGACCGACGTCAGTAGCGTGCGGCAGCTTTCGGTGGGTGCCGCGCCGCTTCCGCCACGACGGCTGGCTCAGGCGCTGGAGATGTTCGGGCCGGTGGTCGGGCAGGGCTACGGCCTCACCGAGGCGCCGATGATCGCGAGTATCTCCGCGGCGGAGCTCGACGGATGGCCGGAGCGGCTCGAATCCGTGGGCAGGATCGTTCCGGGTATGGAGGCGCGGATCGACGACGGTGAGATCCTGGTCCGCGGACTGTCGATGATGGACGGTTATCACGGCGCGCCGCCGATCGGTGCCGAATGGTTGCGGACAGGGGATCTCGGCCGGTTCGACGACGAGGGGTACCTGTACCTGCTGGACCGTGCGAACGACGTCATCGTCACCGGCGAGCACGGCACCAAGGTGTTCTCGACCGTGGTCGAAAACGCGCTCGCACGGCATCCGCTGGTCCGCTCGGTGGCCGTGTTCGGCGTCCCGGGTGAAGGCGGCGAGGGGGAGCGGGTGCACGCCGTGGTCGTGCCGGTGTCTTCAGGAGCGCTGACGGCTGACGAGATCCGAACGCACGCCAGGGAATTCTTCGGAGGCGAGCATTTCGTGCCGTCCGATGTGGACTTCGCCGACGCGTTGCCGATGACCGCGATCGGCAAGGTCGACAAGCGGGCGTTACGCGCGCCCTTCTGGTCTGGACACGATCGTCACATCGCCTGAACGAGATCGGCCGCGAGACGAGGGACTCTGTTCAGTGAGGAGCAGTTCCATCCTGGTGTTCGGCTTCCAGAAGTGCGAGCAGTCCGGGAAACCTGCTCTCGACGTCCGCGCGTCGTAGGCGGACGCCCTTGCGGTTGCCGTAGTCGATCTCGTCGATGAGGCCTGCTTCGCGCAGGACCCGGAAGTGGTGGGTCTGGGTCTGCTTCGAGATCGGGAGAGCGAACGAGTTGCAGCCTCGCTCGCCGTCGGTGCGGTCGGCGGCCAGCTCCGTCATCACCGAACGACGGTGCTCGTCAGCGAGAGCGCGAAGCACCACACCCAGCTCGAGCGCATCGACCTCTGGACCGACCAGGTTCCTTCCGGCCACGGACACCTCCCTCAGGTACGTCTTGCATCGTACCTCAGGGGCGTGTTCTACTCAGGTACGAAATCAATCGTACCTAGGCGGCCGGAACGCGGTCGTCGGCGCTCCGAGAGGTCTTGTCATGAAGAAGCCCGAGGTGCTGCTGGTCGGCGCCGGAATCGCCGGGCCCGCGCTCGCGTACTGGCTCGCCCGGAACGGATACCGGCCGACCGTCGTCGAGCATGCCCGGCAGCTGCGCTCCGGTGGCAGCGCGATCGTCGTGAAGGGGCCCGCGATACCGGTCGCCGAGCGGATGGGCATCGTCCCGCGGTTGCGCGAGGTCGCCACCCGCAATCGGTCGCTGACCCTGCTCGACCCGGACGGCAAACGAATCCTGCGGCTTCCCACCTCCTCGGAAGGGTCGCCGACGGTCGAGGTGACCCGGGCCGACCTGTCCGAGGTCCTCCACCGGTCGGCGCGGGACGATGCCGAGTTCGTGTTCGACGACACGGTCACCGCACTCGATCAGGACGAAGGCGGAGTCGACGTCACCTTTCGGCGGTCCGCGCCACGGCGTTTCGACCTGGTGGTCGGTACCGATGGGATGCACTCGACCATCCGGCGTCTGGTGTTCGGGCCCGAACGGCAGTTCGTGAGCGACCTGGGTCTCTACGGCGCGACCGTCCCGCTGGAACCCGACGCCATCGACGATCCGAGCGAGCTGACGATGCTGACCGTGCCGAACCGGATGCTGGTCGTCCACCCGTCGCGCACCACACCGCTCGCGATCTTCACCTTCCGGGCCGCTCGGCAGGAGCCCCACGACCGCAAGAACATCGCTCTGCACAAGCAAACCGTGGCCGACGCGTACGCCGGCGTGCGGTGGCGGGCGCCGGAACTCGTGGCGGCGTACCTCGACCACCCGGCCCCGTTCTTCGACCCCCTGACGACCGTCCGGATGCCCTCGTGGTCCCGTGGACGGGTCGTTCTGCTCGGGGACGCGGCGGCGGCCACGGCCCTGCTGGGCGACGGGTCCAGCATGGCGATGGCAGGAGCCTATGCCCTCGCGGCAGAACTCGCCTCCCACCACGGCGATCACGCCCGCGCCTTCGCCGCCTACGAGTCGCGGCTCCGCCGCGAAGTGCGACCGCGGCAGCGACGCGTCGGCCTGCTCTCCCGGCTCATGGTGCCCAGTACCCGATCAGGCCTCGTGGTACGCAACACGGTGGGTCGCGCGGTCGGTCTCACCTCTCGCGAAACCGCGGACGCAAAGATCGAGTAGCAGAAATCCACACGGTCCCGCGTGACCGGCCAACCGTCCCGAAAGGACGGACTCAGCCCTTTCCACCCAGGTAAGCCAAAACCGCCAAAACCCGCCGATGCCCGCTGTCCTCCGGCAACCCGAGCTTCGCGAAGATGTTCCGGATGTGCTTGTGCACCGCGCCATCGCTCACCACCAGCAGTTCGGCGATGGTCGTGTTGTTGTACCCCTCCGCCATCAGCCCGAGCACCTCGCGTTCCCGCGCGGTCAGCCCTTCGAGCGGGTCGGTCGCCCGGCGGTGCGCCATCAGCTGGGTGATGACCTCGGGGTCCATGGCCGTCCCGCCCTTGACGACCCGGTCCAGTGCGTCGAGGAACTTCTCGACCTTCCCGACCCGTTCCTTCAGCAAGTACCCGACTGCGCCCTTGCCGTCGGCCAGGAGTTCGGCCGCGTAGCCGGTTTCGACGTGGGCAGACAGCACGAGGACGGGTAGCCCGGGGTACATCTTCCGCGCTTTGACGGCGGCCCGGAGGCCTTCGTCGGTGTGGGTCGGCGGCAGCCGGACGTCGGTGATCACCGCGTCGGGCCGTTCCTTGGTGACCAGGTCGAGGAATTCGTCCACATTGTCCACCGCCGCGGTGACGTCGATGCCCGAGGTGTTCAGCAGCAACACCAGGCCTTCGCGCAACAACGCGTCGTCCTCGACGATCACGACCCGCATGGCAGCTCCACTTTCAGTACGGTCGGCCCACCGGCCGGGCTGGTCAGCTTCAAGGTCCCGTCGAACGCTTCGGCGCGCTTGCGGATCCCGGACAGGCCGCTGCCGCCGGATTCGTCGGCGCCACCGTGGCCGTCGTCACGGATTTCGATGAGCAGGGTGTCGGCGGTACCGTCGAGCGTGATCCAGGCGTGTTCGGCGCCGGAGTGCTTGGTGATGTTGGTCAGCATCTCGGCGACGACGAAGTAGGCGGCGGCTTCGACAGCGGCCGGGCGACGGCTGCTGCTGAGAACGTCCACGGTGCACGGAACGGGGCAGCGGTCCGCCAGCGCGGTGACGGCGCCGTCGAGGCCGCGGTCGGTCAGCAGCGGCGGATAGATACTGCGCACGACGGTCCGCAGTTCGGCCAGCGCGCCGGTAGCGGTGTCCTGCGCCTTGCCCAGCAACTCCCGGGCCTTTTCCGGATTCTTCTCGAAAATCGAGTCGGCGATCCCCAGTTGCAGCACCACGGCGGCGATCCTCGCCTGCGTCCCGTCGTGCAGATCCCGTTCGAGACGACGGAGTTCGGCGCCGTGCGCCTCCAGCGCGGCGGCGCGGGACGCGGCCAGTTCGACGACGCGGTCGGTCAGCACGACCCCGGGCGCGGGAGCGAGCAGCTTCCTCGCGACGGTGGCCTGCCAACGGGCGACCTTGGGGAAGAGGAACATCAGCGCGATCATGCCCGCGCCGGTGATCGCGCTGAGCGCCGCGAGTGGCCAGGACGTCACCATGAACCCGAGCGAGCTCTCCACGCCACCGTTCACCGACGGCCAGACGATCGCGGAAATGATCTGCCGGAGGCCGCCGAGCGGCAGCGCGATGGCGAACGTCCCGATGACCAAACCGGTGGCGGCGTGGAAGGCGAGCCAGCCGAGGTCCCGCCGTGAGGCCGGATCCGTCACCGGGTTCCCGGCGCGGTACGGCTCGGGGATCGGCTCGCCCAGCAGGCGCGCGGCCCTCCGTCGTTCGAAGTTGACCGGACGCCGGATCAGCTGGAGCGCGATCGGCAACGCCGGGATCCCGACGCCGAACGGGCACATCAGCAGCACGAAGATCATGCCCATGAGAGCGAACCAGGCGACCATGGACGAGGCCGCGCCGATTGCCAGGTACCGGATCGCGGACCAACAGGACCGCAGCCGGGTGATCACCCGGACAGTCTTCCATCCGGGCCGCGGCGGCGTCACCGCAGGTCCCGCTCGTATCAGGACCTCGTGAAGCCGCGAACACCCTCGATGCCGCTCATCGCGCCCTCGACAAGGCCGATGTCGCCTGTGTCGAGGGCGCGACCGCCGCGAGCCGAGCCGGTACCACGTCGTGACCCCTCGACACGACGTGATCGCTGCGGCAACGCGAGATCGGGCCACCTGCCTCGCTAGGTCAACAGGGTTCCCAATTTCCGGCAGGGGTGCTGTTGGTGCACCAAGCGGTTCCGGCCGGTGAGTAGTCCGGCGGAGGTACGGTGCCGGCTTTCGCCGTGGACGCGGCCGCTTCGTGCGAAGCGAATGGGAGGCCCGGTGCGATCAGGCCGAGTACGCCGGCCGATGCCCATACCACTAGGAGTCCTTTGACTTGTCGCATTCTTCCCTCAGCGTTCGTTGTTCGTTCGTCCGCCTGGTCTCGGTGGGTCACCTGACGGCCAGGTGTCACTCATCTTCCCTGGAGGATCTGGGCGAAAGCTGGGATCGTCGTTTTCCGGCTCACGGTGCAGAGGGCGGCACGGCGGCCAGTTCCTGTCGGAGACTCTCGGCCTTCGCCACGCGGTGCTGTTCTTCATAGAGCTGAAGGGCGCGTTGCCATGCCTGGCGAGCCTGACCGTGTTCGCCGTCCGCGCGGAGTGTTTCGCCGAGGTGGACCTGGACCTCCGCCTCGATATGGGTGTTGCCCAGGTCCCGGCACAGTGCGAGCGCTTGGTGAAAGTGTTTCAGCGCCATGGCCCGTTGTCCGGAGTGGTGGGCTATGTAGCCGAGACTGTCGAGGACGGCGGCTTCGGCCTCGCGACGGTCATGCTGCTTGACAAGCGCGAGAGCCTGCTCGCAGGTGGCGGTCGCTCGACGGTGCTGGCCGAGCCGGGCCTGGAGCCAGCCGATCCCGTGCAGTGCGTCGGCGGTTCCCAGATGGTCCCCGATGTCTTCGCAGAGTCGCAGCATGTCCTCGGCGTGCCTTAACGCGCGCTTGTCGTCTCCTTGCTGCTCCCACGCGACTGACAGCGATCGGTGGGTGAGCACCAACGCGGCCCGGTCGTCGCTCGACTCGGCCAGTTCGAGTGCGTGCTCGAGATTCTTGAGAGCTCCGTCGTGGTCACCCACGTGGGCGCAGGCCTCGCCGAGGTTGCGACGAGCCAAAGCCTGGACGTCGGGCGCTCCGAGCCGGTCGGCCGCGGCCACGCCGAGACTCCAAGCGGTGACGCAGTCATGCCAGTCGCCGGACCGCCAGAAGAAACTGTGCAGCACCCAGGCCAGCTGCCACACGAGCGTGTCCCAGCCCTGCTCGGAGGCAAGGTGCTGAACTGCGAGCAGGCAGGGAAACTCCTGTTCGAACCAGGTCATCGCGGAAGCGCGGTCCACTATCGAATGCGGCACACCGCCGGTTTCCGCCGAGGACAGCGTGATCGGCGGGCGCTGAGGATAGACGAGGCGGTCCGCGGCATACGCCGTCTGGAGATAGAAAAGACACAATCGCCGAACCGCCGCCGTTCGGGAATCGGCAGGCTCGTCGCACTGCGCGTGTTCGGCCGAATACAGCCGGACGAGGTCGTGCATTCGATATCGGCCGGGGACAGGCTGCTGCACGAGATGCGCCGCCTCGAGGCCGCGCATGGCGATGTGCGTGCCGGCCTTGGGCTGACCGGCGAGACTCGCCACCGCCGCGAGGCTGATATCGGGGCTCGATACGAGGCCCAGCAGCCGGAACACCCTCGCGACATCCGGTCGCAGGGCTTGGTACGAGGCGGAAAACACCGCACGAACGCTGCTCGTCGGCTCGCCGGTGTCCAGAGCGTCGAGGCGGGTGGAAACATCGTGTAGCTCGTCGGCCAGTACTGCCAGCGGGAAACCGGGGTTGGTGCAGGCGCGCGCCGCCACGATGCCCAACGCCAGAGGAAGACCGGCGCAATGACCCAGCAGCTCGGCGACGGCCTCGGGCTGGGAGATCACCCGCTCCCTGCCCAGTTTGCGGGTCAGCAGCTCGGTCGCCTCCGCTGTGTTCAGCGCTTTCACCGTGAGCCGTCGAGCGTTGTGCGAGGCGGCCAGACTGGTGAGCTGGTTCCTCGACGTGACCACGACGGTGCAAGACGGTGACCCTGGCAGAAGCGGCAGGACGTGGGCGGAATCCCTGGCGTTGTCCAGAATGATCAGCATCCTGCGGCGGGCGGTCACACTGCGGAACAGTCCGGCCTGGGCATCGGTACCCGTCGGGATCGTTTCGGGATCGATACCGAGAGCCTCGATGAAGCCGCAGAGTACGACGGTCGGCGGCACGGGGCCTGCCGCCGGATCGAACCCGCGAAGGTCCCAGTACAGCTGGCCGTCCGGGAACTGGTCGAGGTTGCGGTGAGCCCAGTGCAAGGTCAGCCAGGACTTGCCGATGCCGCCGCTGCCATCGATCGTGGCGACGATATCGGTGTCGCCCCGCGTGGCCAGGAAGCCGTCGAGTTCGGCGAGTTCGCGAGCCCGTCCGACGAACGACCCGGGCGGTGAGGGAAGCTGCCGCGGCGGTGTACCCGGCCTGCCGGGAACGACGGGGGCGGACAAGGCCGGATCGGCCGTCAGCAGCCGGTGATACAACTCCCGCAAGGCGGACCCGGGGTCGGCACCGAACTCGTCGGCCAGCCGTCTTCGTATCTGCTCGTAGTGCTCCAACGCCTCGGCCGCACGGCCGTCGCGATACAGGGCCAGCACCAGTTGGCAGGCCACCCGTTCGTTCAGCGGATTCTCGGCGGCCATGGCAGCGAGAGCGGGCAGCGCCACGGCGTGCTGTCCAAGGCGTAACGCGAGGTCGTTACGGTCCAACTGAGCCGCGAGCCGCTCTTTGTTCACCGTGTCCCGCAGGGCATTGACGAAAGGAAGATCGATCCCGGCGAAGGCTTCGCCCCGCCACAGTCCGAGCACCTCGTCGAACAGGGTCAGCGCGCATTCCCCGTCGGCCTCGTTGGCTCTGCCGATCAGATCACGAAATCGGTGCAGGTCCACGGCCTTGAGGTCGACGCTCAGCGCGTAACCGCCGGATCTTCGCACGATGTCGACGTCCGAGGCTTCGGCCAACGCCTGCCGTAACCGATACAGGTAGCCATACAGCGTGCCACGGGCACCACGAGGTGGTTGCCGAGCCCATACCCGGTCGATGAGCTGGTCCGCGGACATCACTTGATTCGGTTCGGCCAGGAGCACCACCAACACCGATCGCTGCCGCTTGTGGCCGAGTTCCATCGGCTCGCCGTTCCAGCGGGCCTCTATCTCTCCCAGAAGTCCGAACTCGATCAATGCCCCTCCTCCCCGAGTCAAGTACGAGGGAGGATACAAGGAAAATCCCAGAATTCCTTGAGTTTTACAAGTCGGCCCCTTCGAGTCGATGGTCAACGGAATTGATTCGGGGAAATTCGTGACGGTTCTGGGTGGTGGCGCCGGTCGAACAGCGGAAATTCACGGTGAATCGGGGCCGGGTCGACGGATGGCGCAGAAGTAGACGTCTTTGTTTCCCTATATCGTCACGCTGTCCCGGCACGGGATACAAGGAGAATCCAAGATTCGTGCCAGGGCGGGCGGGCATCTTGGTCATCTTGGTGGGGTAGCCGGGCTGCCGAGGATTCACCGGTCGCTCACTGAGCGGCATGCCTCCGCGAATCAGGAAGGGCCTTTCGCGCATGCTCAGGATAGTCGGATCAATGTGCCGGAGATGGAGGTCGATCGTGATACGGGTGACGAAAATCAGCGTGACCGCGATGGTCGCCGTCGGTTCGGCGATCATCCCGGTGTCCGGGCCCGATCAGGCGAGAGCCGACCGCTGCCTGGAAGTGTCCCTAATGGACAGTTTGCAAAGCAGGTGTCCGGGGGCCGTGAGTGGCAAAGAGGGGTGGAACAGGGGAAGGGCAAACGTGTCGTGTTCGCGGGCGGGTCGTGCCGGACTGAAGGCACCCATCGCCGCGTCCGATGCGGTGAAGGGAGCCTTCAGCATCGCGGATCTGGGCCGGCCGCACCCTGACTGTCCACACGGGACACATTTGGCCGGGTAAATGTCTGATTGATGCCCATATGCACGCTTTGCGGAGGGGGTCGTGAGTGGTAAAGAGGGTTCTAACCCTCTTTACCACTCACGACCCTCTCGAAAACCGCACATCTAACCAACAATCGGACATCCTGCCGCCAGAAGGTGTCCTTTGTGGACACTCAAGGAACGACTGGCGCCCGCAGGCCGGTCCAGAATCACGCCACGAGGTCGCCCCTTAACCTTGAAGCCAGCGAAGGAGTCCTTCGCCGCAGAGGCTCGGTCATGCCACATTTGACTTACCCCTCAATGGAACGCGCATTGCCACTCGTGACCCCCTTAGTAAAGTGCACATACGGTATGAAACGGGCAACCGGCTGCCTGGAAGTGTCCCTTAAGGACAGCCGGGGAGCTTCAGGTCCCTATGGCGCGCCTGCTGCCCCCTCCCGCACCAGCCGGCACAGCGCCGTGACCGCGGATCAACCGGGTCATGGTGGTGCCAGCGCTACCACGAGTCTTCCCTCACGCGGGATCGATCCGGGCCCTCGCCGACCGTAGGTTTGACGAGAGAGATCAACACCGCTTAAGGGGAAATGATGACTTCAGGGGGCACGTGCGCCTTGGCACTGGAATCCGTGAGCAAGGTCTACGGTTCCGGTGACGGCGCGGTCACTGCTTTGAACGGGGTGACCGTCGGGGTGCGCAAGGGCACGTTCACCGCCGTGATGGGACCGTCGGGATCGGGCAAGAGCACCTTCCTGCACTGCGCGGCCGGTCTGGACCGTCCGAGTTCGGGACGGGTGCTGCTCGGGGACACCGAGCTCGGCAAGCTGCGTGAGAAAGCGCTCACTGAGCTGCGGAGGACCCGCATCGGGTTCATCTTCCAGGCCTACAACCTGTTGCCGTCGCTGAACGTGCTGCAGAACATCACGCTCCCGATGCGCCTGGCCGGGCAGAAGCCCGACCCGCAGTGGCTGCGCGAGATCGTCGAGGGGGTCGGGATCGCGAAGCGGCTCGAACACCGCCCGTCGGAACTGTCCGGCGGCCAGCAGCAGCGGGTCGCCATTGCCCGCGCGCTGGTCACCCGGCCGGAGGTCGTTCTCGCCGACGAACCGACCGGTGCGCTGGACACGCGCACCGCGCGCCAGGTGCTCGACCTGCTCCGTTCCATTGTGGACGACATGGGGCAGACCGTGCTGATGGTCACACACGACCCGGTGGCGGCCTCGGCCGCGCACGGCGTGCTGTTCCTGGCCGACGGCAAGCTCGCGGGTCACCTCCCGCAGCCGACGCCGGAACGGGTCGCCGAGCGCATGACCCACCTCGGGGAGTGGTGACGTCATGTGGGATTTGGCATGGCAGACGATCAAGACCCGCCTGAGCGGGTTCGTCGGCGCGTTCATCGCGATCCTCTGCGGCACGGCGCTCGTCGCCGGTTGCGGCATCCTGATGGAATCCGGCCTGCGGGCCGGTGTCCCGACGCAGCGGTACGCCGATGCGGCGGTCGTCGTCGGCGGCCAGCAGACGGTCGACCCGCCCGGGGCGGGACCGATGGAAACCCAGCAGGTCGGCGAGCAGGCCTCGGTGCCGGTCACGATCGCCGGGACGATCACCTCGGTGCCGGGCGTCCGCGGCGTGGTCACGGAGCAGAGCTTCCCCGCCAACGTCGTGACGGCCGACGGCCGCGCGCTGAACGGGCCGGAAGGCGGACAGTCGCTCGGCCACAACTGGGACGCCGCCACACTGGCTCCTTTCTCACTGCGTGACGGCCGCGCACCCGCCGGTGCCGACGAGGTCGTCCTCGACGCGGAACTGGCGTCCCGGAGCGGGGTGACGGCCGGTCAGCGGGTGAAGGTCGCCGTCCGCTCGACCCCGGTGGACTATCTGGTCTCCGGGATCGCCGCGCCGAAATCGGGCAACGGCCTCAGCCGTCAGTCCTCGGTGTTCTTCTCGCAGGAGAAGGCGGCCGAACTCGCCGGGACGCCCGGCCAGGTGCACGCGATCGGCGTGCTGGCGGACCCGGGTGTCACGCCGGGCGACCTCGCCGACCGGATCAGCGACGCGGTCGGCACCGACAAGGTGACGGTGACGACCGGGGTCGAGCGCAGCACGGTCGAATTCCTCGACGTCAGCCAGACCCGCATGCTCCTGATGGCGCTCGCGGGTTCGTTCGGCGGGTTCGCGCTCCTCATCGCGGTGTTCGTCGTGGCCAGCACGCTGGCGCTGGTCATCAACCAGCGTCGCCGGGAGTTCGCGCTGCTGCGGGCGATCGCGGCGACACCCCAGCAGATCCGCAAGCTGATCGGCGCCGAGACGATGCTGGTCGCGGTGGTCGCCGGGGTGCTGGGCAGCGGTCTCGGCGTGGCTGTCGGCTTCGGGCTGAGGAACGCCTTCGGGGCCGTCGGCGTGATCCCGCCGGACTTCGAGCTGGCGCTCAGCCCGATCCCGCTCGTCGCCGCGCTGGTGCTCGGCTTGGGCACGGCCCGGCTGGCCGCGTGGTCGGCTTCGCGACGTCCGTCCTCGATCCGCCCGGTGGAGGCGCTCGGCGAGGCCGCGGTGGAACGGCGTGAGCTCGGCCGGGTGCGGGTCATCGTCGGCTCCGCGCTGGTGGTCGCCGGTCTCGGCGGCTCGATGGTCCCGTTCTTCCTGCGCGGTGACGCCGGGCTCGCGGCTTCGTCTTCGTCGTCGCTGATCATCGTGATCGGGCTGGCCGTGGTCAGTCCGAAGGTGGTCGCGTTCATGACGCGGCTGATCGCCCCGGTGCTCAACCGGACTTCGCGGATCAGCGGCTACCTGGCCGCCGCGAACAGCCAGGCCAACTCGCGGCGTCTCGCCGCCGCGGTGACGCCGGTGATGCTGGCGGTCTCGTTCGCGCTGACGATGTTCTACAGCCAGACCTCCGCGGCCGCCGCCCGGCAGGAAGAGACCGTGGAGTCGACCACCGCGGACCACGTGCTCGCGAGTGGAACGGGCGGCCTGTCCCCGGAGGTGGCCGAGGCCGCGCGCCGGATCCCCGGGGTCGCCGCCGCGACCCCGGTCGTGCGCACCGAGGTGATGAACACGGTGCAGGAGCAGGACAGAGTGCGCGTCGACCGGTACGGGGCGCAGGGGCTCGACGGAACACAGGTGCGCGGCAACCTGGACCTGGGCGTCGTGTCGGGCAAGATCACCGACCTGACCGGGAACACCGTGGCGATGAGCGAGCGGGAAGCCGACTGGTACGAGAAGAAGATCGGCGACGAGGTCGAGTTCTACTACGGTGACGGCGCTCCGGCGAAACTGCGGCTGGTCGCCACGTACACCCACGAGCAGGCGTTCGGCCGCTACGTGCTGCCCGTCGAGCTGGCCAGGGCGCACACCGGTGACCGGATGGACGATGCGGTGCTCGTGCGGCAGCAGCCCGACGCGGACTCCGCGACCGTGACCGCCGCCCTGCGCGACCTCGCGTCTCGTTATCCGGGTCTGGTCGTGATACCGGGATCCGCGGTCGCCGCGCCCGCCGGCGGTCAGCAGCAGGCCCAGTTCTACGTCAACCTGGTCGCGGTCGGCGTGATCCTCGGCTACGTCGTGATCTCGGTGGCCAACACGCTGGTGATGAGCACGGCGCAGCGCTCGCGGGAGTTCGCGCTGCTGCGCCTGATCGGCACCACGAAGCGCCAGGTGGTCCGCATGATGCGGTTCGAAGCACTGGCGACCGTCGGGGTCGCGGCCCTGCTGGGGACCGTGGTGGCGGGGGTTCCCCTGATGCTGCTGAACCTCGGCCTGCGCGGGACACCGCTGCCGTCCGGCACGATCGCCGTCTTCGGCGGGGTCATCGCCGGGGCGATCCTGCTCGGCCTGGTCTCACTCGGCCTCGCCACGCGAGTGGCGCTGCGGTCCAAGCCGATCGAGGCGATCGGCCTCCGCGAATAACCGGCCCCCGTCGTCCGGTCAGCCCTCCGCGGCGGGCCGGACGGCGGGGATCTTCCCGCCGCGGAAGGCGTCCACGAACAACCGGTGGTCCTCCCGTGACTGCTCGGCGTAGGCCATCCCGAACTCGGTCAGCGTGCGGACGAACTCGTCTTCGCGGTCACCGATCACTTCGGCGATGGCCGCTTCGCTCTGGAAGTCGACCAGCGTCTGCTCGGAGTCCGAATCGGACACACAGTGCATCTTCGCGGTGGCCCGGCCGAGATAGTCGAGCACCGGTCCCATTTCCGCCGGTTCCGTCAGATCCGACCAGTCCAGGTCGTCGACGTAGGGCGACAACTCCGAGACGACGAACCCGGTCCCGTCGATCTCCGTGTACCCGAGCCAAGGATCCGCGTGCGCCTGCAACGCGCGCTGCGAGACGGCGGTGCGGTGCCCCTCGTTGGTGAAGTAGTCGCGGATGCTCTGCTCGGCCACGATCCGGCTCGGCGCCGCGACGTTCCCTTGTTTCATCGAAAGGACGACGTCGTTCTCGAGCGCCTGGGTCCGTCCTTCGACGAGGATGTTGTACGCGGGCAGCCCGGCCGAGCCGATACCGAAACCGGTCCGGCCGACGATGTCCTTGACCCGGTAGGTGATGCTGCCGAACCGTTTGTTCTCCGGAATGGTGTCCAAATAGGACTCGAAGGCGGCGATCGCGGTCTTGCGTTCCGCCTTCTCCAGGACCCGGACCCCCGGCCCGTGCCGGAACCTCCGGTCGTAATCCTCCACGGTGGTCACTTCGTCGAGCAGGTCGATCCGCGTCTTGAGCCGGGCACGGAGCAGCACGTTGTGCAGGATGCCCTCGGTGCTGTCCAGCTGGAGCCGGACGAGTTCGTCGCCGGGGCGTTCGGCGTACTCGCGGACCTGCTTCACGTAGGCGCGCAGGTAAGTGCCGATCAACGTCTCGATGTCGTCGTCCGAGATCGCCTTGCTCCACGCCAGCAGCGCGACACTGGCCGCGAGCCGTTTGAGGTCCCAGGTGAAGCAGCCGAGGTAGGCCTCGTCGAAGTCGTTGACGTCGAACACCAGCGTCCCGGACGAATCCATGTAGCTGCCGAAGTTCTCGGCGTGGAGATCGCCCTGGATCCACACGCGGCTGGTCTCGTCGTTCGCCCACGGGTCTTCCTCGTGCGCCATGTCCGCGTAGAACAGGCACGCCGAACCGCGGTAGAACGCGAACGGGGCGGCCGCCATCTTGCGGAACTTGCGGCGGAACGCGTCGGCGTCCGCGCGCATGAGGTCTTCGAAGGCGTCGACCAGCACTTCGACGATCCGCGCCTGCCGATCGTCCTCGCCCTGCTCGCGGATCCACTCGACCACACCTGCCATCACGACCTCCAGACGGCTATCACGGTGCCACAGGTCGGTTCGCCAGGCAGATCAGATCTTGCGGAATCGGGCGTCCAGCAGTGCGAAGGCCCCGAAAGCGGCGATCCCGGCCGCGAGCGTGAGCAGCATCGGACCGCCGTAAGGCTGGGCGACGAGCGTCTTCAGCGCGGCGTCGAGTCCGCTCGCCTTGGCTGGGTCGAAGGTGACCGCGGCGATGACCGTCAGCACGCCGATGGTGCCGTACGCGGCGGAGAGCGCGATCCAGCCGACCTGGCCGAGCCGGATCGTCGTGGTGCGGGTCGTCCCCGAGGCCTTCCCGAAGTCGAGTTCCCGCACGAAGGTCTTCCGGAACCCGCGCTGGGCGAGGAACACCGCCACCGCGACGACGCCGATCCCGACGACCGTCACCAGAACCTGGCCGTAGGACTCCGCGAGGATGTCGGCGACCATGGAGCCCTGGCCGTCGTCCGCGCCCGAGATCGCGACCTTCACCGCGCTGTAGGAGACGAGGCCGTACAGCACGACCTCGATCCCGCTGACGATCCTGCGGACCGTCCGCCGCCGCGCGTCCACGTGCCGGTGCCCGGTGGCCGCCTCGCTGAGCTGCCACAACGCCAGTACGGCGAGACCGGCCGCGATCAGCCACAGCAGCCACGCGCCGCCTTCCGCGACCACCACCTGCAGGGCGCCCGCCTTGTCCGCCCTGGCCTTGTCGCCGAGGGCGACCTGCGCCGCGAGCCACGCGACGAGCAGATGCACCACGGCGTAACAGACGAGCCCGCCCCGGGCGATCAGGTCGAACGTCTTGCTGTCGCGCATCGGGCGATCCTTGTCGAGCGGCCGCGCGTCCACCAGGGCCGGGCGGCCCAATGTGTCCGATCTGTCAGGTTCCCCCTGAGCCGCCCGGCCGCACCCCCCGCGGCCGGGCGGCTCACCGGAGTTTGGCGAACGTCTCGGGCAGACGTGCCGCCAACCTGCGGGTCGCGAGGGCGCCACCGAGCCAGGCACCCGCCACCGCGTTGACGAGGGCCACCGCGAGCGTCGCCGCGCCGAACCAGGCCGGGAGCGAGTCCCCGGCGAAGGTCAGCACCGCGGCCATCGCGGACGTCGGCGCGGTCGCCCACAGCTGGATCTGGAACGCCGCGAAGATCCCGGCGGTGTTCTCCCCGGCGTCCGTGGCGTTGACGCGCCGGTGCGGGTCGACACCGGGTGTCGCGCCGAGCACCGACATCACCAGCGCGGTGCCGCAGCCGACGCCGAGCAGCGCGATCAGCACCGCGAGGATCGGCACGGTGTAGTCGAAGATCCCGGTCACGGCCATCATCAGCGCCGACAGGACGAGCGCGGGCAGTCCGAAAAGGACGGTGATGCCGATCTGGCGGCCGCGGATGTCGGCGCGCACCGACTCCGGGCTCTCGGCCACCACGAGCTGCCACAGCGCGGTGCCGTCCTGGCCGTAGAGGTTCGCGCCGCTGAGCGCCACGGTGAGCGCGACGGCGACACCGGCCAGCCCGGCGATCTCGGGGACACCCGCGATCGCGCCGTAGGCCGCGATGAACACGCCGAACCAGATCGCCGAGCGCACTTCCAGGCTCCGCCACGGATCCCGCCACCAGGTGCGGATCTCCTTGCCGACGACGGCGCCGAGCGGGCTCGCGGGCAGCCACCCGGCGCGGCTGCCCAGCGGGCGGCGGCGACGCCGGACGGTGCGATCGCCGACGTGCGGGGTCAGGAGCGCGATCGCGGCCAGCTTCACCACCACCGTGGCAACGGCGAGCAGGGCGAGCGAACCCAGCGCGGGCAACGGCCGTCCGGCCGCCATCTCCCCGGCGGCGCGCAGCGGCAACCCGAACGGCGTCCACTCCAGTACCGCCCTGGCGGGGATGGTCCCGAAGCCCTCGCGCAGGAAGGTCGGGATCGACTCCAGCACGGGGCGGACGACGACCCAGCCCGCCGTCATCGACGACAGCAGCAGGCCGTACTGGACGGCCGCGAGTTCCACGCCGAGGTGGGTGCGCATCGCCGCGCCCAGCAACGCGTACACGGTCCGCGAGAGCGCCACCACGAACCCGACCAGGAGCACCGCGCAGACGAAGCCGGTGACGGCAGCGGCGATCGCCGTGGCGGAGGTCGCTTCGGCGAGCGCGTACGGGATCAGCGCCAGCGCCGCGATCGCCGTCACCGCGCCGCCGACCCCGGCGAACGCGGACGCCAGGAGCCCGGCCCCGAGCCCCCGGCGCGAGAGCGGCAGCAGCGTGAAGTACTCCGGGCGCAGCATCGCGGCGCCGGAGGTGAGGACGGGGCCGATCATCCAGCCCGCCGTCCAGAACGCGAGGACCAGCAGCAGCACGTCGGTGCGGGCGGCGGGCTCCGAAACGAACACGACCGCCCACGTGGCCGCGGCCGCCAGGACGCCCGCGACGAGGCCGAGCACTCGTTTCCAGCTGTGCGTGTGCCGCTGGATCGCGAGCTTCAGCCGGATCAGGTCGCCAACCACAGCAGGTCCTCCTCCCCGACACCGCGCTCGCCGACGAGCCGGACGAAGACGTCTTCGAGTGTTGAATCGCCGCGCACTTCGGCGAGCGTGCCGCTCGCCACCACCCGGCCGTCCGCGATGACGGCCACCCGGTCGCAGAGGTCCTCGACCAGCGACATCACGTGCGACGAGATGACGACGGAGCCGCCGGCGGCGACGAATCGCAGCAGCATCGCCCGCAGCACCCGCGCCGAGACCGGGTCGACGGCCTCGAACGGTTCGTCGAGCACGAGCACCTTGGGCGCGTGCAGCAACGCCGTCGCGAGGCCGATCTTCTTCCGCATCCCGGTCGAGTACTCGATGACGAGCACGCCGCGTTCCTCGGCCTCGTCGAGTTCGAGGATCCGCAGCAGTTCGGCCGACCGCGAGCGGACGACGGCGGCGTCCATGCCCCGTAGCAGTCCCCAGTAGGTCAGCAGTTCGGCGCCGGTCAGGCGTTCCGGCAGGGCGAGGCCGTCGGGCAGGACCCCGAGGATCGCCTTGGCCCTCGCCGGTTCCTGCCAGACGTCGATGCCGTGGACCACGGCGGTCCCGGAATCCGGCCGCAACAGCCCGACCGTCATCGCGAGCGAGGTGGTCTTCCCCGCGCCGTTCGGGCCGACCAGCCCGGTCAGCGAGCCGGTCGGCACGGTGAGCTCCACCCGGTCGGCGGCGGTCTTCCCGGAGAACGTCTTCGTCAGCCCGTCCAGCCGCAGGGCGGGCACCGTTTCGGTCTGCATGGGCTCACGATGGCCGGAGCCGGGGGTGCGGCACCTCGGTCCGCGAGGCAGACCCGATGGCCAAGTGGCCGCGAAGATCGTGGCCACTTGTCCGGTCCGTCCTTATCTACACTGCGAGGATGGCCGTGACGGTGGACCGCTGGATGCTGCCCGGCGAGCTCGCCCGCGCCGACGAGCCGGGGGAGTCGCCCGGCAGGCGCACGCCCCGTGACTGGGCCGTGGACATCACGATGTTCGCGATCGCGGCGCTGGTCTGGTTCCTCGAGTTCGAATACTTCGTGCTCCCGAACGTGCTCGGACTGCCGATCTGGGCGCAGGTGGGCGACGCGGTCATGGGCGCCGTGATCTGCCTGGCGATCTGGTGGCGACGGAGGTTCCCGGTCACGGCCGGGCTCCTCGCGGCGACGGCCGGGGCGCTGGCGAACACCGCGGCGGCGGCGATGATCCTGTTGCTTTTCTCCCTCGCGCTGCACCGGGGCTGGAAGCCGGCGGTCCCGATCACGTCGGTGGCGGTGCTGATCAGCGTCCCCTACATCCATGCGTTCTTTCCCGGCGCGGCCACCCAGCCGCTGCCGTGGCTCATCAGCCTGGTGCTCGGAGCGGCGCTCGTGGTGACGGCCGGAATCGGGGTGCGCGCCCGCCGTCAGGTCGTCCTCGCCCTGCGGATGCGCGCGGACGCCGAGCGGCGGGGGCACACGCGCGAACTGGAGGAGAGCCGCCGGGCCGAACGCCAGCGCATCGCGCGCGAGATGCACGACGTCCTCGCCCACCGGATCTCGCTGCTCGCGGTGCACGCCGGCGCGCTGGAGTACCGCACGGCCCAGGCGGAACGCGGCGCCGCGCCGGAACCGTCGGCGGCCGAGGTCCGCGACGTCGTGGCGGTCGTGCGGTCCAACGCCAACCAAGCGCTGGAAGAGCTGCGCGAGGTGCTCGACCTGCTGCGTCAGCAGCCCGACGGCGAAGACGGCCGTGAGGCGCCGCAGCCGACGGTGGCCAGGCTGCCCGCGCTCGTCGACGAAGCCCGGCTCAGCGGCCAACAGGTCCGGGCCGATTTCGCCGAAGGACTCGGAGACCTGCGGCCACAGGTGCAGCGCACGATCTACCGGATCGTCCAAGAAGGACTGACGAACGCGCGTAAACACGCTCCCGGCGCGGCGGTCGACGTACTGGTGAGCGACGCCGTGGCGGGAGAAGTACTGGTCCAGGTGGCCAACGCCGCGCCGATCGGCGTCACCACGAGCGAGATCCCCGGTGCCGGAGCGGGATTGACTGGCCTCGCCGAGCGGGTCGCGCTCCACGGCGGAGACCTGATCAGGGAGATCGCCGACGGGGAGTTCCGCATGCGGGCTCGGATACCGTGCGCGTCGTGATCAAGGTGCTCGTGGTCGACGACGACCCTCTCGTGCGCGGCGGACTCCGGCTGATGCTGGGCGGGGCGACCGACGTCGAGGTCGTCGGCGAGGCGGCCGACGGCGCCGACGTGACGGACGCCGTTTCCCGGCTGCGGCCGGACGTCGTGCTGATGGACGTCCGGATGCCGGTGCTCGACGGCATCGCCGCCACCGCCGCCCTCGGCAAGCGCACGGGGGAACCCGCGCCCGCCGTGGTCATGCTGACGACGTTCGACGCCGACGAGACGGTGCTCGCCGCGCTACGGGCCGGTGCGGCGGGGTTCCTGCTCAAGCACACCCCGCCGGAACGGATCGTCGACGCGGTCCGGCGCGCGGCGGCGGGGGAGCCGGTGCTGTCGCCGGAGGTCACCCGGACCGTGATCGCCATGGCGGCACGGCAGGGCCCGGACCGCGGTTCCGCGCGGACCCGGATGGAGCTGCTGACCGAACGGGAACGCGAAGTCGCGCACGCCGTCGCCGAGGGGCTGAACAACGCGGAAATCGCCGAGCGGCTGCATCTTTCGCGCTCCAGCATCAAGGCGACGATCTCCAGCGCGCTGACCCGGCTCGACCTGACCAACCGCATCCAGCTGGCGATCGTCGCCCATGAGGCAGGTCACTCTTGATCTCCACCTTGGTGGAGGGTGAATCCTGGGTTCACCAACGGATCAAGGAGTGAACATGAGCGAGGACAAGGGTTTCTACTCGATCATCGAGTACGCGGTCGACGGACCCGAGACCCAGGCGGCACTGGTGGACGCCTTTGCCGACATCCAGGACCGCTGGGTCCGGTTCTACCCGGGGTACGTCTCGGCGCGGTTCCACGCGAGTATCGACGGGACGCGGGTGTTCAACCTCGTCAGCTGGGCGAGCGAGGCGGACTACCGGTATTTCGAAGAGACGTCGGACACCGCCGGCCGTCTCGAAGCCATCCAGGCGGCCCTCGACGGGCTGCCCGGCGAGGTGGAGTCGCGGGTGAGCGCGAACCCGCGCTACCGCGTCGTCCGGGAGACCGGCCCCGGACCTCGGGTGGAAGCCTGATCGCTGAGGCCGGGAGGGCCGAAAGTCCCGGTCCGGAAAGGACCACGGCCACTCCCGGCGGCGCCTCCGGCGCGGCAGGCTGAGGGACCCTCTCCGGCTAGGAGCCGCGATGATCCTCACTGAAGCACCGGCCGTCACCGCCGCGCTGGAGGCCGCCGTCAGGGCGCCGTCTCCCCACAACACGCAGCCCTGGCTCTTCGAGGTGGGGCCGGACGTCATCGGCGTCGTCCTCGACGAGGACCGGGTTCTCACGGTGTGCGACCCGGACCGCCGCGAGGCGCGGTTGTCCTGCGGTGCGGCGCTGCTGAACCTCGAACTCGCGCTCGCCGTCGCCGGCCGGTCCTGCGACGTGGAGTTGCTCCCGTCGAAGAACCGGCCGGAACTGCTGGCCAGGGCCGGGATCGGCGCCCGGCACCGGGCGACGGCGACCGAGCGGCGGCTGGCGGCGTCGATCCGCGCGCGGTACAGCAACCGGCGGCCGTTCGCTTCGACCCCGGTCCCGGCCGGGGCCCGGCACGCGGTGCGGCAGGCGGCTCGCGAAGAGGGCGCGAAGCTGATCCTGCTCGACGAGATCGGTCTGCTGGAGGCCGTCGCGGGGCTGATCCGGCGAGCCGACCATCTGCAGACGCTCGACGAAGGTTTCCAAACCGAACTCCGTGCGTGGACCAAGGGGAACGGCAGCCACGACGGCGTCCCGGCCTACGCGGGCGGGCCACGCCCCTCGGGCGGGCTGCTGCCGGTTCGGCATCACGGAGAGAGCGACCAGGTCCGGGAATTCGAACGCGACCCCGTCGTCGCGGTGCTGACGACGCCGACCGACGGGCCGCTCGCCCAGGTCCGGGCCGGGCGAGCGATGCAGCGAGCGCTGCTCACGGCGACATCGCTCGGTCTCAGCGCGTCGTTCTACTCGCAGCCCATGGAAATCCCGGCCGCTCGCACCGTCCTGCGGTCGCTGCTCGGGGAGAACGAGCATCCGCAGGTCATTTTCCGGGTGGGCTATGGCTTTCCCGGCACCACCACGCCACGCCGCGGAGTCGAGGAGGTCACCAGGACCGGACCGTGAGCGCGTCCATCACGCGCGGCGGCGATAGAGGGCACGGATTCCGAAGGCCACGAGAAGCCCGAGGACGGCCAGCCCGAACGGCCGGAGCGTGACCGTCCACGGCCAGGCCGCGCCGTCGAGCGCGAGGTGCGAAGACGGGTACTCCAGTGTCCTGGTCGTCCATCGTGTGGTCGCGGTGTCCGTGATGCCCGCCAGGTCTTCGAGCACCGCGTCGAACGGGAAACCAGGTTCGGTGTGCAGGTACACGGGGGAGAGGCCGGGATACCGGTCGGCGGCGTGACTCGCGGCGGCGACGGCGCCGGGCACGATCAGCCGGTCGAGGTCGTCCGCCACCGCGGTGCGCGGGGCGAAGGTCAGCCCGTGCCGGGACAGGATCGGCGCGCCGTCCACACCGACGGCCGTCGTCTCGACCGCCAGCGACTCGCCGTAGGTGTCGAACACGGCGGCAAGCTCCAGTTCGCGGATCCCGGTGGTCAGCAGGACCCCCAGGTGCGGTTTGTCCCACCGGAAGGCGGTGTTGACCGCGACGACGGTGTCTGCGGCCTCGAAGGTGTTCTGTGTCATCGGTGTGCTCGAACCGGGGGAGTAGTGCGCCCAGCCGACGGCTTCGGCCGCCTTCCTCGCGGTTTCGGGGCCGGCGATCCGCTCCGTGATCCGCAGAGCCCCGTCGATCCCGGACAGGATCCCGGCCGTGGTCACGATGTTCCCGTCGTCGACGTAGCGTGTGCCGCGAATCCAGTCCACGGCGGGGAATTCTTCCTCGAAGCCACCGATGCGGAACCAGTGCGCGGTGGCGTGACGTCCGTCGAGGAGCCCGGCCGAGGCGAGCAGGCCCGAGCCGTTGCAGACACTCATGAGCAGGGCGCCCTTCGCCGACTGCTGCCGGAGCCAGTCGGTCACCGGCCGCGTGGTCGGCTCGCCGAGGTCCGGCAACGCGGGCACCACCACGACCTCCGGGGCGGCGGACGACAACAGGCTGTCGAGCTCGGCGAAACTCAGGTCGGGGATCAGGTCGAGCCTGCCGGTCAAGGTGACCGGCCGGGCCTGCGGCGCGACGGTGTAGACGTTGAAAGCGCCGGTCGTCGCCAGGACTTCGTACGGCGCGAGGGTGTCCGAGACGACGGCGCCTTCGTTCCCCACGACGACCACCGCGGTCGGCTTGGCGGGATCGTGCGCGCGGCGGACCGGTTGTGGCGTGGCACCGGCGGTTCTCGGTGTGTAGCGGTTTTCGAAGCTGGCGCCGAGCGTGACACCGCCGAGCGTGAGCGGCAGGGCCAGCGCGGCGACGGTGAACGCGAGCACGGTCAGCGTGACGCGGAAAAAGGTGCGCATCGTCAGGCTCCGTACTCGGCGCGACGGCGGAGCATGGCGGCGAGCATCGCGGGCACCATCAGCACGTGCCCGGCCGTCATCAAGGTTCCTCCGGAGACCAGGCCGGTCCAGAAGAAGGGCAGAAAAAGGACGTAGGGCAGGTACATCGCGGCCGACATCTCCGCGATCGATGCCCAGCCGTGGCGCCGGATCCGCATCCACAACGCCATGCCCAGCGACATGTTCGTCGCCATCACCAGCGCGCTCGCGGTCACGTTTTTCGCCAGATCCGGCCACAGGAACGACCAGACCGGTTCGAGGACGATCATCCCGGCCACCATCGCGAGCAGCATCTCCACGGCGTGGCGGGTGAAGTGCAGGACGGCCCGGTTACGGGTCTGCGGTTCTGTCGTGTGCTTCATTTCGGCTCCCTCGGTCGGTGCGACGGGAGCAATGTTCGGGCGCGACGGGGCATATCGGCAGGTGCCGGAGGTCATGTACGAGGTCATGTGACCCCGGTCAGAACAGGCCGAGTTCCCTCGCGCGCAGCGCCGCCTGGGTCCGGTCCCGCACCTGGAGCTTGGCGAGCACGCTCGTCACCAGGTTCTTCACCGTGCCTTCGGCGAGGAACAGCGTCCTGGCGATCTCCCGGTTGCTGCGGCCGTCCGCCAGAAGCCGGACCACTTCCAGTTCGCGCTCCGAAAGCGGGCTCTCCCGGGGCGGGCCGGCGGGCAGCTGGGCCACTTTGGCGACGAGTTTCGCCGCCACCGACGGCTGAAGGACCGACTCGCCCCGCTTGGCCGCGACCAGCGCCTCGACCAGCCGCGCCGACGAGACGTCCTTGAGCAGATAGCCGACGGCACCCGCCCGCAAGGCGGCGAAGACGTCCTCGTCGTCGTCGAACGTGGTCAGCGCCAGCACGCGAACGCCGGGTTGCTCGGCCCGCAACCGGGCGGTGGCCGCGATCCCGTCCAGCACCGGCATCCGCAGATCCATCAGCGCGACGTCGGGACACAGTTCGGCGCAGAGCCGGATGGCCTGCTCGCCGTCGCCCGCCTCGCCGACGACCTCGATCTCGGGCTGGACCTCCAGCAGGGTCGCCAGCGCCTCGCGGAACAACGCCTGATCGTCGACGAGCAGCACGCGGACGCTCATCCCGGCACCTCCACGGTGAGCGTCAAACCGTGCCCTTCCGCGGAGTCGACCGACACCCGGCCGCCGAGCCCGGCGACCCGCTCGCGGAGCCCGAGAAGCCCGAAACCCTTGTCCGGCGGGGAATCCCCGGTCAGCCCGAGGCCGTCGTCGCGGACTTCGAGCCGGACCCGATCGGCGACGCCGTAGTCGAGCACCACGGTCGCGGCCTTGGCCCGCGCGTGCTTGCGCACGTTGGTCAGTCCCTCCTGGGCCGCCCGGAACAGCGACTCCTCCACCTCGGCGCGAGTGTCCCTCGCCGTCCCCTTGACCTCGAACCCGGTCGGCACGCCCGCCGCCGACGCCTCGCCCGCCAAGGCGCGCAACACGTCCGCGAGCGGTTCCGAACGAGGCTCTCGCAACGCCGACACCGACCGGCGGACCTCCGCCAGCGCCTCACGCGACTGGTCCTGCGCCTTGGCGAGCATCCCGTCGGCTCGTTCCGTGTCGCCGGTGCCGATCACCGCGCGGGCGGCCTGCAGCATCATCTGCACGACCGTCAGATGATGGCCGAGTCCGTCGTGGATGTCGCGCGCGACCCGGTTGCGTTCCTGGGTCGTCGCGAGCTGCTCGGCTTGGGCGGCGTAGTCGCGAAGACGTTCGTGCGCCTCGGCCAGCTCCTCCCGCGCCCGCTTCTCCCGGACGATCAACTCGGTCACCACCGCGGCGAACACCATGACCGCCAGCGTCCCGAGCCCCTCGCGGAGTCCGTCCAACGGCGACATCGGCAGGTGGATCAACGGGATCAGCACCGCGACCCCGAACGCCACGGGCAACGGCAGCAGCAAGACGGTGTGGCAGACGAGGACCACGAGAAGCAGAACCGACCCGACAGCGGCACCCGAAAGCGAGAACAGTGTGAAGCCGAGCGGTAACTGAACGCAGACATACGCGATCGCGAGGGCGCGCCCGCGTTTCTGGACCCAGGGGAACCCGACGATCGCGATCGCCGCGTAGACCAGCCCGACGACGAGCGTCGGCAGCACGAGCGTCTCGTAGTTGGCCGAGCCGAGGGGCAACGTCACGTACGCGACGAGGGTCAGCACCGCCAGGGCCCGGTTCACGGACCCACCATAAGCGCAAGTCGTCCTCTAGTTGCGGTACTTCGCACGTGCAAGGACCGCAACTAGAGGACGACTTGCGGTAGTAACGCGGAGCGAAGCGGAGTCAGGCGATGGTGCTGTTCCGGATCTCCAGCGAGAAAGGTGTCTGGACGTCTTCGGGTTCGAGGTCGCTCCCGCCCGCGATGCGCCGCCGCAGCAGATCGACCGCGGCCCGCGCGATCGCCGCCTTGTCCGGGGCGATCGTCGTCAGTGAGGGCAGGCTGTACGCGCTCTCCTCATTGTTGTCGAAGCCGACGATCGCCATGTCCGACGGCACCCGCACCCCGCGCTCGGCCGCGGCTCGAAGGGCGCCGATGGCCAGAAGGTCGTTGAAGCAGAAGACCGCGTCGGGCGGTTCCGGCAGTGCGAGGAGATGCGCCATCGCCTCGGCGCCGTTGGCGCGGTGGTAGCGCAACGCCGGCAGGACCAGATCCGGTATCGGCGCGATTCCCGCCTCCTCGAGCGCGAAGTGGTAGCCCTCCAGCCGTTGCGCGGCGGTGTGGCGCTGCGGATGCGCGCCGATCGCGGCGATCCGGCGGCGGCCGAGCGAGACCAGGTGCCGTACCGCGATCCGGGCGGCCTGGACGTTGTCGATACCGACGTGGTCTATCGGGACGTCGACGACGTGCTCGCCGAGCATCACCAGCGGCACACCCGGCGCCAGGTCCTCGAAGTCGTTGGTGTGCAACGCCTCCGGGCTGATGATCGCGCCGTCGATCAGATGCGGCCCCAGCGCGGACAGCGCGTTGCGCTCCCGCTCCCGGGTGCCGAGGGTCTGTTCGATGAGCACGTTCCACTCGTGCTCCTGCGCCGCCTGCAGCACCAGGCCCGCCAGTTCGCCGAAGTACGGGATGCTGAGTTCGGGCAGCATCAGCCCGAGGAACCCGGTGCGCCCCCGGCGGAGGTTGCGGGCACCGAGATTCGGCCGGTAGCCGGTCGACGCCAGGGCCTCCTCGACGCGCTTGCGGTTCTCCGGCTTCACGAAGTCGTAGCCGTTGACCACGTTCGAGACGGTCTTGACCGAGACGCCCGCAAGCTTGGCGACGTCCTTGAGCGTGGCCACCCTCGCTCCCCTCTGCAGTGCTCCGGCACAGATCCGGCACAGCCTAACCGCGCGAACGGCGGATTTACAACGTTGTACCAACGATGTAAATCTGGCATCGTCCTGATGAGTGACATGGGTCACCGCAGGCCCGTGTGCTCGACTTCCCCGAGGAGCGATCGATGTCCCTGCCCATCCGCCGCACCCTGCTCCTGGTGACCGGCCTCGCGCTCGCGCTGACGGCCTGCACCAGCCGCGAGACCCAGCAATCCGCCCCGTCGGGGGCGGGACCGGCCGCTTCCGCGGCACCGAGCCAGGCCGCGACCGGGCCGGGATGCGCCCGCGAGAAGACCGGCTACCCGCAGGTGGACGTGAAGAACGCGGTCATCGGCTTCTCCCAGTCGGAGAAGGAGGCGAACCCGTTCCGGATCGCCGAGACGCAGTCCATCAAGGACGAGGCGACGAAACTCGGTGTCCCGGCGGGCAAACTGCTGGTCACGAACGCGCAGAGCGATCTCAACAAACAGGTCAGCGACATCAAGTCGTTGCTGGACAGGGGAGCGCAACTGCTCATCGTGGCGCCGCTGAACTCCGACGGCCTGCAGCCCGCGCTGGACGCGGCGAAGGCCAAGAAGGTCCCGGTCATCACGATCGACCGCAAGGTGACTTCGCAGCCGTGCTCCGACTACCTGACCTTCATCGGCTCGAACTTCGTCGAGCAGGGCAAGCGCGCGGCGCAGGAGATGGTGAAGGCCACCGGCGGCACCGGCAAGGTCGCGATCCTGCTCGGCGCCTCGGGCAACAACGTGACCACCGACCGCACCAAGGGCTTCAAGGACGAGATCGCCGCGACGCCGGGCGTCTCCATCGTCGCCGAGCAGACCGGTGAATTCGACCGCTCCAAGGGGCAGGCGGTGATGGAGCAGCTGATCCAGAGCAACCCCGAGATCACCGCCGTCTACGCCGAAAACGACGAGATGGGCATCGGCGCGGTCACCGCGCTCAAGGCCGCTGGCAAGACTCCGGGCAAGGACGTCAAGATCGTCTCGATCGACGGCACCCGCAACGCCGTCCAGCTCATCGCCGACGGCAGCTACAACGCGGTGATCGAGTCCAACCCGCGCTTCGGCCCGCTCGCCTTCTCGACGCTGCAGGACTTCGCCGCCGGCAAGGAGATCCCGCCGACCGTGGTGATCTCCGACGACCAGTACGACTCGGCGAACGCCGCGCAGAAGCTCGGGAACGCGTACTGACGATGGAACCGGTTCTCGAGGTCGAAGGCGTGACGAAGACGTTCGCCGGGGTGCGCGCGCTCGACGACGTGTCGTTCGCGCTGCGGCCGGGCGAGGTGCACGCGCTGGTGGGTGAGAACGGCGCCGGCAAGTCGACGCTGATCAAGGTGCTCACCGGCGTGCACCGGCCGGATTCCGGCACGATCCACGCGCGGGGCGCGATCTCCACCATCTACCAGGAGGTCAACCTCATCCCGCTGATGAGCGTGGCGAGCAACGTGTACCTCGGCCGCGAGCCGAGGAAACGGTTCGGGCTCGTCGACTGGGCGCGGATGAACGCCGACGCGGCGGCCCTGCTGGCGGACTACGGCATCGACGCCGACGTCCGCCGTCCACTCGGGACACTCGGCGTCGGCGCCCAGCAGATGGTCGCGCTCGCCCGCGCGGTCTCCGTCGACGCCGACGTGGTGATCATGGACGAGCCGACGTCCTCTTTGGAACCGCGTGAGGTCGAGACGCTGTTCGAGGTCATCGGCAGACTGCACGAGCGCGGGATCGCGATCGTGTACGTCAGTCACCGGATGGACGAGCTGTACCGGATCTGCGAACGCGTGACGGTGCTGCGGGACGGCAAGCGGGTCCACACCGGACCGCTCGCCGACCTGCCGAGGCTGGAACTGGTGTCGATGATGCTGGGCCGCAGTGTCGGCGACATCCGGTCGCACGGCGCGACGGCCTTCGAGGGCGACCACGAGGCGGGCAGGGAACCGATACTGCGTGCGGAAAACCTCACCAGCGGCAACCGGTTGAGCGGGGTCTCGGTGGAGATCAAACCCGGCGAGATCGTCGGGCTGGCCGGGCTGCTCGGCTCCGGCCGGACCGAGACCGCGCGGGCGATCGTCGGTGACCTGCCGCTGTCCGGCGGCACCGTCCTCGTCGGCGGAAAGCAGGTCCCGCCGGGGAACGTGGCGGCCGCGATGCGCGCGGGCGTCAGCATGCTCGCCGAAGACCGCAAGACCGAGGGGATCATTCCCCATCTTTCGGTGCGGGAGAACATCGTGCTCGCCGCGTTGCCGAAGCTGTCCCGCTTCGGACTGGTCAGCCGTGCCCGGCAGGACCGGATCGTCGACACGTTCGTGAAACGGCTGCGGATCAAGGTGTCCAGCCCCGACCAGAAGGTCTCCGAACTTTCCGGCGGCAACCAGCAGAAGGTGCTGCTGGCGCGCTGGCTGTGCACCGAGCCGAAAGTGCTGCTGCTCGACGAGCCGACCCGGGGCATCGACGTCGGCGCGAAGGCGGAGGTGCAGGCGTTGATCGACGAACTCGCCAAGGACGGGCTCGCCGTCCTGCTGATCTCCTCGGAGATGGAAGAACTCCTCGACGGCGCAGACAGGCTGGTCGTGCTCAAGGACGGCGCGGTCGTCGGGGAGCTGGCGGGGGAGCAGCTGACCCAGGACCACGTGCTGGCCGCGATCGCATCAAGCGGGGAAACGGAATGACCAGCACCCAGCAGAGAACCGAGGACCCGGGAAGCACCATGACGGACACGGCGAAAACGGTGGACCGGACCCGGGTGGCGCGCTGGCTGCAGGAGTACGGCGTGTACGTCGCCGTCGTCGCCCTGGTCCTGTTCAACATCGCGTTCACGGCGAACTTCCTGACCGTGGGCAACTTCCGCACCCAGCTCATCCAGGCCGCGCCGGTACTGGTGGTCGCGCTCGGGATGGCGCTGGTGATCGGCACCGAGGGCGTCGACCTTTCGGTGGGGGCGGTGATGGCGCTGTCGGCCGCGCTCATCCCGCTCTACCTCGGAGCCGGGACGCTGCCCGCGGTCGCCATCGCCCTCGCGGCGGGTTTGGCGGCGGGGGCGCTCAACGGCGTCCTCGTGGCCAAAGTCGGGATCCAGCCGATCGTGGCGACACTGGCCTTACTCGTCGGTGGGCGCGGTCTCGCGCTGGTGCTCGCCGACGGTCAGCTCGTCCAGCTGCACGATCCGGCGTTCCTGGCATTGGGTACCGGCGAGGTGCTCGGGATCCCGGTGAGCGTCCTCATCGCGGCCGTGCTGGCCGTCCTGATGGCGGCGCTGGTCGGGAAGACGGCGTTCGGCAGGCGGCTGGTCGCGATCGGCGGCAACCGCCGGGCGAGTGTGCTGGCCGGACTGCCGGTCAACCGCGTCCTCATCGGCGTCTACGCGATCTGCGGGCTGCTCGCCGCGCTGGCCGGGGTGCTCTCCACCGCCCGGCTCGGCGCCGGCGACCCCGCGGACGCCGGGTTGCTGATGGAACTGTCCGCGATCACCGCGGTCGTGGTCGGCGGCACCCCGCTGACCGGCGGACGCGTCCGCATCCTCGGCACGGTGATGGGTGTCCTGCTCATGCAGCTCGTCCGCGCCACGCTCATCAAGCACAATCTGCCGGATTCCACCGCGCAGATGATCCAGGCCGCGATCATCGTCGGCGCGGTGTACGTCGCACGCGAACGGAGCAGCCGATGACCGCGGCGCCCACCTTGGCCGGGCAGGACTCCACGCGGCGCGAGCTGATGACCGGCGTGCTGCAGAAACAGGGCGCGGCGATCGCGCTGGTGCTGATGGTCGCGGTGGCGTGGCTGCTGTTCCCGCGGTTCGGCAGCCTGGACAACCTGCGCGACATCGCGTTGCAGAGTTCGTTCCTCGCGATCATCGCGCTCGGGATGACGTTCGTGATCATCACCGGCGGGATCGACCTGTCGGTCGGTTCGGTCTACGCCCTGGGCGGGGTGCTCGCGGCCTACGGGTCGCAATGGGGATTCCTCGTCGCGCTGCTGCTTCCGCTGGCGGTGTGCGGGCTGATCGGGCTGATCAACGGGCTTCTCGTCGCGAAGACCGGGATGGCGCCGTTCATCGTCACGCTGGCGACCTTGCTCTTCGCGCGCGGCCTGCTGCTCGCGATCACGTCCGAAGGCGCGACGACGTACAAGATCCCCGAGGGCGAGGCGTTCGTCGAACTCGGACGCGGCACGCTCTTCGGCTTCGGCTATCCGGTGTTCATCGCGGCGGCCCTGTGCCTGATCGGCGGGCTCGTGCTGCGCCGGACCCGGTTCGGGCAGTCGGTGTTCGCCACCGGCGGCTCGGAGCAGTCCGCGAAGCTGATGGGACTGCCGGTCGCGCGCACGAAGGTCACGGTCTACGTCATGAGCGGTGTCCTCTCCGGGCTTGCGGGCGCGCTGACCGCGGCTTATTTGCAGTCCGGCGTCACCGTGATCGGGGTCGGCCTCGAACTGGACGCCATCTCCGTCGTCGTCATCGGGGGCACCCTGCTGACCGGCGGGATGGGCACCATTCTCGGAACGGTCATCGGCGTGGGCATCCGAACGGTCATCCAGAACGTCATCAACCAGATAGGAACTCTCGACAGCAACTACCAATCGGTGGTCAGCGGCGCGTTCCTGCTGGTGGTCGTTGTGCTGCAGCGGTCGCTGGCCCGTACGACCACCCGGAGATAGGGAGATCGCATGCACCGAAGAACCGCACGCGCCCTGAGCGTCGTGGCCGGTCTGCTGGCCGCCGCGACGACACTCGTCCCCGTCGCCCAAGCCGCCCCCGTCCCGCTCCCGACCCCGTGGACGAGTCAGGTCTCGCCGTCGAACGCGCTGCCCGAGTACCCGCGCCCGCAACTGGTGCGCTCGGAATGGCTCAACCTCAACGGGACCTGGGGCTTCACCGGTGCGCCGAACCTGAACTCGCCGCCGATCGGCAGGCCGCTGAGCGAGAACGTCCTGGTGCCTTACCCGATCGAGTCGATGCTGTCGGGGATCAAACGGCACGAGGACAACATGTTCTACCGCCGTACCTTCACCGTTCCGTCCACTTGGGACGGTCGAAGGGTGAAGCTCAACTTCGGCGCCGTCACCTGGGAGACCAGGGTGTGGGTCAACGGGACGTCGATCGGGAGCCACACCGGCGGTTTCGACGCCTTCTCGTTCGACATCACCCCGGCGCTCAAGGCGGGGGAGAACGAGATCGTCGTCGGCGTCGCGTCGCCCGTCGACGGCAGCCGCTATCCGGTCGGGAAGCAGCGCAAGACGCCCAGCGGCATCTTCTACACGGCGGCGTCGGGGATCTGGCAGACCGTGTGGCTGGAACCGGTCCGCGCCGAGCACATCACCCGGCTCGACACCACGCCCGACGTCCCCGGTGGCGCGCTCGACCTCGTCGTCCAGGGCACACCCGGGCAGCAGGCGACCGCCGAAGTGCTTTCGGGCGGCCAAGTGGTCGGTACCGCGACCGGCGCCGTCGGGTCCCACCTCCGTGTCCCGGTCCCGAACGCGCGCCTGTGGTCACCCGACGATCCGTTCCTCTACGACCTGCGGGTGCGGCTGCCCGGAGGTGACGCCGTCACCGGGTACTTCGGCATGCGGTCACTGGGCAAGGCGATGGTCGGCGGCGTGATGCGGCCGCTGCTCAACGGGAAGTTCGTCTTCCAGCTGGGCACCTTGGACCAGGGCTACTGGCCGGACGGCATCTACACCGCGCCGACGGACGAGGCGCTGCGGTTCGACCTCGAACGCCAGAAGGCCTTGGGCTTCAACATGGTCCGCAAGCACATCAAGGTCGAGCCCGCGCGGTGGTTCTATCACGCCGACAGGCTCGGGCTGATGGTCTGGCAGGACATGCCGTCGCTCGACTCGATCGACGAGGTTCCCAACGGGCACACGAACTTCGAGTCCGAGCTTCGGCGGATGATCGAGCAGCACAAGAGCATCACGTCGATCGTGCAGTGGGTGCCGTTCAACGAGGGCTGGGGCGAGTACGACGCAGGGCGCATCGTCGACCTGGTCCGCTCGATCGACAACACGCGGCTGATCAACCACAACTCGGGTTCCAACTGCTGCGTGTCCGATCCGGACCCGGGCAACGGGGACGTGATCGACGACCACGCCTACCAGGTCTCCACCGGCACGAGGCAACCCGACGCGAGACGGGTCGCGGTGCTGGGTGAGTACGGTGGCCTCGGCAGACGCGTCGTCGGGCACGAATGGGAGCCGGGCAAGGGTTTCGCGTACGGCGCGCTGTATCCCGACGAGACGTCGCTGACGAACCGGTACGTGGAGATCACGAAGCAGGTCGGGCGGTTCGTGCACGGCCGCGGGCTTTCCGCGTCGGTGTACACCGAGCCGTACGACGTCGAAAACGAGGTCAACGGCTTCTACACCTACGACCGCCGGGTCCTGAAAATGACCGAGGCGCGGGTGCGCGAGATCAACCAGAAGGTGCTCGCCATCGCCAAGGGCACCGAGGTTGGCCGGGGCGAGCCGGTTTCGCTGAGGGTGACCACGGCCGGGTACACCGACCGGTACCTGCGGCACCAGAACGACTTCGTGCGCACCGACGTCCTCGGCGAAGGCAGCGCGGACGCCGCCAAGAAGGACGCGACGTTCTGGGTACGGCAAGGGCTGGCCGACGCTTCGTGCCTGTCGTTCGAGTCGCGGAACTACCCCGGTCAGTTCCTTCGGCACGCGTCGTCACGGATCCGCAAGGACGCGAACGACGGTTCGGCCTTGTTCGCCGCGGACGCGACCTTCTGCGCGAGGGAAGGCGCCGGCGGAACGGCGCTGGAGTCGTTCAACCAGCGCGGCGCCTTCATCCGCCACTACGCCGAGACCGTTTATCTCGCGCGCAGCGGCGGGGCGAACCCGTGGGACACGCCGTCGGGCTTCGCAGCGGACACGACCTGGGCGGCCTCGGTCCCGCTCTGGCGCAGTGGCGCCGACCTGCCGCTGGACCAGGCGCGGTCGTTCAAGGTGACGACACCGGGCTTCACCGACCGGTTCCTGCGGCACCGTGACGGCCTCGCGCGGACGGACGTCGTCAACGGCTCCAGCCCCGCACTGCTGAAGGCGGACGCGACGTTCTTCGTGCGGCGCGGGCTCGCGGATCCGTCGTGCTATTCGCTGGAGGCGCGCAATTATCCGGGCCAATTCCTCCGGCACGCGGACTTCCGGGTGCGGCTCGGCGGGAACGACAACACCGACCTGTTCCGGAAGGACGCCACGTTCTGCGCCCAGCCCGGGGCCGGTGGCGTGCGGCTCGCGTCGGTGAACGAACTCGGCACGAACATGCGGCACTACGCCGAGGAGGTCTTCGTCGCCGCCAGCGGCGGTGGCCACCCGTTCGACAACCCGGTCTCGTATGACCAGGACGTCACCTGGGCGGTCTCGGCGGCTTGGGCTCCGTAGCCGGTTCGCAGGTCCGTGAAGGCCTCCTTGCCTACCCTGAAGGTAGTGAAGGAGGCCTTCACGGACTACGCGATCGCCTTCCGAGGCCTCAGCGATACCGCCAGCCCCAGCAGTCACGGCGGCGCGCGAAGGGCCCCTTCCCCGAGTACATGAAGGCCCCCTTCCTTGCGCTAGACGCAAGGAAGGGGGCCTTCATGTACTCGCAAGGGCGAGCTAGAGACAGTGGCGTGGTGCGACTCCAGTTCGCCGTCCGATCACGCGAGATCCGGCTCCGATCACGCGAGTCACGCCTTCACTCACCCTCGGTTCAGACACGACGCCACCTTTGCCCTAGCCCTCAATGAGAACCGTCCTTACCACCCACGAGGAGTCACACCACGCCCGGTAACGTTGCCCCCATGACCGGCCCGGACACCCCCGCCCCCTTCAAGCTCGCGTACGTCCCCGGCGTGACGCCCTCGAAGTGGGTCCGGATCTGGAACGAGCGGTCGCCCGGCGTCCCACTGGAGCTCGTCCAGACACCGGCCGCCGACGCCGCCGCGCTGGTCCGTGCGCGTGACGTGGACGCCGTCCTGCTGAGGCTCCCGATCGATCGCGAGGGGCTGCACGCGATCCCGCTCTACACCGAGACGACCGTGGTGGTCGTCCCCAAGGACCACCTGGTCGCCGCCGCGGACGAGGTCTCCGTCGACGACATCGCCGACGACGTCGTCCTGCATCCGCTCGACGACACGCTGGACTGGGACCGGCCGCCCGGGAAACCCGCGCTGGAGCGCCCGGCCACCACGGCGGACGCCATCGAACTGGTCGCCGCCGGTGTCGGGCTCCTGCTCGTCCCGCAGTCCCTCGCGCGGCTGCACCACCGGCGTGATCTGACCTTCCGTCCGATCTCCGGAGCGCCGGAGTCCGGTGTCGCGCTGTCCTGGCCGGAGGACGAGACCACCGATCTGATGGAGCAGTTCATCGGGATCGTCCGCGGCCGGACCGTCAACAGCACCCGGGGACGGCAGCAGGCGCCGGAGAAGCAGGTCCAGGAGAAGGTTCAGGAGAAGAAGGCCCCGCCGAAGAGCAAGCGCCCCCAGCCCGGCGGCCGGAAGCCGCAGGGCGGGCAGCGCGGTGCTCCCAAGGGCGGGAAGCGCGGAAAGCCTCGCCGCCGGGGCTAGCTTTCGGTGCGGGCGGCCTTCACCCGGGCCTCTTCCTTGCGGACCTCGGCCTGGGTCTCGCGCTCTCGCTTCAGCCAGTCGGGGTCTTCGGTCTTGACCGCGTCGATCTGTTCGGTGGTGAGCGCGCCGGTGATCCCGCCTCGCGCCAGGCCGCTGATGGAGATGCCCAGCTTGGCCGCGATGACGGGACGCGGGTGCGGCCCGTTGCGGCGCAGATCCCGCAGCCACTCGGGCGGTTCGGTCTGCAGCGCGTTCAGTTCGTCGCGGGAGACGACACCCTCCTGGAACTCCGCCGGGGTGGCCTCGAGGTACACACCCAGCTTCTTCGCCGCTGTCGCGGGCTTCATGGTTTGAGGGGTCTTGTGCGACGTCATTGCCTCAGGGTAACGAGCGGCCCGGGCTCCTCTGATCACACCCGGTGATCCAGGCGGTCACCACACCGCACCGTCAAGCACCCTTGGTCGTGAGGGTCACGACACCGGTTCCGGCGAGCACCCCGGCCACGGCGACCGCGGAGAGGACCAGCCAGGCGATCGGATGCCCCAGGTTGAGCGTCCAGTAGGTCCCGACCCGGCGGTGCACCAGCAGCGCCGGGTCGTTCCGGTTCAGGTAGACCATCCCGGCGGCGTGCCAGAAGCGGTCGTCGTCGCGTTGCTCGTACGGGGTCTCCGCTTCGTCGACGGTGGGCGACAGCCGGTGCCCGGCGTCGCCCGCCCGGACGGAGAAGGCGAGCCACGCGACGAAAGCGGCGACGAGGGGGAGGTAGGCCACGATCGTGACCGGCACGCTCGTTTCGACGACCTCCCACAGCTGGAGCGAAACCACGAGCAGGGTCGCGTTGACACAACCGGCGGAGACCAGCAGCAGGCTGAGGACACCGTGCAGGTACTCCCGATACCGCGACGCCGAAACCGACGGCTGCGCGGCGTCGATCTCGGGGCGGGCACGGGGGATCGAGATCGCCAGGAGCGAGATCAGCACGACGGTCAGGACCTGCGCGAACACCGGCGAGAAGGCCGCCGTGTCCCGGAACAGGCCGATGGCCGCCGTGACGATGGCCAGCAACCCCGCCGGCACCAGGAGGATCCACTGTGGACGGACAGGATCAGCCCGCAACGAGGTGTCGGCGGCGACGGCCTGTCGTGTCCCGGCGTACCAGGCGCCTTCCCGTTTCGCGGCGACGATCGAACGATGCGCCAGCGCGCCGAGTAGCGAACAGGCCACGACGAGACCGATCAGGACGACGTCCGGCGCGAGCCAGGCGAAGAGCACCGCCGCGATTGCGAGAAGGGCCGCCGCCACGATTCCCTGGTTGTAGCGGCGGCGAATGAGGACGATGACGGGTTCCGCGGTGTGCCCGGCCGGGATCCGGACGCCGAACGGGAGCGTCGGGCGCGCCAGCGCGGGCGCCGACCGGAAGACGGCCGCGGTGAACGCGATCAGGGCCAGGTTCAGCCACATCGGGCCGGTCATCGCCGTGTGCTCACCGCGAAGGAGTCCAGCACGGTCTCGCACCGGCCCGTCACCTCGCGCGGACCCAGGCCGAGCGCGACGGCCTCGGCGAGCAGGGTGCGCAGCCGCTCCTGCCACTCGTCCGCGTAGCCGTCTTCCGCCGGCCCGGAGGCCGCGTCCCGGCGGACGACGGCGCCGGTCTTGCGGTTGATCCGGATGAATCCCTGCGTCCGCAGCAGGTCGTAGGCCTTGTTGACGGTGTGGAAGTTGATCCCGAGGTCGGCGCCGAGTTGCCGGGTCGAGGGCAGGCTGGTGCCCTCGACCAGCACGCCGTCGGCGACGGCTTCGACGATCCGGTCGCGGATCTGCTGGTAGATCGGCACCTCGCTGTCGAGGTCGAGAGTCAGCAACACTCGCCCAGGATATCTGCTATACACTTGCTATAACAACTACATCAGCTAGCTACCGGTGGAAGGTGGTCGTGATGGCGAAGATGGACATCGCCGAGGGCGGAGTGCGAGTGAGGTTCTCGGCCTGGGAGCGGTTGGCCGTATGGCGCGAAGAAGTGGTCGTCCCGCTGGCGGCGATCAAGGCCGTCGAGTGCGTCGAGGAGCCAGTGGGGCGAGCGCGCGGGGGACGGGCCGGAGTGTTGGTCAGCGGCGTACTGAAGGTGGGCTACTGGGGGCTGGGGACGGGGGTCCGTCAGCTGGTGTCGGTCCGCAGGGGCGTGCCGGCGCTGCGGGTCGAGGTCGATCGCGCGGCCGCCGGGCTCCCCTTCGACGAGGTGCTCGTCAGCGTGCCGAACGCGGCGGAACTCGCCGCCGCGCTCGCGCCGAGCCACGCCTAGAGGTAGTCGAAGAACCGGTCCCACCACGACGGCGGCCGGTCCGGCGGGTAGAGGGCGTCGAAGCCGCTGATCCCGGTGTACTTGGTCCACAGCGGATGTTCGGAGACGGGCAGGTAGCCGAGTGCTTCCAGCTCGTCTTCGACCCGTTTCCGATCCCGCGCCGGGAAGAACTCGAGTTCCTCGTCCTCGTCGTAACTGCCCGGATTTCCCAGGGTCACCGCGGCCAGGCCGCCGAAATTGCTGATCGTGACCGTCAGGTGGTCCGGCGCAGGCGTCGCGCTCGCCGGGATCTCGATCCTGCCGAGATGGCTGGCGTCCTGGACATGACGATCGACTTCGCAGACGCAGTCGAATGCCCGCCCGAGCTGCTCGGCCAGCCGCTCGAATCGGGCGCGCGCGGCAGGCCCGTCGAAGTCGTGCGGCACTTCCCAGTGGCCGGGTTCGTCCAGCTCTCGCAGCATCGCCCAGGTCTGCTGTTCGTCGAGGGGCATCGTCGCCTCCCGGCCTCGGGTGGTCTAGTCCACTTACCGAACTGACCTTAACCAGCCGTGTCCCGCCCGGACAATGGTGGGACGAATTCTGGTCGGAAAAAAGTTCCCTACTAATAGGGGTAGCGCCAGCGCCACCCCTGATCCGGCAGCCTGCCCTCCTGATCTTCATGCCCGATTCGACCAGTGTCATCGGTGTTGATCCGGTCGATGAAGGAGTGCGAATGACGCTACGCAAGGGTGTTGTGGTCCTGACGGTGGCTGGGCTGATGGGCGCCGCCTGGACCACGGCGGCGGATGCGGCCCCGGCCAAGGGTTCTGAGCTGCAGAAAGGCCTCGACTCGTTGGTACGTCAGGAGAAGTTCCCGGCCGCGCTGGCCTACGTGACCGGCCGAGGACGCACGACGTCGCTGGTGGCGGGGTCCTCGCGGATCGACCGTCAGGTCCCGGTCCCTCGCGACGGCACCGTCCGGGCGGGGAGCAACACCAAGACGTTCACCGCGGTCGTCGTCCTGCAGCTGGTGGCCGAGGGCAAGGTGGAACTGGACGCGCCGATCGAAAAGTACCTTCCCGGAATCGTGCGTGGCGAAGGCATCGACGCCACCAAGATCACCGTCCGGCAGCTGTTGCAGCACACCAGCGGGCTGCCGAACTACACCGAACACCTCGGGCTGCGGGACTTCGAACAGGTGCAGCACCGGTACTTCCCGAATCACGAGCTGCTGGCCGCGGCGCTGAGCCATCCGGCGAAGTTCCAGCCGGGTACCAAATGGGAGTACAGCAATACCGGCTACCTGCTGGCGGGCATGGTCGTCGAAAAGGTGACCGGACGTCCGATCCAGGAACAGATCGCCGAACGCGTGATCAAGAAGGCAGGCCTCGAGAACACCTACTGGCCGCAGGTCGGCGACCAGACCATCCAGGGGCGGCACCCACAGGGGTATGCCACCGGAAATGTCGCCACCGGCAAGGTGATCGACGCGACCGAGATGGATCCGTCCTGGGCTGGGGCGGCCGGTCAGCTGATCTCGACGCCCAGCGACCTCGGCAAGCTCTTCCGTGTCCTGCTCGAAGGCAAGCTGCTGCCCGCGGCGCAGCTGGCCGAGATGCGGAAGACGGTCGACGCGCCTTTGTTCCCCGGGACGAAATACGGCCTCGGCCTGATGAGCAACCCGCTCAGCTGCGGCGGGGTGTACTGGGGGCACGGTGGGGACATCGACGGGTTCGAAACCCGTGGCGGTGCCACGGAAGACGGCCGCACCGTCGGTCTCGCGGTGACCGCGATGCCGGGGACCTTCGGCGAACCCGAGAAGGGCTCCAAGGCCGTGATGGCCACTGTGGACACCGCGTTCTGCAAGTGACCGACGATGGCCCGCTCACGACACTGTGGGCGGGCCATCGCTCGATCCGCTGTCACCCGGCGATCGGGTGCCGGGCGGCAGCAGTCTTCACCGGGTCACGGCGCGGGATGCGGCGGACGGCAGTTCTGCCGCGGCAACGCGTGCGAACCGTTGGTGTACACGCCGTCCGCGATCGTGTCCTCCATGATCGAGCGGTGATCGGTGGGACGGGCCCACTGGTAACAAAGGTGCTGGGCGAAGTACCCGCCAGGCGCCTCGAAGGTGTCGAAGTGGCAGACACCGTCGGTCTCGATGCAGTAGCGGATGAACGGGATACCGCCGAAATCGGTGCGGCCCGGCCCGAAGGACACGTAGCCGCCGAACGGCGACGGCGCCCCGGTGCCCGCCGGGAGCACCGCGCTGATCCCGCGTCCCGGAGGACCGACCGGTTGCATCGGGTCGGCGAAGATCTTCGCCCGGAACCGCGACTTGTCCACGGCCAGTTTCCCGTCGGCGATGTCGTTCAGCACCAGGTTCGCGACCAGCGCGCCCTGCGAGTAGCCGACGACGGTGAACTCGGCGCCGGGGTTCTCGTCGAAGGAGCTTTGGACGACGCGCCGGGCTTCTTCGTGCCCGCGCGCGACGCTCTGGTCCATCGGCGTCTGGTCGCAGTTGGGCGCGCCGGCGGCCCCGGCCGGGTAGTGGACCACCTTGCGGATCCCGCCCCGCAACCAGGCGTCGTTGTAGACGGTCGCGGCGCCGTCGCAGGTGCCGCCTATGAGGATGTAGTAGCGCGCCTGGTCGGCCGCGCCGGCCTGGGCAGCCGGCGCGGTGGCGCCGATCAGCCCGGTGGCCAGCGCGGCCGCGACCAGGATCCCCCTGAGTTTCTTCACATTCATCGTCCCTTTCGTTCGACTACGGTGCGTGTTCGAACGCTAGGGATGCGTCATGAAATTTTGATGAAACCCGCCATCGGGCCCAGCGAGCTGGGCCGAACGGCCTCAGCGATGGGACAGCACGTTGACCACGTGACCGCCGGGATCTCGGACGAAGAACCGGCGGACGCCCCACGGCTCGTCGGTCAGTTCGTGCACGATCTCCGCGCCGGACGCCTTGGCCGCCGCGTAACTCGCGTCCACGTCGTCGACCTCGATCGAGGCGACCGGGACGACGGGCGCGGTTTCGTCATGGGTCATGAGGCTCAGCTGCACCTCCGGCCGATCCGGGTCGGCCAGCGTCACGATCCAGCCGTGGTCCATCACCACCTCGAAGCCGAGTACCTGAACGTAGAAGGCCTTCGTCTCTTCCATCGACGTGATCTCCAGATCGGAAACCACTCTCTTGATCGCCATTCGCCGATACTGGCACAGCGGTCCGACGTTTTCGGGGGAGCAGGAGCGGCGTCGCGAGCATGAGCGCCCCGGCGATGCCGACAGCGGCACGCGCGCCGGTGAACGCGGCGAGCAGGCCCCACAGCGCGGTCAGGGCCGCGGTGGTGAGCTTGCCGGCGATCGACCAGGCCGACAGGGTGCGCGCCGCGCGGTCGAGGGGCACCTGTTCGAGCCTGCTCGTGGCCAGCACCGGGTTGAACACGCCGATGCAGGTGATCAGGCAGAACTCGACGACGATGACCAGGATCAGCCCCGAGACCCCCGGATGGATGAACACCAGCCCGACGGGCCAGCAGACGCGCAGCCAGCCGGCGGTGAACAGGACCCGGTCCCGGCCGTACCGGGCGACCAGACTCCGGGAGAGCCTCGACCCGATCAGTCCGCCGAGGCAAGGCACGGCGAAGGCCACCGCGTACTCCCACGGGGCGAAGCCGAGTTGCCCGAGCATCAGGACGGCGAACAGGGGCGCGGTCGCCATGATCAGGCCGTTGACCACGATCGTGTTGACGAACAGGGGCCGCAGCAGCGGATGGGTGAGGATGAACCGCCAGCCTTCCCGCAGGTCCCGGCCGCTCAGCCGGGGGCCTTCCGGCTTCGCGGGTGGCGGCTCCGAGCCGCCGACCGCGCGGATCCCCACCGCCGAGAGCAGGTAGCTGACCGCGTCGGCGGCGATCGTGATCACCGGCCCGAACAGGCCGACGGCGAACCCGCCGAGCGGCGGGCCGAGTACGGTCGCGGTCCAGGTGGTGGATTCGAACCTGGCGTTCGCGACGAGCAGATCTTCCTTGGGCAGCAGCGTTTTCAGGAACGCCCCGCTCGCGGCCAGGAAGGTGATGTCGGCCGCGGCGACGACGACCGACACGGCGAGAAGCTGTCCGAAGCCGAGCATCCCGAACGCGTACGCCACCGGGACGGTCAGCAACGCCGCGCAGCGGACCAGGTCCATCGCGATCATCACCGGCCGTTTCCGGCGGAACTCGACCCAGGGACCGAGCGGAAGCGCGACCACGGCACCCACGACGAGACCGGCGGCCGCCAGCAGCGACACCTCGGTGGCGCCCGCGCCCAGCGCCACGATGGCGATGAGGCTGAACGCGTCGAACGCGAACCTCGTACCGAACGCGCTCGCCGCGTACGCCGCCCAAAGCCAGCCGAACCGTCGCCCCAGCGATCTCCCACCCACTCGCGAGATCAAAGCAAGCCGGGGCGCCGAAGTCGAACAACGGGTCGTTGACCCTCCACAACCGGGAGTTGTGCGACCCGCTCAGAGATCCCCGAGCGCGGTGACCGGCGACTCGACGCAGTCGGCGACGAACCGCAGGAAGCCGCCCGCCGTCCCGCCGTCGCACACCCGGTGGTCGAACGCCAGCGTGAGTTCGCAGACCTTCCGTGCCACCAACGCGCCGTCGACGACCCAGGCGCGGTCGATGATCCGGCCGATGCCGAGGATGGCCGCCTCCGGATGGTTGATGATCGCGGCCGAGCCGTCCACTCCGAACACGCCGTAGTTGTTCACCGTGAACGTCCCGCCGGTGAGGCCGGCCGGACCGAGTTTCCCTTCACGGGCCTGGGCGGTCCGATCGCCGATCGCCGCGGAAAGCTCCCTTGTGGACAGTGAACCCGCGTCGCGGACGACCGGCACCACGAGACCACGGTCCGTCTGCGCCGCGAAACCGAGGTTGATGTCCCGCAGCTGGACGATTTCGTCGCCTTCGACACGTGAATTCAGCTCGGGGTACTTCCGCAGCCCCGCCACGGCGAACCGTGCGATGAGGCCGAGGAGGCTCACCGGGCGGTCCGGTGCCGAGACGTTGAGCGACTTCCGCGCGGCGACGAGTTCCGTCGCGTCGACGTCGACCCAGACCGTCGCTTCGGGAATCTGACGCCGCGAGGTCGTCAGCTTGTCGGCGACCGCCTTGCGGACCCCGGTCAGCGGGATCCGCTTCTCGCCGTCCCTTTGCGCGGGGACGGTGAGCGCCTCTTCGACGTCGGCCCGCCGGATGATGCCGCCCGGACCGCTACCGGTCAGCTTCGTCAGGTCGATCTCGTTGTCGGCGGCCATCTTGCGGACGAACGGCGAGATCACGCCCGGCGCCTTGGACGGCTTCACGGGAGCGGTCACGACAGTGCGCGTCCGGCGGCGCCGTGTCGTGGTGGTCGTGCCGTAACCGATGAGGACGTTGCCGCTGCCCTCGCTCGCCGTCGTCACGCCGGGTTCGGTGAATCCGGGGCCGATGGTGAGCAGGGGAGCGCCGACCGGCAGCGACTGGCCGGGTTCGCCGTGCAGGCGGGTGACGACACCGGCGAACGGCACCGGCACCTCGACCGCGGCCTTCGCGGTCTCCACCTCGACGACGGGCTGGTCGACGCCGACGGTGTCGCCCCCCGCGACGAGCCAGGTGACGATGGTGCCTTCGGTCAGTCCCTCGCCGAGGTCGGGGAGCAGGAAGTCAGGCACCGGCCACCGCCGGCTCGTCGTTCCACTGCAGCCGGGCGACGGTGTCCAGGATCCGGTCGACGTCCGGAAGCTGATGGCGCTCCAGCTTCGGCGGCGGATAAGGGATATCTAGTCCCGTGACACGCAGAACGGGCGCGTGCAGCTGGTGGAAACACTGCTCTGTGACCCGCGCGACCACCTCGGCGCCGTAACCGCCGAACCCGGCGGCCTCGTGGACGACGACCGCGCGCCCGGTCCGGCGCACGGAAGCGGTGACGGTCTCGTCGTCGAACGGGCTCAGGGACCTGAGGTCGACCACCTCGACGTCCCAGCCCTCGGCCTTCGCGGCTTCCGCGGTCTCCAGCGCGGTGGCGACCATCGGGCCGTACGCGATCAACGTGACGTCCTTGCCTTCGCGGCGCACGACCGCGCGGTCCATGGCCGCGCCGTCGCGGGTGAAGGACACGGTTTCCTTCGCCCAGTAGCGGCACTTGGGCTCGAGGAAGATCACCGGGTCCGGTGAGTCGATCGAGTCGCGCAAGAGGTCGTAGGCGTCCTGGGGCGTGCCGGGCGTGACGACGCGCAGGCCGGGCGTGTGGGTGTAGTAGGCCTCGCTCGAATCGCAGTGGTGCTCGACGCCGCCGATCCCGCCCGCGTAAGGGATCCGGATGACCATCGGCAGCGACAGCGCGCCGCGGGTGCGGTTCCGCAGCTTCGCGACGTGCGAGGTGATCTGCTCGAAGGCGGGGTAGGCGAAGGCGTCGAACTGCATTTCGACCACCGGGCGGAACCCGCCCATCGCCATCCCGACCGCGAAGCCGACGATGCCGGACTCCGCCAGCGGGGTGTCGAAACAGCGTTCCTCGCCGAAGTCGGCGGTGATGCCGTCGGTCACCCGGAAGACGCCGCCGAGCGGGCCGACGTCCTCACCGAAGATCAGCACGCGATCGTCGTCCTTGACCGCGTCACGCAAGGCGGCGTTGAGTGCCTGGGCCATCGAGATCTCGGTCATCAGCCCTCCACGGCTTCCAGTTCGGCCGCGACCAGCGCCCGCTGAGCGGCCAGCTGACGGGTCGGAACGGCGTACACGTGCTCGAACAACGACAACGGATCCGGCTCCACGTCCGCGTTCAACGTGTCGCGCACCCCGGCCGCGAAGGTCTCCGCCTCGGCCCGGAACCGTTCGATGTCTTCGCCGGACAGCAGGCTTTCGTTGGTCAGGTAGGTCTCGAGGCGCCGGACCGGGTCGGCCGCGCGCCACTTCTCGACCTCGGCCTGGTCGCGGTAGCGGGTGGCGTCGTCGGCGTTGGTGTGCGCGTCGATCCGGTAGGTGTGCGCCTCGACCAGCACCGGCCCGCGACCGGCCCGCGCATGCGCGACGGCGTCGTCCAGCACCGAAAGGACCGCGACGGCGTCGTTGCCGTCGACCTGTTCGGAACGGACGCCGTAGCCGACGCCCTTGTAGGCCAGCGCGGGCGCGGCGCTCTGCTTCTCGAACGGCACCGAGATCGCGAACCCGTTGTTCTGCACGAAGAACACCACGGGCGCCTTGAACACGGCCGCGAAGTTGAGCGCCTCGTGGAAGTCGCCTTCACTGGTGGCGCCGTCGCCGATGAGCGCGAACGCGACGGCCTCCTCGCCCCGGCGCTGCATCGCGTGCGCGAGCCCGGCGGCGTGGAGGGTCTGGGTGGCCAGCGGCGTGCACTGGGGAGCGACCCGGGTTTCGGCGGGGTCGTAGCCGCAGTGCGCGTCACCACGGAGCAGCGTCAGGATCTCGCCCGGCTCGAGCCCGCGGGCGACCAGCGCGACCGAGTCGCGGTAGGTGGGGAAGAGCCAGTCGGCGTCGGTGAGGGCCAGCGCGCTCGCGACCTGGCAGGCCTCCTGGCCGGCGCTCGACGGATAGACCGCGAGGCGCCCTTGCTTGGTCAGCGCGGTCGCCTGGACGTCGAACCGGCGGCCTAGCACCATCAGCCGGTAGGCCTCGACGAGCCGATCGGACGGCGGCGCGGTGTAGCCGCCGTGCTCGTCGACGCGCGTGCCGTCCTCGGCGAGGAACCGCACCGGGACCGGTGACGGCAGCAACGCGGCGGCAAGAGTCTCCCGCGACATGACGCAGCACCACCTTTCGCAGACATATGATGCTGAAATGGTGGTTTCCGGAGTCCTGGTGTTCAAGGGGCAGGCGAAATGAGCGACAAACTGTCCGCAGAATCGGTTCAGTCGCGCCAACCGTCCACAAGTGGCGTGGCTCACGGGCCGGATCCGGGACGAACGGTCCTTGCCCTCGACGACATCGACCGCGAGATCCTCAACGAACTGTCCGTGGACGGCAGGCTCGCCGTCCGCGCGCTGGCGGAGCGGCTGCACATTTCGCGCACCAACGCCTACGCTCGCCTCGATCGCCTGATGTCCGAAGGCGTCATCACCGGCTTCGGCGCGAGGATCGATCCGCGGCGGGCCGGACTCGGGACGAGCGCGTACATCCTGATCACCGTCGAGCAGACGTCGTGGCGCACGATGTCGGCCGAGTTGCGGGAGATCCCGTACGTCGAGCACGTGTCGCTGGTCGGCGGCGACTTCGACATCCTGCTGCTGGTGCGGACGCCGGACAACACGTCACTGCGGGACGTCGTCCTGGAACGCCTGCAGGCACTGGACGGCGTGCGGTCGACCCGGACCTGGCTGATCTTCGAGGAACAGCAGGGCGCCGCCCCCCGCGTTTAGTCCTCTGAATGCGGTCCTTGCGCTCGACGGCGGTACGTGAAGGACCCCTTAATGTACCTAGGCAAGGGTTCCGGCAAAGTCGGCTTCCGCTGGTCGCAGGGGTGAGGGAGTGGGCTCGTCACCCGTGGCCTGAAACGCTCCTCGAATGTCCACTGAGGGCAGTCTCGACGCATTTTTGCCCGATTTGGGTGGTTTGCGTGGTGGTCGTGAGCGGTAAAGGTCGTTCTAACGCTTCTTGTCACTCACGACCCCCGCGCGAAATCGCGCAAAGCGCCTGAATCGGGCATCAGAACCCGTTCCGGAGTCCCTTGTGGACAGTCGCACCGCCGTCAGGCGACAATCGCCCACTGGAAGCCCTCGAAACCTGACACGCGCGAATAGTCGACTTTGCCGAGGCCCTGTACCTAGGCGCAATGAAGGGGCCTTCACGCGCCGCGGCGGTGACTGTTGAGGTCCATGGGGTGATTGTGGTGGTCCGCCTCTCGGTGAAGGCATCCTTCCCTACGCTCAAGGTAGTGAAGGGGGCGTTCACGTACTTCGGCCACTGAACTAGCGGTGGCATGCGCTGAACGGCCTATTCCACCGGACAGATCTCCGAACAAACCTGGCTCCGCCGTTGGAAAATCTCATACCCTCCGGAACAGGACGAAGGGAGCTGACCTGATGAGGTGGACCTGGGTGCGGGCGATGGTGGCCTTCGCGGCCGCCGCGGCGATCGTCCAGACGAGTCAACCGAGCGCCGCCGAAGCCGAGGCCGCACCCGCCGCGGCCGGACGCTCCGCGATCTACGGCGGGGGACCGTTCTATCAGGACGGACAGGGCGTCATGGACACCCTGCGCTCGTCGGGGTTCACCACGGTCATCCTGTGGAGCATCCACGTCCACGACAACGGGGACCTGTACTACAACGACCACCTCGTGGTCGCGGGCGGCCGGTACGTCGGCGATGCCGGATGGCCGGCGAGGCTACGGACGCTGAAGCAGGCACCGACGTCGGTCAACCGCATCGAGGTCTCGGTCGGCGCCTGGGGCACGCCCGACTGGGAAGCCATCGACAACCTGATCACGCGCGACGGCACCGGCAGCGGGACCATTCTGTACCGCAACTTCCTGGCGCTGAAGGACGCCACCGGCGCCGACGCGATCAACAACGACGACGAATCGCACTACGACGTCGACTCCACCGTCACCTTCGCCCGGATGGCGAACGCCATGGGCTACCGCAACTTCACGCTCGCGCCGTACACCGCGGTCTCGTACTGGCAGGGCGTGAAGAACGGGCTCGGCGGCCTGGTCGATCGCGTGTACCTCCAGGCGTACGCGGGCGGCAGCGGCAACAACCCGGCGACGTGGTCGCAGTCGCTCGGCATGCCGGTGGATCCGGGGCTGTGGAGCAAGAACGGTTCCGGCTGCACCGCGGGGAACTCGCCCGCGCAGGTGGAGAGCCGGATGAGGTCGTGGAAATCTTCCGCGGGCATCCCCGGTGGCTTCATGTGGCTGTACGACGACATCAAGAAGTGTTCGGCGCAAGGCACGGCCGCCGCGTACGCACGGGCGATCAACACCGCCACCACCAGCTGACCCTTGCCGCGCCAGTGAGTCCCGGGGCGACGCGTCGCATGCGTCGTCCCGGGACTCTGTAACGCTCTTCGCTCACCCGCCGAATACAGGCGGGTTCGATGGCGGAGGCGGAGGAATCGTGGCGCGTGTGCTGCTCCTGATATCGGCCGCCGTTCTCGTCTTCGGGACAGTGGCCTGCGCGTCGCCGGATCCGCCCGCGCGCCCGGCCGTCACGGTCACGACGAGCGCGGAGGCGACAGTGCCACCGAGCACGGAAGCCACCACGACGATCGTCACCACTTCGACCGTTGCCGCGCCGACCACGACCAAGGTGCCCGCCAAGACGAACGCGCCCACCAAGACCAAGGCCGACCAGCGCAAAGCGGCCTGCCGCAAGGATGCGAGCCAGTGCTACGAGCCGGGGACGAACACCAAATGCCAGACCGGCGGCTGCGTCAACGCCGCGCGCGGGATGACTCAGCGCGACGTCGAGCGGGAGCGAGACCAGTGGTTGCGTCAGCATCCGGGTTGGTGCCCCGCGGGCGAGACGGGAGCCGTGGCACCCTGTTGACCGAGAGGCACCGCCGCACACCCCATTCGGGTGATAACGGTTCGGCATTCGATGTATCTGAAGTACTCCCCATTGACACCTTCCTACGATCTCGGCGAATGGGTGGAGGACTGCGGTGACGGTGGAAGGCGCGGGTCAGGATTACCTGACGCGGCAGATCGGGGCGCTGCTCGAAGCGATTCGCGAGGAGGGTCCGGTCGGCGAGGGCAGACGCAGTTTCCGGCTCGCCGGGCATCTCGCCGCGGAAGGCGGGTTCCACCTCGGCGACATCCTCGCCGCGACGGCGCAGTTGCTCGCCGTCCACGCCTGGAACAACGGCTACCTCGGTGCCGCGGAACTGCTGACACGCCGTATGCGGGATTTCGGCGCCGAGTCCGCCGAACTGGTGCAGCACCTCGTGAGGCTGGAGACCGGAAGCGAGCAGGGGTGGCTTCTGCGGGAGGATCGCGAAGCCCTCATCGACTACGCACGGCGAGCCCAGCGGCCCGACATCGAGCAGCGGGCGCAGGCGATCGAACCGTTGCTGCCCGGGGTCACCGGCCCTGAGCGTCCTGATCGGATGGCCAGTGAGTCGTGAGATGGTGCTCGGGATCCGCGAGGATGCCGCGGATGACCGAGCCGGCCGCACCTCGTACGGCGGCTCCCGTGCCGAGCGCCGAGCGGACGACCCGCACCGGCGACCACGCCGTGCTGGGTACGCGGCGCTCGAGCTCGGCGAGAAGTGGCTCACGCAGCCACGGCTCCAGTCGCGCGTAGGTCCCGCCTAGCACCACGGCCGGGACGTCCATCAGATTGACCACAGTGGACAGTCCGACGCCGAGATGACCCGCGGCGGTGGCGACCGCGGAGAACGCCGCGGCGTCGTCCGATTCCAGCGCGGAGATCAAGTCGTCCACCGTGCCGGCGCCCGCCAGCCGCAGGATCTCCTCCTGCCCGGCCATCCGTTCCAGGCAGCCGTTCGCGCCGCAGGAGCAAGGCGGGCCGTCGGGCGCCACCGGCAGGTGCCCGATCTCGCCGCCCGCGCCGCGGACGCCCTCGAACAACGCCCGGTCCAGCACGATTCCCGCGCCGATCCCGATCTCGCCCGACACGTGGACGAAATCCGGCAACGCGGTGCCGTGCCAGAGCTCGGCGAGCGCGGCGAAGTTGGCTTCGTTGGCGACGGTGAAGGTCTCGCCGAGCCGGTCCGCGAGGTCGACGTCGCGCCAGCCCAGGTTGGGGGCCAGCCGCACGACGCCGGATTCGACCAGGCCCGGAACCGCGATGCCCACCCCGCCGACGGGCACGCCGAGCGCTTCCGCCCGCTTTCGCGCCTTGCGCAGGAACGCCGACACGCGCTGGAAGACACGCGGAGTCCGGTTGTCCGCGTACCGGACCTCCTCGAACCGGACCGTCCCGTTCAGATCCACCAGGCAGGACGCCAGGTAGTCGACGCCGATCTCGATGCCGAGTCCGTGCGGCCCGGTGGGGGAGAGCGACACGACCGTGCCGCGCCGTCCCGGGCCGACGCGGCGCTCCGGCTCGCCTTCGGCCACGAGGTCGGCCGCGATCAGGCGGTCGACGACGCTCGACACGGTGGCCTTCGTGAGACCGGTGGCGGCGGCGAGTCCCGCCCGCGAGGTGCCGGGGCCGTCCGCGATCGCGCCGAGAACGAGGGCGGCGTTGTGCTGCCGCACGGTGTGCTGTCCCGCCGGACGCGTGCCGATCATCGCGCGATTGTATTCGTTCGATGCCTGAACGAAAGCCTTGACCCGCCGGGATGGCGTCGATAAGTTCAGGCATCAAACTAATGGGAGGCGTGATGGTTCAGGCACCGACGCGTGCGGACAAGTTCAGCTTCGGACTGTGGACCGTCGGCTGGCAGGCGAACGACATGTTCGGCCCGGCGAGCCGGGGACCGCTCGACCCGGTCGAGGCCGTGCACCGCCTCTCGGACCTCGGCGCCTGGGGCATCACCTTCCACGACGACGACCTCATCCCGTTCGGCTCGGACGACGCCGAGCGGGCGAGGCACCTGAAGCGATTCCGGGCCGCGCTGGCCGAAACCGGCCTCGTCGTCCCGATGGTGACCACGAACCTGTTCAGTCACCCCGTTTTCAAGGACGGCGGCCTGACGAGCAACGACCGTGAAGTCCGCCGCTACGCGCTGCGGAAGGTGCTGCGGAACCTCGACCTCGCCGCCGAACTCGGCGCGTCGACGTTCGTGCTCTGGGGCGGCCGTGAGGGCAGCGAGACCGATGCCGCGAAGGACGTCCGCGCGGCGATGGACCGCTACCGCGAGGGCATCGACTTCCTCGCCCAGTACGTCATCGACCAGGGTTACGGCCTCCGGCTCGCGCTCGAACCGAAGCCGAACGAGCCGCGTGGGGACATCCTGCTGCCGACCGTCGGGCACGCGCTCGCGTTCATCTCCACGCTGGACAACCACGAGATCGTCGGCGTGAACCCGGAGGTCGGGCACGAGCAGATGGCCGGGCTCAACATCGTTCACGGCATCGGGCAGGCCCTGTGGCAGGGCAAGCTGTTCCACATCGATCTCAACGGCCAGCGCGGCCCGCGGTTCGACCAGGATCTCGTCTTCGGTCACGGCGACGTGCTGTCGTCGTTCTTCCTGGTGGACCTGCTGGAGCACGGCGGTTACGACGGGCCGCGCCACTTCGACTACAAGCCGCTGCGCACGGAGAACATGGACGGCGTCTGGGTCAGCGCCGAGGCCAACATGGCCAGCTACCTGCTGTTCGCCGAACGCTCCCGCGCCTTCCGTGCCGATCCCGAGGTTCGGGCCGCGCTGGATGCCGCTCTCGTCCCCGAGTTGGCGAAACCGACGCTCAACGAGGGTGAGACCGCCGCGGATCTGCTGGCGGACCGGTCGGCGTTCGAGGACTTCGATCCGGACAAGGCGGCGGAACGCGGTTACGGCTTCATCCGCCTGTCCCAGCTGGCAATCGAACACCTCACCGGGGCGCGCTAGAACCGGTCGACGTCGATGACGGCCTTGGCGAACTCCTCCGGCGCCTCTTGCGGCACGTTGTGGCCGATCCCGGTCAGGACGCGGTGCTCGTACTTGCCGGAGAACTTCGATCGGTAGGCCTTGCCGTCGGTGTTCGGGCCGTCGAAATCGCTGCCGATGGTGATCGTGGGGACCGAGACCGCCGGACCCTGCGCGAGTTTCTGTTCGAGGGCATCGAGTTTCGGGTCGCCGTCGGCGAGGCTGAGCCGCCAGCGGTAGTTGTGGATCACGATGGCCACGTGGTCCGGGTTGTCGAAACAGGCCGCCGAGCGGTCGTAGGTCGCGTCGTCGAAGGTCCACTTCGGCGACGCGATCTTCCAGATCAGCTTGTTGAAGTCGTGGCGGTTCTTCTCGTAGCCGAGGATGCCGCGCTCGGTGGCGAAATAGAACTGGTACCACCAACCTAGTTCCGCGCTGGGAGAGAGCGGCTGCTTGTTCGTCTCCCGGTTGGTGACGAGGTAGCCGCTCACCGAGACGAGTGCCTTGCAGCGTTCGGGCCACAGCGCGGCGATGATCACAGCCGTCCGGGCGCCCCAGTCGAAGCCGCCGAAGACGGCCTTCTGGATCTTGAGCGCGTCCAGCAGCGCGACGATGTCGGCGGCGATCGCGGACTGCTGGCCGTTGCGGAAGGTGTCCTTCGACAGGAAGCGCGTCGGCCCATAGCCCCGGAGGAACGGCACGATCACCCGGTACCCGGCCGCGACCAGGCGCGGGGTGACGTCGACGTAGCTGTGGATGTCGTAGGGCCAGCCGTGCAGGAGGAGCACCACCGGACCGTCGGCGGGGCCGGCTTCGGCGTACCCGATGCTCAACTCCCCGGCGTCGATCTGCTTGAGCGGGCCGAACGAGGTGTTCCCGACGGTCGTGACGGGCGCCGCCACCGGTGCCGCCGCGGTCTGGGACGAGCAACTCGCGACCGTGGCTCCCGCCGTCGCGGCGACGACGGCCTGCGCGAACCTTCTCCTGCTGAGCATCCTGATCCCTCCCGCGAAACGCCTGGTACGGGATCGAAATTAAGGGTCCGGCTCAGGGCGCGGCGAGCGTCGGGCGACGTCACCGGTGTACGTCACCTCGCCTACGCGACCTCCGGTTGGACATCGAGGAAGGCCGTTTCCAGCCGTCGGATCCGGGCCCAGAACTCGGCCTCCCGGCCGGACTCGAGAACGCCGAGATGCCCGCCGGGGACGACGCGGCCCACAAACGGCCCGGAAGTCCACACCCGCCAGCCGCCCGTGGCGTCGTCGCCCGAAGCGAACGCGGGGTCGTCGGTGCCGCGGATCGCCGCGAGAGGGCACGAGAGCCGTGTCCTGGCGGGCCCGCGGTAGGCGTTCACCAGCTGGAGGTCGCCGAGCAGCAGGTCCAGCGCGTACTCCCAGCCTTCGGGTGAATCGCGGTACCCCGCGACCGGGGTGAGCCCGGTGCGGCCGAACACCCGCCCCATGGCCGACGCGCCCGCCTTGGCGTCCTTGTCCGGCGAACGTCGTTGCGGGGCGCACGCGTCCACGACGATCAGCGCGCCCGGGGCGACGCCCAGCCGTTGCGCCGTTTCCAACGCGACGAAGGCGCCCATTCCGAAACCGATCGTCACGGTGCGGGAGAACCAGTCCTCGGACGTCGCATCGGCCAAGAGCGTGGCGAGTTCTTCGACAGAGGACGCCGGTGGCTCCGAGGGCCGTTCCCCGTGTCCGGGATATTCGACGCCCCAAACGTCCGCACCGGCCGTGGCGGCGAGTGGGCCGAACGTCCGGAGAATTCCACCCGCGGGCGGAAGCAGCAGGTAGCCGGGGCCGCGACTGTCTGATGTGGACAGTGGGATGAGCGGGACCGTCATGATCCGAAAGATACGCGCGGTTAACCCGAATGGGGTAACGGTTTGGGTTCGACCAAGATCAATTCACCCGGCAGGGGGAGAGCTTCGGAAGAAAGGCCCCCGGCCGTGTCGTATCTGGCGTTCTCCGTTCGACGTCCTGATAAAGAGCCGGAAGGAGAAAGCGATGACCACCACGACACTGGCCTCGACCACGCGGCTGAACCCGGTGCGCCGTACCCTGCCGGTTCTGCTGGCGCTGGAGGACGACGCGGAAGACCTCGGCCGCCTGTCGCCGGACGACAGGCTGACCTGCCACGTGCACGGCCGCTGGATTCACGAGTGCGTCGCCTCCCCGATGCACGTCAACCCGATCACCCGGCACCGCTGGTGCCGTTCGTGCGCGACCGCGCTGATCGTCTCCGTCGACGAGCTGTCCGGTGACGTCAAGATGTCCTGCCCTCGGTGCGGCCACGGCGAAAGCGCCGCCTCGGCCCGGCTGATCGCCGCGTGCCGGGCCAGCCTGGAGGCGGCACGCGGTCACTCCGGCGCCAAGGCCGCCTGAGCGACCCACTTGAGGAGGCGCTCGATGACCAGCTCGCGATCCTCCGGCTGGAGGTAGAGGTAGTGCCCGGCTCCGGGCAGGATTTCGACGTCGGCCCGGGGGAGCAGGCTTTCGAGTCGTGCGGCGGCGGCGGTCGAATCGTGGACGACGCTTCGGCCGCCGAAGAGGGCGAGCGTGGGTACCTGGATGGACTTCAAGTCCGCCTCGTCCGGGCAGACCTGGAACGGCACCCGTGCGCGGTACGAGCGGATCCCGGCGAGCACCAGCCGGGCGGCGGGCTGGTCGAAGACGTCCTCTCCCGCGGACCATGTCACGAACCGCCGCCAGAGGCGTTCGCTGTCGAGTACGGCCGCGGGTGTGCCGTACCAGAACACCTTCCGGGCGAACGGCGCCGAGACGGTGGTCGCGTCCAGCAAGCCGAGTGACGCGATTCTGCCGGGTGCGTGGATCGCCTGGTTGACCGCGTGCCAGCCGCCGGTCGAACCACCCACGAGGTGCACCGAGGTCAGCCCGAGGCGATCGAAGACGTCATCGAGCGCGCTCACCCGGTCACGGATGTCCTTGAACGGCGCGGTTTGCACGCTCCGTCCCGCCTCGCCGAGGGTGTCGATCGCGTACACCGCGTGCTGTTCGGCCAAGGCGGGGATCAGCGCCGCGTAACAGGCCGAGGTCGCCATGAGCCCGGGCAGCAGGGCGATCGGCGGGTCTTCGCCGCCGTAGCGGTAGACCCGGGTGGTGCCATGGCGCGTCTCGACGTCGAACAGGGCACTCGGCTCCGGGCACTCGGCCATGGCGCGGGCGTAGGCGGCGAAATAGCGCCGTTCCGCCGCCGGATCTCTGAATTTCCCGATTTTCGTCATGTGGTGAACGCTAGGCAGAGCCACGTTTCCGGTCTTGAACGAAAGTAAGCTGACGGCATGGGCGGGTGGAGTCTCGTGGTACCGCGACGGGACATCGTCCGCGCGCCCGGAGAGCGGGTGCTCCGGGCGCCGCATCCCAGCCTCGCCGCCCACATCTTGAGTTACGTCGCGCACGACCTTCCCCACGCGGGGCCGAACTCGTGGCGGGTCACCCCGCTCTCGGCACTCATCTGGGTGATCGACCTCGAAGCGCCGGAACGCGCGATGCCGGAATCGCCCGTGCTGGGATTGCGAGATCGGCCGCTCCTCGCGGAGCAGGCCGGTGTTTCGAGAGGTATCGCCGTCGCCCTGACCCCGCTCGGCGCGTACGGATTGTTCGGGATTCCGCTGCGTGAGCTGACGAATTCGGTGATCGCGGCGTCCGATCTGATGACGTCCGGGCCCCTGACCGAGCGGCTCGCGGAGGCGGCGGACTGGCCGGAGAGGTTCCGGTTGCTCGACGAGTACCTGCTGGAGAGACTCGCACGCGGTCCGGAACTCTCCGCACCTGTTCGGTACGCCTGGGACCGCCTTTCGGCCGGGCCGGTCCGCGTCGACGCCCTCGCGGACGAGATCGGCTGGAGCAGGCAGCACCTCAACGCCCGGTTCCGTGCACAGATCGGGTTGAACCCCAAGACCGTCGGGCGGATCACCCGGCTCAACCGCGTGATGGCGCTGCTGAACCGGGCGTCGTCCCTCGGCTGGGCGGAGGTCGCGCACCTGGGTGGCTACAGCGATCAGGCGCATCTCGTCCGGGAGTTCAGGGCCCTGACCGGCTGCAGTCCGACCGAGGTCGGGAAACCGGCCGGATTATTTGTTCCGCCAGGTCACGGCGCGTGAATCGTCGGTTTCGTAAGGCTTTGACGTGTACGCGAGCGAGGCGATCGGGTCCGACGGGACCCCGAAGTGCAGACGGCAAGCCTCGAAGACCGCTCCCTTGGTCGAGAAGTCGTGCGGTGCGATGCTCCCGCCCTTGCAACCGTCGACCTCGGAACTCCCCACTCCCAGCAGGGAGCCCGGCCAGCCGCCGCTCTTGGTCCTCGCGCTCAGGATCGGCGCGGTCACCCTGGCCAGGTTCGTGCCGTCGACGTTCGTCAGCTTCTCGCGGACGAAGAAGAAGTTCTTCCCGCGCAGCTTGGCCTTGTCCTCGTCTTTGAGCGGCAGGCCGTTGATGTCCGCGTCCGACGCCTTGACCGATTCGACGGTGACCGTCAGCCCGACGAAGCCCTTCGCGTAGTCACTGTAGATCGGGATGATCGCCTGCTCACCGAACTTCAGCTTCGTGCCCGGTTTGACCGCGTCGCCGGTGACCTCCAGCGTGGGCGTGGTGGTCAGGTACGGCTTCTCCGTCGTCGTCGGCGGGGCACTGGCGGACGTCTCCCCGGACGTCGTGGCGGCAGTCCTGGCCTGGCCGGTGTTCGCCGGCGGCGTGCAGCCGACCAGTGCGGCGCCGAGCACCGCGGCGATGACGGCGTGACGAACTCTCGGACGTGTGGGCACGACCGATCTCCCCTCGAAAGTGAAAGCGCGTGGATTTCCCCCCGGCGATCACTCTAGACAACGAGCGTTCACTCGATCGGCGGAGGTAGGTTGCGGGTATGACCCAGGTTTCGTCGCCTGCCGAGGCGGCCACGAGGATCACTGGACGAGCCGTCGTCGAGCAGAGGGGTCTCGCGGGCGCCGTCACCGAAGTGGTCCTGGACAGCGGTGACACCGTGGTCGTCAAACGGGGTCACGCGCGGAAAGCGACTTCCGCGGAGGCGGCCGGGCTGCGTTGGCTGGGTGAAGCCGGTGCCGTACGGGTGCCCGAGATCCGCGGGTTCGACGACGAGTGGCTGGTGACCGAACTGGTCGGCGGCGGCCGTCCGACGCATCACGCGGCGGAACGGCTGGGCCGGGGCCTGGCGGCGTTGCACGCGGCCGGTGCACCCGCGTTCGGCGCGGCGCCGCCGGAAGGGCCAGTCGACGCGTGGATCGGCTTGGCCCCGATGGAGAACGCGCAGGGGGAGGACTGGCCGGAGTGGTACGCCGAGCATCGGGTCCTGCCCTATGTCCGCCGCGCTGTCGACGAGGGCACGCTGGACGGCGCCGAAGCCGCTGTCATCGAGCAGGCCTGCGCACGCCTTCCGGAGGTGGCCGGACCGGCGGAACCGCCCGCCCGGCTGCACGGTGATCTGTGGAACGGCAACGTGCTGTGGGGTGCCGTCGAAGCCTCGATCATCGACCCCGCCGCGCACGGCGGCCATCGCGAGACCGATCTGGCCATGCTGCAGTTGTTCGGCTGCCCGCTGCTCGACCGCGTACTGGCCGCCTACCAGGAGGTCACCCCGCTCGCCGATGGCTGGACCGACCGGATCGGGACGCACCAGCTGTTCCCGCTGCTCGTGCACACCGTCCTCTTCGGACGGTCCTACGCCGGGCAGGCGGTCGCTGCGGCGAGGGCGGCGGGTCGGTAGTTCACCGCGCGATGCGGTCGAGCCATTCGGCGAGCATCGCGTGCTCGGCCGGGGTCAGCGCGTCCCCGGGTTCCTTCTCCAGCGCGGCCTTGAGCGCGATCGCGCGGCTCGGGATGTCCGAAGCTTCGTCGGTGGTGTCAGTGGTGATGGTCGCGATGACGTGTTCGCGCGCGGCGGTGATCAGGCCCGGATCGCGGTGCTCCGGCGGGCTCGCGAGGAGCGAGAGGATCACGCCCATCCCGGTCGCGTGCACCAGTTGCGCGGCTTGTTCGACGGGTACGCGCAGCCTGCCCGCCTCGGCGATGCGTTCGACGATCCGGCGGAGCATCGAGTCCGCCTCTTGGCGCGCTTCGCGGACGCGGGGCTCGCCGTACATGAGCATGTAGAACGCGGGCTGGGACAGGCCGAATTCGACGTGCAGGTCCCAGCCGCGCCGAAGGTCGAGCACCGGGTCGTCGGTCTCGCCGAGGCCGTGCTTCTCGCATAGATAGCTCTGGAAGCCATAGGTGGCGACGGCGTCGAGAAGGCCCTCCTTGTCGCCGAAGGTCCGGTAGAGGGTCGGCGCCTGCACTCCGGCGGCCGCGCTGACCGCGCGCGTCGACAACGCTTCGCGTCCTCCCTCCAGCAGAAGCTCCGCCGCGGCGCGGACCAACCGGTCTTTCGTCGTCAAACTCATGTATCAACGATAACACCTGGCGGGTATCGCTGGTTCGGTATCGGTGATACGTTTATGGCGTTATCAACGGAAACACCTGATGGGAGCACCTCATGACACGCGTAGCGATCGTCACCGGCGGGTCGCGGGGAATCGGCCGGGAGTCCGCCGAGCGACTGGCCGCCGACGGATTCGCGGTCGTCGTCGTTTACGGCGGTAACAAGGACGAGGCACAGGCCGCGGTCGACGCGATCGGCGCCAAGGGCGGTCAGGCGATCGCGGCGCAGGCCGACGTCGCCGACGAGCACGCCGTCGCGGCCGTGTTCGACACCGCGGAGAAGACCTTCGGCGGGATCGACGTCGTGGTCCACGCGGCCGGGACCATGTATCTCGCACCGGTGGCCGAACTGGATCTCGACCGGCTGGACCGGTTGCACCGCACCAACATCCGCGGCACCTTCGTGGTCGACCAGCAGGCCGCCCGCCGCGTCCGTGACGGCGGCGCGATCATCAACTTCTCCACGTCCGTGCTCGGCCTCGCCCTGCCGGGGTACGCCGCCTACGCCGCCACCAAGGGTGCGGTGGAGGCGATCACCCTGGTCCTCGCCCGCGAACTGCGCGGCCGCGACATCACCGTGAACGCGGTCGCCCCCGGCCCGACGGCCACGGCGCTGTTCCTCGATGGCAAGGACGAAGAGACCATCGCGAGCATGGCCGCGCAGCCGCCACTCGAACGCCTCGGCACCCCGTCCGACATCGCCGAAGTCGTCTCGTTCCTCGCCGGTCCGGCCCGCTGGGTCAACGGCCAGGTCCTCCGTGCCAACGGCGGCATCGTGTGAGGTCTCCCTACGGCTGGTGTTCCCAATGTCGCATCTGAGACGCTCAGCGACTCAAATGCGACATTGGGAACATGGTCGCCGTCCTCGTCACTTACTAGGGCCGCGGCTCCGTGTCGTCCACTCCGATCCCACGAAGATCCGCCGAAGTGAACACCGCGTCCGCCCGCTCCCCGAGAAGGATGCCGACCAGCGGTTCCATCGTGTCGACGTACGACTCCAGCAGTTGGTTTCGCAGGTCGAGGCTTCGTCCCATCGACTTGAGCACCGGCTCGTCCTGGCCTGCCCGCTCCAGTACCTTGACGAGCAAGCCGCCTTCGAGAATGCCCGATGGCTGGATCGCCAGATGGTTCCGGGCCGCGCTGGTGAACATCATGAACAGGACCGAACCATCGGTCCTGTCGGAGACACCCTCGAAGGTCAGTTCGAGACCGAAGAGCGACTCCAGCCCCTTGAGCACCTGCTTCCGGTGAGTGTGCAGGGCGTCGGATTCGGCCTTGTCATCGATGAACCGGTCCGCGTAGTCCGGCTGAGCCTGGAGGTAGGCGAGAGCGAACGCGCGGCGGTCGTAGTTCTTGGTCACGAGGGAACGGTAGGGAACAGCAGGGCGGGCCCGCCACGGAATTAGCGAGCCCGCTCCTGGAAGTCCTTTGTGGACGGAAGATCAGACGACGGTGCCTTCGGCGTCGTCGTCGGAGTCGGACTCCTCGATCTTCCACTTCAGCTGGAACTCGACCTCTTCCTCGCCGTCACCGCGTTCGTGCTCGATCGAGAACTGCGCGCGGGCGGGGACGCGGAACCGTTCCCCGGCGATCTGGATGCGGAACGAGGTCTCGGACTCGAGCGCGTCGGCGAGGCGGCGCAGCTTGGCGACGACGTCGGCGGTGGAGTAGACGCGTTCGACGTCTCGGGGAGCGGATCCGGTCACGGTTTCCTCCAGGGTCCGACACCCTGGCCGGGTGTCCGTGGCGTCATTCAATCGTGTGATCATCGCGCGCCGCAGGCGGGGTCACGGTGTCCGGGCGAGGCGGAAACCGACGTCGTCGACGCGGAACGTGGGGTGGCTGCGGCGCCGTACCCCGGCCCGGCAACTCCAGTGTTCGTCGAACCAGCCGCCGCCTCGCAGGACCCGGTACTCGCCGTAGACGTCGGCGTCGTAGATGTCCCAGCACCATTCCCAGACGTTGCCCAGCATGTCGTGCAGACCCCACGCGTTGGGTGTCTTCCCGCCGACTTCATGCACCGACTCCGCCGAGTTCTCGCGGTACCAGGCGATCTCGTCGAGCGGTCCGTAACGAGGACCGGTCGTACCGGCTCGGCAGGCGTGCTCCCATTCCGCTTCGGAGGGCAGGCGGTAGCCGTTCGCCGACCGGTCCCACGACACTTCGGGGTCCAGCCGGTAGGCCGGGGTCAGCCCTTCGCGTTCGGACAGCGTGTTGCAGAACCGGAGGGCGTCCGGCCACGAAACCTCGACGAGGGGAAGCCTGCCGGCCTCACGGGTGACCGGAACCGGCGCGAGCAGGAAGGACGCGACGGCGACGGTCCAGCTCCGCTGCGTCCGCCGGTCGGAAAGCGTTACCTCGCCCGCCGGCACGGTGATCATCTCCATGGTCCGGCCGATGGTACCCAGAGCGGCGGCGCCGGTGCGCCATGATGAGCGGGTGCCTCTGCTCATCGAGCCCGTCCTGCCTGCCGGTACGTTCCGGGCCGCCAAGCAGCCATGCCTGGTCGTCGACGACAGGCTGGTGTTGCGACCCTGGTGCGCTGAAGACGCGGAGAGCGTCGAAGCCGCCTTCGCCTGTCCCGCCATCCAGCGCTGGCACGTCCGCCGCGTCGACGGCGAGGCCGAAGCACACGCCTGGATCGCGGGGTGGGAGCAGCGCTGGACGGACGAGACGGACGCGAGCTGGGCGGTGGTCGACGCCCGTGAAGACCGGCCGGTCGGGCAGGTCGGCCTCCGCACCGTCTCACTCTTCGAGGCGTCGGCGCAGTTGTCCTATTGGGTTCTCCCTTCCGCACGCGGCACCGGGATCGCGGGCGGCGCGGTGGCGGCGTTGACGCGGTGGGCGTTCGGAACCATCCGGCTGAACCGGTTGTCCCTCCTGCATTCCACCGCGAACAACGCCTCCTGCCGCGTCGCGGACAAGGCCGGATACGGCCTCGAAGGCACCCTGCGCTCTTCGATGTTGCACGCGGACGGGTGGCACGACGTCCACCTCCACGCGCGGCTCAGGGGCGACTCGGCACCTGTGCCCGCCGGATCAGCAGCAGCGGTATGACGGCGATCGCCGCGCTGATCCAGAGGGCGTGGCGATAGTCGTCCGTCGCTTCCGTGACGAAACCGGCGAGCACCGGTCCCAGGAACGCGCCCGCGTTGAGCGCGACCGTCGCGAACGAACCGCCCAGCGTCGGTGCCCCGGTCGCCACGTGCATGACGCGCGCCACCAGCGCCGACCCGCAGCCGAACGACAGTCCACCTTGGACGGTCGTCACGGTGAACAGGGCGATCGGGTGCGCTCCCGTCGCCGCCAGCACCGCCCAGCCCACCGGCAGGGCGCACAAAGCGAGGATCAGGCCGCGCCGGAGTTCACCGTCGCCTTTGCGGCCCGCCACGGTGACCCCGAGGAACGCGCCGACGCCGAAGGCCGCCAGCAGCGCGGAAACCGCCCCGGCGGGGAGGTGGGCGACATCCGTCGCGATGACCGCGAGGAACGCGAACGTCGCGAAGGTCGCGCCGTTGACCAGGGCCGCGAGGATCATCGCCTGCCGCACCGGAGGCGCTTTCAGATCGCGTGCTTCGCGCCTGATCGAGACTTCGGGCCTGTCCACCGCCTCGGTGGGTGTCGAACGGAACACCAGGACCAAGGCGGGCAGGCACAGCGCGGCGACCGCCCAGAACGCGGAGCGCCAGCCCGCGAGATTACCCAGGACGGCTCCGGCAGGCACACCGGCGACACACGACAGCGTGATCCCCGCCAGCAGGACCGCGGTCGCCCGCGCCTGCTTTCCCGCCGGTGCCAAGGCGACCGCGACGGGCATGGCGACGGCGAGGAACCCGGCGTTGGCGACCGCCGCGATGATCCGAGTGCCGAACAGCACCGGAAAACTCGTCGTCACCGCGCCGATGACGTGCACCACGACGAAGGCGGTCAGGAACCCGGCCAGTGCCCGGCGGCGCGGCCAGCGCGCGCTGAGCACGGCCATCGCGGGGGCGCCGACGATCATTCCGACCGCGTACGCCGAAGTCAGCGCGGCGGCGGCGCCCACCGGGACGGACAGGTCACCGGCGATTCCCGGTACGAGACCGGAAGCCATGAATTCGGAGGTGCCTTGCGCGAAGACGGCAAGGCCGAGGACGTAGACGAACAGGGGCAACGGACGACTCCCAAGCAGAAAGTGAACAGGAGGAGCCGTGCGCGGGACAGGAGGAAAACCGGCCGGGCGCACGGAAGAGCGCTCCGGTCACCGGGAAGCGAGGGGGACGGCGTCTAACCGCCGGACACGACGACTCGCCGCCGGATGACCGGCGGCGGGATTCTGTCCGACTCGGGGCTCGTCACGAGTGCGCACATTACACAGGCGGTGGCGAACGGCCTAACGGGTATTGCCGGTCAGCGAGGAAAACGGTGTCCGTTCCGCGGACCGGAACGCTTTCGTTGCCCCCTTGAATAAAGCCGAGTAATGCGTTCTGACCTGCGGTTTTCGTGATTGTTTCGGTACTGGGAACCGATCCGGGATTCGGTTAACCTCGACTCCATGATTCCAACGGTCGTCTGGGGTACAGGCAACATCGGCCGTGCCTCCATCCGCGCCGTGGACGCGCATCCGGCGCTGGAACTCGCCGGTGTGCTCGTGCACGATCCCGCGAAGGTCGGCCGCGACGCGGCCGCGCTCGCCGGTGTCGACGGCGAATTCGGTGTGGCGGCGACCGATGACGTCGAAGCCGTGCTGGCGGCGGGCCCGCGGGCGGTGGTGTACGCGGCGTCCGGCGACATCCGGCCCACCGACGCGCTGGCCGACATCGTCCGCGCGATCCGGGCGGGGGCGGTGGTGGTGACACCCGCGCTCTACCCGCTGTACGACCAGCGCAACGCGCCGGACGAACTGCGGGAACCGGTGCTCACGGCGATCGCCGAGGGCGGCGGCTCACTGTTCGTCTCGGGCGTCGATCCGGGCTGGGGCAACGACATCCTGCCGTTGCTGATCAGCGGGCTCGGCACCACCGTGGAGGCGGTGCGCTGTCAGGAGATCTTCGACTACTCGACCTACGACCAGCCGGATTCCGTCCGCTACCTGGTCGGCATGGGACAGCCGATGGACTACCAGCCGCCGATGCTGGCCCCGTCGGTTCCCACCATGGTGTGGGGCGGGCAGGTGCGGCTGATCGCCCGCGGCCTCGGTGTCGACCTGGACGAGATCCGCGAGACGCTCGACCGCCGTCCGCTCGAGGAAACCGTGACCACGCGGGCGATGGGTGAGTTCGAGGCGGGTACGCAGGGCGCCGTCCGGTTCGAGGTGCAGGGGATCGTGGACGGCGAGCCCCGCATCGTCATCGAGCACGTCACGCGCATCCACGCGTCGTGCGCGCCGGACTGGCCGAAACCGCCCAGCGGCGACGGGGCGCACCGGGTGATCATCGAAGGCCGTCCCAGGATCGAGGTCTCGGTGGAGGCCACGGACGAGGGCGAGAACCGGTCCGCCGGCGGCAACGCGACCGCGGTCGGCAGGCTGGTCGGCGCCATCGACTGGCTCGTGGACGCCAAACCGGGGCTCTACGACGCACTCGACGTCCCGTTGCGACCGGCCATCGGCAAGCTTGGAAGGAGCGCGCGATGAACATTGACATCCCCGAGGGCAAGGACCCGATCGGCTACGTGTGGGGCGAGATGGTGCCCGGCATCGGTGTCGCGGCGTCGAACTTCTCGCTCGCGGTCTACTCGCACACCACGCTGGGGCTCCGCGAGTTCGAGGCGGCCCGGCTGCGGACGGCGCAGATCAACGGCTGCGTCTTCTGCCTGGACTGGCGGACCGAACGCGACGGAGTGAAGGTCGAAGAGGAGTTCGCCGACGCGGTGACCGAGTGGCGCACCACCGACGCGTTCGACGAGCGGACCCGGCTGGCCGCCGAGTACGCCGAACGCTACGCGCTCGATCACCACGGAATCGACGACGAATTCTGGAAGCGGATGGGCGAGCACTACAGTCAGGCGGAAATCGTCGAATTGAGCATGAGCATCGGTGCCTGGCTCGCCTTCGGACGGCTGAACCATGTTCTGGGAATCGACACCGTTTGCGTTCTGCCGAAGATTTGAGAGCTCAGAGGAAAACGCGAGCGATTTCCAGCCACTGCTGAGCATCCTCGCCTCGCGGTCAGCTGAGAGCCGAACCACGGAAACCCTTGGCCCAGGGGAATGTCGCGTAGCGCCGGCACCGAAAACGGGGCGGCGGGCGCCGCGCACGAGGCACCCGCCGCCCCGGACGGCGTCAGAGATCGGTGGCGAGGATCTTTTCGATGTTCCTCTCCGCCAGCGCGGTGATGGTGACGAACGGGTTCACCGACGTATTACCCGGAATCAGCGCGCCGTCGATCACGTAGAGCCCCGGATAGCCGTAGAGCCTGCCGTAATTGTCGGTCGCCTTGCCCAGTACCGCGCCGCCGAGCGGGTGATAGGTGAGGTGGTCGCCCCAGATCTTGTACAGCCCGAAGAGGTCGGTCCGGTAGATCGTCCCCTCCTTGGAATTGATCTTGTCGAAGATCGTCTTCGCCATGTTGATCGACGGCTGTTTCCAGGCTGTCTGCCAGTCGAGGTCGACCTTGTTCGTGCTCGCGTTCCACGAGAACGCCGCCCGGTGGGGGTTCTTGGTGATGGACAGGTAGAACGAGGCGTAGGTCTCGATACCGGTCGGCAGCGGCGCGACCTCGGCGAACGCGCCACCGGCGGCCCAGTTGTCGATGCCGGCGGTGGGGATGGACGACTGCAGCGCGCCCGTGGGGTCCCACATGTGGTTGGCCCGGCCGCACATGACGTTCCCGTTGTCGCCCCAGCCCTTGCCGACCTCGGTGCTGAGGTTGGGCAGTGCGCCGGTGGCCTTGAGCTTGACCAGCAGTTTGCTCGTGCCGACACTGCCCGCGGCGAAGAACACCTTGTCCGCGGTCACGGATTTCGTCGCGGTCACCATGCCGCTGGTGTCGAGTTGCTCCATCACCACGGTGTACCCGCCGCCGGACGACGGCGTGACCGACGTGACGCGGTGCAGCGACGAGATCGTCACCCGCCCTGTCGCCCTGATCCGCGGGAGATAGGTCTGCTGCAACGATTTCTTGCCCGCGTTGTTGCCGTAGAGGATCTCCCCGGCCAGCGCGGACCTCGGTGCCGTGCCCGCCTGCTCCTTCTTCATGTAGTCCCAGTCGTACACGTCCGGAACGAACAGGAACGGGAAACCCGACCGCTGCGCGTGTTTCCGGCCGACCCGCGCGTACTGGTAGCACTCGGCGGTTTCGAACCAGTTCTGGTCGATGGTGGCGACGCCGAGACCCGTGTTGGCACGCGGGTAGTAGACGCCGTACATCTCGTCGGCGTTGACCGTGGGCAGGACCGAAGCGAAGTTCTCGCGCTTCGGCGTGACGGCCATCCCGCCGTTGACCAGTGAACCGCCGCCGACGCCGCGGCCCTGGTAGACGGTGATGCCGCTGAACTCCTCGGCGTCGAGGATCCCGGTGTGGCGGGGGACGTCCTTGTCCAGCGGGAAGCCGAGGAAGTTGCTCAGCGGCTGCTTGGTCCGCGTCCGCAGCCAGAAGGACCGGTAGTCCGGGGTGGTCGTGTTGGCGAAGATCTTGCCGTCCGTGCCCGGGGTGTCCCACGCCTTGCCGAGTTCGACCAGGTGGACGTCGACGCCCGCCTCGGCGAGCCGGAGCGCGGCGACGCAGCCGCCGTATCCGGAACCGACGACGAGTGCCGGGATTCGCGCGGCGTCCGCGATCGAACTCTTCGCCGATGGCGTGTTCTCAGCGGAGGCGAAGGCGGTCCCACCCAGGGCCGCGGCCCCCAAGATAGAACCAGTTCCTGCGATAAAGACGCGGCGGGATAACTGTCCAGAAGCGCTGCTCCACATGGTTTCGTCGCTCACGTGATCGTCCTCACCGTTGAGGGATTTAGAACAAGTTATACCTGTGGGCCTACCGGGAGGCAATGAAAGTGAAAGTTCTTTCGACTCGCTTGGGCCGGGCAGGCGGGCATCGCGCCGGTGGATGGGCCACTATGTACTGCTGTGGAGTCCACTCGAGTTGATCGCTGGCTGTGGGCCGTCCGGCTGACCAAGACGCGCCCCGACGCCGCCGCGGCCTGCCGTGGCGGGCATGTCCGCGTGAACGGCAAACCCGCCAAACCCGCGACGACGGTCGTGGCGGGCGACGAGGTGCGGGCCCGGGTCAACGACACCACGCGGATCTTGGAAGTGACGCGGGTGATCCAGAAACGGGTCGGTGCCGCCGACGCCGCGACCTGTTTCATCGACCGGACGCCCGCGCCGCCGCCCGAGTCCGCCGTGCCGGTCGCGCGGCGGGAGCGGGGCGCGGGGCGCCCGACCAAACGGGAACGCCGTGTGCTCGATCGTTTCCGTTCCGGTGAGAACTGAGCAGGTTCAGTCCGAACCGGCCTCGACCGGGAACGAATGGTGCTCGTGCGCGACGAGCCAGCGGCCGGATTCCTTGCGCAGCCCGAAGGTCAGCCGCAGCCGGTTCGCCGGGTTCCGCTCGAACTCCTCGGCCGTGCCGCAGCGCAACAGGGCGTGCGCGAACGCGACCTCCTCGCCCGCGGTGACGTCGAGCGAGACGATCTCGAACGACGCGCCCGTCGCCTGCCAGATGAAGAAGGACGGCCAGGTTTCGCGGTAGGCGTCGATGCCGAGAACGCCTTCGTAAGGCGGTGGGACGTCGAACATCACGATGTCGGTCGCGTGCCCGGCGAGAACGGCGTCGAGATCGCCTGCGTGCACGGCCTTGGCCCAATCCTCGATGAGGGTGCGGATCCGGCTTTCGTCGGTACTCATGAAGTGCTCCTCTGGTGGGGTTCGACTTGTTAACCCCGCGAGCCCGGGAAACTCATCGCGTTCACATACATGGACGTTGTTCACATCCGTTGACGAGTGACAGGGACGTGAACTATAAAGGCTGAGTCCGGGTGTACACGCCGCAACACCTTCCGTCAGTCCGTCACGGAGGTTTCGGGTGTCCCGAAAAAGTCCTCTTCGTCGTGCCGTCCTCCCGGCGGTCGCCGCCGTGGTCGCCACCGCCGCACTCCTGCAGGTACCGCCCGACGTGGCGGACGCGGCGCCGGGACCCGGCGCGCTGACCGGCCTCGATGTCGGCGCGGCCAACCGCCGCGCGCCGGTCGCGGGGCTCTACGACTGGTCCAAGGCCGGGTACCGGGGCGGTGCCGCGCTGCCCGGCTCCGGTGAAGTGAATCCGAACGCCGCCTGCCAGGTCACCGCCGCGGAGCTGGCGGCCCAGTACAACGTCGAACCCGACGACGGCGCCGACGACACGAACGGGATCCAGGCGGCGATCGACGGGATCAAGAGCGCGTGCTCGCCGTCGGGGAGCTACACCAAGCTGAGCACGATCACCTTCCCGGCCGGACGGTTCGACGTCACGCACGAGATCCACGTCGACGCCGACTACCTGATCCTGCGCGGCGCGGGCAAGGACGCGACGAAGTTCGTCTACCGGCCCGACGCGAACACCCGGTACGACACGCTCACCCCGGACGGTTCCGACTGGGACGAGGACGGGATGACCTCGGGCGCGGGCAAGGGCGGCTGGCTCTGGCCGGGGCGCGGGCTGTTCCGTGTCCAGTCCAGGGGAGTGCACTCGTCCTACGCGAGCGACCACGCCTCGGCACCCGCCAACCGCAAGGACATCTTCGAAGGGACGATCAACGTCCACTGGAAGGCCGGGGTGAAGCTGCGCGGCAAACCGGGTGACACCGCGTTCGCCGCGCGGACGGGGGACCGGGTCGTCCACCTGGCGAGCAGCGGCGCCCTGACCTCGCTCGCCGCCGGGAGCCTGGTGAACATCCGCGCGGCCAACTCGCAGAAGTTCTACGAGCAGCAGCAGGCGACGCCGACCACGTTCCCGTTGCTGAACATGCACATGCGCCAGCAGATCTTCACCATCGCGGCGCTCGACACGTCCGCGCGCACCATCACCCTCGACAAACCGCTCGAGTACGACGTCCCGGTGAACTCCACTTCGGACGGTTCGGCCCCGATCGACGGCGCCACCTACGACTCGAAGGCGGCGCCGCTGGTCGATCCGGTGCTCGGCGTCGGATTCGAGAATCTCGGCTTCACGCAGGACATGCCTGGCCTGAACCCGGCCGAGGCGAACAACAACTACGGGAACATGGCGCCCGCCGCCGAGATGCACGGGATCGTGTTCAAGTGGGCGGCGAACTCCTGGGTCCGCGGCATCCGCGCCGACCTGACCGGATCGCATCCGATCGTCACCGAGGAGGCCAAGAACCTCCAGATCGTCGACAACGAACTCAACGGTTCGTGGAACAAGGGCAAGGGCGGCAACGGCTACTTCCGCGGCTCCCGGGTCTGGGACTCGCTCTACGCCGGGAACACCTCCACCCTGTTGCGGCACTTCACCTTCCAGTGGTCCGCCTCGGGCAACGTGGTGATCGGCAACTCGTTCGACTCCGACCTGAACCTGCACGGCGGCTGGGAACGCAACAACCTCTTCGAGCTCAACACGGTCAAGGTCCCCTACGCGCACCGCTCCGGGAACTGCCGGGCCAACTGCGGTGAAGAGGGCGGCGGCGGTCCCGACGACTCGAACTGGTTCCCGATCTGGTGGGGCGCGGGCAAGAAGGCCGTCAAATGGTCGGGTGCCACCGGGCCTCGCAACGTGTTCTTCAACAACGCCATGACCAAACAGCTCACGGACAACGGCCCGTATAACGACTTCTACGCCGACCGGCATCGCGTGTACGCCTTCGGGTGGGACGGCACCGCGTACAAGCACCTCGACGCCGGCGGCACGCCGATCGCCGACTGGGCGAAGAACGAGCAGCGGGACTACACCGGTGGGCACGGGGTCGACGCGACCAAGACCGACGCCGCGTCTTCGCTGTTCCTGAAGTCCGTGGACGGGACTCCGCCGTCCTCGTCGACAGGCCAGACCTCGACACCGATCACACCGACTTCGACGACGCCGACCACCACGACCAGCTCGAATCCTGGCGGTTGCCTGACGGCGGCGTTCGCCCGTAAGTCGGTGTGGGACAGCGGCTACGGGGCCGGTTTCACCATCACCAACAGCTGTTCGGCGGCGGTAGGTTCGTGGGCGGTCGAGTTCGACCTGCCCGCGGGGACGACGGTCAGCAGTTCCTGGAGTTCGGTGCTGACCAAGACCGGCCAGCGCCACCGGTTCGGGAACGCGTCGCACAACGGAAGCGTCAAACCCGGCGGCACGGCGACGTTCGGCTTCAACGCCGCCGGTCAGGGGCTCCCGGTCGCGTGTTCGATCGCCGGAACGAAATGCGGAGGCACGGAATGACGAGGAAACGACTGCTCGCCGCGATCGCGGCCACGGCGTCGGCGGCGGGCCTGTTGGGCGCCGTCGTCTCCGCCGAGGCCGCCGCGCCCAGCCTGTCCGCCGTGTTCGCCCAGAGTTCGGCCTGGGACAGCGGGTACGGCGGGAAGTACACGCTGACCAACGCCGGGGACGCGAACAGTACACAGTGGACGATCGAGTTCGATCTGCCCGCCGGGACGGCGATCACCACGTCGTGGAGCTCGGTGCTGACCAGGACCGGGCGGCACTACAAGGTCACCAACGCCGGCTTCAACGGCACGATCAAACCCGGCGGGACGGCGAGCTTCGGCTTCAACACCGCCGGGCTGGGCCTGCCGACCGGATGCACGGTCAACGGCAGCCCGTGCGGGGGAGGGGCGCCGACCACCACCACGCCGCCGAGCACGACGACCACCACGAGCAAACCACCGACCACCACGACGACCGTGCCCGCGGGCGATGTCGTCGACGTCGACACGGCGGCGGAGCTGCAGGCCGCGCTGGCGGCCGCGAGCCCTGGTCGGACCATCCGGCTGGCCGCCGGGACCTACCGGGGTTCCTTCGTGGCCACGAAACCCGGGACGGCCGGTGCGCCGATCACGGTGACCGGGCCGTCGACGGCGGTCCTGATCAACGACGGTCCCTCGGGCGAGGCACCTTCCTGCCCGGCGCCGACGGCGGGCTGGGACTCCGGGTACGGATTCTGGCTCTACGGTGCGCCGTACTGGCACCTCCAGGGTTTCACCGTGCAGGAGTCGAAGAAGGGCATCGTCGCCGACAACTCGCACCACACCGTGATCGACGGGGTGCGGGTGCACCGGATCGACGAAGAGGCCGTCCACTTCCGGCGTTCGTCGGCCGACAGCGTCATCCGTGACTCGACGATCAGCCACACCGGCCTCGTGCAGGCGGGCTACGGCGAGGGCGTCTACCTCGGCTCGGCGAACTCGAACTGGGCGTGCCACGGCAACTCCGGCGGAGTCGACCGCAGCGACCGGATCCAGGTGCTCGGCAACCACATCGGACCGTACGTCGCCGCGGAGGGCATCGACGTCAAGGAAGGCACCGAAGGCGGCGTCATCCGGGGCAACACCTTCGACGGCCAAGGGATTTCCGGGCAGAACTCGGCCGATTCCTGGGTCGACGTCAAGGGATTCGGTTACGTCATCGAGGACAACACCGGCACCTTCGCCGCACCGGGGACGTTCGTGAACGGCTACGAGACACACAACCCCGGCACCACCCAGTCCTTCCCCAACGGCTGCGGGAACGTCTGGCGGGGCAACAAGTCCGATCTCGGCGGCGTGGGCCAGTACGCCATCAAGATCACGTCGACGTCGAAGTGCCCGGAACGGCCCAACGTCGTCCACGCGTCCAACACCGTGTCCAGGGCGGTGAACGGGCTGACCAACATCCCCGTCACGCCTTGACGGACGCCGGTGGCGGGAGCGGCGCGGCTCCCGCCACCGGCGCGTCAGTCCCGGACCGCGGTGATCGTGACGGTGGCGTAGCGGGTGGTGAACCGGCCGCCCAGCCGGTCGATCGCTTCGCCGACCTCGGCGAGGATCTGCTGCTGCACAGCGGGTTCGACCCAGGTGAGCGAGCCGAACGTCGGGAGCTGGTCCAGCCATTCGTCGCGGGTGTGGACCCGATCCCAGTCGTGGCGGATTCGCTCCGGTTCGCGGAAGCCGCCTGCTTCGCGCAGGCCGTCGGCGACCTTCGCGATGAGCGGCCCGTTCGGGTCGGCGGGCTGTTTCGGCACGCTCTTGAGGTCGATCGGGGCGTCGGGGACGAACCGCCGGTACGCATCGGCCAGGGCGTCCGTGACTGCTTCCGGTGGTTCGGGCACGTGCCAGAACGCGGCCCAGACCCCGCCCGGCCGGAGGACTTCGGCGGCCTTGGCGGCGCCTGCCACCGGGTCGACCCAGTGCCAGGCCTGCCCGGAGACGAGCAGGTCGAACCGGCGTCCGGCGGGTTTCCAGGCCTCGAACTTCGCGATCTCGACGTCGACTCCGCTCCGGCGGGCGAATTCGGCCATCCGCGGATCCGGTTCGATGCCCAGTACGTGACAGCCCGCCGCCTGGAACTGGCGCCCTTCGATTCCGGTGCCGATACCGACGTCGAGGGTTTCGCGGCCGGGAGCGGCCGCGACGAGGTGGTCGATGAGTTCCGGGGGATAGGCGGGCCGGGTCCGGTCGTAGCGTTCGGCGTCCACGCCGAAGGATTCCGCGGCCTGCCGATGACGGTGAGGCTCCTGCCCCGACGGTAGAGTGGGCATGCGCCCACCTTAAGTGGGCACTTGCCCACTCGTCAACGCGAAGGAGCCGTATGCCGACCGGGGTGGCCCTGCGCGCCGTGCGCGCGCAGTTGTTCGACGCCGCTGAACGCGTTCTGCTGCGAGACGGGCCGAGCGGACTCACCAGCCGCGCGGTGACCACCGAGGCGGACTGCGCGAAAGGCGTGCTGCACCGGCACTTCGACGACTTCGACGCGTTCCTCGCCGAGTTCGTGCTGGACCGGATCGAGAAGCTGGACGAAGAGAGCCTTCACCAGGCCGTCGGTACCGGAACGGTCGTCGACAACCTCGCGGAGGCACTCACGGCGGTGTTCGAGTCGGTCGCGGTCGCGATCGTCCCGCTCGTGATCTTCCGCGACGAACTCCGTGCCCGGTTGCGTCGCGAGTGGCCGGCCGGGGTCCCGGTGCTGACTCAGGCCGCCGTGATGATCGCCGGTTATCTCAAGGCCGAACGCGAAGCGGGCAGGCTCGTCGAGGGCGCCGACGTCGACACGCTCGCGGCGACGCTCATCGGCGCGACGCATCTGCTGTTCGCCGATCGCACGGGTGCCAGACCGGAGGCGGCCCAGGTCCGGAAGACCGTGGCCGCCGTCGTCGGCTTCGGGGTCAGGCCTGCGCGGCGGTGACCGTGTGACGCAGCAGCAGCGAAGTGGTGACCGGGCCGACGCCGCCGGGGACCGGCGTGATCGAACCCGCGATCCCCTCGACCGCGGCCTGATCGACGTCGCCGACGAGTCCGCCTTCGGGCGTCGGGTTGGTGCCGACGTCGATCACCACGGCGCCGGGCTTGACGTGGTCCGCGCCGACGAAGTGCGCGCGGCCGACGGCCACGACCAGGACGTCCGCGGTCTTGGTGACCGCCGCGAGGTCCTTGGTGCGGGAGTGGCAGACGGTCACGGTCGCGTTTTCGCCGAGCAGCAGGAGCGCGGCGGGCTTGCCGACGACGGTCGAGCGGCCCACGACGGCGACCTGGGCGCCGGACAGCGCGACCTGCTCACGCTTCAGGATCTCCAGCACCGCGGCGGCGGTCGCGGGAGCGTAGGTCGGGAGGCCCGCGGTGAGGCGGCCGAGGCTGACCGGGTTGGCGCCGTCGACGTCCTTGGCGGGGTCGATGTGCGCGCCGACGTGGTCGAGCGTCACGCCCTCGGGCAGCGGGGTCTGGCAGATGATGCCGTGCACCGAGGGGTCCGCGGACAGCTTGTCGAGTTCGCGGGTGACGTCCTCGCCGGTCGGCTTCTCGAGCTGGACCACCCGGCAGTCGACGCCGACCTTCTTCGCGGCGCGCTCGATCGAGCGCACGTACCAGGCGGTGGCGTCGTCGTCGGTCGGTACGAGCACGGCCAGCGTCGGAGCGGTGCCCGATTCACGCAGCTTGGCGGCGGTCTCGGTGACCTCGGCGGTGATGGCGGCGGCGATCGCGCGCCCGTCGATCAGCGTCATCGGGCGATCCTCTCGCGGACGGCGGCGACGAGCGCGTCGGCGCGCCCGGCGGCGGGGGTGTGCTCGGCGAGCCGGGCCTCGGTCTCCTTGCGCAGCTGCTCGTCGGACATCGACGCGAGGTTGACCTCGACGTTGACCACCGCCGACTCGAGCGCGGACTTGGCGGAGGAAGCGGCGACCGCGATGTCGGAGATGACGTTGGTGTTGGCGCCTTCGAGGATCGAGGCGGCGAGATCGACGACCTCGGCGGCGAGGGCGGCCGTCCGCAGCGGGACGTCGGCCGCGCCGACCAGGGCGGCCTGGATCGCGGCGCTGCGGGCCTGCTTCTCCTCGTCGGTCGCCTTGGGAAGCTTGTAGGCGGCGACCACGGCGTCGAACGCGGCGGCGTCGTCGGCGGCGAGGCCGAGCGCGCGGGCGCGGAGGTCCTCGGCCTTGGCGAGGGCCTCGGTCATCGTCGCCTCGTGCTCGGCGTACTTCGGCTTGCCGATGGTCAGGTTGCACACCATGGAGACCAGGGCGGCACCCACGGCGGCGTTCATCGCGGCCGCCGCGCCACCACCGGGCGTCGAGGCCTTCGAAGCCAGCTCGTCGAGCCACTGACCGACCGGTTGAGCCTCCACGCGATGTTCCCTTCCCACTGATTTCGCCGTCGCGCCGAAGCCTACCCGGGCGTTCGCGGACGGCCCGAAGGCCACCTTTCGCCGATGATCAACGTCGGCGGAGGTGGCCTTCGGGCAGCGGGGTCACGCGCGCTGGTACTCCTCCCAGGTGACCTTCGGCGAGACGGCGGGGCCGTCGTCGGAACCGCGGCCCGCGAGGCCGTTGTAGCCGAGGTAGTAGTCACCGGCCTGGTGCTGCGCGCCGGAGGACAGGTCCGGATCGGACAGTGCGATCGCGTGGATGTGGTAGGCGAAACCCTGGGCCGGGGTCCGGACCCAAGCCGCGAAGCCCACCTGACGCAGCTTCTTCGCGACGTCGGTCCGCGTGGCCGAAGACATGCCCTCGACGCCGATGTCGAGCGCGCCGCCGCCGTCGTGCGTACCGGCCGAAGCGCCGACACCGCCGGGGTTGTACGAGCCCTGCGTGATGGTGAGCTGCCTGCCGAGCAGGCCCTCCGCCTTGACCAGCATCGCCTTGGTCCGGGTGTTCATGGTCTTGCCGTGGTAGGTCAGGCGGCTCCCCGCCGAGACCGTCGCGGTCACCGTGTACCGGCCGTCGCCCAGCTTCTCGAGTGACGTCTTGCCCGGCAGGCCGGAGGCGTCGATTCCCGTGTACCCCAGCGACTTCTGGTAGCTGGAGTACGCGGTGATCGTCGACGTGCCGAAGTGGCCGTCGACGTACTGCTGGTCGAGCAATCCCTTGGCCGCCAGCGCCTGCTCCACCAGGAGCACGCTGTCCTTGGCCCCGGGGGTCAAGGCGCTGTCGGCCCGGCGCGGGTCGATCTGCGCGGCCTTGAGCACCGCTTCCATGCTGGCCGCGGGCACCGCGGCCGCGGCCGGTTCGGCACTGGCCGGTGCGGCCACGCCGAACGAGAGCGCGGTCGCGGTCGCGAGCACGGCTACCTTGGTCAACACTTGCTGCCTCCTGAACGAACTCGCCCGTTGTCCGGTCAGCATGAGCAGCGCGAATACAAGGGCCGTACAAACGGACCCGCCGTTGTCGCCCGGTCGGGTGTCACTCCGGCGAAATCGGAAGTGACCTGATAAGACTTCCGGTGGACGCCGAAAGGTTGAGACCCACATGGTGCTTCGGACTTCGCCACCCTCAAGGGCTCATCTCAGACTGCTCGCGGAGGCGGACGCGGCACCTCCGGCCCGGCGCCGGGACTTGTACGGGGAGATCGAAGACCGGCGACTGGCCGCGATCCTCGCCGCCGAAGACGTGGCCGAGGAACACGGGCTGAGCGCGCACGTCCGGACCACTTGCTACGTCCACCGCTGCTGGGTGCATCGCTGCGTCTCCGATCCGCTGCACGTCCTGGTCGTCACCGGGCACCGATGGTGCCGCCGGTGCGATCGCACGATCGACGTCGAGGTCGACGAGACCTTCCCGGGATCGGTCGAACTGTTCTGCGACGGATGCGGCGTCCCGCCGGACACGGTCGCGAACCGCGAGGTGCTCCGGGCCTGCCAAGCCAGCCTGAGCGCCATGCACGGCGGGGAAGCGTCGACGCTGTACGTCGTCCCGGACCGCTGACAGGCACCCGATCGCGCCATCCAAGGACGCCGAACGGCCGTACGCCTGGCCTCCGGTGGGAGCAGTCAGTGGTTTGGACCACCACTGTTACCGAAGCGTGATCTGGACATATCGCACGGACGGTTACTTTGTTGTGGCGCGCAACGAATTGCTTCGCCCGTGGATTTCCAACGCCGGAGGTGTCACGACGTGAACCGGATCTTTGTGCAGCCCAAACGGCGGAAAGGGGTTCGGGGCGTGCTCGCCCTCGGCCTCTCCGCACTCCTGATCGCCGCCGGACTGGGCGGCGCCACCGCGGCGGCCGCCGACTACAGCCAGAGTGCCGCGTCCTTGAACGCGACCCAGGCGCAGTTCTCCTTCACCCCGGCGACGACCGCGCGGTACGTCGACATCCACTACACCGGTGTTCCGGGAGTGGGGCAGCAGAACGTCCGCATGACCGACAACGGGGGGACCTGGCGGCACACCGTCGGTTCGCTCGCCGCCGGCACCGTGCTCGACTACTGGTTCACCTACGAGAAGAACGGGCCGCAGTACGACACCCCGCACTTCGGCTACACCCACGGCGGCAGCGGCACGACCGTCGCCTCGCCGACGTTCGACCCGCCGGGCGGCAGCTATCCGAGTGCCCGCTCGGTGACGTTGTCGACCGCGACCGCGGGCGCGACCATCCGGTACACGGTGGACGGCTCCACGCCGACCGCGTCGTCCACTCAGTACACCGGGCCGATCACGGTCTCCGCGTCCTCCACGGTTTCCGCGATCGCTCTCAAGTCCGGCTCGACGACCTCCCCGGTCGCCTCGGCGAGCTACACGATCGGATCGACGCAGGCGACCTGTCCCGCCCAGGCCGAGGTCCCGGACTTCGGCCCGAACGTGCGGATCTTCGACCCGGGGATGTCGGCGTCGTCCATCCAGGCCAAGCTCGACGCGGACTTCAACGCGCAGAAGGACACCCTGACGGCGCAGTTCACCGAACGCCGGTACGCGCATCTGTTCAAGCCCGGTGTGTACAACGGCATCCACGACGATGTCGGCTACTACACCTCCGTCGCGGGTCTCGGGCAGAACCCGGGCGACGTCGTCATCAACGGTGACGTGACCGTCGATGCCTTCAACGAGTCGGACAAGGGTGTGGCGCTGCAGAACTTCTGGCGCTCGGCGGAAAACCTCGCCGTCGTGCCGAGCAGTGGCGCGACCCGCTGGGCCGTCGCGCAGGCCGCGCCGTTCCGCCGGATGGACATCCGCGGCGGGCTGAACCTCTTCCCGGCCAGCTACGGCTTCGCCAGCGGCGGGTACACCGCCGACACCAAGGTCTCCGGCAAGACCGCGTCGATCTCGCAGCAGCAGTGGTACACCCGCGACAGCAGCTACGGCAGCTGGGAAGGCGGTGTCTGGAACATGGTGTTCTCCGGGACGAACGGCGCCCCGGCGAGCACCTTCCCGAACCCGCCGGAGACCACGCTCGGCACCACGCCGGTGTCCCGCGACGTCCCGTATCTCTACCTCGACGGTTCCGGCAAGTATCGTGTCTTCCAGCCTTCCTTGCGTACCAACGCTTCCGGGCCGAGCTGGGCCAACGGTGGCACCCAGGGAAGTTCGCTGCCGATGAGCCAGTTCTACGTCGTGAAGGCGGGGGACACGGCTTCGTCGATCAACAACGCGCTTTCTCAGGGCTGCAACCTGTTCTTCACGCCGGGTGTGTACCACCTCAACCAGACGCTGAACGTGACCAAGGCCAACACCGTCGTCCTCGGGGTCGGGTATCCGACGCTGGTGCCCGACAACGGGGTGGACGCGATGAAGGTCGCCGATGTGGACGGGGTCAGGCTCAAGGGCCTGCTGTTCGACGCCGGCACGACCAACTCGCAGTCGTTGCTGACCGTCGGTCCGGCGGGCTCGACGGCGAACCACTCGGCCAACCCGACGACCCTGCAGGACGTGTTCTTCCGGATCGGCGGTCAGATCGCGGGGAAGGCGACGAACAGCCTGATCGTCAACAGCCGTGACACGATCATCGACCACATCTGGGCCTGGCGGGCCGACCACGGCAACGCGGGCACCTACGGCTGGCCGATCAACACCGGCGACACCGGGGTGGTCGTGAACGGGGACAACGTGCTGGCGACCGGTCTGTTCGTCGAGCATTACCAGAAGTACCAGGTGATCTGGAACGGCCAGAACGGCCGGACGATCTTCTTCCAGAACGAAATCCCTTACGACGTCCCGGATCAGGCCGGGTGGAAGAGTCCCAACGGCCTCAACGGGTACGCCGCCTACAAGGTGGGGGACAACGTGACCACGCATGAAGCGTGGGGCCTGGGCAGCTACTGCTTCTTCAACGACAACCCGTCGGTGAACCTGTACCACGCGTTCGAGGTGCCGAACCGCTCCGGCGTCCGGTTCCACAACCTGGTGACGGTTTCGCTGAACTACAAGGGGACCATCACCCACGTGATCAACGACGCGGGGGCGGTGACCCCGCCGGGGACCACGCCGAGCAACCTGGTCAGCTACCCGTGACGTCCCAGAGCTGAAGGGGACTTTCCCCGCGTCTCACACAGTGAAGGGCGCTTTCCCCGCATGGCACGCGGGGAAAGCGCCCTTCAGCTCCTATCTGTATAACGCCCTATACCGCCCGGCGAAGGTCAGGAGCAGTTGGCGACCTCGCCGATGCTTTCCGGAGAAAAGACGCAGGTAGCGCCATCGGCGCCACCGTCGACCTGGCCTTCTTCGTCGTTGCTGGGTGCCTGCCTGCCGGTGTCGCTGTTGCGGCCGCCAATCAACGTGATCGTGTCCAGGCCAGGGCCGCCGAGCACCTTTCCGGCCAGTTCCGGATCGGCGACATCGTTGCCGTTGGCCTCACCGGTCGCGGTGTCGCACGTCTCGAGCCGAGGTTCACCGCCGGTCAGGGTGATCTTGTCGGCGCCTTCGCCGCCGTCGACGGTGCCGCTGTTGGCCGCGTCGCCGCATTTGGTGTTCCCGCTGCGCCCACCCTGCAGGATGATGGTGTCGTCGCCCGCGTCACCGGTGACGATCCCGGTGCCGGCGTTGGCGATGTTGACGTTGTCGGTGGCGTTGCCGCCGTAGAGGGTGAGAGCGTCGTTCCCGGCGCCGCCGTGGATCTCGCCGTCGTTGCCGTGCGCGCCGAAGTCGTATCCTTCCCTGCCGAGGGTGATCGTGTCGTCGCCGTCGTCCCCGTTGACGATGCCGAGATTCGCCGCGCGGGTGTCGACAATGGACGAGAACGTGTCGTTGCCCGCTCCGAGGTTGATCGTGTCCGGGGGACCGTCCTTCTGAGCGGGGTAGACGCCGCCGAAGAAGACGTCGTCGTCGCCGTCCCCGGCGTAGACGATGACGGACTCCTCGCCGTCGTTCAGGTCGGTGACATGGCACTTGATGACGTCGTTGGCGGGCGTGCCCTCGATGTCGAAGTGATCACCCTTGTCGATGCCCCGGGTCGGAGTGCCGTTGACGGTGCACACGGGCTCCTGCTCGACGGTCGCGGACGCGGCCGGCGCAAGCGCCACACCGAGCACGACGACGGCGCACGCGGTCAGGATCAGAGATCTGCGCATGGAATTCCCCTCTCGACGGAAATTCCAGCCTGCTATGAAACTTCTCGCGTTCGGGGTTTCTCACTCCTCTGTGTATCACTCCGTCGAGATCTCATTGTTAGGCTCGTGGTCATGAGCAGCAGTGAAGCGCCCGCCGTCGTCGATGACCTGCGCGAACTCTTCCGTTCCGGGGTCACCAAACCAGTGGCCTGGCGGCGAACGCAGCTCACGGGGTTGCGCACGCTCCTGTCCGAGCAGGAGGACGTCTTCCTCAAGGCGCTTTACGCCGACCTTCGCAAAAACGCCGCCGAGGCCAAACGCGCGGAGATCGCGCTCGTGCGCAACGAGATCGACCACACGCTGGAGAACCTCGACTCCTGGCTGAATCCGGAGCCCGCCGACCTTCCCCGGCCGCTGCGGCCAGGGGATGCTCGCGTCGTCCGCGAACCACTCGGGGTCGCGCTGATCATCGGGCCGTGGAACTATCCGCTGCAACTGGTGCTGGCGCCGCTGGTCGGGGCACTGGCGGCGGGCAACTGCGCGGTCGTGAAGCCGAGCGAGCTGTCGCCGAACACCTCCGCCGCGATCGCCGAACATCTGCCGAAGTACGTCGAGGGCGTCCGCGTCGTCGAAGGAGCGATTCCGGAGACGACCGCGCTGCTGGAGCAGAAGTTCGACACCATCTTCTACACCGGGAACGGGACCGTCGGCCGGATCGTCATGACCGCGGCGGCGAAACACCTCACACCGGTCACGCTCGAACTGGGCGGGAAGAGCCCGGCGATCGTCGAGCCGGGCGCGGATCTCGCCGTGACCGCGCTGCGCCTCGCCTACGGCAAGTTCGCCAACGCGGGCCAGACCTGCGTCGCCCCCGACTACGTCCTCGCGATCGGCGACACCGGTCCGAAACTGGCGGAGCACCTGGCCAAGACCGTCGAGAGGATGTTCGGCGAGGACCCGGCCGCCAGTGACTCCTACGGCCGGATCATCTCGACCCGGCACTACGACCGGCTCGCCGCCTTGCTGGACAACGGAACCGCGGTCGTCGGCGGCCAGTCCGACCGCGACGAGAAGTACATCGCGCCCACCGTGCTCACCGGCGTCTCCCCGGACGCCCCGGTGATGCGGGACGAGATCTTCGGCCCGATCCTGCCGATCATCGAGGTGCCCGACGTCGACGCGGCACTCGCGTTCGTCAACGAACGCGACAAACCGCTGGCGTTGTACGCCTTCACCGAGTCGGACGAAACGAAGCGCCGGATCGAGACGGAGACTTCGTCTGGTGGCTTGGTGTTCGGCGCGGCGATCATCCATCTCGCGGCACCCGAGCTGCCGTTCGGCGGAGTGGGAGAGAGCGGGATGGGGCGCTATCACGGCCGCTACTCGATCGACAACTTCAGCCACGTGAAGGCGGTGCTGGACAAGCCGCTCGCCTGAGTCCTCGTGAGTGGTAAGGACGCGTGAAGGCGTCGGCAACACCGTCGTCCCGGCGGAGCGGATCTGGATTGGCCGCCGCGAGCCGACCGCACTCTGACTGTCCACTCGGGACATTTCCAAGCGACTAGATGCCCGATTGATGCCCAAATGTCGGCTTTGCCCCCATCGCAAAGTGCGCCAAGCGCCTAAATCGGACATCCATACCGTGACAAGTGTCCCTTAAGGACAGTCAAGGAGTTCCGGGTGTCGCGAAAGCCACTTTCGCGACGTCTGATGTCCCAAAAGTGGCTTTCGCGACACAGTCACCGCACCTTCAAGTACTTCAGACGACGAGGGTTCCGAGCCGTGGTGAGTCCTCGTGAGTGGTAAAGACGGTTCTAACCGTCCCTACCACTCACGAGGCGGAACGCCGCACCGGCGGAGGCGGGACCGTCTTCGCCAGCACGATGTCCGCAAGCCGGATGGTCGCGAGACCCCGTTTGGTCTCCACGGTGCATTCCTCGTCGTCACGGGAGCGCAGGTAGCCGAGAGCGTCGGTGAAACCGCCTTCGATCCGGTACCGCACGACGATCCTCGTGCCGACCGGGACGTCCGGAAGGGTCATCGGTTCAGGTGCGCGGTGAGCTCGTCGTCGCTCGGTTCCACCAGGTGGGTGCCGTCCGGCCAGACGATGGTCGGGATGCGCCGCTCACCGTTCTGCAGTCCGCGCACGGTCTCCTCGGCGCCGGTGTCCGCTTCGACATCGAGGTAGTCGTACTCGACACCCTTGGCGTCGAGCAGGGCGCGGCTGCGTTTGACGTCGGGGCACCAGCCGGCGCCGTACACGGTGAGGTCGCTCATGGATCACAGCATGCCAGGTCGCCGTCCGGCGGCCTGTTCGGCGAGGGCCGAACGGTCGGCGAGGCCGGTCTTGGCGAGCAGGCTCGCGACGTGTTTCTCGACCGTCCTGGGGGAGATGTGCAGCCGGGCGCCGATGTCCTTGTTGCCCATCCGTTCGGCGAGCAGGAGCAGCACCTCGTATTCGCGCACGGTGACGCCGGACGCGCGCAGGTCGCCGGGGACCCGGTCGACCCCGGCCCGGCGCTGCCGGACGGGCGCGCCGAGCTTGCGCAGCAGGCTCCGGCAGGCGGCCGCGACGGCCGGGATGTCCCTGCCGTGGAAGTACTCTTCGGCCTCTTTGAGCCAGCCCGGCGGGTCGCCCCAGCCACCGGCGGCGGCCGGTTCGGCGATCAGCCGGAGTCCGAGGTGCCGGGCCAGGGGATAGGGCGCGGACGTCTCCAGCGCGGCGGCCACCGCCCGCGCGGCTTTCTCCGCGTCGCCTCGCCTGCCGTGTTCGACGGCGTGCGCGAACTCGACGAACTGCCGGTTCCACCGCATCCCGCTGACGGCGGATCCGGTCTCGGGGCAGTCGGCGCCGCCGAGGGTGTCGACGAGCGTTCTGAGCCCGTGCTGACCGGCGAGGTGGAATCGGCTCGGCCTCAGGTCCTCCAGTTCGGTGACCTGGTCGAGTTCCCGGCGCGCCCGGTCGAAGTCCTCTTCGAGCAGTGAGCAGAAGACGCGGGCCAGCCCGATGCTGAGGACCTTCTCCTGCGCGTTCTCGCCGCCGCTCTCCCGGAAGTCCTCGAGTGCCTGTTCCATCGCCGGGCGGTCCGCCCGGTGCCCGGCCGACATCGCCCTGGTCATGTGCGCGTACTGCAGCAACGCGGTCAGCCGGAGCCTGCCGAGCACGGCGAGGTTCTCCTCCAGCAGCGCGTGCGCGGTCCCGAAGTCGCAGCGCAGGACGGCGTGCATGGTGCGCACGGCGTCGACGGCGCAGTGCAGCGTGATCGACCCGAGCCGCTGGGCGTCGGCGCGGGCGAGCAGCAGGGTCTGCTCGTCGCCGTTCATGAGTACGCGATGCCCGCCGAGCCGGACCAGCGCCTGGGTGCGGAGGTGAGGCAGATGGTTGTCCTCGGCGGTGCGCCGCGCGAGCTGCATGTAGTGCTCGGATTCGGTGAGGTCCCGCGGCAGCGCGAGCATGCCGAGCACCTGGAGCGCCTGGCAGACCACGAACGGCTGCTCGGTCTCTTCGGCCACTTTCCACGCCTGGCGCGCGAGCCGTTCCGCCGTGCCGGTCCGGCCGGGGACGTCGAGCCAGAGGTTCGCTTCGACGGCGTCGAGCGCGGCCTGCTGAGCGGGCGAGATCGCCGAACCGAGGGGAGCGCGGGCGCGGTCGATCTGGCCGAGGCATTCGTCGTGCCGTCCGGCGATGTAGGCGGCCCAGGCCAGCTGGGTGTGCAGTTTGGCGGCCCGTTCGAGTGTCCCGATCTCGCCGAAGCCCGCGGAGAGTTCGACGGCGCGGTCGAACTGACCGGTCTGGCCGAGCGCGTACAGCAGGCTCTCCAGCACCTCGGCCCGGTCACCCGCGTCGGCTCCGGCCAGCAGGTCGACGGCCTTCGTGAGCATCGTGACCGCGGAGTCCGCGGCACCGGCGTCGAGGGCGCGGCGACCGGTTTCCGCGAACAGGTGGCCCGCCGCGCGCTCGTCGAGCGCGGTGAGCCGGAGCGACGCGACGAGCGCGCACAGGTCGCCGGGCAGACCCGGGTACAGCTTCTCGACGGCATCGGCGGCTTGACGGGCGAGTGCGGCTTTCCGCGCCGGGGCCTGGCGCTCCAGCAGTGCTTCCGCGGTCAGCGGATGCCGGAAGGCGTACCAGCCGGGCGTCGTCTCGTCGGTGGTCACCAGGTTCGCCGAGACCGCGGCGCTCAGGTGGTTGTGCAGCGTCCGGTCGTTCGTGCCGGTGACCGTCTGCACCACCGAAAGCGGGAAGCGGCGGCCGATGATCGCCGCGACCGACAGCAGCTCCTCCGCCTGCTCGCCGAGTTGCTCCATCCGGACACCGATGCTGGTGACGAGCGCGGCGGGGACGCGGGCGCGGAGTTCGCCGATGACGCGCCAGCCCTCGCGGCCCTCGACCAGCAGGCCGTCGTTCACCATGCCGTGGAGCAGTTCCTCGACGATGAACGGCAGGCCGGCGCTGTTGCGCCACAACAGTTCGGCCGCGGGCGACGGCAGGTTCCCCGGCTCGGTCTCCAGGCAGGCCGCGGCGAGGGCGCGCGTGTCGGAGAGGCCGAGCCTGCCGAGTTCGAGGACGGCGCAGCTCATCCGCTGGGCACCGGAGGTCGCCAGGCGGAGGGCGTCGGAAGGCTCGTTGCGGAGCGTGCCGACGAAGAGGGCCTGCGACGCGGGCAGGTTGTCGACGAGGTATTCGAGGATGAACAGCGTTTCGGCGTCGGCGTCCTGGAGATCGTCGAGGACCAGGAGCGCGCCGCGATCGCGGCTGGTGACGGCCAGCAGCCGGAAGACGGCTTCGGCGAGCACCATCAGGGAGCCGGATTCCCGCGGCCGGTCGCCCCGGCTCCAGTCCGGGACGAGCTGGGCGAGTACGGGGATGAACGGGTCGAGTTCGGCCGCCTCCGGCGGGCCGCCGCCGCGGAAATGCGACAACAACGCCTGGGTCAGCGGCCGGAACGGGACGAGCGGGCCGATCGAACTGGCCCTGCCCTGCAGCACCGGGATGTCCCCGGCGATCGCGCGCGAAGCGGCTTCGATCGCGAGCCGCGACTTGCCGACGCCACCTTCGCCCACGAGGAAGATCGCGCCGCCGCGACCGGCGATGGCGCGATCGAGAGCTCCCGAGAGCTCGGCCAGTTCGGCATCGCGGCCGATCACCCGCGACGAACGGATCCCCACCGCCGTGACTATAGCGAGCGGATTCCCCTGCTACGGCGAAGAGTTGATCACGAAGGCGGGCGGCGCGAGCCCGCCTTCGTGAGCTTTTCTCAGATCCAGCCGCCGGTGAAGAGGCTGACCACGGACGGCGAACCGGGGTCGCCGGACAGGGTGGCGAGCGGGTTGGCGCTCAGCCGCGGCTTGCTCCCCGCCAGCGCGTGGTTGCGCGAGCCGACCTCGAGGGCGCGCGGCAGGTTCACGGCACCGAGGGCGTCCTCGGTGGCGGGCAGATCTCTTTCGTACATTCGGTTTTTCTCCTCATCCTCGGTTTGACGGCGGAACGATGGTGGCCGCCGGATGCGGGCGGTCGGGGCGGAGCAGCAGCGCGGACGGGACCCGGTCGCCGAATCCCAGCCGCAGCAGGCCGTAGCCGATGCCCGCCAGGCCGCTCAGCAGCCCGGGCGCGGAGACCGCCCCGGGAGTCCCGCAACGAGCACCACGCTGGTCGACGGCGGCGAGCAGATGACCGGTCCGGCGACGCACCGCGGCGGCGGCGCCAGTGTGCCCGTTCTCCGCCAGCACGCACAACACTTCCAGCACTCCGGACTCGCCGTGGCAAAGACTGAGATCCTTCAGGGGTGCCCCGTCGGCCAGCCGTTTGACCGTCCGGTCCAGCTCCAGCGCGGGGGCGGGATCGGGCAGGTGGGCCGCGACGCCGAGGGCGGCGCCCGCGAGGCCGTCGCACCAGCCGCCGGTGCCTTCCGCCCGATCGTCCGCCTTTCCGGACGGTTCTTCGCCTGTCCGGTCGTGTGCCCGCAGGACCCAGTCGATCCCGGCGGAACCGCGGGCGAAACCCGTTTCGTGTGGACACTCGCGGTCGAGCAGCTGCGCGGTGTAGCGGTCGGCCCGGGCGAGCGCCGCGTCCAGTCCTGTTTGGACATACACCGAGCGCATCGAGGCGACACCGCCGGCGAGGCCCGTCGTGAACCCGGAGGGCGTCTCGGGGCCGGCGTCGGGCATCAGGTCGACGGCCTGCTCGATGAGGTCGCCCGCGGGAAGACCGACCAGCGTGCTGAGCCTGGCGATCGTGTACGCGACGCCGCCGAGTCCCAGAAGCCCTCCGCAGCCGGCGGTGGCCGCGAGTTCACGATCCGCCCGGAGGGTGGTGAAGAGACCGGGGAGCGGGGCGATCGCGTACGCGGCCAGATCGCGGTACCGCGCGATCCCGGTCAGCTCGGCGAGCTGGGCGAGGAACAGCGCGACACCGCAGTACCCCTCGCCGAGCCCCGCGCCCATCGGCAGCACGGTCCAGTAGCGGTCGTCGACGAGCTCGATGCCGAGCCAGTTGGAGCGGCGCTCGTCGGAGAAGGCGTTGGCGACGATGTGATCGGCGATGCCGCAAGCGGTGATCAGCAGCCGTTCCGCGTCGGGCGCCTGGTTCGGCACCGCCGTTTCCACCGTTTCGCCACCGTCGTGGTGCCCGGTGGTCGCCGTGCTGATGGCGAGGGTGGCCGAGATCAGCCATTCCTGATCACGCTGGTCGAGCGGATCCATGTCGGCGACCTTCGCCAGCACGGTGTCCAGCGACGGCCGGTCGACCACGCCTTCGATGCTCTCGCCACAGGAATCCAGCAGCGACGTCGAACCGGGGTTCGAGGTGAACATCGGGACGTCGCCCGCCCACAGGTCGGCCCGCTCGTGGGGCACGAGCCGGAGCAGCTTCTCGTCGCCCATCGAATCCTCTTCGAGCAGGTCGAACGCGTGGTCGCGGTCGGCGGCGTCGCGCAGGAGGTCGGGATGGGTGGTCTCGTCCAGCAGGCGGAAGTAGAAGTTCGTCGGCCGGATGAGCACCCGGATGGGATCCTCGGCGCAGCGCTGGAGATGCTCGGCGAGCTCGTCCCGCACGGTGGACAGCGCGTCGTAGCCGAGCCGGAACCCGGCCAGCAGTGCCGCGCTGTGCTCGGCAGGGGTGACGTCTCGGCCGTCGAGGCGCGGGAGGTTGTTCCCTCCGGCGAGCTCGCCGGGCACGCGGACCAGCCGCATGTGGTCGGTGCCGGGATCGGCCCAGTCGACCCGGTCGGTGGGCAGCCTGCCGCCGCGGCCGGCCAGCCCGGAGATGTCGACGGCGCCGTGCTCCCCGGCGAAGAGCTGGGGGAGCAGCAGCGTGCGCTGGACCGACCTGGCCAGCATCGCCGCCGCGGGGTCGCCGTCCGGTTGATCGGGTGGTGACGGCTGGAACAGCGTCTCGATGTCGATCAGCACCGGCTGGTCGCCGCTGGCGATGATGTTCTCGTAGTGGACGTCGGTCGCGTCGAGTGCGTGCAGGAGCGCCAGGAGGATGCCCTGGCGGCGGTAGAAGCGGTCGACGTCGGCGATGTCGGCGCACGGCCGGTGCTCGACGAACCGGAGCCAGCCGTACCCGTCGCGCGGCACCGCGTCGGCGGTCCGCAGTTCCAGGCCGGGCAGCCGTTTGTTGAGCCGTTCGACGACGTCGGTGAAGCGTTCGTGCAGGATCAGCGAGCGAGGCTTGTAGATCACCTTGGCGCCGCTGGAGAAGCGGAGCAGTTTGACCGAACGTCCACGGACGTGCGAATCGCCGATCCCGCCCGCCACCTCGACCAGCGTGCCGAGGTCACCGTCCGCGACCGAGCCGGGCAGCGCGGTGGCGTCGGCGGAGAAGCGGGTCAGCATTTCGGCGTGGGCTTCGGCGGCGTGGAGACAGGCCTGCGCGACGAGCCGGGCCAGGACCGGGTATTCGCTGAACAGCCGGACGAGTCCGTCAGGGGTCGATTGCCTGCGCGCGAAGTCCGAGAAGCGCTCCTCGGACGTCTCGCCCTCGAGGGTGCCGGCCTTGCGGGCACGGTGGAGTTCGAGGACCAGCGTGCGCACCGAGAGCTTGAGCAAATGCTGGTCGAGTTGAGCCGCGAAGCCCCGGCGGAGCGCGTCGACGTCCACCCCGGCGAGGTCGCCGGGGACCGCGTCACGGCTGGCGGCGTCGACGAACGACCTGAAGACCCCGGCGAACGCGACACACCAGTCACCGACTGGGGGGCGCTTCGGCAGAAGCGTGGTGACGGCGTGTTCGGCGAAGTCCGCCCACCTGGGCTTGTCCGCTGTCCGTTCGCGCGGGGTCTGGCCGTGCACCCACCACTTCAGCGGCAGGGACGTCGCCGGGAGCTGGGGCGTCACGGCGTTCATGCTTTCAGTTCGCCGGGACCCGCACATGGGGGCGGGACCCCCACATTCAGCGCACGCACGAAGGTGCCCGGAGAGTGACGACGGGGTACGGCACGCTCACCGCCGGAATATGGGGTCCCGGCACCCATACGCGGGGACCGGTCCCGGCCGCACCATGGTCTGGTGGCGGGGAACTCGCGGCGGGCGCAGGGGGCTCGCCGTGGTTTCGGGCGCGGGCCGGTTTCACTGGGGGTCCGGCCCGCGCCGACGGCGGATCACTCGTCCGGGCCGCGCAACGTCAGAACGACCCGGAGTACGTGTTCGACCGCGGCCGGGAACGCGGCGCCGCGCAGTTCGCCGCGGCTGACGAGGGTGCGCCCGGCGAAGTCCAGCATCCGGTCCTCTCCCAGCCGCCGGACGGTCAGCGTGGCCACCTCCTCGAGGTCAAGGCCGGGATTGTCCAGCCGGGTCAGCGCGAATTCGACGATCAGCTGTTCGTCCGTCACTTGCCGAGCTCCCGCTCCGCGAGTGCGAAGGTCTCGGCGTCGACGAACGGCTTGCCCGTCCGTAGCAACCATCGCTCCAGCTCACGGCCGGAGTCGGTGTGAAGCAAGGTTCCGCCTTCCCGAGTGACCCGCGCGAGCCCTCGCTGCACCAGCACGGTGGTCCCGCCGCTGCGCACGACGAAGCCCCGGTAGCCCAGATTGTTTTCGATCCGGCCGGCCGCGGCCGGTGGCAGGGCCTCGAGCCTGCGCTGGAACTCGGTGGCTTCCGCCTGCTGAAGGGTCCAAGCCGGGTTCGGCATCCCGGAGAAGATGTCGAGTTCGACGGCTGCGTTGTCGGCCACGGCGGTGTTTCCTCCTGACGTCGTCGGCACCGTGCTGCAGGCACAGAGGACGAGCGCCAGGAGGATCCACCGGAGACCGGAATACGCGGTGATGGCGGCTCCTAGGCGACGAGGGCTGTGCTGTTGTTCTGGTAGAAGTATCCGCAGAAGTTCGTGTAATTCCCGCGGCAGCAGTTGTTGGGAGCGTATCCCTGACCGTTGTACTGGTAAATACTGTGACCGCAGTCATCGGTGTACTTGGCGGGTGTCGCGCCCGGTTTGTGGCCCCACCACCAGTACGGCGCGTCGGTGACCAGCCGGTAGAAGTGGTAGTCGCGGTTCGGCCAGATCACCAGGACGATCGTCAGGCCGTTGGTCTGGCAGCCGTCCTTCCAGCCGTCGGCGTAAAGACCGTTGGTCACGCCGCCGCAGGTGATGGAGGTCGCGGGGTGGCCGCCGCGCTTGCCCGGCAGCGCGAAACGCACGCCCGCCAGATGGTTGCTGGCGAAGCAGTAACAGTTGTTCCTGCCGACATGCTCCGGCTGATTGAACAGGGACGCGTTCGCGTTGAAGTAGTTGGAATTGCAGTCCCACCAGCTCGCGCCTTCGACATGAACGTCACCCCCGGGTTCGTTGGGCGCGTGCGCTCCCTCGCCTTCGAGTCCGGATATGGCGGCGCCGTCCGCGCGGCGGCTGACGAAGCTCGCCGGATCCACGGCGTCGAAGGACGACTGCACCAGATCGACACCGCTCGACGCGACTTCGCGCAGCTCGTCGTCGACTCCGGCGTCCGGATACGCCTCGGAAGTCCCCAGAAGCCAGTCGGCGACGGGTTCCGTCGCGGGTTTGCTGCCGATCCGGAATTCGGTGGGGAGCGAAGTGCCCCAGGCGGACGTGAGTTCGCTCCGTGGTCCGCCATCGGTCTTGACGAGCCGGACGAGCAGTCCCCGGTAACCCAGGCTGAACTGCTCGTCCGGAGTGACCGCCGGCGACACCTGCGCCGGATCGGCCGAGATTCTTTCGATGAGTTCCCGTTCCTCTCGCTCCGAGAGGGTCCAGGTCGGATTGGGCATACCTGAGAAGATGTCGAGTTCGACTTCGAGCACAGCTGCACCTCACCTTTGAGCTTGTCCGTGAAAGGAGGTGAGACTTCCTCCCCCTTATCCGGTGTACTCCGGCCAGGTGCAATCGAATAGGGTCTTAGTGCTCCTGCTCTATTGGACGGCGAAATGCGACGGGTGATTATCCGGCCATTGTCCGTGAATGCGCGGATATGCGCGCTGCGCTTGTGCCGTGCGCAGATTCGCGCGGCGGAAAGGGTGAGTGGAATTCACCGGGCACGCGCGTGGATGGTGCGCTGGATCCAGTCGGCGTAGGCGGGAACGCTGGTGTAGAGGCCGGGGCCGTTCGCGCAGGGGACGTCGTCGTCACCGGGTCCCGAAGTGACGCCGATCAGCTCCCACCGGCCCGCTCGCCCGTACTGGATCTGCGGTCCACCGGAATCGCCCATGCACGCCATCGCGTCGCGCTTGCGGCTGATCGTGCACAGCCGGGTCGGGTCCGCGTAGCCGGGCGAGCACTCGGATTCCGCCCCGCGGCGGGTGTCGAGCTCCTGGAGTCGTTCGGGGAACACCGCCTTGGTGAGGTCGCCGGTGTCGACCGTGGTGCCGAAGCCCAGCAAGCGGGTCGGTGTGCCGGGGCGGCCGGGACGATCGGCGACGCGGATCGGCCGTTCGGAGACCGGACGGTCCAGGCGAACCAGCGCGATGTCGTTCTTGTTCGGCTGACCAGGCTGGTAGCCGGGATGACGCACCCAGCGGTCGATTTCGCGCACGGTGCCGCCGGAGGTCCGCCGCTGGCTGCCGATGCGCACGGTCCCCTCCGGAACGGCCGGGTTGTTGCCAGGGTCGACACAGTGCGCGGCGGTCACCACCCACTGCGGGTGGATCAGCACCGCCCCGCAGACACCCTTGGCGTTGTTCATCTCGGGCACGACCTCCGGGATCGATGCCATGAACTGATAGCGCTCGGTCGAGTTCCTCCCGTTCACCACGGCATCGGCACTGCCGGCCGCCGCGATCGCGCAGAACGCCCCTGCCAGCGCGACACTGACTGTCCGGATCAGGTTGCGGCGTACGGAATCCACTCGCGACATGCTTTTCCTTCGTTCGGCGACTTCGGATCGATCGGTTCCAGCATCGCCGTTCACGGCTCCCTGAACCACCGGGTCAGCCCGCTGATTCGTGGTGGGGCCAGCCCTACACCGGGGGTAGCGAGGGGGTGACCTTCTTCCCTTGGCGCCCAGGCTCAGACGGCCGCCGCGTGCTTTCCGCTGGGCCGATCCTCGGCTGCCTGGTCCAGGATCCGGTTCGCGACCCGGCCGAGCGCCGCGTCGAGTTCTTCGTGTCCTTCCAGACCCCAATCCAGGAGCCGCTCGGCCAGCCAGCTCTTCCACGCCCGGATGAGCTTTTCGAGTTCGGCGCGTCCCGCCGCCGTGGTGACCCATTCGCCGGACCGGAAGGCCAGGTGCCCGGTGAACTCGAGCCGCGCGAAGGCGGCTTCGAACACCTCGGGCGGGATGCCGTAGCGGCTGCCGATCACCGCCAGGGACGTCGGTTTGTTCCGCCGTTCCCGCAGCCGGATCTGCCCCAGGCACCACAGCCCGCCGTTGTCGAGTTCGCATCCGGACTTCGCGAGGACACCGCTGGACGCCGCCTTCCCCTCGCGGGCCAGCAAGCGGCCGACGACGCGTTCGAGGTCCTGGTCGCCGTTGCCCGACTCCGGCATCGCGAAACCCTCGCCGAGATCCGGCGCGGCCGCTCGCGAGGTGTCCCGCAACGGCACCTCCTTCAGGAAGAACGCCAGCACCAGCGCCACGAGTCCGACCGGAGCGGCGTACAGGAACACCGTGTGCAAGGAATCGCTGTACGCCTGCACATAGGGTGCCGACACGGAATCCGGCAAAGCGTGCAGTGCGTTCGGGACCTGCACCGCCTTGGGATCGATCCCGGGTGGCAGCGGGTGCTCCGCGCCCGCCGCGGCCAGGTTCGGCGCCAGCTGATTGGCGTAGATCGTGCCGAAGATGGCCGCTCCGAACGAAGAACCCAGGGACCGGAGGAAGGTCACCCCGGAGGTCGCCACGCCGAGATCGCGGTAGTCGGCGGTGTTCTGCACGACGATGACCAGGACCTGCATGCTCAAGCCGATCCCCAGGCCGAGGACGGCGAAGTAGAGCGACATCTCCCAGAATCCGCTCGTCGGGGTCAGCCGCGAGAGCAGGTACAGGCCCAGCGTCAGCCCGACCCCGCCGGCGATCGGGAAGATCTTGTACCGCCCCGTCTTGCCGACGACGTTGCCCGCGAAGACGCCGGCCACCAGCAGCGCGATCACCATCGGCAGCATCCGCACCCCCGAGCTGGTCGCCGAGATGCCGTGGACGTACTGCAGATACGTCGGCAAGTAAGACAGGGCGCCGAGCATCGCGAAGCCGACGACGAAGCTCAGAATCGCCGAAACGGCGAACACGGGATTTCGGAACAGCCGCATCGGAAGGGTCGGTTCCTTCGCGCGCTTCTCCGCGAAGACGAACAGCACGAGCAGGATCACCGAGCCGATCGCCATCCCGATGATCGTCGGCGAATCCCACGCGTACTGCGTGCCACCCCAGCTGGTGACCAGGGTCAGCCCGGTCGCGGCGAGCCCGATGAGCAGGATGCCCAGATAGTCGATCACCGGCTTCGCCGCGGCCTTCACCTTCGGCATCGCGCTCGCCGCCACGATCAGCACGACGGCCGCGATCGGAACGTTGACGTAGAAGGCCCACCGCCACGACAGGTGGTCCACGAACAGCCCGCCCAGCATCGGGCCGAGCACCGTGACGACGCCGAAGACCGAACCGAGTACGCCCTGGTACTTGCCCCGCTCGCGCAGGGGCACGACGTCGGCCACCAGCGCGGTCGCGGTGACCATCAGCCCGCCCGCCCCCAGCCCTTGGACCGCGCGGGCCACGATGAGCCAGATCATGTCGTCGGCGAACCCGCAGAAGAACGAGCCCACCGTGAACACGATCACCGACAGCTGGAACATGAGTTTGCGGCCGAACAGGTCGCCGAGCTTCCCGACGACGACGGTCATGATCGTCTCGGCGAGCAGGTAGGACGTGATCACCCAGGACAGGTGCCCCGCCCCGCCCAGGTCCCCGACGATCGTCGGCAGCGCCGTGCCGACGATCGTCTGATCCAGCGCGGCGAGCAACATGCCGAGCACGACCGCCCCGAACACCGCGTTCCTGCGTTTGCGGCTCAGTACCGGTGGGGTGACGTCCGGCCTGCTGACCTCGGCGGTCGTGGTCATCGAGTCTCCCTCACGTCAGGAAGACAACGTAAGACAGGCGCCGCAGGCACCGCATTTCGATGATCACCCGATCCGGTAGCCGACGTCGGGCCACGGTACGGGCTTGGGCCTTCGAGACCGGCTGACAGACTGCGGGGGTGATCGTCGGATACATCCTCGCGCTGCTGGCGGCGCTGGCCTCAGGCAGCGGCTCGGTGCTGGAGTCGATCGGTGTCCGCCGCGCGGGCGCTTTCGGTGGCACCGCGCTGGACCTGGTGCACCTGCGGCGTCAATGGATCTACTTCCTGGGCATCGGCGTCGACCTGGTCGGCTTCGCCTGCGCGGCGGCCGCGTTGCAGCGGTTGCCGCTGTTCCTCGTCCAGTCGGTGCTGGCGTTCAGCGTGGGAGTGACGGCCGCGATCACCGCGTTCATGGGCACCCGCCTGGCGGCACCGGGCTGGGTCGCGCTGGGTGTGGGGGCGGTCGGTCTGGTCTTGCTGGGCCTGTCGGCGCAGCCGGGGCCAGCCAAGGTGCTCCCGTCGGAATGGCGCTGGGTACTGCCCGCGATGGCGCTGGTCGTGGGGGCGATCGCCTGGTATTTCAGGCGATTCGACCGTCCCTGGGCCGCGCAGGTGCTCGGCTTCGCGACGGGAGTCGGGTTCAGCATGGTCGGTGTCTCGGCGCGCACCCTCGAGCTCCCGTCATCGGGCTGGGCCGTCCTGGCGGAACCGGCCGTGTGGGGGATGATCCTCAACGGCCTGGCCGCCGCGGTCGCGTTCGCCCTCGCCTTGCAGAAGGGCGGCGCGACGGCGGTCAACGCGATCATGTTCACCACGAACACGGCGTTGTCCTCGGTCATCGGCCTGGTCTTCCTCGACGACCGCGTCCGCGACGGCTTCACCGCCTTCACGGTCGCGGGCCTGATCCTGGCCATGTCGGGCGCGATCGTCACCGCCCACTACGCCAGCCAGGCCAAGGAACCCAGCGGGTCCGAAAGGGACTCGGCACGCCGTTAGCGTGTGCGGATTGCGGTTCGAGGACCGAAAGCCTCAGGTAGCCCAGCGGAAGGGGTCGTCTTCCAGCGCGGAGCGGTCCCAGTGCCCGAGGTTCGCGGCGGCCTCGTAGGTGGTGCGGAGGAAATCGGCGACGGCGCGGTCGGGATCGGGTGCGGCGCGGGCGACTTCGTAGGGCAAGAGGAACTGCTGGAATTCGGTGCTGTAGTACGCGCCTTCTGGGCCGATCGGCTGGTCGGCGAACCCCTCGGGTGCGGGGTAGGCGTAGGAGTAGAAGGCGCCTTCCTCACCGCCGCCGGGCCAGAACCCGCAACTGGACAGTTCCCGGGAATAGCCTTCGACCATGACCCAGTCGCCGCAGTTGGGCGCTCCGCCGGGGTGTGGCGGAGCCGTCCGCCCGGAGAACCGGGTGCAGGCGAGATCCATGGCTCCCCAGAAGAAGTGGACGGGACTGACCTTGCCGACGAAGTGCGATCGGAACTCGCCGATCACGCGGTTCGCCTGCAGCAGCTGCCGCCAGAACAAAGCGGCCGCCTCGCCGTCGTAGGAGGCGTGGGTGTGGTCCTCGGCGAAGGGGATCGCCGGTTCGACCTCGTTGGGGTGTGGCCGGATCGATGCCTCGATCCCGAGCCGGTCGAGCAGGTCCAGGATCCGGGTGTAGAACTCGGCGACCGGCATCGGCCGGAGCGGAAGGCTCCCCGCGCCGCCGTCGCTGCTGCGGATCTCGAGCCGGTGGCCGACGAAGTCGAACTCGATCTCGAAGGCCCCCGTGCGGTACGGGATCGCCGACGTCGTCAACCCGCGTGGGCTGACGTACAGCGTCACCTGCCACCAGTGGTTGAGCAGGGGAGTGTGGGCCATGCGGATCTTGCCCACGATCTGGGTCCACATGTGCAGGGTCTCGCGGGTGGGCGTCCAGTCCGAGACCCGCAGGCTCGGCCAACTCGTTGTCGTGGAGTCGGTCATCGGTTCTCTCTTCTCTTGGCGCTGCTGGGCGCGAGCGCCGGTGGTGGGGGCGGGTGTGTTGAGCAGTTGCGTCTCCCAGGCGAAGGCGACCCCGGTCATCGGCGCCACGCCAGCCTGGATCATGCGCCGTACGGCCATGTCATGCGCTTCGAGACCCGCGATGATCAGCTTCTCGCGCCCGGTCGCCCTGACGGCGTCCACCACGCGGCTCTCCCTATCGTCACCCGATTTTGTTGACGCGTCTACATCTACGGGGTTTTCGGTGACGCGTCAACATCGCTGATAGGCTCGGTGCGGGAACCCGGCACGTAGGGATTGAGACCAATGGATGAGGCGTCCTGGCTCGACGAGCGTGAGGCGCGCGCGTGGCGCGGGATGATCGACGTGCTGCCGCGGCTGACCGCGGTGCTGGAGCGTCAGCTGGTCCAGGACGCGGGGCTGTCCGCCGCGGAGTACACCTTGTTGGTGCCGCTTTCGGAGGCTCCGGACGGGGTGCTGCGGGCGCGTGACCTCGGCCGGATGGTCGGCTGGGAGCGCAGCCGGATCTCCCACCAGATCATCCGGATGGAGAAGCGCGGCCTCGTCGTCCGCGAGGAGTGCAACGAGGACGCGCGCGGTTCGATGGTCCGGCTCACCGAAGCGGGCCGGACGGCCATCGTCGCCGCCGCTCCCGCGCACGTAGCAGCCGTCCGGCGGTACTTCATCGGCGCGCTCACCGATGCCGAGCTCGATGTCATCGGCCCCGCACTCGAACGGGTCCTCGACAGGCTCCCCGACGACGACGGATAGCCGGGACACTCGAACGACCGTCTTCGTCAGTCACGACGGCTCTGGCTCTGGAACCTCTTGGGGGGCAAACGTGTCGTGTTCGTAGGCGGATTAAGGAATCGGGACACTCAGCGTCCTAATAGCTCGTGTTCAAGCCCTAACGGCGATCGGTGGGCAGCCGGCCGGAGACGTCGATCAGGTAATCGGCCTCCGCGAGGAGTGTCTCCCGGGTCAGCGGCCGTTGCCCGCCGGTGCGGAGGGTCGCCCGCTCCAGGTACACGGGCCACTGGGTGAGGCGCGTTTCCGCGCGCAGCCAGTCGCGCACCTCTTGGGTGAGCAGCTCCGCGGCCCGCTCGCGGTCGGCCGCGCGGACCTTCACCGCCCCGTCGAAGTCCCGGTCGAACGTCTTCACCTGCTCGAACTCCCGCATGACGCGGGTCGGGAACGCGCCGTCGGCGGACACGAACAGCGGGGCCGACTCCGGCACCCGCAGCTGGACCGAATGGAACGCCCGCGGTGTGCTGTCCCCGCCCGGCTGGTGCCGGTCGTCCAGATAGTCGACGCCGACGAAGTCGTGATCGCGATACCCGAACTCGACACAGCGGACGATCGCCGCCTCCGCGAGCGGCCGTTCGAGGCTCACGGGATCCACCCCGAAACCCGGCGATGTCTTGCTGTGCTCGCCGTGGAAGGTGCCGGACACCTCGGCGGCGAAGCCCGCCATCCAGTGCCGGCGCTCCCGCCGTCCGCTCATCTTGGACGCGACGATCAGCACGACGGCGAGGAGCCCGGCCCCGATCACGAGCATGAGGATCGCGCCGATCACGGTCGCGATCGGCGAATCGGCATCGAGCGCCGAGACCATCCTGAACACCTTCCGTCGTCGTTCAGAAATCCAGGTCGTTCTTGGTCTCCTGATCGGACTGCTCCTGGCCGCGGTCACCGTGGTCCACGGCCTTCTTGCCGTCCTTGACATAGCCGATCACCTTGCCGCCGGCGTCGAGGATCGCCCGGCCGCGTTTGTCCTGCCAGTCCCCGGTCGTCGAACCGGTCAGGCCCTTGACGACGCCGTCTTTCGCCGCTTTGCCCACGTCCCTGAGCATCTCGCCGCGTAGGGTCGCGTCGACGTCCACGGCGTCCTTCGTCGCGTTGAACACCGGACGAGGCGTGTCGAGCCGCTTGCCCAGCATGCCCTTCTCACCCATCAGCGCGTCGACGTAACCCTTGCCGGACTTGGTGTCCTTCATCCGGTCGGCGAACCGGTCGGTGGCCCGGTTGCCGTCGGTCAGGAACTTGCCCATCTTGCTGTCGGCGAGCTTGGCCTGCATCTTGCGCAGCCACGCCAGCACGTCGGACAGGAGCTTCCGGAGCCGGTTGACGAACCCGGTCGTCTTCGTGGCCGTGGCGGCGAGCTTCGGCGGCGTCGCGGCACCGGCGGCCGCCGTGGAGGCGCCGCAGGTGGGGACGGCCGCGGCGATCGCGGGCACCCACAGCGTGATCAGCCAGCTGATGACCTCGGTGAGGATCGCCTTGATCAGCTCCTCGATGAAGGTCATCACCATGCTGTTCAGCTGCAGCATCTGCGCCATGTCCCCGGCTTTCGCCGCGACACCGTTCATACCGCTGGAAAACTCGGCGAGTCCCTTCTTTGCCGCCGTCCCGGCGTCACCGGCCCAGCCCGCCAGGCGCTCGTCAGCGACCTGGTCGAAGTTGACCGACATGTCCTGTAGCGCCTTGGCCAGCGCGCCGAAGTTCTCCGCCGCCTTGCTCAGCGCCGGGCCGTCCCCGCTGACGAAGTGGATGGCGTCCTGCACCGGCTGGACGACGTTGATGAGGAAACTCAGTCCCTGCCCGATCAGCCAGCCGAGCGGATCCGTCGCGATGTCCACGATGGTCTGCGAACCGGATTGGATCAGGGTCTTGGCGTCCAGCGCGATGGTGGTGACGCCCATCGCGATGTCGGCGCCGTCGGCCTGGGTCTTGCCGTCGAACACCTGCTTGTAGGCGGACACGGAGTCCTTGCCCAGCTGGACGGCGTCGCCGACGATCGGCGTCTTCTTGATCGCGTTCTCGGTGTTGATCCCGGGAATGACGGTGTCGTCCTGGTAGGACTTCATCGACATGCCCGCGGTCACGTCCTGGACTTCGGCCATTTACGGTTTTCCCCCGGTCTTCGGCCCGTCGATCTTCACTTCGATCTTGTTGAACGTCGTCACATGGTCTTCTTCGATGCCCTGGTAGATGTCGGCGGCCTGGGTCATCTTCGAGCCGGCGCTGTCGAGGCCCTTGGCCATGGCCTCCATCAGGCCCTTGAGGGACTGCAAGGTCTGCGTGTAGCCGTCCTTGGTGAACAGTCCGACGAGTCCCCAGGACTCGTTGCCGACGTCCGCCTGGCCCACCATCTCCTTCAGCTTCCCGGTCTGGCCCCCGTAGTTGCCGAGCTCGCCGGAGTAGCGGCGCAACGCGGCGGGGTCGACTTCGTATCCGCCGTTGACCGCACCGTCGGGCATCAGCGGCCGTCCTCGTCGAACAGGTCCTTCAGGAAGCGGTCGCCGTCGGATCCGCTGCTCGGGGCCGGCGGAGCGGGCCGAGGCGGTTCGGGCTCGTCGGTGCGCAGGATCGAGCGCTCGGAGTAGTCGTCGTGCCGCTCGGCCGCGGGCGGTGGGGGCGCGGCCTCGTCCATCTTCGACCTGAGTTCCTCGACCGTGGTCCCGAACAGCTCGGCCTGGGTCTCGAGCACCTGGTCGACCAGGTGGAGGTCGTCGCCCATGTGCTCCTCGACGATCGCCGCCTGCCGCCGGGCCGATTCGGCCACGGCCTGCTGGATGGTCGACATCACCGCGGCGGAAAGCGCCTCCGGCCGCCGGCGCAGGGCCTCTTCGGTGAACTTGACGTCCATGACGGCGCCTCCAGGGCCCGCCACCACCGTCACCGAGCGGTCCGGCGACGTGGCCGTCGCCTCGAGCCTGCTCAGCTCGTCCTGCATCCCGCCGATGTTCGCGAACCGATCGTCGACGTTCTGGATTCTGGACTGGAACTTCTCGAATTCGGCGACCAGCTGGTCGAATTCGGCCGACATGGAGCCTCCCCGTGCGGTACTCGTGACCTGGTCCATCGTTCACGTCGACCCGGCGGCGTGTCTTCCGGATCAATCCGGCTCACCTGTTCAGGGGAATGGCCAGCGGTGATCGGGTCGCCACGTCTTCATCGCGCTGAATATCGGCTGGCCTGCCGTCGCGCGTTCCTGCCAGGGTGGCCGGCGTGACGCGGTCATTCCTTCCCGGCCTCGAGCTGGCCGAGCTGTTCTACACCGAGGTCGTCGGTCCAGGGCGCTGGACGGGACGCCGTACTAGTCACCATGTCACCAGGGGATGACGTCCTCGAGAGAGTCCGGGCCGCGGAAGACGCCGGACGGGCCGTCCGCGGGGATCGTCGCGAGCAGGACCGGAACGGCCGCACCCTCGGCCACGGTGCGGTGCCCGCGCGGGAAAGGGGCCCCGGCGTTCTGGTCGGTCGGCACCATGCCGGGGCTGACGGCGTTGACCTTGATGCCGTCGGCGCGGAGGGTTTCGGCGTAGAGCAGGGTCAAGGCGTTGAGTGCGGCCTTGGACGAGCTGTAGGCGAGGAATCCTTCGGTGGGCAGGGGAATCTCCGGATCGCTCAGCAAGGTGAGGGAGGCGAGCCCGCTCGAGAGATTGACCACGCGCGGGTTGGGGGAGCGGCGCAGCAAGGGCACACAGGCCGAGATCATCGTGACGACACCGAAAACGTTGACCTCGTACACTTCGCGCAGGTGCGCGGCCGTGAAGTCGGCGGTGCGCAGACCCCATTCGCTGGTGATGCCGGCGTTGTTGACCAGGACGTCCAGCCTGCCGGTCTCGGCCTCGATCGTCTCGACCGCCGCCGCCACGGACGCCTCGTCGGTGACGTCGAGCCGGATGGACCGGACGCCCGCCATGGCCGCGCGGCCTTCCGGATCCCGCGCGCCGAGGTAGACGGTGAGTCCGCGCGCGGCCAGTCGCCGGACGATCTCCTTGCCGATGCCTTTGTTGCCGCCGGTGACGAGCGCGACTTCGTGCGTGTGCATGCCCTCACTCCAGCCGACCCCGCGTCCGAACAGAACCACCGATCCGGTGTGCGGGCCCTACCCTGGCGGTATGCCGGATCCGGAGATCCGCGAACTGCGCTACTTCCGCGCCGTCGCCGAAGAGCTGAACATCACCCGCGCGGCCGGGCGTCTCGGTATCGCGCAACCGCCGCTGTCACGGGCCATCCGCGGGCTCGAACGCCGGATCGGCGCGGAACTGTTCGACCGCACCGGGCGGCGGCTGGCGCTGACTTCCGCGGGGGAGACCCTTCTCGCCGAGTCGGTGAGGGTCCTCGCCGCTCTGGACGTCGCCGTCCACCGGACGCGGCGGGTCGGGAACGCGCTCGTGGTGACCGCCAAACCCGGAGTGGCCACCCGGCTGCTGCACCGCGTTCGCGAACGCTTCCGGGAGGATCCGGCGGCGGTGGAGATCCGCGTGGTGGTGAGCGGGTTCGGTGAACAGGCCGAGCTGGTCCGTGACGGACGCGCCGATCTGGCGATCGCGGCCTGTGTGGACGGTGACGGCCTCGAAACCGAGCTCCTGACGTCCGAACCGCGCGTCGCCGCGCTCGCCGCCGATCACGAACTCGCCGGTCGCGACGTGCTCAGTGTCGCCGATCTGATCGCCGAGCCCGCTCCGAGATGGGCGGATGCGCGGATCGTCGAGCCCGGTCACTGGCTGGGTCATCCCGATCGCCGGTCCGACGGGCCGGTCGTGCGCGACACCGCCCAGCTGCTGGACGTGGTCTCCTTCGGGCAGGCCGTGGCACTGGTGCCCGCCTCGCTGGCCGACGTGAACGTCCGCCCGGACGTCGTCTACCGGCCGGTCGGTGACGTGACACCGTATCGGACCTTGGCGCTCTGGCGGCAGGGGAGCAGGTCGCCTTCGATCGCCGGATTCCTCAGGATCGCCGCTGAACACGGATCGGTGGAAACCCTGCGCAGCCGTCACCACTGAGGCAACCGCGACAGCGTCCTGAGCGTACCGAGAGCATGACGTTGTCGAGATTCCGGCTGCCTGAGATGACCGTTTCGTGGCTTCCGCCGATGTTGCTGGTCTGCGGGCTCGCGGTGCTGTGGCTCGGTGTTTCCCTCGCCGTGGATGTCAACCGGTCGGCTGGGCTCGTCCCGGGGCGGGTCGTGGCGACCGGGCCTCAGGGGAGCAAGACCGCGGACGTCGAATACACCGGACTCGACGGGGTGACGAGGACGGAAACCTTCGAGTACGACAAGGGGCGCCGCCAGGCGGCCTACCGGGGCGGCGGCCGGGTACACATCCGGGTGTGGCCGGACGAGCGACGCGCGGAATTCGACGAAGGTGACAAGCACACTCGTGTGATCGTCATGGGCAGTGCGCTGACTCTGCTCAGCGCGGGCGCCATAGTCGTGATGGTGCTATGGCATCACGGCGTGCGGATGAAGAAATCCCGAGCGCGGTTCCACCTGTGGTGGTGCTGGTTGGTTTCCTTCTGGCGGTGACGTCCCGCGGCGGGTAGCCGGCGGAGAAGGCGCGCGAGCGCTACTTGTACAAGGTCTGGACGTTCGTGAAGGTGAGGTCGTCTGTGGTGGTGCTGTCAGGGTTGAACCGGAAGACGACGTTGTCCGCGCCCCCGGCGCGCATCGTGAAGGTCGACATCATCGTCACCGATCCGCCCGCGACGAGCTGCTCCGGAAGGTCTGTGGGGCCGCTCTTCTGAACGGCCGAGTTCGTCGCCTTGGCGTGGTTGCGGCCGTAGAGCAACTCTGTACGGACATTGTTCTTCGCCGTGGGGAAGACGAGCGTCGCGTTGCCGGTATTCGTGATCTCGGTGGCTATTGTCACCACGACGTTCTCGGTTGGGCCGGAGTCGTAGGCGTTCGAATCCACGGTCTCGGACTTCGCGGAGACGATCCTGACCTTCAAGCCGTTGGACAACGTGGCGGCTTCGGCTGCCGGCGTCTCCGGCACGGAGGCGTTGTCGGCGCAAAAATCCTTGTGAGCACTGGCGAAATTCGGGTCAGCGCACTTCGCGGGGTCGAGAGCGGCAGCGTCCGGCGCGGCAGAGCTGTCGCACGCGGCCAGTACGAAAGCACCGGCCACTACGAAGAGGCCGACCGAGAGTCTTGTGTTGAGCACAGCGGCCCACTTTACGTCACACGGGACGCTTCGAGAATCGTGCCCGATCCAAAAGGAATGCAAGATTCGCGTCACCATTGGCCTGTCGGGAAGACCCGCCGTCACCGGTCGTTCCGGGGACCCGGCTCACCCACCCGCCCCGTTGGCCGGCGTGGGCGGCGCGGCGGGAATCCGGCCCGACTCCGGGCCGGCGTTGGCGTCGAAGGACATGCCGGAGTAATCGGGGTCCAGCACGGAGATCGCGTACGTGGCGGGCGCGGCCACCACGGCCGCGACCCCGACGGCGAGCCCGGCGGTGACCAGGCGGGGCGAGGTGGTCTTGACCACGCGCGCCAGGATCAGCGCGACGACAGCGGCCACGCCCAGCGCGAGCGCACCCCACTTCGCCCACGGCAGGAAATTCGGGTAGTGCGACCACAACCACGCGGCCCAAGCCACCTCGGCCGCCACCGCGAGTGGCAACAGCCAAGCCCGCTTGCCGCCCTCCCGGTACGCGCGCCAGAACAGGACGATGCCCAGAGCGGAGAGCGCGGCGACTGCTGGCGCGAGCGAGGCCACGTACGCGGTGTGCGGGACCTCGGCGACGCTGAAGACCAGACCGAAGGTCAGCAGCCACACCCCCCACATCACCAGTCCGCCGCGCACCGGATCGGTGCGCACTGCCCCGCGCCGCCACCACAGTCCGCACAGCAGGGCCAGCAGCGCGAGCGGGTACAGCCAGCCGACCGCGACGGCGAGGTGGCCGTCGAACAGCTTGGCCCAGCCCTTCTGGACCGGCCTGCTCGTCGCTTTCGTCGGGTCCTCCTCGGTGTTTCCGCGCTTGGCGGGGAGGATGTCACGCTGCCCGGCCGGCTGCTGCGGGTCGATCGCGCCGCCGTCGTTGTCGAATTTCCTGGCGCCGGGCAGCTGGATGCCCAGGTGGCCGACGCCGTTGTAGCCGAACACCATGGCGAAGGCGCTGTTGTTCGTGCTGCCGTCGATGTGGGGCCGGGCGCTGGGCGGGGTGAAGGTGTACAGCGCGATCCACGACAGCGACACCGCGAGCGTCACCACCCCGGCGATCGCCACGTGCTTCACCCGGCGGCGCAGTTCGACCGGAGCGGTCAGCAGGTAACCGATCGCCAGCGCGGGCAAGACCATCCACGCCTGCAGCATCTTCGCCTGGAAACCCAGCCCCACCCAGACCCCGGCCCACACCAGCGACCGCGACCGCCCCTCCAGCACCGCCCGCTGATAGGCGTCGACGGCCAGCACCAGGCACATCACCAGCGCGCCGTCCTGCATGCTGTGCCCGAACATCGACGCGGCGACCGGAGTCAACGCGAAGATCCCGGCCGCCAGCAGACCGGGCACCACACCGGCCCAGCGCCGCACCACCCGGTACATCACCAGCACCGAGATCACGCCCTCGATCACCTGCGGCAACGCCAGCGACCAGGCATGGAACCCGAAGATCTTCGCCGAGACCACCTGTGGCACGAACGAGCCGGCCAGCTTGTCCAAAGTGGACGTCGCCTCCGCGTCCACGGCCCCGAACAGGAACGCCTTCCAGCTCCCGGACATGCTCTTCACGGCGTCCGAATACAGCGGCGCGAAGTCCACCGCCGGCAGATTCCACGTGTACAGCACCGCTGCCACCGCCGCGATGCCCAGCAACACCGGCCGGGCCCAGTGCGGCTGATCGGACGGCGAACGCCACACCGCCCAGCGAGGGGGCCTGCTTTCGGGCACGACGTCCTGGGACAACGGAAGACGGGCAAGTGTTCCGGACACTCCGGTACCTCCAGGCGCGGGCCATCCGGCAGAGTTGCTTCAAGGCATTCCCCAGTGCGCGAATTCGCCCCTGCACGCGCGCTACGGCCGGAACTCTCGCGGACTACGACGTTATCCACGATCGGCCGGCACCCATACCGCCGATCGGACTCGCAGGCCGCCGGACATGCCTGGTGGTGCCGCCGGGCATCGGGTGCGGTGTCGTGGACGGTGATCCAGGCCCAGTCATAGAACTGGTGTCCTTTCGCGCCCTGGCCCACGGAGAGCCGTTGCCAGGACTGTTTCGGCAAGCGGGCGGCCAGGTGATCCGCGCGCTCGACACCGGTGCCAGTGGTGACCCGGTCGTCGCAGGCCACCGCCAGGACATCGCCGACAGCCCGGTTCTCCAGTTCGGCGCGCAGGCCGTGCTGGCGCCGTAGACACGCCGTGAACGTCCGCCCGGACGTCGTCTACCGGCCGGTCGGTGATGTGGCGCCGTACCGGACCCTGGCGCTTTGGCGCGTGGGGAGCCGGTCGCCGTCGATCGCCGGATTCCTCAGGATCGCCGCTGAACACGGGCCGAACACAGTGGAGCTGACCGAGCTACAGCAGCGTCCATGAGGCTCGCGGACGGCGTGACATCATCCGATCACGTGTCGCCCCCGTACCCAACCTTCGGGGTCAGTACACCTAGTTCGCTGCGCGCAGCAGGGGCACCGACGAGGAGATGTCCATGACGTATCGGCCGTAGCCGGAGCTCGCGAGCTCCTCGCCGAGCCGGTAGCAGGCATCTGCGTCTATGAAGCCCATGCGCAGTGCGACCTCCTCGATGCACGCGACGCGGATACCTTGGCGCTGCTCCATGAGCTGCATGTAGTGGCTGGCATCGGTCAACGAGTTGTGCGTGCCGGTGTCCAGCCAGGTGAACCCGCGGCCGAGGTCGACCAGGCCGGCCCTGTCCTGTTCCACGTAGACCTTGTTGACGTCGGTGATCTCCAGTTCACCGCGTGGCGACGGCCGGATCGACCTGGCGACCTCCACGACGTCGTTGTCGTAGAGGTAAAGCCCTGTCACAGCGATGTTCGACCGCGGACGGGCAGGTTTCTCCTCCAGTGAAAGGATGCGGTCCCGGTCGTCGGCCTCCGCGACGCCGTACCGTTCCGGGTCGGGCACCCGGTATCCGAACAGCACGCAGCCGTCGAGATCGGCGACGCTCTGATCGAGCACCTCGCCGAAACCAGGGCCATGGAAGATGTTGTCACCCAGTACCAGCGCGACGTCGTCGGACCCGATGTGCTCCGCGCCGACGAGGAAGGCGTCGGCGATTCCCCGTGGCTCCTGCTGTATCGCGTAGGTGAGCTTGAGTCCAAGCCTGCCACCGTCGCCGAGCAGCGCGCGGAAGGCGCCGAGGTCCTGCGGGGTGGAGATGATCAGGATGTCGGAGATCCCGGCCAGCATCAGCACCGACAGTGGGTAGTAGATCATCGGTTTGTCGTGCACTGGCAACAGCTGTTTCGAGACGCACAGGGTGATCGGATACAGCCGGGTACCGCGCCCGCCCGCCAGGATGATGCCCTTCATGTCAGGACCGGCCCTGACCGGCCAGCACCATCGCGGACTGAAACCCGCCGAATCCACTGCCGACGGTGAGCACCGCGTCCATCCGGTGTTCCCTGGCGACCAGTGGAACGTAGTCCAGATCGCATTCGGGGTCGGCGTTGCGCAGGTTGGCGGTCGGCGGCACGACCTGCCGGGCGAGTGCGAGCGCACAGGCCGCAATCTCCAGCGCGCCGATCGCGCCGAGCGAATGGCCGATCATGGACTTGATCGAGCTCACCGGCACCTGGTAGGCGCGCTCACCGAGACTGCGCTTGAACGCCGCGGTCTCGTGCCGGTCGTTCTGCTTGGTGCCTGAACCGTGTGCGTTGATGTAGCCGATATCCGACGGTGCGAGCCGGGCGCCGCGCAGTGCCGTGGTGATCGCCTCGGCCATTTCGCGACCGTCCTTGCGCAGCCCGGTCATGTGAAAAGCGTTGCTGCGGCTGGCGAAACCGGAGATCTCGGCGTAGATCCGAGCGCCGCGCGCGCGGGCGCGGGAAGCCTCTTCGAGCACCATGACAGCCGCGCCTTCGCCGAGGACGAACCCATCTCGCTCCGCGTCGAATGGGCGGGAGGCGTTCTCCGCGTGATCGTTGTTCGGCGAGGTCGCTTGGATCGCGTCGAAACACGCGGAGGTGATCGGCGAGATGGGCGCCTCCGTCGCGCCCGCGAGCACTATGTCCGCCGAGCCTTCCTCGATGAGCGCGGCGCCGTGACCGACCGCGTCCAGCCCCGAGGTGCATCCCGTGGAGATCAGCGCGGTCGGCCCCTCGGCCGCGACCTCCCAGGCCACCTCGACCGCGAGGGTGCTGGGCACCAGGTAGCCGTAGAGGTGCGGGACACCGTAAGAGCTGTTCACCAGCCATTTGCGGCCCTCGTCGGCGACGACCACGTATTCCTCTTCCAAGCCCATCGTGCAGCCGACCGCACTGCCGATGGCGACGGCGGTGCGCTCCGGCGGGCAGCCGCGGAAGTCGATCCCGCTGTCGGCCACCGCTTCGCGCGTGGACACGACCGCGAATTGCGCTGCCCGGTCCATCCGCCGGATCTGCGGCGCGGTCAGCCCGGCGGCCTTCGGGTCGAAGTCGACCTCGGCGGCGATCCGGGACCGGAACCCGGCCGGGTCGAACAGGCTGATCCGCCTGGTGGCCGTCCGGCCGGCGGCGAGCAGGTCCCAGTAGGGTTCCCTGCCGATCGCGCCCGGTGCGACCACGCCGATCCCGGTGATCACCGCGGAGCGGCTCATCGGCCGCCTCCGACTTCCGGATGCGGCGCGTCCGGCTCGACCAGCTCCTCGGTGTCGACGTGGCCGAGTTCGGGCCGAGGCGCCAAGGGGGACAGGTGGAACACGACCCGCGCGGCTTCGGCGCCGACGTTGACGACCCTGTGTCGCACGCCGATCGGCACGATCAGCGAATCGCCGGGACCGAGCCGTACCGGGTCCCCGTCCAGGACGGTCTCCAGTTCGCCCGCCACCACGTGCAGAAATTCCTCCGAGTACGGGTGGTAGTGCTCGGTCACGTACTCACCGGGTTCCAGCCGCAGGAAGCCGCCGAACCCGGTGGTCGATCCGACCGTCTTGGGGCTGAGGGTGACGCGGATGTCGCCGCCGCGTCGACGGTTCGGCGCGGCGTCCTCGATGTTGATCTTGAGTGTTCCCCTGCTCACCTGGCGCTCCCGTCCTTGGCCGTCCACACGTAGAAGGGGGACGCCATCGCGTCTTTCGGCTCCCGCCAGCCGGGGTCGTACGGCGCGACCAACTCGGCGAGCCGGGTGTCTATGTCCCGGTAGAGCGGGTGGTCGCGGACCTTCGACAGGTTCGGTGCCAGCCCGGCCTCGGACTCGATCAGGTGGAAGTACAGGTCGTGGAAGCCGAAGAGGGTCCGGCGTGACACCCCGACCAGTCGCGGCAGGTCCGTGGCGTCGGATTCGGCGAACACGTCGGCTATCCGCTGTGGATCGTCCACTTTGAATTTCGCGACGATCAAGGTTCGATGCACGCTTCATCTCCTACCGGATGCGTTTCAACGCGGGACGCACTCATACTGGGCACGGGTGGTGGAAACAGGCTCAACGCCGGCGCAGGGCCCGCCTACCACTCGATTTGTCGTTCGCCACGGAGGAAAACACCCGTCGGGGAACCGTCGGGCAACGTTGCGGCGTAGGCGATGTCCTTGGCCGCTGAGGCCGGCGTGCCTTGCGCGGACGGCATCATTCTGGTCCGGGTCGGCCCCGGATTGACGGCGTTCACCAGCACCCCGGATCCCTTGGTGTGCGCCGCGAGCATCGTCGTCAGCCCGTTCAACGCGGCCTTCGATACCGAATAACCGGGCGCACCAGGGAAAAGTCCATTGCTGAAGGCGCCGGTGCCACTGGACACGAACACCACCCGCCCCCATTTCCGCGTCACCATCCCAGGGATGAACTGCTGTGCGACCCGCCACGAGCCGATCAGGTTCACGGCCAGCGTTCGTTCGACTTGGTCCAGCGAAACGGAAAGCGGATCGGTGCCGCCGTCGAGCAGCACACCCGCGTTGCCCACCAGTACGTCAACCTGCCCGATCAGAGCGCCGGCCCGCGTGACGCTCAGCGGATCGCGAACGTCCAGAGCCACCGCCCGGACACCCGGACCGACCTCCCCGGCTGCGGCGGCGGCCGCGTCCGCTTCGCGCGCGGTGACCACTACGTCCAGGCCGCGGTCGTGCAATTCATGCGCCACCGCCAGGCCCAGCCCCCGGTTGGCGCCGGTGACCAGTGCGACTTGCCGGTCAGTCATGGAATTCCTCCTCGGTGGTCGTGATACGACATGGTCGGACCACCCGCTCGCACGCTGCTGAAGGACTCAGCGCGCCACCAGCACGCCATGACCGGGCACCAGCACGATGCCCTTGGGAAAGGCGGCGAGGAAAGGAATGGGATTCGCGTGCGTGTGGTGTTCGCGACGTGGGCGTGGCCTTCGCATCTGTACGCGTTGGTGCCGCTCGCCTGGGCGTTCCGTGTGGCAGGACATGAGGTGCTCGTCGCGAGTGAGCCCGGTCTGGCCGGGGAGATCGAGATGGCCGGGCTTCGGCCGGTCACGGTCGGGCATGACGTGGACAGCGTAGGCATGGTGCGCGACTATCTGGTGCCCGGCAACGGAACCGGTAGGCCGCGTGCCATGGAGATGCTGGCCGCGCACGCGGAGTCCATGACCGGTGATCTGGTCGATGTCGTCCGGCAGTGGCGGGCGGATCTGGTGGTCTACGAACCGACCGCGCTCGCCGGGCCGGTGGCCGCCGCGGTCGCCGACGTGCCCGCCGTGCGCCACTTGTACGGGGTCGATCTGATGCACAAAGCCGGTACGCACCTGCTGGACATCATGGCACCGCTGGGTGCCCGGTACGGCATTGACCGGCTCGATCCGTTCGGCGTGGCCACTGTGGACCCGGTGCCGGCTCTGGTGCAGGTCGCCACCGGTGGTCCGCGTCTTCCTATGCGTTGTATTCCCTACAACGGGCCGGGTTCGATGGCCGTCGAACCGCCGGAACGTCGGCGACGTCCACGGGTCTGTGTCACCTGGGGACACACCATCGCGAAACTGGACCCGGCCCGATTCCTGCTGCCACACGTCGTCGAATCGATCAGGATGCTGGATGTCGACGTGGTCGTGGTGGTGTCGGGGGAACAGCTTCCGCTGCTGGGCGCGCTACCCGTCGAAGTCGAGATCCTGGTGGACACCCCGCTGAGTCTCGTGCTCGACGGATGCGACCTGGTGGTGGGCCACGGTGGTGCCGGGACGATCTTGACTTCGTTGGATCGAGGGCTGCCGATGGTGCTGATCCCGCAGCTTCCAGACCACAAAGGCCACTCGGCGGCCGTGGCCGCGGCCGGTGCGGGAATGGTGCTTCCGCTGGAGGAGGCGACCGGGCCGATCATCCGTGACCAAGTGAGCAGGATCCTCGCGAGCGACGGGGAGTCGGGGAAGGCGGCCGCGGCGCGAGACGAGATGTGGCGGCAGCCACTGCCGTCGGCCGTGGTATCACGGCTGGAATCGTTGTCGCACCGGGGAACCAGCAGGAGTTGAGCGGACGGCCAGAGGTCGATCAGCGCCCGGCCCTAGTGTCGGACCTGTTCGGTGAATACCAGCCATTGCTACGAAAGGAGATCCCATGCGTGCAGGAGTGTACAGCTTCATGTACAAGACCCGCCTGGCCATTTGGGCGGGCAGCGTCTGGCCGGACCTCAAGGCGTTGGTGGAATCGGGCAGGCTCACGCCGGACAAGTATCCCCGGGTGATCGATCTCGGCTGCGGAGTGGGGGAGAACGCGATCTACCTGGCACAGCGAGGTTTCGAGGTCACCGGCGTGGATTTCGCGCAGGCGGCGCTGGAACGTTCCCGCAAGGACGCCGCCGCCGCCGGTGTCGCCGACCGCTGCAAGTTCGTGTGGGGTGACCTGACCGCGCCGAGTATCGAAGGCGCCGAGGGTCCGTTCGACCTGGCCATCGACTTCGGCACGCTGGACGACCTGTCCGGCGACAAGCGAGCGGCGATGGCGCGGACGGTGCACCGGGTGACCAAGCCGGGCTCGGTGTTCGTGGAGTGGTGCGTGCACCACGACGGGAGGCTTCCGTTGAATCCCAAGGGCTTGCTGCTCCGGCTGCACCCGCACTTGTTCCCTGGAGAGGAGAAGGAGCTCTTCGGTGACGGCTTCGACATCGAGCGGCTGCCGACACCGCCACCCGAGTCGTTGTTCGGCTGCTTCCTGATGACTCGCCGGTGATGGGAATGAACCGACGTCGCCTGCTCGGCTCCGTGGGAGTGCTCGGCGCGGTGGGGAAGCTCGCGGGAGCCGGCCGGGCGGCCGCTCAGGACACGGTCGCCGAGCCGACTGGTGCGTGGCGGATCGACACGCACCATCACGCGATCGCGCCGGAGATGCAGAACTGGCTGGTGCGTAACGGTATTCTGCCGCCCGATCAGGACAAGTGGCCGACGTGGGCGCGATGGTCGGCCGAAGAGACGTTGAACATCATGGACGCCAACGGGATCGCGGCCGGGGTGATGTCGGCACCCGCCCCTTTCGAGATCTTCGGCAGCCCGCGTCAGGTCGCCGAGGCGGCCAGGATCTGTAACGCCTCGTTGGCCGAAGTGGTAAAGGAGAACCCGGGCAGGTTCGGCTTCTTCGCCTACCTGCCGCTGACGAGCGTGGAAGATTCCATAGGCGAGATCGAGTACTCCTTGGACACCCTCGGTGCCGACGGTGTGCTGTTGATGACGCATGTGGACGGTCGTTATCTCGGTGATCCGGGGTACGAGCCGATCTTCGCCGAGCTGGCCAGGCGGCGGGCGGTGTGTTTCATCCACCCGCAGTTCATTCCTGGCGGCTCACCGCAGGGAATCCCGGACTTCATGGGTGATTTCCTGCTGGACACGACGAGGTCGGCGATCCGGCTGATGCTCTCCGGCACGCTGGACCGATACCCGGACCTGCCGATCATCCTGTCGCACGGTGGAGGGTTCCTGCCCTACATGGCAGGCCGCATCGATTCCCGTACCCACAGCGAAGAGGGGGTGGAGCCGGCGACGCTGCGCCGGCACGTCCGGCGGTTCTATTACGATACGGCGACCCCCACTTCGCCGTATGCCACCCCGTCGCTGCTGGCCGCGGCGGATCCCGCTCGGCTGCTGTTCGGGACGGACTGGAACATGCGGACGGCCGAGGAGGTCCGCCAAGTGGTCGACGGGCATGTCCGTGACCCGGCACTCGACAGCCGGGCACGCCGCCGCATCGGACGCGACAACGCCTTGCGTCTGTTGCCCTCGCTTTCCGAACGCGTGGCCCGGGTCGCCTGAACCGGCGTCCCGGACCCTCGCCCCCAGTCGGAGAGTCAGAACCTTCAGAACCTGACACCCGACGTGGTGCTCTGTACCACGTCGGTAGGTTTCCCGTTGGTGTCATAGGCGGTGCCGGTGCCCTTGGCCGTCCAGGTGGTGGCCGACGTCATCGCACCCTGATGCTCGATGCGCAAGGTGCCGAGCCAGGTGCCGGTGTCCGGGTCGACCATGTTGTGCCGGAAGCTCAGCGTGAAGCCGAACACCGTCAGGGGGACCGGCCGCCAGGCGCCGACACCGAGGTCCCTGACCCTGGTGTTGGTGCAAAGGCACATCCCCTCGGTGGTGAACGCGAACAGGCCCGTCTCCGCCGGGAAATCGGGGTTCACCGGGAAGCCGATCTGTACCGTCCAAGTCCCGATGAGAGGGAAGAGCACGCCGGTTTTCGGTGCGGTGTCGTCGGCGGCGGCGGGCGACACCGAGGCCAGCGCGCCGAGCCCGAGCAGCGGCGCGAGCAGGCTGCCTCGTCTCAGTAGTTGTCTGCGATCGATTCCTTTGGTCATGTGGATTCCCTTCCTGATATTCGGTCGGTTAGAAACGAATGCCGGTGGTGGCGCTCCTGATGGTGCCGGTCTCGTTTCCTGAGGTGTCGAAGGAGGTTCCGGAACCGGATGCGGTCCAGGTGTTCGCGGAAGTCAGATGCCCGTTCTGCACGACATGCATGGTGCCGACCCAGGTGCCCTGCTCGTCATACATGAAATGATGGAATGTGTACGAAATTCCAGTGTTGGAAACTTCCTTCCAGGTTCCGGTGCCGAGGTCCCGCACCCGGACATTCGTACACACGAGCAACTTGTCGCTGGTGAAGGCGAACAACCCGCGCACCGCCGGGACCGCCGGGTTGGCTGGAAAGGTGATCTCCACCGACCAGCTTCCGACCAGCGTGAACCGTTGCGGCGGTGTCGCCGTTCCGGCTGAGGCGGCTGCCGGTGCGGCGAGTGCGCCCAGTCCGATCAACGGTGCCAGCCTGCCACCTTGCTTCAGCAGCCACCGACGGTCGAGACGGTTGGTCATTTCAGGCTCCTTTACCTGGAGACACCGCGATACGAGGCTCTCCTGGACACGGCGAAATTCCCCCATGATTGCCCTCCCCTGCAAGCGCCGAAAACCTAGACCGGACCACTCAAATTTCGCTGGAATCGCGCTCAAATCCAGTTTTTTGACGGCTTTCAATCTGTACTGACCGGCTTTCGAGGTGGCGGTGAAATCCTTGGCAGGGCAAGAGCGGTGTTGCAATCAGGGAAGGAATCGGGATGACCACGAGCTCGATGGATGGGGCCCGGAACGACGAAGAGACCGCGCAGCAGCAGGTCTTGATGATGCTGGCGGGCAAGTGGGTGGCCGGCATCTTGAACGTCGTCGCCCGGCTCGGCGTCGCCGATCTGCTCACCGGCGGCCCTCGTACCACGGCGGACCTGGCCGCGGCGACCGAGACTCACGCGCCGACGCTGTATCGGTTACTGCGGGCGGCGGCTTCGGTCGGCGTGTTCGCCGAACGTGAGGACGGGCGTTTCGAACTCACGCCGAAAGCCGACTACCTGCGCAGTGACGTGCCGGGTACGCTCCGGTATCTCGCCTACTTCTACGGCGAGACCACCGTGTGGAACAGCTGGGGCAGCGCCATCGATTCGGTGCGGACCGGTGAGCCGATCGGACCGAAGCTGCGCGGCGGCAAGACCTGGTTTCAGTACCTCGAGCAGGATGTCCCCGAGTTCGCGACTGCGTTCCACAACGCGATGTCCGAGCTCAACGAGAACCGCGCGCCGAAGATCGCGGCCTCTTTCGACTTCGGCCGGTTCGCCACGATCACCGATCTCGGTGGCGGTCAGGGACGTTTGCTGTCGGCGATCCTGCAGCGCTATCCGCAGACGCGCGGTGTGCTGTTCGACATTCCCACCGCGATCGAGACGGCGCCCGCCGTGCTGGCCGCGCACGGCGTTACCGACCGGGTCGAGTTGGTGCGCGGGAGCTTCTTCGAAAGCGTGCCGTCCGGAGCGGACGCCTACCTGCTCAAGGCGATCATGCACGACTGGCCCGATGCCGAGTGCATTGGCGTGCTCAAGCGGATTCGTGCGGCGATCGACTCCGACAAGGACGCCCGTGTGCTGATCATCGACGGTGTCATCCCGGAAGGCAACGAACCGCACTACAGCAAGCTGATGGACATCGCGATGCTGGTCACCGACGGCGGCAGGGAACGCACCGGTGCCGAATGGGCCTCGCTGCTCGCGCACGCGGGCTTCGAACTCGCCGAGATCCATCCGACCACGCCCCCGCACGGCATCGTGGAAGGCCGCCCCGTCCAGTGAGGGTGCCATACATCAGGTCAGGGAAAGGAGGTACGGATGAAGCTCGGGGTCAACGTGTCGTACCGGGATGCCGGTGTGCTCGGACGGGAAGCGGAGCGGCTTGGGTATGACCTGGTGGTCGTGCCGGAGGGCTTTCGCGCGGACGCGGCGACCGTGCTCGGTGTGGTGGCGGGCTCGACCGAGAGGATCGCGCTGGCGTCCGGTGTCTTCCAGATTCCCGGGCGCACCCCCGCCATGACGGCGCTGACCGCGGCCACCCTCAACGCGTTGTCGCACGGACGGTTCCGGCTCGGTCTCGGCGTGTCGAATCCGGACATCTCCGAAGGCTGGCACGGCGTGCCGTTCGCGGCGCCGCTCGGCCGCACCAGGGAGTATGTCGAGATCGTCAGGCGAACCCTCGACGGCGAGCGGGTGACTTACCAGGGTGCGCACTTCCGGTTGCCCCCGCCCGGATGTGCCGCCATGCCACTGGCGTTGTTCGCCACGCACAGCGAAATCAGGATGCCGATCTATCTCGCGGCTGTAGGCCCCAGAAGTCTGGAACTGGCGGGCGAGATCGCCGACGGCTGGCTGGGTGCGTTTTGCGCGCCCGGCCAGCTCAAGGAGATCCTCACCCGGATCGGGGCGGGCCGGGAGCGGATCGGTGCCGGTCTCGACGGTTTCGAGGTGCTCTCCGGTGTCCCCGCGGTGGCCGGGTCCGACCCGGTGGCAGCGGCGGAGCCGCTCCGTGGCTACTTCGCCCACTTCATGGGCATGGGTGACCCCGGCCGCAACGTCTACCTGAAGCTGATGGCACTCATGGGATACGGGGCGGAGGCCGCAGCCGTCCATGAGCGGATGGTGGCCGGCGACGCCCGGACGGCCGCCGCCGCGGTACCCGCCGGGTTCATCGAGCAGGTGTCCTTGACCGGGCCGGAGGATCGGATCGCCGATCGGATGCTGGAGTATGCCGAAAGCGGGCTGACCACCATGGTGGTCTCACCGTTCGCCGAGACCACGGCGGGCCGGATCGAGATCCTCGGTGCCGTCGCCGAGGCGCGGAGGCGGGCCGGGCTCAGCTAGCCGCCGCGTGACGACATGCCCGTTGCTCACTCTGAGCGACGGGCATGCCGTCACGTTCAGGCCTTGTCGGTCAGCATGAGCGGCTCGGCCGCCCGGATCCGGGCGGCATGCCGCAGGTGCCGGTCGATGGTCGCGCGCAGGAAGTCGCGGATGATCCGGAGGTGGTTGTCGGAGTGCTCGCTCGCCGCCCGCTCCGCCTCGTCGCTGAACTGCCCCCAAATCTCTTCGGACATCTTGTCCGCTTGCGGCGTCGAAGTGACCACCACCCGCCGCCGGTCCTGTGGGTCGCGGATCCGCTGCGCGAGCCCGGCCCGTTCGAGCCGGTCGACCGCCACGGTGGCGGCTCCCGGGCTCAGTCCTGCTGCCTCCGCGAGGTCGCCGATGGTCATCGCTCCCCGGCTGAACACGTAGCCCATGCAGCGCAGATCGGTCCGGTTGACCCCCAGCATCGCGGCGGCCGCTTCGTCCGCGGCGTCCGAGGCGTTCTGTAGCTCCATCACGGCGGCCAGTACCTCGTCTACCAGCGCCTGGTGAGATTCCTTTGACAATTGAAACTTTCAACTCCTAGACTATCGCAAAGTCGAATAAACCAACCGTTGAACTATACAACGCCGGTGCCCATCACGTCTCGGATCGAGATGGACGCGCGGGGGAGCGACAGAGGTGGGAATCATGAGCAAGCTGCGAGGAAATCCCTGGGCCGTGCTGATCACGGTGTGCCTGGGGTTCTTCATGACGATCCTGGACACCACGATCGTCAACATCGCCATCCCGGACATCCAGTCGGACTTGGGCGCCGGCCTCAACGACGTGCTCTGGGTGGTGAGCGCGTATGTGCTCGCGCTGGCTGTACTGGTGATCACGGCAGGCAGGCTCGGCGACGTCATCGGCCCTCGAAAAGTGTTCCTGGCAGGCATGATCGTGTTCACGCTGGCCTCGGCGGCGTGCGGGATGGCGCAGGAACCGTGGCAGCTGATCGCGGCCAGGGTGGCACAGGGTGTCGGCGGCGCGTTGATCACCCCGCAGACCCTCGTGATCATGATGGCCGTCTTCCCCCCGGAGAAGCGCGGCGCGGCCAGCGCGATCTGGGGGGTGTCCGCAGGTCTGGCAGGCGTCGCCGGGCCGACACTCGGCGGGCTGCTGGTCAGCGACGGCGGTTGGCGCTGGATCTTCTACGTCAATCTCCCGATCGGCGTTGCCACCATCGTGGCCGCCGTGCTGCTCATCCCCGACGTCCGGATGGGGGAGGCCAAGCGACTCGACCTGCTCGGCGTGCTGCTCGCCGGTGGCGGGCTCGGCGCTGTCACCTTCGGGCTGCTCGAAGGCGAGCGGCACAACTGGGGCCAGGTCACCTCCTTCCTGACCATCCCGATGATCATCGGAGCAGGCCTGGTACTGCTGGTGCTGTTCGTGCTGAGCCAGCACAAGACCCGTGAACCGCTGATGCCGCTGCGGCTGTTCGCCGATCGCACTTTCTCGCTGATGAGCTTCGTCGTGCTGGCGGTCTCCGTCGGCCTGATCGGCCTGTCGCTGTCGCTGACCATCTATCTGCAGTCCGTGCTGAATCTCAGCGCGTCGTCCGCCGGGCTGATGCTCGCCCCGACGGCGTTGGCGATGATGGTCGCGTTCCCGGTGGTAGGAAAGCTCATCGACAAGGTCGGTGGCAAGCCGGTGCTGATCACCGGGCTGCTGCTGTACTCGGTCAGCCTGGTCGGCATCGGCGTGACCGCGCAGCCGGGCAACAACCGGTGGCTGCTGCTCATTCCGCTGGTACTGGCCGGAATCAGCCAGGCCGCGGCCTTCGCGCCGATCGTGGCGCTGGCAATGCGGGACATCGCGGACGATCTGGCGGGTGCGGCGTCCGGTGCGTTCAACGCGATCAGGCAGATCGGCTTCCTGCTCGCGGTCGCGGTGGTCGGCGCGGTGCTGGAGAGCCGGATCGCCGCCCAGATCGGCGACGAGGTCCGGGCACGGGCGGGCGAAGTGCCTTCCCCGTACCGGGATTCTTTCGTCGAACTGGCCACGCACGCCGATGGCGGCCGGATCACCGCCCCTGCCGATGTGCCCGCGGATGTCGCTACTCAGATGGGCCTACTTGCCCGATCGGCGTATGGCAGCGCATTCACCAATGCCGCATTGTTCACCCTTCTGGGGTGCGCGGCGGTCATCGCGCTCGCACTTTTGGTCAGCGTCAATGTCAAAAAGGTTGCCCCGAGCCCGGCCGAGGCCGATGGCAAAGGCATGGCCGACGTCCGCTGAGACAGTCAATGATAAGTAAGGTGCTCCGAAGGCCGCTCCGACCGGAATCCACCGGTCGGGAGCGGCCTTGGCGGGAAAATGGGGGAACAGATGAAGTTTCACCTGCTAGGTCCCTTGGAAGTCCTCTCGGGCGGTGAAGATCTGACGCCGACCGCGCCCAAGGTCCGTCAGGTCCTGGCGCTGCTTCTGTTGCGGCACAACCGGGTGGTGCACGCCGACGAGCTGGTGGACGAGCTCTGGGGTGAGGCGCCACCCGCCAGCGCGCGGGCGACCTTGCAGACCTACATCTACAAACTGCGGCAGAGCGGTGCGGAGAAATACACCGGCTGTTTCGACCGGTTGCTGCGCACGCGGCCCAACGGCTACCTGATTTCGGTGCACGAGGACGATCTCGACCTGCACAATTTCGAACAGTCGATAGCCGCGGGTTCGACCGCGCTCGAACAGGGGGATCCGGTGCGGGCCGCCGACGAACTGTCCGCGGGGCTGTCGCTGTGGCGCGGTGCGGCGCTGTCGGACGTCGTGGCGGGCAGCGTGATCTCGGCGGCGGCGACGGCGCTGGCGGAGAACCGCCTCCGGGCGCTCGAACTGAGGATCGAGGCCGACCTCCGGCTCGGCGGGCACAGATCGCTGATCGGCGAGCTCAAGGAGTTGCTCAGCGTTCACCCGCTGCACGAGGTGTTCCACACCCAGCTGATGGTGGCGCTGCAGCGGTCCGGCCGCCGGCTGGAAGCCATCGACGAATACCAGCGGTTACGCAAGATACTGGTGGACGAATTGGGGATCGAGCCTTCGGCCGCCTCCCAGGACCTGTACCGGTCGCTGCTCTCCCCGGACGCCGGGATAGACCTGCCGATGGTGGAACCGCGCGAGCTGGCCCGTGCGCCGATCACCGTGCGGCAGCTGCGGCCCGCCCAGCTGCCGTCCGCCGTCCCGGACTTCACTGGGCGCGAACGGCTGCTCGCCAAGCTCACCGGCAGGCTGCTCGCCGAGCGGGTGCCGGCGGCCGCCGCGCAGGTGGTGCTGCTGACCGGGCGCACCGGCGTCGGCAAGACCGCTGCCGCCCTTCAGCTGGCGCAGCTGGCCAGAACCGGGTTCGACGGCGGCCAGCTGATCTTCGACCTGCAGGGCAGCGGCGAGGCCCCGGTGGATCCGCTGGAGGTGTTGCACAGCTTCCTGACCGCGGCCGGGATGCCTGCCGACGAGCTCGGTCCGGATCTCGACGAATGCGCCAAGTTGTTCCGGAGCTGGTGCTCCGGGCGCCAGGTGCTGGTGGTGCTCGACGACGCGGCGTCGGCGGCGCAGGTCGCGCCGCTGATCCCCGGAAACGAGAACTGCGCGGTGCTCATCACCAGCCGCCGGGGGCTGCACGGACTGCCGTGCACCGAACGCGTCGAACTCGAGGAGCTGCCGGTCGACGACGGCGTCACCTTGCTCGCCAGGCTGGTCGGCACCGCCAGGATCGCGGCCGAACCCGAGGCGGCCGAGCAGATCGTGCGCCGGTGTGGCCGGCTGCCGCTGGCCATTCGCGCGATAGGTGCCCGGCTGATGGCCGAACGCGGGCACTCGCTGCGCGGGATGGCCGATCGGCTGTCGCTGCCGTCGAAATGCATCGAGGAGCTGAGCGCTCCCGGGCTCGACTTCAGCGAGCGGTTCGAAACCGGTTACCGCGTGCTCGCCGCCGAGGAGCGAAGCGCCGTCCGCGCCCTGAGCCTGGGGACGCGCAGGGGAAGGATCCCCGAGCGAACGGCGGCCCAATTGCTGGGCGGTGTCCCGGAATCGGCAGGCAAACTGTTGCACAGGCTCGTCGACACTCATTTCCTGCGAGTGGTCTCGTGGGAAGCCGAAGGCGCGCCGGTGTACGAAGTGGAGGAGCTCTCGTGTGCCTTCGTCGTCGCCTCGATGGAAAAGGAGCTCGTGCACGGGGTGAGCATGCGGATCTGCCGTTGAGCCGGTATTGAGGCCCTTGCCAGAGGCTTGATGGACAGTGGCCGCATGCGAATCGACACTCTCCACGTGGCCGGAACCTACCTGATCCAACCAAGGATCTTTCCTGATGACAGAGGTTCGTTCCTTGAGCTCTACAGCGAGCCGGCCTTCCAGCAGACGGTCGGCCACCCGTTCACCGCCGCACAGGTCAACTGCTCGATTTCCCGCAAGGGCACCGTCCGCGGGCTGCACGCGATCGCGCTGGGACCGGGCCAGGCCCGCTATGTGACCTGCGTGAGTGGATCCATTGTGGACATCGTGGTCGATGTCAGAGTCGGCTCACCCACCTTCGGTGAGCACGTACGGGTCGTGCTCGACGACAAGTCCAGGCACGCGCTCTATCTCGCCGAGGGGCTGGCACATGGTTTCGCGCCGGTGACCGAAGAAGCCACAGTCGTCTACCTGTGTTCGAGTACCTACAAACCCGGCAAAGAAATCCGCGTGCATCCGCTCGACCCGGAGATCGCGCTGCCTTGGCCCGACCTGGACCAGGTCATCCTGTCCGAAAAGGACGCCGCCGCGCCGAGCCTGCGCGAGTCGATGGACCGGGGCCTGCTTCCTGACTACGCCCAATGTCGGGACCTCTACGACCGGCTCCGCCTGGCAGGCGGAGCCGACCCGGTCGCACACGACAGCCTCGACTGAGGAGTCCGCTGATGATCCCCTTGTTCAAGGTGTCCATGTCCGAGTCCGCCACCGGTGCCGCGACGCAGGTGCTGACCAGCGGCCACGTCGGCCAGGGGCCGAAGGTCGCCGAGTTCGAGCAGGCGCTCGCCGAGCGGATCGGCAACCCCAACGTGGTTACGGTCAACAGCGCGACCTCGGGTCTGCACCTGGCGCTGCACTTGGTCGCCGGTGCGGCCGCCGACGGGACCGGCGAGGTGCTGTCCACCCCGTTGACCTTCGAGGCGACCAACTTTTCCATCCTGGCCAATCGCCTGCGTGTCCGCTGGGTCGATGTCGACCCGGACACCCTCAACGTGGATCTCGACGATCTCGCCCGCAAGATCACCCCGGCCACCCGCGCGATCATGGTCGTCCACTTCGCGGGCTACCCGGTCGATCTGGCCAGGTTGACCGGGATTCTCGACCAGGCCGAAGCCAAGTTCGGGTTCCGGCCAGTGGTGATCGAGGACTGCGCGCACGCGTGGGGCGCGACCTATCGAGGCCGGGAACTCGGCACCCACGGCAACATTTCGGTGTTCAGTTTCCAGGCGCTCAAACATCTCACCTGTGTCGACGGCGGCCTGATCGTCTTCCCCGACGAGGCGATGGCCAAGCGGGCCCGGCTGCTGCGCTGGTTCGGTATCGACAGGACCGCCGACCGGCTGCGCAACGCACCGGACGTCGCCGAGTACGGTTTCAAGTTTCACCTCACCGACCTCAACGCGGCGATCGGGCTCGCGAACCTGTCCGAGGTGGACGACGTACTGCACAAGCATCGGGAGAACGCCGCCTACTACGACCGGCATCTCGCCGGGGTCGCGGGCCTGCGGCTCACCGAGCGCGCCGCGGAGCGGAACTCCTCTCACTGGGTCTATCCGGTGCTGGTGGAGAACCGCGACGCGTTCGTCAAACGCATGGACGAGGCCGGGATCATGGTCAGTCAGGTGCACGAACGCAACGACAAGCACGAGTGCCTGCGCGAATTCTCCGCCCTGTTGCCCGGTATGGACCACGTGGCGGAGCGGATGGTGTGCCTGCCGGTCGGCTGGTGGCTGTCCGAACAGGACAGACGGCAGATCGTCGAGACGATCGCCGCGGGCTGGTAGCCATGGCGCCCCCGATCGATCAGCAGACGCCTGCCCCGGCCGCGGCGAAGCGGCGCCGGTTCGACTATCCCCGGTGGTTCGTCACCCTCTTCTTCACCGATATCTGGGAGCGGTTCAGCTTCTACGGGATGATGGCCGTTCTCACCCTCTATGCCGCGGCGCCGTCCGAAGAAGGCGGGCTCGGCCTGCCGAAGACCGACGCGGCCGCACTGTTCGGCGCGTACATCGGGTTGGTGTTCGTGCTTTCGCTGCCGGGCGGATGGATCGGTGACCGGATACTCGGCTACCGGCGAGCGACGATCATGGGTGGTGTGCTGATCGCGCTCGGCCACTACAGCATGGCGGTGCCGACCCGGTTCACCTCGTATCTCGGGCTGATCCTGATCGCGCTGGGAACCGGCTTGCTCAAGCCGAACATGTTGGCGCTGCTGAGTTCCGCCTTCGGCTCGCACGAGCGGGCAAAACGGGAAGCCGCCTTCTCGATCTTCTATGTCAGCATCCAGGTCAGCGCGCTGCTGGCACCGCTGATCGTCGGCTTCCTCGCCGAGAACTACGGCTGGCACTGGGGATTCAGCGCGGCGGCGGTCGGTATGACCTTTGGCGTCGCACAGTTCGTGATGGGTGCCAAGCACTTCGGCGAATCCGGCAGGGTGCCGCAACAGCCGGCGACCACCGCACAACGCCGCCGCATCGGTGGGCGAGCGGCCGCCGGACTGGCGGTCGTCTCCGCACTGCTCATCGTGGACGTGTTCGCCGGCACGTTCACGCCGATGCACCTGATCGGGATCTTCGCCGCTTGCGCTTTGTTCGTGCCGTTCATCTATTTCCTGGTGCTGCTGCGGAGTCCCGAGGTCGGGCAGGATGGGCGTAAGCGCTTGCGGCCGTTCTTCTGGCTCTTGCTGTCGTTCTCGCTGTTCTGGATGCTGGCCGCGCAGACCGGGGCGTTGCTGAGCCTGTTCGCGCGACAGTCGACCGATCGCTCGATCCTCGGCTTCGAATTGCCGGTGAGCTGGTTCCAATCGGCCGTGCCGTTCTTCATCCTGCTCACCGCACCGGTGTTCGCCTGGCTCTGGGTGCGGCTCGGTCACCGGTTCGGCACCGCGGCGAAGTTCGGCCTGGCGTTGCTGCTCGCCGCCGGCGCGTTCATCGTGATGAGCCCGGCGGCCGCGCTCGCGCTCGACGGGAAGGTCTCACCGCTGTGGCTCGTCGCGGCCTTCTTCCTGATCGCGTGCGGCGAGGTGATCATCGGCCCGATCGGACTCGCCACCGCCGCCGAGGTGGTGTCGTCGGCCTTCACCGGCCGTACTATCGGCCTGATCTGGCTGTTCAGTGCGCTGGGCGCCGGCCTCGGCAGTCAGGTCGTGCACCTGTCGGACGTACTCCCGCACTACGTCTACTACCTCTCGCTCGGCCTGCTCGTCGGCTGCGCGGGAACGGCCGTGATCTGCGCACGCCGCAGCCTGAACCCGACGCGGCAGGGGTGATCTCGTCTTCGTTGAGGACGCCATCTGTCGGCATACCGCGGGCAAGCGCTCCGCACTATGCCGGCAGATGGCGTTTTCGTCAGGGAAGAGTTGCTTCGGCGAGATGCAGGACGCTTGCCGTTGGGGTGATGCCGGTGAATTCCAAGCCGGCGCTGGTCAGGAGGCGGGCGTAGTCGTCCTCGGTTCGCTCGCGTCCGCCCATCACCAGGAGCATGTGCAGGTCCATGACAGGGGTGAAGGCGTGGGTCGGGGGATCGACCAGCAAGGGGTCGGCGATGACGATCCGTGCTCCCGGACGGGCGTTCGCGGCGGTGTTGCGCAGGATATGGACGCACTGCTCATCGTCGTACATGTGCATGGTGAGCTTGAACAGGTACACGTCCGCCGTGAACGGTACTTCCCGGAAGAAGTCACCCGCGACGAACGTGCTGCGCGCCGCGAGGGCGCCCGTGCCCAGCTCGTCGTCCATCACCCGCCGGGTGGCTTCGCTTTCGAACAACACGCCGGAAAGATGCGGATTGTGCTCGAGCAACACCCGCAGCAGCGCACCTTTGCCGCCGCCCATGTCGGCGACCGTCCGCGCGCCGGACAGGTCGAGTGCGTCCGCGATCATCGGATGCGTCTGCTCGGACCACGCGGTCATCCCGCGGTACATCCGCGCCTGGTCCTCGGGATTCTGCCCGAGATAGTCGAAGAAGCCCACACCGTATTCGGCGGGAAACGCGCATTCGCCGGTGCGCACCGCGTCGGCGAGCTTGCCCCACATGGTCCAGCCCCATTCGGACCCGGTGAGCAGCTTGTCGAGCAGCCGATCCGAGTGGTCCGCGCGCATCGCCCGCGACCGATCGGTGTGTTCGTAGCGGCCGGGTGCGCTCTGGTGGAAGATCCCGAACGCGGCCAAGACGCGTAACAGCCGGGCCAAGGCGTCCGGATCGGCGCCGACCGCCGTGGCGAGTTGCTTGGCCTCGAACGGTTCCTCGGTGACCGCGTCCGCGAGGCCGAGCCTGGCCGCGGCGAGTACGACAGCGGCGGCCGACATCCCGTTGGACAGCTGGAATACCTGGTCGGCGGGAGATTGGTGCTCGGTCGTCATGATTATGCCACCCTCATTTCGTGGTTCGAACCAGTTCTTCGAGCGCTATGACGGTTTCGGCGGGGGACGGCTGTTCCCGGATCTCGTCACGGACCTCCTCGGCGGCCTTACGGTAGGCGGGGTCGCGTAACAGGTCCGCGGCGGCGAGCTGGAACGCGCCGAGGTCGGCTTCCTCGCTGGGCAAAGCTATTCCGGCCGCGCCGAGCGGGCGTGACTCCATGAGTTCGTCCGGCATCTGCGGCACGACCAGTTGCGGCACACCGAAACTGAGTGCGGTGAGCATCGTTCCCATGCCGCTTTGGTGCAGCATCGCGCTCAACGACGGCATCAACAGGTGCAGCGGCATCGACTCCACGACACGGACATCGGATGGGAGCGGTCCCAGGTTCTTCCGGTCGGCTGTGGAGATGGCGACGATGATCTCCGCATCGAGGCTGTGCAACGATTCGACGAGCGAAGGCACGAGAAAGCCACGCCCGCGTGCCGACGCCGAAAGACCCCAGCTGACACAGATCCGCGGCTTCTCAGCCGGTTCGAGCAACCATCCCGGCAGCGTGCCGGCACCGTTGTAGGGGACGAACCGGATGCCCAGCCTGGTGACGTCCGACTCAAGCTGCATACTCGGCGGGCAGTTGTCGATGGTGGCCGCCCCGACCGGATCCACCCGGCCGATCCCGAGCCGATCGGTGATCGGCGCCAGCAGCGGCGCGATCAGTTCCCTTGCCATGTAGACCACATCGACGCCGAGCACGTGACGTACCGCGGGCACCCCGATGGCCGCGGCCGCGATCGGACCGGCCAGTGCCGTCGGTTCGTACACCACGACATCGGGGCGTAGTGCCTTGGCAAGACCGATCACACCGTCGACCTGAAGTTCCGCTGCTTTGACGAACATCGGGAACGCCTTGCGGGACACCTCGCGCCAGCCACCGTTCCAGTCCTCTTCGGATACTCCGGTCGGCGGATCGGCAGGCCACTCCCGGGGCGGGTCGGCCGCGGCGAGCCTGGCGGCCTCGGCCAGTTCGATGTCCACTCCGCTCGGTGCGGCGATGGCACCGGACCGCACGATGGTCTCGGTGAAGCCCGGCTGGCTGTTGACGAAGATCTCGTGCCCATCGGCACGTAACGCCCAGACCAGCGGGACCAGTTGGAAATAGTGTGAAGGCCAATTCGACGTGACCAGCAGCACACGCATGAAGCGCCCATCCTCTCGGCAGCACGACGCGGACGAAGCTCACGATTCCCCAAGCCGGTCAACGGGGAATGGAAGCCGGCACCGGCCTTGAGTCGCTCTTGCGACACCTTCCACCGGCAGCGCCGAATATCGGGATCGCCGGGCTATCCGGTCGTTTCAAGAGAAGAGGTGCACATGGTCAGGTTCCCCTTCGACTGGCCGGCGGGTGCCGAGCCGCCGCCTGAGCTTGCCGCGCTGCGCGAGGAGCCGGTGGTCCGGGTGAACCTGCCGAGCGGTGACGAGGCCTATCTGGTCACCCGGTACGCGGATGTCCGCGACGTGCTTTCGGATCCACGGCTGAGCCGCAACCGGGACCGGCCGGGCGCGCCCCGGATGACGGTCGAGCAGACCAAGATCTTCCAGAACCCCAAGATCGACCGTGATCCGCCGGAGCACACCAGGATGCGCCGGCTGATGGCCAAGGCGTTCACCGCGACCAGGGTGGAAAGCTTGCGCCCCCACGTACAGGGCGCCGCCGACGAGCTGGTGGACCGGCTCGCCGGGCTGACCCCACCGGTCGACTTCGCCGCCGAATTCGCGGTTCCGCTGACCCTCCGGGTGATCTGCGGCCTGCTCGGCGTGCCCGAGGAGGACAGCCACCGGTTCCGCAGCGGGGTCGGTGAGGCCTGGCAGTACATGGGCGAGCTGATCGAAAGCAGGCGGGCGGTGCCGGACGACGGCCTGATCAGCGAGCTGATCAGGACGCACGACGAGCAGGACGGCTCACTGAGCGGCCATGAGCTGCACGTCTGGTGTGTGATCCTGCTGCTGGCCGGCTACGAGACGACCGCGACCCAGCTGGGCAGCAGTCTTGTCCTCCTCCTGCGGCGGCCGGAGCAACTCGCGTTGCTACGCGAGGATCCGTCGCTGATCCCGAACGCGGTGGAAGAACTACTGCGCTGCCAGGTCGCCGGCCATTCACTGTCGATGCTCCGCTACGTCACCGACGACATCGAAATCGGCGGCGTCACCGTGCCCAAGGGATCAGGCGTGATCCCGGTGCTCGAATCCGCGAACTTCGACGAGTCGGTCTTTCCCGATCCGATGCGACTGGACGTCACCCGTGACGCGCGACGGCAGTTGGTCTTCAGCGCCGGCCCGCATTTCTGCCTCGGTGCGGCGCTCGCCAGGCTCGAACTGCAGGTGGCGCTGCATGCCGTGCTCCAGCGGTTCCCCGGCCTGCGGCTCGCCGTCGACGCCGAAAAGCTCCACCACCACGACAAGCCGCTGGAGCTCGGCTTCGTGGAGATCCCGGTCAGCTGGTGACCCGACTTCCTGCGACGAAAGCGAGTTCCGATGAGCGACGAGCAGCCCGTCCCATACCCGTTCTCCCGGCCCGCCGCGTTGGAGGTGCCGGTCGAGCTGGCCGAGTTGCGCGAGCGACCGATCGTCTCCGTGGTGCTGCCGAGCGGTGATCAAGCGCTGCTGGTGACCCGCTACGAGGACGTCCGTGCCGTACTGACCGATCCGAGGGTGAGCCGCAACATCAACCGGCCTGGTGCGGCCAGGATGACCAAGAACAACAAGATGTTCCAGGATCCCAAGATGGACCCGGACCCGCCGGAGCACACCAGGGTCCGGCGGCTGGTGATGAAGGCCTTCACCGCGGCGCGGGTGGAGAACATGCGGCCACGGGTGCAGCAGATCGTCGACGAGCTGATCACCGAACTGGAAGAGGGACCCCGGCCCGCCGACCTTTCGGAGGGCCTGGCGTTCCCGCTGTCCATCCGGGTGATCTGCGATCTGCTCGGGGTGCCGGCCGAAGACCAGGGCAAGTTCCGCGGCTGGACCGACAAGTTCCTGTCCACCGGCAAGTACGGCAAGGAAGAGATCCAGGCCGCGATGGGTGAACTCGGCGCCTATATGGGTCGCTTGATCGCGGCCAAACGGGCCACGCCCGCCGACGATCTGATCAGTGCGCTGACCCAGGTGCACGAGGACGACGACACCCGGCTGAGCGAGTACGAGCTGCACTGGTGGTGCCGGATCCTGCTGCTGGTCGGCTACGAGACCACCGCCAACCAGATCGGCCTCACCGTCGCCAAGATCCTCGCGCATCCCGACCAGTTGGCCGCGCTGCGTGCCGACCCCGGACTGGTGTCCAACGCCGTCGAGGAAATGCTGCGGTGGAAACTGCTCAACGGTTCGCTGTCGATGCTGCGCTACGTCACCGCGGACATCGAGGTCGGCGGGGTGACGGTGCCGAAGGGATCCAGCGTGATCCCGGCAGTCGAGTCGGCCAACTGGGACGAGACCGTTTTCGCGCGCCCCGGCGAGTTCGACGTCACCCGGGAAGACAACCCGCACGTCACCTTCAGCGTGGGACCGCACTTCTGCATCGGCGCTTCACTCGCCCGGCTCGAACTGCGGGTGATACTGGAGACGTTGCTGCGCCGGTTCCCGGACCTGCGGCTCGCCGTGCCCGTCGCGGAACTGCTCCGGACGAAGGGAACCTTGATCGAGGGGCTGGCCGTGATCCCGGTGGAGTGGTGAGCATGCGGGTGACCGTCAGGACCGAAACCTGTTGCGGCAGCGGCCTTTGCGTTGTCGCCGTGCCCGAGGTGTTTGATCACGACGACGAATGTGTCGTGACATTGCTGGACGACAGCCCGCCCGCCGGCTTGCACGAGTCGATTCGCGAGGCCGCTCGCCGGTGCCCGACCGGGACGATCGTGCTCCACGACTGAAGCGCGGTCGGGGCTTGGCGTCCGGTCGGACGCCAAGCCCCGATGGTGCGGGCAGGCGCGCTGGGGGTCGCGCCGCCCTTGATCACACCGCGAACGGCGGATCAGAGAGTGGTCAGTGCCCGCCGGCCACGTGCACCACGGCACCGCTGACGTTCCCGTTGGCCGCGGAAGTCAAGAACAGCACGGTGTTCGCGACATCCGCCGGGGTGGACACGTGCCCGACCGGCGCGCCGCGGTTCAGCGCCTGCTTGATCTCCGCGTCGCTCTTGCCCACGAAGTCCTTGGTGACCGACTCCGGGAACCGGTCGAGGAAGCCCCGGCTGACCGTGGGGCCGGGCGCCACCGTGTTGACCAGGATGCCTTCGGCGGCGAGCTCGGTCGCCAGGTTACGGCCCAGTCCGTGCAGCGCCATCTTGCTCACCACGAACGCCTCGTCACCGGTGGCGCCCTTGGTGACGATGTTCGCCGAGATGATCGCGATGCGGCCCCAGCCGCGGCCCTTCATCACCGGCAGCACGGCCTGCACGGTGTGGAACGCGCCTTCGACATCGGCGCGCAGCACCGGCTGCCACTCGTCCAGCGGGATCTTCTCGAACGGCATCTCGTCCATCCGCGTACCTTCGAGCGCGGAGGCGCTCATCACCAGCACGTCGATCTGGCCCCACTGCTCGACCACCGCGTCCACCGCGGCGATGATCGACGAGCGGTCCGCGAGGTCGTACTGGACCGAGATGGCTTCGCCACCTTGGGCCGTGATGGTATCGACCACGTCCTGTGCGCGGCCGGGGTTGCCGCGGTAGGTCACCGCGGTGCGGGCACCTTCCGCGGCGTAAGCGGTCGCGATGGCGGCCCCGATCGACCCGCTGCCGCCGGTGACCAATACGACCTTGCCTTCGAGGCCGAGTTTCATTTCTTCTGCTCCCTGTTCGCCTTTCGGTCCGGGTACCTGCCCGGCTGAACCCATGGTGGCAGTAGGTGATGGCAAAGTGATCGAAGGTTACTGGCCGTTCGCGCACCGGATCGGGGCTTCACGCACTACCGATCTTCGAGCGTGGTTCCTCTTCACCCTTGTGACAGACGACGAGCGTGTCATAGTCGCCGAGCGGGCGGGCGGTGAACGAGGTGAAGCCCGCTGTTTCGGCATGGCCACGCAATTCTTCGGTACGGTAACCCGAACCGCCTTCTGAAACCAGAAGCATGTCGAGGCTGATCACCAGATTCTCGATGTGCTTCGAGCTGTCGTCGTCCAGCATCCGGTCGTAGACCACCAGCGCGCCGCCCGGGTTGACGGCGGCGTACGCCTTCTCCACCAGGCTTCGGCGTTGTTCTCGGTTCCAGTTGTGCAACACGTGACCCATGACGACCACGTCGCTGTCGGGCAGCGGGTCGGCGAAGAAGTTCCCGCCGTGAAAGCGGATCCGGCCGGTGAGACCGAGATAGGCGACATGCTCCTCGAAGAACGGCTCCAGCTGGGGCATGTCGAAGACGGCGCCGGCCAGCGCCGGATACCGCTTGACGATGTTGCCCGCGACGTTCCCCCGGCACCCACCGACATCGAGGATCGATCCGTACCGGCCCCAGTCGAACGCGTCCAGGAGTTCTTTGCTGATCACCTGGGTCAGTGAGTCCATCATCTGCACGAACTGATCGACCAGCACCGGGTCGTCGAGCAGGGACTTGAAGTCCATTTCGGACTGTGGGGAACCGGTGCGCAGTGCGCCCGCCAGCTTGCCCCACAGTGGGTAGCGGCTGCGGTCCGTGCGCCGCAGGAAGCCGCCGACGTAGGACGCCCTTCCCCGCACCAGATACTCGTCGGCGCCTTCGGCGTTGCGGTACGTTCCGTCTTCGGCGATCAGCAGTCCCAGCGCCACCAGCAGGTCGAGGAAGTCCGAAAGGCCGCGGCCGTGCAGCGCCAGCCTGTCCCGGATCTCGGTCTCGGTCGCGGGTGCGTCGTGCAGCGCGCTGAACACGTCGAGTTCGACCGCGGTGAGCAGCGCCTTTGCGTCACAGAAAGCATTTCCGAGTCGGATGATACCCGCGGAGGTACTGACGTCCGAGGCATTGCTCGTCATACCAATGGCTCCGTTTCGCTCGGCCGGACGGCACCGTGGCCGTTCCTGGTGCACGGAAGTGAACCACCGTGGGGTGAAGGCGGACTCGAACGGGAATGGAACTCGCCTCGTGCGAACGGCTTTGCTCGTTCGTTGAGGCCGGTCCCACCTGGTGCTGCAAGCATCGCCTCGGTCGAATCGAGGAGGCTTCAGGTGGACAACGGACTGTCGCGCAAGCGAGTTCTCGTGACCGGCGGGTCGAGAGGCATCGGGCGGGCGATCACGCTCGCCTTCGCCCGCGATGGCGCGCATGTGGTCGCCTGCCATCGTGAACCGAGTGAGGAGGCGGCCGGTCTCACGCGCGAACTGAAGGAGCTCAGCGACCGCAACCGGGTCGTCCAAGCCGACCTGACCACTTCGGCGGGCGCACAACGGCTGGCCGGAGCCACCCAGGAGACCTTGGGCGGTTTGGACGTGCTGGTGAACAACGTCGGCGTGGACGGGATGGTGCCCTTCGACCGGCTCGGCGAAGACGAGTGGCGGCGGGTGATGGAGCACAACGTCACCACCGCGTACCTGGTCACCCACGCGTCATTGGGGTTGCTCACCGACGGTGCGTCGATCGTGAATGTCGGCGCGTCGGTGGCGTTGCGCGGACGGCCGGGCGGTGTGCACTACACCGCGTCGAAGGCGGCACTCATCGGATTGACGCGCGGGCTGTGCAAGGACCTTGGGTCACGAGGTATCCGCGTCAATCTCGTGGCGCCGGGGCTGACCGAAACCGAACCGGATGCCGGGCTGCCCCCGCAGCTCGTCGAACGCATGGTGGGGATGACCGCGCTGGGCAGGCTGTGCCAGCCGGACGACGTGGCGGGTGCCGTGCTGTTCCTCGCCGGTGAGAACTCCCGGTATGTCACCGGGACGACCTTGACTGTTGATGGAGGAGTCTGAAATGCCTTATGCCGCGATCACCTATGAGGTCAAGCCGGGACATGAGGACGAGATCGCCGAGATCTTCGCCGGCTTCCAGCGGGTGGACACCCCGGATCTGCGCGACGAGTCCGGCGAGCACGCCGGGCGGCTGGTGGGCACCGCGGTGTTCATCAAGGGCGGATTCATGGTCCGGGTGATCCACTACGAAGGCGACTTCGCCGCGATAGGGCGGCACATGGCCACCCAGCGCGGGGTGCACGAGCTGGAGGCGAAGCTCGCGCCCTACCTGGTGCGGCAGCGGGACACGAGCAACCCGGAGGCGTTCGGGAAGTACTTCCGTGCTGCCGGAATGCGCTGCATCTCGCAGCTTTCCGCCGACGACCTGCCGACGAAGGGCTGAGCCGTGCGTGACAAGGCGATCGCGGTGCTCGGCCTCGGTGGGATGGGTTCCGGCATAGCCAAGGCGATCCGCGCCGCCGGCTTCGAGGTCACCGTGTTCAACAGGTCGGTGGAAAAAGCCCGTTCGCTCGAGGGCATCGGCGTGCGGATCGCCACTTCGATCGAGGAGGCGGTCGCGGAGGTCGATGTCGTGGTCCTCAGCCTCGCCGACGAGGCGGCCGTCAACCAGGTGCTCTTCGAACAGCCGGATTCGCCGATCCGGCCCGGGAGCACCGTGATCGATACTTCGACCGTGTCGCCCGCGTTCTCGCACGACATCACGGAAAAGCTTGCGAGCGGCGGGGTGAGCCGGGTCGAGGCGTGTGTCGTCGGCAACCCGCACATGGCGGCGGAAGGCAAGCTACGGGTGTTCGCCGCCGGTGCGGAGTCCGATGTGGACTCGGTGCGGGATGTGCTCGACGCCTTCGGTCAGGAGGTGCGCTATCTCGGTGCGGCAGGGAGCGGGAGCGCGCTGAAGCTGGCCTTCAACTCCCTGCTCGGGGTGCAGACGGCCGCGCTGGCCGAGGCGGTCTCCTTCGTCGAGGCCATGGGCATGAGCCGGGATCTGCTGCTCAACGCGCTGGACAACAGCGGATGGCGATCGCCGGTGCTGAGTTTCCGGCTGCAGTTCATGCTTCGCCGCGAGTACCGGCCTGCCGGGTTCCGTTCCGAGCTCATGCACAAGGACCTCGCACTGGTGGGTATGGAGGCGAAGGCACGCGGGGCCACCATGCCGCTCGTCGAGTGCGCCGCCAGGGAGTTCGAGGCCGTGCTGCGAGCCGGGCGCGGTGACGACGACGCGGCCGTGGTCGTCGAGGTCCGGCCGTCGCCCACCGGCGACGCTTGAGTGCCCGGAGTGGTCATGGAAATCGGACTTGGTTTGCCGACGACGGTTCCGGCGGCGGCCGGCGGCGACCTGCTCGAATTCGCGCGGCGCACCGACCGGTATGGGTTCGCCACACTGGCGGTCATCGACAGGTTGGTCTACGACAGCTACGACAGCATCGTGGCGCTGGCCGCGGCGGCCGGTGCCACCGAACGGGTCAAGCTGGCGACCACGGTACTGCTGGCGGCCTATCGTCCCAGCGTGGCCGAGCTGGCCAAGCAGCTGGCGAGCCTGGACCGGCTGGCAGGCGGGCGTCTGGTGCTCGGTGTCGCCGCGGGTGGCCGGGAGGACGACTTTCTGGCCACCGGCACAGACTATCGGACCAGAGGCCGCAGACTGGACCGAATGCTCACCGAGCTGAAGCGGATATGGCGTGGTGACGGCCCGGGTCCTCGGCCGTGTACCGGTGACATTCCCTTGTGGATCGGCGGGCATTCGGCCGCGGCGCTTCGCCGGGCCGCCGAATTCGGCACCGGATGGATCTCGCCCGGCGGTTCGGTCGCCGGCTATCCCGCGCTGGTCCGGCGGACCAAGGAGGCGTGGGCTGAACACGGGCGCACGGACAGCCCGCGCATGGTGTCGCTCGGCTACGTCGCACTCGCCCCGGACGGCCGTGAACTGGCCGGGAAGTACCTGCGGGAGTATTACTCCTATAACGGCGACAAGGTGAATCGCCTGGTCGATTCGGTGATCGTGGACGAGGACACGTTGCGGGACACCGTGGCCGCCCACGCCGCGAACGGCTGCGACGAGCTGTTGTTGTTCCCGTGCGTGGCCGATCCCGGCCAGGTCGACCGGATCGCCGAGGTGGTCGAGCCGTGTTAGCGGACATCTTGAGCGTGGTCGCGCTGGTCGGGAGCGGCCTGGTGGCGGGTGTGTTGTTCGCGGTGGCGCTCAGCGTGCTGCCCGCGTTGATCGCGATGCCTGCCGGGGACTACATCCGTACTCACCAGCTGATCGGCCGGAACTGGGATCCGACCATGCCGGTGCTGGTGCTTTCCTCGGCGGCGGCGGATATCGCACTGGCTTTCGTGGAATCGGCAGGCACTGTCCACTTTGGCGTGGCGAGCGCCCTTCTGCTCGGCGTGTCGGTGGTCTCGCATTGGTGCAACGTGCCGATCAATCGCGTGGTCAAATCGCTCGACCCGCGACGTATCCCGCCCGGTTGGCGTGACCCGAGGCCATTGTGGCGGCGCTGGCATCTACTGCGCACCACGCTCGCGGTGCTCGCCGTCTTCGTGAACGCTTTCGCTGTCACCGTGATTCGTTGAGCTGGCCGCGAGGGCGTCTTCAGGCCGCGGTGTCATGGTGAACCCCGCGTCCAGTAAAGGAAAGGTCGGATTCGATGAGCGGACCAGCTGCGAACACCGATCCCGTCGTGACCGGGATCGGTGTGGCGGCGCCGACCGGTATCGGTGCCGAGGCACATTGGCAGGCGGTGCTCGCCGGGAAGTCCGGCATCGGCCGGATCACCCGGTTCGACTCCACGTCCTATCCTGTCCGGCTGGCCGGACAGGTACCCGGTTTCGTTGCCGCGGAACGGATTCCGAACCGCCTTGTGCCGCAGACCGATCACTGGACCCATCTCGGTCTCGCCGCGACCGAGGAGGCACTCGCCGACGCGGTGATCGATCCGGCGCTGCTGCCGGAGTACGAGATGGCCGTCTTGACCGCCAGTTCCTCGGGCGGTGCCGAGTTCGGTCAGCGCGAGATGGAAAAGCTCTACACGAGCGGGCCGTCCTGGGTCGGCGCCTATCAGGCCATCGCTTGGTTCTACGCGGCGAGCGCCGGTCAGGTGTCGATCCGGTACGGCATAAAGGGACCGTGTGGCGTGCTGTGCTGCGAGCAGGCCGGTGGCCTCGACGTGCTGGGGCAGGGCCGCAGGCTGATCAGGTCCGGTACCAGGGTGGTGGTGGCCGGTGGTACGGACGCGTCGATGAGCCCCTATGGTTTCACCACGCAGCTTTCGAACGGGCTGATGTCCAAAGTGGACAACCCGGTACGGGCGTACCTGCCGTTCGACGTCGACGCCTCTGGCTACCTTCCCGGTGAAGGTGGCGCGATGCTGATCGTCGAGGACGCCGGGTCCGCCGCCGGACGTGATATCGGACCGGGCTACGGGACGATCGCCGGTTATGCCGCCGGCTTCGACCCGCCGCCTGCCTCGCCGCGGCCATCCTCGCTGGGTGCGACGTTGCGGCGAGCGCTCGACGACGCCAAGGTCGACGCGTCCGAGGTGGACGTGGTCTTCGCCGATGGCGCCGGCGTGGCCGAAGGTGACGCCGCGGAAGCCGCCGCCATCACCGAGACCTTCGGTCCACGCGGGGTACCGGTCTCCGTGCCGAAGATGCTGACCGGCCGTCTGTACGGCGGCGGGGCCTCGCTCGATGTCGCGACGGCATTGCTGGCGTTGCGGGACAACGTGATCCCGCATACCGGATCCCCGATCCGGCAGGCGCCCGAATTCGAGATCGCCCTGGTCCAGCACCAGCCGCGCGAAGTGCCGTTGCGCACCGCGGTCGTGCTCGCCAGGGGATTTGGCGGTTTCAACGCGGCGATCGTATTGCGCGCGGCGAGCTGAACAGACACTGGAGGTAGTGACGAAATGAGTGAGTTCACCCTCGATGAACTGAAAGAGATCATGCGCGGGAGTGCCGGCGTGGAGGAGGGCGTCGACCTGGACGGGGACATCGCCGGTGTCGAGTTCGGCGATCTCGGCTACGACTCCCTGGCCGTGCTCGAACTGCTCAACCAGGTGAGAGTCCGGCACGGGGTCTCCATTCCGGACGGCGCGATCGAGGAGATGCCGACACCGAGTGCCGCGGTGGTTCTCATCAACGAGCAGTTCGCGAAGTCGGAGGCGTGAGAGATGGCAGGCCACATCGACAACGAGATCGTCATCGATGCTCCGATGGAGCTGGTCTGGGAGATGACCAACGATATCGAAGCATGGACGACGCTGTTCAGCGAGTACTCCGAAGCCACGATCCTCCGCCATGACGGTGAAACGATCACCTTCCGCCTCTCCCTGCATCCGGACGAGAACGGGAAGGTGTGGAGCTGGGTGTCCGCGCGTACCCCCGACCCGGCGACAAGGACGGTGCGGGCACAGCGGGTCGAGACCGGCCCGTTCAAATACATGTGGATCTATTGGGAGTACGTCCAGACCGACGCCGGTGTTCGGATGCGCTGGGTGCAGGACTTCGAAATGAAGCCACAGGCACCGCTCGATGACGACGGGATGCGCGAACGGCTCAGCCGGAACACCCCGGTCCAGCAACGGCTGATCAAGGCCAAGGTGGAGGCCGCGTTCCGTGGCACGGCCCGCGTCGGCTGAGCTGGAGGATGCGCGATGTTGCAGGCGCTGGTTCCGCTGGTATTGCTGATGAACGGGCTCGCGGCCGGTGTGCTGCTCGGTTCGCAGCTGGGCGCGGTCCCGCTGATGAAGAGCATGCCCGCCGAAGGCTACGTCTACGTGCACGCGTTCTTCTCGACCCGCTACGACCCGTTCATGCCGGCCTGCCTGATCGGCACTTCGGCGCTGGACGTGGTCTTCGGGCTTTCGGCGGGCTCACAGACCGACAAGTCGTTGTTCTTCGTGGCAGGCGGGCTGGCGCTGGGCACGGTCGCGATCTCTATCGCGAAGAACGTCCCGGTGAACAAGTGGGTCAGAACGCTCGACCCGGACAACCTGCCTGCCGATTTCGGCGAGCTGGACCCTCGGTCGCGCTGGGGATTCTGGAATCTGGTCCGCACCGTGCTCGCGGTGGGCGCGCTCGTGCTCAACTGCGTCGCGGTCGCGTGGTCCTACACACCTCACGGTTAGGCCGCTACCGACAACGAAGGAGAATGGGATGAATCTCGGGCTGTCCGGAAAACGGGCGCTGGTAACGGGAGGTACCCGCGGTATCGGCCGCGGTGTCGTGCTCGCGCTGGCGCGCAACGGTGTCGACGTGATCACCTGCTATCGCCAGGAGGGTGAGGCGGCCGCGTCGCTGGAACGGGAACTGAAGGAGATCGGCGGGCGCCACCAGGTGCTGCGTGCGGACCTGGCCGACCCAGAGCAGGTCGCCGGGCTGCTCGACGCGTGCCGGGAGCACTTCGGGGGACTGGACATCGTGGTCAACAACGCCGCGGTGATCAGTCACGTGCCCTATTCGGAGCTGACCCTGGATGAGTGGCAGCGGATCGTCACCACCAACCTGACGGGGGTACACCTGGTCATTCAGCACGCGCTTCCCTTGCTGGGAAAGGGTTCCAGCGTGCTCAGCATGAGCTCGAAGTCGGTGGAGGTCGGCATTCCGCTGCGAGCGCACTACACCGCGACGAAGGCCGCGTTGTCCGGGCTGACCAAGTCGCTGGCGCGCGAGTTCGGCGCCCGTGGCATCAGGTTCAACGTGCTGGCGCTGGGCGTGATCCACACCGAGGTGCTCGACGCCATGCCGGAAGAACAGCGGTCTGTGTTGCTTCAGCGGTACACGGCCAAGACCTCGCTCGGCAGGCTGGGCACGCCGGAAGAGGTGGCGGGCGCGGTGCTCTGGCTGTCGAGTGAGCTTGCCGGTTACGTCACCGGCAGCGTCGTCTCGGTGGACGGAGGGATCGGCTGATGGCGGACGGCGAGATCTTCCGGGTGATGCTGCGGATGCAGATCAAGCCCGGCATGGCGGGCGATTTCGAACGGACCTGGCTGGAGGTGGGTGACGCGGTCACCTCGCATCCGGCCAATCTCGGCCAGTGGCTCTCGCGCGGCGACGACGAGGAAGACGTCTACTACGTCGTCAGCGACTGGGTGAGCGAACCGAGGTTCCGCGAGTTCGAGACCAGCGACCGGCACCTGAATCACCGCGCCAAACTGCATCCGTACCGCTCGGCGGGCTCGATGACCACCATGCGGGTGGTCGCGCATCTCGTGCCGGAGGGCCGTCCGCTTTCGCGCCACGAATGGGAGATCGCGAAGTGACCGGCGGGATCCGCGTGCTGGTCTACTGCGGTACCAAGGACGTCGACGGCATCGTGGCGGCCTATCACCAGGCGAGTGGATCGCTGGCCGGAGTGCCCGGCCTGCTCGGCAACGAGCTGCTGCGGTCGGTACACGATCCGCTCGGTTTCGTGGTGGCGAGCTCATGGCACAGTGCCGAGGAGTTCGCCGCCTGGGAACAAGGAGTGGACCACAAAGGACAGACGGCGCCACTGCGGCCCTTCCAGGACAACAGAATGCGCAGTTCGTTCGGCATCTACCAGGTGATGGCTCAGTATCCGGAATAGGAGGTCCCGGTCGTGTGGCTACCTACGCTCGAACGCGAACAGCGGTCGGTGACCCTCGCGGAAAGTGACTGGCTGGTCTGCGGCGGTTGCGGGATCCTCCTCTACGGCAAGCGGTTCGTCAGGCTCGGCATGGTGTGTCCCGACTGTGGCCGGCATACCCGGCTGACCTCGTCGCGCCGGTTGGAGCTCCTGCTCGACGCCGGCTCCGCGATCCCGATCGAGCGGGTGGCCGCGGCGGAGGACCCGCTCTCGTTCGCCGATCTGCTTCCGTATACCGAGCGGCTGGCCGGTGCCCGGCAGCGGACCGGGCTGGACGACGCGGTGCAGGTGGTGCGCGGAACCGTGCGGGGTCGCCCGGTCGTGGTGGCGGCGATGGACTTCCGGTTCATGGGCGGCAGCCTCGGCAGCGCGGCGGGACAGGCGATCACGACGGCAGCCGAAATGGCACTCGCCGACCGGGTGCCGCTGCTGCTGATCACCGCTTCCGGTGGCGCGCGGATGCAGGAGGGCGCGCTGGCGCTGATGCAGATGGCCAAGACCGCCAACGCGATGGCCGCGCTCGACGAGGCGGGACTGCTCACGATCACGCTGGTCACCGACCCGACCTTCGGCGGGGTGGCGGCCTCCTTTGCGACACTCGCCGACGTGATCATCGCCGAACCCGGAGCCAGGATGGGTTTCGCCGGGCCACGGGTGATCGAGCAGACGATCCGGCAACGGCTGCCCACCGGTTTCCAGACCGCCGAGTTCCTGCTCGACCACGGTCTGGTCGACGATGTGCGCGGCCGTGCCGAACTACCGCAGGTGCTCGGCATGCTGCTGGGGGCGACCGAGGTCCCTGGTGAGCAGTGGGGTGAGCTGACGGCCGATCCGGTCGTGCGGCAGCCGGACGGCATCCCGGCGCGGCCGGTCGCGGAGATCATCGGCAAGGCCAGGGAACTGACCAGGCCGACCATGCTCGATCACACCGCGACCTGGTTCGACGGCTTCACCGAGTTGCACGGAGACCGCGCCGGCGCGGACTGCCCGGCGATCGTCGGCGGCCTGGCCGTCCTGGACGGGCTGCCGGTCATGGCGATCGGGCATCAGAAGGGGCACACGACCGACGAGCTGGTGCGACGTGACTTCGGGATGCCGTCACCGGCTGGCTATCGCAAGGTGGCCAGGCTCCTGCGACTGGCGGGCAAGCTCGGGCTGCCGGTGATCACGCTGGTGGATACGCCGGGTGCGCATCCCGGTCTCGACGCCGAACGGCATGGCCAGTCCATCGCGATCGCGGAGTGCCTGCGGGTGCTGGGCGGGCTGCCGGTCCCGGTGGTCAGCGTGATCACCGGGGAGGGCGGTAGCGGTGGCGCGCTGGCGCTCGCCGTGGCCGACCGGGTGCTCATCTGCGAGAACGCCATCTATTCGGTGATCAGTCCCGAGGGCTGCGCGGCGATCCTGTGGCGCGAAGCGGGAGCGGTGCCCGACGCCGCGGCGGCGCTGCGCTTGGAGGCGCGGTCGTTGCTGGAGCTCGGGATCGTCGACGCGGTGGTGCCCGAGCAGGCCCCCATCCGGGACGCGGTGATCTGCGCGCTTCGCGAGCTGCGACAGGTGGACGGTCCGAGCCTGGTCTCCGCCCGCAGAACCAGGTTCCGCCGATTCGGCGTTCGACACGACCAGTGAGATCGAGGAGGCAAGAAGATGACGGGTATGCGTGCGATCCCGGAAGAAGGCATAGCCGCGTTGGAGTCGGAGATGACCAAGCTCGACGCGGAAAGCGCCATGGAGGTCTTATGCCGCGGGCTGAGCGGAATCGTCGGTGCCACGCCGCACAGCCCGCGACGGGTGCGGGTCCGGCTCGGCTGCGCCAGCATCGACGTCGAATGGCCGCTTGATCCGGCCGCACCCACCGAGGTGCCGTTGATCGAGGAGGGAACACCCGCAGGTCACGAAATCCGCGCTCCGCTCGTCGGCACGTTCTACCGGTCGACTCGGCCTGGCGCGAAGCCCTTCGTGAGCGAAGGCGACATCGTGGAGGTCGGCCAGCAGGTGGCGATCGTGGAGGCGATGAAGCTGATGAACCCCCTGGTGGCGGACGAAGCGGGGCGGGTGGAGCGGATTCTCGTCGATGACGCGGAAGCCGTGGAGTACGGCCAGCCGTTGCTGATACTGGCTGCCGAGACCGCCGAATGAACGAGGTGACCCGGAGGATCCGCACGGTGCTGGTCGCCAACCGGGGCGAGATCGCCCTGCGGGTCGTGCGTACCTGCCAGGAGATGGGGATCAAGGCGGTCGTCGCCCATTCCACAGTGGATCGGGACTCGGCCGCCGTGTGGTCGGCCGATGAGGCGGTCCAGATCGGGCCGGGACCGCCGAAACGGAGTTACCTCTATCCGCCGGCGATCATCGAGGCCGCCTTGCGCACCGGCGCCGACGCGATCCATCCCGGCTATGGCTTCTTGTCGGAGGACCCGGATTTCGCTGAGATCTGCGAAGACAACGGGCTGGTGTTCATCGGGCCACGGCCGGAGGTGATGTCCCGGCTGGGCGATAAGACGGTGGCCCGCTCGCTGATGAAGGAGGCCGGGCTCCCGGTGTTGCCCGGCACTCTGAAACCACTCGGTGACTCGGCCGACATGCTCGCCGAGGCCAAGCGGATCGGGCTGCCCCTGATCGTCAAGGCCGCGGCCGGTGGTGGTGGCCGGGGGATGGCCGTCGTGCGACGCTGGGAAGACCTTGTCGCCACCGTGCGGTCCACCCGTGCCGCCGCCCGGGCGGTGTTCGGCGACGATCGGGTCTATCTGGAGCAATTCTGGGAACAGGCCCGTCATATCGAAATCCAATTGCTCGCCGACGGACACGGAAACGTGGTCCATCTGCGCGAGCGGGACTGTTCGGTGCAGCGGCGCCATCAGAAACTCCTGGAGGAAAGCCCGGCTCCCGGCCTCTCCCAAGACCTGGTCCGATCGCTGGCCGACGCGGCCGTGCACGGTGCGCGCGCGGTCGGCTACACCGGTGCCGGCACGTTCGAGTTCCTTGTCGACGGTGACCGGGCCGCGTTCATCGAGGCGAACTGCCGGATACAGGTCGAACATCCGGTCACCGAAATGGTGACCGGCATCGATCTGGTGCGTGAGCAGATCCGCGTCGCGGCCGGGTTGCCGCTTTCGATGACCCAAAACGATGTCGTGGTACGGGGTGTCGCGGTGGAGTGCCGGGTCAATGCCGAGGACCCGCACCGTGATTTCGCGCCCTGCCCGGGTGAGCTGACCGAATTCGTGCCACCGGGTGGGCCTTTCGTGCGGGTGGACACCGCGGCGTACACCGGCTGGCGGGTACCGGCCGACTACGACTCACTGCTGGCGAAAGTGGTCGTCTGGGCCCCCGACCGGGCCACGGCTTTGGCCAGAATGGACCGCGCGCTCGGCGAGTTCAAGATCGGCGGGCCCGGTATCCATACCACCAAGAACCTGCTTCGTGAGGTACTGGCGAATAAGGTGTTCATGGCCGGCGAACACACCACAGCCCTACTGGAACAGTGGCGCTCATGACGTGGAATAAGCAGAATTCCGCCTACCGGGCACACGTTTCCGTCGGAACGCGCGCCTTTTTCGTTCTCGTCTCGATCATCACTAGCGAGGGGATACTGATCCTCCAGCGATCAACCAGTTGACTGGAGTAGACCTGAATGTGCTGTCGTAGTTCGTGATTCGGTAACTATCACCTTCGACGGCCTGGGGATGGGGGTAGGGCTTTTCGATGCTGTCGCGTAGTCTATTTGCTACAGACTGTGACATCTAACCAAGTTCATCAGTGTCCTGGGGAGGCGGCAATATGCAGGTCAGTTTGCTTGGTCCGCTTGAAGTTCTCCGCGACGGAGTGGTGGCCACTCCGTCGGCACCCAAGTTACGGCGAGTATTGAGCCTGCTGGTTGTCGAGGCTAACAACATCGTTCGAATTCAGCGAATCGTCGACGAGCTATGGGATGACCGCCCGCCGGCGAGTGTTGGCACCACGATTCAGACCTACGTTTACCAACTGCGTAAGCTATTGAAACTCGATGCCACAGCGGACCGGCGAAAAGCTTTGAACTCCGACCTGGTGACGCCCGCATTGTACACCTCACCGCATGGCTACCGATTGTCTTTCGCCGAGTCGGGCCTCGATTCGAAACGATTCGAGGAGCTCGCCAACCGAGGTCGCACCGAACTCGAGTCCGGCCAGATCGCGACGGCGACCCAGACGTTTTCGGACGCGCTACGGCTGTGGCGGGGCCCGGCGCTGGTCGATGTCGACCTCGGCCCGGTGCTGCGGTCCGAGGTGCTCCGGCTGGACGAAATGCGCCGGACCGCGCTGGAACTACGCATCCAGGCCGATCTGCAGCTGGGCAGGCACCATGAATTGCTCGCCGAGCTCACCAGCCTGGCCGCCGAGCACCCGACGCACGAGGGCTATCAGGCGATGCTGATGGTCGCACTGCATCGCGTCGGCAGGCGCACCGACGCACTGCGGGCGTACCAGCGGATGAGAACGAGGCTGTCCAGCGACCTCGGCCTGGATCCATCGGGCAAGCTGCAGCGGCTGCACAGCGTCTTGCTCACCAGCGATTCGACGCTTGACCTGCCGTCATCGGCGACCTGGGCCCGTCCGGTGAGCCAGGCGGCGTCCACGCCGCAGCCGTCACCGCATCAGCTGCCGCCGGAGACCCCGGTCCTGATCGGCCGGGACGAACAGCTCACGAAGGCCCTCGAAGCGCTGGCCACCGAGCATCGCCCGGGGCCGGTGGTAGCGCTCGTCGTCGGCCCGCCGGGCTCCGGCACGTCGGCGTTCAGTATCCGGGCGGCCCATCAGGTCAGCGGCCGTTACCCGGACGGCCAGCTTTACGCGAGGCTCGTCGATCTCGATGGCAGGCCGAAGAACGCGGGCGACGTGCTCACCGAGTTTCTCACCTCGCTCGGGGTTCCGGAGTCGCAGATTCCCGATGGCGCCGACGCGCGGTCGAGGATGTTCCTCAGCCGGACCATGCGGAAGAAATTGTTGCTGGTACTGGATGACGTGGTCGGCGTCGACCAGCTGCGGCCGTTGCTCCCGGCAGGCGAGGAATGCGCGGTGCTGGTGTCCTGCCGTCGCCGGATCTTCACTCCGCTGGTGGTGACCACAGTGGAGATCCAGCCGCTGAGTGAGGCCGATGGGTTGCGGCTGCTCAGTGAACTGCTGGGACCGCGCCGGGTGAGCGCCGACCCGGAAGCCGCCAGCGCGATCGTCGCGCTGTGCGACGGCCTGCCATCGGCGCTGCACGCGGTGGCCGCCCGGCTGCAAGAGCGTCCACATTGGTCGATCAGGCGGCTGGTCGACTGGATCGGCCGCGAGTCCGCCCAGGACATACCGACCGCCGATCCATTTGGCCTGATCGCGAGTGTGGAGCGTACCTACCAGACGGCGTCACCGACGGTCCGTGCCGCGTTCCGGCTGCTGATCTGGCTGGAGGCCAGCACGCTTTCGGTCCCGGATGCGGCGAACACACTCGGCGTAGACGAGCGTCACGCCGAATCTCTGCTGGAAGACCTCGTAGAACTCCAGATCTTGGAAGCCGACCACGGCCCCGGTGTGCCAGGCCCCCGCTACCGGTTCCTCGAGAGTATCCGCACGGCAGGCCGGCAGCTGAGTTCCGACACGAAGCCGCAGGTGACCGGTAAGTGGGCAAGGACCCCACGGATAAGCGCACGGACTCGCTCGTCCAGCTCCCCGACGTAAGGGCGCTCGGCGGAGTGCCGTCGGATGGCTGCCGGGCAGTCGCTGGGACATCGTGCACGATCAGACGGATGGTTCGGGCCGATGTCTCGGCGCCGACGCCTTCGGGAACCTATCGGAACCCGGGCGCTAACCGGCGGGGACGATGGCGAGTTTTTCCAAAATGGGCACCAGGTCGGCCGGTGGGGGCCTGACGTCGAGGTCGCTGCGCAAGGCGGCTGCCCGTTCGGCGTGCCCGGGTTGCTCCAGCAGTGCTGTGACGGCCGCGGTGACAGCTCCCGTGGTTGCCTGATGGGCGGGGAGGTGAAGCCCCGCGTAGGTGGCCGCCAGCCTGGTCCCGTTGGAGTGCTGTTCGACACCGAAGGTCAGCGCCAGCTGGGGAACTCCGGTGGCCAGCGCCGTCATAGTGGTGCCCGCTCCGCCGTGGTGGACGATCGCGGAGCAGGTCGGCAGCAGCAGTCGCAGCGGAAAGCTTTCCAGGGTACGGACATTCGGGAAAGGGGGCAGTGTCGCGAGGTCTCTGGCCGTCGCGGCGACCACGACCTCACAGTCCAAAGTGGTCACCGCGCCGAGTACCTTCGCCAGCGAGAACGAGCCGTGGCCCGCCACGCGGGTCAGCTCACTGCCCAGTGTGACGCAGATGCGCCGGCGCGAGGGCGCGGTCAGCAGCCATGGCGGCATTTCACCCGCGCCGTTGTACGGGATGTAGCGGACCGGCAGTCGCGTCGCACTGGTCGGCGGTGCCAGCTCGGCCGGGCATGGGTCGATGACGTGGGCCGCCTCGTCGAGCCTGGTCGGCGTGACGCCGTAACCATTGAAGATGTCCGGCGCGTGGGGCATGAGGCACAGCCGCGGCGGTTCCGCTGTGCCGACCGGTCCCCAGAGCGACACCACTCCGGGCACGTCCAGTACCCGTGCGACAAGCATGCCTTCGAAGCTGACCGGGTCATAGAGCACGAGTTCAGGACGCCAGCGGCAGGCGAAGTCCACAGCGGCCTCGCACGACCGGCGAAGCAGTGCGTGCGAGGCCCGGTCGTGCTCGGCCTGGTACGCGGCCATGTCGAACGCGTCGAGGCTGGTGAGTGGAACGCCGGTCACGGGGTGCAGTGGCAGCCACGGATACGGCCAAGTGCCATCGCGGGCGTCCCTGATGTAGAGCAGCCGGGTCTGCCGCACCATGTCCAGATCGGTGAGTATCGGCACCGGGGTCAGGCCGGCGCGGGCGAGCGTCTCCGTCTGGGACGGCGCGCAGGCGACGCGCACTTCGTGCCCCGCCGACTGCAGTGCCCAGCCCAGCGGGACCATCGAGAGGTAGTGCGTCGGCCAGGCCGATACGGAGAGCATCACGCGCATGACGGTTACCTTGCACCGGCGGCTTCGAACGCACCTGAAGGCTCACTCAAACGCTCACCGGTGATCGACTCCTTTCGTTGAACGGATTGCTGGACCGTCGCCGTGCACCCCTGCCTCATCGGCACCATGAATGCCGCGCATGGCGACTATGTCGCTGGTCGAGTACGAGGAGGCGAACATGTCGCTGATCATGAGTGTGTCAGGTGACGGCAAGAATGCCGGAACCCACTTGTCGTCGCACTATTCCGGCATACCCGTGAAACGCGTACCTCACGGTGATGATGTACATGGTAAGCAATGACGTTCCAATAGTGGCCGGTCGTTCGGCAACGTGGCGGCGACACACCACACTGCTCCTGCGGCGAAGTCGATACGCAGGGCCATCGGCACGTCCACCGCGGTCGCGGGCTGGACGAAGCTGCCATCGGCTCGTCGGGCCGGCCCCAGTTCCAGTCGCTCCCGATGAGCGGCGGTCTCGCGGATCGGCGTCCGCAGGTATCGGTTTCACGCGATGATCTTCCTCGGTTACCCGGCCAAACGCACCCCGGTTCTGGAGGACGAGGTACCGCCTCATCAGTCACCGAACGTCCGGTCGTGCCGCGAAGCGCGAGCAGTGCACCGGTCACGCGTGGGTCGGCCACCAATCGCTGAACCCGCTGGGCCAGCGCGAGTTCCTGCTCGCGCGTGGTCATGGCCGCTCGCCGCCGTCGCCGAGCGGACGCGGGACCGTGGCGCGACGTCGTCGTGGTGATCGTCGTCCGGCGACTCGCCAGGCCGGCGGGTGGGTTCGGTTGAAGGTCTCGGTGAAGCCGCGGAGGGCTTGTTTGGCGGCGCGGTCGTCGGGTGCCTGGCCCGTGCTGCGTTCGGCCCAGAAGACCAGGGCGTTGATGGTCTGGCGGATCGTGCCGGTCTGGTAGCCGCGGGTGTGGCACCAGTGCCGGTAGTGCGCGAGGCGGGCGCGGTAGCAGCTGATGGTCTTGTCGGAGTACCGACGCAGCATCGATGGGCGAAGTTCCGTCTCGAAACGCGAGGACCTGGACACCCCTCCAAAATGCCATTAACACGGCCTCCACGAGTGCAGGAACCTCCGTTTCGTATCCGCGAGAGCAACGCCCCGAGGCGCTAATTCTCGATAGCTACAAGATGTGGGTGAAACCCGTAGGTATGACTCACATCTTTGGCGGCGAGGTGACGCTGAGGCCTGCATGTCGTGAATCCAGTTTCCTGGCTCGACCTGCTGCTTCGTAGAGGACCAGCTGCATCCTGAGCATTCGCGTCCGGCATGGAGAGATCCGATCTTTACCGTGTCTGGTCAAGTCTTAACATCCGCCGTCTGGGGTCGGATGGCAGAAGAGTTTTGACCTGGTTCCCCGCTTTCTGAGTAGTGTGAGAATGTACTTCCATCAAGAAAATTATCGTCGGCATCGTCATTGGGAATCCATCGGCGACGACGGTCTGAAAGGCGTGAGCACGACCGCGGCGGACACAAGAATCGCCACATCCTGAGCCGGGTGCCTCGGTTATTCAGCTGGGCGCTGCCCGCGGGGAGCTGGGCCCTCTGGGGCCGTGAGACGTCCGGTCGCAACCGGTCCTGACCAGCTCGAACGCGCGTCGGCCTACGGGCGACCGCGGCGGGGCCCCGCCGCGAAGGCTTTCCTCCGGTGTCCGCGCGGCGGCCCCGGGCGGAGCCCGAGGTTACGGCTCGTCATCCGGTCGACACCGGTCTGCTGTAGCTGGGCGAGCAGTAGGGCGATTTGTCCGTTTCGAGTCGGTGCTGGCGTGCGAGGCTTAGCTTTCTGCGGCCTCGACCTCCAGCGTCCTGGTCACGCACTGATGGAGGCGCTCGAGCGCGCGGGTCGCCGACTGAGCTACCCGCCTGCGGTGGTGCGGTCGGGAGTGGGTCTTCACACGTGTCCACGCGGCGGTCGTGACGGGTCGGCCGGCTCCACCAATGGTAGGAATGCCTGGTGACCGAACCGAATCTGATCGAAGCCGCCGCCGAAGAGGCAGTCACCCTCACCAGTGAACTGATCCGCATCGACACCACCAACACGGGTGATCCCGACACGCTCGTCGGTGAACGCGCCGCGGCGGAGTACGTCGCCGAGAAGCTCACCGACGCGGGCTATGAGATCACCTACGTCGAGTCCGGGGGCAAGAACCGCCACAACGTGATCGTCCGGCTGCCGGGCGCCGACCCGTCGCGGGGCGCGCTCCTGATCCACGGTCACCTCGACGCCGTCCCCGCCGACGCCTCCGAGTGGTCGGTGCACCCGTTCTCCGGCGCGATCCAGGACGACTACGTCTGGGGCCGCGGCGCGGTCGACATGAAGGACATGTGCGCGATGACGCTCGCGCTGGCCCGCCACTACAAGATCAACAACATCGTGCCGCCGCGTGACCTCGTCTTCGCGTTCCTCGCCGACGAGGAGGCGGGCGGGAAGTACGGCGCGCAGTGGCTGGTGGAGAACCGGCCCGAGCTGTTCGAGGGGGTCACCGAGGCCATCAGCGAGGTCGGCGGCTTCTCGATCACGCTCAAGGACAACGTCCGCGCGTACCTCATCGAGACGGCGGAAAAGGGCATCCGCTGGATGAAGCTGCGGGTGCGAGGCACCGCGGGCCATGGTTCGATGATCCACCGCGACAACGCCGTCACCAAGCTGTCCGAGGCCGTCGCCAGGCTCGGCAACCACCGCTTCCCGCTGGTCATGACCGACTCCGTCCGCGAGTTCCTGGACGGCGTCACCGAGATCACCGGCTGGGACTTCCCCGAGGACGACATCGAGGGGTCCGTCGCCAAGCTCGGCAACATCTCCCGGATGATCGGCGCGACCCTGCGCGACACGGCGAACCCGACGATGCTCACCGCGGGCTACAAGTCCAACGTGATCCCCTCGGTCGCGGAAGCCTCGGTCGACTGCCGGATCCTGCCCGGCCGTCTCGAGGCGTTCAACGCCGAGCTGGAGGAGATCCTCGGCCCGGACATCGAGAAGGAGTGGATGGAGCTGCCGCCGGTCGAGACGACCTTCGACGGCGCCCTCGTCGACGCGATGACCGCGGCGGTCCTCGCCGAGGACCCGGGCGCCCGCACGCTCCCGTACATGCTTTCCGGCGGCACGGACGCGAAGTCGTTCCAGTCCCTCGGGATCCGCAACTTCGGGTTCGCCCCGCTGCAGCTGCCCGCGGACCTCGACTTCTCGGCGCTGTTCCACGGCGTCGACGAGCGTGTCCCGGTCGACGCGCTGAAGTTCGGCGTGCGGGTGCTCGACCGTTTCCTCCGCTCCGCCTGATGTCCGGTCTGCTGGCCGCCGACGGAACACCCCTGCATTTCGAACGCTGGGGTGATCCGTCGGCGCCGGTGACCGTGGTGCTCCTGCACGGGTACGCCCTCGACAGGCGGAGCTGGCGCGCCGTCGCGCCGGTGCTGGCCGAGGCCGCGGAGGAGCCGATCGCGGTGCTGGCCTACGACCAGCGCGGGCACGGCGAATCCGGTGAGGTCCGCGCCGCGTCGGCGACGATGGGGCATCTCGCCGACGACCTCGCCGAGGTGCTGGAGAAGGTGATTCCCGAGGGTCGTGTCGTCCTGGTCGGTCACGACATGGGCGGCCTCGCGATCCTTTCGCTCGCCCAGCGGCATCCGGACGTCTTCGCGGCCAGGGTGGCGGGGATCGGGTTGCTCGCCATGTCCGCCGGCGGCGTCACCCCGGACGCGATCTGGCCGAACGCGCTCGGGAAACTCGGCCGCGACCTCGAAATGGTCTTCGGGACGAAGCTGATCGGCCTGGTGCGGGAGCACACCAGCAAGGCGGTGACCGCCGGCCTGCGGTGGTGGCTCTTCGGGGACGACCCGGTGCCCGGCGACGTCGAATTGACCGTCCGGATGATCCGCGGCAACTGGCCCCAGACGGTGTCCGCGTTCCGCCCCGCACTGGACGCCTACACGCGGGAGTCCGCGTTGTCGCAGGTCGGCGCGGTGCCGGTGACGGCGATCGTGGGGGAGCGCGACAAACTGGTGCCCACCGCCGACGTCGAAGAACTGGCGGGCGCGGTGGAGAACGGGACGTCCGTGGTGCTGCCCGGGGTCGGGCACGTCGTCCCGCTGGAGGCGGCCCCGCAGGTGGTGCCCCGGCTGCTCGCCCTGGCGACGAGGGCTCGCCGACAAGACTGACTGCCTTGACAAGTTCTCTTTTCGGTGACACCTTCTTGCCATGTTCTCCGTAGCGGTGATCGAGGACGCGGAAGCGGCCGAAGTGTCGTTGGACCCGGTCCGGGCCCGGCTGCTGTCCGAACTCGCGGAACCGGCGTCGGCCACGATGCTGGCCGCGCGGGTGGATCTGCCGCGGCAGAAGGTGAACTACCACCTGCGCGCGCTGGAAAAGCACGGCCTGGTCGAGCTCGTCGAAGAGCGGCGCAAGGGCAACGTCACCGAACGCATGATGCGCGCGACCGCGGCGTCCTACGTGATCTCGCCGACCGCGCTTTCCGCGGTCCAGCCCGACCCGGCCGAGTCGCCGGACCGCCTTTCCGCGCGCTGGCTGCTCGCGGTCGCGGGCAGGCTGGTGCGCGACGTCGGCCTGCTGATCACCGGCTCCACCAAGGCGCGCAAGCGGGTCGCGACCTTCGCGATCGACGGCGAGGTGCGGTTCTCGAACGCGGCCGACAGGGCGGCGTTCGCCGAAGAACTCACCGTCGCGATCACGAACCTGGTGAGCAAGTACCACGACGAAGGCGCCGAACAGGGCCGCGATCACCGGATCGTCGTCGCCGTCCATCCGAGCGTCAAAACCGAGACCGAGGAGCGCTGAGTGGGGCACGAATTCGAGATCGCCGACCGCGTCGAGGTCGACGCGACGCCGGAGCAGGTCTGGGACGCCATCGCGACCGGGCCGGGGATCACGTCATGGTTCATGGGACGCAGTGAGGTGGACGGCGGCGTCGGCGGCACGGTGAAGACCGCGTTCGGCGGCTACGAACCCGCGTCCGCGATCACGTCGTGGGATCCGCTCGAAAGGCTCGTCTACGGCACGGAACGCGAGGAGGACGGGCGGTTCGTCGCCTACGAGTTCCTGATCGAGGCCCGGTCCGGCGGCAGCACCGTGCTGCGGACCGTGACGAGCGGCTTCCTGCCCGGCGACGACTGGGAAGACGAGTTCGAGGCGATGCGCGGTGGCGGCGAGCTGTTCCTCCGCACCTTGGTCGAGTACCTCAACGGGTTCGCGGGCCGGAAAGCGGTGCCGGTGACGGTGTTCGGGCCCGCGATCGAAGACTGGGACCGCGCGTGGCTGGCGCTGGGCCGGAAACTGGGTCTCGCCGGGCGGCCGGACACGGGCGACGGGGTCCGGCTGAGCACGGGGTCGATGTCCACAGTGGACGGCGAGGTCTATCTGGCGAACGAGCAGACGGTCGGGATCCGGACCGGGGACGCGCTCCTGCGCTTCGTCCGCGGTTTCCGCGGGCCGATGCTCGCGATGCATCACCTGTTCGGCGACGTCGACCCCGCGGAACAGGACGAGCTCTGGGCGGACTGGCTCGGCCGCGTCTTCAGGTGATCAGGCCGGGCAGGGGTGTGGCGGTGCGCTTGCGGCGCAACCACACCCTCCGGGTCCCATCGGAGTAGAGCCGGACGGTCGAGAGCTCCCAGCCGGCGAACTCGGCGTGGATCGACAGCTGCGTCGCCGCCGCCCGCCGGGAAACACCGGGAGGCAACTGCAGCCGCCGGTACTCCCAATCCCCTTCGACCACCGCCTCGTCCACAACTGTCATGGCGTGATCACCTGGATCCCTTCTCCGATGGCCGAGCCGACGACCACACGGCCCCCCTGCTCGTCGACGGTGACCGAATCTGGCTGCCGCAGGGTGGGGAACCGGTGCTTCTCGATCGGCTCTCCGCCGCGGACGTCGAAGCCGACGACCTCGTTGCGCTCGGTGAGGGTGACCCAGGCGAGACCCTGGGCGCGGTCGTAGGCGATGCCGTACGCCCCGCCGGGGACGGGGTAACGCTGGCGCAGCAGCAGCGGCGTCGTGGAGAACGCCAGCAACGCGCCCGCTCGCGCGTCGGTGACGAAAACGCGCCCGAGATCGTCGGTGACCGCGTTGGCCGCGCCGTCGCCCGCGCGGAGGCCTTCGCCGATCTTGCCCTCGGCCAGGTCGACCGAGAACAGAGCCGTGCGCAGCTTGTCCAGGACGACCACGCCGTCGCCGGTGTTCAGCACGTCGTCGGCGCTGTAGATCTGGCCGGTGACGGTCTTCGGGCCCGCGTTGGCGGACAGCACCTCGACGACCTTGCGATCACGGACCGAGACCAGCGTCGAGTCGCCGTCCGCGAGACCGGCGGAAGGCTGCCCCGCGACCGGGACCGTCTCCAGTGCGCCGCCGGGCAGGGAGACCTTCGCCAGCAGGCTCTTGCCGGGGACGCTGGCGAGCACCTGGCCGCCGGAGACCGTGAGCCGCTCGGCGGGGCCGGGCAAGGCCACGGTCGTCTTCGGGGTGTCCAGGGCCGAGAGATCGTAGAGGCGCAGCGAAGGCGGCTCCGAGACTGCGACGATCAGCGTCTTGCTCGCCTCGTCGGTGGCCAGCGCTTTGACCCCGGGCCCGGCGAACACCGAACCGGCGGGCTTGGCCGTCACCGCGGGGGAGACGGCGGCCGTCACCGCGACGGGGTTCTGCACGATCTGGAGCGTGTCGTTCGGGGTGTCGTCCGCACTGCAGGACGAGAGCACCAGGGCACCGGCGAGCGGGATCGCGATCCGGGAAACGGCGGACAGCCGACCCACCTTGGTGCCTCCACCTGCTACTCGTCGAACGGACCTGTCCAGCATCCCCCAGGAACCCCACCGCGTCACGTCTGTGTCACCTAACAGTCACCTAATCCAGTAATCGAGACGGCTCAAAGGCCGCGTTCGGGGTACCCGACCTCGATCGCGCTGACGTCGTCGAGCGCCGATCGGATGGCGGGCGGGAGCGTGATCTCCTCGGCCGTGAGCGACCCGGTGAGCTGTCCGGTGTCGCGTGCTCCGACCACGGGAGCGACCACTCCCGGCCGGTCGCGGACCCAGGCCAGCGCGACGGCCAGCGGCGAGGTGCCCAGCCCGTCGGCGGCGGTCGCGACCGCCTGCACGATCCTGGCCGCGCGATCGGTCCGGTGATGTTCGACATAGCCCGCGAAAACACTCGAAGCGCCACGAGAATCGGCGGGTGTCCCGGTGCGGTACTTGCCGGTGAGCACGCCCCGGCCGAGCGGGGCCCAGGGCAGGATCCCGATGCCGTGGTGCTCCGAGGCGGGCACGACCTCGCGGTCCACTCCGCGCTCCAGCAGTGAGTACTCGACCTGCGTCGAGACCAGCGGGGCGACGGCGGAACTGCGGGCCGCGGCGGTCGCGAGCTGCCAGCCCGAGTAGTTGGAGACGCCGACGTAGCGGGCCTTTCCGCTGGTCACGGCGTAGTCGAGGGCCGCGAGGGTCTCGTCGACCGGCACGGTGGTGTCCCAGGCGTGCAGCTGCCAGAGGTCGATGTGGTCGGTGCCGAGGCGGCGCAGCGAACCTTCGAGGGCGCTCAGCAGCGCGCCGCGAGAGGCGCCACCACCGAACGGGCCGTCGGTGCGGCGGGCGACCGCCTTGGTGGCGAGCACGATGTCGTCACGCGGGACGAGGTCGCCGAGCAGCGCGCCGAGAACGCGTTCGCTCTCACCCTCGCTGTAGATGTCGGCGGTGTCGACCAGGGTGCCCCCGGCGTCGACGAACGCGACCAGCTGGCTGGCCGCCTCCTCGGAGTCGGTGTCGCCACCCCACGTCATGGTCCCGAGGGCCATCCGCGAGACCCGCAGTCCCGACCGGCCGAGCTGTCGCTTTTCCACGACGGGCGAGCCTAGCCGGAAGGCCGGTGCGGGACGCGGAGCAGGTGAGCGTGTCGTGATCGAGTACCACCGGCCGGGTCACCGCGGTGTCAACACCCTGAACGGAGGAGTGACACTCCGATGGATACATTCACGCCGTGCGACTCGGACTGAACTTGGGCTATTGGGGCGCGGGCAACGACGCGGCCAACCTGGCATTGGCGAAGAAGGCGGACGAACTGGACTACGCGGTCGTCTGGGCCGCGGAGGCGTACGGCTCGGACGCGCCGACGGTGCTGGCGTGGGTGGCGGCGCAGACTTCACGGATCGACGTGGGCAGCGCGGTGTTGCAGATCCCGGCGCGGACGCCCGCGATGACCGCGATGACCGCCGCGACCCTGGACACGCTGTCGGGCGGGCGGTTCCGCCTCGGCCTCGGTGTGTCCGGGCCGCAGGTCTCCGAAGGCTGGCACGGCGTGAAGTTCGCGTCACCCCTCGGCCGGACGCGCGAATACGTCGAGATCGTCCGCAAGGCGCTGTCCCGTGAGCGGCTGAAGTACGAAGGCGAGCACTTCGAGCTCCCGCTGCCCGGCGGGCCCGGCAAGGCGCTGACGCTGACCGTGCATCCCGAACGCGAAGAGATCCCCGTGTACCTGGCCGCCATCGGCCCGAAGAACCTCGAACTGACCGGCGAGATCGCGAACGGCTGGCTGCCCGTGTTCTTCTCGCCCGAGCACGCCGGAGAGCAGCTGAAGCTGATCCAGGCGGGCGCGGAGAAGGCCGAGCGGTCCCTCGACGGCTTCGACGTCGTTCCCACCGTCCCGCTCGTGGTCGGTGACGACTGGAAGGCCTGCGCCGACGCGGTCCGCGGGTACGCGGCGCTGTACCTCGGCGGGATGGGCAGCCGGGACAAGAACTTCTACAACCAGCTCGCCTGCCGGATGGGCTTCGAGCGCGAAGCCGCCGACGTCCAGCAGAAGTACCTGGGCAAGAACTACGAAGGCGCGATGGCGGCCGTCCCGCTGGAGTTCATCGACGCGACGTCGCTGCTGGGCCCCAAGGAGCGGATCGCCGAACGGATGCAGGCCTTCGCCGGAGCGGGGGTCACGACGCTGACCGTCGCGCCCTCCATGCCGGACCCCGAGAGCTCCGCACACGCTCTCGAAGTCGCGGCCGAAGCGATCGAACTGGCCGGTGTCGCCTGATGGGATGGTTCGAAGCACTGGTCCTGGGGCTCGTCCAGGGCCTCACGGAGTTCCTGCCGATCTCCTCCAGCGCGCACCTGCGGATCACCGCGGCGCTCGCCGGCTGGGACGACCCGGGCGCCGCCTTCACCGCGGTGACCCAGATCGGCACCGAACTCGCCGTCATCCTGTACTTCTCGAGCAAGATCGGGAAGATCCTCCGTGCCTGGTTCTTCTCGATCTACAAGAAGGACTGGCGGCAAGACCCGGACGCGCGGCTCGGCTGGCTGATCATCATCGGCTCGCTGCCGATCGTGGTGCTGGGCCTGCTGCTGCAGGACGCGATCGACGAGACCTTCCGTGATCTGCGGATCACCGCCACCACGCTGATCGTGTTCGGCCTCATCCTCCTGCTGGCCGACCGGATCGGGCGGCAGGAACGGACGCTGGACCACCTGACCGTGCCGCACGGCCTCGGCTTCGGGTTCGCGCAGGCGCTGGCGCTGATCCCGGGCGTCTCCCGCTCCGGCGGCACCACCAGCGCCGGGCTGCTGCTCGGCTACACCCGCGCGGAGGCGGCGGAGTACTCCTTCCTGCTGGCGCTGCCGGCGGTGTTCGGCTCGGGCCTGTACAAGCTGACCGACATCGGCAAGGACGGCGCCCCGGCCCAGTGGGGGCCGACGATCCTGGCGACGCTGGTCGCGTTCGGCGTCGGCTACGCCGTCATCGCCTGGCTGATGTCCTACATCAAGACCAAGAGCTTCGTGCCGTTCGTGATCTACCGGCTCGTGCTCGGGGTCCTGCTGTTCGTGCTGATCTTCACCGGTGTCCTCGACCCCGGCGCGGGTCCGCACCTGTAAACCTCCGCATCCAGAGGACGAAACGCGGGAGCGGGCAAAGCACGGACACGTAGGGTGGGCAACGTGAGTACTGTGATCCTTCTGCGCCATGGCAAGTCCACGGCGAACGGCTCGGGCGTCCTTGCCGGGCGCACGCCCAAGGTCGGGCTGGACGACACCGGCCGGGCACAGGCGGCGGCGCTCGTCGAGCGCCTGGCGCCGGTTCCTCTCGCCGAGCTGGTGGTCTCGCCGATGCTCCGCTGCCGCCAGACGGTCGCGAAGCTGGCCGAGGCACGCGGTCTGGACAAGGTCAAAGAGCCCGGTTTGTCCGAAGTGGACTACGGCGAATGGACCGGTCGCGCGCTCAAGGATCTGTTCAAGGAACCCCTGTGGCGGGTCGTGCAGGCGCACCCCTCGGCCGCGGTCTTCCCCGGCGGGGAAGGACTGGCCGAGATGCAGGCGCGTTCGGTCGCGGCCGTTCGCGCGCACGACGCCCGGATCACCGCGAAACACGGCGAGAACGCGGTCTGGCTCCTGTGCAGCCACGGCGACGTGATCAAGTCGATCCTCGCCGACGCGCTCGGCCAGCATCTCGACGCGTTCCAGCGGATCGTGGTCGACCCGGCGTCGGTTTCGGTGGTCCGCTACACCGAGACTCGTCCGTTCGTGTTGCGCGTCAACGACAACGGCGGTGACCTGGCCGGGATCGCCCCACCGGCACCGAAAGCCAAAGCCAAGCGCGGCAAGGGAAAGCAGAGCTCCGACGCGGTGGTGGGCGGTACCACCGGAGCGTGACCGACACCGTCTGCGGCGTCACGCCACGGACGGCATCCACCGGCCCCTGACTGCCCGTAAGGTGGCCTGAACAGCAGATTCGACGACCCGGGAGCAACACCGATGATTTCGCAGGACAACCCGTTCGCCGCGCCGAGTGAGCTGCCCTACGCCCTTCCGCCGTTCGACCGAATCGCCGACGAACACTTCCTGCCCGCCTTCGAAGCGGGCCTGGCCGAGCACGCCGCCGAAATCGACGCGATCGCCGGTTCCGCCGAGCCGCCCACGTTCGAGAACACCATCGCCGCGCTGGAGAAGTCCGGCAGGCTGCTGTCTCGCGTTTCCAGCGTGTTCTACAACCTCTCCGGATCGAACGCGAACGACGAGATCCAGCGAGTGCAGGCCGAAATGGCGCCGCGACTGGCCGCGCACGCCGATGCCGTCAACCTGAACCCGGCGTTGTTCGCCCGGATCAACACGCTGTTCGAGCGCAAGGACGAACTCGGCCTCGACACCGAGTCGCTCCGCCTGCTCGAGCGTCACCACACCGACGTCCGCCGGGCCGGCGCGGGGCTTCCCGAAGCCGACCAGAAGCGCCTGCGCGAGCTGAACGAGCAGCTTTCGACCCTGTCGACCAGGTTCCAGCAGAATCTGCTGAAGGACACCAACGAACTCGCCGTCGTCGTCGAAGACGTCGCGGAACTCGCCGGGTTGGGCGGGGACGAGATCGCGACGGCAGCCGAGACCGCGGGGGAGGAGGGCAAGTACGTCCTCAAGCTGACCCTGCCGACAGCACAGGCGGCGCTGGCCACGCTGGAGGACCGCGCGCTGCGCGAGCGGATCTTCACCGCGTCGGTGTCGCGGGGCAACCGGGGCAACGAGTTCGACAACAACGAGATCGTCGCCCAGCTGGTCCGGTTGCGCGCCGAGCGGGCCGCCGTGCTCGGCTTCCCCGACCACGCCTCGTACGTCATCGAAGACGAGACCGCGAAGACGGCCGCCGCCGCTGCCGGGCTGCTGGAGCGCCTCGCGCCGGTCGCCGTGGCCAACGCCAAGGCGGAGGCCGAAGAACTGCAGCGGTACCTCGAAGCCGACATCCCCGGCGCCGTCCTGCGGCCGTGGGACTGGGCGTTCTACGCCGAGCGCGTCCGCAAGGACCGGTTCGAGGTCGACACCGCGGCGCTCCGCCCGTACTTCGAGCTGAACCGGGTGCTGACCGACGGGGTCTTCTTCGCCGCCTCCAAGCTGTACGGCTTGAGCTTCACCGAGCGGGAGGACCTGCCGAAGTACCACCCCGAGGTCCGGACCTTCGAGGTCTTCGACGCCGACGGCACGGCACTCGGCCTGTTCCTGCTGGACTACTACGCCCGCGACTCGAAGCGCGGCGGCGCCTGGATGAACAACTTCGTCGACCAGACGACAGTGCTGGGCACCAAGACGGTCGTGGTGAACGTGCTCAACGTCGCCAAGCCTCCGGCGGGGGAGCCGACCCTGCTGACCTTCGACGAGGTCGTCACCGCGTTCCACGAGTTCGGGCACGCGCTCCACTCGTTGCTGTCGGACGTGCAGTACCCGACGTTCTCCGGCACCAGCGTTCCGCGTGACTTCGTCGAGTACCCCTCACAGGTCAACGAGATGTGGATGCTCTGGCCCGAGGTCCTGGCCAACTACGCCAAGCACCACGTGACCGGCGAGCCGCTTCCGCAGGAGCAGATCGACAAGCTCCTGGCGTCGCAGCAGTACGGCGAAGGCTTCTCCACGACCGAGTACCTCGCCGCGGCCCTTCTGGACCAGGCGTGGCACGCGCTCGGCACCGAGGACCACGTCGAAGACGTCCAGAGGTTCGAGGCCGAGGCGCTGACCAAGGCCGGAGTCGCGCTGGAAGCCGTGCCGCCGCGGTACCGCACCACCTACTTCGCGCACGTTTTCAGCGGCGGCTACAGCGCCGGGTACTACTCCTACATCTGGAGCGAGGTCCTCGACGCCGACACCGTCCAGTGGTTCCGCGAAAACGGCGGGCTCACCAGGGAGAACGGTGACCACTTCCGCCGTGAGCTGCTCGGGCGCGGTGGCAGCATCGACCCGATGGACGCCTTCCGCGCGTTCCGCGGCCGTGACCCGGAGATCGAGCCGCTGCTGCAGCGCCGCGGTCTCGCCGGCGCCTGACGCTCTGACGGCTTCCCTGCCCGTGCACCCCCCAGTGCCCAGGCAGGGAAGCCGCGATCAGGCGGCGAGTTCGGCGACGGCCGCGGTCACGTCGTCCACCTCTTGTTCGGTGTTGTAGTAGTGCGGGCTCAGCCGCAGGCACCAGTCGACGTTCTTGTCGCCGAAGTCGAACTGGGCGAACTCCCGGTAGCTGAGTGCCGAGTTGATCCGCCGGGCGTCCATCGCCTCCTTGAACGGGACGGCTTCCCAGCCTTTGATCGAGAACGTCACCAGCGCGCCCAGCTTCCGGCCCCGGTCGAGCACCTCGACGCCGGGAAGGGCGGCGAGCCCGTCACGCAGTCTCGACGCGAGCGCAGGCGTTCGCCGTGAGATCGCCTCCAGGCCGACCTCCCGGGCGTAGCGCGCCGCCCGCGCGCTGCCGAGCACCGTGGCGTACGGGAATTCCCATTCTTCGAACCGGACGGCCGACCCGGCGGGCTCGTACTTTCTCGGCGCGGCCCAGCGGGCGCCGTGCATGTCGATGAACAGCGGCTCGTGGCCGTCCGCGAGGAAGCGATCGGAGACGAACAGGAAGCCGGAGCCGCGCGGACCGCGCAGGAACTTGCGACACGTCGAGGTGAGCAGGTCGGCGCCGATCTCCTCGACGTCGACGGGGTACTGACCGACCGACTGGCAGGCGTCGACCAGGTACAGCAGACCGAGCTCGCGGCAGTGCCGCCCGATCTCGGCGACCGGCTGGACCAGTCCCGAATTGGTCGGGATATGCGTGGCCGCCACCAGTTTCGGCTTCCTGCTGCGCATGAGCGCCGCCATGGCCTCGACGTCGACACCGCCTTCCGGCGTGTCCGGTGCGTGAACGACCTGGACGCCGAACCGCTTCCGCAGTGACAGGAACGCGATCTGGTTGGAGATGAAGTCGTTGCGGGTGGTGAGAACGATGTCGCCGGTTTCGAACCGGATCGAGGACAGCGCTGTGGAGTAGGCGTGGGTGGCGCTGGCCGCGAAGGCGATGTTGCGCGGCCGCGCGTTGATGAGCGCGGCGATCTCGCGGTAGAAGCCGGCGACCTCGTCGGCCCGTACGGCAGCGGCCTCGTAACCGCCGATCTCGGCTTCGAGATTCAGGTGGTCGAGCATCGCGGCCAGCACCGGCTTCGCCACGAGACCACAGCCCGCGTTGTTGAAGTGGACGACCTTCTCGCTACCGGGGGTATCGGCTCGCAGCGCTGGAATGTCCAGTAGTGATTCCGCGCGGTTTTCAGTAGCACTATCATGTTCTTTCATGTCGGATAGTAGCACTTCTGCGCTCGTGGCCCAGCTGCGTTCCTTGGTCCGTGCGGCGGCGCCGGGGGACCGGCTGCCCAGTAGCCGGGAGCTGATCGAGCGCTACCGGGTCGGCCCGGTGACGGTCTCGCGCGCGATCGCCCTGCTGGCCGCGGAAGGTGCTGTCGTGACCCGCCCCGGCAGTGGGACGTACGTGGCGACGAAGCCGAGGACGGCGGGAGAACCGCTCGACACGGCGTGGCAGACCGTCGCGTTGACTGATCGCAGCGTCGACACCCGGTCCCTCACCGGCACCCTGGGGCCGCCGCCGGACGGCGCGATCCTGCTCGACGGCGGCTATCCGCACCGGTCACTGCAGGCGGCCCGGTTCTTGAGTGCGGCGCTCGCGCGGGCGGGCCGCCGTCCGGACGCCTGGGACCGCGCACCCGCCACCGGGCTGGCCGCGCTGAGGTCGGTGTTCGCGGGACCGGCCGGTGCGTCGCCGGACGACGTCCTGATCACGGCCGGCGGACAGAGCGGGCTGTCGATGGCGTTCCGGGCCATCGCCGCTCCGGGAAGTCCTGTGCTGGTCGAGTCGCCGACCTATCCGGGAGCGCTCGCCGCGGCGCGAGCGGCGGGACTCCGTCCGGTGCCGGTCCCGATCGACGAGGACGGTGTCCGTCCGGATCTGCTCGCCGAGGCGTTCGCGATGACCGGCGCCCGGCTCTTCTACTGTCAGCCCACCTTCCACAATCCGACCGGGACCGTGCTGGCCGCCGAACGTCGCGCTCAGGTGCTGGAGGTGGCGCGGGCGGCGGGTGCGTTCGTGCTCGAGGACGACTTCGCCCGCTACCTGTCGCACGAATCCACGGCACCGCGTCCGCTGATCGCCGACGACCGCGACGGCACGGTCGTCCACCTGACGTCGGTGACGAAAGCGGCGGCGCCGAGCCTGCGGATCGGGGCGCTGATCGCGCGAGGGCCGGTGCTCGACCGGATGAAGGCGATCCGGCGGGTCGACGACTTCTTCGTCTCCCGTCCGCTGCAGGAAGCGGCACTCGAACTCCTCAGCGCGCCGTCCTGGGAACGTCACGTGCGGAAACTGGGCGCCGAATTGCGGGAACGGTGCGCGAAAGCGGCCGCGGCGCTGGCGGGGGAGTGTCCTGAATGGACTGTCGCACGCCTTCCCTCGGGTGGGCTGCACCTGTGGGTGCGGCTACCGGCGGGGAGTGACGCGAACGCACTCGCCCGCGCCGCGAGAGAGCGGGGAGTCGTCGTCGGGGCAGGGGAGCGGTTCTTCGCCACCGAACCGTCCGGGCCGTTCCTGCGCCTGGGCTTCGCCGCGACGGCCGACCTCGCCGAACTCACCGAAGGCATCCGGCGCTTGAGAGATGTATAACGACCTATACGGCGTCGCTCAGGCCAAAAAAGCTTCAAGGGCCAGATAAACACCACCGCCGAGGACGACGCCGGCGATCGTCCCCACCGTGACCTCGGCCTTCGTGTGGTCGCCGAGCTCTACGCGGGACCAGCAGACCCAGCCGACGCCGAGGAAGACCAGGGCGAGCCAGGGGCCGTAGACCCGGATCAGCATGACGGCCGCACCCGCCGCCACCATCGCGTGCATGGAGATCTTGAACTTGAAGCCGAAGGTGATCGCCAGTGCGGCGACCAGGCAGACGAGTTCGGCGGCCGCGAGCGCGATCATCTCGTGCGGAGCGCCGCCGGCGATCAGGATGACGAATCCGGCGGTCAGCGAGCCGATGCAGACCGCGAACGGGACGAGCCGTCCGGCCCGATCGGTCACATGGTGGCTGTCCCACTTGCCCTTCCGCGCGCCCCGCACGATCACGGCCATCGGGATCAGTGAGCCGGTCACGCCGACGATGAGTCCCCACAGCACCGTCTCGCCGAGGTGGTAGCCGGTCACCTTCCAGGCGACGATCAGCGGCAGGCCGAGCACCCAGACCCAGGGGGCGAGCACCTCGGTCGCGATCCTCGCGAGGCGATGGCGTGTGCCGGGGGAGTCCGTGGACTGGGTCGGCATGGCGGGCGGTCTCCTCGTGGATCGTGGGCGGAACGGCTCCTGCCGGGCGAGCGCCCGGCAGGAGCGGTGATCATCGTTCCAGACCCCGGCGGCCCGCCCGCGCGAGGATGTCGGCGCCCGCCGGATCGGCCTGGACTTCCTTGTCGAAGTTCTCCTTGGAGAGCAAGGTGTTCCCGGCCATCGTCACCGTCTCGGGTGCTCCACCGTCCGGCTGGACGTCCCAGAAGTTGCCGAGGAAGGCGACGTTCTCCAGCGGCGGGCCGACCTGGAGCACGATCGGCGTGTCGGCGCCGTGGACGATGTTGCCGACGACGGTGATCCACGCGGCGCCGTAGTCGGTGTAGAGCCCGAAGTTGAACGAGGTGAGGACGTCCCGGATCACGTTGCCGCGGACGGTCGCCCCGCCGGCGAAGGAGGAGCCCTGCGGCGCGGAGAGGTAGATCCCGCCGCCGTCCATCAGCTTCCCCATGCTGCGTTCGACGAGGTTCGCGATCACCTGGGTGCCCTTGGCCCGCTCGCCGCCGGTGATCACGATGCCGTTGTGCGGGACGTCGTGGATCTCGTTGTGCGCCACGGTCGTCTCTTCGGACTCGACCACGATGACGGCGGACGAGCCGCGGTACTCGGTGCCGATGTGGTGGACGAGGTTGTCCTCGAGCGAGACCCGGGTGCTGTCGTGGACGGCGATCCCGCTGCCCGAGATCTCGTCGAAGATACATCCCCGGATCTCGACGTCGGTGCTGTCTTCGATCAGCAGCCCACCCGCGCCGAGCCGGGTGAAGTGGTTGCCCTCCAGCGTGACCCGCCTGACCGACGCGAGGCTGACGTTGGCGGGCAGCTGAACCGGACTGGCCGGGACATGGACGTAGCCGACGTCCGCGCCCATGTCGATCTTCCGGAAGTCGCCCTGCTCGTAGCGGGCGTTTCCGTGGTAGTGCAGGTATCCGCCGGTGCGCGTGGGGCCCGACCAGGCCGCGTCGGCGAGAGTGAAGCCGCGGAGCACGAGGTCGTGTACGCCCTTCCCGCTGACGAGCGTTTCGAGCACCGGCGCGAGGACGGTGGTCTCGCCGATCTCCTCGCCGGGGCGCGGGCGGTAATGCAGGACGTGTTCGCCCTGCTCGGTGCGGCTGACGGCGAAGGTGCCCGGCTCGGTCAGGAACGCCACGTTGTTCTCGAGTACGGAAGGGGCTGCGAGACCGTCCCAGGTCCCGTCCCCGCCTGCTGCGTACCACTTCGAGTCGTAGAGGGATTTGGCGTTGTCGAAGGCGGGCTGGACCATGGTGATGGTGGTCGACGCGGCATCGCCGGAAACCGATGCGACCGCGAGCCGGGCTTCGGACCACGGGTAGACGCCGGGGTAGACGAACTCCAGCCCGGAGGGGTCCGGCCAGGACTGGGGTTCGAGGCTGTCCGTGACGTAACCGGTAGCGGTTTTCGTCACGGTACCCGGCAATCCGGTCATGCGGGCCGCCCGCGTCGCAGGACGGCCGTCCACGGTGAGCCGTCGTGGTGCCAGTTCGCCGACCGGAGCCGTCCAGACGCCGTCGTCACCTGCCGACCAGCCGGAGATCTCGCGGCCGCCGCTCAGTTCGACCTTCGCCTGTGCGGGCGTTCCGTAGCCGTCCGCCTGGTAGATCACGCGGAAGCCGTTCGTGCCGGAATCCGCCAGCTTGTCGTCGAAGGCCAGGGGTTCTCGCAGGTGATGGACGCCGGCGGTGAAGGCGACGACGATGTCCCCGGTCATCCCGGCGGTGGCGGCGCGGACGGCTTCTTGCGCCGCTCTCGGTGTGGCGAAGGGCTGGTCGACGGTGCCAGGCCAGTCGTCCTGGCCGTCGGGGGACACGTACAACCTGATTTCAGGCATGCGGAAGCGCTCCTGGGAGTTGTTTATGAGATATACTGAGGTTTATCAGCTAAACACGCGAGAGCGCCGAGCGTCAAGGGAGTAGTGGTGGCGAAAGACGACGCGCAGCCGGATCCGGAGCGCGCGATCGAGCTGCTGTGGGGAGCGCCCGAGCCGGATCGGCCGGGGTTGAGCCTCGGCCGGATCGTCACGGCGGCGGTCGAGGTCGCGGACGCCGAAGGGCTTGCCGCGCTGTCGATGCGCAAGGTCGCGGAACGGTTCGGTACCACCACGATGTCGCTCTACCGGTACGTTCCCGGCAAGGCGGAACTGGTGGAACTCATGCGGGACGCCGTGTACGGCGAGTTCCCGATGGAGCCTTCGGAGGGTCTCGGCTGGCGGGAGGGTCTCGAACGCTGGTCGCGGCGAGCGTGGGGGATCCACCAGCGGCACCCGTGGCTGGTCCACAGCGCCGGGACCAGGCGGCTGCCCGGTCCGAACATCATGGCCGGCTACGACCACGCCCTCGACGTCGCGTCACGCAGTGGTCTGGCGCCCGCGGAGGTGATCGCGGTGGTGAATCTGGTGGGCGGATTCGTCGAGTCCGTCGCTCGTCAGGCAGCGGACACCGTGGAGCTCCAGCGGCGCACGGGTGTGTCCCATGAGCGCTGGTGGAGCGAGCGCGAGTCCTTGTTCGAGCGCCTCAACGGCTACCCGGCCTTGGAGCGGCTGTGGAAGAGCGGGGGGATGGATACCCCGCTCGATCCCTTCGAGTTCGGGCTGCGCAGCACTCTCGACGGTGTCCAAGCGCTGGTCGAAGGCAGGGCGAGTGAGGTAACGCGTGACGAAACCAGGGGAGGGGAGTGCGTCATGTGCGGCAAGCCTCTGGACGGGGGAGTGCGAGGCAGGCCGCGGGACTACTGCTCGAGGGCTTGTCAGCAACGTGCGTATCGCCAACGTCAGGCTCAGGCTTGACATCTTTGAATGTATAACGACCTATACATCCCGGCAAAGAACAAGATCATTCTTAAACGTAGCCAGTCAAAACCTGCAAAGAGTGTCAGGGGCTCTGGCTAGGGTGGCCCAATGATCACCGAGATCTTGCTGGAGCCGGTTGAAGAAGACGTCCGGGTACCAGTGCTTTTCGACGGTTTCGTCGAACCCGGGGCGCAGGCGGCGCAAGCTCTACTGGTCCTGGGGAAAGTCGCGCGTACGCGGTTCTGGATGCCACCGTCGATGGTGAACCGGCTCATCGCCGAGTCCGATCCGGTGTTCACCGCGGACAGGACGACGCTGCGCGCGGAGGCGTTTTCGCCGTGCTGTGGCGTCTACGCCAGGCTCGACCTGCTGGAAGCGGGCGAGCTCGGCGAGGGATGCACCAATGTGGATCTGTCCGAGGCGACGAGGACGGTGCTGGCTGGGGTGGTGGCGCAAGATCCGTTGCACCTGACCGTTCGTGGGGACGGAATCCATCTCCGCACTCTCGACGGGCAGAACGACGAGTCGCTCGTGCCACTGCCGGATCGCTGGGTGGCAGGCTTCGCCGAGGTCGCTGCTGTCACGGCTGGCGCCGTGAAGAAGGCGGAACTAGACAAGCTCGAAGCACGCGCCTTTCTGCGGAGGCTGCCCACCGCCGTCGGGAAGTCGTGGGCGGTGGCGTCCGGCCGTGGACTCCGGTTGACCGCGCGAGCGGGCCAGGACTCGATACCGGCGTCCAGGCTGCATCGGCTCCGGATCGTCGAGCCGCTGATCCGGTTCGCCCAAGGCATGACCGTCTACACACGGCCGGGCAGCGAGGTCGCGAGCTGGGTGCTCGATCTGGAGCGGGCGCGGCTGATCGTGACGCTGTCTCCTGAACCGTCCCGCGGCTTCTCCGGTGAGGGCGGCTGGCTGAACTCGCTGGCGGCCGGCCTCGAAGCGCAGGAACTCGTCGCGGGCCGCGCCGGACACGACGTCGTCGATGGCACGTGGTTCTCGCGCGAACTCCCGAGCGGGCGTGGCCCGGAGAACCGGCGGCTGGCGAAGGCCCGTGAGCTCGTTGCCGCCGGAGCCGTCCGGTCGTTGCCCGACGGCGGCTACGAGATCGCTCGTGCCGGGTCGGTGCAGCGTGTGCGGCTCTCGCCGCCCGGGTGCACCTGTGCCTGGTGGGCCAAGCATCAGGAGAACCGCGGTCCGTGTTCACACGTGCTGGCGGCCCGGATGTCAGCGGTTGAGGCGTGATGCCGCCTTCGCTGCCTTCGAACCGCCCTTGAACCCCGCCAGCCATTCCTTCGTTTCGGCGCTGATCGCGCCTGCGCCACGTTCCACCAGGTCCGCGGCGAGTTCCAGCAGCGCGAAGACGCCCCGGTGGGAAGGTTCCAAGGCGGGCAGCAAAGTGTCCAGAGTGGACAGTACGGCGATCGGGTGTTCGTTCGCGATGATCGACAGCCGGGGTGCCAGCCTCGTCGGAATGAGGTGGGGACCGAGCACTCCCAGTGCTTCGCCGAGCGCGCGAGGGCCGAGCATCCGCTGGTCCAACAGGGTCAGCGCGGCGTCCGTGCCCAGCTGGGAGGCGGTCGGTCGTTTCAGCACGAGCGTGGTGGCGATGAGCATCGTGCCGGGGAATCCCGGTATCGACGGACTGTCGAGGAATGGGGGCAGTACGGCCTTCTCGACGGGATAGCCGACTTCGATGTCGTTGAAGAACAGGTTCCCGGCGACCGCGGCTTCGAGGTAGTCGCGGTCGTACGGCGAGGACACCGTCTCGTGGCATTCGGTGAAGCCGAGCCACTCGGGATCCGGGCCGTCGTAGAGCACGCCTAGCCAGGGGACCTTCGGTGAGACGGCTTCCGGGGTTTCGCCGATGTCCAGTGAGTCCAGGCCGTACGCGTCGGGGCCGACCTTCGCCGACCAGGTCATCGGAGGTCCGGGTTCACCGCGCAGTGCGGCGGCGGGGTCTGCGGATTCCGGGTGCCGTGCGCGGGCGGCGGCGAGGGCGGTCCAGCCGGTTTCGGAGATCGGCGGCCCGCCGAGGGCGTAGCGGATGTGGTCGGCGTGCGGTCCGGTGAGCGCGTCGGCGTGCGCGAGCGCTTCGGTCCGGGTGTCCGGGGCGAGCCGGAGCAGTGCGTCGGCGACGTCGTCCTCGGGTGCTTCGGGGTGTTCGAGCATGCGGGAGACGAAGACGACCGGGTCGAGCCAGCCGCCTTGGTGGGTGGCCGCGGAGACGGGTACGGCGGTGCCTTCCAGCAGGGCGGTGACCCGGTGGTGGAGCGGTCGGCGCCAGCCGTCGACCTGGGGCGGGTGGGTGACGTCGCGGCCGCTGAGGCCGAGGATGAGGGTGGCGAGCAGTTTGGGTACGGCCGCGCTGTACTTCTCGTTCGTGATTTTGGTGGCGCGTTTGACCAGCGGTTTGAGGGCGTCCTTGAGTTCGGCGGCGACGCGGTGGGTGCCGTCGAGGACGGCCAGGAGCAGGTCGGCCTGGTCGGGGTCGGCGAGGAGGGAGGAGAGGGCTTCTGCGACCGCGGCCGGGGTGTCCGGGATTTCGAGCGGGATGGTGAGCGTCTCGCGCTGGTGCCAGGGCGGTCGCACGGGTTCCGGGTACTCGACGGTCTCGATGACGGCCGGGGTGTCCGGGGTGACGCCGAGTCTGGCGGTGGCGAGGGCGCGGACGTCGGAGGCTTCGTGGGTGAGCGCCGCTTCGAAGACCTCGTCGGCGAGGCCGGTCAGCTCGGGGCGCTGGTCGGCGATGCGGCTGGCGAGTTTGAGCGCGAGTTTGGCGGTGGCGGCGCCGCGTCCGGCCGCTGCCGCGGGGAGATGCCGGAGGGCGACTTCGCCGTCGAGTGTGCCTTGTTTGTCCACTAGGGACAGCGCCTTGACGGCGAAGGAGACGGTGCGGGGGAGGCCGCTTCCGCACAGCCGGGCGTAGCGGTTCTGCGCTGTCGTGCGCTCGTCGGGAGTGGGTTCGAGGGCTTCGTGGAGCGCCGCGTACCACTGGGCGCGGAAGGCGGCGAAGTCGCGGGCGAGGATGTCGAGGGTGAGGTCGAAGAGCCGGGTGCGGTCGAGTTCGCCGGTTCCGGTCAGTTCGAGCAGTGCGGTGGACCACTTGTCCTCGTCGCGGACGTATTTGTCGAAGGCGGCGAAGCTGGCGTCTCCGTTGCCTTCGGTCGCGAGCAGTTCCCAGAGTTCGGTGAGTGCTTCGGGTTCGGTGCGGAGGCGTTCGGCCAAGGACTGTCCGCGGAAGCGTCCGGCCCAGCGGAACCAGCCGGCGTGGTAGTCGGCGGTCTTGATGGGTTCGAGGTCGCCGTCGAAGATCATGCGGCGGATCGCTTCCCAGGCGGTTTGGTGGCCGATCATGCGGAGGGCGATCGTCTTGCGTTCGGCGAGTGAGCGGTCTTGGAGGACGCGTTCGAGGATCGTGGGTGAGGCGATCCAGAGTTTGCGCAGCAGGGGGTCGCTCGCGGGGAGGATGGCCCAGAGGGCGGTCGCGGCTTGCTGTCCCTTGAGCGGGTTTCGGGCGCCGTAGGTGTTGGGCTCCAGCTCGACGAACTCGCTGCTGTCCTTGAACGCGGCCAGGAGGTCGGGGAGCAGGGCCTTCCGCTCGGCTTGGGAGAGCTCGAGGGTCCGGGTGAGGACTTCCGACGGTTGGCCGGTGAGGAGCACGTTCAGCTGCACTCGGTCAATTTAGCGTTCGGTGGTGCCGCGCCGTGGTGGGTCTCGTGAGTGGTAAGGGCGGTTCTAACCGTCCTTACCACTCACGAGGTCAGGGACGGGATCAAGGCGCGGCAGATCCGCTCGTGAGGGTGCCGTCCGTCCGGTGAACGCGGACCTACCGGAGCAGGTCGTCGAACTCGCCTGCCTTCGCGCCGAGCACGAAGGCTTGAATCTCGTGAGGCTCGAAAACGAGGACCGGACTCTTCTCGCCGAGCTTCGAATCCCGCACACCGACATAGCCTGGTACGGAGGCGTTGAATTCAACGCAACCGCTCGCGCCGTTGCTGTAGCTGGATTTCCACCAGCCTGACGCATGGGTGAAGGTGGGGCGGGGTGAATCAGTGGACATCAAGTTCCTCAGCCAGGTTGCGGAGCAGTTCACGTGAACGCTCGGGGTTATCCGCTTGCACCTGCAAACGTTCGAAGGTGTTCCGAAAATCTAGCAAGGCCTCGGCGCTTTCGTAATAGAGGCCTTCGCGGCGGTTCTCGACATAGACGGTGCCGGGGTCGCCCCTGAACTCGGGAGGGTAGGTCAAGATGATGAACATGCCGTCCGACGCCCCGTGGGCACCTGCGGTGAAGGGGAGGACCTGGATGTCGATCTTCGGTCGTTCGGACAGGTCGATCAGGTGCTGCAGTTGCTCACGCATTACCGCGGGCCCGCCGATCTGACGTCGCAGGACCCCCTCGTCGATGATCGACCAGATCTGTGGGGCGTCTTCGGGGCGGTCCAGAATCTCCTGTCGTGCCATCCGCAGATCGAGGATGGCCTCGAGTTCGGCTTCGGTGGACCACTTGCGGCCTTCCCGCACGATCGCGCGTGCGTAGTCGCGAGTTTGGAAGAGCCCGGGAAGTGCCACCAGGTCGACGGTGTTGATTCGCGCAGCACCGGTTTCCAGACCCAGGTACAACGTGAACCACTCGGGTACCGCGCGGTTGAATTTGATCCACCAGTCCCGGCCACGTTTGGCTCGCCGGGTCATGTCGCGGAAGAACGTCGACCTGTCCGGTACGCCGTAGAACGTGAGCAGGATTTCCAGGTCTGCCGGCGCGGGCAGGTTCCGGGCGGTCTCGATATGCGCGATGACGGTGGTGGCCTTGCCGATGCGCTCTGCCGCGGTCGCTCTGTCGTAGCCCGCCGCTTCCCGGAGGCGCTTCATCTCGAGTGCGATCCAGCGCTTGACCGCGGTGGGGTTCAGAGTGCTCACGAAGTCACCGCCTCTTCAAGATCGATCGCGGAACGTGGTCGTGACATCACCCGCATGGCCCACAAGGATGCCATAGACGCCCACAATGTGAAGCTCTACATTTGAGAGGATCTACAACCAAGGATTCTACATTGTGGAGGCTGTGAAGGCGCCAGCGGGTCCGGCGAGTCGGCGACAGGAGGTGGATGGCGATGATCGAGATCGTGATGGTGGAGCGCGCTGAGGCGATACACCACGTCTATTGCCACGACAACAACTGATCGACCGCCGAGGGAGGGGTTCTGATGCGTCCACGCGTGAAAGGCGAGCATCGACCGGTCCGTTTCGGGGACGGTTGGATTCGGATCGGCGGGAAGGTGTTCGGCATCGCCGCCGAACTGAGGGATCCGGATGGTGCGGTGTGGGCGCTGCTGGAACATCTCGACGGAACGAGAACGATCGCTCAGATTGCCGCCGAACTGGCGCGGCGATACCCGTCTCACTCCTTCGACGAGGTCTCCTCGGCCGTCGAAAGGCTGGTCGAACTCGGGTATGTCGAGGACGCCGACGAGCCGGAGTGTGTCGAGCTGAGTTCGCGACAACGCGAACGACATTCGAGAGGTCGTTCGCTGTACCGCTGGATCGATCTGGAGCGGAGGGCTTCAAGCTGGGACTTCCAGGTCCGCTTGGCCGAAGCCCGAGTGGTGGTGGTCGGTGTGGGCGGCGTCGGTTGCACGGCCGCCTTGGGCCTGTGCATGTCCGGCGTCGGCCGGCTGCACTGCGTCGACCCGGACGTCGTCGAACTGTCCAACCTCAGTCGCCAGATCCTCTACACCGAGCGGGATCTGGGTCGGCTGAAGGTGGAGGTGGCGGTGGAAAGGTTGCGTGCGGCCAATTCCGATGTCGAAGTGACCGGGGAGTCGACGAGGATCGAGGACGTGTCCGCCCTGCGAAGGCTGACTGTCGACTGCGATGTCCTGGTGATGGTCGCCGACCAGCCTTCGGAGATCCGGGACTGGGCGAACCGGGCATGCGCTTCGACCCGTACTCCCTGGGTATACGGGGGCTATCACGGCCCGCAGGTCAATGTCGGCATCTACCGTCCGGGCGCCGGACCGTGTTACGAGTGCGCTCGGCTCGCCGAGCAGGACCGCGAGGCCCTGCGCCCACCTTTGGACATCTGGCCGTCGGCGGCCGACGGGACAGTGAACGCGGCGAACGCGGTGACGGCCGGCGTGGTGGGCAACCTGGTCGCGCACGCGGCGATGCGCTTGATCACGGACGCGCCGAAGCTCCGGCTGAACTGTCAGTACGGATTCAGCCTGGCCACCATGGACCACAGCTTCATCGCCGGCCTGGACGAGCCGCATTCGGACTGCCGGGCTTGCCGGGCGGCAGGGTGATCAGCCGGCCGGGTTCTCGGTGGTCAGCCGGCGCGAGACGTTCTGAATCAGTCGCGCCGCTTCCGCGCCGGAGACGGCTTGGTCATAGAGTCGGCGGAACAACTGCTCGTACAGGCTGATCTCGTCCGGGTCCAAGACCAGGTGCTCACCGGTGAAGGTCTCCACCACGACCGATTCCGCGTCGAAGATTCTGAAACCGTGCAGAGGTGCTATCGGTGTGGCCTTGGCGAAGGGCAAAATTCTCAGGTCGACCGTGCGCAGACCAGCCAGTGACTGGAGCCGGTCCAATTGGCCGAGTTGGGTCTCGAGGTCTCCGACGCGGACCCACAGCGCGGCCTCTCCGATCACGAGCGGCAAGTTCCTGTTCGACTGGTACAGCAGGGCTTGTCGTTCGATCCGCGCGGCCACCATCTGTTCGATCTCGTCGCCGGAGGCGTTGCCCATCTGGGCGGGCCCTGACGGGAGGGCGAGCAGTTTTCGCATGAAGCCGGGTGTTTGCAGCAGGCCGGGGAGCATCGAAGGTTGGAAGGTGGCGACCCTCTCCGCCTGGTGCTCCAGTTCGCGAACGGACCTCTGGACGGCTCCAGCTCCGCCGGACTTGCGGAACTCCTGGCGAAACGACACCGATTCCACCCGGGCACGCTTGAGTAGCTCCGTGACGGCCTCCTCGTCGCCGCGGGCGTCGGCTGCCGCGAGCCAGGCGAGGATGTCCTCGCCTGTCGGAAACTGCGCGGCGGTTTCGATCTTGGACACCCGTGATTGCGGCCAGCGCAGTTCTTTCGCGAACTGGTTGCCCGACATCCCTGTGGCAGCGCGGATCTCACGAAGTTTCACGGCGAGCCGTGCGCGATCGGAGCCAGGGGCGGGCGGAGTGGGCATGATCCCCTTTCGTAACGGTCGAGGCCCGGCGTGTCCGCCGGTCAGAGCGTGATCATGGTACCCCTCTCCCCGCACTAGCGTGAGAATAGTACACGAATAGTCTCTTCGCTTGAGAATAGAAAGCGAATAGCCTGGGGTTGGCGCGACGGTCTCGTGGATCGCCGGACCGGACGCCACGACGCAGACAAAGGGAGACCTATGTTCGCCAACTGGATCCAGATCGCCGAACTAGTCTTGCTGCCTTTGGGACTGGGGGTCGGCTACGGCGCTGGACGGGTTTGCCGCAGAGACGAACGCGCGTCCTTTGAGGGCGGTGACACCATCAGTCATCCCGGTCTGGTGCCGGAGTACCGATACCTTGACGACCCGGTCCGGACCCCAGGGCAGTCCGAAGAATATTTCGGCGGACGGTAGGTGCCGGCTCGTGCTCTCCTAGAGTGCGGCGAGCCTGCCGAATCCCTCGGATCCGTGGCCGGCGTCGATCGCTCGCCCCACTTGGGTTCGGGCCGCGGTGAGAACGCCGTTGTCGAGATTTCGCGCCCGGATCGCCTCGAGGATGTGGTCCATGGTGGCCGCCGTGGACTCGAGTGTGCCGTACTCGCCGGGGTAGTGGTCCGCGGCGACCTGGGCGGCGAGCAGGTCGATCATGTCGGGGAAGAAGCCGAGCATCGCCTTGGCGTGTCCGGCGATGGCGTCGGCGCCGATGTCCTCCGCCTTGGCGAGCGCGAACATGTGGATCACCCCGCTCATCGAGGTCCAGAGCATGTCCTGCAGGGAGGCGTCGAACGCGGCGGCGCGGCCGGGGTCCTCGCCGAGGTGGTTCGCGTTCTCACCGAGCGCGGCCAGCGTGCCGCGGTGCTTTTCGTAGACGTCGGCCGGGCCGCTGTAGAACAGGGTGGCTTCCGGCCCTCCGATGGCTTCGGTGGTCGCGACGATCACGCCGTCGAGGTAGTCGACTCCGTGGTCCGCCGCCCAGGAGGCCATCTCGCGGGCTTGCCGCGGTGAGCCGCCGCTGAGGTTGACCAGAGTGCGGCCTTTGAGCGCGTCGGTGTCGAGAATGGACTCGGCCACCTCGTAGTCCCGGACGCAGACGACGACGAGAGGACTGACCGCGATCGCCTGGCCGGCGGTCGCGGCGACGGTTGCGTCGAGTCCGTTTTCCTTGCCAGGGGTGCGATTCCACCCGGTGGTGGGGTGGCCGGCGGCGATGAAGGCGGCGGCGAGGGCGTGGCCCATGGGGCCGAGTCCGAGGACGGTCACGGAGGTCATGGCAGCTAAGCTAAACCTTGACATTGACGTCAGAGTCAAGTCTGGGGGGCGGATGCGGATCGGGGAACTCGCGCGGCGGAGTGGCGTCAGCGAACGCGCGCTGCGGTACTACGAGGCACAAGGTTTGCTGACGCCGGAGCGGCGGCCGAGTGGTTATCGCGTGTACGGCGAGACCGACGTGGCGGCGGTGCGGCGGATCAGGATCCTGCTCGCGGCCGGGTTGAACACCGCGCAGATCCTGGAGATCCTGCCGTGCATCGTCGACGAGGACGGCTGGCTGACGCCGGATTGCCCGGAGCTCGTCGACGCTTTGCGGCAGCAGCGGAACCGGATCGACGAGGCGATCGGCGAGCTGGAGACCACTCGTGCGAACCTCGACACGATCATCGGCGCGGATCAGCGGGTGAGGTGACATGAGCACGGTGCCGGGTGCGGTCCGGTCGTCCCGGGCATTGCTGTTCGCGGTGGCGGTGAGCCATCTGGTGATTCCGCTGGTGATGTGGGCGAACGAGGCTGCGCTGCGCGCGGAGATCGCGGCGCGGTACCCGGGTTTCGGGCAGGCCGAGGTCGACCGCTCGGCCGCGGTCGCGATCGAGTCCGGGGCCGTGTTCCACGGGATCCTGCTGGTGCTGTGCGTGGTCCCGGCGTGGAAGCTCGCGACGGGGCGCCGCTGGACGCGGCAGTTGACCACGGCCACGCAGCTGCTTTCGGTGGTGTTCAGCGTGTTCTCGTGGACGTCTTCGTCGATGTTCCACGCGGTGATCCCGGTCGTCGTCCTCGCCCAGGTGGTGCTGGTCGCGCTGTTGTGGGTGCCCCGGCCCGCGCGGGACTTCTTCGCTTGACGAACGAAAGGCGGCCGTGTCCCTCGGGACACGGCCGCCTTTCGCGGGTTGTTCAGGCTCAGATGAGGCCGAGCTTCTTCACCGCGTCGCGCTCTTCGGCCAGCTCGTTGACCGAAGCGTCGATGCGGGCGCGCGAGAAGTCGTCGATCTCCAGGCCCTGGACGATCTTGTACTCGCCGTTCGCGGCGGTGACCGGGAACGAGGAGATCAGGCCCTCCGGGACACCGTAGGAGCCGTCGGACACGACCGCCGCCGAGGTCCAGTCACCCTCGGGGGTGCCGTTGACCCAGGTGTGGACGTGGTCGATCGCCGCGGAGGCGGCCGATGCCGCAGAGGACAGGCCACGGGCCTCGATGATCGCCGCGCCGCGCTTGGCGACGGTCGGGATGAAGTTCTCGGTCAGCCACTCCTGGTCGGTGATGACCTCGGTCGCGGCCTTGCCGGACACCTCGGCGTGCGCGATCGACGGGTACTGGGTCGCGGAGTGGTTGCCCCAGATCGCGACCTTCTTCAGCTCGGTCACCGGTACGCCCAGCTTCTTCGACAGCTGCGCGAGGGCGCGGTTGTGGTCGAGGCGGGTCATCGCGGTGAAGCGGTCGGCCGGGACGTCGGGCGCGTGCGCCTGCGCGATGAGGGCGTTGGTGTTGGCGGGGTTGCCGACCACGAGGACCTTGATGTCGCTCGCCGCGCCGGCGTTGATGGCCTCACCCTGCGGCTTGAAGATGCCACCGTTGGCCTCGAGCAGGTCGCCGCGCTCCATGCCCTTGGCGCGGGGACGGGCGCCGACCAGCAGGGCGACGTTCGTGCCCTCGAAGGCCTGCTTCGGGTCGTCGAAGATGTCGATGCCCGCCAGCAGCGAGAACGCGCCGTCTTCGAGCTCCATCGCGGTGCCCTCAGCCGCCTTGACCGCCTGCGGGATCTCCAGGAGCCGCAGCTTCACCGGGGTGTCCGGGCCGAGCAGCTGACCGGACGCGATGCGGAAGAGCAGCGCGTAGCCGATCTGGCCGGCCGCACCGGTGACGGTGACGTTGACAGGGGCTTGGGTCATTGCGGTTCTCCAGCTTGAGGCGACATCGACTTGTACCGCGATGCTAGTCCTGTCCCGAGTCGCCGTTCGGGTGCGTCCAGTCACCTTTGTCTTGATCGATGCCGCTACCGGTCGAGTTCGCGGTGAGGCGTGACACAGGCCATGCACCGGAACCGTGTCGGACGTGGCGGCCGGGAGCTCGCGGCTGGGGTCGCGAGCCTCGCCGAGAGCCGATCGCGGTTTGTCTCTTCGGAATCGTCAACACCGACTCCGGGGAACACATTTCCATATCGTGCGAACCGAATGGTGTTTTCCGGGACGATGGTGTTTTCATCGACCTCGGAAAACGGTTACAGGCCCATAAGACAATTTCATGAACCGATTGCCAGTACGGTTGCGTCCGATCGGCGGACGGCACCATGATGATCGTTTCGCTAACATGAGTCCGCCCAGTTCCCCGCCCCCCGTGTGGAAGTTTTGGGAAGGACCCCATGCTCACCGCAGTGGTTGCCGCCGTATCGCTTTTCTCATCGATAATAACACCGAATAGCTTGGCGCCGCCCCCGGGACCGCCGCCGGACCGCGTCACCATCGACGTGATCACCGTCAATGGTTCCGGCTGCCCGCCCGGTTCGTCCGCGGTCGCCGTCGCCAAGGACAACAGCGCTTTCACGGTGACCTACAGTGAATACACCGCCCAGGTCGGCGTCGGCGCGAAGCCCACCGACTTCCGGAAGAACTGCCAGCTCAACCTCAACATCCACGTGCCGCAGGGATTCACCTACGGTATCGCCAGCGCCGACTACCGCGGTTTCGCCTCGCTCGAATCGGGCTCCAAGGCGCTGCAGCGGGCGAATTACTACTTCCAGGGAAATTCGCCGACAGCGCAGGTGAGTCACCCCGTCAACGGGCCACTGTCGGACAACTGGCAGTTCCGCGACGAGGCCGAGGGCGGCGTCATCATCTACAAGCCGTGCGGCGAGGACCGCAATCTCAACGTGAACACGGAACTGCGGGTCGGGGCCGGAACTTCGGATCCGAAGAAGACCACCAGTTTCATCACGATGGACTCGACCGACGGCGGGTTCAGGACCACCTATCACTTCTCGTGGAAGACCTGCCCGACAGCCTGACATCGTCTCCAGGGTGACGGCCTGCTTCCCCGCCCGGAAGAAGGCCGTCCCACCCATGCCTGGTCAGGGCCTTGGCCGTCCTGACGAGGACTTCGCGGCTCGTCGTCGCCCCACCTGGCGGCGACGGGTCTTCTCGACGACCCCTTTTCCGCGGTCACCGCGATATCCGGGTGGCCGGAACCGTTTTCGTCCGATCGGCGGGCGGCCCGGAAACGATCGTCTCCGCTAACATCGAATCCCCCCAGTTCCCCGCCGTGTGGAAGTTTTGGGAAGGATCCCATGCTCAATGCGCTGGTTGCTGCCGTAACGCTTTTCTCCTCGGTTGTCACACCGAATGGCTGGGTGCCGCCCCTGCTGCCGTCCGACAAGATAGTCATCGACGTCGTGACGGTCAACGGAACCGGATGCAGACCGGGTACCTCGGCTGTTTCCGTGTCACCGGACAACACCGCATTCACGGTGACCTACAGCGAATACACCGCCCAGGTCGGCGTCGGCGCCAAACCGACCGATCTGCGCAAGAACTGTCAGCTCAACCTCTACGTTCACGTACCGCAGGGATTCACCTACGGTATCGCGAGCGCGGACTACCGCGGTTTCGCCTCGCTGGCCGCGGGTGCCACCGGAATCGAACGAGCAAACTATTACTTCCAGGGCAATTCCCCGACCTCCTACGTCAACCACAACCTGAAAGGCCCGTTCGAAGACAACTGGCAGTTCACCGACGACATCGAAGTCGGTGCCATCGTCTACAAGCCCTGCGGTGAGGACCGGAACTTCAACATCAACACGGAATTGCGGGCCGCGGTCGGCACTTCCGATCCGAAGAAGACCACCAGCTTCGTCACCATGGACTCGACCGACGGTGCCATCAAGACCACGTACCACTTCTCCTGGAAACCCTGTCCCAAACCCAAGAACTGATCCCTGAGGTGGCGGCCTTCTTCGAACTTCGGCGAAGGAGGCCGTCACCCTTTCCCGGACGGCGCCGGATCGGTGGCTTCGACCCCGAATACGCGGCCCAGCGCGATCACCGTCTCGTCGAGATGCCCGAGACTGGTGAGGACCGAACGCGCCTGCGGATCGTCGATCCGGTCCGCCACCGGTGTGCCGTCGTCCCGGACCAGCGTTCCGTGCCCGGAACCGCCGGGTGCGCCGATCGCCTTCCCCAGCACCGCGATGTTCGCCCGGATCCGCCCGGTGTACAGCATCAGCCGATCCGCCTCGTTCACCAGCAGCCCGGCCTGCGACCGCGCCGCGACGTGCCGGGCGCGGAACGCGATCGTCTCCACCGTCGTGAGCACGTGCCAGCCGTAGTCACGACGGCTGCTCAGGTTCACCGGATGGGTGAGCGGCTCGATCGTCGTGCGGACCTTGTCCACCGCCCGGTCCAGATCACGCGACTTCTCGATGACACTGACGTTCTCCGCGCCGGACAACAGGCCCGCGGCCTTCTGGACGAACTCGTCCAGTTCGTCCAGCAACGCCGAGACGTCGTCCAGCATCACCGCACGGGTGCGCACCGGCACGATCACCACCGCCGCGAGCACGCCCGCCGCCGCACCGACCGCGGTCTCCGCGACCCGGATCCACAGCACCTCGAGGCTGAACGTCCCCAGCAGGCTGTAGAGCAGCCCGAGCATGCTGGTGATGAAGAACGCCATGATCACCTGCGACACCCGCGCCATGTAGACCATGCCGAACACGCACACCAGGATCAGCGCCAGCGTCGCGGGCACACTGCCCGACACCAGCAGCGTCAGCACCAGCCCGCCCACGATGCCGATCAGCGTCCCGCCGAGCCGCCGGACGCCCTTCACGAACGTCGCGCCCGCGGTCGACGAGCCGATGAACACCACGAACACCGTCAGCACCGCCCAGTACCACCGCTGACTCGACACCAGCTCCCCGCCGAGGACGGCGAGCCCGCCGCCCACCACGGCCTGGATCGCGCTGCGGGTCTGGTTGTCGTAGGCGAACGCCGCAGACTTCTCCTCGTCGGGGTCTTCGGGATCACCCCCGGCGTCGGAGACGTCGTGCTCGGCGACCCGCTGCGCCCGCACGTCGGCCAGCGCGAGTTCGGCGATGGCCCGGCGGACCCCGTCGCCGGGCGCGGCGTGCTCGTCGATACGGCTGCCTTCCACCAGCATCTTGCTGAACTCTTCGGTTTCGCTGATCAGCGGCAGTTCCCGTGGATCACGTTCGATCAGCGACCGGAACCGCCGCATCCGCGCGATCAGGTCGTCCCGGACGTCGTCGTCGAGATCCTCGGCGCAGGTGCGTTGCACGGTGATCGTCAGCCATTGCACCGCCAGCTCGACCTCGATCGCGCGGCGCCGGAGCCGGTTGGCCGAGTCCGCGCCGGTGACCTCGGGCGCGGTGTCCTCGATGAGCAGTACGGACTCGTGCATGCGGGAGTTCGTCGTGCGGAGCCGCTTGCGGGTGCGCTCGCTGCCGCCGACCGCGAGATGGTCTTCGGCGGCCCGCACCACCGCGGCGAGCCTCGCCCGGAACGCCCGCCGGATCCGGAGGAACTCCGCGTCGGTGCGCCGGCGCAGCAGGAGGAACCGGACCACCGCGTTGGCGGCGATCCCGATGGTCAGCGCGAGCAGCAGGACCGGCACCTGCTTCAGGTGGGTCTGCAGGAACATCGCGAAGAAGAACAGGAAGAACGACAGCGATCCCAGCGCGATCCCGCGCGAACCGAACCGCTGCGCGTAGACCGCGACGAAGATCAGCAGTACGAACACGATGCTGTCCAGTGGCGGCACCGCCGAACCGACACTGGCCGCGGTGAGCGACGCCGCGCCGAGCAGCAGCCCCAGCACCAGCGTCACCGCCTGCTGTCCCGGGGTCGTGTCGTTGACGGTGAAGGCGGACGTCATCGCGGCGATCGCGGCGACGAGTGTGACCGTGAGCGGCTGATGGAACGGCAGGATGGCCAGCACCGCGACGATGATGCTGAGGACCGCCGAGAAGCCGAGCCGGAGCCGGAGCCGGACCAGGCCGGGATCGGAGGCGACCAGACGGTCGGTCGTGGCCTGGGTGATGCGGGCGATCATCGGGCGAGCAGCTCTCCTTGGGCGAGGGTGACCCGCCTGGCGGTGGACGAGGTGACACGGAGACGGTAACGGGCGTACTTCGCCGGCTCGGCGAGGGCGAAGGGCCGCGTCTGGCGGCGCCATCGGAACACCTCGCCCTCACGCTGGTCCAGCAGCGCCCAGCGCTCGCCGTCGTCGGACCCCTCCAGCACCCACGAGCGCGGATCACCCCGGCGGCTTCCCGAGGTCAGCGTGTACATCACGACCTCGCGCGCGGAGCCGTCCGTGGGGAAGTCGATGACCGGTTCGCGGGAGGGGAAGGTGATCTCGGTCCTGGTGGTGTCGTCGAACAGGGCGCCCGGGCCCACCGTGATGTCCGCGAGCGGGCGCGGGTCGGCCGGTTCGGCGGGGGACCGGCCCCAGTCCGACGGCCGTTCGCCCATGGTGAATTCCAGCACCGCGCCGTCGGCCAGTGCCGAATGCGGGAGCGTGCTGCTCTCGTGCGGACGTCCGTCGATCGTCAGCCCGTGGACGTAGACGGTGTCCGCGGTGTTGCCGGGCGCCTCAACGACCAGGTCCTTCCCGTTCTCCAGGTGGACGGTCGCCTTCGTGAACAGCGGCGACCCGATCGCGTACTCGGGGCTGCCCATCGCCAGCGGGTAGAACCCGAGCGCGCCGAAGATGTACCAGGCGGACATCTCGCCGTTGTCCTCGTCGCCCGGATAACCCTGGCCGAGGTCACCGCCGACGTAGAGCCGCCGCAGGACCTCCCGCACGATCCGCTGTGTCTTCGACGGCGCTCCGGCGTAGTTGTAGATGAAGGGGATGTGGTGCGACGGCTGGTTGGAATGCCCGTACTGTCCCATCCGGACGTCGCGGGCCTCGGTCATCTCGTGGATCAGCCCGCCGTAGGACCCCGGTTTCCGGCCGGTCTCCGGGGTCGCGAAGAACGTGTCCAGTTTGGACTCCAGCGCTTCGGTGCCGCCGTGCAGCGCGGCGAGCCCGGCACCGTCGTGGGGGACGGAGAAGGCGGTGTTCCAGGAGTTCGTCTCGGTGAAGTCGCCGCCCCACGCCTCCGGGTCGTAGCCCTCGGCGGCGAAGTGACGGCTGCCGTCGCGGTTGCGGCCCTGGAAGAACCCGATCAGGTGATCGAAGTGGTTCGCGTACTGCTGTGAGCGCTGCCGGAAGTACGCGGCGTCGTCCAGGCGGCCGAGTTCCTCGGCGAGATTGGCCAGGCCGAAGTCGTTGATGCACCCTTCCAGCGCCCACGACAGGCCTTCGTGGACCGATGTCGGCGTGAACCCGAGGAAGATCGACTCGTGCAGGCCCTTCCGGCCGACGCTCTGCCCGCGCGGTGTCACCGTCGCGTTCTTCAACGCCGCTTCGTAGGCGGCCTCGACGTCGAACCCGCGCACACCCTTGAGGTAGGCGTCGGCGAACGCGACGTCGGAACTGGTCCCGGTCATCAGGTTGGCGTACCCGGGGGAGGACCAGCGCGAGATCCAGCCGCCTTCGCGGTACTGCTTAACGAAGCCGTCGATCATCCGCCCGCACCGGCCGGGGGTGAGCAGGGCGTACGCGGGCCACGTGGTGCGATAGGTGTCCCAAAAGCCGTTGTTGACGTACATCTCGCCGTCCACGACCTTCGCGCCGGTCCTGGTGCGGGTGCTGGGCCGGAGACGCCGGATGACCGGGCTCGCGTGGCGGACACCGTCCGGGGTGTCCTCGTGCGCGGAGTTCGGATACAGGAACAGGCGATAGAGGTTGGAGTAGAACGTGTCGCGCTGGTCCTCGGTGGCGCCCTCGATCTCGACGCGGTCCAGCACCTCGGCCCACCGCGCGCGGGCCTGATCGCGGACCTGCTCGAAGCTCGTTCCGGCGGGGATCTCGAGTTCGAGGTTCCGCTTCGCCTGCGCGAGGCTGATCAGCGACGTCGCGATCCGCATCGTCACCTCACCCGCCGCGAACTCCAGGAACCCGGTCACCGTGCGCCAGGCCGGGCGCCGGATCTTCCCGCCGCGTTCGGCCGGGACGTCGAACTCGGCGTGCACGAACATCCGCTTCGCCCCGGCCGACAGCCTGCTGCGGACCCAGGTGTGGCCGGTGACCACGCCGTTCGCCGCGTCCAGCCGCAACCCGCCCCGGTTGCGGGCGTTGTCGAACAGCAGCCAGCCGCGGTCGCCCGGGAAGGTGAACCGGAACAGGGCCGCGTGATCCGCCGGGGCGATGTCGGTGGTGACGTCGTTGGTGAACCGGACACCGTAGTGATGCGGCCGGTCGATCTCGTCGTCGTGGGAGAACGCGAGCGCGCGGCGGGACCGGTCCGGCTCGACCGGGCCGATTCCCGGCATCACGTGGAAGGTGTGCCGGTCGCCCATCCACGGGCTCGGCTGATGCGACAGCGCGAACGCCTGCAGCGCCGGACGGTTGGCGGCGTCGTTGTGCCGGTGGTAGCTGTAGAGCCAGTTGGTGACGCCCGCGTCGGTGACCGGGGTCCAGAAGTTGAAGCCGTGCGGGACGGCCGTCGCGGGGAAGTTGTTGCCCCGCGAGAACTTGTCACTGGAATGCGTGCCACGGGTGGTGCGGACGTGGTCGACCGGGTCGCGGATCTCGGCGACGTGCTCGGTGACCCGGACGTCGTCCAGCCAGCCCGCGCTTTCGCCGTCCGGTGGTTCGCTGACCAGGACGATCCGGGCGATCCGCCGTCCGGCGAACTCGCCCAGCCCGCGCCGCACCAGGTTCCACTGATCGACGTACAGCGTCTTGTCCTGGCCCTGCTTCTCGGCGCTGAACCCGGCGCGCGTCCCGTCGGCGAACTCGACGTCCAGCGCCACGAACGTGCTGCGATAGCTGGGGACCGCGTCGGTCTCGGCCTCGGGGAAGACCACATAGGACAGTTCGGTGTGCCCGGTGACCTCGACGTCCACTTCGAACACCGTCGCGCGTTGGGAGTTCTCGTAGCGGAGGGCGCGCTCGCCGGTGAACCCGACGCCCGGCTTCGCCGTCGGCGACGACCGCGGCCCGGTGCCGACGCGCAAGGCCGGATCCACCGGCTGCGGATCACCCGTTTCGAAGGAGGAGAAGAACCCGGTGATCGTCACCAGGCCACCGTAACTCGCCCCCGCGAGCACGGCTCGGTGTGATCGTCCCGTCGCAAGTAGAGGACTAAACGCGGGAAGAGAGGAACTCCTCGAAGGTGCCCGCTCCGGTCGCGTTCTCCGGCGTCAGGTTCCCACCCGCCCGAAACGCCCGGAACGCCTTGCCGGGCAGCCACAGCGGCACGATCGGTTTCCGGCGCCCCACCGACCGCTGGTAGGCCTCCGCCAGGTCACGGGCGGTCCGCACCTCGGGGCCACCCAGATCCGGTACCCGCCCGGCGGGCTCGCCGGAGGCCAACGCGACCAGCCGGTCCGCGACGTCACCGGTGCTGACCGGCTGGAACCGGAAGCCGGAGGGCATGAACGTCACCGGCAGCCGCCGCTGCACCGCCGACGCCCGCGCGACGAGGTCGTGGAACTGGGTCGCGCGCAGCACCGTCCACGGCAGACCGGACCCCTCGATCACCTTCTCCGAGGCCAGCTTCTCGTCGTAGTAGAAGAACCGGATCACGTCGATGCCGACGATCGAGATGTACACCAGATGCGGGCCGCCCGCCCGCCGCGCGGCCTCGGTCAGGTTCCGCGTCCCCTCCTCGTCCCCGCGGCCCAGGGTCGAGGCGCAATGGATGATCACCGACACACCGGTGACGGCCTCGGCGAGACCGTCACCGGTCCGCAGATCACACCGCGCCCACTCGTGGGACTCGCCGGAAGGGCGCGGCCGGCGGCTCATCACCCGGACCGGCAGTCCCTCGGCGGACAGCCGCCACACCACCTCACGGCCGAGATCGCCGGTACCGCCGGTCACCAGGATCGGTTTCGTCACCAAGGTCCTCCGTTCACGAGAGCTTCCACCCTCAAGAACCGGCGGGCCACCCGGAACGTGACAGCTGCCGCGAGGCGAACGCGAGTTTGTCCGGATTCGCGACCGCGCGGAGCCCGGAGATCCGGCCGTCCACGACCTCGAACCCGAGGATGCCGTACAGCGCATCGCCGACCGTCGCGATGACCGCCGGCCCGCCGTTGACCTCGCCGATCTCGATCGACACCTGCGTGTCTCTCGCGAACATCCCGGCGTACAGACGCGCGACCTTCGCGGCGCCGTGCACCGGGCGCCGACCCGCGGAGGCCTTGCCGCCACCGTCCGACCAAGCCGTGACCTCGGCGGTGAACAGGCTCTCCAGGGCAGGCAGGTCACCGTCCCGTGCCGCCGACAGGAAGCTCTCGACGAGCTTCTCCAGCTGCGACGGGTTCGAAACCCGTCGCTCGTCCGATCGGTCCAGCGCCCGTCGCGCCCGGCTGTGCAACTGGCGCGAGTTGACCTCGGAGACGTCGAGGATCGCGGCGATCTCGCGATGGCTGTAGGCGAATGCCTCCTTCAACACGAACACCGCCCGCTCGACCGGGCCGAGCTGTTCCAGCAGCACCAGCATCGCCAGCGACACCGAATCCCGCTGTTCCGCCGTCTCCAGCGGACCGAGCGTGTCGTCCGAGGTCAGGACCGGTTCGGGCAGCCACGGCCCGACATATCGCTCGCGCTGGACCCTGGCCGAGGTCAGCCGGTTCAGGCAGAGATTGGTGACCACCTTCGCCAGCCACGCCCGCGGCGACTCGATCGACCCGCGTTCGGCGCCCGCCCACTTCAGGTAGGCGTCCTGGACAGCGTCTTCCGCCTCCGCGGCCGAACCGAGGAGGCGGTACGCGAGCCCGAACATGACGGGACGCAGTTCCTCGAATTCCGTCGCGCCGTCCATTGTCTCCTACGAATCCCGCTTTTTCCACTGTGGACGGTCCGGAGCCGGGGGTACCGCTCACCGGGATGGCCGTACCTGATCGGCGCTGACGTCCACTGTGACTGTATCGGTACGAAGGGAACGTCTGCGTCACCACCGAGAGAGGGGTCTGGAGTGACGTCACGTTCGTCACGTTCGCGTGCCTCGTTGTGCGCTGCGACCGCAATGACAGTGTTAGCGCTGATCACAGCGCCCCAAGCCGGCGCGGCACCGGCACCGGGCGCCGTGCACACCACACCGGACAGATCCGGAAAGGACATCGACGTCAGAGACACGGCGAGAACCAGCCCGCGCGTCCTTGGCGCGCAGGACCGGCTCGCGGCGTCCCGGGCGAACTCCGTCGCGAAGGCGCGCGCGGAACTGGGCAACCAGGCCGTGCTCGACTTCGACGAACTCACCGGCACCCCCCGCATCCTCGCCCGCACCGACGGCTTCCTCACCGGCCCGAGCGGCAAAGCGCCCCGCGACATCGTGCTCGACTATCTGCGCGCGCAGGAAGGACTCGTCGGCCTCAGCGCCGGCGACACCGCGAAACTCGGCCTGCGCAAGGATTACGTCGACGTCGAAGGCACGCATCACCTGTCCTTCACCCAGGCCGTCGGCGGGATTCCGTTGTTCGGCAACGGTTTGAAGGCACACGTCACCAAGGACGGCAGGCTGATCCAGCTGGACGGCTCGCCCGTGCGCGACCTTCCCGCCTCGCTGGGCACGGCCGCGCTCGCGGCTCCCGGCCCGGACTCGAAGCAGGTCGCGTTCCTCACCGCCGACGGGATCCGGCTCGCCTGGTACACGCTGGCCAAACCCGCCGTGGACAAGATGTTCCAGGAGGTGACCGACGCCGCGACCGGGAAGCTGCTCTACCGCAAGAACCTGGTGAACCACGCCAACGACGCCGACGGTGCCAAGGGACTCGCCTGGGAAGCCCAGCCGGGCCCGCAGAAACAGGTCAACCTGACCCAGAAGGGCTGGCTGCCCGCCGACGCGAAGACCTTGGACGGCAACGTCGCGCACGTCGCCGCCGACATCAACGGCGACCTGAAGTTCCAGCCCCAGGAAGAGGTCGGGCCGAACACCGACGGCACCTACCGGTACAAGTTCACCGACTTCAACGCCGCCGTCGGACCGCCCTGCTCGGCCGCCAGGCCGTGCTCCTGGGACCCGAAGACGCCGGGCTCGTGGGCGAAGAACCGCGAACAGAACGCCGTGCAGGCACTGGCCTACGTCGGCAGCTTCCACGACCACCTCGCCTCCTTCCCGATCGGTTTCACCCGCCAGGCGGGCAACTTCGAGAAGGTCGACGGCGACGCTGTCCAGGTCCACACCCTGCTCGGCGCCCAGGAACCGGGCTACTACGACAACGCGTTCATGGGCACCCCGCCCGACGGCCAGGCACCGACCATGGGGATGTTCCTGTTCCACGACCCCAGGGACCCCACCGACCCGTTCCTCGCGGCGAACTCCGCGGACGACGCCACGATCATCCACCACGAGTACACCCACGGGCTGTCGAACCGGCTCGTCGTCGACGCGCAGGGAAACTCCACTCTGAACTCCCTGCAGTCCGGCGCGATGGGGGAGGCGTGGAGCGACTGGTACGCCTTCGACTACCTCGTCGGCCGCAACGCGATCAAGGACACCCCGGCTCCCGGTGAGCTCCTCGGCGGCGACTACGTCAGCGACGGGAAACCCCTCGCCCGCACCCAGCCGCTGGACTGCCCGGTCGGCGCGGGCGCGCCGCAGTGTCCCGGAACGCCCGGAGCTGGCCCCGGTGGCTACACCTACGGCGACCTCGGCCGGATCCTCGGTTTCCCGGAGGTGCACGCCGACGGCGAGATCTGGGCGAGCACGCTGTGGGACGTCCGCTCGGCACTCGGCGTCCAGCTCGCGCGGGCGCTGGTCACCCGCGCGATGGAGCTTTCGCCCGCGTCACCGTCCTTCCTGGACATGCGGAACGCGATCCTGCAGGCCGACACGGTGATCAACGGCGGCCGCGCGCACGCCAAGCTGTGGAAGGCCTTCGCAGCCCGCGGCATGGGCTACTTCGCCGCGTCGATCACCGGCGCCGACACCGAACCGGCCGAGGACTTCTCCACGCCGCCTCCCGCGGGCACCCCGACCGGGACGGTGACCGGCAAGGTCACCAACCGTGAAGGCGGCGCCCCGATCGCGGGCGTCGCGGTCCGGTTCAGCGGCCACGACTCCGGTTTCGGCGGCTCGCTGTCCGCGGTCACCGACGCCGGCGGCACCTACACGATCCCCGGTGTGCTGCCGGGCACCTATCCGAAGGTCTACGCCGCCGGTGGCGGCGCGGACAGTGAGACCCGCGCGGTGTCGGTGCGCTCGGGTACCACCAAGGTCGACTGGTCGCTCCGGCTCAACTGGGCCTCCGGCACCGCGGGGGCCACGGTCGCCGGATTCAACGGCGTCGACTTCAGCCAGTACGGCTGCGGTCCCGGCGATCTGCTGGCGTCTTCGGTGCTCGGCGGCGGTGGCTGGTCGACCGACAAGGTGGTCCGCCCCGACGGCACGATCGAGAGCAGGTTCATCACGATCAAGCTGGGCAAACCGGTCAACGTCAGCGCCATCGAGATCGACCCGGCCAACCACTGCGGTGATGATCCGCCCGCCGCGGCCAAGGACGTCACGGTCGAGACCTCGGTGGACGGCACGACCTGGGTGAAGGCGGGCACCGGCGACTTCAAGCCCGCCGACCTGAACAAGCTCAGCGCGCTCCAGCTCGCGCCGGGCAGCGGGACCGGGGTGCTGTTCGTGCGGCTCACCGTTTCGTCCAACCAGCTGTCGTTCTACCCGGGCAACGTCTGCTCGCCGCAGCCGTCCACGGCCGGGTGCCTGTACATGGACGTGCAGAAACTCGCGGTGCGGGGCGCTCCTGCCTGACCCGCTGTGCGTGGTAGTGACGGTTCTCTTTGAGGAGAAGGGCAAACGTGTCGTGTTCACGGGCGGGGTGCGCCGAGCCTTCAGCGTCGCGGATCTGACCGGCCGACGAGAGCCGGCCACATCCTGACTGTCCACAAAGGATGAGTTCGGGCGAGCAAATGTCCGATTGATGCCCATGTGCACGCTTTGCAAGGGGGGTCGTGAGTGGTAAAGCGGGTTCTAACCCTCTTTATCACTCACGACCCGTCAAAAACCACGCATCTAGCAATCAAACGGACATTCAGTCGCCTGGGCGTGCCTCCGTGGACGCTCGGGAAACGACTGGCGCCCGCCGGCCGGTCCAGAACCACGCCGCGAAGGCCACCTCTCAGCCTTGAAGCCAGCGAAGGGAGCCTTCAACACAGAGGCTCGGTCACCCCACATTTGACCTACCTCTCAATAGCTGTCACTACCACTTACGAGTGTTGTATGAACATGGCATCGGGGTAGAAACGTGCTCTCCGTTCTGAGCACGCGCATACACGGGTTCGAATGAACCGTCACTCCTTCACCTCGAAGGAGTGTTCATGTTGCGTTCCCCCACTTCCCGCGCACCCCGGTCCCTGATCGAAGTATGGCCCGCGCTGGCCGGGCTCTCGGCCGTGTTCCTGTTCGAGATGCTCGACAACTCGATCCTCAACGTCGCGTTGCCGACCATCGGCCGCGAGCTCTCCGCCTCGGCGACCACCCTGCAATGGGTGACCGGGGTGTATTCCGTCGTGTTCGGCGGGCTGATGCTGGCGTTCGGCGCGCTGGCCGACCGGGTCGGCAGGCGCAAGATCATGCTGGCCGGGCTCGTTCTGCTGGCAGTGGCGAGCCTGGCCACGATGTTCGTCACCGTCGCGTGGCAGCTCATCGCGGTCCGGGCCGTCATGGGTATCGCGGCGGCGATGACGACACCGGGGTCGCTCGCTCTCGCGTTCCGCCTGTTCGACGAAGACGTGCTGCGCGTCCGCGCGACCACCCTGATCTCGACGGTGGGCCTGGTCGGTCTCGCCGTCGGCCCCACCGTCGGCGGGCTCGCGCTCGCCGTCGCGCCGTGGCAAGCCCTGCTGGTGGTGAACGTGCCGGTCGCCGCGCTCGCGTTCATCGGCGTCCGGACCGGCATCCCCGCCGACGATCCCGCCGAACTGCACCGCGATCCGATCGACGTCGCGGGCGCCGTGCTGGGGACCGCCACGATCGTCCTCACGCTTCTCACGCCCACGCTCTTCGTCGAAGCAGGCACCGCCTCGGCTCTGCCCTGGGGCACCGCCGCGGCCGCGCTCGTCGCCGGAACCTGCTTCGTCCTCCGTGAGAAGACGGCCCGCTATCCCTTGCTGGACCTGAAGCTCGTCGCCCGGCCCCTGGTGTCCAGCGGACTGGCGCTCAAGGCCGCGGCCGGCCTGGCGACCGCCGGGCTGAGCTACCTCGTGACCCTGCACCTGCAGTTCGGCCTGGGCTGGGCACCCGCCCAGGCGGCGATCGGGATGCTGCCCCAGGTCGTCGTCCTGATCGCCGGCGGCGCTCTCGTCGGCCCCCTGGTCACCCGCGTCGGCCTCACCAAAGCCGCCTGGCTCAGCGCAGGCGCGGTCGTGTGCGGTCTCGCCGTCTACACCGCGTTCGGTGGCTTCGGCTACGTCTGGATCGCCCTCGCGCTCGCCCTCGTCGCGGCGGGGATGCGCGTGGTCGGGGTCGTCGCGGGAACCAACGTGATGCGCGGCCTGCCGCCGAACCGGACCACCATCGGGGCCGCGCTCGTCGACACCGCCAGCGAAGTCACCACCGGGATCGGCATTGCGCTGGGCGGCACCATCCTGGCGCTGGTCTTCCCCGGCGCGCTGACGACGGCCCTGCACACGGCAGGCTTCCAGACGGCGACCACCTACGCCGGACTCGCCCTCACCCTGCTGTCCGGCGCCCTCGTCGGTTTCGGCATCCTGCGCGGACGTCGTCCCGAATAGACGTGAAGGCCCCTTCACAGCGCTAGGCGCAATGAAGGGGGCCTTCACGTACTTACCGGAGGACTACAGCTTCGCGCACTGCCCGGCGGACGGACCGCGGACGGTGTTCTGCAGGTCGTAGTCCGTCGGAGCGGGGGAGTTGGCCGCGCACGCCAGAGGTCCGCCGATCGTGCTGGCGGTCAGCACCGGCCCCTTGTTGCCCGTCAACGCCACCGGACCGCCGATCTCGGTCAGTTCGATCGACACCGGCCCGGTCGACCCGGTGATCGCCACCGGGCCGTTCACCTTCGTCCGGTCCAGCACGATCTGCGCCGCACCCGTCGCCGTCAGCGGCCCGGAGATCGACCCGCCGCGGACGATCAGGCTCGCACCCTGCGCTACCGAAACCGGGCCGGACACCGTCGCACCGTCCACACAGGTCACCCCGTTGCGCACGGTCAGCGGGCCCTTGTGCGCGGCCGTGATCGTTTGGGTGCACGCCGCGTCGGGCTTGCCGAGCACCTCGAATTCCGACAGCGACGCCTCCCCGCCCGTGGTCGCGGTGACCTCGAGCCGGTAGTACGCGTAGTGCGCCGGGTTCGCGATCTTGAACGCCCTGGTCTGCTGACGCCACGGGAACTTCTGGTCGGTCCGCGCATCCGCGACCGCCCATGTCTTCCCGTCGTAGGAACCCTTCAGCACCCAGCTCTTCGCGTCGCCCGCGCCCTTGCCGGAAGTCAGCGTGTAGAACGAACCCGCCTCCTTCGTCGAAGGCACCTGGTACTGGATCGGCGCCTTGACCTTCGCCTCGGTCCGCGACGTGTTGTCGAAGAACGCGGCGTCCCCGCCGGAGACCGGCTTGGTCAGGTCGTGCACCGGCGTCGGCACCGCGTCGCCCTTGGTGATCGACTTCGGCGCGTCGTCGGGGCCGGTGCCCCACGACGACGGGTTCGGGCCCATGTCGAAGTCGAGCGTCCCACCGTTCGCGATCGCGGAATGCGCCAGCGACGTCGAGGACTGGGCCTTGCCGTTCACCTTGAGGCCCTGCACGTAGACGTTCTTCGCGCTGTTCTTCGGCGCGTTGACCACGATCTTCTTGCCGCCGGGCAGGTTCACGGTCGCCTTGGTGAACAGCGGCGACCCGATCGCGTAGTCCGAGCTGCCGACCTGCAACGGGTAGAAGCCCAGCATGCCGAACAGCCACCAGGCGGACTGCTCACCGTTGTCCTCGTCACCGCCGTAGCCCTGACCCAGCTCACTGCCGACGTACAACCTCGCCAGCGCCTCGCGGACCTTCGCCTGCGTCTTCGACGGCTGACCCGCGTAGTCGTACATGTAGAGCGTGTGATGCGCGGCCTGGTTGGAATGGGCGTACATGCCCATCCGGACGTCCCGCGCCTCGGTCATTTCGTGGATGATCCCGCCGTAGCTGCCGTACTTCAGGCCGGTCTCCGGGGTGGCGAAGAATTCGTCCAATTTGGACGCCAGCCCCGCCTTGCCGCCGAAGAGGTTCGCCAGGCCCTGGCCGTCCTGCGGAACGGAGAACCGCATGCCGTACGCGTTGGTCTCGGTGTAGTCGATACCCCAGACCTCCGGGTCGAACTGGTCCTTCGCCCGGGTGAACTTGCCCGCCGCGTCACGGCCCTGGAAGAAGCCGACACTCGGGTCGAACACGTTCACGTACTGCGTGGCCCGCTCGGTGAAGTACCCGTAGTTGTCCAGGTACTCCTGCTTGCGCGGGTCTGTCGCCGGAGCCTCGTCGTAGAGCTTCTTCGACATGTTCGCGATGGCGTTGTCGTTGACGTAGCCCTCGATCGCCCACGAGAACCCGTGGTCGGCGGTGTTCGGCGCGTACCCGAGGAACGTGCCCTCGTCGATGCCCTTCCGGCCGACCGCCCCGTTCGGCGGCGTCACGGTGGCGTTCTTGATCGCGGAGTCGTAGGCCGACTGGACGTCGAAACCCTTGACTCCCTTGAGATACGCGTCCGCGAAAGCGGCGTCCGAACTGGTCCCGGTCATCAGATCCGCGTAGCCGGGGGAGGACCAGCGCGAGATCCAGCCGCCGTCACGGTACTGCTGCACGAAACCGTCGACCAGCTTCCCGGTCGTGTCCGGACTGAGCAGCGAATACGCCGACCACACCGTGCGATAGGTGTCCCAGAAGCCGTTGTTGACGTAGAACTCGCCGTCGACCAGTTTCGCCCCGGTCTGTGTCGGGGTGTCCTGTCCGGTCTTCGGCGACACCGGGCTCGCGTACTTCTTCACCGGCTTCTCGACGGTGCCGACGTTCTCGAAGCCCGAGTTCGGGTACAGGAAGAGCCGGTACAGGTTCGAGTACAGCGTGATCAGCTGGTCTTTGGACGCGCCCTCGACCTCGATGACCTTGAGCTTCTCGTCCCAGGCCTTCGCCGCCGTCTCACCGACCGACTCGACCGTCGCGTTCGGGGCGAGTTCCTGCGCCAGGTTCTTCTTCGCCTGCTCGACGCTGATCAGCGAGGTCGCGATCCGCATGTTCACCGTCTTGTCGGCGCCCGCGTCGAACTTGAGGTAACCGAGGACGTTGTCCCGCTTCTGGTCGCCGGAACCGGTCGACAGCTTCGAACCGGCGGTCACCGGCTTGTCGAAGGTGGCGTAGACGAACATCCGCGACGCACCCGCGGACAGCCCGCTCTTCACGTCGCTGTAGCCGGTGATGGCCCGGCCCGCGGGGTCGAGGGTCAGCCCGCCGTTGTTGTTGACGTTGTCGAAGATCAGGTTCGAGTCCGCACCGGGGAACTTGAACCGGTACAGCGCCGCGTGATCGGTCGGCGCGACCTCGGTCTTGATCCCGTTCTCGAAATCGACGCCGTAGTAGTGCGCCCGCGCCGTCTCGTTGGAGTGCTTGAACGGCAGCTTCCGTGCTTCACGATCCGGGTTGGGCACGCCGGTGGCGGTCGAGGGCAGGAACTGGAAGGTCTGCCGGTCGGCCATCCACGGACTCGGCGCGTGGCTCGCGGAGAACGCCTGCAGCGCCGGGAGGTTCTGCTCGTTGTTGCGCGAGTGGTAGGAGTACATCCAGCTCAACGTGCCCGCGTCGGTCGTCGGGATCCAGAAGTTGAACCCGTGCGGCACCGCTGTCGCGGGCATGTTGTTGCCGCGCGAGAACGACCCGTTCGACAACGAACCGCGCGTGGTCAGCACGTTGTCGCTCGGGCGAAGGCTCGCCGGCGGCGTCGGCGTGGCCGACACCTTGATGTCGTCCAGCCAGCCCTGCAGCGAACCCGGGCCGCTCGCGTTGTCGTAGCCGACCAGGATCCGGTCGACCGTCTTGCCCTTCGCGACCACGCCGATCTGCGAGCGCACCAGGTTCCACTGGTTGGTGTAGAGCACCTTGCTCGCGCCCTGGCCTTGCGGCGAAAGCCCGAAACCGTACTGGTCGACCGCGCCGAGCTGGCTCAGGTACGTGCCGTCGGTGAACGCCAGGTCCACCGCGACGTTCGTGCTCGGGTACTTCAGGTCGCCTCGGATGAACTCCGGCTGCACCTTGTACGACAGCTCCGAGGTCGCCGCCACCGGGATGTCGACGTCGAAGATCTTGTTGTACGACCAGCCGTGCCCCTGCGCCTTGTGGCTGCCGGAGTAGCGGAACGCCCGCGTGCCGGTGAAGCCGACGCGGTTCTTGTTCGTGTAGCCGCCAGTCGGGCCGCTGTCGGCGAAGCTGCGCATGTTCGGCAGGGCAGGCGGCGCCGGGTCCTCGTTGGCCAGCAGCAGCTCCGAGAGCTGCATGATGTCGCCGCCGTTGTTCTTCGTGATGTTCAGCCGGAAGAACTTGTACGCGGCACTCGCCGCGGGCAGGCGGTACTCCTTGGCCTGGAACCGCCCCGAGAACTTCTGGCCGGTCTGCTTGTCCAGATCCGTCCAAGCCTGGCCGTCGGCGGAGCCCTGCAGCGTCCAGTCCTGCGGGTCGCGGTTGTCGAAGTCGTTCGCCGAGGACAGCGCGTACCGCGTGATCGACGTCGGCTCGGACAGCACGACCTGCGCGAAGCCGGTCGGCGTCCAGGCGAGCCACTTGGTGTCGGTCGAGCCGTCGACCAGGTTAGACACCCCCTCGTTCGGGGTGTTCTCGCTGTTGGCGGACGTCTCGGTGACCTTGCCGCGGATGTCACCGGGGATGGTGGTGGCGTTCGCGCCGTCGACGCCGAACGCCTTCGGCTTGCCGGACGGGTCGACGTCGACGGTGTCGCTCCACGTCGGCTGCGGTTCACCCTGTTCGAAAGAGGAGTAGAAGTCCGGCGGAGCTTCTTCGGCCGCGGCGGTGGCCGGGAGGGCTACCAGCCCAGACGCCACGACCGTGGCACTCAAGAGGCTGCAGACCCAAGGTCTGACGCTTCGGGGCATCGTTGCACCAATGCTTTCTCGCGGGGGCATGCTGGGCGCCGCACAGGCGGGGGACCGGGGACGCCAAGAGAGAAAAACTCGGTTGTGACATCGATGTCAAGACACTCGGACAAACCTGGCCCGAACTGGACAACCCGGATGCCCTCGCGAGCGCTTCCGAAACCCGGTGGACAACCTCCGGGGGCCGGGCCAGGGTGAACGAATCCGACTGAAAGCCGATCCGGGAAACTGGGGTGGGGAAATGCGGCGGTTGTCCATGCTCGGCGTGGCAGCGCTCATCACGGCAGGCTCGATACTCACGGCACCGGCGGCCACCGCCGGCGAAACGACCTTCCGCCCGGTGCGCACCTGCGCCGACCTGGTGCGGACCTACGACGTTCCCGGGGCGGTCACGCACGTCAAGACCGCGACCGTGGTGCCGGCGACGGCGACCGAACCGGAGAACTGCGACGTCCGCGGCTACGTCGAACCGGCGGTGCAGTTCCAGCTCCGGCTGCCGACCAAGACCTACGCGGGCCGGTATCTGCAGTTCGGCTGCGGCGGTTTCTGCGGCGTCGTCAGCACCCCGCCGTTCGCCGACTGCGGACTGCCGCACGGCGGCGACGTCGCGGTCGCGGCCACCGACGACGGTCACGTCGGCAAGAGCGAGCTGATCTTCGACGACGGCAAATGGGCCGAGAACAACCAGGCCGCGCGCGACGACTTCGCCTTCCGGGCCCCGCACGTGGTGTCGAAGGCGTCCAAGCGCCTCATTTCGGCGTTCTACGGCGCTCCGCCGAAGAAGTCCTACTTCAGCGGTTGTTCCGACGGCGGCCGCGAAGCGCTCCTGCTCGCGCAGCGCTACCCGCACGACTTCGACGGCATCATCGCCGGCGCACCGGCCGGCTACTGGGGTCCGCTCATCGGCGCCTACCAGACCTGGCTCGCCAAGGTGAACACCGGCGCCGACGGCAAGCCGATCTTGACCGCGGAAAAGCTCCCGGCACTGCACGCCGCCGCGCTGTCCTCTTGCGACAACGCCGACGGACTCGGTGACGGCGCCATCGACGACCCGCGCACCTGCCGCTTCGACCCGGCGACGATCGCCTGCCCGACCGGCACCGACAACGCCGGCTGCCTCACCCCGGCCCAGGTCGAGGCCACCAAGAAGATCTACGCGCCGCCCACCGACGAACGCGGCCGCAAGCTGTACCCGGGCGGCCAGACCGTCGGCTCCGAACTGTCCTGGTACGGCTGGATCATCCCGGCGCCGGAATTCGGCGGCGTCCCCGCCGCGTACGGACTCGCTGACAACTACCTGAAGTACATGGCCTACCCGATCGGGACACCGCATTCGTCGGTCGACAAGTTCGCCTTCACCTCGCGTGAATTCGACAAGCTGACCCCGGAAGGCATCCGCTCCAACGCGATGTCGACGGACCTGCGTGAGTTCCGGCGCTCCGGCGGCAAACTCGTGATCTGGCACGGCTGGGCGGACCAGGCGATCCCCCCGGCGGGCACCATCGACTACTACCAGCGGCTCACCCGAGCCAACGGCGGCCCCGCCGCGACGCGGGACTGGGCCCGGCTGTTCATGGTCCCCGGCCTGTACCACTGCGCGACCGGCGACAAGCTGACCGAGTACGACCCGCTGAAGGAACTGGTCTCCTGGGTCGAACGCGGCACCGCGCCGGACCGGACGATCGCCACCGGCCGCGACGCCACCGGCAAGGTCTTCCGCACCCGGCCGGTGTTCCCGTACCCGCTGCAGGCCAAGTACGACGGCACCGGAAGCGTCGACGACGCCGCGAACTTCGTGCCGGTCCCGCCGTCGCGACCTTCGCAGGACATCGTGAACTGGGCCGGGAACGATCTGTACGGGAAGGCGGGCCCGGTAGCTCCCTGACGCGCGTCAGGGGTGTTCGCTGTTCCCAATGTCGCATTCGAGTCGCTGAGCGTCTCGAATGCGACATTGGGAACAATCGATGCTGAGACCGCGCGACTCGCCATTCGCGTCTCCGGTTGTGGCGAAGGGCCCCTTCGCCCCGTACCAGCTACTGGGACGTGGCTGGTAAGCGTGAGGTGCTACCTGCGGTAGAGGTGTGTGGAAATAGGGACGTTGAACGTCCCTATTTCCACACACCTCCACGTCTCCGTCTCGGTCGCCAGTGCAATGAAGGGGACTTTCATCGCAAAATTTGCAATGAAAGTCCCCTTCATTGCACTTCTGAGCCGCTTACGAAAGAACGCCGTCCAGCAGCCGTACCCGCCGGTCGGCGATCCGGTGCACGTCGTCGTCGTGCGTCGCCACGATGACCGCGGCGCCCTCTTCCGCGCAGCGTCGCAGCAGTCTCAGCACTCGCGGGGTGCTCCCGGCGTCCAGGTGCGCGGTCGGTTCGTCGGTGAGCAGGACCCGTGGACGCCCGCTGACGGCCCTGGCGAGCGCCACCCGCTGCTGCTGCCCGAAGGAGACCTCGAGGGGATAGCGGTCGCCGAGGTCACCGATCCCGAGTTCCTCCAGCAGTTCCGAAACCCGCGTGTGGATGTCCTTCGCGCTGGGCTTGGGGATGTCGGACCGGAGCCGCAACGGCAACGCCACGTTCTCCGCGATCGTCAGTTCGTTCGCGAGACCGAGCGCCTGGGGCAGGACGGCGCAGGTGTGCCACGGCGGCGCGCCCGCTATCGGGACGCCGTCCAGCAGGACACTGCCGGAATCCGGCGAGTCGAAGCCGCACAGCAGAGCCAGCAGCGCGCTCTTGCCGGAGCCGGATCTGCCGGAAACGGTGACCAGTTCTCCCGGGGCCACCCGCAGTTCGAGCCCGCGCAGGACTTCGACGTCCCCGCTGGGATGGGGGAACCGGCGGCGCAACCCGACGGCCTCGAGGGCGGGTTCCGCCATCACGGCACGACCTCCCGTTCTTCGACAGCTTCGAGGCTGCCTTTGTGCATCCGCGCGACGCGGCTGCCGAGTTCGATGAGCCGGTCGTCGTGCGAAGCGACGATCACGGCGAAATCCTGGTCCGCCAGGTACTTCAGCGTGTCGAGTACCAGGTCGGCCGACCCTTCGTCCAGCTGGGACGTCGGCTCGTCGGCGAGGACGACGGTCGAGCGGCGCGCCAGGGTGCAGCCGAACGCGAGGCGCTGCTGCTGCCCGCCGGACAGCGCGGAGATCTGCCAGGCGCCGGTGCCGCCGAGCCCCAACTGTTCGAGGATGTCGTCGGGCAGGCATTCCGTTCCGGCCGATTCTGCCGCCGCGCGGAGATTGTCGGCGACGCTCAAATACGCGAGCAGGTTGTCGGTCGGGTTCTGGAACACCAGCCCGAGGTGGTTGCGCCGCAGCGCCCGCCGCTCGCGATGCCGCAGCGTGGCGGTTTCGGTGCCCTGGAAGGAGATCGTGCCCCGAACGGGTTGCTCGAACAGGCCGAGCGTCCGCAGCAGGGTGGATTTTCCGGAACCGGACGGCCCGGCCAGCACGGTGATCCCGCGTGCGGGGATGTCGATGGTGACGTCGTCGACACCGGTGACGGTGCCCGCGGGCGTCTGGTAGTCGACGCCGATCCCGCGAAGCCGGAAGATCGGTTTCTCAGGCACGAATCAGCTCCGCGGTCCGGGCGGTGCGCACCGAGCGCATCGCGATCCAGCCTGCCAGCGCCACGACGAGCACGCCGACGGCCAGCACGGTCAGGGCCATCGGGGTCGGGTTGGGCAGGGCCGAACGCGGGGCGAGGAAGGTCGCCGGGTCGAAGCGCGGCACCGAAAGTCCCGCGACGGAAATCCCGCAGGCGACGCCGATGACCACCGCGAGCCCGCTGAGCGCGCCCAGTTCCATCAGGTGACTCGCCAGCAGGGCGCGCGGTCGCATGCCCATCCGCAGGACCAGCGCCCCGGCCAGCGCGTTCTGGCGTCGGCGGACTTCGACCGCGACCAGCAGCGACAGCACCGCCACCACCCCGAGCACGGCGCCGAGCAGGGCCATGAACGAGAACGTCCAGGACACGACGTAGAACGGAAGCGCGTCGAGGGCGGAGTCACGGGTGACGCGGTTGACCGCCGTGGCCACTCCCACGGAGACCAGCGCTTCGGTCACCTGCGTCATCGACGAGCCGGACAGCAGGCTCCACTTTGGCACGGCGCGCAGTTGGGCGGCGCTGAGCGATTCCCGGGAGATCACGTACCCGGCCTTGGTGCCGATGATCGGGAACATCGACAGCTCGCCGATCGTCCTGGCGTCCGGGAGACCGGCTCCCAGCCGGGGTTTCTGGGCCGCGTCGTTCCCGACCCGGATCGCCGGGACACCGTTGCCGGGACCACCCGACAGGCCGCCGAGCAACCGGTCCACCTCGGCACCGTCGAGCGGGCCGAGGGTGGCGGCGCGCCGGAAGGTCTGCGGATCCACGACCAGCACGACGTTGCCCGTGCCGGTGAGCTCGCCGACGATCGTGGTGCTGCCGTTGATCTCGGCGGGCAGCGGGATCTGGCCGGTGCCGATGACGCTTTCGGTGTCCACCCGGGTCTCGGCGCCGACGAAGATCGCCGACTTGGTGTGCAGCGCCTCTTCCTGCCCGCGCGCGATCCCGATCCCGGTCGCGAGGGTGCCGATGGCCAGCGTGCCGATCACGAGGACGCCGGTGACCGGCGCGCGAGCGCTGGCGAGCCGCCGGATCGCCAGTTGCAGCGCGGGCCGGGACCACAGCCGCGCGCGGTGCGACGCGAGCAGCGCGAGCCAGGCCAGTCGCGCGGCCAGGAGGCCGACGGTGAGCACGACGAACACCGGATAGGTGAGCGCGAGCGGGTCGACCTGGGGGAGCGGGTTCCCGATCCGGGATCCCTTGCTGTAGTCGACGAGCCGGGTCCAGCCGAGCAGGGCGACGCCGGCGGTGAGCAGTTCCCACGGGAAGACCGCCAGCAGCTTCATGCCCTTACGGCGTCCGGACTTGACCCGGCCGAGTTCGAACTCCCGATGCGTGCGGAAGGCGATCACCCCGGCCAGCAGCGCGAGCGAAACGAGGAGGATCACGGCCGCGACGAGCGACCCTCTCAGCAGCGCCCCTTCGCCGATTTCCCCTGGCGGACCGTAAACCCCGAGCAACAGCCGGGCGAGCACCCCGCCGGCCACACCGCCGGCCACGATGGGCAGTCCGAGTTCGGCGACCGCGAGCATCCCCAGTGCTCCCGGCGCGCTGCCGCGGGCGGCCAGCAGCCGCAGCTGCGGGTGACGGCGCTGGTGCCACTGCAACGCGACGGTGCCGATACCGGCGCAGCCGACCAGGATGCTGATGGCCGCGAGCGGCAGGATCGAGACCAGGACATTCGATTCGGCCTGGTTGCTGATCTCCACGGAGCGCTCGAACGGCACCGAACCGGTGATCGCGTCACCGAGGCCGCGGGCACCCAGATCCGCCTTGACGTCGGCGATGAGCGCCTTCGAGCGTTCCAGCAGGTCCTCTGCCTCGCTCACGGTCTTGGGCGGAGCCTCGTAGAACGACAGGTGCAGCGCCTTGATCTCCGGAAGGCCCAGCGTGCGGACGGCGTCGTCGAACGTCTTCCCGTCGGTGGCGAACATGACCGAGTCGAGCGGGTCGTTGGCGAGCCTGCTGACCACCGCGTTCCGTTGCTGCGAGCACCACCAGCGCGGCGCCGGGTCGGCGAGGTCGCGGTACAGCCCGGTGACCGGAGGGAGCTGGGCACCCCGGAAGCTCGGCGTGGTCCCGGCTTTGATCCCTTCCGCCTTGGCCACGACGGTCCCGAGCAGGAGCCCGGCGCCCGCAGACCCGTTCGTCACGTCGAGGTGACCCGGGACCGCCTGGTCCCGGTGGGCGAGGGTGACCTTGTAGTTGGAATCCCCGTTGAACTCGGTGCCGACGAGAACGGTCGTGTAGCGGGAGGTGACCGGCGCGGCGAAACCGTGCGCCGGAGCCTTACTCCGGACCGAGTCGATGATCTGCGGAGCAGCCGCGGCAGGGACGTTGTCCTTGCTGAAGACCGGTCCGTAGTAATCCGGGCAGGCGATGCCGGACTGGTACGCGACCGCCGCACCGCCCGCGGCGGAAGCCTGCAGGACGGCGGCGGTACCGAGGAAACAGGCCAGTAAGGCGGTCACCGCGGCGATGATCAAAGTCAAAGGGCTGGTCAATGCCGCCCGCGGAGCCGCTCGCCACGGCATCGTCACCTTGGGCCCGCCGGGAGCCCCCCACCTCACCCGCATGGATACGCACGCTACCGGTCAGGAAGGCTCGGGGACAGAAAGAAATCACCCTTTGTTGCCGACGTGAAGTAAATCCTTGGTCCATTGTGGTGACGCGGGTACGCGGCTACTGACTGTCTGTCACGAGTTGATCGATCGAGGCCGCCTCGCCGATCACGATCTCCTCGGAGAACGCGGTTTCCCCGAGAGCCGCGACGATGACTCCCGTGATTCTGTCGACGTCGCCGCGTTCGGCCTTCGGCAGGGGAGCACCCACCGATTCCCGGGAGGCCGCGGCGGCGCCCAGCAAGCGTGCGGCACGGTGATACGAGCCGGCTGCCGCTTCCGCGCCGGCAAGGCCTTCGAGGCCGAGGGCGATCGCGCGAGGATCGCCGCTGGGGCGGGCGACGGCCAGGCCGTCCAACTGGAGCTTCTTCGCCTTCGCGGCGTCTCCGCGCTGCTCGGCGATGAACCCGAGCTCGGCGAGGATCAGGGTGCTGCCCGCCGCGGACTCCACCCGGCGATGCCAGTCCAAAATGGACAGCAGTCGCCGCTCGGCCTCCTCGAACAGCCCTTGGCGTCGCGCGCCGAGCGCGAGCCCTGTCTCGGCGTAGACCTCGCCGGGGGTGAAGCTGTGTTCGATGGCCAGCGCTTTGGCCCGCTCGTGGAAGTCCTTGGCCTCCTGGAAGTCTCCGGTGAGCAGCGCTGTCCGCCCGAGCCAGGACAGTTTGTAGGCGACCTCCGGCCACAGCTCCAGCTCCTCCGCGCGGCGAAGGCTCTCCCGGTGGACGCGGGCGGCGTGGTCGTAGTCCCCGGCGATCGAGGCCAGCATGCCGAGGACGAACGATGCCTGCAGCCAGCCCCAGCGTTCGCCGAGGCCGTCGAAGATCCCGGCGCTCTGGGCGGCCATGCGGCCGCCGCCGGTGAGATCGCCCCCGGCGATCAGGTGTCCCGCCCTCTCGCTCAGCGCGGCCGCGGCACCCCAGTCGTCGCCGGCGTCACGGGCGGTTTCCAGCGCGCCGAGCGTGAGCTTCTCCGCGCGGCACAGGTCGCCGATCGTGGACCACGCGTAGCCGAGGAACCACAGTGACCGGGCGCGCGCGACGGGATCGGCGATGCCCCACACGGCTTCCTCCGCCGCGCCCTCGGTGCAGGTGCCGTCGAGGACGGCGATGCCGGTGCGCCAGCCGAGTGCCTGCGCGTGGTCGTCGCCGGTGGCGGTCTCCGGGGCGAGCACGAGGTCCAACGAGCGCCGGGCTTCGGTCAGCCTGCCGCGGAGGAACCAGAACCACGTCGTCGCGTTCACCAGCCGCGATGCGAGCCGTTGTTCGCCTTGTCGCAGCAGGGTTTCCAGCGCGCGGCGGGTGTTGGCGCCTTCGGTGTCGAGCCTGTCGAGCCAGCGTCGTTGTTCCTTGCCGCGCAATCCCGCGTCGCCGCGTTCGGCCAGCTCGACGTGGAAACGGGCATGCCGCAAGTACAGGTCGTCGAGTTCGCCCGCCTGCCCGGCATGTTCCAGTGCGTACGCCGAGACCGACTCCAGCAGCCGGAACCGCGGTTCGCCCGACCTGCCCGGCCTGCTGACCACCAGAGACCGGTCTACGAGCCTGGCCAGCAAGTCCAGGACGTCGGCGGAGGCGATCTCTCCGCCCGCGCAAACCGACTCGGCCGCGTCGAGACCGCACCCTTCGGCATGGACTGCGAGCCTGCGCAGCACGATCTGTTCGGGCTCGCTCAGCAGGCTCCAGCTCCAGTCGATCATCGCGCGGAGGGTCTGCTGACGGCGCGGTCCGCCCCGTCTGCCCGAGGACAGCAGGCCGAACCGGTCGTCGAGGCGGGCGAGGAGTTCGTGCACGCCGAGCGTCCGCACCCGGGTGGCGGCGAGTTCGAGCGCCAGCGGGATCCCGTCGAGCGTGCGGCAGATCCGGGCGACCACGGCCGCGTTCTCCGCGTCGAGCGCGAAACCCGGGGCAGCGGCCGTTGCCCGGGCGGAGAACAGCCGGACGGCACTCGATTCCCGCACGGTGGCGAAATCGGCCTGCTCGGGCAGATCGAGCGGCGGGACCGCCCAGACGGTCTCCCCGGGCAGCCCGAGCGGCTCCTGACTGGTCGTGAGCACGCGCAGCCGGGGTGCCGCCGCCAGCAGCCGCTCCACCAGCGCCGCGACCGGTTCGACGACCTGTTCGCAGTTGTCCAGGACGACCAGGATCTCTTTGTCGCGCAACGCATCGGCCAGCGAGTGCGTCAGCGTCTTCGCGGAAGTGGCCTCCTCCCGGACGTCGAGCACGGCCGTCAGGACGACTGCGACCAGGTCTTCCGGCGGGCACGTGGGGCACTCGACGTTGTCCAGGCCCGCCAGTTCCACCAGCCAGGTGCCGTCGGCCATCGCCAGTTTCGACGCGGCCTCGATGGCGAGCCTGGTCTTGCCCACCCCTCCCGGGCCGGTGAGGGTGACCAGCCGTGAGTCGGTGACGAGCGCTCCGACCTCCTTGACCGCCGTCGTGCGGCCGACCAGTTCGGTCAGCGCCTCCGGCAGGTTCCCGCGCACCGGCGCGGGGGCACGGACGGGTTCGAGATCAGGGCTCCGGGTGAGGACGGCCTGGTGCAGGGCCGCGAGCTCCGGCCCCGGTTCGAGGCCGGACTCGTCACGCAGACGGGTGCGCAGCTCGGCGTAGGTTTCGAGCGCCTCACTGTGCCGCCCGGCCGCGTACAACGCGCGCATCAGCAGGCCTCGGAGCCGTTCCCGCAACGGATGCCGTGAGACCAGACCGGCCAGTTCTCCGGTGAGGACCCCGTGCTCGCCGAGAGCCAGCCGGGCTTCGGCTCGCTCCTCCTCGGCGAGCAGCCGTTCCTCCTCCAGCCGCTGGGCCGCGGCCACGGCGAAGGTCTCGTCCTCGAATCCGGCATACGCGGGCCCGCGCCACAACGCCAGCGCGTCCGCCAGCAGCGCGGCCCGGGCACGTGGATCGACGGCCTCACGGGCCCGGGCGGTGAGCATGCGGAACCGGTGGACGTCCAGGTCACCGGGTTCGACGGCGAGGACGTATCCGCCGGGGTGATGCGTCACGATCTCCCGGGCACCCGGCTCGGCTTTGCCAAGGGTGCGGCGCAGCTGGGAGACCTTGGTCTGCAGGGTGTTGCCGGGGTTGCCCGGCGGATGCTCGCCCCAGAGATCGTCGGTCAGCGACGACACCGGCGCCGCCCTGCCCTCCCTGCTCAACAGCCCGGCGAGCAGGAGGCGGACCTTCGCCTCGGGCACGACGACGGGCTCGCCGGCGGTCGTCCACACGGCGAGCGGTCCCAGCACTCCGAAACGCACGAAACCGACGTTAGCGCGGACCACCGACAATCTCGTGCGGGCGGCCGTGCGCGAACCCGCAGCGATCCGTGCGCGGGCGGCGGCACGGTGGTCCCATGACCGAACACGGCAAGACCCCGGTGACGGTACTGGGGCTGGGCGCGATGGGAACCGCGCTCGTAGAGGCACTGCTGGCCGCAGGGCATCCGGTCACCGCGTGGAACCGGACCGCGAGCCGCGCCGAGGGCGTGGCGGCGAAGGGAGCCACTGTCGCTTCGACGGTGTCCGAGGCTCTCGCGGCGAACAAGATCGTGATCGCCTGCCTGCTCGACTACGACTCGGTGCACGAGGTCCTGGACCCGGTCGCGGCCGGACTCGAAGGACGGCAGCTGATCAACCTGACCAACGGCACCCCCGGCCAGGCACGCGAGATGAGCGCGTGGGCCGGGGAACTGGGCGCGGACTACCTGGACGGCGGGATCATGGCCGTCCCGCCGATGATCGGCTCGCCCGCGGCGTTCGTCTTCTACAGCGGATCGGGCACCGTCTTCGGCCGGGCCCGCACCGCGCTCGACACCTTCGGCGGCACCAACTACCTCGGGGCCGATCCCGGACTGGCGCCCCTGTACGACATCGCACTGCTCAGCGGGATGTACGGGCACTTCATCGGCGTCATCCAGGCCTTCGCCCTCGTCGGCTCCACCGGAGCCAAAGCGAGGGAGTTCGCTCCGCTGCTTCGCGGCTGGATGGACGCGATGAGCGGCTTCCTGGAGCGCGCGGCCGAGCAGATCGACGACGGCGACTACGTGACCGACGTCGTGTCGAACCTCGCGATGCAGGCCGCGGCCTTCCCGAACCTGGCGAAGGCCGCCGAAGAACAGGGTGTCAGCGCCGAGTTGCTCGCGCCGCTCCAGCCCCTGATGGACAAACGGGTCGCCGACGGACATGGCGCCGAAGACCTGATCGGCGTCATCGAACTCCTGAAAAAGTAAGGAAAGAACAATGATCACACTGATCGGGCTCGGCCCGATGGGACAGGCCATGGTCCGGGTGTTCCTGGAGAACGGCCACGGAGTGACCGTCTGGAACCGCACCGCCGCCCGCGCGGACGGCGTCGTCGCCGCGGGTGCGGTGCGCGCCGAGACACCGGCGGACGCAGTGTCGGCATCGGAGCTGGTGCTGCTGAGCCTCACCGACTACGCGGCGATGTACGACATCCTCGGCAAGGCGGAGGAAGCGTTGGCGGGCAAGGTGATCGTCAACCTCAGCTCGGACACCCCGGAGAAGACCCGCGAAGCCGCGGACTGGGTCGAGGCCCGCGGCGGGAAGTTCCTCGCGGGTGGCCTGATGGTCCCGGCGCCGTTGGTGGGCAAGGAGGAGGCCTACGTCTTCTACAGCGGCCCGGCCGAGGTGTTCGAGAAGTACCGCGAGACCCTGGCGCTCATCGGGCGAGCGGACTTCCTCGGCGAGGACGTCCGGCTGGCGCAGCTGTTCTACCAGGCACAGCTGGACATCTTCCTGAACTCGCTCTCGGTGTTCATGCACGCGAGCGCGCTGGTGCGTTCGGCCGGGACGTCCGTGGAGAAGTTCGTCCCGTACGCCAAGGACCTGTTCGCGACGATGGACTTCTACCTGGACGCCGCGGCCGAGCAGATCGAGAAGGGCGACCACCCCGGCGACGAGGCCGACGTGACCATGATGGGCGCGACCGCCGACCACATCGTGCAGGCGAGCCGGGACGCGGGAATCGACGTGCTCCTGCCGGAGGCGGTCAAGTCGCACTACGACCGGGCGATCGCCGCGGGACACGGGCGCAGCTCGTGGACCAGCCTGTTCGAGGTCATCAAGGAAGGCTGACCCGGCTGATGGTCCGTAAAGGACTCCTTCCCTACTTTCAGGGTAGGGAAGGAGTCCTTCACGGACCGACGCCCAGCACTTCCAGGAACGCCTTCGCCGCCGGAGTGACCGTGAAGCGGTTCCAGACCAGATGCTCGATCCGCGCGGGCGCGTCCGTCACCGGCACGGTGACCACACCGCTCAGGTTCGGCACGTACTTCGACGGCAGCAACGCCACTCCCAGCCCTTGATGGATGAGCCGCGCCATGAAGTCGGCGGCCGTCACCTCGAAGGCCACCTCACGGGTCACTCCGGCCGCGGCGAACGCCTGATCCGTCTGGGCCCGCCCCGCCGATCCGGCGGGGAAGTCGGCGAACACTTCGGACGAGAGCCGCTTCAAGTCCACTTCGGACTCGTCGGCGAGCGGATGACCGGGTGCCACCACGGCGACCAGGTCGTCACGCCCCAGCTCGCAGGTACCGACGCCTTCCGGCCGATCCGACACCGGAAGCCCGAGGAACGCGACCTCGATCGCGCCGTCCTTGATCTGCTGCACCAGGTGCCCGCTCGCACCGACCCGCAGTCCGATCCGGACATGCGGATACCGCCGGTGGAACGTCTGCAGCGCGGCGGGAACGTCGAGCGCCGCGACGGTCGGGATGACGCCGACGGTCAGCCGTCCGCGAATCTCGCCGACCGCGGCGGCCACCTCCGAGCCCGCCCTCTCGGCGGCTTCGAGACATTGGCGGGCGGCAGGCAGGAACGCCTCACCCGCGGCCGTGAGCCGGACCCGGCGGCTCGTGCGCTCGAACAGCCGCGCGCCGAGTTCCCGTTCCAGCCGCGCGATCTGGTGACTCAACGCCGACTGCACGACGAGGCATCGTTCCGCGGCGCGCGTGAAGCTGTTCGTCTCCGCCACCGCCACGACGTACCGCATCTGCTGAAGCTCCATGGATCTATCTTGAATCAAGATTGATCAGGTGACAAACATGTGTTGGACTCATTGATCGGGAGCGTCGAAGCTGAGAAGCGTGAAAACGCTGACGACCACACCGCGCACCGCCGGGCTCACCGGCACCGCGCTGACCGCCTTCGCCCCGATGGTCTGGGGTACGACCTACGTCGTCACCACCGAACTGCTCCCGCCGGGACATCCCCTGTTCGCCGGGCTCATGCGCGCCCTTCCCGCGGGCCTGATCGCGCTGGCCATCACCCGCACCCTCCCGCGTGGCGGCTGGTGGCTGAAGGCCGCCGTGCTCGGCGTCCTCAACATCGGGATGTTCTTTCCCCTGCTCTTCGTCGCGGCGGAACGGCTGCCCGGCGGAGTCGCGGCCACCCTCGGCGCCGCCCAGCCGCTCCTCGTCGCGATCCTTGCCGTGGCCGTGCTGCGGCAGAGCCCGTCCGCGTGGCGGTTCGCCTGGGGAATCGTCGGGATGGTGGGCGTCGGGCTGGTCGTGATCGGACCGGCGGCCGGTTTCGACGTCATCGGGGTCCTCGCCGGACTCGGCGGCGCCGCGACCATGGCGCTCGGCGTCACCCTCACCAAACGGTGGGGGCGTCCGGCGGACGTCGGACCGACGGCGTTCGCCTCCTGGCAGCTCACCGCGGGCGGACTGTTCCTCGTGCCGGTGACCTTCCTGTTCGAAGGCTCGCCGCCCGCCATCGACCTGAACGCGGCCCTCGGCTACCTCTGGCTCGGCCTGATCGGCGGCCTGCTCGCGTACGTCCTGTGGTTCCGCGGCATCACGTCCCTGCCGGTCACCTCGGTCGCCGTCCTCGGCCTGCTCTCGCCGATGGTCGCCGCGTTGCTCGGCGCCGCGCTGCTCGGCCAGTCGCTCGGCTTCGTCCAGCTCGTCGGTTTCGCACTCGCCCTGGCCTCGATCGTCGCGGGCCAGATCACCCCGAAGACCAAGCAGGAAGGCGTCGTCCGATGAAGATCGCCGTTGTCGGAGCGTCGGGCATGACCGGCTCCCGTGTCGTCACCGAGGCCGTCGCCCGCGGGCATCACGTCACCGCCGTCTTCCGCGGTGACCCGGCTGAGCCCCCGCACCCGGACGTCGACGTCGTGCGAGGCGACGCCACCGACGTCGACCACATGACCGCGGTCCTCGCCGGAGCCGACGCCATCGTGGGCGCCACGAGACCCGCGCCCGGCGCGGAAGACACCGTCGCCGCCACCATCACGGCCTTGCTCGACGCCGCGGCGGGTACGCGCGTCCTGGTGGTCGGCGGTGCCGGACCGCTGCGCTCGCCTTCCGGCGGTCTCGTCATCGACGACCCGGCGTTCGTGCCGGTGGCCTGGCGGACCATCGCCTCGGCGAGCACGACGCAGCTCCAAGCCTGCGAAGCGCACGCGGGGGACTGGGTGTACCTCAGCCCGCCCGCGATGCTGGAACCCGGGATCCGGACCGGGGGCTACCGGCGAGGAGCGACCACCATCCTCACCGCGGCTGACGGCTCGTCCCGGATCTCGGCGGAGGATTTCGCCATCGCGATCGTGGACGAACTCGAGAATCCGGGACGGGATCGGCATTTCACCGTCGGATATTGAACCGGCTGAGCATCTCGGGTGGGTCACCGGGCGACGGCGTCTCAGGACTCCGTTCGGCCTCGATCTGGATCTCGATGTTGGTCTTGTGCGCGATCGGGTCCCAAATCTCCTCGATCGGCGCCAGCAAGGACTGGCTCACGCCGCATCGGCGGGCACGCACGGCGTACCACGCGAACCCGGCCAGGAAGAGCGGAAGGCTGAGAAACGCGGCCACAGGGGCCAGGAACTCCATGCACCGGACGATACAGTAACATCGTGTTTCTAGAAACGTACTGTTACCGAAAGAGAGACGATGACCAGGCTGACGCGGGCCGAGCAGCAGCAACGCACGCACGGACACCTGCTGGAAGCCGGGCGAGAGGTCTTCCTGCGGCGTGGATTCCTGGCGGCGACGGTCGAGGAGATCGCGGCCGACGCCGGTTACACCCGCGGCGCCGTCTACAAGCATTTCGGTGGCAAGGAAGGGTTGTGGCTGGCGATCATCGAAGCCGGTGCCGACGGCCATCTCCGAGGACTGCGGGAAGCTCTCGCCGGCGCCACCACGCGCGACGAGGTGATCGCCGCACTGAACCCCGTCGACGTGGCGGACAAGGACGCGGCGAAATGGAGCGCGGCGGCCGCGGAAGTGCTCGCCGCGACGGCGCAGCAACCGGAAACCGCCGCCCTGATCGCCGCCATCCAGCGGCGTCACGACGAGGAGGTGGTCGCCCTGCTGACCGAGCACTCCCGCCGCCTGCGACTCGAACCCGCGATGCCGCTGGACCAGGCCGTCGTCATGCTCGGTGCACTGGGGATCGGTCTCGCTCTGCGCCAGACCGTCGCCCCGGCCGCCGACCCCGGCGCGATCCTAGCCCACGTGCTGGGCACCTTGTTTCGGTCCGAGGCAACGTGACGGACGGTTCGGACGTACTCCCGGTGACAACCTGGGGAGGGTTCGATGCAGCCGTATCCGTTGCAAGAAGGCGAAGAAGTGCTGTGGGCAGGATCGCCGCGGCGTCCGCGAAAATGGCTTCCCGAGTTCACGCAGATGATCGCGGTCGCCCCGGCACGGAATTCCGCTGGGTCTGGCTGGCGCGTCTCCAGATGCCGCACCAGGTCAAGGTCGATGAGGCAGGCCTCGGCACGATCACCTTCGGAAGCCGATGGAACCGGTGGCAGGCCCGGGAGAACGGACATCGCGGCGCTTGGGCGACGCCGGTGCTGGAACTACGGGCGATCCCGGAAGCCCGGCGTGTGGCGGATCTCATCGTGCAGGCGCGAAACCGGTTGAACGGCACCTACACTCTGTCGCCGTGATCGATTCCTTCACCACCGCCGACCTCGTCGACGAACACGGCGACCGGCTGCGCGTCTGCGACACCCAGTTCCGCCAGTTCGGCGGGCACCGGAAGTTCTCCGGCCCGATCCGGACCGTCTCCTGTCACGAGGACAACGGCCTGGTCAAGAAGCTGCTGAACACCCCAGGCGAGGGCAACGTCCTGGTCGTCGACGGCGGCGGCTCCCTGCACAGCGCGCTCACCGGCGACATGATCGCGAAATCCGCCGTGGACAACGGCTGGGCGGGCGTGGTCGTCAACGGCGCGGTCCGCGACAGCGCCGAACTCGCCGGGCTCCCGCTCGGCGTGAAGGCGCTCGGCACCAACCCGCGCAAGAGTTCCAAGGCGGGAGTCGGCGCCGTCGACGTCCCTATCGGCTTCGGGGGAGTGACCTTCACTCCCGGCGACACGCTTTACTCCGACGACGACGGCGTCGTGATCCTTCCCGCCTGAAACAGGCTCAGATGACGATGACCCGGCGTCCGCGGGTGTGACCGGCATGGCTGTCGACATGCGCGGCCGCGGCGTCGGCGAGCGTGTACGACTTCTGGACCGGGATATGGAGCTTGCCCCGTGAAATGAGGTCCGCGGCCTCGGCGAGCGCGTCCGGCACGCTGCCGGCCACGCCGGAGAACCGGACACCGAACTCCGGTGCACCGAGATCGGCGATGGAGAGCACCTTCAGCGGATCCCCGGTGAGCTCGACGAGTTCGGGGATCACGCCCGATCCCGCCAGGTCGAGAGCCGCGTCGACCCGACCGAGCTCTCGAACCCGCCCTGCCCAGCCCTCGCCGTATGTCGTGGCGATGGCGCCCAGGCCGCGCAAGTAATCCTGGTTCGCGGCCCCGGCCGTGCCGATCACCGTGATGCCGCGTTCACGGGCGATCTGCACTACCGCCGATCCGACCCCGCCGGAAGCGCCGCTGACCAGCAGCGTCTCGCCGGAACGCACCCCCGCTTCGCGGATGAGGCGCAGCGCGGTCTCCACCACAGAGGGATATCCGGCCGCTTCTTCGAAGGTCAGGCCTTCGGGCATCCTCGCCCAGGCCGACATCACGGCGAACTCGGCATAGGTGCTGAAACCCTCGCCGAACACCCGGTCGCCGACCTCGAGGTCCGTGACACCCTCGCCGACCTCGTCCACCACTCCGGCGGCGTCCAGCCCGACCCCGGAGGGCAGCGCTGTCGGATGAGCGCCCAGGACCTGCCCCTCGCGAATCCTCCAGTCGACGGGGTTCACTCCCGCCGCCCGCACCGCGATGCGTACCTGGCCGGGGCCCGCGTGCGGGTCCTCGGCATCGACGAGCTGCAGGACTTCCGGACCACCGAACTCGGTAAAGATCACTTTCTTCATGAGTCGGACCGTAGCACTAACGGGTAGTGTTTTGGAACTGGTGGTGTTTCGTATCTGATAGCTTTGCAGCATGACCGAGGTTCTCGGACGTCGTGAGCGCAAGAAGGCCGCGACCCGACAGAAGATCGCCGACACCGCCCTGCGGCTCTTTCTGGAGCGCGGATACGACGCGGTGGGCATCCGCGAGGTGGCCGCGGAGGCCGACGTCGCCGTCACCACGCTCTTCTCCCACTTCGCCTCGAAGGAGGCATTGGTGTTCGAGCGGGACGCGAATTTCGAGCAGAGTCTCGCGCGGGCGGTGACCGGTCGCGCCCCGCACGAGCCGCTCATTTCCGCGCTGCGCCGGGAGATGCACGCGATGGTGCGGCATTGCACGGCGGACGGTGCCGCGCCGATCTGGCGCATGATCGACGGATCGCCCGCGTTGCGGGAGTACGAGGAGTCGATGAGGCTGCGGCACGCGGAATCACTGGCCGCGGCGATCGCGGCCGATCCCGGTCTCTCGCACTCCGCGACGGCCTGCCGGACGATCGCGCGGTTCGTGGTCGACGCCCACTCGCTCGGCCGTGAGGCGGCGGATCCGGAAGCCGCGGTGGACGAGATCTTCCGCATGATCGAGGCGGCCTGGGAGGTTGTGAGTCCCTCGGGTCAACCGGCGAGCTGAGGTCGCGGTGGTCGTGAGTGGCGATTCGGGTTCCGGTGGACCCGTGTTTGCCCACCCACGGGATGCAGATGCGGGCGACTGGGGAGGATTTGAGACGTTGAGCGTCCGGAACCTTCCCCGCTTGACGGGTGCTAGGTATCCCGGCTTGATCAACGGAGGATCGGGGACGTTGAGTGTCCCCGATCCTCCGTTGATCAAGCTCCGGGATAGGAACGGCCCGCGACGATGAAGGAATCGGGACACTCAACGTCCCGATTCCTTCACGCTCGGCCGTGCCGCCGCTGACACGTCACGATCGCGCTGGTCAGTGCGAGCGGGCAAACGCCGGGCAGTTATTGAGGGGAAGGTCAAACGTAGCGTGTTCGCGGTCGGGTCGCGCCGAGCCTTCAACGTCGCGGATCTGGTTTGCCAACGAGAGCCAACCCCATCCTGACCGTCCACAAAGGGCACCTCTGGGCGAGCAAATGTCTGCTTGATGACTATTTGCACGCTTTGCGAGCGGGGTCGTGAGTGGCAAAGCGCGTTCTAACCCTCTTTACCACTCACGACCCCCTCGAAAACCGCACATATAGCCATTAACCGGACATTCAGCCGCCAGAGAGTGTCCCCTGTGAACACTCGGGGAACGACTCGCGCCCGCCGACCGGTCCAGAACCACGCCACAAAAACCACTCTCAGCCTTGAAGCCAGCGAAGGGGTCCTTCATCGCGCAGGCTCGGTCACGCCACCTTTGACTTACCCCTCAATAGAACCCGAATCCCCACTAGCGACCGAGAAGTTACTGATCCAGACCGGCAAGCGGCCATGCCAGCCGTTCCTGTGTCGCGAAAGCCACTTTCGCGACACAGCCGTTGGGCATCACCGAGTCCGTGAAGGCACCCAGAACCCAGCAGGTATCACCGCGGCTGAACGAGACCGACCGCAGCCCGGATCGCGCCGACGAACCGCTCCGGCCGGTACCGACCGGGGTCGGTGAGCACGAGCCTCGCGGCCATCTCGAACAGCGCGGTGACGGTGTGCGCGACGATTTCCGGATCGAGTTCCGCCGGGGCGTCGACGGCTTCCAGGAGCCATCGCGTCAGCGATTCCGCCCGGTCGAGGGCGATGGCGCGTGCGGCCTCGCGGGCGGCGTGGAACTCGGCGGGCATGTCCGCCATCGGCATGACGACGCAGTACCACCGGTCCGGCGTTTCCTGGACGGCGTTGAGGAAGTCGGCGAGCGTCCGCGCGATGAACTCGGGGGCCTCCTCGGTGAGGAACCGGCCCGGGTCACCCGGCAGTACTTCGAGCAACTGCCGGAGCGCGGCTTCCTGCTCGCGCCGCAAGAGTGCGGCGAGTAGTTCGTTCCGGCTGCGGAACTGGCCGTAGACCACCGGTTTCGTGACTCCGGCCTGCTCGGCGACCGCGTCCATGGTCGTGGCGTTGTGACCTCGGGTGACCACCAGGTGCAGGGCCGCGTCGAGCACCTGCGTGCGGCGCAGTTCGGCAGGCACGCGCGCGGCGTAGACGCGGCGTTTCCGCGGTGTCGTGCTGGTCAACGGCCCTCCTCAAGCGCCCCTCTGGACAAAGCTACTCTAGCGTAGGATATTGCTACGCGTCAGTATTAATTGCGGGAACGGGAGGCCGACGTGGCGACGAAACCGGTGGAACCGATGCTGGACCACGGCTTCTTCGGACCCGGATCGGTCACTTGGAAGGTGTGGGGGCATGTGACGGCCGCCGTCACCGGGCTGCAGCGATCCGTCGTGGTGGAGGAGCTCGACCCGGCGCTGATCGCCGCCGTCGACAAGACCGGGGCGAACTACGCGCGGCCTCGCACTCGCTACGACCGCACGGTCCGCTACTTCGCCATGGTCGCGTTCGCCGACAGCCGGAAGGTTTCCCAGGCCGCGGACGTACTGGTGAAGGTGCATGCCAAGGCGATCGGCGTCGAGCCCGTCAGCGGCAACCACTACGACGCCAACGATCCGCACTCGCAGTTGTGGATCCTGCTCACCGGCTGGCATTCGGTGCTCAAGGCCTACGAGCTGTACGGCGGGGGCCGGCTCACGCCAGCCGAGGAGAACCGGTACTGGGAGGAGTGCGCGATCGCCGCCGAGTTCCAGACCTGCGACCCCGCGGACGTTCCCCGCACCCGCGATGGCGTGCGGGAGTACTTCGAGCGGATGCGTCCCCGGCTCGCGGTCAGTGAAGCGGCCCGGAGGATGATGGACCACCTGTTGACGGCGAAGGTGGTCTTGCCGCCGGCGCCGCGGGTGCTGGCTCCGGCCCTCTGGATCGTGAACTGGTTCCTGCGAGCCGGAACGATCGCGACCATGCCGCGCTGGATGCGGAAGCTGAGCGGGTTCACCCAACCGCGGATCGTCGATCTGCTGGTCCGGCCGGTCCTGCGGCTCGGTTACGGCGTCGTCGATCGCAACCCGCGGCTGAAGCTGGCGGTCGCCCGACTGCTGGCGCCCTCCGCGGTGCCGGTCGTCGCTCCGTACGTTCTCGGCGTCCCGCCGCTGTCCGAAGAGGTCTTGACCCCGGCCGAAGCGCGACGGCGTTACGGCTACGACAGGCCGGCCGACGCCCACCGTGACATCCGGGCGAAGCAGCACCAGCGGGTGTTCGGCGCCGGGCAAGCACCCAGTGAGGACGGTCTCCTCGAGTCCCAGGCCGTTCTGGGCTCGCTGTCTTGAGCCGTCAGTTCCTCGGCATGACGCAGAGTTCCCGGGACGCTCCCGACTTGAAGTCGTAGACGACGGGGTTGCCGTACTCGTAGCCGGGCACCTCCCTGCAGTCCGAGCCGGTACCGGACGCCAGCTGCGCGATCACCGTGTAGTTGGCCGAATCGTCCGTGCAGTGGACCCGGACCGCGCTGGCGCTGAACTTGCCGTTCGTCCCGGCGTCTTCGTCGGCCGAGATGCAGTCTCCGGCCTGTGCGGAGAACGGGTCGGGATCGACCTCGGGGGCGCTGCCGCTGAGGGGAGTGCCACTGATGGAGTTGTCACTGGTCGCGAGCGCCACGGTCACCGCGATTCCTCCGACGGCGACGACGAGAGCGGCTGCCGCGGCTCCGAAGACCAGCCCCGTTTTCGGGGACTTCTTCGTCGGCGGAGCGGGGTACTGCTGCCAGACGGGCGGCTGCTGGGGGTAGGTCACGTCACCAGGATCGACGGCGTCGATGAAATTCCGATGACAGAGTTCACTTGCGAGCGACGAGCCGTTCCACCAGACCGAGCTTGAACCGGTCCCGGTGCTCCACCGTCAGGCCGAGGTCGCCGATCTTGTCGAACGGGCGCCGCAGGAAGTGCTCGCCCGCCATCGGCACGGTGACCTTTTCGGTGAGCCATTGCAGGCCGCGGACGGCACGCGACGAACTCGCGATGTGATCGAGCAGGATGAGCAGGCCGCCGGGCCGCAGGACCCTGGCCATTTCCCGCAACGCCTTGCCGTCGTCCGGGATGGCGCAAAGTCCCAGGGTGCAGACCACGGTGTCGAACGAACCGGCGTCGAACGGCAGGTCGTGCGCGTCGGCACGCCGCAGCGTCACCGGGTGGCCGAGGCGTTCGGCGCGGTCACGGGCAATGGCGAGCATGCCGTCGCTGAGGTCGATGCCGGTGAGCGTGACGTCGCCGGGATAGAGCCGCAGATTCAGGCCGGTCCCGACGGCGACCTCGAGGACGTCGCCGGTCGCCTGGCCGCAGGCCCACGCTCGCGAATCGCCGAAGAGCTTCCGGTCGAAAAACTGCATCTCCCGGTCGTAGTTCCGGGATTTGCCGTCCCAGTAACGGTTCCAGCGCGCGGGCGGGGTCATGGCGTTCCTTTCAGCAGCAGTGCTCACCGCGCCAGGCTTCGCGGCCTTCCTTGATCGCGACGGCGGCGATGACGAGGGCGACCAGCGGATCGGCCCAGTACCAGCCGAAGAGGCTGTTGAGCAGCAACCCGACGAGCAGCACACCGGAAAGATAGGTGCAGAGCAAGGTCTGCTTCGAATCGGCGACGGCGCTCGCGGAGCCGAGTTCGCGCCCGGCCCGGCGCTGGGCGTGGGACAGGAAGGGCATCACGAGCAGCGAGACCGCCGCGAGCACGATCCCGACGGTGGAGTGCTCGGCGGGGTCGGCGCCGAACAGGGTGCGTACGGATTCGACGGTCACATAGGCGGCCAGCGCGAAGAAGGACACCGCGATGACCTTGAGCGCGGTGCGTTCGCGGGCTTCGGGGTCCTTGCCGGAGAACTGCCACGCGACGGCGGTGGCGGAGGCGACTTCGATGACTGAGTCCAGGCCGAAGCCGATCAGCGCGGTCGAGGAGGCGATGGTGCCCGCGGAGAGGGCGATGACCGCTTCGATGACGTTGTAGGTGATCGTCGCGGCGACGAGGAGCCGGACCCGGCGCGACAACACGACGCGGCGATCCTCGTCCACTGTGGATGTCGTGGCGCAGCAGCCGTCCGCGCAGGATCCGCTCTCCACGCTCATCGGAGCACCTCTATACCGGCGTCGTCCACACAGGGCTCCGCGGTGTCGACGGCGAGCACGACCTGCACCAGTTCCCGCAGCGCGCGGGCGAGGTGGGCGTCCGCCAGCGCATAGCGGACCTGCCTGCCTTCGTAAGTCGCCACGACCAGCCCGCATCCTCGCAGGCAGGCGAGGTGGTTGGACACATTGGAGCGGCTCAGGCCGAGTTGCCCGGCCAGCCGGCCGGGATAGCTCACGCCTTCGAGCAGGGCGACCAGGATCCTGCACCGGTTCGGGTCGGCGAGGGCGCGACCGAGCCGGGCGAGCGCGGCGCCCTGGGTTTCACACGTCAGCACGGGGAGAACAGTACAGCGCTCGCTGACATATCAGCAACGGGTGAGCAGGGCCGGGTGGGCAGGGGTGGAACGGCTGCTTGACACGACGGAGTGTCCGGACGCGACCCTCTGTTTCGTCGCTGTCTGTCAAGCCATCGCCGAACACGGGCGCGCGGGTGACCCGAAAGGACTCGGCGCACCCCTCCAACGGCCGCATCGCGCGTACGCCCGGGAGTCCCGGGGCGGCGGCGCATAACACCTCAGAACAATCGCTGGACCGATTGTGTGGGTGCGTTAAAGCGCCGAGTAATGGTGATGGAAGCCTTCTCGCATAATGGGGAAATCGGCATTCGGGTGGCCTTTTCTCACTACCCGAAAGTGCGCTTGTGCGGGCAAAAGGCCTTGCTATGTTGATCCCTGCGGGGGCCGCACCTCGGGGCACAGTCGGCACACCGTGGTTGGTGGATCTTGTTTTCTCACGCGACTATTGAAGGGTGGACCTTGCTGTGACCGTGACCGAATCGGACACTTCCGCCGAAGGTGTCCAGGGGCCGGGAAATCCGCAGCTGAGTTTGGGCCGGGCCGCCGCGCGAAACCTGGCGACAACGACCAAATCCGTTCCGCAGATGCAGGGAATTTCGTCCCGGTGGCTGCTGAAGATGCTCGAATGGGTTCAGGTCAACGGTGGCGCCTACCGGGTCAACCGGCGGCTCAATTACGCGGTCGGCGACGGCCGGGTGACGTTCTCGAAGGCCGGCACCGAAGTGAGCGTGATCCCGGCGGAGCTGGGAGAACTCAAGCCGCTCAAGGGGTACGACGACGAAGAGGTGCTCGACGAACTCGCCCGCCGCTTCGAGCAGCAGGAGGTATCGGCCGGCGACGTGCTCGTCGAGTTCGGGCACCGGGCCGACCGGGTCTACCTCATCGCCCACGGCAAGATCACCAAGACCGGCCCCGGTCACTACGGTGACGAGACCGCGCTCGGTGTGGTCAAGGACGGTGACTACTTCGGTGCGCAGGCCCTCGTCGCCGACGACGGGATCTGGGAGTTCACCGCGAAGGCGGCCACGGCCTGCACCGTGCTGACCCTGACCCGCCAGGCCTTCGAGCGCGTGCTGGAGCAGTCCGAATCGCTGCAGGCGCAGATCGAGCAGGCGTCGCAGGATTCCGGTCGTGCCAACGACTTCGGTGAAGCCGAGATCGACATCTCCTCCGGCCACGACGGCGAGCCGCTGCTGCCGGGCACCTTCGTCGACTACGAAACTTCGCCGCGGGAATACGAACTGAGCGTCGCCCAGACCGTGCTGCGAGTTCACAGCCGCGTCTCCGACCTCTACAACCAGCCGATGGACCAGACCGAGCAGCAGCTCCGTTTGACCATCGAGGCGCTGCGCGAGCGCCAAGAGCACGAAATGATCAACAACGCGGACTTCGGCCTGCTCAACAACGCCGACTTCACCCAGCGCATCCCGACGCGCACCGGTCCGCCCACTCCGGACGACTTCGACGACCTGCTCGCCTTGGTGTGGAAGGACCCCGGCTTCTTCCTCGCGCATCCGCGCACCATCGCCGCATTCAGCCGCGAGTGCAGCAAACGCGGTATCTACCCGACCGGCGCCGACCTCGGCGGACACAAGGTGCCCTCCTGGCGCGGGGTCCCGATCCTGCCGTGCAACAAGATCCCGGTGAGCCAGACCAGCACCAGTTCCGTGCTGCTGATGCGAACCGGAGAGAAGAACCAGGGCGTGATCGGCCTGCGTCAGATCGGCCTGCCCGACGAGTACGAGCCCGGCCTGAACGTCCGCTTCATGGGGATCTCCGAGCAGGCCATCATCTCCTACCTCGTCAGCACGTACTACTCCGCCGCCGTGCTCGTGCCGGACGCGCTCGCCGTGCTCGAAGCCGCCGAACTCGGCCGCGAAGGATGACCGCCACGACGCCGGAGGCCGACCGGCGGCTCAGTCTCGGCCCCGCCGCCGCGCGCAACCTGGCGACGACCACCAAGACGCGGCCGCAGATGCAGAGCATCACGCCGCGCTGGCTGCTGAAGATGCTGCCCTGGGTCGAGGCGTCCGGTGGCACCTTCCGGGTCAACCGGCGCCTGACCTACGCCATCGGCGACGGCCGGGTGAGCTTCACCAACGTCGGCACCGAGATCAGGGTCGTCCCGCAGGAACTCGCGGAACTGGCACTGCTGCGCGGTTTCGACGACGAGGACACGCTCACCGCGCTAGCCGACCGGTTCGTGCAGCACGAGTACCGGCCCGGCGAGACGATCGTCAGCCACGGCACCCCGCTCGACGAGGTCGTGCTGGTTGCGCACGGCAAGGTCGCCAAGGTGGCGCCGGGCGAGTACGGCACCGAAGCCGCCATCGGCAGCATGGCCGACGGCGATCACTTCGGTGACGAAATGCTCGCCGGCATCGATCGCAACTGGCCGTTCACGGTCAAGGCCGTCACCCCGGTGACAGTGCTGACCCTGCGCGCCGACGACTTCGCCGACCTCAACGGACGGTCGGAGGCGATGCGCCGTCACGTGCAGGACATGCTGGCGCACAAGGGAAAGCCGCAGAACGCCAAGGGCGAGTCCGAGATCGGGATGTCGTCGGGGCATGACGGTGAGCCGCTGCTGCCGGGCACCTTCGTCGACTACGAGATTTCGCCGCGCGAGTACGACCTTGCCGTCGCCCAGACGGCGCTGCGGGTGCACACCCGCGTGACCGATCTCTACAACGGGCCGATGAATCAGTTCGACGAGCAGCTCCGGCTGACCGTGGTGGCACTGCGGGAGCGGCAGGAACACGACCTGATCAACAACCGCGAATTCGGGCTGCTGCACAACGCGGACCTCAAATCGCGGTTCCAGACCCGGTCCGGTCCGCCGACGCCCGACGACATGGACGAACTCGTCAGCCGCCGCCGCAAGACGAAGTTCTTCCTCGCCCACCCGCGCGCGATCGCCGCGTTCGGCAGGGAATGCACGCGCCGCAGCCTCTACCCGGAAGGCACCACGGTCGACGGCAAGGTGGTCGCCGCGTGGCGCGGGGTGCCGATCCTGCCCTGCGACAAGATCCCGGTCACCGAGGCGGGCACGTCCTCGATCCTCGCCATGCGGACCGGGTTGGAGGACAACGGCGTGATCGGCCTGCACCAGACCGGTCTGCCCGACGAACACGAGCCGGGCCTGAACGTCCGTTTCGAAGGCATCACCGAGCAGGCTGTCGCCACCTACCTGGTCAGCACCTACTACTCGGCCGCCGTTCTCGTACCCGACGCGCTCGGCGTTCTGGAGAACGTCGAGGTCGCGCGGTGACCACCAGTCCTGTCACGACAACGAACACCAATGCTCCAGAAAGGACCACCCACGTGACCATCGCCCGCACCCCCGTTCCCGCCAAGGTGCTGCGCACCGAATACCAGAAGTCGGTGGCGTCGTACTGGAACAAGGAGAAGGACCCGGTCAACCTGCGGCTGGGTGACGTGGACGGGCTGTACCACCACCACTACGGGGTGGGCGAGGTCGACTGGTCGGTGCTGGAAGGGCCCGAGAGCACCCGCGACGAGCGGATCATCGCCGAAATGCACCGTTTGGAGACCGCGCAGGCGGACGTCCTGCTCGATCACCTCGGCGACGTCAAACCGGAGGACCGGCTCCTCGACGCCGGCTGCGGGCGCGGCGGCTCCAGCATCATGGCGAACGCGCGGTTCGGCTGTCACGTCGACGGGATCTCGATCTCGGAGAAGCAGGTCGAGTTCGCCAATCACCAAGCGGAGATCAGGGGCGTCGCCGACCGGGTGCGCTACCACTTCCGCAACATGCTCGACACCGGCTTCGAAACCGGCTCGCGCAAGGGCATCTGGAACAACGAAAGCACCATGTACGTGGACCTCCACGAGCTCTTCGCCGAGCACGCGCGGCAGCTGGAGTTCGGCGGCCGCTACGTCACCATCACCGGGTGCTACAACGACGTGACCGGTGGCCGGTCCAAGGCCGTCGCGCAGATCGACCAGCACTACACCTGCAACATCCATCCGCGCAGCCAGTACTTCAAGGCGATGACGGCGAACGATCTGGTGCCGATCTCGGTGGTGGACCTGACGGCGGACACGATCCCGTACTGGGAGCTGCGGGCGAAGTCCTCGGTGGCGACCGGGATCGAAGGACCGTTCCTCGACGCCTACCGGGAAGGCAGCTTCCACTACCTGCTCATCGCCGCGGACCGCGTCTGATCCCGCGAGACCACCGGAGTGAAGTGATGACGGAACACGGTGCGCTGGCCACGTTGCTGGCCGGTCCGAGCGGACTGGGCACATCCGCCGCCCGGCTGGCGGCCAGGCTGGCTCGACCGGCCGCGATTTCTCCGGCGGTGGAGGAGGCTCCGCCGCCGGAGGGACCCGGCCTCGATCCGGCGTACGCGTTCCGGCCGTGGGGTGACGGGTCGGCACCGCCGCTGTACTGCCCCGTCACCGAACGGATCAACGAACCGCTCGCCGAAGAGGTCGACCGGCGGCTGGCCTTGTGGGCGGGGGAGTGCGGGTTCGACGAGGAGGAATGCGAGCAGATCGGGACGGCGGGCTTCGGCAGGCTCGTCATGCTCGCCCACCCGGACTGCGAGGATCCCGACAGACTGCTGATCTCGGCGAAGCTCAACGCCGCCTGGTGGGCGGCCGACGACCTCTACGCCGACGACACCTCGCTCGGCGCCGTCCCGGCGGAGCTGCCGCCGAAGCTCGCGCTGGCGATGGCCGCCATGGACCCGGTGCCGTCGTTGGGGGAGTTCAGCCGCGATCTCGACGAAACCCTGCGGAGCGACCGGGTTCTGATCGCGCTGAATTCGGGTATCGAGTATCTGCGGGCGTCCGGGACGGCCGCGCAGGTGCAGCGAGTCTGCTATTCGACGTTCGCGATGTTCGTGAGCTGGACCGCCTACGCGGCTTGGCGCCACAGCGGGAAGTACCCGCCGGCTTGGGAGTATCTCGCGGCCAGGCAGCACGACAGCTTCTACACGTCGATGACGTTGATCGACGTCCTCGGCGGCTATGAACTGACGTCGAACCTCTACTACGACCCGCGGGTCCGTGAGGCGGCCATCCAGGCGGGTACGGCGGCCGTGCTCGTCAACGACGTGCATTCGGTCACCAAGGATCTGGAGGACGAGTCGCCGCCGTGCAACGCGGTCCTGTTGATCGCCGACGACCGGAAGTGCTCGATCGCGGAGGCCACGGCGATCACCGTCGAGCTGCACAACGACGTCGTCCGGGACTTCCAGGCGGCGCACGAAAAGCTGAGCGCGGTGCCTTCTCTCGAACTGCAACGGTTCATGCGCGGGTTGCGGGGGTGGATGGGCGGCGGTTTCGAATGGCACTCGACGAGTCCGCGGTACCGGACGTGATGGCCCCCTTCCTTGCGCTAGACGCAAGGAAGGGGGCCATCACGTACTTCAAGCGACGCTTTCGCGACACTGCTCACGAGATCTACGCCTAGACGACGCCCGCGGCGATCAGCTGCTGCCAGATCACACCCTGGTCCACGACCTCGACTTCGAGCTTCTCGGCCTTGGCGATCTTGCTCGCCCCGACGTCGGCACCGGTGATGAGCATGTCGGTGTTCGCCGAGACCGACGTCGCGGTGGTCGCGCCCGCCTTCTCGCACAACCGCTGGAAGGTCGGGCGCGGCACCTTTTCACCGGAACGGGGGTCGCTGATCGACCCGGTGACCACGACCGTCTTGCCTTCGAGCGGCGCACCGGCCACGACGACCGGCGGGAGGTCCTCCTCGCGCACGTCCAGTGAGACACCGACCTCCCGCAGCCGCTCGAGTTCGGGGCGCAGCCGCGTGAGGTGCTCGATCAGGGACGCGGCGACCTTCGGGCCGATGTCGTCCACGGCGACGAGACCCTCTTCGCCCGCGGCGGCGACGTCCTCCAACGAACCGAACCCCGCCCGGCACAGTCGCGCGGCGGTGCCCTCGGAAGCCATCGGAATCGCCAGCCCGATCAGCGCCCGGCGCAGGCCGACGGCGCGGCTCGCGTCGATCGATTCGATCATGCGGGTGGCGGAGATGTCACCGATACGGTCGAATTCCAGCAGCGTTTCCTTGGTGAGCCGGTAGAAGTCCGACGGGTGTTCGAGAATCCCGGCTTCGGCGAGCCGCTCGATCCAGACCCCGCCGATCGCGTCGATGTCCGCGGCCGCTCGCGAAGCCCAGTGGATCAGACGGCGGACGGTCTGCGCGGGGCAGGCGACGTTGGTGCAGAACAGCTCCCGGCTTTTGCCCTGTTCGGTCAACGGTTCTTCGCACGACGGGCACACCGACGGCGGCACGATTTCGCGTTCCTCACCGGTGCGCTTGGAGGCGTCCAGGACGCCCGCCACGAACGGGATCACGTCACCGGCGCGGCGCACCAGCACGGTGTCGCCGATCTTGATGCCGCGGGCGCGGATGACTTCCTGGTTGGCCAGTGTCGCCCTGGTGACGGTGGTCCCGCCGACGAACACCGGCTCCAGCCACGCCACGGGAGCGATCTTGCCGGTCTTGCCGACATCCCAGACCACATCGGCGAGCACGGTGGTCTTCTCCTCGGCGGCGAACTTGAACGCCAGTGCGCCGCGGGGTGAGCTGGACCGGGTCCCGGCGGCCGCGTACGCGTCGCGATCCGCCAGGCGCAGCACGGCGCCGTCGAGGTCGTAGTCGAGGTCGTTGCGCTGCTCCTCGATGGTCGTGATGACGGCTTGTGCCGCTTCCGCGTCTTCGCAGTGCCGCATGTCGGCGGCGGTGAAGCCGAGCGTCCGCAGCGCGCCGTCCAGATCAGTTTCCGCGCTGTCGGGTTCGGTCGACAGGTCGAACGCGAAGAACCGCAGGCGCCGCTCGGAGACGGTGGCCGCGTCCTTGGCGCGCAGCGTTCCCGCGGCGGCGTTGCGCGGGTTGATCAGCGGCTTGTCCGGATGCACCTTGTTGTACGCGGCGAAGGTGGACCGCAGCATGACGGCCTCGCCGCGCACCTCGACCCGCCCGGGGGCGTCGACCTTCTCCGGGACGCCGTCGGTCAGCGCCCGCACCAGCGGGGTCACGTCGTCACCGGTGGTGCCGTCGCCCCGGGTGATCGCCCGCGCGAGCCGCCCGTTCTCGTAGACCAGGGCCAGCGACAGGCCGTCCAGCTTCGGCATGACGACCACCGATTGACCGGGAAAACGGGTGAAGAACGCCGCGACCTGCTCGGGTTTGGTCGCCTTCTCCAGCGACAACATCGGCCGCGAGTGCCGGATGGGCGCGTGCAGCACGGCGGGCGCGCCGACCTGATCGAGCGGATTCGGATCGGGGGCCAGCTCGGGGTTGGCCTCGATGAGCCCCCGCAGCTCGTCCTCGACCGCGTCGTAGTCGGCATCGGCCACCTTCGGCGAGCCCCGGTAGTAGGCGTCGCGAAGGACGACGATCTGATCGGCGAGTTCTTGGATGCGGTCCCGAGCGTTCACGGGGCAGAGATTACCCGTGACCACCGACAGAACACCGTCCGAAGAGGACTCGCGTCACGGGTTGACGGCGAGGACCAGGAACGAGGCCAGCAGCACCAGGTGCACACCGCCCTGCAGCCGGGTCGCGCGGCCGGGGACGACGGTGAGGACGCTGACCGCGATCGTCAGCGCGAGCAGCACGATGTGGGTCGCGCCGAGGCCCAGCAGCAGCGGCCCGTCCAGCCAGATCGACGCCAGCGCGATGGTCGGGATGGTGAGCCCGATGCTCGCGATCGCCGAACCGTAAGCGAGGTTGAGGCTGGTCTGCATCCGATCGCGCCGGGCGGCCCGCGTCGCGGCCAGGGTTTCCGGCAGCAGCACCAGCAGCGCGATGACGACACCGACGAACGACTGCGGGAAACCGGCCGCGCTGACCCCGGCCTCGATGGCGGGCGACTCGACCTTCGCGAGACCGACGACGGCGACCAGCGCGACCAGCAGCAGTCCGAGGCTGGTCAGCGCGGCCTTGTTGGTCGGCGGCTCGGCGTGCTCTTCCTCCTTGACGGCGCCGTCGGTGTCGACCGGCAGGAAGAAGTCACGGTGGCGCACGGTTTGGGTGAGCACGAAGAGGCCGTAGAGAAGCAGCGACGCGACGGCGGCGAACGTGAGCTGTGTGCTGCTGAAAGCAGGCCCTGGGGTGCTGAAGGTGAACGTCGGCAGCACGAGGGTCACGGCGGCGAGGGTGGCCACGGTGGCGAGGGCGCCGCCACTGCCCTCCGGGTTGAAGTGCGTCTCGCCGTAGCGGCGGGCACCCACCATGACCGAGATGCCGACGATGCCGTTCGTGGTGATCATCACCGCGGCGAACACCGTGTCGCGGGCCAGCGTCCCCGCCTCGGGGCCGCCCGAGGACATCATCGTGACGATCAGCGCGACCTCGATGACCGTGACCGCGATCGCCAGCACCAGTGAACCGAAGGGTTCGCCGACGCGGTGCGCGACCACTTCGGCGTGGTGCACCGCGGCCAGCACCGTCGCGCCCAGGGCGAGCGCGACGATGGCCACCGGCACCGGGCCCAGATCTCGGCCCCAGCTCAGAGCCAAGACGACGATGGCGAGGACCGGTGTGACGGTGGTCCAGGACACGGGGAATCGTCTGCGCGTGGCGGCCATGACGTCACTTTCGCACACCCTGCGTGACGTCGCCGCTCCATGCGGGGCACAGGGTGACGAAGTTCTTAGTGGATGCCGACACCGTCCAGAAAGGTCCCGACGAGAAGGTCGGCGGCGCGCGGGGCGTCCAGGTCCTCGCGGGAGGCGAGATGGAGGAGCTGGATCAGCAGACGGCTCGCCCAACCGTCCGGGACGTCCGCCCGGAGGAACCCCTCGTCGGTGGCGCGCCGGAGGAAGGAGTCCACGTCGGCGGTGAGCCGGCTTCGACGTTCCTGGATGGACGGTTCGGTGCGCATCCGGGTCAGCTCGACCGGCCAGGCGCGGTTGACCTCGATGATGCCTTCGACGTAGCGGTGCAGTGCCACGGGGACCGCCGACTCGGTGAGCCGGGCGCCGCGGACCACCTCTTCGACCGCGGTCAGCCGGGAGTCGTAGATGGCCGCCAAAAGGTCCTCACGGGAGGCGAAGCGCCGATAGACGGTGCGCCGGTCCACGCCGGCTTCTGCGGCGATCGCGCCGATGCTCGCCGATGGGTCGCTCGCCAGCATCCGCGCGCCCGTGGTCAGGACTGCTTCGAGATTGCGCGCCGCATCAGCTCTCACGTTCGGGAATGTATCACACGCCTGTGTCGTTAACTGCCATAAGTGCTACGTTGATGTGACATTTAAGAAAGGCGGAACGGTGATCACGAACGACAAGCTCTTCATCGGAGGCGAATGGACGACGCCGAGCAATCCGGCGTCGCTGGACATCGTGTCCCCGCACGACCAGTCCGTGCTGGGCCGTGTCGTCCAGGCCCTTCCCGCCGACATCGACCGTGCCGTCGCCGCGGCCAGGACCGCTTTCGACGAAGGACCGTGGCCGCGGACCCCGCCGGAAGAACGGATCGCGGTTCTTCAGCGGCTGAACGCCTTGAGGGAGGCCCGCGCGGACGAGATCGCCGAGCTGATCTCGGCCGAGAACGGCTCGGCCCTGTGGTTCACGCGGGCCGGTCAGCCCGGAGTGGGACGGCTGGCCGTCTCGTACCTGAAGGCTGCCGAGGAGTTCGGCTGGGAGGAGACGCTCACGCCGTCGGACCCGTCCGCGCCGTTCCGTTCGATCGTGCGCCGGGAGCCGATCGGCGTGGTGGCCGCGATCATCCCGTGGAACTCACCGTTCTCGGCGTCGATGGCCAAGATCGTCCCGGCGCTGCTCGCGGGGAACGCGGTCGTCCTCAAGGTCTCGCCGGAAAACTCGCTCAGCATGAGCCTGCTCGCGGACCTGCTGGCCGAGGCCGGGCTGCCGTCCGGGGTGATCAGCGTGCTGCCTGCGGACCGGGAGACCAGCGAGTACCTGGTGAAACACCCCGGCGTCGACAAGATCGCGTTCACCGGCTCGACCGCCGCGGGCCGCCGGATCGCCTCGCTGGCGGGTGCGCAACTCAAGCGGGTCAGCCTGGAACTGGGCGGCAAGTCCGCGGCCGTGATCCTGCCCGACGCCGTGCTGGAGGACGCGATCGCCGGACTGAAGTTCGGGTCGCTGCTCAACAACGGCGAGGCGTGCATCGCGCAGACGCGGATCCTCGCGCCCCGTAGCCGGTACGACGAGATCGTCGACGGCCTCAAGGAGATGATGGAGTCCCTCGTCGTCGGCGACCCGGCCGACGAAAAGACCTTCATCGGCCCGATGGTGCGACCCGGTCAGCAGCAACGGGTGCGCGACTACATCGAGATCGGCGTCGCCGAGGGCGCGCGGCTGGTCACCGGAGGTCCCGAGATCCCGGACGGCCTCGAGAAGGGCAACTACGTCACGCCGACGTTGTTCGCCGACGTCGACAGTGCGATGCGGATCGCCCAGGAGGAGATCTTCGGGCCGGTGCTGGTCGTCCTGCCTTACGACGACGAGGACGACGCGATCCGCATCGCGAACGACTCCGAGTACGGGCTTTCCGGCGGTGTCTGGTCGGCCGACGAAGAGCACGCGCTCGCGGTCGCCCGGCGGATGCGCACCGGGACGGTCACCGTCAACGGGGCACCGATCGGCTTCGATGGCCCGTTCGGCGGGTTCAAGGCCAGCGGCGTCGGCCGTGAATACGGTGCCGCCGGCCTTGCCCAGTACGTGGAGCTCAAGACCGTCACCGTGCCGAACTCGTGAGTGGTAAGGACGGTTCTAACCGTCCTTACCACTCACGAGACGCAGGCGCGGGGATCTTGATCGTGATCCGCTGGTCCGACGCCAAGATCCGCTGAAGCCGGAACCGGCAGAGGGTATGGAACATCTCGCCCAGTTCCTCAGGGTCGATGCGGCCCTCGAGGTCGCGCCTGCTCGCGTTGAGCACGCGGCTGATCACGGCAGCGGGCACGCGGCCGCCGAACTCGCCCATCAGCCAGACACCGATTTCGCCGATCTCGTCCGTGATCGTGCGCTGCGCGGTCATCAGCCTTACCCCTCTGCGTCGGAGTGCCGCCGGGTTTGTCCCGGCGACACTCCGACGTGCGATGGGAAACCCCATGACGGCGAATCCGCGAGATTGCTCTACTCGGCGCAATCGGCTGTTCCCCAAGGCTCCGGACGCCCACGTTCTGTGCCCGCTCGATGGCGTCAGCGTGAGCACCGGGCGGTTCGCCTTCGGTTGCACGGAACCGTGCAGCGGCCCCGGGTGATCTCCGGGGAAACCCCGATGCGATCGGCATCTGCGTATGTCAGCCTCGGTAATGACCATTGTGGACAGTCAGAGAGGAGGGCGCACGCGTAGTGGCCCCACCAAGGGATGAAGTAGTCGCGGAGTGGATCGAGGAACTGACGGCCTTCACCGAGCTTTACCGGGCGGCGGAGACCGAGGGGTCGGCTGAGGCGGTGTCACACGCGGGGTGGCACGCCGGGGCCCGGCTCGGGCCGGACACCGCGAGCGGGCGGTTGCTGGCCTACAACGAGTCGGGTGTCGAGGCGGAGTGCGTCTTCCGTGAGGGAGAGCGCACGCTGTTCAACATCATGAGCACCGGGTACGGGAACGACACCACCGAGCGAGGGTTCGCGGTGTGGAGTTCGCGGCCGGGTGTGCTCGGCGCGATCGATGCCGGGGTGACCCGGCTGGAGGTGGCCGACACGGACGGCGTGATCGTCCCGGCCGACATCGTGGCCCACACCTTCGCCGTCGATGTGGACCTGGGGCCGGCACCCCAGACCGTGGACGAGGTGTTCGCGCCGTGGGAGCCGCCGGAACTGACGGTCCGGGTGTACGGCGAGGGCGACACGTTGCGGTACGAAGGTCCGCTGCTGATCAGGTGACCGACCGGGTGTGAATACGTGAAGGCCCCCTTCGCTGCGCTAGACGCAGTGAAGGGGGCCTTCACGTACTTGGAGATCAGCCGTTCGAGGTCGTGATGACCGCGAACTTCGAGCCCTGGCCGGCGATCCGCTCGCTGAGATCGGTGGTGATCGTCTCGATCGGCGCGTAGTTGTTCAGTTCGCCCGCCTGACAGGGGCCGGACCGGGACTGCTGGTTGCCGATCAGGATGCCCAGTGCCGCGTGATCGGCCTGGCTGAACAGCGGTCCGCCGCTGTCGCCCGGCCGGGCGCAGAGGTCGGTGTTGATGCCGACGTCCGTGGAGAGGACACGGCCGCAGCGGGTTCCGACGAGGTAGCCGGCGCCCGCGCCACTGTCGACGGAATCCGGGTAGTTCACCGCACTGGACGCCGTCCCGCTGGCGCAGACGACCCACCCGGCCTTGATCTCGGCGAGCTTGCGGGCACCGGTGATGTACTCGTCCACCGAGGTGGCCTGCGCACCGCACGGGGTGTCACCGTTGCTGTCCATGCCACCGTTGCGGCAGTACTTGAGCACCCGGTTACGGCCGGTCTGGCCCTCGAGCCACTTCGTGGCGGCCGCGTCGTTGACGTACGGCAGAGCCGCGTAGTCGTACGGGTACGAGCTCTTCTCGATGCCGTGCTGCTGCAGCACGGCGTTGCCGTTGTGCTGGGTCGGCGTGTTGTTGGTCTTCGTCCTCATGCAGTGCCCCGCGGTGAGAACCCAGCCCTTGCCGGGGAAACCGCCGCCGGTGGAGCGCAGGTTGAAGCCGCTCGTGCAGCCGCCCCAGGTGCCGTCGTCCCGCTTCATGTCCAACCGGATACCGCCACGCATGGGGCCGTAGTTGGTGCAGTAGAGCGGATGACAGAAACCCAGGTCCACGTTCGGCGTGGCCAGCGCGTTCGGGTTCGCCAGGACGCGGGAAACGACCACGCCGGGTTCCGCCGCCGCGGCCTGGCGGGCGGTGTTCACTTCGGCGGTCACGACGTCGCCGGCGGCACGCATGGCCACCTTCTCCTGAGCCACCCAAGAGCGTTCCCACAGCACGACGCGGTTCTCGGACTCACTCACCGACGGCAGGTAGACCGCTTCCGGTCCCGCGCCGACCTTGGCCGCGACACGTTCCTTCGCCGCCGTGAGCTGCTGCAACGAGTGCTGGACCCGCTGTGTGCGGACATCGGCCCTGGCGGGCATCGCCTTGAGATACGGCTCGGCCCTGGCGGGTTCGGTCATGGCCACGACCAGCTGGCCCTTGCCCTGGTCGAGCCACATGCCCCCGTATTCGGCGCCGCGATCACGTCGCAACAACTCGTCCAGTTTGACGCCGTCGGTCTGCAACTCCAGACGGCGCAACGCCTCCTGCTCGTTCACCTGGTAGGTCTCGACCAGGTAGCGCACCGACTCCCGCACCGTGGCGGGGTCGAGCGAGGTGTGGAACGACTGCACGGTGTCGGCCAACGCCGGGCTGCCCAGTGCCGTGGTCGCTGCCAGCACCGAAACGGCCAGGGCCCCCAGTCTTCTAGCTCTCCGCACGAGATCTCCTCACATGTCAGGGACTTCGCGATCATTTAACCGGAGGACGCCGGGCAGGCGGGGAGATTTTCCAACAATGCGGCGGAATCACAGGTTTTGTGCGAGCTGCGCCGGGCCCCGTGCCGACAATCCGGCCGACACGGGGCGAATCGGGCTACAGACTCGGTTCCCGGCGCTGCTTACCTTGGCGGGCTTTGACAATCCAGGCGCCGAAGAGAGTCAGGAGACCGACACAGGTACCTGCCGACGCACCGATCTCCGGTGTGCTGATCTTGACGAGTCCGACGACGATTCCGCCGCCGATCGTCAGGAGGAGACACATCCTCAGTGTCGGAGCCCAGCCGGCGAGGACCGCCATCGCCAGGCAGAGCCAGTTGTCGCGGGTCTGCACTTTGCGGTGGCGCCCCGGGCTCTTCAGGAGAGGTCGCGCCGCGCGGATCATTTCCGCCGAGGTGGCGATCCGAGGCGGCGGCTTTTCGATGTGCTCTATGACAACTTTGACCCGTTGGGGCGGGTCGCTGTCTGGTGCCTTCGCGTTATCAGGCTGTAGGGTCACGGCTGTCCTGTCCTTGTTCTAGCGAGCGGGCGATTTGGACATCCGCGTGGCCTCCTGTGACAGCAGGGGGCCACGCGCGCGTTACCGGGTCTTCACTCGGTGCAGCTGAAGACATCTTGTCGAAAGCAGTCTGTGACCGTTCAGTAGTACAGCGTGTGTCGCGCTGAACGGTATGCACGCGTCGCTCAGCGGTCCGAGTGACTCTTGAAGCTACTCAAAGTAGTCGGCGGCATCGAATGGACCAGAGGCGTCAACCGGACTCGGCGGCCCGGCGGTCTGCCTTCCCGGCGCCGTGCCTGGTCACCGCGACTTGCGCCGACGCAGTGATCTCCGCAGGTGGGGAACCATGCCGACGACGTTGCGCGCATCGGTTCCGCAAGCATGAAAGATGCTGATCGCAACTGGCGGGTACGGCCAACTTCGGCCAAAACCGACGGGATTCGAGCATTCGCGCTCACGGTGAGTTCACTCGAACAGGTAGCTGGCCGCCTTTGTCGCCTCGCCTGGCTCACGAACAGCGAGTGACTGCTCTGATCGGGTGGTCACACTCCGGACAGGTCGTCGTCGGTAGTCCTTGCGCGGCGTTCCGTGGCGTGAAGGCTGCTCAGCAGCGCGAGAGCCCGGGCGCTGGGGGTGGCGGGTTCGGCGTGGTAGATGATCAATTGCTGGCCGGGAACACTGCGGACGTCGAAAGCCTGGTAGGTGAGGGTCAGCGGGCCGACGTCGGGGTGCACGAGATGTTTGGGTTCGCGTGTTTTGCCGCGCACCTGATGGGTCTCCCACAATTCGCGGAAGAGCGCGCTGCGTTCGGCGAGTTCGGCCACCAGATCTCGCAGACCGGAGTCCTGCGCGTCGAAGCCCGCTGCCACCCGCAGGTTCGCCACGGTGGCCTGCGCGGTCCAGTCCCACCGCGCGTAGAACCGTCGTGCCGCGGGGTCGAGGAAGGTCATCCTGGCGAGGTTGTCCACCGCGCGGAACGGTGAGAACAGCGCGTCGGCGAGGGTGTTGGTGGCCAGGACGTCCAGGACGCGGTCGAGCACGAAGGCGGGGGTGTTCGAGTAGCCGTCCATGAGCTGCCGCAGCTCGGGGCTGACGGTCCGACGCACCGGCGCGGGTACGCCGTCCGGTGTCGCCCCGGCCAGCCGGTAGAGATGCTCGCGGGAGTCGGGGTCGAGATCCAAGGCTCGGCAAGAGCATCGAGCACTTGCGGCGACGGACGGGTTTCACGGCCCTGCTCGAGGCGGGTGTAGTAGTCGGCGTTCACCCCGGCGAGCACGGCGACTTCTTCGCGGCGCAGTCCGGGCACCCGGCGCCTGCCGGAATAGCGCACGCCCGCGTCTTCGGGGGTCCGCCCCGCGCGGCGTGCACGCAGGAACGTTCCCAGTTCGCCAGTGCCCATGGGGCCAGGGTAGGTCGCCGCTTGTCGTGGTGCCTGGGTGTGGCACACCCAGGCACCACGTGTCCTGCCATCGGCTTTCGCCGTCGTCGACGTTGATCGGTATGACTAGCGATACTGACGTGGTCGGCATGTGGGTCACCGCGGACGGGCACATCCGGCAAGAGCTGCGTGCCGACGGGCGCTACGACGAAGCGCGCGGAGACCGGCGCAGCGCCTACACCGGGCGCTACACGGTGACCGGCAACCATCTCGACTACGTGGACGACACCGGCTTCACCGCGACGGGCGACATCCGCGACGGCGTGCTCTATCACGAGCATCTCGTCCTTTATCGAGAGTCCGCCGGAAGAGAAGACCCGCCTGGACGGCTGGACGGCAAGGTCGCGTTGATCACCGGCGCGACCGGCGGTATCGGACAAGCCACCGCTGAACTGTTCGCCCGCGAAGGCGCCCGTCTGATCGTCACCGACCTCGTCAAGGACGCCACGGAAGAGCTTGCCGAACGCCTGATCGCGGAAGGCGCGGAGGTGCTGGTGGCCTGTTTGGACGTCTCGTCGCCCGAGAACTGGAGCGAGGTCGTCCAGCTGACCGGACAGCGTTTCGGCAGGCTCGACATCCTGGTCAACCTCGCCGGCGTCGTGGACTGGCCCGGCATCGAGGACACCACGCAGGATTCCTGGGAACGGGTGATCGCGGTCAACCAGACCGGCACCTGGCTCGGGATGAAGACCGCCATGCCGCTGCTGCGCGCTTCCGGCAACGCCTCGATCATCAACACCTCCTCGGTGCTCGGGCTGGTGGGCAGCGGCGCCGCCGCCGCGTACCAGGCGTCTAAAGGAGCGGTGCGGCTGCTGAGCAAGACCGCCGCCGTCGAATACGCGACCCGTGGCGTCCGGATCAACTCGGTGCACCCCGGGGTCATCGCCACCCCGATGATCCAGGACCTCCTCGACGAGCAGGGCGACCGGCAACCGGACATCGTGCGCACACCCATGCGCCGCGCGGGTTTCCCCGCCGAGGTCGCTTCCGTGATGCTCTTCCTGGCCGGTGACGAATCCTCGTTCGTCACCGGGACCGAGCTCGTCGTCGACGGCGGTCTCACCGCCTACTGAACGCCTCGGGATCCTCGATCTGCTCGCGCAGGATGTCGCCGTGCCCGGCGTGGCGCGCGAAGTCCTCGATCAAGAGCAGGTAGATGAACCGCAAGCTGACGTCGCCGGCGCGGGGATGCGTCTTGACGACGTCGAGGTCGAAATCGGCGGCGATCGCCCGGGAGCGCTCACTGGCGCGCTCGAACTCGGTGATCACCTCGTCCAGTGTCTCGTTGTCGGCGACGACGAAACTGGCGTCGCCCGGCGTCGTGCCGCCGTCGCATTCGTCCTCGGGCAGGCCGGCGAGGACGTGCTGGAACCAGATTCGTTCGGCGACCGCGGCGTGTTTGAGCAAGCCGATCGGCGTGGTCATGGAGGTGACGAGACGGCGGCGGGCGTCGGCTTCGGACAGGCCTCGCACCACGCCGACGACCTCGGCCCGGTTGCGGTCGAGCATGTACTCGAGCAGACGACGTTCGGCGCCGGTGGTGGTTTTCGCCATCGACCAGGTCATTGTCGGCTCGATTCGCTCAGCTGAGCAGGAGAAGTGCGTAGTAGGCAAGGAAGTGCTCGACCATGTACGACCCGCCGGTGGTCTGCGGGAGCGACGCCTGTGTGTGGTCGCGTGCGGCGTCCACCATGGCGGTGATCCTGGCGTCGCCGTCGGGCAGGGCCTGGGCGAGGCGGTGCCAGCACCAGGCGCGATGCAGGTTGAGGCCGTGCAGGTGGGCGATCTGCCCGTCAGAGGGATCGGACACGGTCGCCGGGGTGAAGAGCGTCGCGGGTACCCGGTCGGCGAGGCCGGGAAGGAAACCGTGCAGCCACCCGGCGAACTCGGGCGCGGGGAGCAGACGGGAGAGGAGTTCGGCTTCGGCCAGGGCGGGAGACAGGAAGTCGGCTCCGGACGGTTCCCAGGCGCCGGGATAGTCGCGGTCGGATCCGAACCACCGCCAGGCGGTCTCGGTGATGGCCTGGTGCAGCCGGGAGTCACCGTCGTCCGCGAGATGGCGGGCGTAAGGCAGGGCGCGGGACAGCCCGAACGCACCGTTTTCGTGAATGCCGTACCGGATGGGATAGGCGGCTCGCGGCAACCAGTCGAGGTAGCGGGTGACGAAAACCTCGCTCAACTCTTTCAGGGCTGTCGACCAGCGTGTGGCATCCGGGTCTTCCCAGGTGGCGATCTCGAAGGTGAGTTCCAGCAGCGCGGACCAGCCGTACGGGCGCTGGGTGGTGCGGTGTTCCTCGGGGGAGAAGAAGGCGACCTCGCCGGCGAGTGCCTGGGTGGTCAGATGCTCGTCGAGCGTGGCGCGGATCTCCGCGGCCGGTACGAGCTCGGGGTGATGACGCAGCAGGCGAACCAGCACCCAGAACATCTCCACACAGGAATGCCAGTCGAAACTGCCGTAGAAACACGGGTGCGACAGTCGCGGGGCAGGGATGGTCACGCCTTCGAAGTGCCAGTGACTTTCGTGGTGCGGATACTCGCGTACGACGTTCGTCAACGCCGTCCTGGCCAGATCGCCGGCATTCGCCCTCAGCAAGCGGTCTCTTTCGGTGTCCCACCCGGTCATCCGCTGCCCCCTGGATTCGCCTTGGCTCCCGGAACAACCCTAGCGATCTATGATGAGAGGCGTGGACGAACGGCCGATCACCACTGCGCAGCGCAACTACCGGCGAGTCGCCGAAGAGCTCGAAAGCATGGAGAACCAGGACCGCTTCACCTACATCTTCCGATCCAGGCTGTGGAGTTCCGGCTCGGTCTCCGGACCTGGTTCCGAGGAGGTTCAGACCAGGGAGCTGCGCGATCGGCTACCGGGCCTGCTCGACCGGTTCGGAGTGCGCACGATGCTCGATCTGCCGTGCGGAGACTTCGGCTGGCTCAGTGAGGTGGGTCTCGATCTCGAGCGCTACATCGGTGCCGACATCGTCGCGGAACTGGTCGAGCTGAACGCCGCGCGGTTCCGGGACGATCCGGTGCGGGAGTTCCGGGTGCTCGATCTGACCGGTGATCCGCTGCCCTCGACGGATCTGGTGCTGTGCCGGGATTGTCTGGTCCACCTGAGTTTCGCCGACATCGAGCGCGCACTGCGCAACCTTCGGCGGAGCGGCTCCCGGTACCTCCTCACCACTACTTTCACCGAACTGGGCACCAACACCGACATCGCGACCGGCGACTGGCGGCCGTTGAACCTGTGCCGGGAACCGTTCGGATTCCCCGAGCCGCTGGCGGTGCTGGTCGAGGGATGCACCGAGGAGAACGGCGCCTACGCCGACAAGTCCTTGGGGTTGTGGGAGATCGCCGCGATCGTGGACTGAGCGCACCGGACGGTCGCGCTCCCAGCATGCGGAACCCCTACTGCGTCTGCCGCACCCTGCCTTAAGTTCCCCGGCATGTCCTCGTCGCGCCGGGCCGCCGCGCTCACCAGGCCCGCTCTGGCGCTCGCCGCCATCGTCGTCCTGGTGGTGCTCTGGCAGCTGGTCACCCTCGCCAAGCTGTGGCCGGAACAGATCGTCCCCGCCCCGGCACGGGTCTGGGATCAGCTTCTGTCCACTTCGGACTCCGCGAACGGTCAGGGCGGCTATGCCGGTTCCACGCTGTGGGAGCGGCTCGGCGTCAGCCTGCGGCGCGTCGGCTACGGGGCGGGGTACGGAATCCTGATCGGCATCGGGCTCGGGCTGGTGATGGGGCTGGTACCGGTCATCCGCGTGACGCTCGAGCCACTGGTCACCTTCCTGCGCGCCCTTCCGCCGCTGGCGTACCTGAGCCTGCTGGTCATCTGGCTCGGCATCGACGAGGAACCGAAGGTGTACCTGCTGATGGTCGCGGCGTTCCCGCCGGTGGCGGTGGCGACCGCCGCGGCCGTCCTCGGGGTCAACCGGCAGTACGTCGAAGCGGCGCAAGCACTGGGCGCCCGGCGGGCACACGTGCTCGCTTCGGTGATCCTGCCCGCGTCCGCCCCCGAGATCCTGACCGGGATCCGGCTCGCCGTCGGTGTCGCCTACAGCTCCGTCGTCGCCGCGGAGACGGTCAACGGTGCCGACGGTATCGGCGGGATGGTGCTCAACGCCCAGCGCTACAACCAGACGGCGGTCGTCATCCTCGGCCTGTTCGTCATCGGGATCACCGGTCTGCTCATCGACTCGGTGATCGTCGCCCTCGCCCGCCTGCTGTCCCCGTGGCGGGGACGGGTCTGAAACCAGGAGAAACCCTTGCCTCAGTTCACCCGGCGATCCGCGCTGTCCTTGTTCGGCGGGCTCGCCGCCGGCCCGCTGCTCGCGTCCTGCGGAGTCGGCGGGTCCTCGCCGAGCGCCGACGGGAAGACCGTCCGCATCGCCTACCAGAAGTTCGCCGACAGCACCCTGCTGGTGAAAGACCAGGGAACACTGGAAAAAGCCTTGCCGGGCTACCGGATCCAGTGGACCGCCTTCGATTCCGGCGCCAGTATCAACACCGCGTTCCTGGGCCGCTCGCTCGATCTCGCGGTGATCGGCAGCAGTCCCACCGCGCAGGCGTTGTGCCCGCCGCTGGCCATCCCGTACCGGATCATCGAGCTGCTGAACGTGATCGGCGACAGCGAGGCTTTGGTGGCGCGCAAGGAAATCACCAAGGTCGCCGACCTCGTGGGCCGCAAGGTCGCCGCTCCGTTCAGCTCGACCGCGCACTACAGCCTGCTCGCCGCCTTGCAGCAGGCCGGGGTCGATCCCGCGAAGGTCACCATCGTCGATCTGGAACCGCAGAACATCCTCGCGGCCTGGCAGCGCGGTGACATCGACGCGGCCTACGTGTGGACGCCGACGCTGTCCAGCATCCAGAAGGACGGCACGACCCTCATCGACAGCGCCCAGCTGGCCAAGGCGGGCAAGCCGACGTTGACCTTCACCGTCGCCAGTAACGAGTTCATCGACGCGAATCCGCAGGTGATCACCGAGTGGCTGAAGGCGACCAACGCGGCACTCGGGCAGATCGCCAAGGACCCGGGCACGGTCGCCGACGCGGTCGCCCGTCAGATCGGCAGCACCCGTGAAGACGCGCTCGCGCAACTGAAACAGAACATCTATCTCGACCACGCCCAGCAGCGCGCGCCCGAGTACTTCGGCTCGGCGTCGGCGCCGGGCGCGCTCGCCGATCGGCTGCGCGACACCGCCGAATTCCTGCGAGCACAGAAGAAGGTCGACGCCGTCCCGGCGCTCGAGACCTTCCGATCCGCTCTCCGTGTCCCGGAGACGGCATGAGCCCGCTCCTGGACATCGACGAGGTCGAGCACCGCTACCGCGACGTCGTCGCACTGGGCCCGGTGGACCTCCAGGTCGACGCGGGGGAGTTCCTGGTCATCGTCGGTCCGTCCGGATCGGGCAAGAGCACGCTGTTGCGGCTCGTCGCCGGGTTCGAGCGGCCGACGACGGGGTCGGTGACGCTCGCCGGGCGGCCGCCCCGGCCGGGACGCGACGTCGGCCTGGTCTTCCAGCAGCCGCGGTTGTTCCCCTGGCACACGGTGAACGGCAACATCACCGCGGCGCTGAGGTGGGCGGGTGTCCCGCGTGCCGAGCGCCCCGCCGCCGCAGCGTCGTTGCTGGCGAAAGTGGGGCTCGGGGACCTCGGCAAGCGGCGGGTGTGGGAGATCTCCGGCGGACAGCAGCAGCGGGTGGCGATCGCCCGCGCGCTGGCCGCCCGGCCGCGGCTGCTCCTGCTGGACGAACCGTTCGCCGCGCTCGACGCCCTCACCAGGGAGCGGTTGCAGGAGGACGTGCGAGGGCTGACCGACACGGAGGGGCAGGCCGCGGTGTTCGTGACGCACAGCGTCGACGAGGCGGTCTTCCTCGCCACCCGGATCATCGTGCTCAGTGACAGGCCGGGTCGGATCCTCCTGGACCTGCCCGTCGACCTGCCGCGAACCGGTGTCCCAGCGGCCGAACTGCGGGGTTGGGCGGAGTACGCGGCTCTTCGCGGCGAGGTCGCCACCGCGGTCCGGGCGATCCAGCCGAGCTGACCTACCGGAGCGGGAACTCGGCCCCGTGCTCGTCCGCGGGCCGGGGACCGTGGATGCGCCGCTCGCCGAGAGAAATGGCGACGTCGTTGATGCTCGCCTCGCGACGGCTCATGAGACCGCGCTCGTCGAACTCCCACAGTTCGTTGCCGTAGCTGCGCCACCCTTGCCCGGACTGGTCGTGCCACTCGTACTGGAAGCGAACGGCGATCCGGTTGTCGTGGAACGTCCAGAGGTTTTTGCGCAGCGCGTAGTCCAGTTCGCGCTCCCACTTCCGGGTCAGGAAGGTGAAGATCTCCTCGCGGCCCTGGACGAAGGTGTCCCGGTTACGCCACACCGAATCCGGCGTGTACGCCGATGCCACCCGGCGGGGATCACGGGTGTTCCAGGCGTCCTCGGCGGCTTGGACCTTCCGCAGGGCCGTTTCCTGGGTGAACGGCGGGAAGGGCGGGCGATCTTCGGACATTGTCGGCCTCCTCTGGTTGAGAACGTGCGTTCTCCACGTCTGACGCCTAGAGTAGGGAACGACCGTTCTCAACGTCAAGGAGTTTCGATGCCGGCCGCTGTCACCGACGAGCAGAACCGTTTGGACCGCGAAGCCCTCCTCGACGCGGCCGAGAAGCTGTTCTACGAAAACGGCATCCAGGCTGTCGGCATGGATCAGGTCCGCGCGGCGTCCGGCCTTTCGTTGAAGCGGATCTACCGGTTCTTCGAAGCCAAGGAGGACCTGGTGGTGGCGATGCTCAAACGGCGTGATCAGCGGTGGAGGGGCAGCCTGGCCGCCCATGTCGAGGAAGTCGAGGATCCCCGGGAGCGGGTGCTCTCGATCTTCGACTGGCTCGCCGAATGGTTCGCCGAACCCGGCTTCCGCGGCTGCGCCTGGATCAACGCACACGGCGAAGTCGGCCCCTCGTCGACGGCGGTGCTGGCCGAGGTGCGAGCGCACAAGCGGGCGTTCCACGAGCAGGTCGAGACCTGGGTGCTGGCTACGGGACTCGCGGTGGCGGAGCCGGTGTTCCTGCTCGCCGAAGGAGCCATCGTGACGGCCGGAATCAGCGGGGATCCGGCTCCGGCCCGTCAGGCGCGCGAGGCCGTCGCTGCGCTGTTCGGCGCCCCGTGACCTCGTGAGTGGTAAGGACGGTTAGAACCGTCCTTACCACTCACGAGGTGATCAGCGGCGGATGAGACCGAGGTCGGTCGCGGTGGCGACGGCGGCGGTCCGCGAGTCGACGCCGAGTTTGGTGTAGCTGCGCGCCAGATGGGACTTCACGGTGCCTTCGGTCAGGTGGAGCCGTTCGGCGATCGCCCGGTTGGACAGACCGTCGGCGACCAGGCCCAGGACCTCGATCTCGCGCAGGGTCAAGGCGATGGTGGGCATCCGCATGCGGTTCATCAGCCTGTCGGCGACCGTCGGGGCCAGGGTGGTGCGCCCGGCCGCGGCGGTGCGGACGGCGGCGGCCAGGTCTTCGGGCGGGGCGTCTTTGAGGAGGTAGCCGGTGGCGCCCGCTTCGATGGCGGGCAAGGTGTCGGCGTCGGTGTCATAGGTGGTCACGATCAGGACGCGGGGTGCGCCAGGCCGTGCGGTGATCGCGGCGGTGGCTTCGGCACCGGTCATTCCGGCGCCGAAGCGCAGGTCCATCAGCACGACGTCGACGTTGCCCTCGGCGGCGCGGGCGACCGCGGCCTCCGCGGTCGCGGCTTCGGCGACCACGACCAGACCGGGTTCGGTTTCGAGCACGGCACGGAGTCCCGCCCGGACGATGGGGTGGTCGTCGGCCAGGAGGAGGCGGATCGGAGCGTCGGTCACGAGCGGTCCTCCGGTTCGACGGGCAACCGCACGGATAAGGTCGTGCCGTGGCCGGGGGAGGACTCGACGGCGAAGGTTCCGCCCAGCGTCTCGATTCGGGTCCGCATCGCGGTCAAACCGAAGCCACTGGCGCCGGGGTCGAAGCCGATGCCGTCATCGACGACGTCGAGAGTGACCTGCTCGCCCAGGTAGCTCAGGGTGACGTCGGCGGTGGCCGCGTCGGCGTGCCGGACGGTGTTCGCGAGGGCGGCCTGGCCGATGCGCAGCAACGCGACCTCGTGCGTGGTCGGCAGCGGAACGGGGGCGCCGGTGAGGTGGAAGCGCGTGGTGATCCCGTGCCGGGCGCCGGTGGTGGCGCACAACCGTTCCAGCGCGTCGGCCAGCGTGGTGCCGTCGAGCGCGGGAGGGCTCAGCGCGACGACGAAGCGGCGAGCCTCGGCGAGATTGTCCGCGGCCGCTTGGCGCGCTTGTTCGACGTAGCGGGCCGCGTTCCCGGCGGTGCCGGGCAGCGTCCTTTCGGCCGCACGCAACAGAAGTTGAATACTCGACAGCCCCTGGGCGAGAGTGTCGTGGATCTCGTGGGCCAGCCGCTCCCGCTCGGCGAGCATTCCGGCCGTGTGCTGGGCCTCGGCGAGGTCGGCGCGGGTGGCGGTGAGTTCCTCGATCAGGCTCCGGCGGCTCTCGCTCTCGCGGTAAAGCGCCTGATATCCCCAAACGACGGCGACCGCGACGGCCGCACCGAGTGCCGGGCCGATCGCCGCAGCCGGGGTGAAGGAGCCCTGATGGGCGGCGAACGCGGTGATCGCGGCCACCGCTGTCACGATCACCGCGAGCAGGCCTTGGCGGCGCGGCAGCAGGTGCAATTGCAGGAAGTACAGCGGGAAGGCGACCCACACGCCGTCGGCGGTCAGCACCAGCAGTGCCAGCCACACGACGCCCACCGCGGTCAGCCACCACGTGGCGGCTCGTCGTGACGTCCGGACGCGGGGCAGGAGCGGTCCGGCCGCGTACACCACGGCGCAGAGCACCACCGTCACGGCGACCGCTCCCGCCCGGGGAGAGTCGTCGGCCACCGCCCGCGCGGCCGCCAGAGCGAGCAGGGCGAGGAGCAGCAGGTGCAGACACCAGGTCAGCACCCGGCTGGTCGGGGTCAGGACGGGCGCGGCGTTCACAGTATGTCCAGGTTACGGAGCCGGATCGGCAATCGCCTCTATCGAAAGGTGGAAGCGGCGCGCCGCCTTCCGGCCGGTGAAGTGCCATCTCCGGCGAGATGTCCATTCGGGACTCGACGGCGATCGTGGAGAGGTACCCAGCCCACCCGCCGGAAAGGACAGCCCGGAGCCGTGTTCGTCGCCTGGAGAGACCTGAGATTCGCCAAAGGGCGGTTCGCCCTGATGGGCGCCGTCGTCGTGCTCATCACCCTGCTGGTCGGTCTGTTGTCGGGGCTCACCGCCGGGCTGGGGGAGCAGAACGTCTCCGCCGTCACCGGCCTGCCCGCAGACAAGATCGTCTTCGCCGCTCCTGGTGACGGACAGAGCCTCTCCTTCGCCAACTCCGCGGTCAGCGAGACACAGCTGCGGCAGTGGACCGCGACACCGGGCGTCACCGGAGCCGAGCCGCTGGGCGTCGCCACCACCAAGGCCACCGCGGGGAACCGCAGCGCCGGGATCTCCGTGTTCGGAGTCCGTCCCGGCTCCGCGCTCGCCCCGGACAGCGGAGCGCTCACCGGCGACTCGGTGACACTTTCGTCCTCCGCCGCCGAAGACCTGGGCGTCCGGAGCGGGGACACCATCTCCGTGGCCGGGCGTCCGCTGACGGTCGCCGCCGTGTCGGGCGACGCCTGGTTCAGCCACACCCCGGTGGTGTGGGCGGGCCTCGACGTCTGGGCGAGGACGGCGCCGCCCACCGGCGGTGAGCCGAGCGCGACCGTGCTCGCGTTGACCACTGCCGGCGACGTCGATTCCGCGGCCGTCGACCGTGCCACGGGAACGAAGACGGTGTCGAAGGACGAATCGTTGTCCGCCATCGGCTCCTACACCTCGGAAAACGGTTCCCTGCAACTGATGCGAGGCTTTCTGTTCGCCATCTCCGCACTCGTGATCGGCGCCTTCTTCACCGTCTGGACCATCCAGCGCAGCGGGGACATCGCCGTTCTCAAGGCATTGGGGGCCAGCACGGCCTTCCTGCTGAAGGACGCGCTCGGCCAGGCCGTCGTGCTTCTCGTCGGCGGCACCGCCGCCGGAACCGGACTGGCCGCCTTGCTCGGCGCCGTCGTCGCGGGCTCCGCCGTGCCGTTCCTGCTGACTCCGGCCACAGTGCTCGTTCCCGCCGCCGTGATGATCCTGCTCGGTGCACTGGGGGCCGCGCTGTCCGTCCGCCGCATCACCTCCGTCGACCCGCTGACCGCATTGGGGAGTGCCCGATGAGCCTGAACCTGACCGGTGTCACCCTCACCTATCCCGACGGCGACTCCCGCCTCACCGCCCTCGACGACGTCACGCTGGACGTTCCGCCGGGTTCGCTCACCGCCGTCGCCGGACCCTCCGGTTCCGGCAAGTCAAGCCTGCTCGCCGTCGCCGCCACCCTCATTAGCCCGGACGACGGGATCGTCACCGTCGACGGCGTCGTGACCACCGGCCTGAACCGCGGCGAACTCACCGAACTGCGCCGCCGGAAGATCGGGATCGTCTTCCAGCAGCCCAATCTGCTCCCGTCCCTCACCGCCGCCGAGCAGCTCCAGGTCATGGCACGGATCGACGGCCGCTCCCCGGCGAAAGCCCGTGGCGCGGCGATGGAACTGCTCGACGCCGTCGGGCTCGCGCCCCTGGCGGGTCGCCGACCGCATCAGCTCTCCGGCGGCCAACGGCAGCGGGTGAACATCGCCCGCGCGCTGATGAACGAGCCCACCGTGCTGCTGATCGACGAACCGACGAGCGCACTGGACCACGAGCGCGGCGCCGCGGTCATCGAGCTGATCACCCGGCTCACCCACGAACGCGGCACCGCCACGGTTCTGGTCACCCACGACCGCGTCCACCTCGCCGCCGTGGACCGGATCACGGAAGTCCACGATGGCAGGCTGAGCACTCCCTCACCGGTGGGCTAGGGACGCGCGCCTTGTCCGGCGGTACCGGAGGGCGGATAGTGATGTCATGGCGTGTCTCGATGCGGCCGGGACCAGGCTGCCGGTGGACACCGACAGCCTGCTGACGCGACTACGCGACCGCGCGACGCTGGAGCACGCCGCCGGTGTGCTGATGGCGAGGTACGGCCTCTCCGACGCCACGGCCGCGATGCGCGCGCTGGGAACCGCCGCTCGCCGTCACCACGTCGCCCCGGACACGCTGGCCAGGGCGTTGCTCGTCGCACCTCGGCCCTGGCGGAACGGGCGCTGGTTCTCGCCTCGTGTCTGGCGGAGCGCGCCCGAGCTCGATTTCCTGCCGGCCTCGCCCGCGATCCGGCCGTCGGGGCTCCTGCGGGCGACCCTGGACACCGTGACCGATCGTGCTCAGACCGCCCAAGGTGACATCCAAACGGTGACGACGGGCAATACCGGCCTGAAACTGGAACGGGCCGAGGGATTCTCCTCGGAGTTCTTCCAGCACTTCGCCCACGTCGAGGGGGACGCCACCGCGTGCGGCATCGCCCTGAGGGTACGTGAACCGGTCACCGTCGCCGACGTCACCACGTGCGGCATCTTCGACCGACCTGCGCTCGAAGCCCTTGTCGCCGAAGAAGTCCGGGCCGTGCACAGCATCCCGATCTCCGGTCCGAACGGGTGCGCCGGCGTCGTTTCCGTGCACTATCGCCGTTCCAGCCACACCCCGTCGGAAGCCACCCGCACCGAGCTGACCAGAATCGCTTCCCAGGCGGCGGATTGGCTGCACTGGTATCGCCGGACGGCCACCCTCGACGCTCTCGAAGATCTCCACCAGCACAGCGCCCGATTCTCCTGCTGAATCGCGGTGGTTCCGGGCTTCTCTGCGATGCCGGTGAATGGGATTCTCGGAATTCCATTCACCGGGTCGCAATTGCTTTGATGTCGCGATCGCCGATTTCCGGCAAGCCCTGTCTCGTCGCGTTCGGGCCTGACCAGGCCACCCGCCCGTTCCGGTCCTCTGAGGACGCGGCGTGGCGTCCACCAGGGCATTTTTATGATCGAGTCGCTGTTGTTGCCGGAATGATATAAACACTCCGTCGATGACTCGGCTTGTCGAATTCGCCCAAGTGGCGGTTACTTCCGACTTGTGCGTGAGGGCATTGTGATCCGCGGACGACGAGGCGTCGCCTCGCGTCGAAACTGGGTGAGGGGTCATTCGGGGGATACGCGCGAATCGCTTTGTGTCGCGAATTCGATACACGGTCAGTGGGACACTCGCCGTCACCGCAGGGGGTGATCGGTGAAGCGTCGTGTTGCCCGATGCCCGTCACCCGCTACTGGATCAGGATGGGGAGTCATCATGATGGGGATTCGTATGGCCGGTGGCCGAAGACCGCTGTGGTCGCTGACGGCGGCTCTTGTCGTGTTCACCTGCGCGATGGCCGGGACGGCGCAGGCCACCCAGGCCGGGCCGGTCGACCTCGGTACGTTGCCCGGCGACGACGCCAGCACCGTTCTGGCGGTCAATGACGCGGGGGTGATGGTCGGACTGTCGTTCGCGGGACCCGCGCGGCGCAGCCTTCCGGTTCGCTGGAACGCCGATGGCCAGATCATGGCCCTGCCCACGCCAGGCGGCACCGAGGGGCAGGTTCGTGACATCAACAACCAGGGGGTTTCCGCAGGCTATGTGCTGACCCCGACCGCCGCCGTGCCGACCCGATGGGACGCCGACGGCGTGCCGACCACGTTGCAGGTCCCACCCGGCTATCGCAACGGCACGGCCGCGGCGATCAGCGACACCGGTGTCGTCGTCGGGAACTGGACGACACCGGACAACCAGTATCACGCCGTCCGCTGGGATCCGAACGGCCAGGCCACCGATCTGGGCGCGCTGCCCGGTGAGACCTGGAGCATGGCCGACGGCATCTCCGCGGACGGCAGCATCATCGTGGGCAGCGGTTTCCGCACGGGGGCGAACCAAGCCGTGCGGTGGGTGAACGGCGGTCCGATCACCGAGCTGGAGCCCCTGGGCTACAGCAGCGGAGCCAGCAGGATCAGCAAACCCGGGGTGGCCGCCGGGGTACTGAGCGAGACCAAGACCGGGCCCCGGATCCCGGCGACCTGGGATCAAAACGGCACGAGGCACAACCTGGACTGGCCCAGCCCGCACTCGGTCTGGGTCTACCAGATCAGCCCCACCGGTTACGCGGTCGGTACCGGCTACGCCTACCCGCCCAAGCGGCAGGCGGTGCTCTGGAATCCCGCCGGCGACCTCACCATCCTGCCTGACGACGGCCTCGGCGCCGACGTCGAAGCGGTCGACTCGGTCGGAACCGCGGTGGGTACCTTCAAGAATCAGGCGACCGCCTGGTTCCGGAACGGGGAGCGCAGGCAGCTGGGGTTGCTCCCCGGTGGTAACCGCAGCCAGGCCTACCGGATCACCGACAGCGGCCGCGTCGTGGGAACCGCCACCGTCGGCAACGGAAAAGATCACGCGGTGTACTGGACACTCGGCTAGCGTCTCGAGGTAGGACACGTGTGCGCTGGTCGAGCTGCTGCTCGACCAGCGCATGCTCTATTCAGCCAGGGAAATCCCGTGTTCTCGCCGGACATCCGGCCCGAAATCCTCGGGCCAGATCGTCCTGCGAAGATCGACACGGGACAGGTAGAGCCGGGGCGCGTCGCGTGAATGCGGTCTTCGAGCGAGGATGATCATCGCGGCCTGGATGTCCGGGGAATGGATCCGCAGCCATGGCCGGTTTTCGTCGACGACAGGAGTGGGATACTCCGGGCCGTCGGGTGCTCCGGCCTGCCACGGTGCCCGATTGCGGACGTAGCTGCTGATGACCACCTGAATCGTCCTGCGGTCCTCGGGTGAGTTGTGGGCGATGCGTTCCAACGCGTAGATGCCGCCGACCCGGACGTCGACGTTCTCGCTGCCGAGCTGCTCGACGCCGCGGGTGAACCGGTCGGCGAACTGCCCGTCGCGGTTGACTCTGACCTGGCGCCAGGTCGCGGCGCCGCCGACGACCAGCAGCCCGGCGAAGGCCTGCAGCAAGGTGGAGCGGGCGCGTCATGACCCACGACCTTCCTTCACCCGGCCAGGCCGGACAGCGTCCCACGCGGAGTCCCGGCCGATGTCCGGAAATCGTCGGTGGGACCCGCTACCGTGCCTCGCGTCGTCGAAGTGGGAGGGCTGGGGTGGAGAAGTACACGGAGGTACCGGCGAGGCTGGCGGGGGAGGAACTGCTGGAGCACGCGAGGCAGGCGGCCCTTGAGTGCTGAGGACGGCTCGGCCCGCCCAGCCTCGATTCACCTTCTGGTCGGCGTCGCGGGCGTCGTTTCCGGCGCGTTCGCGGCCGTCGCCTACTACACGGACCTGCGGGTGTTGGCGCACAGTTTCGTCATCTGGATCGTCTTGGTGAGCCTCGTGACCACACGGCGCTCGTCTCGGCAGGCAGTGGTGCGGGCGATCATCGCGCTCCTGTCCGCCGTGCTCGCCTTCTATCTGGGCAAGAATGTCGTGTACGGCATCAAGTACCCCGATGCTCCGCCTTATGGGATCGATCTGCCGACCGTCGGCACCTGGTGTGTTCTCGCCGTCGTCGCGGGTGTCTTACTGGGAATGGGTTTCCGTCACATCGGGGACCCCGGCTGGCCGGGAGCGCTCGCCACGGCAGGCGCTGCCGGACTGGTGCTCGCCGATGCCTACCGCAAGGGTGGCTTCGTCGTCTGGGACAGGCCGCTCTTGCCGGTCGTGAGTGCGCTCGCTGCCGCGGGCCTCCTGCTTCTCGGCGGCAGGACTCGCCGTCAACTCGGCAAAGCACTGGCACTGCTCGTTCCGCTGACCTTGCTCGGCTTCGGCATCGTTTCCGCACCGGACCTGATCGAAGAGATCCTGCTGTAAGTGACCGTCGTCACTGTCGACCAAGTCGTGGCAACCTCCGGTACTTCGGAACGCCTTCATGCTCAGGAAGGACCGATTCCGAAAACTGGGGAACACATGAAGAGATTTTCCGTAATCCTGACCGCGATGCTGGCGGTGGTCGCGTTGACCTCCGCCGCACCCGCCGGCGCGACCACCCGCTTCGACAGGGAGCTCCAGACGCGCATCGCCAAGGCCCAGGCCTATGCCGACAGCAGGCCCGGTGACACCGGGATCGTCCTCCGGGACCGGTGGACCGGCGCCGTCTATCGGAGCGCGGCCGCCGGGACCCTGATCTGGGCCTGTTCCACGCCGAAGCTCGCCATGGTCGTCGATCTGTTGCTGCGCAACGACTCCGGGGCAGTCCAGCTGACCCCCGAAGACCGGGACCTGATGCACCGGATGCTCAACTCCAGCGATGACGCCGCCGCGCACACGCTGTGGACCCGGTACGGCGGGGAGGCCGAGTTCGCGAAGCGGTTCCCGTCCTACGGCATGACCGACATGCGGTTCACCGACCAGCATCCGCATCACTGGGGCTGGATCCTCACCACCGCGAACGACCTCGACAGGCTGGTCAACTACGTCCTGACGAAGCTGCCCCGGCAGCACCGCGACTACATCGTCCGCGAGATGCGCACCGTCGATGTCAACCAGCAGTGGGGAGTCTGGGGTGCGGGCCCGGCCGCGCGGCCGGGGAACAAGGACGGTTGGTCCGACGACAACGACGACGGCTCCTGGATCATGAACTCGGTCGGCTTCGTCGGACCGCACGAGCGATACACCCTCGCCCTGATGAACAACACCAAGGTCATCCAGAACGGCTTCGAAACCGGCATGGAGACCACCACCAAGATCAGCGAGATCCTGTTCAAGGGGTACTTCAGGAACTGATCGCGTCCACGCCGGACCCGGACCGTGCTCAGCGGTCCGGGTCCGCGCGATCGGCCGGACTCACATCTCGCCGGGCTGTGTCGTCGGTTGGGCAGAACACCACCACGACACAAGGAGATCGCCATGAACGCCCGGCTCGACTACTTCGGCAACCCCGTCGGCGGAAAGTTCCTGAAGGGCATCATCTCGGCCGGAAAGGGACTGCTCGACTCGTCTCTGCCGGTCACCCTCCAAGAGCTGGTCCGGATGCGTGCGAGCCAGATCAACGGTTGCGCCGTCTGCCTGGACATGCACACCAAGGAGGCCGCCGCCGCGGGCGAATCGGCCGTGCGGATCAACCTGGTCGCGGCGTGGCGGGAGGCGACGGTCTTCACCGACGCCGAGCGCGCCGCGCTGGAGCTGACCGAGCAGGCCTGCCGGATGGCCGACGGCGGCGAGGTCACCGACGAGGCGTGGGCGAACGTCGCCAAGCACTTCGACGATGACCAGCTCGCCGCGCTGGTGGGGGTGATCGCGCTGATCAACGCCTTCAACAGGGTGAACGCGATCGTGCGGAACCCCGCGGGTGACTACCGGGCCGGACAGTTCGCCTGACCGGACGAGAGCCTGGGGAGACACCATGACCATCACCGAGACAGCACGCAATCGGGCGGCGTTCGCGCGCTTGCACGATGCGACCGGCAGCGGTCGCCTCGAGGCCATCGAGGCGGCGATCGACGAGGTCGTCGAGCCGGACGTGGTGTTCCACGCGCCGGTGCCGATGGAAACGACGGGAGCGCAGGCGCTCAAGCAAGTGTGGGCGGTGCTGCTTCGCGCGTTCCCGGATCTGCGGGTCACGCTCGAGGATGTCCTCGAGGACGGGGACAAGCTCGTCTGCCGGAACACCGTGACCGGTACCCATCAAGGCGAGTACAGGGGCCTTCCGGCCACCGGAAAAACGGTCTCCTACAACGAGATCTTCATCTTCCGGTTCGCCGGAGGGCGGATCGCCGAGATCTGGGGAGTCGTCGACGTCCTCACCCAGCTGCGGCAACTCGGCGCCCTCGCGGCGTAGCGGTCACTCGCCGGTCCACGACCGGAGTTTCTCGGGGTTCCGCACACCCCAGATGTGCCGGATGCGGTCGCCGTCGATCTGGAACGCGAACACCGCGACGGTCAGCTCGGCCTGAAGCAACACAAGGCCGGGCTGACCGTTGACGGTCCGCTCCACGAGTTCGAGGCCGGACGCCCGGCGCGCCACTTCCATGATGTAGGTGGCGACCTGGTCGCGGCCTTCGAAGGGGTGCAGTGCGGCGCTCACGAGGCCGCCGCCGTCGCCGACGGCCTTGACGTTCGGGTCGAGAAGGCCGATGAGCGTCTCGATGTCCTTGGCCTCCCAAGCTTTCTTGAATTCCTTGACGATGTCGGCCTGCCGGGCGATCGGGGCCGGTGAGGCCTGTGCCTCACGGATGCGGCGACGTGCGGAGGAGGCCAGCTGACGGCAGGCCGCCGGAGTTCGGCCGACGATCTCCGCCACCTCGGCGAAGGCGTAGCGGAAGACGTCGTGCAGGACGAACGCGACACGCTCGGCCGGGGTCAACGACTCCAGTACGACGAGGAACGCCATGGTGATCGACTCGTCGAGGGTGATCCGGTCGGCGGGGTCGACGGCGGGCGGCCGTCCGGTGGTCCACGCGAACGGCAGCGGTTCGGGAATCCATTCGCCGACGTAGCGTTCCCGCCTCGCGCGTGCCGAGCCGAGGAGGTCGAGGCAGATTCGGCCGGCGACCGTCGTCAGCCAGGCGCCGGGGGAGTCGATCGCTTCCCGCTGGGCGGGGGACAAGGCGTACCAGCGGGTGTAGGTCTCCTGCACCACGTCCTCGGCCTCGGAGAGGGAACCGATCAGGCGATACGCGAGCCCGATCAGCTGGCGCCGCTCGCTCACGATCGCGCTCAGGCCCGGGTCGAGTGTCTCGTTCATCGGATTTCGCCTCCTGGTCGCGAGTGTTTGTCCCGGGTACGACGAGAGACCGCCGCCGAATGTGAGGTCCCCTTTGGCTCTCTTGAACTCTACCTAGCCCTAGGTAGAGTTAGAGTATGGCTGGAAATCGGTCCGGGCCCCGGATGACACTCCCGACGCAGTTGGTGCTCCGCGTGCTGCTGGACGACCCGTCGCAGGAGCGTTACGGCCTGGAGATCTCGTCGGCGGCAGGCCTGGCGAGCGGGACGATCCATCCGATTCTGGCGCGGCTGGAAAGCCTCGGCTGGCTGGAGAGCCGCTGGGAAGAGGTCGATCCGAAGACGGAAGGACGACCGCGTCGCCGGTATTACCGGCTCAGTCCTGACGGTGTCGCGCTCGCGGGGGCCGCGCTCGCCAGGACTTCGGCGACCGCGCTCGGCCGCCTCCGGCCCGGCCTGGCGGGAGGTGCTTCATGACCTCCGCCAGTCGATCCGCCCGGCGCGTCGCCAACGCGCTCTTGAAGCTGAAGAACCAGTACCCGTGGTGGTACCCGGAGCGCGACTACCTTCGAGAGAACCTGGTTTCTCAAGCCAACTCGATCAGCCGGTATGGCTTCGCCGCCGACATCGAGCGCGCCGATGCGCTGATGTTCACCGAAGCGGCGACCTCATACCTCGACAGCGAGATCGAGACGATGTCCGGCAGAGAGGTCTTTTCGGACTGCATACGGGCCCTTCACCGGGTCCGGACCCTCGTGCAAGATCTGGAGGCCGCGCTGGGGCGTGCCCCGACGCTCGACTACCGGACCTGGTCCGCCGGAGAACTCACGGCCAAGCACGTGGCCAGCGGCGGCGCCGAAGTGGCGATGGTCAGCGCGGAACTCTCCGGCGACCGGCCGAGTCCCCTTGCCTGGCGCGCCGATCCCGCGGCCGCCGGCCCGACATGCCAGCGGCTGGTGGCGTTGGCCGCGCGCATACTGCCGGAAAGCCATCGCCTGCGGTACGCCGAGGAGTTCCGTGCCGATCTCCGGGAGGTGCCTCGCCGCGAGAGGCTCGGCCACGCGCTTCGCCTTGTCGCCTGCGCCTGGGAACTGCGACGAAGCCTCACTCTCTCCGGCGCGCGGGCCGAGGAGCGCCGATGAGCGGAAAACGTCCGCCCGAGCCCGCCACTCCGGGAACGGCGCTGCTCCGGCACATCGTGGACGACGGCGAACGCACTCGCAGAATGGCGATCCTGCTCATCGTCGGCGCCGTCGCCTTGGCCATGAGCATCGGTGCCCTCGCCCTGATGATCTGGTTCGCGGGAATGCCGGCGACCGTCGCCATGGGCGCGGCCGCGCTGGTGGGCGGTTCGGTCAGACGACTGCGATCCGGCGGCGAGGCCAAGCGTTCAGCGGAACAGCGCGATGAGGCCAATCCCACCTGAGACACCGAGTTCGTCGTAAGCGGCGCCGGAAAACCTTTGCTTTGGTGCGAAACCGGTTCCCGGTAAGCTCGAATTCGGGTGGTACGGGTTCGCTGCGCCTTATCCCTCGATAAGTCCCATTGACGCCATTTGTTATCGCCGGACCGAATTTCGTCATGGTTTGCGAGACGCTGACCGGGCGGCCGGGAACAAAATTGCGGCCCGGTTCGGCGGCGTTCACGGGTGGAACGCCGGTGGCGAGCGCAACTCGACCCGCATTATGGGATTCTGCGGCCTGGCTGGCGATGTGAGCTGGTCGGCGAGATCGGCCGCCCAGCGGACAACGGTCACCTTGACAGATTCTTCTCGCTCGACGGAAGCCTGGTGGATCTCGTACGTTCCGGCGGGTGGTGAAATCAGTTTCGTCCTGTCGATCTGCCGTTCACCCGAATTTCGAAGTCGGTCGGACTGCTTCATTCATTTGACCTAACTCCATCGAACTGGGCTGTTTGTAGGCATGTCCTTGCACAATGTCGGCACGTTATGTCCTGCGAACGGGGAAATTCGACCTTTCGTACGGATGGAGGTACCCGGCGAAAGTTTCTCGCACTACTTTCCAAACCTGTCATCCCGGCCCGCGGTGCTGAATCCTGGACTTCGGGGAGTGTCGTCCGGCAGGTACTTCTGCGGCAGTCGTTGCAGTACCCCCACTTCGGATACCTGTATTCGTGGTGGGCTGGTCCGGTCACCGCGAGTCGTCCGAATGCAAGTCGCTGTCACAGTGACGATCCATTAAAGGAAAATGGTGAATTCTTCCCAAGATCTCGACGTTGGCTTGACCCCACCGTTACCGCAGGCGCGAAGCGAGGGACTGGTCGTCCGAAAATACGGTGGCTCGTCGCTGGCCACACCCGGAATGGTGAGCGAGGTGGCCGCCGAGGTGGCCGCACTCGTCGAAGAGGGGGATCGGGTGGTCCTGGTCGTGTCGGCCATGGGAGACACCACCGACCGGCTGATCGCCTTGGCCGGGGAGTTCGCGGAGCCACCGGCTCCACGGGAACTCGACCAGCTGATGGCGACAGGCGAACAGGTCTCCGCGGCGGTGCTCGCCTTGGCGCTGGCCGAACGCGGGGTCGAGGCCGTGTCGCTGTCCGGTGACCAGGCGGGGATCGAGGTGAGCGGCGAACCGGGAGCGGGAACGATCGTGCGGGTCGATCCCGGCAAGATCACCGCACGGCTGCGGGACGCGCAGGTCGTCGTGGTCGCCGGCTTCCAGGGACGTGACGAGAACGGGGAGCTGCTGACTCTCGGCAGAGGCGGTTCCGACACCACCGCGGTCGCGCTCGCGGCCGCGCTCGGCGGTTCCGAATGCGAGATCTGCACCGATGTCCACGGTGTCCGCACGGCCGACCCCCGGATCGTGCCGGACACCCGGCCGGTCAGGACGATCTCCTACGACGCCATGGTCGAACTCGCCGGAGTCGGTGCCCGGGTGCTGCATCCCAGATCCGTCGAGCTCGCACGCCGGCACGGGGTGGCGGTGCGCGTGACGCATTCTTCGGATCCCGGCCCCTCGACCGTGGTCACGGCGGGGGAATCGTCGCTGGAAGGCACTCCCCGGGTCATCGGCATCGCGCACGAGCGCGACGTGCGGCTGGTCCGGGTCCAGGTTTCGGCCTCCAGCCCGGACCACTACGCCAGGGTGCTCTCGATGCTCGCCCGGTGCGGGGTGAAACCGGACAACCTGAGCTGGCCCGATCCGGGGGAGCTGCGGTTCACCGTCCGGGGGACGGAGCCGCTCGGACCGCCGATCACCGAACTCGCGATGGAGCTCGACGCCCGTTCCACGGTCTTCGAGGAACTCGGCTCGGTTTCCGTGGTCGGCACGGCGCTGCTGGACCCACCCGGCTGTCTGCCCGAACTGCTGCGGGTCCTCGCCGACCACCGTGTCACCGTCCCGGCGATGACGACCTCGCAATCGCGGCTCACCGCCGTGATCCCCGCCGACGCCGTCGACGCGACCGTCCGCGCTCTGCACGACTCGTTCGGCCTCGCGGAGGACCGGACATGAGCCCGTACGGACAGCCGTCGGGTCTGTTCACGACCGACGGCCTGGTCCTGACGTGCGACGGCCACGAGCAGCACGTCCGCTGGCGCGCGGGCGAGCGGCTCGAGCAGTTGTACGAGGGACTCTGCGACCGGTTGCACGCCGACGGACTCGGTGATCGCCTGGCGGTGGACGCCGGAAGTACGAAGCTCACCTTCGCCGGGTTGGACGAGCGGGCCAACCGTCTCGCCCGCCATCTGCGAGCGCGGGGGGTGCGGCCCGGCGACCGGATCGGGCTCCTGTTCGACGAACCGGTCCATCCTTACGTCGCGATGCTGGCCGTGCTCAAGATCAACGCGGCGTATGTGCCACTGGACGTGGGGTTTCCGGACGACCGGCTGGCCTACATCGTCCGGGACGCCGATGTCCGGCTGGTGTTGTCGATCTCCGGGCTGCGTAGCCGCTTCGAGCCGGACAACGTCGATCTGCTCTGCCTCGACGAGGACTCGGACCGGATCGCCGCACTGCCGGGTGACCGGCTCAGCGCGGAGGAGAAGGGCGTTCCGACGGACGAACTCTGTTACGTCGTCTACACGTCCGGCTCGACAGGGCGCCCCAAAGGCGTGACGATCGACCACGCCGCGATCTGCAACTTCGTCCGCGTCGCCGCCGACGTCTACGGCATCCAGGGCACCGATCGGGTGTACCAGGGCATGACGATCGCGTTCGACTTCTCGGTCGAGGAGATCTGGGTGCCGTTGCTGTGCGGCGCGACGCTCGTGCCGAAGCCCGGCGGCACCGGCCTCGTCGGCCACGAACTCCACGAATTCCTGCGGGACAACGAGGTCACCGCGCTGTGCTGTGTCCCGACGCTGCTGGCAAGCCTCGACGAAGACCTGCCGCGGCTGCGTTTTCTCCTCGTTTCCGGTGAGGCCTGTCCCGAAGACCTCGTCCGCCGCTGGTACCGCCCGGACCGGCGGTTCCTCAACGTCTACGGTCCGACCGAGGCCACGGTCACCGCGACCTGGGCGGTGCTGCGACCGGACCGGCCGGTGACCATCGGGGTGCCCCTGCCGACCTACTCGGTCGTCATCCTCGACCCGGACGAGCCGGAGGCGCTGGCGGCGGGCGAACTGGGCGAGATCGGTATCGCCGGGATCGGCCTCGCCGGCGGTTACCTGAACCGCCCCGACCTGACCGAACGCGCGTTCATCCCGGACTTCCTCGGCATCGGGCACAACCCGTCCGGCCGCATCTACCGCACCGGCGACCTGGGCCGGGTCACCCCGGAAGGAGAGATCGAGTACCACGGCCGCGCCGACACGCAGGTGAAGATCCGCGGCTACCGCGTCGAGCTCACGGAGATCGAATCGGTTCTGCTGCAGATCCCCGGAATCGCCCAGGCGGTGGTCGAGACCCACCATCCGGAAGCCGGCAGGACCGAACTGGTCGCCTACTACAGCCTGCGACGCGACAGAGCGGACGTGGACGCCGGAGAGCTGCGTCGGCGGCTGGGGGAACTGCTGCCGGGGTACATGGTGCCCGCCTATCTCGAACGGCTCGACCACATTCCCCTGACCCCGGCGGGGAAGGCCGACCGCAAGAACCTCCCGGCACCGAGCAACCCGCGGAGCGCACCGAGCGCCGCGGACTACGTGGCACCGGCAACCGAGACCGAACAGCATCTGGCGGAGGCCTTGGGCCGGGTCCTCGGCGTGGAGCGGATCTCGGTGACGGGGCACTTCTTCGACGACTATGGCGCGGATTCGCTGTTGTTGGCCAAGTTCTGCGCGCTGATCCGGGAACGGGGTGACGTCGCGCCGTTGTCGGCGAGGGACGTGTACCTGAACCCCACTGTCCGCGGCCTCGCGGAGTTGGTTCCCTCTTCGGTCCGGACCACGGTCGCCCACGCCGAGGAGCCGCGCCGGGCGTCGACCGGGGCCTATGTCCTTTGCGGACTCTTTCAGCTGGTGGCCTTCCTCGCCTACGCCGCCGGTTCGGGCTGGATCCTGGACACGGGATTCGGCTGGGTCAGCGCGGCGACCGGGCTCGTCGACGCGTACACGCGCGCGGTCGGGCTCGGGCTCGTCGTGTTCACCGTCCTCTCCGTGGTGCCGATCCTGGCGAAATGGGCGATCGTCGGCCGCTGGAAGCAGGGGGAGATCCCGCTGTGGAGCCCCGGCTATCTGCGTTTCTGGACAGTGAAGACACTGGTCCGGTTCAGCCCGCTGATGCTGTTCACCGGCACGCCGTTGTATTCGTGGTACCTGCGGGCGCTCGGCGCGGACATCGGCAAAGGCGCCGTGATCCTGTCCCGGAATCCGCCGGTCTGCACCGATCTGCTCAGCATCGGCGCCGGGGCCGTCATCCGGAAAGACGCCTTCTTCTCGTGCTACCGAGCGAGGGCGGGCTGGATCCAGACCGGCCGCGTCACCCTCGGCGAGAACGCCTTCGTCGGTGAGATGACCGTGCTCGACATCGGAACCACGATCGGCGACGACGCGCAGCTCGGCCACTCGTCGTCCCTGAACGCCGGGCAGTCCGTACCCGACGGCGAATCGTGGCACGGCTCGCCCGCCCGCCACTCCACAGTGGACTACCGGGCGCTCGGCACGGTCGCGCGCGGCGGCTTCAGGCCGTTCGTCTTCTGCGTTTCCAGCCTTCTGCTCCTGCTTCTGGTGACGCTTCCCGCGACACTGGGCGGCACGGATCTGCTCGTCGACCGGTTGTTCACGGTGACGGCGGACTTCACCAGCTGGTCCTTCTACCGCGACCAGATCGCCGGTTCGGCGCTGCTGTACTTCGGGGGGCTGCTCGCCGGGCTGGCGGTCATTCTCACGATCCCGCGCCTGCTCAACCGGTTTCTCCGGCCGGACCGGGTCTACCCGATGTACGGCGCGCATTTCGGGATCCAACGGCTGATCGCACGGTTGACGAATCTGCGCGCGTACACCTACCTGTTCGGCGACAGCAGCTACATCGTGTACTACCTGCGGGCACTGGGATACGACCTGACGAAGATCCAGCAGACCGGGTCCAACTTCGGGGTCGAGGTCAAGCACGAGTCGCCGTTCCTCAGCACGGTCGGCACCGGCACGATGGTCTCGGACGGCCTTTCGCAGCTCAACGCGGACTTCTCCGCCTCGTCGTTCCGGCTGCGGCGGACTTCCATCGCGCCACAGGCGTTCCTGGGCAACGAGATCGCCTTCCCGCCGGACGCGCGGGTCGGCCGCAACGTCCTTCTGGCCACCAAGGTCCTCGTCCCCCTGGACGGGCCCGTCCGCGAGAACGTCGGCCTGCTCGGGTCACCCGCTTTCGAGATCCCCCGGAACGTTCGCCGTGACACCGGGTTCGAGCACCTCAGTACGGGAGAGGGCCTGCGCCGGAGCCTGCTGGCGAAGAACCGGCACAACGTCGCCACCATTTTCGTCTACCTGCTGGTGCACTGGCTCCACCTGCTCGGTATCACGCTCATCGGGACCGCGGCCAGCGTCGCGCACGACCGGTTCGGCTCGCTCGCGGTCGGCGGCGGCATCGTGGCCTCGCTGGTGTTCTCGGTCGGGTTCCTCATGCTGGCCGAGCTGGCCGTGCAGGGCTTCCGGGCGTTGAGACCGCGATTCTGCTCGATCTACGATCCGGTCTTCTGGCGGCACGAGCGGTACTGGAAGCTCAGCCCCGCCCGCTACCTCGCGTTGTTCAACGGGACTCCGTTCAAGAACTTCCTTTGGCGCTGTCTCGGCGTCCGGATCGGCCGCCGCGTCTTCGACGACGGATGCGCGATCCCGGAACGGTCCCTGGTGAGCATCGGCGACGACTGCGTGCTGAACCTGCACACCGTCCTGCAAGGACATTCGCTGGAGGACGGCACGTTCAAATCCGACCACATCGCCATCGGTGCGGGATGCACGATCGGAACCGGGGCCTTTGTCCACTATGGAGTGACGATGGCCGAAGGGGCGATCGTCGAGGCGGACGCGTTCCTGATGAAGGGCACCACGACCCCGGCACGAACCCGCTGGCACGCCAATCCGGCGGTCGAACTCGACACGGCGGAAGAGATCACCGCGGCAAGGAGGCTGCCATGACCCACACCCCGACGACGAGACCGGCGCTGGCGCCGCGAGTCGACTGTGACCTGCCAGGACCTCGCTCGGCCGAGTTCCTCGAACATCAACGGCAATGGGAATCCAGCGCACGGGCCTATCCGCGCAACCTGCCGATCGCGATCGCCGGCGGGGAGGGCGACTACCTGTGGGACATGGACGGGAACGTCTTCATCGACTTCCTGGCCGGTGCGGGAGTGCTCTCCCTGGGGCACAACCATCCCGAGCTGGTGCACGCGGCCACCGAACAGCTGCACGTGCTCACCCACGGCCTGGACTTCCCGACACCCGCCAAACGTGAGTTCGTCGACGCCCAGCTGTCCATGCTGCCGCCGGACCTGCGGTCGCGGATGCGGATGCACTTCTGCGGCCCCGGCGGGGCCAACGCCGTGGACGCCGCGATCAAGCTCTGCAAGACCGTGACCGGACGTGGCGACCTGGTGTCCTTCCAGGGTGGGTTCCACGGCTCGAGTCATGCCGCGATGGCGTTGACCGGTCTCGTCGCCCAGAAGCGGCCGATCGCCAACGGCGTGCCAGGTGTGCACTTCTTCCCGTACTCCTACTGCGCCCGCTGTCCGGTGGGGCTCTCGCCGGACAGCTGCGAAACCAACTGCGTGGGCCTGCTGGAGCGGTCCCTGCGCGATCCCAACGGTGGCATTCCCCTCCCCGCCGCGGTGATCCTGGAACTCGTGCAGGGTGAAGGCGGGGTCATCCCGGCCGACCGCGACTTCGTGCGGCGTGTCCGCGCGCTGACCGCGGAGCTGGACATCCCGCTCGTGGTCGACGAGGTGCAGACCGGCTGCGGGCGCACGGGAACGTGGTTCGCGTTCGAGCACTACGACATCGAGCCCGACGTCATCATCGCCTCGAAGGCCCTGAGCGGGATGGGTCTGCCGGTGGCGGTCATCTTCTACGACCAGCGGCTGGACGGCTGGGCGCCCGGTGCGCACACGGGCACCTTCCGGGGGAACCAGGCCGCGTTCGCGGCGGGGACCGCGGCCGTCCACGTCGTCCGGCGCGATGACGTACTGGGCAACGTCCGGCACCGTGGACGACAACTCGAAGGACGGCTCGGTGTGCTGCGCGGTCATCCGTGGGTCCGCGAGGTTCGCGGCCTGGGCCTGATGTGGGGGATCGAGCTGGCCGACCCCCGCGACGGCCGCCCGGCGAGCGGCTACGCCCGCGCCGTCCAGGCGTACGCGCTGCGTCGGGGGCTGATCATCGAGCTCGGCGGCCGCGACGACAGCGTGATCCGGCTGATGCCCCCGCTCACCGTGACCGCCGAGGTGATCGACCTCGCCGCCACGATCCTGCTCGACGCCATCGGGCACTGTGAGGCGGCCGTGCGCTGAGGTGAGTGTCCGTGAAGGCCTCCTTGCCTACCCTCAAGGTAGGCAAGGAGGCCTTCACAGACAGTCGTGGCCTGCGACACCGCGACTGGTATTATTATACCGCCAGCTGCTACGGTGGCGGTATAATAATACCAACCCTGTGACGCGAGGTTTCCGTGATCGAACTGAAGACGCCCGCTGAGATCCAGCGCATGCACGTGACCGGGCGTTTCGTCGCCGAGGTGCTCACCGAGGTCGGCGAGCTCGCCGCCGTGGGCGTCAACCTCATGGACCTGGAGCACCACGCGCGCGGCATGATCAAACGGCGTGGCGCGGAGTCGTGCTACTGGGACTACGAGCCGTCCTTCGGCAAGGGCCCGTTCCGGAACGTCATCTGCCTGGCGGTCAACGACGCCGTCCTGCACGGCCTGCCCCACGACTACACGCTGCGCGACGGCGACGTGCTCACGGCGGACCTCGCGGTCAAGATCGACGGCTGGGCGGCGGACTCGGCGCGCACGGTCATCGTCGGGACCGCCGCCGATGAGGATCTGCGGATCATCCGCGCCACCGAGGAAGCGCTGGAGGCGGCGATCGAGCAGGCCCGCCCCGGCAACCGCCTGGGCGACATCTCCGCGGCCATCTGGGCGGTCGCCCGCGACTACGGCTATCCCGTCAACACCGAGTTCGGCGGGCACGCCATCGGCCGCGAGATGCACGAGGAGCTCCACGTTCCGAACAAGGGCAAAGCCGGCCGCGGATTGGTGCTCAAGCCGGGACTGACCCTCGCGCTCGAACCGTGGTTCGCCCGCACGACCGACAAGATCGTCTTCGATGACGACGGCTGGACCATCCGCTCGGCAGACGGTTCGCGCACGGCCCACTCCGAGCACACCGTGGCCATCACCGAAGGCGATCCCTTGGTGCTCACCCGGCGAGACCGGGAAGTTCGACCGTCTACAAAGGATTCTTGAGCCCTTTGCCTTTTCGGGTAGCGTCATTTCACGAAACAGGCAGCGTCGCGGTCTTTCCGTTCTCTGCCGCAGGCGCGTCGATAGGCTTCCTCGTGAACTCGTTCTCCCAGAAGTTCTTCTGAGGAAGGAAATCCAGTCACCATGCGAAAGAGTCTCAAGAGGCTTGCGGTCGTCGGCGCGGCCGCCCTTGGCCTGGTAGTCGCGGTTCCGGCGAGCCCCGCCTTCGCCATCAGCGAGGTCGGCTGTGGCAACAGGGATGACTTCGTGAAGCTGGACATCTCGTTCGGCAACGGGATGGGCACCAACAAGTGCTTCGCCAACGGCGGCGTCACGGGCACGAACATCGGTGGCGTCTACAACATCTACTCGGGCAACAACAAGGCGACGGTCAACTACGAACGCAACGGCCGGTACGAGTCGACGACCCTCGGGTACTGGCAGGGCGTCGGCTTCCCCGGCACCGTCAGGGTGTACGAAGTGCGCATTTGGTGACGACGGGCCATGTCACGGAAGACCCTCCTCGGGAAAAATCGGCGAAAAATCCGAATACGGCCCGTCACTGACGGTGCGGCCGTTAGAGTGAGCAGTCGCTGTAGTCGTCACCCTTGAGGAGTAGTAGTCCATGATCGCCGAGAGCGCGCATCAGCAGAGCGTGACCTTCCCCCAGGAAGCGACGCCGATCTTCGATCTGGTCGCGAAGATGGTGTTGCGGAAGCAGGCCGAAGGTGAGCGTGACCTGGAGCTCGAAGCCGGTCTCGCGACCTCGGCTTAGTCTCCGCTGAGGTCAATCGGCCGTCGTGTCCGCGGCATCGAGGTGGGCGCGGAGTTCGGCGGCGGTACGGCGGGCGTGGGCGAGACCGTCGAGGATCCACTCCGGGGGTTGTCTTTCGTTGGTCGCGATCCGCTCGTAGGCGGCGACCAGCCTTTCCGCGATCTTCAGCCGGGTGTCCGCACCTGCCGATTCGTGCCCGGTCTCGTCCTGCTCTGAAGGCATCGTGACGAGGGCGAGGTGCCCGGACGGCGGGGGAGTCGTGTCTGCCGCGGCTTCGGCGGCCGGGTCCGGATCGTCGGGCTGCTGCTCCGGGATCGGGTCCGCCCGGAACCGTGCGACCGTGGGCCAGTACCGGGCCCGTGCGGACTGCGGCGTCGCTCCGTCGAGCGTGCCCGCGATCTCCGGCCAGGTCTTCCCGTCGAGCCTGGCCGCCACCACAGCCGCGTCGAGAATCTGCTGAGCCATCCCGATCAGGCTGGAGTGGTCCCGCGTGTCCTGGCCGGGGCGGGCGGCGCTCGCGGCGAGGTCCGCCAGCTCGGCGGCCTGGGCCGCGAGCACCAGATGAGCCCTGGCGGCCGGGGTGGAGCCGGAGCGATGCTTGGTCACCGACCGCTCCTCGCGCCGGTGCCGTGCCGTCGGGACGTCGACGAGAGGCTCGCGGGATCCCGCATGCCGTGACTCACAGGTGGTCTCACCTTCTCTGAATTGTGCAGACTTGCATAAGTATGCAATTTATGGATGTCATGCCCTGATCGGGTGTGGTCAGGGCGGTTCGGCGCGGGGTGTTGTTCGGCCGGCGGCGTGGTCGGGCACGATCGGTGTCATGCGGACGGCCGGATCGACCCTTCTCCGTGCGGCGGAGGGATACCGATGAGCAAACCCCTGTATCAGGTCAAGGCGGAATTCTTCAAAACGCTGGGCCATCCCGTTCGGATCCGGGTGCTCGAACTACTCAGCGAGCGGGACCACCACGTCTCCGAGCTGCTCGCCGACCTCGGCATCGAACCCGCCAACCTGTCCCAGCAGCTCGCGGTGCTGCGCCGGGCCAGACTGGTGGTGCCGCACAAGGACGGCACGACCGTGTCCTACTCCCTGACCAGTCCGTCGGTGGCGGAACTCCTCGCCGTCGCACGCGGAATCCTGACCAATGTCATCACCGGCCAAATGGAATTGCTCGACGATCTGCAGAATTCCACCGGCCTTCCCGGCGATCCGAATTCAGTCGAAACGGGATAAGGAATCACGCGGGCCGACCTTGCGGGTAATCGCCATTGTCAGCTTCGGCGTGCTGCTCATTCCGTTCGGAATTGTTCTCGCTGCTGGGGAGGAGCGCACTGTTCCCGGAGGTCGCCCTTCTCGTCTCGTCGACCACCGAGTCGAAGATGGGGGTACCGCACAGCTCCACATGGTCCTCCGTGATGGCGCAGTCGTCGTGCTCGGTCATCTTGCCCCGGAGTGGTTCTCCGATCCAGCTCCGCCGGACAATGCACTCGATAGAGCTCACCCTGGTGGGTGAGCTATTCGTTCAAGTGAAATCAAGCGCGGGACAGGTCGTTTCCGGCGACTCGGTTTGTGGAAACAATAATTCCGTTTCCGTCCGGCGCGGGAAAAGGATTTCACCCGCCGCCGGCGAACTCGACGCGGTAGCGGGTCGGTGTGGTACCCAGCGCCGCGGCGAAGTGCTCCCGGAGGCGGGCTGACGTGCCGAAACCGGACTGCGCGGCGACGGCGTCGACGCCGAGCGCGGTCGTTTCCAGCAGGTGCCGGGCTCGCCCGAGGCGTTGCGCGACAAGCCAGTTGTGGACGGTGGTCCCGGTCCTGGCACGGAAGGCGCGGGTGAAGGTGCTCCGGCTCATATGCGCCTGTGCGGCGAGCCGGTCGATACTCTGCGGTGTGTCCAGATGGGCCTGTGCCCAGCTCATCACCTGGGTGAGAGGGTCTTCGTCCGGCGCGGGCACGGGAAGCTCGATGAACTGGGCCTGACCGCCGGGACGGTGCGGCGCGGCGACGATGCGGCGCGCGACGCGGTTGGCGACGACCTGGCCTGCCGTGCGGGCGAGCAGGTGGAGGCAGGTGTCGATTCCGGCGGTCGCACCCGCGCCGGTCACGACGTCACCTTCGTCCACGTACAGCTCTTCGGGGCGCAGTTCGACCGACGGGAAGCGCCGCCGGAATGTTTCGACCCATTTCCAGTGGGTGGTCGCGGCACGCCCGTCGAGGATGCCGGCGTCCGCGAGCGCGAAGACTCCCAGGCAGAGCCCGACGACGAGCGCTCCACGTTCGTGCGCGGTGCGCAGTGCGGCGGACACGGGCGAGGGCGTCGGGGTTTCCGGGGCGGACCACCACGGCACGACGACGATGTCGGCTTCGGCGAGCGCATCGAGACCGGCGGGGACTTCGATCGCGTAGCCGGCGTTCGTCGTGAGGCTGCCCGGCCGTACTGCGACGACCGTGAGCGGCCACGGCTCCATGTCGCCCGCCGGGGATTCCGGCCCCCAGACCAGTGACGGCACGGCGAGATGGAACGGGCTGATCCCCTCGAACGCGAGGACGGCCACCTTCGGAGCGCTCATCGATCCCTTCCTCGCGAACGTCGGCCGATCCCGACCAGAGCTGACCCGAATCCGTATCTCGATACCCGATCGGGTCAGCGATCATGGTAGCCGTACCCACAGAAAGCGAAGGAAGCACGATGACCAGCACCACTCTCCGCGAAATCAGCACCCTGCCGACGACCCCCGCGGCGCTTTCGGACGCGACGGTGATCCTCGTCGACTACCAGAACACCTACACGCGCGGCGTGATGGAGCTCGACGGCTGGGAGGCCGCGCTCGACGAGGCCGCCACTTTGCTGGCCCGCGCACGGGCCGAGGGCGCGACGGTCGTTCACGTCATGCACGACGGCGGCGAAGGCAGCCCGTACGACCTCAACCAGGAGATCGGCCGGATCCACGAACGCGTCGCCCCCGCACCGGGCGAGGAGGTCGTGGTGAAGACCGCGCCGAACTCGTTCGTCGGTACCCTGCTGGGTGAGCTGGTCGACGCCGCCGGGCATCAGGACGTCGTCGTGGCCGGATTCATGACCCACATGTGCGTGACGTTCACGGCGGAGGGCGCGTTCCTGCGCGGCAACACCCCGACCGTGGTCGCCGCCGCCTGCGCGACGCGCGCACTCCCGTCCGTCGCCGGACCGGTGACCGCCGCGGAGCAGCATCGTGCCGCTCTCGCCACGATCGGTGATCTCTACGCCGTCGTCGTTCCGACTTCTGCGGAGCTCAGCGGAAGTAAGTGATTCCTGTCGCTCGGGCCAGAACCTGCGAAACGGGTCCGTCGCGTGGATCATGAACGTAGTCCCACCGCCGGAGTATCGAAGGGGTCGTGATGGCCAAGCCCAACGTCGCCGAGCAGTTCGTCCAAGTCCTGGTCCAGGCCGGGGTGGAACGGATCTACGGCGTGGTCGGGGACAGCCTGAACCCTGTCGTCGACGCCATCCGCCGCACGCCGGGCATCGAGTGGGTCCACGTGCGCAACGAGGAGGCGGGCGCGTTCGCCGCGGCCGCCGAGGCCCAGCTGACCGGACGGCTCGCGGTGTGCGCCGGCAGCTGTGGCCCCGGCAACACCCATCTGGTGCAGGGGCTCTACGACGCGCACCGCACCGGCGCGCCGGTGCTCGCGCTCGCTTCGCACATCCCGTCCGGTCAGATCGGCACCGGGTTCTTCCAGGAGACCCACCCCGAACGGCTGTTCGTCGATTGCAGCGGCTACTGCGAGCAGATCAGCCAGCCCGGTCAGATGCCCAGGTTGCTGCGCATCGCGATGCAGCACGCACTGGCCCGCGGCGAGGTGTCGGTGCTGGTGCTGCCCGGCGACGTCGCGCAGCTCGAGGCCGCTTCGCCCACCGGGACCGGCGCGCCGGTCACCGAGCGCGGGACCGTCATGCCGCCCGAGTCCCAGGTGACGCGGCTGGCCGAGCTGATCAACGAGGCCGGAACCGTCACCGTGTTCGCGGGTGCCGGGGTGCGCGGCGCGCACGCGGAGGTGATGGAGTTCGCGGAGACGGTCCAGGCCCCGGTCGGCCACAGTCTGCGCGGCAAGGAATGGATCCAGTACGACAATCCGTACGACGTCGGAATGAGCGGTCTGCTCGGCTACGGCGCCTGCTACCGGGCCATGCAGGACGCGGATCTGCTGCTCCTGCTGGGCACCGATTTTCCTTACGACTCCTTCCTTCCCCAGGCCCGGACGGTGCAGGTCGACCACGACGCGACCCGGCTGGGCAGGCGTACCCCGCTGGAGCTGGCCGTGCACGGCGACGTGCGGGAGACCCTGCGCGCGGTACTGCCGCTCCTGCGGCGCAAAACCGACCGGGCGTTCCTGGACCGCATGCTGCGCGACCACTGCAAATCACTGGAAAACGTCGTCGACGCCTACACCCGCAACGTGGAACGGCACGTGCCCATCCACCCGGAGTTCGCCGCCGACCTCCTGGACGAGCTGGCCGCGGACGACGCGATCTTCACCGTCGACACCGGCATGTGCAATGTGTGGGCCGCCCGGTATCTCACTCCCAACGGCCGCCGCCGGGTCATCGGGTCGTTCCTGCACGGCACCATGGCCAACGCGCTGCCGCACGCCATCGGGGCACAGTTCGCCTACCCGGGACGGCAGGTCGTGTCGATGTCCGGCGACGGGGGACTGGGCATGTTGCTCGGCGAACTGCTCACCGTCGCCTTGCACGACCTGCCGGTCAAGATCATCACGTTCAACAACTCTTCGCTGGGCATGGTCAAACTGGAGATGCTGGTCGACGGCCTGCCCGACTATCAGACCGATCACCGCCAGGTCGACTTCGCCGCCATCGCCCGCGGTGCCGGTATCCGCTCCGAGCGGGTGACGGATCCGACCCGGCTGCGTGCCGCCCTCAAGGAGGCGCTGAGCCACGACGGTCCCGCGCTGGTCGACGTCGTGACCGACGCGAACGCCCTGTCCGTCCCGCCGCACATCACCGCCGGTCAGCTCGGCGGATTCGCTTTGGCCGCGAGCAAAGTCGTCCTCGAGGGCGGCGTCGGCCGGATGATCGACCTCGCCCGAGCCAACCTCCGCAACATCCCCCGTCCCTGATCGCCGTCCTCAGCGCAGCGGCCGGAACGTGGCGCGGAGGTCGCCGATCCACGCTTCCGGGTTCTCCCACGGTCCGAAGTGTCCACCTTTCTCGTGGACGTTCACCGCGCGAACGTCGGCATAGAAGTGGCCTGCCCCCTTCTTGAACGCGGCGACGCGCTGATCACGGTCGTGGGCTCCGGGCGGAGCGGCGTCACCGAGGTGGAAGGTGAACCCGGTCGGTGCCTCGACCGCCGGGGTCCGGTCGTGAGACGGCTGCCAAGGGTGGCGGTTGACGTTTTTGTAAGCACGGATCGACGAACCGATGGCCTGGTTGACCCAATAGATCGTCGCGTTGGTGAGGATGTGGTCCATCGGGTAGGAGTCCTCGAACACCCCGTTCTGGTCGCTCCACTTCTTCCAGCGCTTCAGGATCCAGGCGAGCATCCCGACCGGGGAGTCGTTCAGGCCGTGCGTGATCGTCTGCGCGTCGAGCATGTGCGTCGCGACGTGGGACACATAGGTGTCGACGAAGTTGACCATGTCGGCCCGCGGCCCCGGGGGCAGCTGGTCGATCGGCGCGCCACCGGTGAGGTCCCAGTGCCGGTCGCCTTGGAAGATCGACAGCAGCATCTCGTTGCCGAGGTGCAGACCATGGAGCGAGCCGGCGTACTTGTGGCCGAGCTGCGCCCCGACCAGCGCGCCGTAGTCGGCCGCGCCGACCCCGAATCGCCGGTGGCCGAGCACGTCGGTCATGAGCGTGTGGAACCGGTCGGCCATGCTGACGAAGTTCTCCTTGCCGTTGGTCAGCGGGGTGGAGAACGCGAATCCGGGCAGCGACGGGACGATGACGTCGAAGGCGTCGGCCGGATCGCCGCCGTGGGCCGCCGGGTCGGCGAGCGGGCGGATGACCTTGCTCCAGTCCCAGAAGGTCCACGGCCAGCCGTGCATGAGCAGCAGCGGAATCGGCGCGGGCCCCTTGCCCGGCTCGCGGATGAAGTGCACCGGCGTGCCGCCGACGTCGACGCGATGGTGGGTATAGCCGTTCAGCCGGGCTTCGGCGGCCCGCCAGTCGAAACCGTCGGCCCAGTACTCCACGATCGGCTTGAGGTAGGCGGTACTCAGCCCGAAGGCCTCGTCTTCGTTGTCGAGATCGGGCGCGAACCGGGTCGCCTTGAGCCGCGACCGGAGGTCGTCGAGGACGTCCTGCTCCACGTGGATGACGAACGGTTCGAGGGAGTCGGTCATGGTCTTTTCTCCTGAGGTCAGTAGGTCCAGTCCAGGCGGAGCCTGGTGATGCGGAGCTCGGCGACGAGCCAGCTCCCCGCAGACCGGGTGAAGCGCACCCGGTAGTGGCCGTAGCCGTGCATTCCGGTGGGTTCGCCGTCGGAACGCGCGCTCGGCGAGGTGGTGATGACGTCCTCCATGGCCCAGACGCCGGTGGCCGAATCTTCCGACTCGACGTCGACCTCGCTGGAGAAGAGGTGATGCACCAGCACGGAATCCGGGTGGTTGCGCGCTTTGAGACCGGCGGCGATTTCGTCGCGGCCCGTCATCCGCGCCTGAGGTGATCCGTCCACTGTGGAGGCGGCAAAGGGGGCGTCGGGCGTGAACAGCGCCGCGAGTTCGTCCCATCGATGGTGGTCGGCGTTGTAGACGTAGCGGGCCATCACGCGCCGTATGTCCTCCACCGCCACCAATCGGGCGAGGTCGTCCATCGATTCCCTTTCAGTCGGCCGAATTTGCCTGGCTCAGCCGAGAATGCAGAAGAGAAAATGTACCGGCAAGTACACTCCTTGCCGGGGAAGTTTGTACTTGCCAGTACATTTTTCCGGACTTACGTTGGCGCCGAGACCCGAGTTCCGACCCGAAAGAAGTCCCTGATGCACGCGATCCACATCCGTGAGTACGGCGGCCCGGAAGTCATGACCTGGACCGAGTTCCCGGATCCGGTGCCTGCCGCCGGTGAGGTGGGCGTGCGACTGGGGGTGGCCGGGGTGAACTTCATGGACACCGGTGCCCGCAAGATGCCGCTGCCCACCTGGTCGGTGCCCACGGTGCTGGGTGTCGAGGGAATGGGCGTCGTCACAGAGCTGGGGGCGGGTGTCGAAGACCTCGCCGTCGGCGACCGGGTCGCCTGGCGCTATCACAAGGGCAGCTACGCCGAGCGGCTCGCCATCCCGGCCGAGGCCCTGGTGCGCGTGCCGGACGACATCGACGACGAGACCGCCGCCGCCGTGCTGATGCAGGGGTTGACCGCGAACCACTTCACGACGGAGACGTACGCGATCAAACCCGGGGACGTCGCCGTGGTGCACTCCGCGGCGGGCGGTGTGGGCTTGATGCTGACCCAGCTGATCAAGGCGCGGGGTGGCACCGTCATCGGCCTGGTGTCACGCGAGGAGAAGGTTTCGGTGGCGAAGAACGCCGGCGCGGACCGGGTTCTCGTGTCCGCCGGTGGCGGCTTCGAGGACCGGATCCTCGAGCTCACCGGCGGCGAAGGGGCGCAGGTGGTTTACGACGGCGGCGGTGCGGCGACGTTCCGCTCGTCGCAACTGGCGCTACGCCGCCACGGGGTGCACGCCTACTTCGGTGTGGTGAACGGCAATCCCACTTTCCGTCCCGCCGAGCTGCCGAACAGCATCCTCCTGTCCTATCCGTCGGTCGTCGATCACGTACCCACCCGCGAGGCGCTGGTGCGACGGGCGGGCGAGCTCTTCGGGTTCATCCGGAGCGGACAGGTGACGCCGAGGATCGGCGGCCGCTACGCCCTCGCCGATGCCGCCCAGGCCCACCGCGACCTCGAGTCCCGCCGCACCTCGGGAAAGCTGCTGCTCGCGTCCGCGACAATGGATCGATAGGAGGTCCTGGTGCTCACGAAGAAAGGTGCCGCGACGCGGCAGCGGATCATCGAGGCCGCGGCGGACGAGATCCGCGAGAGCGGCGTGGGGGCGGCGACCCTCGACGACATCTGCCGTCGCAGCGGCACGGGCAAGAGCCAGCTCTTCCACTACTTCCCGGAGGGCAAGGAACAACTGCTGATGGCCGTGGCCGAGTGGGAGGCCGGTCAGGTGATCGAGGACCAGCAGCCCTACCTGGGGCAGTTGACCTCGTGGGAGGCGTGGCGCCAGTGGCGTGACGTGGTGGTCGAGCGCTACCGGCGGCAAGGGGTGCACTGCCCGCTCGGCGTGCTGATCACCGAAATCGGCAGGCATACACCCGCCGCGCAGGCGGTCACCCGGCAGTTGCTCGAACAGTGGCAGCGCCAGGTCGAGGTGGGTATCGAGAACATGCGGGAGAGCGGCTCGATCAGCCGTGACATCGACCCGGTCCGCGCGTCGGCCGCGTTGATCGCCGCGATCCAGGGCGGGGTGACGATCCTGATGTCCACCGGAACCGCGGACCATCTCGAAGCGGCGCTCGATCTGTACCTGGACTATCTGCGTATCGGTGCACCCGTTTACAGCTGAGCAGGGAGCCGCGTCCTTGCCGGTTGTGGTCTGTGCAGCCGGATCCGTGAAGGACTCCTTGAGGGACCCAGGGTCCCTCAAAGTTCCCCTCACCTCAGTCCTCGCCTCAGCTCACTCCCGGCCGGTACCCATCCCTCGCCACAGCAGGTCGACGAGACTCGCGACGTCGCGCCGCCACTCGCCGTTCGGGTCGAGGTACAGCAGGCCGCCCAGGCTCCGGAGCACCGTCTCGGGCTTCAGGTCCGGCCGGACGGTACCGGCGGCGACGTTGGCCTCCAGCAGTGTGGCAACCGCGCCGACCATGGACTCGTAGGCGCCCGCCGGCAGTTCCCCTCGGGAGGCCGTCGCGGAGCGCAGGGCATCGGCCAGGCCGCGCTTGGTCATCATGTAGTGGGCCAGGTGGTCGGTCGTCCACACGCGGAAGGCATCCTTCGGCGCGTACTGTTCGAGCAGGCTCGGCACGACGTCGACGAGCTGGCGCACCTCGCGCTGATAGACCGCCAAAATGAGGGCCTCGGGGGTCGGGAAGTGCCGGTACACGGTGCCGACGCCGACTTCCGCCTCTCTCGCGATGGCGTTGAACGAGACCTCGCCCGACCCGGCCAGTGACTTCGCCGCGGTGACGAGGATGCGTTCGTGGTTGCGCCGGGTGTCCGCGCGCCGGGGGTTGACCGATCCCGTCGTCATCGTCCCTCCCGTCCGCCGATCCCGTTCATCGTGAATGTAGCCGAGGAACCCGGGGGACCTGGAGTGACTCCAGGGGCGAGTACCGACATTGCGAAGCGGATTGTAATCCGCTAGCTTGAAAAGTGAAGCGGATGAATATCCGGTTCACCTCTCGGACGGACTCCCACCACCTCAACCTACGCCGTCGGGCTCTCGGTCCCGACGATCTGCGGAAAGAGATCCAGTGGACATCTCACTCGAAGTCAATGGCAGGACGGAACACCTGAGCGTCGATCCCGGGGTGACACTGCTGGACGCGCTGCGCGAGCGGCTCGCCGTCACGGGGCCGAAGAAGGGCTGCGACCGCGGGCAGTGCGGCGCGTGCACGGTGCACGTCGGCGGACGGCCGGTGCTCTCCTGTCTCACCTTGGCCGCCACCGTGAAACAGCCGGTGGCCACGGTCGAATCACTGTCCACAGTGGATGGACTGCATCCGGTGCAGCAGGCCTTCGTCGACCAGGACGCCCTGCAGTGCGGGTTCTGCACGTCCGGGCAGATCATGTCGGCGGTCGCCGCCGTCGAGCAGGACGTCCAGGACGTCCGCGAGTTCATGTCCGGCAACCTCTGCCGGTGCGCGGCGTACCCGAACATCATCGCGGCGGTCGAGCAGGCGAGGCGGGCCGATGCGTCCCTTTGAGCTGATCGCCCCCGAGACCGTCGAAGCCGCGGTCGCCTCACCCGGCACCTTCCTGGCGGGCGGGACCACGCTCGTCGACCTGATGAAACTCAATGTCCTGACACCGCGGCACGTCCTGGACATCAACGCGGTCCCGCTCCGCGGCATCGACACCGCCGACGGGCTGCGGATCGGCGCGCTGGAGCGGATGAGCGACATCGCCGGGCAGCCCGGCGTGTACCCGGCGATCTCCCGCGCCCTGCTGCTCAGCGCCTCCCAGCAGATCCGGAACATGGCCAGCATCGGCGGAAACCTGATGCAGCGCACCCGCTGCTCGTACTTCCGGGACGTCGCCATGCCGTGCAACCGGCGGGATCCCGGCAGTGGCTGCCCGGCGATCTCGGGTGCCAACCGGATGCACGCGGTGCTGGGCACCAGCGACTCGTGCGTGGCGACCCACGCCAGCGACGTGGCCGTCGCGCTGATCGCCCTCGACGCACGGCTCCGGCTGGTGAGCGCCACCGGTAGCCGCACCGTCGAGCTGAGCTCCTTCTACCGGCAACCCGGGGACACCCCCGAGGTGGAGAACGACCTGCGCCCCGGAGAACTGATCGCCGAGGTCGTGGTCCCCAGGCTGGACTGGGCCTCGAACTCCACGTACGTCAAGGTGCGCGACAGGCAGTCCTACGAGTTCGCGCTGTGCTCCGCCGCGGTCGCGCTGCACATCGAGGACTCGCGCGTCGTCGATGCCAGGGTCGCGGTGGGTGGTGTGGCCACGGTGCCGTGGCGGCTGCCCGAGGTCGAGGCGGCCTTGCGTGGCGCACCGGCGACGGCGAGCGCATTCGAAGACGCCGCGGCGCTGGCCGTCGAGAACGCGCGCCCGCTGGCCGCGAACGGATTCAAAACGTCGTTGCTGCCGCGGACCATCGTCCGCGCGCTGCTCGAACTGACCGAGGGGAGCCGCTGATGACCAGCCGGGTGGACGGGCCGCTGAAGGTCACCGGCCAGGCCGAATACGGGGCGGACCACATCTTCCCCGGAATGGCCTACGGGTATGTCGTGACCAGCTCTATCGCCCATGGCGAGATCGAGTCGATGGACGTCGCGGAGGCACTGGGGGCTCCCGGCGTGGTCGGGGTGTACACGCCGTTCGACCCGCTCGAGCTGCGGACCCCGGTCACGATGGTCATGGGTGAGACCTGGGTTCCTTTGCAGGACAAGGAAGTCGCCTACTACGGCCAGCCGATCGGCTTCGTGGTGGCCGAGACCTACGAACAGGCGCGCGACGCCGCGATGCTCGTCGAGGTCTCGTACCTGGCCCGTCCCGCGTTGACGTCGCTACAGGACGGCCTCGCCACGGCCGAAGACGCACCGGCGGCGAGGGACGGTTCACCACCGTCGCTCGCGGTCCTCGCACCCGGCGTCGAGTCCATCGAGGACGCGCTGGCCGAGAGCCCGGTGGTCGTCGAAGCCACGTACACCACCGCGACCCAGAACCACGCCGCGATGGAACCGCATTCCGCGGTCGCCGCGTGGGGTCCCGACGGCCTGACGATCCACAGTGGGAACCAGGGATCCGATCTCCAGGCCGCGGAACTCGCGGGTGCGCTGGACACGAAACCGTCCGAAGTGCACGCGGTGAACCCGTTCGTGGGCGGGGCGTTCGGCGGCAAGGGCCGCACGTCCACGCCGGCGTTCCTGGCGGCCGCCGCCGCGCGGGTCCTCGGCAGGCCGGTCAAGGCCGCGCTCAGCCGGGAACAGGTCTTCACCGCGACCGCGGGCCGCGCCGCGACCGTGCAGAAGATCGCCCTCGGGGCCGAGCACGACGGCACCCTCAACGCGCTGCGCCACGACTCCTGGTGCAGCACACCGATGGACCGGTCGTTCGTCGAGCCGACGTCGCACGGCACCTCACGCGAGTGGTACGCCACCCGGAACCTGGCCATCAGCCAGAAGATGGTGCCGCTGAACGTTCCGCCGACCACCTTCATGCGGGCGCCCGGCGAGGCGCCCGGGTCTTTCGCGCTGGAGAGCGCGATCGACGAGCTCGCGGTCGCGCTGAAGATGGATCCGATCGAGCTGCGCCAGCGGAACAACTCGACCGCGCCGCCCGGCAAGGATCTCCAATGGTCGAGCAAGCACCTCGACGAATGCTTCCGGGTCGGCGCCGCCCGGTTCGGCTGGTCGGAGCGCTCGCCCCAGGGACGGGCGGACGGAGATTGGCTCGTGGGCGTCGGCACGGCGACAGCCATGTTCCCCGCCCTGCGCTTCCCGGCGACGGTCGGGATCACCCTGCGACCCGACGACACGGCCGTCGTCGCGACCAGCGGGGCGGATCCGGGAACCGGCTTGCTGACCGTGCTCTCCCTGGTCGGCGGGGAATCACTGGACATCTCGCCGGATCGGGTGGTGCCGCGGCTCGGTGACTCCGCGCTGCCGCCCGGCGGCATGTCCGGTGGCTCGACGGCCACCGCGAGCGCGGGAACGGCCATCATGATCGCCGCCGCCAAGGCGATCGACGACCTGCTGGCGGTGGCGTCGGCCCCGGGAGCGCCGTTCGACGGCATGGACGTCTCCTACGCGGATGGCCGGGTGCTGGCCGGAGACCGGTCGATGACCTTCGGAGAGCTCCTGCGGGCCTTGAACCGCCCATCGATCTCCGTGACCGGATCGTCGGCACCCGGCGAGGAGCTGACGAAGCATTCGTTCAGCTCGTTCGGCGCCCAGTTCTGCGAAGTCCGCGTGCACAAATGGACCCGCGAAATCCGGGTGTCCCGCATGCTCGGCGTATTCGACGCCGGCCGGATCATCAACCCGACGGCGGCTCGGAGCCAGATCATGGGAGGCATGATCTGGGGCGTGTCGGCCGCACTGCACGAGGGGCTGGAGATCGAGGCCAACGGGCGATTCGCCAACGGTGACTTCGCGAGCTACCTGATCCCGGTGAACGCGGACATCCCCGAGGTCGACGTCCATTTCGTCGAGTACCCGGACACCCTGCACAACTCGGTCGGCGCGAAGGGAATCGGCGAGATCGGCACCGTCGGGATGGCGGCGGCCGTGGCGAACGCCGTCCACAACGCCACCGGCATCCGGGTCCGGCACATCCCCATCCAGATCGAGGACCTTCTCGAGGAGTAGGGGACACCGGCAGCTCGAGCCGTCGGCTAGATTCCACCATCAGGACCAGCGGGTGGAGAGTAGGTGGCGGCTTGAGCGCCCTCGGCAAGGGGAAACCCGGTATCGGTGGCGTCCTGCTCGCCGCGGCCGCCTTGTGCACCGTCGCTGTCGGCGGCTGCGCGGCCTCGGCGAGCGGCTTCCTGCCGCCACCGGTGAAGGCCGGTTTCGACTACCAGATCGGCGGCGCGTACTCGCCGCCGTCCGGGGTCGGGATCGTCAGCCGCGACCACACGGTCAACCCCGCCGAGGGCCTGTACAACATCTGTTACGTCAACGCCTTCCAGGCCCAGCCCGGCGCGGAGGGGGAGTGGGGCGACCTCCTGCTGCGCGACGCGAACGGCGACGTCGTCATGGACGAAGACTGGGGCGAAGCCCTGCTCGACCTCCGGACCGCGGACAAACGCGGGCGGGTGGCGGCCAAGGCGAACGCGTGGACCGACGAGTGCGCGGCCAAGGGCTACCGGGCGATCGAGCCGGACAACTACGACAGTTTCACCCGCTCCGAAGGTCTTCTGTCCGATGAGGACGCTCAGGCCTACATTCGCTTGCTTTCCGCGTATGCCCACGAAAAGGGCCTCGCCATCGGGCAGAAGAACACCTCTGAACTGGCCCGGAACCGGCAGGCCAACGGGCTCGACTTCGCCGTCGCCGAGGAGTGCGGAGAGCAGGACAACTGTGACGAGTACGTGTCTTCGTTCGGCGACAACGTGATCGTCATCGAGTACACGGAGACCGGCCTCGTGAACGCGTGTGCTCGTTGGGGCGGTTCGCTCAGCATCGTCCGTCGTGACCGCGATGTCGTCCCCGAGGGCGCGTCCGGCTACGTCCGCAAGACCTGCTGACCCCTTCCTGCCCCGGCTCAAAGACCATTTTCCCGGGCAGTTTCACCATTCCTGCGCGACCGAACGGAGGTTGTGCCTTCCGGAGCCGTGGCCAGACTGGAGATCGGCGGGCAGCGTCTTCGTGCCCGGGCAGACGATCCCTTGTTCGGTGCGTGGAGGGCTGATGAGACTCGACCGGAAGGTGGCCACCGCCGTGGCGGCCGTCGTCGTGCTGGTGATGTCGCTGGCCGGCTCGGCTTCCCTGGCCAGCGATCTGACCAGGGCGGAGTTGCCCGCGCCTGCCTGCTCGCCGGGCACCACGGTGGTGACCGACGACGGCCCGGTGTGCGGTGTCGCCGGTCCCGAAGTCCGGTCATGGCAAGGGATCCGCTACGGCGCACCGCCGGTCGGCAACCTGCGCTGGAAGCCGCCGCGGCGGCCCGCCCCGTGGACCGAACCGTTCGCCGCGACCGCGGAAGGCAACCAGTGTGCGCAGCCTTCCGGTGCCGGTCCGGGCTCGGACAACGAGGACTGCCTCAACCTGACCGTACGGGTACCCGCCAAGGCGGGACCCGGGCCGTTCGCGGTGATGGTGCAGATCCACGGCGGCGGTTTCCTGCTGTGGAAGCCGCAGGACGCGAGCCGTCTGGTGACTGCGGGCAACGTCATCAGCGTGGAGGTCAACTACCGGCTGGGGATCTTCGGTTTCCTGGCGCACGAAGCGTTCGGTGCCCATGCCGGGAACTACGGGCTCCAGGACCAGCAGGCCGCGTTGCGCTGGGTGCAGCGCAACATCGCGCGGTTCGGCGGCGACCCGCACAACGTCACGATCTACGGCGCTTCCGCGGGCGGCTCGAGCGTCTGCGCCCACACCACGTCGCCCGCTTCGGCAGGGCTGTTCCACCGCGGTATCAGCGAAAGCGGGGAGTACAACTCGCTGCTCGGCGTGGACACCGTGTGGCAGGCGCAGGACTGCAAGGCGAAACTGCCCACCGAGAAACAGGCCCACCGCGCCGGGGCGCGCTTCGCCACCGCCGTGGGCTGCGGCGTCGCGGCCGAAGCCGCAGCCTGTCTACGCGGGGCACCCGCGGCCACGCTGCTCAAACAGGCGGGTCACGGGAGGGAACCCGACAGCGGAACGATCGCGCCGATCGTGAACGGAACGACTTTGCCGATGTCGCCAGGCGAGGCCTTCGCCACCGGGCGCGTCAACGACGTGTCGCTGATGCACGGCGTGGCCCGCGACGAGACCCAGCTGCCTTCCGCCTCGACCCCGGCCGATTACGACCGGTTGGTGAACCAGCAGTACGGCAAGCACGCGGCCGCGGTCCGCCGGACGTATCCGCTGGCACGTTTCCCCGCACCGGCCCCGTTCCTGGCCTTCCGGACGATCGTGGCCGACTCCAACTCGGTGTGCCCCTCCGCGCTCAACAACGAACGGCTGGCGCGGCACATCCCGGTCTACGCCTATCAGATGGACGCCACGGACGTGCCACCACAGTTCTTCGTCGACCCCACGAAACCGAACGGCGCCTACCACATCGCCGAATGGCTGTTGCTGATTCCGGACGGCGTCAAGCTCAATCCCAATCAGCAAGTGCTGTCCGACCAACTCGTCGCGCAGTGGACGGGATTCGCCCGTACCGGTGACCCGACGGTGGACGGCACGCCGCGCTGGGACCCCTACACCGAGGACAATCCCGTCGTCATGTCGCTCAACGCCGCCGGAGACAGCCAACTCACCACCGAGATCCCTCGTCAGCACAAATGCGAACTCTGGAATCCGCTGACGCCTTTCACCGGACGCAGATAGTCGTCGTCGGATTTCGAGCAGGTGGGAATACGCCGGTTTACGGCTTGAACAACGCCGATTTCGGAAGTTCTCGGGCCACTTCGTCGGGAGAGGGCATTCGGGCGATCTCTTCGGCGATCATGCGTGCGGCGTCGCGATGACTGCTTTTTCCTTGGTGCGGCAGCAGTTTCCGAGTGCTTTCGGTGATGGCGTCCGCACTCAGTTCGCCGGGCAGGAGGCTCAGTCCGGCGCCCGCGGCGCTGAGTGCATCGGCGTTGGCGAACTGGTCGGCGCCTTGGGGGAGGATCAGCTGCGGGAGGCCGACGGCAAGCGCGCCCAGGGTCGTACCGCTGCCGCCGTGATGCACGACGGCGTCGACGTGCGGCAACAACTCCGCTTGCGATACCCAAGCCCGCACTGTGACGTTGTCCGGTATGGCGCCGAGTTCCTCGGGGCGAACCCGGCCGGAGGCGACCACCACCCGCGCGCCGAGCGCTGCCAGCCCTCGGATGGCAGTTGTGAGTACCTCCGGCGTGCCGAAGGCGGTGCCGAGCGTCAGATAGATCAGTGGTCGCGAAATGCTGTCGCTGCGCCACGGGGGAGATGCCGGTTCGGAATAGGGAACGGGGCGCAGCTCGATGCGCTCGGCCGTCGTGAGGAAGTCCTTGTCCTGCAAAGACGGTGGGCAGATGTCGAGGTGCGGCCCGCCGGTGGGCACCTGGAGTCCGATCCCGTCGGGGAACATGCGGCCGAATCCGTGCCAGAGGCTGGGAACTCCGGCGCGTCGCGCGGCGACGGCCGCCCCCGGCAATCCCCATTCGTGCACGACGAGGTCGGGTCGAAGCCGTGCCAGTTCCGGTTCGAGGTCCTCGGCGTAGATCTCGTAGAACGAATCGGCAGGGCGAAAGGGCTGGAGCCCGTTTCTGCGCAATGGCGGGTGAACGCTCTCTCCGGTGGCGAAATGCACCTCGTGCCCGGCCTCCCTGGCGGCGACCGCGAGCGGGATCAGCGGGTAGCTGTGGCCGACCGACGCGAGGGCGGCGAAGAGTACGCGCATGCGGATCAGTTCCACTCGAGGTCGAAGGGATGTTCAGATCAGATGTTCACATCATCTGAGGATGACAGTACCTCATCTGGGTCGTTTGCCATGATGGGCAGGTGAAGCAGGTGGTGATCGGCCTGGACGGGCACGCCCTCGTCCTGAGTGATGTCGTCCGCGGAGCCGGAGGAGAGATCTGGTCTGTCGGCGTCGAGGTCGTCGACACCGGACTGCGTGCGGAAAAGACCGTGGCGTCTCACTACGCCGTGGGCTTTGACGATCTCGTCGGGTTCTTCGCCGGAATGGCGGAAAACTGGCGCGGGTGGGCAGGTGACCGTGTTTACGAGTCTCTCGAGCACGATCTCCGGATTGTGGGACGACATCTCGGTAGCCGAGTCCGCCTGGTCGTCGAATTGGCCGAAGCGTCCGATCCCGATGGCTGGCGCGCCGAAGCGACCTTCACGATGGACGCGGGTGAACAGCTCAGCGCCGTCGCCGATGATCTCGCGGCACTCCTCGGAGTCGACTGACGTGATGGGTCACCAGTCGATCGGCGCCGCGAGGCGGGGTGCGCCCCGTGTCCGCGGTGCGAATGGCGCCCGGCCGGAGTTCACACTTGGCGTACCAAACCGGATTCCCAAGCCCACACGGCGATCTCGGTGCGGTTGCGAGCCGCGATCTTGCGCTGGATCGACGCGAGATGGGTTTTGACGGTGGACAGGGAGATCGTCAGCTCCGTAGCGATCTCGGCATTCGTCCGACCGCGTGCGATGGCCCGGGTGACGTCGAGTTCACGTTGGCTCAGGGCCGGGTCGGCGCGGCGGGCGCGACGCCTGATCGGGGAGCCGGTGAAGTGGGCGAGCAGCCGGGTGGTGATCGACGGCGACACCAGGGCTTCGCCGTTCGCGGCCGCGTGCACGGCTTCCACCAGCAGGCCGGGACCGGCGTCCTTGAGGAGGAAACCGCAGGCGCCGGAGCAGAGCGCCTCGTGCACCAGTTCGTCGAGGTCGAAGGTGGTGACGACCAGAACGCGTAACGGGTCCTTCACGTCGGGGCCCGCCAGTTGCCGGGTGGCGGTGAGGCCGTCGATCACCGGCATCCGGATGTCCATCAGCGTGACGTCCGGGCGGAGTTCGCGGGCCAGCGCCACCGCCTGCTCGCCGTTTTCCGCTTCGCCGACGACTTCGACTCCGGGCACGCGCTCCAGGATGAGCCGGAACCCCGTGCGCACCATGGCCTGGTCGTCGGCCAGCAGGACTCGCAGCGTCACTTGGCCGAGCCTCCTTCTCTGGGCCGGGCCGCCGCCGCTCCACCCGGGAGAGGCAGTTCGGCGAGGACCCGCCAGCCGCGCTCGCCGTGTTCACCGGCGGACAGCCTGCCATCGAGTGCCGCGATCCGCTCACCCATCCCGATCAGCCCGTAGCCGCCGGCCGATCGGCGTGCACGGCTCGGCCGCAGCCCGTCGTCGACGACCTCGACCCGGAGGTAGCGCTGGTCGTCGGCGGGCTCGACCGTGACGGTGATGACGCGGGCGTCCGCCGCGTGCTTGCGCACGTTCGTCAGTGACTCGAGCACCACACGGTGGACGGTCGACACCGTTTCCGGCGCGATCGCGAAGTCTGCCAACCCCGGTGCCAGTCGCAGGGTGACGCCTTCTTGTTCGCCTGCCGCGGCTTCGACGGTCTTCACCAGGTCCCTCGCGACGACGGGCGACGTGTGCCCGGGGTCGCGCAACATCATGACCAGGCGCCGCACCGCGGCGAGGGCTTCCGCGCCGGCGTGCTCGATCTCCTTGATCAGGTCATGTTCGGGACCGTCGGCCAGGACCACGCCGGCGGCTTGCGTCCGCACCACGACCCCGGTGATGTGATGGGCGACCAAGTCGTGCAGCTCTCTCGCCAATTCGAGCCGCTCCCGTTCCCGGGCGGCCACCAGCGCGGCCTCGCGACGGGCCTCGCCGTCGCGCAGGATCAGGCCGATCATGATGCTTCCGCCCCACAGCAACGCCCATAGAATCGCGACGGTCAGCGTTGTGGAGGAGTCGCCGTAGCGCAGGACCGGGGCGGCTGCCATCGCCAGGCCGCTGAGCACCGCGAGCACGCCGGCGAGACCGCGGGACACCCGGTGGCAGGCCGCTCCGGTCAGCAGCATCAACGCCAGGATCTCGGGATCACCGTCGATCTGCGCGGCGGGTTTCCCGAAGAAGCCCACGGCACTGCAGACCAGTGAAAGCCCGATCGCCGCGCCGGCCAGCGCCGCGGTCCGCTCCGGGAAACGGCGACGCAGCAGCGCGAGCACGACGATCACCACGCCCGCCGCGAAATAGAAGATCTCTCCCGGAGGAGCCGGGCCGCGCGGGATCAGCCGCCGGAGCAGCTGTTCGAGGTTCAACCCGACCAAGACCACGAACTCGGCGATCACCAGGCCACGGACCGGCCGCGCGGTGGTGGTCGGGAGCACCGGCTGTCCTTCCTGCTTCGTCGGGCGTTCAGGTGATCATCATGCCCTGGAACCACGGGTGGTGACGGACGACTGTCCGCCACCACCCGGCGATCAACGAGGCTCGGCCGCGCAAGCGAGATCGCGCTCCGGGCGCTGTCCCGTGGTCAGGAACGTGGTCGCCGCGGTGTCGGCGCAGTGATTCCCGATGTAGGGATAGACGCCGTGCCCGCCCGCGTCGACGGTGATCATCCGGGCCCGGTCCCCGAACGCCCGACGCAGGCGCTCGGCGCCGACCAGCGGCGTCGCGGGGTCTCGCTGGTTCTGCAGCATGAGGACGTTCGACGGGCCTCGGTCACCGATCCTCACCGGCGGTTCGGTGGGCGACGGCCAGAACGCGCAGGGCTGGACGTTGGCCCCGGCGGCGCCGAACATCGGGTGGCGGAGCCTGTCGAGTGCGACGGTGGCCTGATAGGTGCCCACCGACCGCGGCCAGCGTGAGTCGGCGCAGATCACGTGGTAGCGACCGGAGATCAGATTGTCCACATTGGACCCGTTGCCGCCGCCGAGCGGTGGGAGCGGCTGGCCGGTGTCGATGGCCTGCCAGATCTTGGCCACCAGTGGCTTTCCCGCGTCGCTGAACAGGAAGCCGTAGGTGAGCATCCGGAAGGTTGCGCCGTCGACGTCCTGCACGGGTTTCTTGTCCAGCCGCCCGGCGAGCTCGAAGTACTTGGCGGTGATCTGTTCGGGAGTGGAACCCAAGTGGTAGGTCCCGTCCTGCGCGGCGGCGAACTTCGCGAAGTCCGGGAAGCGGTCGTCGAAGCCCTGCGCGTAGAGCCTGTCGTTGGCGTAGTCCCAGCCGCCCGGATGGACGTTGCTGTCGAGGATGATCCTGTCGCCACGCTGCGGGAACAGCGTCGTGTACACGGCACCGAGGTAGGTGCCCCACGAGTAGCCGGCGAACGAAATCTTCTCCTCGCCGAGCGCCGCCCGGATCCGGTCCATGTCGCGCGCGATGTCGGCGGTACTGATGTGCGGCAGCATCCAGGAGGTCTTCGAGGCGACGCACTGCTGTGCGATGGCCTTCGACTGCTCGGCCCGCTTCGCCACGTCGGCGGCGTTGCGCGCGTACGGCGGGACGTTGCCCACCGCCTGCTGCTCCGGTGTCAGATCGCAGGTCACCGGGGTGCTGTGCCCGAGGCCGCGCGGATCGAAGCCGATCAGGTCGTAACTGTCCAGCACGCTCTGCGGAAGTTTCGCCGCGGCCAGCTCGGCCGGGAACTTCAGCCCCGGCGACGGTCCGCCCGGGTTGGTCAGCAGGACACCTCGGCGCTTCTCGGGGCTCTTGCTGGCCAGCCGAGAGATGGCGACGTCGATCTGACGGCCGCCGGGGTCCTTGTGGTCCAGTGGGACCTTGATCGTCGAGCATTCGAGGCCGGGTGCGGCGGAGTCGGCCGGACACGGCCCCCACCGCACCCCGCCCGGCGACGCTCCCGCCGGTACCCCGGCGAGCACCCCCGTCCCCAGGACGCCGATCGCGAGCGCGATGGACCACGTCTTTCCCATCCGATACCCCTCCTTCGAACGTCGCCCGATGACCGGTGACCGGCCACGAGCTGTGAGTGAATCCCATTCTGTTGGTCGGAGGGGTGGGCGCACATCGAGCCTGAGAACGGTTCCGGGCCGCTTCCGTACCGGTCAAAAGGACTAGGTCTGGTCCAAGGCCCGTTCGATCGCGCGGCGGGCCCGGCCGGCGGCCGCTCGGTCGTGTTGGAGTTGCATGGCCGCGTTCAGGGCGAGTCCGGCGGCGATGATCTCGAACAGCGCCTGGTCGATGTCGAATCCGGCGGGGAGCTCGCCGTTCTCCACCGCTGCGGCGAGGTCCGCCCTCAGTTGTCCTTGCCAGCGTGACCACACTTCGGCCACCGCGTCGCGGACGCGGCCGGGGCGGCCGTCGTACTCGGTGAGCGCCGCGGTCATCAGGCAGCCGCCGGGCAGCAGGGGTTCCTCCAGGTAGCCGACGGAGCCGGCGCAGACCACGCGCAGCCGCCGCAGACCGGGCGGCTCGGCGAGCGCGGGCTCGACCACTCGGTGCCAGAAGTCCACGAACGCCTTGTCCAGCGTGGAGATCTGCAGTGTCTCCTTCGTGCCGAAGTGCTTGTGCACGCCGGACTTGCTCATCTCCAGCTCCTCGGCGAGACGGCCGATGGTGATGCCGTCCAGCCCTTCCTCGGAGGCGATCTCGGCGGCCCGGACAAGGATCCGGCTCTTGGTGGCCTGCGCGTCGGCCGCTGAGCGTCGGGGTGACATGTCTTGAGGATAGCGTACGTGCGTACGCTAAATTCGACGGTGACCCGAAGGCGAAGGAGCGCGAGATGCGGGTGCGAAGGCTGGGCTGGGCCGGACTGGAGATCGAGGCGGGTGGTGAGCGGCTGGACCTGACCGCCTGACCGCGACGGTCACGCTGTCGCAGTTCTCGCCAATACCGCGCGGGCGTTGGCGAAGGCCGTGCGAAGCGCCTGCTCCGGTGCGGGATCCCAAGATCGGGTGGTCACGACCATGTCGTCCGGGTCGGGTGAGCCGAGGCAGTACGGTGCCAACGCGGAGAAGAAATCCGCTGGGGCGAGCGAACTCTCGGGAGTGTGCACGCCGGGTTCGGCGCTCGAGAGCAGTCCGAGCGCGACACCCAGGGGAATCCCGGTCACTTCCCCCATGGTGGTACCGGGTAGTTGCGCCAGCGCGCACCCGGCCGCGGCGGGCCGCCCGTGACGGGTTCCGTTGGCCAGCGCGAAGATCGGGGGCAGCCGCCCGGGCCCCAAGGTCCGTTCGAAGGTGCTCGGCAGCAAGCGTTCTGCCCGCTCGATGATCGCGGCGGCCCGGTGTGGTGACAGGATGCCCCGGTTCACGGCGGCACCGATCGCGGCCACCGCCGTCATCACGCCAGGCCCGGCGAAGGTGACATTGACGCTCGTCGTGCCGGGAAACGCGCGCGGGAGCGTGAGCGCCTCGGGATGGCCGAAGGTCCGCACGGTTCGCCGACCGACGCCGGGATAGTCGATCCGGACCGGTCGCAGCGGGCGTTCGTCGACGGCCCGGCCGTGCCGGGTGACGCGGATCGTCCCGGTGACCTGCTGGATGCCGTGCACCACCGCGGCGCTGGGTTTGCCGTCGGGAGTCGCTTCAGGCGGCGCTGCCTCAAGGCTCCACCCGGTGATGATCTCCTCGACGGTGTCCAATTGCGACGCGGCGAGAACGGCGAGCAGATTGGTGATCCCCGGGCTCGCGCCGATGCCGACCACCGCGGTGACCCCCGCCGAACGGGCGAGAGCGTCGAGTTCGAGCATCGGGGCGATCGGCTCCCAGTCGTCGCAGATGTCGAGGTAGGAGCACCCGGCGTCGATCGCGGCGCGCAGGATCGGTTCCCCGAAACGGAAGAACGGCCCGACGGTGTTGAGCACCACGTCGGTGTCGGCGAGAGCCGCCCGCAGCGCCGGCGTGTCGGTCACGTCCAAGGCCAGGCTGCGCACGCCGGGCCCCACGGCGGCCGCGGCGCGTTCGGCGCGGCCGCCGTCCAGGTCGGTCACGGTCAAATCGGTGACCTGCTCAAGGCCGGCCGCGACACGACAGGCGTACCTGCCCATGCCTCCGGCGCCGCCCAGTGCCAGTACTCGCATGCCTCGGCTCCCTGCTGATATATTTACTGTCGTGTCAGTCAATAAAGTAGGGCGGCCGAGCAAGGCCCGTCAACGCATGGGGGAGATCCTGCGGGCCATGACGGCGGTCGTGGCCCGTGACGGACTGGCGGGCATCACCATCGCCAACGTCGCCGCGGCGGCCGGGCTGCAGCGCACCCTTGTGCTGCACTACTTCGGCAGCCGCGACGAGCTGATGGCCTCCTTCATCACCACTGCCGTCGCCGAGTACGGCGATCGCATGGTCGGCGGCGACGGGCCCGAGCGCGAGCCGATCGAAGCGCGGCTGGACCGGCTGTTCGAACCCGGCACCTACCGCAGCCGCGAGGACTTGGTGATCTGGGCCGAACTGGTCGCCAAGGCGGCCAGGGACCAGACCGTCCGGCAGCGCCTGCACGAGTTGTGGACCGGCCGATGGCTACCCGAGATCGAGCGACAGCTCGGCCTCGCGTACCCGGACGCCGACGCCGAGCGTGTCGAGCAGGTCGCCTACGCCCTGGCCTGCCTGGTGGAAGCGCACTGGTACTTCCAGTTGCAGGGAGTCGACGACGACCGCAGGCGACGGCAGGCACAGCAAGCCGCCCGGACTCTGCTCACCACCCTCGGCGCCTAGTGTCTCGACGGTGAAGATCTGGACGGAGCCGCCTGCGAAGGCCGACGTCGAAGCCGTTGTCCGTCGCTACTTCGGCCTCTTGCGGGAGGGAAAGATCCCTGAAGCCGAACAACTCGTCGATCACACGTCGGTCAAGCACGTGCTCAAATCGCTCTGGACAGGTTCCGTCGGTGCGAGCCGTGATGCGGAGCCCGCTGCCGGCGAGTGGGAACGCGACTTGTCCTGGCTCGGCGATCTCGACCTGGGGAGCTTCGCCTGGGGTGACTCCGGCGGCAATCTGTACGTCGAGATCTCCTTTCGCGGGCAGAGGATCGAGGTGGCCTTGGGTTTCTGGGTCAAACCGGTCGATGACGGTTGGGTCGTCTCGGGACCGTCCACGCTCTGGTAGTCGTGAGTGGGGTTTCGAGTTCTGGTGGTGCCGTATTTGCCAGCCCACGGGATCCTGATGTCGTCTTGGTGAGCTTGTTCCGGTTGCCGATGTGGGCGAGTGTGGAGGATTCCGCACTACACCTTCACCCTGATCACGCGTAGGTAAGCGAACACCGGTCCGCTCCAGCCCGAAACGCCACTCACGACCGAAAGCCGCTGATCCCGGCCACCGTGAAAGGCCACACCAGCCTTTCCGGGGTGGCGCGAAAGCCACTTTCGCGACGTCTGGTGTCCCGAAAGTGGCTTTCGCGACACGACCGCTCGGCCCCGCCCGCGAACTCGCCACCTTCGCCTTACCTCGCGAAATAAGCGATGGTCCGGGTCGAACTCGGTGTGCCAGAGTGACGAAATGTCCACCAGGTTCACCGATCGCGATGAACCCCTGAGCTATCCGCTCACGGGGTCGGTTCTGGTGCGCTGCCCGCGATGTACCGGGCAGGCGGCGGCGACTCACTCGCGGGTGAGCTGCACGGGATGCGGCTATGCCAAAGTGGACGGACACCCCGGCGCCTCGATCGGCCAGGTGGAGTTCCGTGCTCACGGCCGCTGCCGGAACTGCGGGCGGTCGGTGACGCAGTGGCGAAAGCGATGGCGGCGTGCCGAGCCGCGCACCCTGCCGGTGTCCTGCCCCGGCTGCCGGACCGCGACCGAGCTACCCGTGTCGTCGACGTGGTCCCGCTCCGTTCCGGCGGTTCCCCGGTATCGCGGTCTGGAGCTGTGGCTGCAAACCCCGTGCAAGGGAGAGACCCTCTGGGCTTATCACGAACGCCACCTGGACTACTTGGAAAGGTATGTCGCGGCGGGACTTCGCGAGCAGGTGCCGAACCGGAACAGCAGTCTGGCCAGCCGCCTTCCGGCCTGGATCAAGTCGGCGAAAAACCGCGACGACGTCCTGCGTGCCTTGAGCCGAATGCGTGCTTCCTTGCCCGCCGGGGATACCTCAGCCGGCCTCGCGTAGTTGCGCGGCCGCCTGCTCGACCAAGGGTGGCGCGGTGGCGATGACCTGGTCAAGGGTGCTGCGGGCGGTGGTCAACTCGGTGATCGCGGCACTGAGTCTGGCGCGTTCGCGGTGCAGGTCCAGCAGGAGTTCAGGACAGTCGGCGATGAGTTGCCCGCCCTCGGAACCCATACAGGGCAACAGATCCGCGATCGTGGTGGTGGAAAGGCCCGCGGCGAGCAGATTGCGGATGTGTTCGACGGTGGTCACGTCCCCGTCGGTGTACACGCGGTAGCCGCTGGGGAGTCGCTCCGGCCGCAGCAGGCCTTGCTCCTCGTAGTAGCGCAGCAGACGCTGACTGACGCCGGTCCTGCGTTCCAGTTCGCTGATGCGCACGCCGCCTCCGAAATTCGCGCTTGACTTTCACATCTATGTGAGACTTTAGCGTCGCGGTATGTCCGACCGACAACTCCGAATCTCCGCCGGGCCCCGTGAATGGCTCGGCCTCGCCGTGCTCGTACTGCCGACCGCGTTGCTGTCCATGGACGCCACGGTCCTGTACCTGGCGCTTCCCAGTCTCGCCGCCGAACTGGACCCGAGCCCGGGCCAGCTGTTGTGGATCTCCGATGCCTACGGCTTCCTGGTCGCGGGTTTCCTCGTCACCATGGGCACACTGGGCGACCGCGTCGGAAGGCGCCGCCTGCTGCTGATCGGCGCCGCGGTCTTCCTGGTCATTTCGGTACTGGCGGCCTACGCGCCGTCTGCCGAGCTGCTCATCGTCGCCCGCGGGCTGCTCGGGATCGCCGGTGCGACTCTCATGCCGTCCACTCTCGCGCTGATCGGGAGCACGTTCCGTGATCCGCGCCAGCGGGGCGCCGCGATCGGGCTCTGGTCCGCCGGTCTGTCGGCGGGAGTGGCGCTCGGCCCGGTGGCCGGCGGGCTGCTGCTCGAATGGTTCTGGTGGGGTTCGGTGTTCCTGCTCGCCGTCCCGGTGATGATCCTGCTCCTGATCACCGGCCCGCTCCTGCTGCCGGAACAGCGTGACACCGAACTCGGGAAACTGGACCTGGCGAGTGTGGCCTTGTCCCTGGCGGCGGTGTTGCCGATCGTCTACGGCATCAAGCATCTCGCCGAAGGCGGATCGGCACTGCCGGGTGCGATCGCACTGCTGCTCGGTGGTGGTGCCGGGATCGTGTTCCTGCGACGGCAGCGGCAGCTGAGCCTCCCGCTGATCGACCTCCGGCTGTTCGCCGCGCGGCCGTTCCGCAACGCGCTGTTGATCCTGCTCGCCGCGCTTGCCTGCGTCGCCGGGGTCTATCTTTTCGCCGCGCTCTATCTCCAGCAGGTGACCGGGCTGTCACCCCTCGAGGCCGGTTTGTGGCTGGTGCCCTCCGCGGTGGCGATGGTGCTCACCTCGGTCGCGGCACCCGCAGTGGTTCGCCGGATGCCGGTTCACCGGTTGCTCGCTTGGTCACTGGCGGTGTCAGCGGCCGGCTTCTTCGTCTTGGCCTGGACTCCGGACGAGCAGGGGGTCGCGCCACTGGTCGCCGGACTCGTGCTGATCTACCTCGGTCTGGGGCCGGTGATGGCGCTGAGCACGGACATCGTGGTCAGCGCGGCGCCGCCCGAGCGGGCCGGTGCGGCGTCGGCGTTGTCGGAGACCAGTGTGGAATTCGGGCTGGCGCTCGGAGTGGCGGTGCTCGGCAGCATCGGCACCTTCGTGCAGCGCGGGCACGGCTTCACGCCGGGACTGGTCGTGGTCGCGGTGATCGGGGCGGTGGTGTTCCTCGGTCTCGCGGTCCTCGCCGGCCGGCGAGCTTGAGTGCCCGGCTCGGCCCGGAGTGCTCTCCGGGCCGAGCCGTCTCGCGAGCTACTTCGTGCAGTGGATCCCGGCTTCACCGCGGTACATCACGAAACTGATCTTCACCGAGTACAGGTGGATGGTCACGCACTGATCCGGCGTGTACCCGTAGACCGACGCGTGGTCGTAGGCCTGCTGCAGCGCCGTTCGCTTGGCCGACGCCGAGGTCTTCTCGACGGTCGTCCCAAGGAACGCACGGGTCTCCTGGACGCTCTCCGAGGCGCTCGCCACCGTCGGCGCGAGCGTCATGAGTCCTGCGAGGACCGCGGCCCCCGCGCCACGGGCGATCATTCTGGTCATACTTCCCTCTCCCTAGGTTCTTCGGCGAGTAGTGCGTCAGCGCTGGCAGTAGAGCCAGACGGTCGCGCTGTAGTAGCTCGTGTGAGACCGGACGTCGGCACTGCGCCGGTAACACTGCGAGTCCAGCCAGCCCGTGTTGCGCGCGAAGGTGCGGGCGACGCGTTCCGCCGACGTGATGGCGTCCGACGGGTACGGGCCGATGCCGGTGGCGTAGAAGTCCCCGGTCTCCACGGCGAGAGCCGGCGGCGCCGACACGGTCACCGCGGCCACCGCCAGGGCTGCTGCGGTCAGCAATTTCTTCATGAGAACTCCCCCTCCAGGTCGTCAGCCAACATTGACCGACATCCCTCAGTCATTCATCTCAGCTAACGTGGGAGACGTTATGGGAGCTTCTTGACGGTTGTCAATCCCAGATGAACAGAGAACCGGGTAGCGTTCATCTCAGCTAATGGAGGTGATGATGACCGAACCACGGGCGACCACGCTCACCGACCGGATCGACCGCCTCTTCCAGGTGGTCCGACGGCCCAACGGTGAGCAGTACAGTCACGAGGAGGTGGCGCGGGCCTGCCGGGAGAGCACCGGCGAGTCGTTCTCCGCCGCTTATCTCTGGCAACTGCGGACAGGCCGCAGGGACAACCCGACCAAACGGCACCTCGAAGCGCTCGCGGGGTTCTTCCAGGTGCCGCCCGCGTACTTCTTCGACGACGAGCAGGGGAGAGCTCTTGCCGAAGAGGTCGAGTTGCTGGGAGCTTTGCGCAACGTCGCCGTGCGGAACCTGGCGTTGCGTGCGGTGACGTTGTCCGAGGAGGGGCTCGGCACCGTGGCCGATATCGTCGAGGCGATCAAGCTGCGGGAGTCCAGGCGTAACCAGGGGGAGTAGCCAATGTTCGGCAGGAAGAGCGCGCTGTGGCGCAGATGTGAGCGGATCGCGTCCGCTGTGCGACTACCGGATCCGTTCGAGGTCACCACGTTGTTCGGTGAGGTCGCCGCGATGCGGGGGCGGCCCATCGAACTGGTGGCGCTCCAGGCTCGGCCGGGAGCGCCGTGCGGGGTGCTCGCGGCCACCGATCGAGCGGACTACGTGTTCTACACACAGGACACGTCCCCCTTGCACCAGGTGCACATCCTGCTGCACGAACTCGGTCATCTGCTGTGCGGGCACGTCGAGGGCGAGGTACTGCCGGAGACGGTGGCCGCGCTGATCACGCCCAGTCTGTCGGTGGATTTGGTCCGCAGGGTGCTCGGCCGCACGACGTACGCGCAGGAGCAGGAGAAAGAGGCCGAACTCGTCGCGTCGTTGCTCATGCGCCGCGCCGTGGGCGCCGGGCCCGGATCCGATCGGCTGCGCCACGCTCTCGGCTCGTGATCAGCTATCTGTCCGCCGGGCTGCTGGCGCTGATCGGCCTCACCCGGCTGATCACCGTCCGCACCGGGCCGAAGCATCTGGTCACGTTCTTCCTCAGCATGGCGGCAGGACTCGCCGTCTCCGCCGAGACCACGGTCCGGTTGCTCGGCGACGAGCTGCTCCCGCGGCTGGTCACCAACGCGCTGCAACTGCTCGCGATGCGCGCGCTGGTGCAACTGGTCCGCAGTACCCGGTCGCCGGAGAAGCCGACACCGTTCTGGCCGATCGTGCTGTGCTGGGCCGTGATGGTCCTGTGCTACCTGGACATCGCGCCACATCGGCTCGAGGTGGGCACACCCGAATTCCAATGGCGCTTGAGCGTCGTGGTCTATCAGGTGGTCCTCACGACGTACGGGGTCACGTGCCTGGCGATGTTCACCCGCACCCTGGCCCGCAGCGCCGCGGGCCGTCCACGAGGGACGTTCCGGACAGGGCTGCGGATCCTCGTCTGCGCTGCGGTCGCGACCATCGGATGGGTGCTGTTCTCCGGGCTTCCGTCGCTGTGGCTGGAGATCACCGACCTCGCGGACCTGGACTTCATGCCGCGCGCCCGCCTGCTCGGACTCTGCGCGATGGTGCTGTGGGTTCTCGGCGGACTGTTCACCACCTGGGACGGTGCTCTCCGCCTGGTGCGTGCGTGGCAAGGGATCCGGGCGGTCACACCGCTGTGGAAGGAGCTCGTCGCCGCTCACCCGCAGATCGCCTTGCCCGTGCGCCACGACATCGAGTTCAAGCTGTACCGCAGGCTGATCGAAATCCGTGATGGCGTCCTGGCGTTGCGGGCACACGTCCCGCCGCACCTCGGGGACTGGCTGCGCACCCCGGTCGACGAACCCACGCGCGCCGCCGCCGAAGTCGCGGCGGCGCTGGTGATGCGTGAGGCCGGCCGGAGCTGGCCACACCATCCGGCGGGCGCGGGCGAGGCGCAGCCCAGCATGCGGGAGGAAAGCGCCTGGCTGAGCGCGGTGTCGTCCGCGTTCACGCACTCCCTCGTCGTGAGGGAGGTGCGGGAACGCGCGGTGGCGTCCGCCGCGGGGCGTAGAGACGATGCATGAGCAGTTCAAGGGGACCACGGTCGAAACGCCGAAGCCACAAGAGAGCGAACGCGACGTTCACCAATCCGACGAAGGTCCAGAGGCCGACGATCCACCACGGACGGGCATCCGCGAAACGCTCGGCGAGCCCGAGACCCCAGCCGTAGCAGAGGAAACCGGCAAGCAGGTTCTGGAGTACGTAACAGGAGAGAGCGGTCCGGCCGACCGCGATCAGTCCACTTCGGACGGCTCCGGGCTTCTCGCGCATCCGTAGTGAGAGATGGGTGACCAAGGCGAGCAGGCCCAGGGCGACGAGTGGCGGCAACAGGTACCTGTCGACGAGCAACCAGTCCGGCCCGCCGAAACCGGTCAGCACGTTCAGCGGTAGGCCGACGGCGAAGCCCAGCACGAGCAGGCGCGCACGAAGCTGTGCGCCCTTCTCCGTGTCCTCGAAGACACCGGCCCTCCGCAGGCGGGAACCGAGCAGGAACAGGACGACCGCGGAGGGCACGATCAGGATGGTCTCCGCCCGCAACATCAGGAACTCGTTGAAGCGGACGGCGACCTGCGCGGGCCAGCTGGCCGTCGTGGCGGGGTCGACCGGGGCCGGCTCGCCGGAAACGCCCGGTCCGGCCACGAGCAACGCTGTCGCGGCGAGGATCAGCGTGGTGTACACGCCACCCACCACGACGACGACGTTGCGGACGACCCGATCGCTCCGGCCGACGAGGTACGCGACGAGCAGCGACGTGAGCCCGTAGGCCATGAGCACGTCGCCTTCGAAAACGAGCAGGTAGTGCGCGACCCCTTCCATGAACAGAATTCCCGCCCGGAGTGGATACCTGCCAGGCCAGGAGACACCGCGCCTCCGCGCGGACTGATACTGCAACTCGAGGCCCACGCCGAACAGGATCGTGAGCAGCGCGAGGAACTTGCCGTTGCTGAGCGTACGAAGTCCGATCTCGACGTGCTCCGCGACGCTGTTCGCGGTGCCGACGAAATCCTGGAAGAAGCCCGCGGGCCCGCCGGGATGCGCGAAAAGGAACACGTTCGTCCCGAAGGTGCCGAGAATCGCCACCCCCCGGAGCAAGTCGAGAGAAGAAATCCGCCCACTACGGGATTGCTGCGCGGCGGTGGCCGCTGTCCGGTGGATCATGTCGTCGAGCGTGCCACCGCCCGCATCGGGCATCGTCCCTCGTTGGGACGATCTTGCCCTGGTCACTTGGTAGCAGTCCGGTCGTTCGTCGCCTTCGCTGACGGGTTCGGCCGAGTGATCCTTCGTGTGGAGACCGAAACCCGTTTGAGGGAAAGGCTATTCTGTCGCGCGCTCGCGTCCTGGCTTTCGGGGCCGCGGGGGAGTGATCCGGTCACGAACCGTAAATCGTGTGCGGCCGACTAGTCCGACCGACTGTCATCCTTTCGATGCTCGGTCGTGTCGATCCAAGGAACGACAGGAAAAACGGAGCGGCGTGGAGCCGAAGTCACCTCCACGCCGCCGGAAAGAGTCGCATCCGGTTCACCTATTGCGAGCGCAACACCCAGACGTCGTTGGCGTTCACCGAGACGAGGTCCGCGTCGCCGTCTCCGTCCACGTCGGCCGTGAGGGTTTCCTTCGTGCCGAAGAAGGAACCCGCGTACCACGGTTCCGGAGAGGAGTAGCCGGTACCGGTGGAGCGCATCACCTGGACGTCGTTGTCGTTGATCGCGATGAGGTCCGCGTCGCCGTCGGCGTCGATGTCCGCGGTGAGGGTCTTCTTGCTGCCGTGGAAGGAAGTCGTCGACCACGACACCGGGGTGTCGAACCACCGGTTCGCGGTGCCGGGCACCACTCTCGTGCCGGCGAGGTCGACGAGGATGAGGTCGGCCTTGCCGTCACCGGTCGCGTCCGCCGCCAGTGTCGCCTTCTCGCCGCGGATGGGCGGTCCCCACGCCGTGAGCGGCAGTGTCGTGGTGCCGTCCGACCTCGCCGCCAGAGTGGCCACGTCGAACAGGCCGATCACGTCGGTGTCCCCGTCGCCGTCCAGGTCCGCTGCCAGGTTCCCGTAGTCTCCCGCGATGGTGTTGTTCAACCACTGCGAGGGTGTTCCGAAGCGTTCCACGCCGTAGTAGTCGACGATCGACCTCGCCACGAAGATGCCGCGGGGTGTCGAGGCCGTGGGCCGCCGGACCGCGATGGCGTCGGCGCGGCCGTCGTTGTCCATGTCGCCGACGAAGTTGGCGTTGCCGTTGAAGCCGCTGCTCAGGAAGTTGCCCGCACCCCAGTTCTGCTGCGGCTGGAAGCCGGAACCGTTCGAGCGCAGCACGTAACACCCGTACAGGTAGGTGTTGTAGCTGACCAGGTCGTCCTTGCCATCTCCGTTGACGTCCCCCGCCATGACCGCGACCTGCGCCGTGAACGGTCCGGCCGACCACTGTTCCGGTACGGCGGAGGTCGCCGCCGCCGGCGGAGCGAGGGTCAGGGTAAGCAGACCGGCCACACCGGCCATCACCAAAGCACGCATCACGTCCCCTTCGTGTCGGCTTGCAGTACTCAAGTCGCGATGAACCGGGAACCGTTACGAGCGGGGGTTGACCTCGATCAAACTCGAGATTTTATCGTGCTTTCATGACAGTGCAGCTGAACCACACCATCATCAACGCCACCGACCGGGCCGCGACGGCGGGTTTCCTGGTTTCTATCCTCGGGCTGCCCGAGCCCATCGAGTTCGGCCCGTTCCTGGTCGTCCAGACCGACAACGGGGTCTCGCTCGACGTCATGCACAGCACCGAGGAGTTCTCCAGGCAGCATTACGCGTTCTTGGTCGAGGAGGCCGAGTTCGACACGATCTTCGGGCGGATCCGCGACGGAGGCCTGCCGTACTGGGCGGGGCCGGGGCACCGCGGCGCCGGAGAGATCAACACCAATGACGGCGGCCGGGGCGTGTACTTCGACGACCCCGACGGTCACGCGCTGGAGATTCTCACCCGGCCGTACGGATCCGATGAACACTGAATGAACAGCGCGTGGGTTCGATCTCACCCCGCGTCGCTGAACTCGGGCTTTGCCAGTCGGAGCAACACCGGAGGCGCCACCGGTGGTACCTCCGCGACCGCATGATCCACTACCTTCGGTCGCACCTGGAGCCTGACAGCTGGAGCCGCCATGCCGACTCTGACCACCGTGGCCTGCTGGACGATCACCGCGTCGGACGACCTCGCGTGCGTCACCCACGCCGCGGACGGCGAATACCGGGCGCCGCGGGTGTGGAGCGGGCGCGGGCTCGCGATCGCCGGGACCGATCTCGCCGGTTTCGAGAAGGTGCTCGGCGAGGTGATGAAGCTGCCGGTCTACTGGCTGGCGCGGACCAGGTGCGGGAACCTCGGGGCAGGGGACGCCGCGATCTGGTCGGAGCCGAGATACGACCCGGACGACGAGTTCGTCTACCTCTCGGGTCCCTGCCGGGCCGATGGGCCGACGACGGGGTATCGGCCGGTCTCGACGTTCACCATCGACCTGGTCCACCTACGTGGCCTGCGGATCAGGATCGCCGCCTACCGGGCGGCGTCGGCCACCCGCTGACGCCGGTGTCGAACCTGGCCGGGGAGGGGCGCTCGCAGGCGACACCCCTCCCCGGATCACCGGGTCAGTGGTCCCAGCGAATACCGATCCGCCAGTTCACCGGGTACTGCAGCTCGCCGACGGTCAGCGTGTAGTAGCTGGCAGGCAGCACGCAGGATTCCGTCTTCGCCGGCGCGTGGATGTAACCGCCGCCCGAGCATTTGCCGATCGTCCACTTGAACCAGTGGTCAGGCGAGCCGGGTGCGGCGGTCGCTTCGAGGTCCACGTGGATGGTCCCGCCGGGGAAGAATCCCGACGCGAGCGAGCAGCTTGTCGCCGTAAAACACTCTTTCGGGCCCGCCCCGCCGGCGGCGCTGGCCACACCGGCCCCGGCGATCGTGGTGCCCAGTACCGTACCGGCCACGATCGCGGCCGCTCCGATCTTCTTCACTATGACTCCCCAGTCAGATGTTCCGTTCGCTCGTCGGCGAACTGCCGGGGACCCTACTGGACGGGATGAGCCGGCGTGACCCAGTTCGAGAATTCGCAGGCGAGATGCATGTGGTATGACTCCCGGCGGCCTGGACCTCGAGGTGGCCGCCACGGGACCCGTAGTGTTCGTGTCAGCGCCATCGACACCTTCGTCCTCGCCCGTCCGCACCACATCGACGGCAAGATCCTCGTCTTTCTCGTTGACACATCTCGGAAAAGCGGTTCGACCGATCGTCCATTTTGGATCAATCGACGATGACGTCGGTCACACTCGCGGAGGGAACCCCTATGAGCAAAGGAAAACCGGCCCCGTCGCGACCTCGGTCCGCTAGGTAGCCTGCGATCCATTCAGCGGGTGGTGTCACTCTCCAGGTACGGTTGGTCGGTTCATGCTTTCCGAGGAGTTGACGACGCCGACACGGAGGAACGGTCCTATGACACGACCCGAACCGGCCACGAAGAATCCAGACAAAGGGTACGTGGCTCTTTTAGGTTGGAGCCTGAACGCCGTTGAGGCGCTCGACCGGTTCGATCGGCGGTACGTCGTCGTGGCGCCGGACTGGGCCGAGAAGTACTGCGTGGAACACGACATTCCCTACCTGTCATGGAATTTCGAGCGGCTCAACGACCGTTCGCTCGAGATCGCCGAGACGCTGCAGCGTGAAGGCGTCGACGTCGCGATCCCGCTGTTCGAGGAAACCGTGGAGTGGGCCGGGGCGATCAACTCCGTGCTGATGGACAACCCGCGCCTGTTCGGCCAGGCCATGCTGCTGCGGGACAAGTCCCTGATGAAGCGCAGGGCACAGCTCGGCGGGATCCGGGTCGGGATCTTCGAGGAGGCCCACGACCGCGACGACGTGATCCGCTTCCTCAAGCGCGTCAACCAGACGCTGCTCAAGCTCGACGGCGATCCGAACGACCCGATCCACCTCAAGGCCTTCGACAAGGCCGGCTGTCTCGGGCACCGCATCGTCCGCACTCCCGACGACGTCGACGCGATCCCGGAGGAGGAGTTCCCGGTACTGATGGAGTCGCACCTCGACGGCTGGGAGTTCGCCGTCGAGGCGTGGATCCACAACGGGAAGATCAAGTTCCTGAACATCTCCGAGTACGTGACCCTGGGTTACTCGGTGTTCGTGCCCGCGACTCCCGAGCTGGAGCGCTACCGGCCGCAGATCACCGCGCAGATCGAGAAGCTGATCAAGACCTTCGACATCGAGTTCGGCTTCGTGCACCCGGAGTACTTCGTCACGAACGACGGTGAGATGTACTTCGGCGAGGTCGCCTACCGGCCGCCGGGCTTCAAGGTGTTCGAGCTGCTCGAACGCGCCTACGGTTTCAACGCCTACCAGGGACTCGCGCTGGCTTTCGACCCGAAGACGACCGAGGAAGAGATCGATGCCTTCTTCCCGAAGGAGGTCGAAGACGCCGCCGGGGTGGCGGGCTGCTTCGGGGTCTACCCGCGTCGCCGGGTGGTCAGCGAGCTGCGGATCCCGCCGGAGACCGAGGACCACGACTACTACGAGTCACACGACCTGTCGGCTCCGCTGGAGGAAACGGTGACCAAGCGGACCGCGTTCGGTACCCACTGGGGCCTGTTGTACTTCTTCGGCGAAGATTCCTATCAGATGCGCGAGCTGCTGAAGCAACAGGAAGAGTTCGACTTCTACGTCTGAGGGCGACCCCGGACCAGGAGACCGACCCGAGGGAAGCCTTTGAAACCGAACGGCGATGTTCCCGGCGCGGCCACCACGCTGGACAAGCGTGTGGCCTCGCTGGACGACGCGATCAGGACGATGGCCGAGACCCGCGACTTCGGCAAGCACACCAAGCTGCGGCGGATGCTGGAGGCGCTGCGGCGGGTGCTGGTGCAGCCTGGCGGTGCCGCGGCGGTCCAGGTCAGAGCGCGGGAGCTGGAGGAGGCGGGCCTGTTCCTGGGGACGGACTGGGCCACTCCGGAGATCCTGATCCCGGCGCTGGTCGGGCCGGGCCTGCACGCCGGGGACGCGGACACCGTGGTGATGGAGGCCTGCAGCGAGCTGCGCACGCTCGCCGTGGCCAGCGGTGACTACGCGCATCCGACGTTGTCCGCCGAGGACGCCCGGGAGTTCCTGTCCCAGGTGCTCGCGATGAACCTGGAACTGCTGTTCACCCCGCCCACCGAGGCCGAGCGGACCAGGCAGGGCCGGACCGCGCAGCTGATCAGGGATCTGTTCCGGCACGTCGCCGACGAGATCGGCTACGAAAGCGTGCTGGACAAGCTGGTCGAGGAGATCTGGCGGATCCTGCGCCAGCGCCCGATCCAGGTCGACCAGGTGCAGTCGCTGATCACCCGGATCGCGGTCTACCGGGGGGATCCGGAGGTCGACCTCGGCAACGCCTCCGGACAGGGCGTCGATCGGCTGATCAGCGCTCTGTTCGGCACCACGGAGGCGTGCCGGGAGGACCCGGGCATCGCGGTCTTCCGGTCCCGGCTGGAGGCGATGGACGACGGTGGCCTGCAGTACGAGGCCACCGGGTTCGCCAGGGCGATGCACGACACCGGGCTGGTCTCGCCGTACCACGCCGAGCTGCTGCGGTTCCTGCGGCACAAGAGCGACTATCTGCTCGGGGAGGCGCTCGGCCTGTCCGACGTCGGCCGCAACAGCCTGCTGCGGCACCGCGACCTGATCCACCGCCTGATCGAGGTGGCGGTGCACACCCAGACCGCGCAGTGCGTCTACGGGCTGGCGCTGCTGCTCGACCGCGGCATCCTCTACCTGCCGCCGATGGTGCCCGCGCTGTGGCGTCAGCTCGGGCTCGAGCTGTCCGAGCCCGCGCGCGAGCGGCTGACGACGGTGTTCGGCGACGAGCCAGGGCCCGAGGCGCGGCTGCTCGCGGGCGTGCTGTCGATGCTCGGGCTGCCGCTGGGCGTCGGCCAGGGCGACAACCCGACCTGCCAATCGGCCCGCGCGCTGTCGATGTGGGCGTACAACGACCCGGACTACCTGCTGCAGATCGTGGTCTGGGCGGCGCGGGACGACGAGGTCGTCATGCACTTCGAAGGCCAGCGGATCTCCTCGAACGACAGCGCCGGGGGCCTCGCGAGCACCCCGCCGTCGGACTTGGACCCGGTTTCGCTGCTCGTGGTGCCGCACCTGGACCGGATCTACGCCGAGATGGGGCGCCGCTGCCTCGGCAGGCCCGGCGATCCGCACCGCTGGGTCAATCCCGAGTTCCACGGCTGGTGGACCGCGCGCGGGTTCCGGATCAACGTCGACGTCGAGACCGGGAACCTGATCGAGCTCGACACCTTCCTGCGGCAGTTCCACGCGAGCTACCATCCGGCCTACAACGGGGGGCAGCCGCTGATCCACCCGCAGCCCGCCGGGGTCGCCGTCACCGACAGCGCCGCTCGCTACGTCGGGTGGCACGCGATCACCATCCTGCGGGTCGCCGCCGATCCGCACGAGGTCACCCGGGTGTACTTCTACAACCCGAACAACGACAGCGGGCAGGACTGGGGCGACGGTGTCGTGGTCTCGACCGCGGGCAACGGTGAGCGGTTCGGTGAAGCCTCGCTGCCGTTCGACCAGTTCGCGTCGCGGCTCTACATCTTCCACACCGACCCGCTCGAACACGGGGAGCAGGAGAAGGTGCCTCCCGAGGACATCACGCGGATCGTCGACTACATCGAACGAAGCTGGGGAGCGAACCGGTTGCCCGCACGCGGACTCCAGGCGGCGAAGGCGCCCCAGGAGCAAAGCCCGCCAACGGAGTGAACCGTTGGCGGGCTTCGGAGGTGCGCCGGACGTCAGCCGGTGACGTCGAGATGCGCGGAAACCGGAGTGGGCTTGGGTGCCTTCCCACCAGGCCGGGGCTTTTCCGCGGGCTTCGTCGGTTTCGGGGTGGCGCCCGGGGCCTTGGCACAGGTGGACGACGCGATGTCGAGAGTCTGTGTCTTGCCGAGGATCCTGGCCGACACGGCGGTCACGGTGAGCGTGCCGTCCGCGTTCTCGGTCTGCTTGTTCACCACCAGTTCGAGCAGCGACGCCAGCGGGACGGTGGTGTTCGGCGGGACCTGGTCGAGTTGGATCGCCTTGCCACCGGCCTTCAGGTTCGCGATCGACACCGAACCCTTGCCGTCACGGCATTCGGACTTGATCACCTCGGCGCTGAGCCCGGGAAGGGCGACGCCGGCGGGCAGCACCCCGAGGTTCAGCGAGAGACCGGCGACACTCGATTTCGCGTGCCCCGGCGTCACTTCGGCGTTCAGTGCCCGCGCGCTGATCAGTGCCGGGCCGGGGTTCGGCAGCGCCACCGAGGCGAGTGATTCCTTGCCCGGCCCGGAAACGGCGGGTGTGCGGGGAATCTTGACGAGACCGGACGCGGCGAGGGCGTACGCGGACTCGGCGGGGGCGGCCGTGGCGGGCGTGGCGGCGAAGACCAGACAGGCCGCCGCCGTGCAGGCGAGCACGCCGGTTGTACGTGGGGACAAGGAAATTACCTCCATGGTTTCGGGTTCAGGCGATCTGCACGACGGTGCCGAGCGGCAACTCCACAAGGCGGTCCAGCGCCTCGCGGGTGACCCGGATGCAGCCGTCGCTGGTTGCTTTGCCGACGAAGCTCTCGTCCGGCCAGGTGTGCAGGCCGACCGTGCCGGGCCCGCCACCGAAGGTCTCGTGTGAATCGGAATGGTTGCTCAGCGGCAGCACGATCGGGCTGTAGGTGTTCACACTCTCCTTGATGGAGGCGAGGATGAACGCGCGACCGGTGGGCGTGGGGTGCTCGGCCCTGCCGGTACCGATGGTCCACGAGCCGGTCGGCTTGCCCGCTTCGAGGATTTCCAGGCGGAATTTGCTGAGATCGACCGTGACCTGGAAGTCGTTGTGCGCCGATTCGACGGTCTCGGGCGTGGCGTGCAGCCAGCCTGTCGCACCGTTGGGCCGCACGGGAAGCAGTACTTGCGCCCAGTCGCCCTGGCGGGCGATCACCGGAACCCAGGTCGGCGAGCCGATCTGAGTCTCCGGCAGCCGGGCGATCGGTTCCGCGCCCGGGGCGCGGTAGACCGCCACGTCCGTGGTCGGGTGCAGCACTTCACCCCCGGCGGGGAGTGCGGCGGCCTGGTCGGCGGGTGCCGAGTCCAGCTCGCCGAAGGTGTTCGCTTCGGGCAGTGCGGCCAGTGCCTCGGGCGACGGCGACAGCGTGGCGACGGGGGCCGCGGCCGCACCGTCTGTCGTGGTACCGCAGCCGGACAGCGGCAGCACCACCAGCACCAAGGCGAAGAGCGCATGAACCACACGAGGGCGTGCGCCACCGCAAGAGGTCTGCTGTTGGGTCATTCAGTGCCTGTCCTTGCGCAGAGTTATCCGCAACGGGATGTGAATCCGGAATGGACATCTCTAACAGCAAGGCACTGCGTGAATCAATGAACACGATAAGTGATCAGATCGGATCTGCCTGGTGTTTTGCAGAGTTTCCGCAGGTCAGGCGCCTCTGGATAGTTCACTCGATCAGGGCGGGAATGCGAATTCGGTAACGCTGAGCTAAACCTACTCTGCGTGGCTTTCGCTGCGTCCTTCCGGAGGGTGACGCTGAAATGCTCGGCCTCGATGATCACGCGGAGTGTTCGTAATCGAATTTGTTGGTTCGATAGTGGTAGATGCCGGATCATGCCACGGCCGCGCCGCGTGGTCAGGCGGCCATGCGTTCGCCGAGGCGTCGGGCGAGTTCGGCGATCTCGTCCTCCGGGATGTCGAGGTGGCCTCGCTCCGGGGCGAAGACGACGGCGTGGTCGTCGCGGTGGGCGATGTGGTGCGGGTAGTCGGGGTTACCAGCGAGCAGTTCGCAGACGAAGCAAGCGCGGCGGGCGAGGTCGAGGTAGGCGTCGGGCTGCCAGGGCATACGTGTGGTCATCGGGGATGGATCGCCGGTGGCTCGGCGACGAACTCGAACCGGGGCGGCAGCGCCTTCCTGATGTCGTCGGCCGTCGCGTCGAGGAGATGCACCGGCAGTGGGCCGGTCATCCGGCCATCGCGGTCGAACGCGTCCTGTTCGGCGGGCCACGTCCAGAACCAGCCGAGCGGGATGTCCAGCGTGGTCGCGAGCTCGCGGGTACGGTCCGGGTCGGTGCGCAGCGTCGTGGGCTGGCTGCCGAGCTGCCAGTGGTCCGCCACGAGCTCCCGCAGCCGTGCACGATCACCGGCGATCACCGGCGCGTCCCCGTCGGCAGGCCAGTAGGCGCTGAACGGCCGAGGTCCGAGCTCGCGAACGGCGTCGAGCCGGTCCTCGAGATGCTCGTAGCCGCCGAGCGAGTCGACGACGGAAACCGCCAGCCCGCGCCAGAAGACCGGAATTCGCTCGTCGCCCGCGAGGTCCAGCAGCCGGGCCGGAGCGACGTCGCGGTGGACACCGCCGTGCACCCGCGCCGCGAGCAGCCCGGCCACCTCCTTCAAGGTGGACTGGAGGTGTTCCCGCCCGAGCCATGGCGCCACCGCGGCGACCGCCTCCTCGGTGTCCTGCGCCCGCCACAGTCGTGCCGCGGTGACCGCGAGCGCGTCGTCCGCGTCGGTGTCCAGGTCCGCGACGGGCTTCCCGAGAGCGGCGGCGACCAGCGGATGGGTGGCGTGCGGTGCCAGGAGCCCTGCCATCGCCTCGGGGGCGGCTTGTCTCACCGAGGTGATCCACAGCCACGTGTCCGCCGGATCCTCGTCGTCGGGCCCCGCCCAGTCCGCGAGGCGCCCGGTCACCAGGTCGCGGGTGAGCACACCCAGGTCGCACGCCAACGCGAACGCGTCGTCGGCGACGTCACCACTTCCGTCCGCGACCGCGAGCAGCCAGTCCCGCTCGTCGCCGGTGACGTCCTGGCCGGCGGCGACGGCGCGCACCAGCCGCCGGACCGCGGGGCCGGTGGCGCGCCGGTCGTCGGCCGCCGGGAGCGGGAAGGGCTTGGTCACCACGAACGCCTGCTCCGCGCCCATGTCCAGCAAAGTGAAAGGCTCCGGCGCGGTGGCCAGCCGTCGTGCCACGTCCTCGTGCGCTCCGTGCCAGTGCACCAGGAGGTCGTCCACCAGTTCACCTTTGCTCGTGAACGCCCGCTGGTGGGACTGCCAGTGCCAGAACGCGTACGGGGTCGTCGCGGACATGGCCCGGTCCGCCAGTTCCGCGACCGCGTCATCCCGGCCGTCGGACTGCGTGAACCGGCCCCGCGAAGGCGGGGCGAGCGTGAGGAAGCACGCGTCGTCGAGGGTGGCGAACCACTTCTTCAGTACCGTGAGGTCGCTCGCGGGGCGTTTGGCCATGACCCAGTATTTCCCGGAGCTCAGTCGTCCCAGGTGACCACTCCGTATTTGTGCGCCCGGATCACCGCCTGCACCCGGGTCGCAACCCCGAGCTTCGCCAGGAGCCGCTCGACGTGGATCTTCACCGTGCCCACGGCGATGCCGAATTCCGAGGCGATCTCGGCGTTGGCCAGTCCGCGTGCGAGACCGCGCAGCACCTCGGTCTCGCGCGGGGTCAGCAGTGCCAGTTCCGGTGGTGCGGGGCGCGGTGAGGTGCGGGCGAAGTTGCGGTATTTCGGCAATTCCTACGGCACCACTTATGGTCAGGCCTACGCCGAACTGTTCGGTGACCGGCTGGAGCGGCTCTACCTCGACGGCGTCGCCGACCACACCCGGCCCCGGCTGGCTGACTGGCTGGCCGACTACGCGCTCACCCAGGAACGGCAGCTCTTGCGCTTCCGGGACTGGTGCGCCCGTGCGGCGTCCTGTGCCCTGCATGGCAGGGACGCCGCGAACGCGTGGGACGAACTCGTCGCGACGGCCCAGCCACGACTTCATGCCCCAGGTGCCCGACTACCGCGAGTTCCTCCGCATCGAGCGCAGACTCAAGGCCCACGCGCCGCGCTTCGGCTGGATCGAAGGTCGCTTCGAACTCGGCCGCTGCGCGGGCGTTCCCGGTGATCCGGCGTATCCGCTGTCGGCGCCCATGGCACCTGCCGCGCTGGTGACGATCGGCGAACTGGACAACAACACCGCCAATCTCGGAGCGGCGCACGTCGCCGGGCAGCTTCCCCGGGCGGGCCGGGTCTGGCACGGGGAGGGGCACGCCGCCTACCTGCTGGGCAACGCATATCTTTTCGATGGCACGCTACCGGCGCCCGGTATGTTCTGCCCCGGCGAACTGGCTCCGCCGGTCGACCGAATCTCGTTATCGGGTTTCGTCGAATAGCCCGACACAGGATTTCGCACAGTGCGACACGCGCCGCCCGCCCGGTGCGAGAGGCAACGCCGTCGCCGATTGTCTTGCCGCTCAGCGGATCCGCACTATCGGCGTCCCCTGTGGTCGCGCGTAAGTGATCGCTTCGGCGACCTCCGGAAAGTTAGCGTCGACTTCCGGTCTTTCGCGATCGGCAGGAATTCGACCACCACCGGAGAGAGACATCATGATGACAAAAAAGCGTCGCATGGCGACCATTTTGACAATTCTCGTACTGGGGATCGGCAGTGTCTTCGCCGCACCCGCGTCGGCCGGAACCGCGTCGTCGACCACCGCGCAGGCCACGTGCACCGGGTCCAGCTCGTGCTGGTTCACCTGGGGCCGCATCACGGCGGGGGACTGCACGCTGGACGGCGCGAAATGGACGCTGTTCCCGAACGGCAGTGCCTCGTTCGAGGCGAGGCTCGTCAGCAGCGACAGCAACGACGCCTGGCTGATGTGGGTGAACCTGCTGGACAGTGCCGGTGTCGTGCTGGGACCCATCCACCACGGCGGTGACCCGAAGTTCGTCAAGGGCACGGTCAAGAACCAATGGCACTGGTGGTTCGACGCCGGGTCGTTCGACGCCCGGTTCTACGACCGGATCAACGGTATGCGGATGACCAGTCACTGCTAGCCGCCCGGGCGCGTGTGGTCTGCCGGACCACACACGCCCGGTGCCGTGCGGTGACTCAGATGGGTTCGGGGGCGCGACTGGGATCCCGTTCGGGCACATTCGCTTCGACACGCTCCATCAGCAGCGCGAACGACATGACCAGCAGCGGGATCACCAGCACCATCCACATGATCCTTCAGGTACCCGGATCAGTCGTCGGGCAATCGCTCCCATCGGTTGTTTCGCTCCGGCGGGCGTCGGGAGGACGGGAATCGCCCGATCGACTGACGTCCACGCCAGACTCGACGCCAGCACTACGGCGCCATCACGCAGCGCTGAGCACGACTCCATCTTCCGGCGGGATTCTCGTCGAGTCACTCGCAGGGAAATCACACTGCGTCGCCAAAACAGCGTCTGCCAGCCACGCGCTGTGAGCATCGGCACTTTGACGTGGTCCTCTCCGGCCCAGTTCACTTTGTCTTCGCTCCGGGAACACATCCGGACTGCCGGGGGAGGATGAGCACGACGGTGGGTACGCCGGATCTGGTCAGGGAGTCCGCGCTGGGCGGGCGGTTGGTGTTGTGGGAGGAGTCGGCCCGCGACGGTGCCCAGGGCAAAACCCTGATGAGCGCGGACTTTCGCGTGCGGCTGGCTCGAGAGCAGGGCTTGGTGTTCGGTGGTGACGGGCCGAGGCACGTGGTGTTCGCGGCCGGCTTCCCCGCGGTGTGCGCGGAAGAGTTCGCCGCCACTCGCCGAGTCGCGCTGGAAGCGGCCGGATCCGTGAGCCCCGCCGCGGTCTGCCGCGCCACCCTCGATGATGTCCGGCAGGCCTGCGACGCGGTACGGGGTGCGCCGAACGCGCGGGTGATGATCGTGGTGCCCGCGTCCGACGAGATGGCCGACGCGATGGTGCACCGCCCCGCGATCGAAGCACTGACCGACGCCGTCGCGCTGGTGCGCGCCGTGCGCGACGGCGATAGCGGCGTCATCCCGGACGTGTGTTTCGCCGATGCGCCCCGCGCCGATCTCGACGTGATGGCCGAAGCGGCGAACACCTTGTCCGCAGCGGGCGCCGGGGTGATCGTCGTCGCCGACACCACCGGCGATCTGCTCACCGAGCGCTGCGGCGCACTGTTCCAGGGCCTGCTCGAGCGGGTAGGCGAGGACGTCGTCCTGGCGTCACACCTGCACAACGACCTGGGTCTCGGCCTGGCGAACACCCTGGCAGCGGTCCGGGCCGGGGTCCGGGTCGTGTCGAGCTCGTGGCTGGGCGTCGCAGAGCGCAGTGGCATGGTCGCCACCGAACAGATCTTGTTCCTGCTCGCCCAGCGCACCGCCGAACTGCTGGGCGAGGCCGACCTCTGGCACACCGCGCCCGACCTGACCAGGATTCCCGCGATCGCCCGCTCGGTGTCGGCGGAGACCGGCCTGCCGCTGACCGTGACCACGCCGATCGTCGGCACCGGGGTCGGCACGATCTCCACCGGCACGCCGTTCGTGCGGCCGGAAACGTTCCAGCCCTACGACCCCGCGATTCTGGGCATCGAGCCGGCCGTCGTGCTGACCCACCTCGCCAGCGCCCGGGTCCTGCGCGCGGTCGGCGAACTCGCGGGGCTGGTACTCGACCGCGCGGAGACGGCGGCCGCCTTGGCATGGGTGAAGGCGGAAGCGTTCCGCCGCAACGAAGCCGTCATCCCGGTCGAGAGCCTGGTCGGGTTCGTGGACGCGTTCCGCGCGACCGCGCCGGTGGCGGCGACGTGACGCCGTCGATCGCGGAGTCGGCTGCGGCCGCCGACGCGCTGCGAGCGGGCTCGGCCGTCGTGTTTCCCAACCCGTACCCGTTGACCTCCGTGGTCGCCGCGACCTCGCCCGATGTCGTCAATACCGCCAAAGGCCGCCCGGCGGACCAGGCCGTCGCGCTGTGGCTGGTCGACGACGAGCCTTGGACCGAGTTCGCCGACGCACTCCACCTCGACAACGCCACCCGTGACCTCGCCCGTGCCCTCCTGGTGAAGGAGCGGCTGACGCTGTTGCTGCCCTTGATGGCCGACCGGGTGCCGGACTGGGCGTCGCCGGCCACCCGCGACGGCCATGCCCTCGTATTCGGCTCCTGCTGGGATCCGCTGCGCCCGATCCTCACCGGCATCGGGCACCTGCACGTCAGCAGCGCCAACCGGACCGGGCACCCGCCTGCGGCGTCTCCCGCCGAGGCGCGCGCGATGTTCCCGCCGGAAGTCCACGTTCTCGATGCCACCGACGACTCGTCCGTCGCCGGGCGCGCGGCGACCACCACTCTGCGCGTGAGCCGGAACCACGGGCTGGCGCATACCCGTCCTGGTGCTCAGGACCGCACATACAGCGGGCCAGAGGCGTACCTCGCACGCTTGCGTGCCGTCTACGGCGCGACCTGAAACCTCGACGGCCTCAAGAAGAGGGCAGAGCGCGCTCGAGGAGGATCTCCGCCGCCGCCCGTCCATGCCTGCCGTAGTCGGCGTCGTTCAGCACCATGGCTCGGCTGGCGGCCCCGTCCGCGAGGATCACCAACTGCTCGGCGAGTCCGCCGGGGTCGCGGCAGCCCAGCTCCGTCACCAGCGCGGTGACGAGCTGCACCATCCGCAGTTTCTGCTCGCGGGCGTAGGAGTGAACCGCGCTCTCCACGTCGGGGAACTCCGCGGCGGCATCGATGAACGGGCATCCGCGTACCGGAGACCTGGTCGCCGAGGGCTGGCTGAACAGCCCGAGGATCCGCTCCCGTGCGGGAACGTCTTCGCGGGTCAAGCCGCTTTCCAGGGTCGCACCCGACGACGCGAGGTCCTGCAGGTGTGCGATGACCAGGTCGCTCTTGGTTCGAAAGTGCACGTAAAGCGTGCGCTTGGAGACCGGCGCTTCTTCGGCGACCTGTTCCATGCCGGTCGCGTTGATTCCCTGAGTCGCGAACAACCGGGCGGCCGCGGCCAGGATGCGCTCCCGGCCGCCACGTCCCTGTCGTCGGGCTGCCGTAGGTGTTGTTCCCATCGGGTAAGTATACGCCTGTGTTTACTTAGGCGGACCGGGTTGCTAGGGTCGGCTCATAAGTAAACACAAACGTTTACCTAAGTTGTCGTTGAGGAGTGTTCCATGAGCGTGTCGGTCCCTGTCGAGCTGAAGGACAGCGCGGAGAAGCTGATCGGCGGTCGTCACGCGACGCGCGCTTTCCGTCCTGAAGCCGTGCCAGAGGACACCTTGCGTGCGATCTTCTCGCTGGCCGGTGCCGCGCCGTCCAATTCCAACGCGCAGCCATGGCAGGTGGAGGTGGTGAGCGGCGCGGCGCGTGAGCGGCTGGCGAATGCCTTGCAGGCGGCCCACGCCGAGAAGCGCATCTCGGTGGACTTCCCGTACTCCGAGGACATGTATTCGGAAGTGCATCACGCGCGTCGGGCCGTGTTCGGCGCGGAGCTGTACGGGGCGTTGGGCATAGCCTCGGACGACTCGGCGGCGCGTGCGGCCTATGACGCGGAGAGTCTGCGTTTCTACGGCTCGCCGCATGCCGCGTTCCTGTTCGTCACCGGTGACGGCGGGCCGCGACTGGCGGCGGACGTCGGTGCCTACATGCAGACGTTGCTCCTGGCGATGACCGCGTACGGCGTGGCCAGCTGTCCGCAGGGCTTGCTGAGCTTCTACGCCGACACTGTCCGCGGGGAACTCGGTGTCACTGCGGGAAAGCTGCTCCTGGGCATCTCCTTCGGCTACGCCGACGAGACCGCGCCGGTGAACCAGGTGACGACCGGGCGGGCTGCGCTCGAGGCGACCACGGCATTTCACGCCTAGTGACCGGGTCGTGGGTGGCAAAGAGAGTTCTAACCCTCTTTGCCACCCACGATCCCCGTTGCAAAGCGTACTCAGCGCCGGTAGTGGACCTCACCACGCAGGGCAGGTGACGTCGGGCTGCCGCAGCGCTGTTCGAACGTCGCGTCGAGGGCGACGAGTCCCTCCGCGCCGCGTTCGATGTGGTCGATCGTGAACGTCGAATAGTCGTCGACGCAGCCCAGGCCGTTGGAGACGGCCAGGATATGCGCGCCGCCGACGTGGTCGTAGGTGCCGGCCTGGAGGTTTCCGGACGGCGCGGTGAAGTCGAGCGCGATGTAGTCGAATCCATGGTCGGTCTCGGCGGCCATCCGCAGGGTCGCGCCGCTCTCCCAGAACCGCACCTCGTTCTCCGGCGAGGCGGTCCAATGACCGCTTCTGCCGTCGACCGGATGTGCACCCTGTTCGGCGGTGAAGTCGAGACTCGCGACGGGCTCGGCGGCCGCGGCCGGCGCGAACGCGGTGGCCAGGCCGGCGGTGACGGCGAGCGTGGTGAAGGCATGACTGAACTTCATGGAACCCCCAAGGTCAGCCGCTCTCCGCGGAGCGGTCCTCACCGATACTGGCGGGATTTTCGGTGCCTGCCACGAGTAGAACTACTCAACACGGGCCGGATAACATGCTCCGAACCGGGTTCGCCCCGGAGAGCAGGCAGGCGGGAGCTTCGAGGTGATCCGCAGTTCGGTGACGATGGCACTTCCCGCCCTTCCTGCGCTGGTCTACGAAGTGTTGTGGGAACGGCTCCGCCTCGGGCCCATGCCGTCGCCACTCGTGGTGCGCCGCCACGGCGGTGACGAGTCGGAGCGAGAAGAATGCCGTGCCCGCGCACATCGATGGCTGACCTCCAACAGCCTCGGAGACGCGGACAATCTCGACGGCGATCTGCTGCAGGCCTTGCGGGCGATGGACGACCGCGATCTCGCGCTGTCCGTGCGCTACAGCGACTCCGCCGGTCAGGTGTCGATCGGCTGTTTTCCTCAGCCCACCGGCCGGGCGCTGCGCGTGGTTCTGCGGGACGAGACCGTGGAACTGGGATGGATGAACGCGAAGAAGATGGCGGAAGGCATGCTGGAAGCCGTGCCCGATGCCCAGCCGGGAACCGGGCGGCCTCTCCGGGTGAGCGAACTCGCTCTCACCCGGTCGCGCCGGGCGTGGCGGCGATCAGGGCTGCTCAGCGCCGGCAAGCGATCTTTGATCGAGCACGGGGTGGCCCCTGACGGCGCCGAGTGGTTCCTGCGTGTTCTGGCGAGGGCGAGGGCGACCGGTCAGGTGAGTGCGGCGCGACCGGGAGTCGCCGGGAAAGCACTGACGGCCGTCCGCCCATTGTCCTTTGTGGATAGTTCCGATGGCCGGTACGTCGTCATGCGCAGCTACGGATCGGTCACGCTGATGCCTGCCGACGATGCGACGTTGACGGCCCGGATCAAAGGGCTCGCAGACGACGACTTCATCGAGAGCCGGTATGCGCGCGAAACAGGTGCGTTCAGCCACCCATGGTGAGCCAGTATCCGTCTGCCGCACGCTGACCGATCGTCGTTCCGAGGAGAGCGAAAATGCCCGACCTGCCCACCCCGGACGAGGTGACCGTTGCCAAGCCGGCGGGGGTGAGCCGTTCGGCGTTCCGGCGTGTGCTGGCGGGCAGCACCGCCGGGGCCGTACTGGAGTGGTACGACTTCGCCCTCTACGGCATCCTCGCCGCGACCGTGCTCGGGCCGCTGTTCTTCCCCGGTGGTAACGCCGTCGCGCAGCTACTGCTGGCTCTGGCCACCCAGGGGCTGGGGTTCGTCGCGCGGCCGATCGGAGGCATCGTCTTCGGCCATCTCGGCGACCGCCTCGGCCGTAAACCCATGCTGGTCGTGACGTTCCTGCTGCTCGGCCTGTCCACGTCGGCCATCGGGCTGCTGCCCACGTACGCGCAGGCGGGGATCGGGGCGACGATCTCGCTCGTCGTCCTGCGCCTGATCCAGGGCTTCGCGCTCGGTGGCGAGTTCGGTGCCGCCGTGCTGATGGTGAGTGAGTACGGAAGCCCCCGCCGCCGGGGGTTCTGGTCCGCCTGGCCACAGGCGGGCGCACCGCTCGGCACGGTACTGGCGACCGGGGTCGTGGGGTTGCTGACGATCGCGCTGCCCAGCGGGCAGTTCGAGCACTGGGGCTGGCGCATCGGGTTCCTGCTCGCCGTTCCCTTGCTGGTCATCGGCTTCTGGATCCGCCGTCGCATCGACGAATCGCCCGTGTTCCGGCAGGCGCGGTCACGCGCCGACTCCGCCGCGGCCGAACGGTCGCGGTCGAGCATCCTGGAAACGCTCGCTCACCCGGGACCGGTCCTGCGCGGCCTCGGCGTGCGACTGGGCGAGAACGTCGCATTCTACGTCTACACCGTCTTCGTGGTGGCTTATGCCACGACTTCGTTCGGGTACACCAAATCCGACGTCCTTCTCGCGGTGACCGTCGGATCCCTGCTGCAGTTCGCGGGAATGCTGGCGGGCGGCCACTGGTCGGATGTGGTCGGACGGCGAATCGCGATGCTGGTTCCCGCCGCGGGACTGGCGATCTGGGCGCCGTTGTTCTTCCTGATGGTCCAATCGGACAGCCTGCCGCTGCTCTATGTCGGCGTTGGCGTCGGCGCGGCGCTGCACGGGCTCCTCGCCGGTCCGGAGGCCGCCTGGATCGCGGAACTCTTCCCGACCGAGCGCCGCTTCGCCGGAGCCTCCCTGGTCTTCCAGGGCTCGTCGATCATCGCCGGCGCGCCGGCGCCCTTCATCGCGGTCTGGCTCGTCGAGAACCACGGCACCACCGCCGTCGTGCTGTATCTGGTCGCCACCATCGCGGTCACCCTGGTCGCCCTGCTTTTCAGTGCCGAGACCAAGGGGACCGACTTCGGCGCCGAGCCGGTCTAGCTCCAGAACCGCCTCATGACACCGGCCCCACGCGCCTGGCCACGCGACCATTTAGGTGTTACCTTAGGTAACAGTGAATCGCGGTAACATGTAGCCGCGCGCAGCTGTCGACGTCGTCAGGGAGGTCCGAATGACCAGCACCGATGTGCCGCGCACGGCCGAGGCCGGTCGCCGCGAGACCGCGCAGCGGCTTCTCGATTCGGCCGCGATGCTGTCCTACGACCCGGCCACCGAGGTGGACTGGGAGACGCCGCTGGACAAGGACTTCCACGGCGCGAGCCCGGAGTGGAGCACCCTCTACGGTACTAGCTACTGGGCCGAGATGAGCCCGGAGCAGCAGAAGGAACTCACGCGGCAGGAAGCCGCTTCGGTCGCGAGCACCGGTATCTGGTTCGAGATGATTCTCCAGCAGATGGTGCTGCGCGATTTCTATGCCAAGGACCCGACCGACCCGGCCTTCCAGTGGGCGCTGACCGAGATCGCCGACGAATGCCGCCACTCGATCATGTTCGCCCGCGGCGCCGCGAAACTCGGCGCGCCCCCGTATCGACCGCGCCGGCTCGCCGTCGAGCTCGGCCGGGTCTTCAAGGCGACGGCGACCGGTGAAGCCGCGTACGCGGCGATCCTCGTCGCCGAAGAAGTCCTCGACGTGATGCAGCGCGACTGGATGCGCGACGAGCGCGTGGTTCCGTTCGTGCGCACCATCAACAACATCCACGTGGTCGAAGAGTCCCGGCACATGAAGTTCGCCAGGGACGAGACCCGTGAGCAGCTGGAGGGCGCGGGCCCCGTGCGCCGCCGGATCAACGCGCTGGTCATCGCGATCGCGTCGTACTTCATCGTCAGCAGCATGGTCAACCGCGACGTCTACAAGAACGCGGGACTCGACACCGCGCGCGCGTTGCGCGAGGCGAAGGCCAACGAGCACCACAAGTCGATGATGCGCTCCAGTTGCGCCGGTCTGATGGAGTTCCTGGGCTCGTGCGGTCTGCTCACCCGCCCCGCGCTGGTGTTCTACAAGCGGGCGAACCTGATCTGAGATGGCCTTCGCGATCACCCAGACCTGCTGCAGCGACGCCACCTGCGTGTCGGTCTGCCCGGTCAACTGCATCCATCCGACGCCGGACGAGCCGGACTTCGGCACCACCGAGATGCTCTACGTCGACCCGGCGTCGTGCATCGATTGCGGAGCCTGCGCGGACGCCTGCCCGGTGGACGCGATCTTCCCGGCGGATCTGCTGACCGGGCCACTCCAGGTCTACGCGGGCATCAACGCGGAGTACTTTGCGGGTCGCGAGGTCTTGTCCTCGGCGGACCCGGCGCCGAACTTCCACCGCTGGAGCCCGCCGACATTCGACAGGGCCATTCCGAGCGACTTCGCGCCGCCGGACATCGCCGTCGTCGGCTCCGGCCCGGCCGGTATGTACGCCGTCGAGGACCTGCTCCTGCACACGAACGCGCGGGTCACCCTGATCGACCGGCTGCCGGTCGCGGGCGGGCTCGTCCGCTACGGCGTCGCCCCGGACCACCCCGCCACGAAACGGATCGGCGAGACGTTCTCGCGGCTGCACGAGCACCCGAGGCTGCGGCTGCTCCTGGGCACCGAGGTCGGCCGGGACGTCACCGTCGACGAACTGGCCGGGCGCCACGACGCCGTCGTCTACGCGGTCGGCGCCTCGTCCGCGCGGAGCCTCGGTCTGGACGGCGAGGAACTGCCCGGCAGTATCGCCGCGACCACGGTGGTCGCCTGGTACAACGGTCATCCGGACGTCCCCGCGGACGCGGTGGACCTGTCCGCGGAACGCGTCGTGCTGGTCGGCACCGGCAACGTCGCCCTCGACGTGGCCCGGATCCTCACCGCCGACCCGGACACCCTGGCCGGCACCACGATCGCCCCGCACGCGCTGGAACGCTTGCGCACCAGCAAGATCCGGGAAGTCGTCCTGCTCGCCCGGCGAGGACCGGAGGACGCCGCCTACTCCACCCAGGAACTGCTCGCGCTCGCCGGGCGCGCCGACGTGCCACTCGTCGTCGACGACGCGGACCCGCGCACCACAGCCGCGATCGACGCGGGCACCGGCAAGGCGAAACTGCTGCGCGAACTCGGCCGCGAGACCGTCGACTGGACCGCGCCGCCGGACGCGGATCGACGCCGCATCGTCCTGCGTTTCCACTCCGCTCCCACGGAAATCATCGGGGACGGGCAGGTGCGCGGCCTGCGCGTCACGAGCGCGGACGGGCAGGCCGAGATCGCCACCGGCCAGATCGTGCGCGCCGTCGGATACCACGGCGTCCCCGTGCCGGGCCTTCCTTTCGACGACAGCCGCGGCACGATCCCGAACACCGCCGGCCGCGTCGACGGACGCCTCGGCGCCTACGTGGTCGGCTGGATCAAACGCGGTCCTTCGGGCGGGATCGGCGCGAACCGCACCTGCGCGAAGGAGACCGTGGGGACCCTGCTGGGCGACATCACCTCCGGCAAGCTTCCCGTCCGGACGAGGCGCTCGCCGATCGCCGCGCTGGCCGCGCGATTCCGCGGCCGCTGACCGGATTGCCTGTGGGCCTTCGCTCGGATGAGCGTGGCTGTCTGGTCGGGTCGCAGGCGATTCCTGTGCGAAAACGGGCGTTTCATCGAAATTTCATGAGCCGTCGATAGCGTCACCGGAGATCGAAGTCTCGTCTTTTGCAGGGATTATGCGCTGATCCCGGCGGGGGAAGTTCGCCCGAACGCACTAGTTCGTTTCGACTATTCGATCGAATGTCTTCGTCAGACGCGTCACCGTTCGATCCCGCGCGCGACAAAAAATGTCGCTCGCCGCCGGGACCAGATAGTCGAATCCATTGATCCAGAGGGGGTCGGGGGCATGTCTGCCTTCGCGTGGGCTCGTCCGGTTCGTCATCGCCACAAGGCCGTGGTGGTCGTTCTGTTACTGGCGTTGGTGGCGATGGCCGTCCCGAGTGCGGGCCCGCCTGCCTCGGTGCGTGAGGCGGGGCTGGCTTCGGGTGCGGACGGGGCGGTGGCGGCTCCCGAGCATCCGGAGGGAACGGCGTTCGATCCGAATCAGATCAAGGACATCAAGGCGGCCGATCCGGGGGCCGGGGTGAACCTGATCGGGCCACCGACGGCGAACTCCATGGGCGATGCCCGGATGTCGTATCCGCTGGAGGTACCCAAGGGGAGAGCGGGCCTCGAGCCGAAACTGGCGGTGTCGTACAGCTCCGGAGGTGCGAACGGCTGGTTGGGCGTCGGGTGGGACGTCTCCGTGCCGTCCATCTCGGTGGACACCCGTTGGGGGGTGCCGCGCTTTGACGCCGGGCTGGAGACCGAGACCTATGTGCTGGGCGGTGAGCAGTTGACGCCGGTGGCCCATCGAGGTGCGTTGCAGGCCCGGACGGCGGAGAAGGTGTTCCACGCGAGGGTGGAGAGCCGGTTCGATCGGATCGTGCGCCACGGGGACAAGCCCGCGAACTACTGGTGGGAGGTCACTGACAAGTCGGGCACCCGCACGGTGTTCGGCGGTGCGGAGAACACCATGTTGACCGATGCCTCGGGTCGGGTGGCGACGTGGGCGGCGCGCGAAGTCCGTGACACCAACGACAACGTGCTGCGCTATCACTACGCCCGGGTGGAAGACGGCGGCACCGCGAAGTCGACGGTGCCGGGCAGCAACCTGTATCCGCGGCGGATCACCTACACCGGCCACGGTGCGACCGAGGGCAAATACTCGGTGACGTTCCTGCGGGACCGCGACCGGGGTGAGCCGCGCCGCGGCGATGTGCAGATCGACGCTCGTGGCGGGTTCAAGAAGGTGACCGCGGACCTGCTGCGGCGGGTGGAGGTCAAACTGGACGACCAGCTGATCCGGGCCTACGAGCTGAACTACCGGGCAGGCGCGTTCGCGAAGACGTTGCTGGCGTCGGTGTCTCAGTTCGGCGAGGACAACAAGCTGTTCAACACCCACTCGTTCGACTATTTCGACGAGGTGCGTGACCAGGCGGGCAACTACACCGGGTTCGCCGACGCCGCCGGTTGGTCGGTCCCGGACGACGATCTGGGCGTGAACATCCGTGAAGGTGAGGCGAGTGCGATCTCGGCGAACACCTCCGTCGGGTTCGGTGCGCACCTGTTCGCCGGCTACAACGTGCAGGGGCTGCCGGTCAAGCAGGGTGGCGTCGGGCTGAAGGTCGGGTTCAACGCCGGCCAGTCCGACGGCCTGTCGGCGCTGGTGGACGTGAACGGCGACAACCTGCCGGACAAGGTCTTCCGCAAGAACAACGACGTGTATTACCGCCCCAATCTGAGCTCACCGGGGGGTGAGCCGAAGTTCGGTGACACGCCGACCAGGTTGCGCGACCTCCCCGGGATCTCGACCGAGCGGACGCTGTCGGGCACGATCGGTGTCGAGGCGTTCGTCGTCGCTATCGCCGCGCAGCTGGACTTCGTGGGGACCACGACCACGTCGGATCGGTTCTTCAGCGACGTCAACGGCGACGGCATCACCGACCTGGTCAACAACGGCGGCGTGCTGTTCGGCTACCTGGACGCCAACGGGCAGCCCGCCTACAGCGCGGATTCCACCCGCACCCCGGTGCCGGTCGGCGGGGGCGAGGTGACCGGCGAGATCGTCGGTGACCAGACCGCGCAGTTCAACCAGCAGGTCGACAACTCCCCGCTGTTGGACTCGGTGCGCCGCTGGGTCGCGCCGTTCGACGGCACCGTCCGCGTCGACGGCCGCGTGCAACTGACCGCGGACCCCTCGCCTGCGCGCGCCGCGTACACCAAAGCCGACGGTGTGCGGGTCACCATTCAGGCCAAGGACACCGAACTCTGGGCGCAACGAATCGGCCCGGACGACCACACCGAGTTCACCCCGGCCAATGTGTCGGCCATCGCGGTGAAGAAGGGCGAGGCGCTCTACTTCCGCACACAGTCCATTCTGGACGGGAAGTACGACACGGTGGCGTGGGATCCGGCGATCAGCTACACCGACCTGGCGGCCGGCACGGACGTGAACGGGCTGGCGAACACGGTGTTCCGTGCGTCGGCCGACTTCACGCTCGGCGGCCGCTCGTCGCAGGTGATGGTGCCGGTGACCGGCAAGCTTCAGCTGACCGGTGACGTGGTCAAGAGCAAGGCGACCTCGGACGACGTGACCGTCGTGATCACGAAGGGCAACGGGGTGCACGCTCCGGCGGAGGTGTATCGCAAGGTTCTGCCCGCTGACTCGACCGGGACCACCAAGATCGACATGAGCCTCCCGGTCAGCCAGTTCGAGAAGATGTCATGGCACATCAAGACCGACTCCTCGATCGACGTGTCCGCGGTGTCCTGGGTACCGAAGGCGCACTACACGGAGGCGCCGGGCGTGGAGTCGCTGGTCGACGACAAGGGCCAGCCGTCCCTGGTGATCAGCCCGCCGTTCGACGTGGACATGTACCCCGCCGACACCCTCGCGGCGCCGCAGCAGACCTACAAGGTGACCAAGACCGGCAAGCTGCGGGTCCGGCCGAACGTGAGGCTCAACTTCGGCCTGACCGGGGCGACCAAGATCGCGTTCACCATCAAGAAACGCGGCGGGCAGCTGCTGGGCAAGCGGGTCGTCGACATCGTCAACGGGCAGTACGGCTCGCCCGGCCAGGATCTGGACGTGGTCGTCCCGGTCACCCAAGGCGACGAGCTGTATTTCGACCACTCCACCACGGATTCCAACCTGTTCGGCTTGGTCGCCGAACAGTCCGCGAAGGTCACCTACGACCTCTCGTCCCCGTGGCCGACGTTCAGCCCGGCGCCGAGCGCGGCACACGGCTCCGCCCAGCAGGGTGCGTTCCCGCAGCCCTATCGCGGCTGGGGTGTGATCGGCTACCAGGCCAACCGCGACCGGGCCACCCAGCCCATCAAGCAGGCCGAACTCGCGATCGACCAGAGCTTCAAGAACGCCCTTCCCAAGGAACCGAAGGAAGCCGATATCCCGGGGTTCGCCGCGAACCCCCGGATCGCCATGCCCCGGCTGGCGATCTTCGCGCCGAACCCGGCCAAGGGCGGCTGGGCCGCGCAGGACGAGTCGTCCTGGTTCACCGGCACCATGGCGACCAGTTCCCGGCTCGGCGCGGACACCATCGACGTGGTCACCGACGCCGATGTCGCCGGTGACCGCACGGTGATGCGTCGCGGCGTGACCGGTCAGGTGTCCGGCACGCTGTCCGCCGGTCCGTTCGGGGGCACTGTCGTCGGTGGGATCACCGCGGGTTCCGTCGACTACGTCGACCTCAACGGCGACCGCTTTCCCGATGTCGTCGGCGCCAAGGAGATCCAGTTCACCGATGCCAACGGCGGGCTCGGCGCTCGACGCGGCACACTCGGCGGCAACGTCCGCGAGTCCGACACCTTGTCCGGCAACGTGTCCTTCTCCTCAGGCAGTGAGTCGGCCACCCTTGCCAGCGCACAGGGCCTGGCCGCTCCGGAGGCCGGGAGCAGCAACAACACCGCCACCTCCGGCCCGGTCCAACCGGCACTCGGGATCGGCGGCAGCGTCGGCGGCGGCGAGTCCGACACCCGCGTCGACCTCGTCGACATCAACGGCGACGGTCTACCGGACAAGGTCTTCGCCAACGGCGACGCCCAACTCAACCTCGGCTACAGCTTCGCCGCCAAGGAACCCTGGTCGGCGGGGCCGATCAACGACGCGTCAACTCGCAACCTCGGCGTCAACCTCGGTTTCAACGTCGACAACTACGGCTTCGCCGGGGGACTGTCCGCCGAACTGGGCACTTCGATCACCAACGCGAGCATGCTCGACGTCAACGGCGACGGTCTCACCGACCGCGTCTTCACCGATGGCGCCAATCCGATCAAGGTGGCCATCAACACCGGCACCGGTTTCACCGCGCCCACTCCGTTCCGCGGCAGCTTCGCCGACATCGCCGTGGACAAGAACGCCACGCTCGGTGCGGGCGTCTACTTCACGTTCCCCATCCCCACCCCGGTCGGGACGTTCGTGTTCAACCCCGGTGCCAACGTCTCCACCGGCATCGGCCGCGCCGAGCTCGGCCTGCGTGACATCAACGGCGACGGCCTGGCCGACCACGTCAAATCCACCCGCGACAACGAACTGCTGGTCGCGGTCAACAAAACCGGCCGTACGAACCTGCTCCGCGCGGTGACGCGGCCGTTGGGCGGGAAGATCGATCTGGACTACACCCGTACCGGTAACACTCAGGCGATGCCCGAGTCCCACTGGGTGCTGTCCCGCACCAGCGTGTCCGACGGCCATCGCGGCGATGGTGCCGACACCCAGCTCGCCACCTATCGCTACGAACAGGGGAAGTACGACCGGCTCGAACGCGAGTTCCACGGCTTCGGCAAGGTCGTCACCGAACAGCGCGACCCCGGTGCCGCCGATGCCCTCTATCGCTCGACCACCGACGAATACCGCACCGATGGTCCGTATACCCGCGGGTTGCTGGCCCGCACCCTCTCCTCCGACGGTGCGGGACGGCCCTTCACCGAAACCGTCAACACCTATCAGACACGCGACACCGCGCCGGGCAGCGTGTTCGTAGGTTTGTCCCGGGTGGACAAGCGCTTCTACGAAGGTGCCGAGATACCTGGCAAGTCCACCTACACCGAAATGTCGTATGACGACTTCGGCAACCTGATCCGCACGTTCGACGCAGCCGACGAGGGCACCGCCGACGACGTCGAGACCACCTACGGCTACACCGCGTCCGACCCGGCCTGCCGGTCGCGCAACCTCGTCGGAACCGCCAACCTGCACAAACAGCGCGGCACCAACGGCGGCGCCGTGTCGCGGCACAGCGAATCCACAGTGGACTGTGTGACCGGCACGGTCCGGCAAGTCCGTGCGTACCTCACCGACACCACCTCGGCCGACATCGACCTGGAGTATTTCCCGGACGGGAACCTGAAATCGGTCACCAAGCCCGCCAACCAGACCGGTCAGCGGTCCCGGCTGGACTACGGCTACGACACCGTCGTCGGCGTCCACATCGAATCCATCACCGACAACTTCGGGCTGCGGTCGGGCGCGACACACAACCTGAAGTACGGGCAACCGGACCGCACCACCGACCAGAACGGCCAGCAGGTGCTGCGCTCCTACGACAGCGTGGGCCGGTTGGACACGGTCACGGGGCCGTACGAGATCGGATCGGGCAAAGCCACGATCGACTTCGACTACCACCCCGAAGCCACCGTTCCCTATGCCACCACGCGTCACCTCGACCGTGATGCCACCGGAGTCCGCGAGGACACCATCGACACCGTCACCTTCACCGACGGTCTCAAGCGCGTCCTGCAGACGAAGAAGGACGCGTCGGTCGCGAACAATCCCGGTGACACCCCCGAACAGGTCATGACGGTGTCCGGGCGGACGAAGTTCGACTTCCTCGGCCGCGTGGTGGAGACGTACCACCCCGTGACGGAGCCCAAGGGCGACGGCAACACCACGTTCAATGCCGCCTTCGACACCGTGGCGCCCACCCGGGCCTGGTTCGACGTGCTGGACCGGCCGGTCAAGACGGTCGCACCGGACGAGGTCACGACCGCCATGGCCTATGGTTTCGGCCCCGACCGCGCCGGTGTCGCCCGGTTCGAAACCATCGCGACCGACGGCAACGGCAAACAGAAACGCAGCTACACCGACCTGCGGGAGAAGACCACCGCGGTCAAGGAGTTCAACCCGGCAGGTGGACAGCCGGTGATCTGGACCAGCTACGGCCACGACGCGCTCGGGCAGATCACCACCGTGGTCGACGACAAGAACAACACCACCCGCTCCGAGTACGACTCCCTCGGCCGCCGCACTGCGCTCGACAGCCCCGACGCGGGCCGCACCGAGACCCGCTTCGACCTGGCGGGCAACCCGACGGCGAAGATCACCGCGAGCGGCAAGCAGGTCGAGTACGACTACGACCACAGCCGCCTCACCGCGGTTCGTTACCCGACCTTCCCGGCCAACAACGTCACCTACACCCACGGCGCACCCGGCGCACCGGACAACGCCGCCGGGCGGATCACCGAGATCCGCGACGCGGCCGGGACCCTCACCCGCGGTTATGGCCCGTTGGGCGAGACCACCCGGGAAACCCGCACCATCAAGATCGCCGGGCAGGCGGACCGCGGTTACACCACCGGATGGCGCTTCGACGCGTTCAACCGCGTCCTCCAGATGACCTACCCGGACGGCGAGGTCCTCCGCTACGACTACGACAGCGGTGGCGAGGTCACCCGCGCCACCGGGGCCAAGAACGGCACCGACTACATCTACCTCGGTCGCCTCGACTACGACAAGTTCGGCCAGAAGGTGCTCCAGCAGGCCGGTAACGGGGTGCGCACCACCTACACCTACGACCAGGCCGACCGCAGGCTCGCCACCCTGAAGTCGAAGACGCCGGGTGCCACCGAGTTCCAGAACCTCGGCTATACCTACGACAAGGTCGGCAATATCTCGAAGCTGACCAACAGCACGGCACAGAACCCGACGATCGGTGGTCCGAGCAGCCAGACCTTCGGCTACGACGACCTGTACCAGCTCACCTCCGCCAGCGGCCAGTACACGACCAAGAGCAACCAGCAGGACAAGTACACCCTGGCGCTGGGCTACGACTCCATCCACAACACCACCACCAAAACCCAGCACCACGAGATCACCGGCACGCCCACTCAAGCGGCGTCGCTGAACCGCGGGCCTAGTCCTGTGTCGCCGGTCGGTGGCGGCGGAGGGAGCCCGGTGTCGCTGGGCCCGCTGACGGTCGGACCGATCGAGCCGGTCGAGGACCCGACCAACCCTGCCGGGGTCCAGGACAAGACCAGCTACGACTACAAGTACGACTACGGCAGCGGAAAACCGCACGCACCGAGCAAGGTCGGCCCGACCGACCAGGCCTACGACGCGAGCGGCAACCTCACCGACACGGTGAACACCGAGTCCGAGGGCAAACGACGTCAGTACGTTTGGGACGAGGAGAACCGGCTCGCCTGCAACCAGGACACCGCCACGGCGACGGTCCCTCAAACACCAGCGGGTTGCGCCGACCCCACTGTCGGCTACACCTACGACGCGGCCGGCGAGCGCGTCGTCAAACGGGGCGACGGCGTGTCGCTCTACCCCAACCGCGGCTACAGCGAACGTAACGGCACCGGGTTCAAGCACATCTTCATCGGCGACAGCCGCCTCACCACGAAGACCGTCGCCGCCGGCCCCGAAAACGCCCAGTCCTACTTCCACGCCGACCATCTCGGCTCGTCCGGCTACGTCACCGACAAGCAGGGCAACGTCACGGAACACCTCGAGTACATGCCCTTTGGTGAGACTTGGGTGGAGGAGCAAACCGGCCAAAGCGGTACGCCGTACAAGTTCACCGGCAAGGAACTCGACGAAGAAACCGGGCTTTACTACCACGGCGCCCGCTACTACAACCCGAGAACGCAACTCTGGGCCAGTGCGGATCCAGCACTGCCTGACTACCTCGATTCAAACCTCGCGGGCGGCATCACCAACCCACGCAACTTGGCCACCCACACCTATGCCCACAGCAATCCGGTGAAGTTGACCGACCCCACGGGAAAAAGTCCCCGAAGTGGGCCGCTTGGCACCGACGACATGGCGATGCTGCAGAAGCAGTTTCCGTTGTTCAGTGGGCCCGCGAGATTCAAGTACGAAGTCGGCATTCCTAGGCTCGGAAAAAAATCCATAGAGTTGAGCCATAAGGAAAGTGATCTATTTTGGGGCCTTGACGGTGCCGACCAGATAACGTTTGCCCAGATCAAGGTTGAGGCTCAAACCCGCGCAGCCGAACTCTTCGGCGGCTCCTATGGCGGCGAGGACGCGCTGCCGGACGGGACGATCGGCAACGCGTTTCAACATGTGTACTGGAGTGCCCTACTGACAGTGCACTTCGGTGGGGACAGGGCGAAGCAGTTCACTGACGCCCATGAGATGTACGCCGGGAACGGCAGTCCGAAAAATGCCAATCTTCAATGGATGGACCTGTATAACAACGCGGTAGGCCGGACCATTGGCAGTATGTTCAGCCTCGATCAGATAAGAAAAATTGAATCCGCTGGAGAGAATTACAGCTATTACTACGACTTCACGCCCATCGTCAATGCGGTCAAGGGGGCAATCTACGCGGGCAATGCTGTCATGTTGATCGACCCGGGCGACCCCATGCGTGGGCTCCAGTGGACAGGCGCGGCGCCTAGCCCATGCACGCGAACATCAGGACAAAGCACGCCATGCTGAACCTGAGCGGTAAGTTTCGATGAACGCTGATCGCCTCGCCAGGCGCCTGCGAACGTCATTGGAGTGATCAGTCGAGACCCTCTCTGCGCCCGTCGGAGGCGACGGACACAGAGAGGGTCTCGGCAGCTCGCTCAGCACGTCCGTTCAGGACGTACGCGGCTGCTCGCGCCGCCAGCGCTGGCCGGCTTCGGGCAGTGTCGAGATCGGGTCGTAGTACGGGTAGCGGCGCTGCAAGGCTTCGGGGTCTTCGTGCTCGATCCCGGTCCGGTAGTTCTTGGTCCAGTAGGAGATGCCGAGTTCGCGGTCGTAGTCGGCGAGTTGATGCACCCACCGCTTCCCGACGTAGGGGACGTCGCAGCGGAAGAGGCTAAAGCGTTAACCGACGCGCACGAAGACTACGCGGGCAACCCGGAGGGCCATAAGCTTATGGACCTGCACAACAACTGGATTGGCCGGACGATTGGCTCGATGTTCGAGCCACAGGATTTGACTCGCCTTTCCGCCAGGAAGGATCCTGTCGAGGTGCGTGACTACACGCCACTTCGTGATGCGGTCAAGGCTGCAGTCGACATCGGAAGAACGGTCATGATGATCAATCCGACGAAAGGGGGTACCAGTCCACTCCGGTGGACGGGAACCAATCGGTGATCCTGCGAAAGTGAGGCTTTCGTCCTTTGCCCGGAGGGGTGGTCGAAATTCCCTTCGGGCCAGGATGAAAGACTCACTGAATCAAGCCAATCCGACTATCCCGGCGCTCAAAGCCAAGGCAGCGGCTTCGCCACGCGAGGCGACGTCCAACTTCTTCAGCAAACCGGTGACATGGAACTTGACCGTGCTTTCGGTGATGCCGAGTGCGTCGGCGATGGCCTTGTTGCGCCGCCCTTGGGCGACCAGGCGCAGCACTTCGAGTTCGCGGCGGTTGAGAGTCGTCGGCAGTGCCTCCTCGGTCCGGCCGGCCGGTGGCTGGAAGGGAAGGCTGATCGTCACGTGGCTACCCCAGCCTGGAACGGCATCGATCTCGATGGTGGCGCCGAGGGTTTTCGCGCGCCCCTCGAGTTGCAGGCGCAGGCTGGTGCCGTCGAGGGTGCCCGACTCCTGATCGCGGACGTCGGCGTGCAGCGCGGTGCTGTCGCTGGACCACGCGATCCGGAGCCGGTTCAGGTCGGGCTGGCTGGTGAAGGTCAGCACCGCCGTGCAGGTCATCGCGCGGGCGGCGTGGGCGATTTCGCCTGGTATCGCCCGGTCGTTCTTCGCCGGGGCGACGAATTCCAGTTCCGCGTCGTGGTGACGCAGCATTTGCCGGATCTCCCGGCGCAGCCTGCCGAACGCCGTGTGCACGGGTTCTACGGATTGAGCGAGGTCGGTCTTCTGGGCCGATCGGAGGGCGACGAGCGCGGCCGAGGTGGAGTCGGTCGCGGCGAGGCGGGCGCGGTGGTCGTCCAGCCGGGTGGACCGCAGCGTGGTGAGGATCGTGGCGAGGGCGGTTTCGTGTGCCGCGGCCATTTCGGCGATCGTCCGAGCGCGTTCACTGGAAGCCGCGCGGGATTCGGCGAGGTAATCGGGGCTGGCCTGGCTGACTTGCTGACTGATCGACGTCGCGACGATGCCGAAAAGCTCTCCCAGCAGCACCGGCTGGGTGAATCGGGCCCGGGCCGACCGGGGGACGAGCACGAGGAGGGTGCCGACCGAGTCCTGCAGTGCCCAGACCGTCCGGGTGGTGCCGCCGAACGTGGCCGTCGTGGTCAACTGGTGGCCGGGCGGCACGGCCGACTTGAGCGCTTCCAGTTCGACGATGGTGACCTTGTCGGTGATCGCCTTGGTTCCGGTGACCTTGCGAGGCCTGCCAGTGCACTCCCGGGTGAAGATGGCGAGGGCCTGGTGTGGCCAGCTGTCGGCGAGTAACCGCGAGAACCGGTCGGCGATCTCACGTAGCGGGCCTTCGACGACTTCGCGCAGGGCGGTCAGATCGGCGGGGTCCGACACCCGGTCAGCCTAACTCGCGGGCGCCCTGGTCGAAAGGCGGGCATTTCCTCGACTGACGACCAGGTCGCCTGAAGGCACTTGGCGGCTTAGTCTTGCGAGAAGCATGCGTTGGTGCGCATGCCTGTGTCGTCGAGCAGCGAAGGAAACAAGGAATGCCCCAGCAGGTGCGCGGAGTGATCGCTCGTTCCCGGAACGCTCCGGTGGAGCTGACGGACATCGTGATCCCGGACCCGGGCCCCGGCGAGGTCGTCGTTTCGATCGCGGCCTGCGGGGTCTGTCACACCGACCTGACCTATCGCGATGGCGGCATCAACGACGAGTTCCCGTTCCTGCTCGGCCATGAGGCCGCGGGCACCGTGGAAAGTGTCGGCGCCGGCGTGGATTCGGTGCGGCCGGGGGATTTCGTCGTGCTCAACTGGCGTGCGGTGTGCGGACAGTGCCGGGCGTGCAAGCGTGGCCGGCCGCAATACTGCTTCGACACTTTCAACGCGACGCAGAAGATGACGCTGACCGACGGCACCGAGCTGACCCCGGCTCTGGGCATCGGGGCGTTCGCGGACAAGACGCTCGTCCACGCCGGACAGTGCACGAAGGTCGATCCCGCAGCGGACCCGGCCGTCGCGGGTCTGCTCGGCTGCGGCGTGATGGCCGGTCTTGGCGCCGCGGTCAACACCGGCGGTGTCGGCCGCGGGGACTCGGTGGCGGTGATCGGCTGCGGGGGAGTGGGTGACGCCGCCATCGTCGGGGCCCGGCTGGCCGGGGCGGGCACGATCATCGCGGTCGACCGGGACGAACGGAAGCTCGTCTGGGCCCGTGAGCTCGGCGCGACCCACACCGTCAATGCCTCCGACATCGACACGGTGGCCGCGATCCAAGAGCTGACCGGAGGTTTCGGCGCGGACGTCGTCATCGACGCGGTCGGCCGCCCGGAGACGTGGAAGACGGCTTTCTACGCGCGTGACCTGGCGGGCACGGTGGTCCTGGTCGGCGTCCCGACGCCGGACATGCGCCTGGAGATGCCGCTGATCGACTTCTTCTCCCGCGGTGGGTCGTTGAAGTCGTCCTGGTACGGAGATTGCCTGCCGGAGCGGGACTTCCCGATGCTGATCGACCTCCAGCTGCAGGGTCGATTGCCGTTGGAGCGGTTCGTGACCGAGCGGATCACTTTGGACGGTGTCGAGAAGGCCTTCGATGCCATGCACGCCGGAGAGGTGCTGCGTTCGGTGGTGATCCTGTGAGCGGCGAACTGCGGATCGAACGCGTCGTCACCGCCGGAGTCTTCGAACTCGACGGCGGAACGTGGGACGTCGACAACAACGTCTGGCTCGTCGGGGACGACGACGAGGTCGTGGTCGTGGACGCCGCGCACGACGAGAAGACCATCACCGAGGCGGTGGGCGGCCGCGACGTCGTCGCCATCGTGTGCACCCACGGGCACAACGACCACGTCACCGTCGCCCCGCGACTGAGTGAGAACCTCCATGCCCCGGCCGTGTTGCATCCGGGAGATCAGAAGCTGTGGGAGATGACCCACCCCGGCCGCCGGTTCCGGCCTACCGAGGACAAGGCGCGGATCGCCGTCGCGGGCACGGAACTCGAGGTCATCCACACACCGGGCCACTCACCCGGCTCGATCTGCCTGCACTTGCCCGAGGCCAAGGCGCTGTTTTCCGGCGACACGCTCTTTTCGGGTGGTCCCGGTGCGACAGGCCGCTCGTTTTCCGACTTTCCGACGATCATCTCTTCGATCAGAGAACGGCTCTTCGTCTTGCCCGAGGACACGAAGGTCCACACCGGACACGGCGACCACACCACCATCGGCACCGAGGCTCCGCACCTGGCCGAATGGATCGCCCGCGGACACTGAGAAGCCCGGAGTCAGGCGTCGGGGTCTTCGACGAACTCACTGTCCGTCGTTTTCCCGCGCGCGTGTCCGGTCTCGTTGTCGTGGGCTCGGCGTGGAACACCGGTCCGCTCACGGCGGTGGAGCGGTTTTCGCTGAAACTCGCCGCTCCGGCGCTCGCCCTCATTCCCGCCTCGCGGCTGCCGGGGCTTATGGCGAGGGCTTCGGCCGTGACTCCGGAAGGGATCGCCGAGTCCGAGGCGACGTTCGCGAACATGCCCAAGGAGGTCTTTCTCGATGTGTGGCGGGCCACCGTGTCGTTCGTCGCCCCGGAACCGGGCTATCGCACTCCCGTGCCGTTGGGCCTCGTTC
>NZ_JAJPWP010000005.1:0-798245 GCF_046549035.1 Amycolatopsis sp. lyj-90
AAGGCGATCTGATCATGGGCAAGGACAATCGTTCGGCGATCGGGACCCTGGTCGAGCGCACGACCAGGTTCTGCCTGCTGCTGCACCTGCCCGGCGGGAAAGACGCCGCCACCGTCGCCGACGAGATGATCAAGACGATTCAGCGGTTGCCCGCCGAGCTGCGCCGGTCACTGGCCTGGGACCAGGGCACCGAAATGGCCCAGCACGCCCGGATCACCCTGGCCACCGACCTCGACATCTACTTCTGCGACCCGCACGCCCCCTGGCAACGAGGCTCGAACGAGAACACCAACGGCCTGCTCCGCCAGTACTTCCCCAAAGGCATCGACCTCGCCACGCACAGCCGGGAAGACCTTGCGAGGGTGGCCGCCGAACTCAACGGCCGCCCCCGCAAAACCCTCGACTGGGACACCCCAGCCGAACGACTCAACAAGCTACTGTCCTAACAGGAGCATGTTGCGACGATCGCATGAATCCACCCCGTCCTTAACACTCACGAGGTCTTTAGTAGCCCTGGTACCCGCCGCCACCGGCCATCGACTTCAGACCCGGGTGTCCTTCGAAACCGCCGTACCGCGAGAACGTGTACCGCACGCCCGCGATGATGTTGTCGATCGGGTTGTAGATGTCGTCGTGCCCCGGAAGCTTGTGCGCGTTGAAGGTCGGGTCGATGCACTGCATCAGGCCCTTGGACGGAGTGCCCTTCGCCGCGTTGGAGTCCCAGTTGTTGATGGCGTTGGGGTTACCGCCGGACTCCTTCTCGATGATCGTCCAGATCTTGTTGATGTCGGCTTCGGTCACCGGGATACCGGCCGCCTGCAGGATCTTGATGGCTTCCTGAATCCACTGCTGGACGTTGCCCGGCGGGGTCGTCGACGGCGGACCGCCACTCGACCCGAGGCCACCGCCCCCACCGCCACCGCCGCCGCCCCCTCCACCGCCACCTCCGGTATGGAGACCGCCGGTGCGCTTGGGGACGGAGCCGTCCTTGCCGGGCATCGGGACCTTGGAGTAGCCGCCGCCCTCCACGTCCTTCTTCATCAGCTCTTGGGACTTTTTGATCAGTCCGTCCGCCTGGGTCAGCAGTCCGCCGATGGATTCGACGGCTCCGCTCGCCGTATTCAGGTTGGCGGCGTTGGCCGCCGTGATGATCTGGTCGGCGCTCGGGTTCGGCGGCTGCACCTTCTTGTCCGGATTCGCGGCGTCAGCGGCTTGCTGACGAGCCGCCGCGACCTTCGGGTTCTCCGTGTTGATGCACTTCTGGATCGCGTCGTGCGCCGTCTTGTTGGCGTCCTCGATCTTGCCCTTGATGTCGCTCAGTTGGACCTGGAGTTCGCCCAGGTCCTTGCTGATTTCGTCCAGGTGCCCTTTGACGCGATCCCCGGCAGAGGTGATCTGCTTCACGTAGTCGAAAAAGGCGTCGGCCGCGGGCCCTTTCCAGACGCCACCGTTCAACGCGTCGGTGGACGATTTCAGTGAGGCGCTGTGGTCACCGGCCTGCGACGCGGCGGCATGGAATTGGTCCGCGGCCTTCTGAATGGCCTCCGGCTTGATGCCCTCGACCTGCTTCGCCTTCTCGACGACCTGCGGCCAGTTCGGCGGGAAATCAATATCGCCCATAACGCCCCCTAGGAATCAGGCCCCCCAGGGCCGTCTTTCGCGTGCTCACTGCTTGCCGTGCTCGTGCAGCTTGAGATTGTCGACGTGCACGGCTTCGGTCTCCTGGATCAGCCCGGCGGCCTTGCGCAGCACGAAGGCGGTCGCCTCCATCAGCTTCCCCGCGGAATCGAACTCGTTGTGCACGCCGTCCTTGAAGGAGCCCACAGCGCCGTGGACGTCACCCGAACCGCCCATCGTGCCGAACGGGCTTTCCTTCTCGTCGTCGACGCCGGTGACCTGCTTCTTGGACTTCTCGAACTCGTCCTTGAGCTTCTCCACCTGACCGGCGGCGATCCCCATCGACTCCGGGTCGTACACAGGCACGGTTCGTCATCCCCTTCAGCGCAACACGGAAACTTGTGTCCGCCCGATCTGACGCTCCGGAGATCAGGACGGTTCCCGCGCATACTGTAAGACCTCGACAGCGGGCCGTGTGCGTTTCCACGCCGACTTCCACCCCGCCGGTATCGACTTCTCGAAACGACTGAATCGGGGTGAACGTCATCAAGCCGGACGTAACTCAGAAATCGGCGACTTCCCGGATCCGCGTCGCCAGCAGGTGGTTGTCCGCCGGGGTGATGGTGGCCCAATCCCGTCCGTCCCGGTTCCGCGCGACCTGGAACAGGTACCGTCCCGCGTCCGTGTCGTAGAAGGCGACCACGCTGTCCGCGCGGCGAGGGCGGCCGTCCCGGCCCGCGCGTTCGATGCCGAACTGCCCGCGTGCCTCCTGGCCGAGCAGCATGCCCGCCACCTCTTGGGCCTGCCAGAGGGGGACGTCGAGGTCTTCCAGGGCGGTGACCATCGCTTTCGCGTCGCCGCGAGCGGCGGCATCGGCGTCGCGGAGGACGTCGTGCGGGATGCTGATCGACTGGCCGACGCCGGGGCCCAGATCGCCCGCGACCGAGACCGCGGCCTCGGCGAGTGAGCTTTCGCGGGCGGGGATCAGCCACACCTGGCCGGAGTCGATCACGCCGAGCAAGGCCTGGTTGCCGACGCTGACCGCCTGGCCCTTGATCTCGCGATCGGTCCACACCCAGACGTCGATCGCGAACCGGGGGTGCGCGAACAGGTTCAGCATGTCGACCAGTTCGCCCGACGCCTGGTGCCCCCGCGCGAGGCCTCGCTCGCGCAGGGATTCCCAGGCCTCTTCGATCAGTGCCGCCCGCTCCGTATGGGTCGTTCCGGGGCTCGGCACGTCGAGTGCGACATGGCGGCGGGGCAGCCGTTCGGCTTCCCAGAGCATTTCGAACTCGAGTGCGGACAGCACCAGGCTGCCGTTGTCGTTCGGCACAGGTTCAGCGCGCTTCCCGGTTGCCGTGGTCACCGATCACGTCGGGCGACACCATGCGCTCGTCGGTGAACAGGTCCTTGTCGTCGACGCCGTAACGCCTGATGTGCTCGGCGTCCTCTTCGACGTCCTGAGTGGCCGCGCGTTCCATGAACTTCGACTCGGTCTTCGGCTGCTTCGCGCCGATCTTCTCCGAACGCCGCATGGCCTCCTCTTCGGGAAGCTCGCCGATCGGCAGCTGACGGGTCGGCTTCACGACGCCGCCGCCTTCCTGACGAGAGCGGCGGTCACGTTCCTTGTCGCCGCTCAGCGCACCACCCGCGACACCGGCGCCGAGCGCGGCCGCACCGGCGCCCAGGTCGCCCGCGGCCGGGCCGGTGATCTTCGGGACGGCGGGGAAGCCGCGGCCGGACTCGTTGCCGGCGGCCAGTGGCGCCTGCGGTCCGGCGCCGACCGAACGGCCCTTGCCGAGGGCCTGGTCTCCACCACCCTGGCCACCGCCGACACCGAAGACGCCGGGACCGGAGCTGGAGCCGGGGCCCTTGCCGAGGGCGCCGTCGATACCGGGGCCGGTGCCGAACGATTTGCCCGGCGGCAGCGAGGACGTCGAGCTGTTGCCCGGCGGCAGGCTTCCGGTGGACTGGCCCGGCGGGACGTTCGTGGAGCCGGGAGGCAGGTTCGGCGCACCCGGCGGGATGAACGGCGGCGAGGCTGGCGAGCCGGTGATCGGGTACGACGGCCTGCCCGGTTCGGGCTGCGGGGAGGGCCGGTTCGGCGTCACCCAGCCGCTGCCCGGGGCGGGCGCGGGCCTCGAAGTGCCGGACGGCGTGGTCGGGGCGGCGGCCGCGGGGGCAGTGGCACCGCCATGAGGCACCGAGGAGCCGGTCTTCCGGGCCGGAGGGTTGCCGACGGCGACACCGTAGGCCGGGGTCGGCGCGTCGTACGACGGCGACTTCGGGTTGCTGACGGGCTGCACGACCGGCGGCACGTACTTCGACTCGACGGCGGCCGACGCGGGCCGCACGCTGCCGTCCGGGGTCAGATCCGTGGCCGTGCCCGCGAGGTCGAGCGTGCCCGAACCGCCGCCCGTTCCGGCGACGGTCGTGTTCTGGGTCAGGTTCATCGTCTGCGGATCGGCCAGCGTGTCGGTCGTCAGCAGGTTCTCACCGCTCGTCTTGGCGTAGTCGTTCAACGCCTCCTGCGCCTGCGCCCGCGCGTTGTTCGCGGCGCTGACGCTCTTGGCGTGGTCGGTCTCGAACCCGATGAGGCTCAGCACGACGTCGCCGAGGGTCAAGCCGCCCGCGCCCTTCCGGACCACTTCCGGGTCGGGAAGCTTGTGCAGCGTCCGGTTGAAGGCCTCACCCTGGGCGAAGATCATCTCCGCGGAGTGCGAGACCTTCGAGTTCGCGTCCTGGGAGAAGCCCGCCTGCTCGGTGAACACCTGGCCTGCGGCGCCACCCGCCTCGCTCTGCCATTCCACGCCGAGCTTGCCCAGCTCGTCGCGCAGCGTCTTGTCGGTGTCGGCGAGCGCGGACGCGACGGACTTCAGCGCGTCGACGGCGATGCCGATGCTGCCGGTGCCGTCGCCGCTGCGGAAGCGCTCGATCTCGGTCGCGATCCCGGTGTCGGTGTAGCCGTCGAACCGGAGATCGCGGAGCTTGCCCGCGAGGTCGGAAACGTTCACGGCGCCCTCCCTAGTTGCGTGCTTTCAAGGTCTGCAAAGCCAGATCGGCCGCCTGCGCGGACATCTCGCACAGTTGCGGCATGGTGAACGCGCCGGCGGTGACGGTGACGGCCCGCACCGCCAGCGTCTGTCCCCGGGCGACACCGACGAGCGTTTCGCAATCGCCCGGTTTCCCGGCGTCGCGGTAGCTCGTGACGGCGGGAAACCCGCCGACCGCCTTCGGTTCCGTCGTCATGCTGTTCTTGCGGCGCTTGCCCGTGAACCACTCTTCGACGTCCGCGGTGACCGTGCGGACGTAGTAGGTGTGGAAGGGCTCCGCGGCGTCCGCGTCGAAGACACAGGTCGGGCCGTCGATCGGTTCCGCGGCCGCGCGCGGCTTGCTGTTGATCTTGAGCTGGTCGAGCTGCGGTGCGGTGACCAGGGCACACGGATCGACACCCTGCAAGCTCAGTTCGGCGGGCCTGGCGGGTAGCGCGGACGCCTTGGCGCCCTGCGTGGCCGAAGCCAGCGCCGGTTCGTCGGGGAAAGCCTGCCCACCCGTGTCCGTGGCGCATCCGGCCAGCACGAGGGTGAGCACCCCACCGGAGACCAGCACGCGAGGCCTACGCCCGGTGTACACCACGGTCCCCGAACGCGGCGGCCTTGTCCGCATCACTGGTCTTGTACTCCTTGGCCGCCGTGCGGAGCTGGTTGACCAGGCCTCGCAGACCGGCCACGTAGGCCTTGACCTGCGCGGCGTACGACTGGTCGCCGTCGGCCACCAGCTCGTTCCAGACACTGGTCGAGTGCACGCTCACGGTGTCGTTGGCCGGGGTGTCGATGCGCAGCTGGTCCAGCCGGGTCAGAAGCTTGTCCTGCAGCGCGTCGACCTGCTCTTCGACGATCTTCGCCACTTCGAGCAGCTTCGACGGATCCACTCTGATGTCGGCCACCGACGGCGGCGTCGGGACCGCCGACGTGAGGTCCTGGATCTTGCCCGATGCTGCCATTCCCCACCCCTTGATACGCACGGTGACCGTCCGTCCCGTCGAGGCTACCAACGCCGATGTATCGCGCGCCTAAGCTTCACAGGAAATACCGGGTTAGACGCACTCGCGACCGGGACGGTTCCGCCCGAATTCAGGAGACCGGGGTGGCGATCTCTCCCTTGGCGGCGAGCAGGGCGATGTCGGTGCGGTGGTGCGAGCCGGCCAGGTGGACCTTCTCGACCGTCGCGTAGGCGTCCTTGCGGGCGGCCTTCAGGTTCTTGCCGGTGCCGACGACCGACAGCACGCGGCCGCCGGAGGAGACCACGGCGCCGTCGTCGCGGCGGCGGGTCCCGGCGTGGAGCACGCCTTCGATCTCGCCACCGGTGATGACGTCACCGGTCCTCGGCTTGCCGGGGTAGCCGTCGGCGGCGAGCACGACGGTGACCGCCGCGCCCGAGTCCCAGTCCAGCGGCGGCAGGTCGGCGAGCTTGCCGGTCGCCGTCGCGTGGAGGACCTGGCCGAGCGGGCTGCGCAGCAGCGCCAGGACGACCTGGGTCTCCGGGTCACCGAAGCGGCAGTTGAACTCGATGACCTGCGGGCCTTCGGAAGTCAGCGCGAGACCGGCGTAGAGCAGGCCGGAGAAGGTGGCGCCGCGGTTGTCGAGTTCGTCGACCACGGGCTGGACGATCCGCTCGACGACGTCGTCGACCAGATCCTTCGGCGCCCACGGCAGCGGCGCGTACGCACCCATGCCGCCGGTGTTCGGACCGGCGTCGCCGTCGCCGACGCGCTTGAAGTCCTGCGCGGGCAGCATCGGGACGACCGTGCGGCCGTCGACGAAGCAGAAGAGAGAGGCCTCCGGGCCATCCAAAAAGGACTCCAGGAGCACGGGGTGACCGCCGTCGAGCAGCATGAGGGCGTGCTTGCGCGCGACGTCGACGTCCGTGGTGACCACGACGCCCTTGCCCGCGGCGAGGCCGTCATCCTTGACGACCCAGGTGGGGCCGAAGCGGCTGAGCGCGGCGTCCAGGCGGGCCGGGTTGTCGACGACCTCACAGTGCGCTGTCGGCACCTTCGCGACGGCCATGACGTCCTTCGCGAACGCCTTCGAGCCCTCGATCCTGGCCGCGGACGCGGACGGGCCGAAGCAGGCGATGCCCGCCTTCCGGACCGCGTCGGCGACACCCGCCACCAGCGGGACCTCGGGACCGACCACCACCAGGTCCGCCTGCCACTGCTTGGCCAGGGCGGAGACCGATTCGGGATCGGCCGCGTCGACACCGAGCTGCTCGGCCACCGAGGAGGTGCCGGCGTTGCCCGGGGCACAGGCCAGTGCGGTGACGGAAGGGTCTTCCGCGACCGCGAGGACAAGTGCATGCTCACGGGCGCCGGACCCGATTACCAGTACGCGCACGACGCACAGGGTAACCGTGCCGGTGAGCCCCGAACACGTCGCCGTCCTCGAGCGGGTGGTTCCATCCGGCGTTCACCCGGCGGTCAGCGCTCCGCCGGTCCGTCTTCGCCGTCCGGACGCCTCCTGCGTCAAGGGTGGCGCGGTACCCCGAGTTCAAGCGAAAGAGGTTACCCACCATGCGAAAGCGCCTGGGCGTGCTCGCCCTGTCCGGTCTCGCCGTACTCAGCGTCACAGGGCTGGCCGGCGCCGCCGAGCCGGGTGCCCAAGATGTGTCGGCACAGGCCAGGGGTCACGATGGGCCGGTGATCGTCGGACACCGCGGCGCGCCGGGCTACCGCCCGGAGCACACGCTCGCCTCGTATGAGCTCGCCTACCGCCAGGGCGTCGACTGGGTCGACGTCGACCTCGTGCCCACCAAGGACGGCCAGCTGGTCGCCCGGCACGAGAACGAGATCGGCGGGACCACCGATGTCGCGAAGCACCCCGAGTTCGCGAACCGGAAGACGACCAAGGTCATCGACGGCGCGTCGTTCACCGGCTGGTTCACCGAGGACTTCACCCTCGCCGAGCTGAAGACGCTGCGCGCGACCGAGCGGATCCCGCAGCTGCGGCCGAACAACAAGATCTACGACGGCCGGTACCGGATCGCCACCTACCAGGAGGTGCTCGACCTGACGCGCCGGCTGGGCCGCGAACTGCGCCGCGAGCTGGGGACCTACCCGGAGATCAAGCACTCGACGTACTTCTCCTCGATCAAGAACCCGACCGAGCCGAAGCTGGTCGAGCTGCTCAAGCGCAACGGGCTCAACCACCCGAAGGCGCCGGTGATCATCCAGTCGTTCGAGGTGTCGAACCTGATCGCGCTCTCGCGTCAGGTCCGGGTGCCGCTGCTGCAGCTGACCTCGGCGACCGGCGCTCCGGCCGACTTCGTCGCGAAGGGCGACCCGCGGACGTACGCCGACCTCGTCACCCCGGCGGGCCTGAAGGAGATCTCGAAGTACGCGGACTACCTGGGCCCGGAGAAGGCGCAGGTCATCCCGGTGGTGAACGGGGCGCTGGGCGCGCCGACCAAACTCGTCGCCGACGCGCACCAGGCCGGGCTGAAGGTCGGGCCGTACACGTTCCGCAACGAGAACAACTTCCTCCCGCAGAACCTGCGCTCGTCGGCGAACCTCGCCGAGTACGGCGACGCGTTCGCCGAGCAGGAGGCGTTCCTCAAGGCGGGTGTCGACGGGTACTTCGCCGACCACCCGGACACGGCGCTGGAGGCCGTGAAGGCGTTCCGGGGGCGCTGAGCCTCACCTGAAGCGCTAGGAAAGGCCCGTTCCTTGCAAAATTTGCAAGGAACGGGCCTTTCCTAGCGTCCGGGGGGATGGGTTTCTTGACGGGACCTTGACATGCGCAGGTCGGCGGGCCTAATTTCGGCGGATCTCAATGGTCTGTCCGCATACCTTTTAAGTGGGTGCCCGATGGATGTCTCAGATAAGCAGGCCGCCGAACCCGCCGACGAAGACAGTGCCCGGCTCCACCAACTCGGCTACGCGCAGGAACTCCGGCGCACGATGTCGACCTTCTCCAACTTCGCGGTCTCGTTCACGATCATCTCGATCCTCTCCGGCTGCCTGACCCTCTACGGGTTCGGCATGAAGACCGGCGGTCCCGCCGCGATGATCTGGGGCTGGCCGCTGGTCGGGCTGTTCGTCATCCTGGTCGGGCTGGGCATGGCCGAGGTCTGCTCCAGCTATCCGACCGCGGGCGGGCTCTACTACTGGGCCGCGAAGCTCGCCCCGCGCAACGGCGCGGCGTGGGCGTGGTTCACCGGCTGGTTCAACCTCATCGGGCAGATCGCGGTCACCGCGGGCATCGACTTCGGCGCGGCGCTGTTCCTCAATGCCTTCCTCGACCTGCAGTTCGGCTTCGAGGCGACGCCGGGCAACACGATCCTGCTGCTGGCGATCATCCTGGTGGTCCACGGCCTGCTGAACACCTTCGGCGTCAAGATCGTGGCGCTGCTGAACACCGTCAGCGTGTGGTGGCATCTCGCGGGCGTGCTGGTCATCGTCGGGGTGCTGGTCATCGTGCCCGAGAAGCATCAGGACGCGTCGTTCGTCTTCGGTGAGTTCGTGAACAACACGGGCTGGGCGTCACCGGTCTACGTCTTCTTACTGGGCCTGCTGCTCGCGCAGTACACACTCACCGGCTACGACGCCTCGGCCCATATGACCGAAGAGACCAAGAACGCGGCGAAGGCCGGGCCTCGCGGGATCGTCAACTCGATCCTCGTCTCCCTGGTCGCGGGCTGGATCCTGCTCATCGGTCTCACCTTCGCCATCCAGGACTACGAGGGCGCCGCCGGTTCCGAGACCGGGGTGCCGCCCGCGCAGATCTTCATCGACGCGACCGGCGCGACGACCGGCAAGTTCCTCTTGCTGATCTGCATCGGCGCGCAGCTGTTCTGCGGGATGGCGTCGGTGACCGCGAACTCGCGGATGATCTACGCCTTCGCCCGCGACGGCGCGATCCCGGGTTCGAGCTTCTGGCACCGCATCAACAAGCGCACCCAGACACCGACCAACGCGGTGTGGCTGGCCGCGGGCGGCGCGCTCCTGCTCGCCCTGCCGTATCTGTGGAGCGCGACCGCCTACGCGGCGGTGACCTCGATCGCGGTCGTCGGCCTTTACGTGGCCTACGTGATCCCGGTGTTCCTGCGGGTGCGCAAGGGCGACGACTTCGAACCCGGACCGTGGAACCTCGGCCGCTGGGGCAAGCTCGTCGGGACCATCGCGACCGTCTGGGTGTGCTTCATCTTCGTGCTGTTCATGCTCCCGCAGGGCTCGCCGATCACCATCGACAGTTTCAACTACACGCCGATCGCCTTCCTCGTCGTCCTCGGTGGTGCGGCCGTGTGGTGGTTCGCCTCGGCACGCAAGTGGTTCACCGGCCCCAAGGTGCAGGGTTCTGAGGCGGAGCTCGCCGCCGTGGAGAAGGAACTCAAGGAACTGGGCTGACGGCCTCCTGGGTGCGACCGGCGCGAACTCCGGTCACCGCGGCCGCACCCAGGACGCCCACGGCGGCGAAGGCGTAGAAGCCCCACGGGTACGCGATCCCGGCGCTCAGCAGCGCGCCGCCGAGGATCGGCCCGCAGATCGCGCCGATACGGCCGACGCCCGCCGCCCAGCCGATCCCGGTGGCGCGCATCGCGTCCGGATACGTCTTGCCGATGTACGCGTACACGAGCACCTGCGCGCTGAACACGAATCCGCCGGTGAGGAACACGGCCACGTACAGACCGGCCGCGGGCAGCTTCACGCTCAGCAGCGCCAGGAACACCCCCGCGCCGAGGAACCAGGCGATCACCGACGGCCGCACGCCGACCTTGTCCGCCACCCGCCCCGCGATGAGCAGGCCGACCACGCCGCCGAGGTTCAGCGTGAGCAGCAGTCCGAGCGCCGCGCCGAGCGGGTACCCGGCCTGGCGCATGATCTCCGGCAGCCAGGTGTTGAGCCCGTAGACCAGCAGCAGGCCCATGAACGACGTCACCCAGAACGCGATGGTGGCCCGCAGCAGGCCGCCGCGGAACAGCCCGCCGACCACCTGCGTCGCCGACTTCTCCTGGGTCTCCCGCACTCGCTCGAACGACTCGGACTCCGGCAGGTACTTGATCATCAGCGGCACCAGCACGAACGCGGGCAGCGCGCCGGCGACGAACATCGCGCGCCAGCCGAGCGGCTGGATCAGCCAGATCCCCAAGAGCGCCGTGAGCACCGCTCCGACGTGGTAGCCGGTCATCACCGTGGTGGTCGCGCTGCCGCCCTTTTCCTTGCGGGCGTACTCGGTGACCAGCGCGATCGCCGTCGGGAGACAACCGCCCAGGCCGAGCCCGGCGAGGAAGCGGAACAGCCCGAAGAAGAACGCCGAGGGCGCGATCGCGCAGAGCGCGGTGCACACGGAGAAGGCCGCGACCGCGATGATCAGCGCCTTCCGGCGGCCGATGACGTCGGTGATCGTGCCGATCGCCATCGCGCCGATCATCATGCCGATCAGGCCGAACGTCGAGATGACCGAGGCCGTGCCCGGCGTCAGCCCCCAGACGTGGTCACGGAGCAGTGCGGGCAGCACCGTACCCAGGACGACCAGGTCGAATCCGTCGAGCAGGACCGCCGTCCAGGCGAGCGGTACCACCCACGAACGGGCCGCGACAGGGGACATGGGAACCTCCAGCTTGTTCGCTATGCGCACGAGTATGCACAATACGAACGCTGTGAGCAAGGCCACTGGACCCCTGGATGTCAGCTCTTCACGAGATCCCCCAGGGCACGCCAGGTGCGGAGCCGCTCCTCGGAGTTGCGGATGCCGCTCTGGGTCGCGACGACCTCGGTCGCCCCGGCGTCGAAGTACCGGCGGATCTCGGCGGCGACGGTCTCTTCGTCCCCGGCGATCACCAGCTCCCCGGCGGAATCCACCCCCTGGGCGTCGAAGACCGCGCGGTAGGACGGGATGTCGCGGAAGAACGCGTACTGCTTGTCGACGATGGCGCGGATGGCGTCGGGCTCATCGGTCACGACGACCGGGACCATCGCGATGACCCGCGGCGCCGGACGTCCCGCGGCCGCCTTGGTGATCTCCGGGACGATCAGCTCCGAGAGCGCCTTCGGCCCGGCGAGGAACGGGATCGTGCCGTCGGCGAGTTCGCCGGTGACGCGCAGCGCCTGCCGTCCCATCGCGGCGATGATCAGCGGGATGTCCGAAGATCCCGCGACCGAGAGCGAAGCCGCGAAGCCCTTGGCGTGCGCGCTGACCGTCTCACCCTCGAAGTCGACTTCGGCGCCTTCGAGCACTTGCCGGAGGATCGTGAGGTACTCGCGCAGGTGCTTGATCGGCGACGGGTACTCGATGCCGTACGCCGGTTCGAGCCAGTTCTTCGCGCCGGTTCCGAGGCCGAGCGCGAACCGGCCGCCGGTGGCGGCCTGCGCCGTCTGCGCGAGGCCGGTGATCAGCAGCGGATGTCGCGGATAGATCGGGACGACGCCGGTCCCGACGGCGATCCCCGGCACGGCGCGGCCCGCGAGGGCGGCGACGGTGATCGCGTCGTGCTCCATCTGCTGGGAGAACCAGGCGGACGTCAGCCCGGCGTCGGCGGCCTGCTGGGTCTGCGTGACGAGTTCGTCGACGATGTTGACGGCGTTCGCGGTGTCCCCGGACGGGAGTGCCACTCCGATGGTCATGTTCAACGCTAACCGCGGTGTCGAAAGGATATTTCGCCGTTCACCAGCTGAGATCACGCGCGCGGTTTCGCGCGTTGCCGCACCCTGGGCGACGTCCGACACCTCGATCCTGGAGAGACCCGATGTCGCTGACCGATGTCATCGAAGGAACCAAGACCGCCGTCGACGCCGACCCGCGCAACGCCGCCGTCTCGTTCAGCGTCGCCAACGCGCTGAACCCCGGAACCGCGACGCAGGTGGACGTGCGGGTGCGCGACCACGCGTTCACCGTCGACGAGCCGGCAGCGCTCGGCGGGGGCGACACCGCGGCCAACCCGGTCGAATACGCGCTCGCCGCGCTGGGCTCGTGCCAGGTGATCACTTACCAGTTCTGGGCGGCGAAGCTCGGTGTGCCGCTCGAAGGCGTGAAGGTGACCGTGGACGGCGACATCGACCTGCACGGCTTCTTCGGGTTCTCGTCGACCCGGCCGGGCTTCGGGGACGTGCGCGTTTCGGTCGAGCTGAGCGGGCCGGCGGGGGCGGAAGCCTACGAGGACCTGAAGCGGCAGGTGGACGAGCACTGCCCGGTGCTGGACCTGTTCCGGAACGAGACTCCGGTGAAGACCTCGCTCGCCTGAGGTTTGGGGAGCCGGGAGTGCTATGAAAGGCCCGTTACTTGCAAATTTTGCAAGTAACGGGCCTTTCATAGCGCGCTTGAGAGCACTCAGAGGACCGGTCAGACGAACTCGTGGCGCACGATCGTCTGCTCCCGGCCCGGGCCGACGCCGATCGCCGAGATCCGCGCGCCCGAAAGCTCCTCGAGCCGCTCGACGTACGCCCGCGCGTTCGCCGGGAGCTCTTCGAAGGTGCGGCAGCCCGAGATGTCCTCGAACCAGCCCGGCAGCTCTTCGTAGATCGGCAGCGCGTGGTGCACGTCGGTCTGCGTCATCGGCATGTCGTAGGTGCGGAACCCGTCGACCTCGTAGCCGACGCACACCGGCACCTTCTCCAGCCCGGACAGCACGTCCAGCTTGGTGAGGAAGTAGTCGGTGATGCCGTTGACCCGCACCGCGTAGCGCGCGATGACGGCGTCGAACCAGCCGGTGCGCCGCGAGCGGCCGGTGGTGACGCCGAACTCGCCGCCCTGCTTGCGCAGGTACTCGCCGGACTCGTCGTCCAGCTCGGTCGGGAACGGGCCGGAGCCGACGCGGGTCGTGTAGGCCTTGAGGATGCCCAGCACGGTGGTGATCTTGCCCGGGCCGATGCCCGAACCCGCGCTCGCGCCGCCGGACGTCGGGTTCGACGACGTCACGAACGGGTAGGTGCCGTGGTCGACGTCGAGCAGGGTGCCCTGCGAGCCTTCGAGCAGCACGATCTCGCCGCGTTCGAGGGCCTGGTTGAGCTGCAGGCGCGTGTCGGCGATGCGGTGCGCGAACTTCTCGCCCGCGGCCAGCACCTCGTCGGCGACCTGGTCGGCGTCGAGCGCCTTGCGGTTGTAGACCTTCACCAGCACCTGGTTCTTGAACTCCAGGGCCGACTCGACCTTCTGCCGGAAGATCTTCTCGTCCAGCAGGTCCTGCACGCGGACGCCGACGCGGGCGATCTTGTCCTGGTAGCAGGGGCCGATGCCGCGGCCGGTGGTGCCGATCTTGCGGCTGCCGAGGTAACGCTCGGTGACCTTATCGATCTCCACGTGGTACGGCATGATCAAATGCGCGTCGGCGGAGATCAGCAGCTTGCTGGTGTCGACGTCGCGTTCCTCGAGCCCGGCGAGCTCGTCGAGGAGCACGCCCGGGTCGATCACGACGCCGTTGCCGATGACGTTGGTGACGCCCGGCGTGAGGATCCCCGACGGGATCAGGTGCAGTGCGAAGTTCTGCCCGTCGGGAAGGACTACGGTGTGGCCCGCGTTGTTACCGCCTTGGTAACGCACGATCCACTGGACGCGGTCGCCGAGCAGGTCGGTGGCCTTGCCCTTGCCCTCGTCCCCCCATTGGGCCCCGATCAGCACGATGGCCGGCATGTGACACTCCAGGTGTTCGGCGACTTGTGGTTTGGCGCTGGTAAATGCCGGTGCATGAGCGTAACGGAGGGCCTTCGGGTGCGCGGAATAGTGGTGGTCTGTCCAGAGGGCGAGCCCACACTCCCGGAGATCGACGACGTCGAAATGGTGCGTGTCCCGAGCCGCCCCGGCAAGGCGGATATCGACCCCTTGCTGGGGGAACACGATCACCTGGTGGTCGTGGGCACCGACGCCGACCTCGCGGCCGTCGCGCTTCGGCTGTTACGAAAAGAACAGCTCTCCGGCGTGTCGCTCGGCTTCGTGCCCGCCTCCCCCGCCTCGGACGTCGCCCGCATCTGGGACCTGCCGACCCAGCCGTTGCGCGCCCTCGCGCTCGCGTTGCGCGGCGAGGTCGACCCGGTGCCGCTGATCCGCGACGACACCGGCGGCGTGCTCGTCGGCCGCGGCGTGGTCGGCATGGTGCGCGGGGTGGCCTACTGCGACGAGCACACCGTCCTGCGCGGGCCAGCCCGCTCGATCGAGGTCGAGCCGGACACGAGCGGCCCCGGGCTGATGGTCCGGGTGACCAAGGGGACGCTGTTCAAACGGCCGTCGACGCAGCACGCGCGGGCGTTCCAGCTCGGCTGCATCCCGACCCGGCCGAGCAGCGACGGCGTCGTCCACCCGCGTGCGATGAGCAAGTGGACCTGGTACCGGCACACCGAGGACCTCCGGCTGGTCCGCGGGCTGCTGTAGGCCGTTCGGCCCAGAACGATCCGCTGGACTTTCCGAAACTTTTTCGGCGGGTGTACACCGAGTCCTGCCTGCTCGCGACACCCTCTGTTCACGAATGGCCAGCAGAGTGTCACCCGATGGTGTTGCGCAGGCCATATCCGTGTCGCAAGGTGACTTGGTCCCCACACCTGACACGGAGGCAGCAATATGCCAACTGCGCTTGCTGTTCGTCGCTCCTTCACCGTTCTCGCCGTCTCGGCGATCGTCTCGGCCGGAGTCGTCGGCATCGCCGAAGCGACACCCCCTGGCATCCCGTCGACAGCGACCGCCAAGACCCAGCTCGCCTCGCTGACCGTCCAGCCGGACGGTTCGTCGAGCGGGTACAGCCGCGAGAAGTTCCCGCATTGGTCCGACCAGGGCAACAGCTGCAACACCCGTGAGGTCGTACTGAAGCGGGACGGCACGAACGTGCAGCAGGACGGCAGTTGCGCCGCGGTCTCCGGCAGCTGGTTCAGCCCGTACGACGACGCCACCTGGACCGCGGCGTCCGATGTGGACATCGACCACGTCGTGCCGCTTTCGGCCGCGTGGCGCACCGGGGCGTCGTCGTGGACCACCGCGCAGCGGCAGGCGTTCGCGAACGACCTCAGCGCGCCGCAGCTGATCGCCGTGACCGACAACGTCAACCAGGAGAAGGGCGACAAGTCGCCGGACGCCTGGAAGCCGCCGTCCACCGGTTACTGGTGCACCTACGCGAAGATGTGGACCACGGTGAAGGCCAAGTACAAGCTCACCATCAAGTCGGCCGAGAAGACCGCGCTGACGGACATGCTCAACCGCTGCTGACCACCCCAGTACATGAAGGCCCCCATCCTGTACTCAGGCGCAAGGATGGGGGCCTTCATGTACTTCCCTAGCTGTCAAGCGGGGTCTTGGGAGGTTTCGCAGGCTGGGAGTGGCGCTCAGCATGTGGGCCGCCCTCAAGGTGCGTGATTAGCGTGAATCGGGTCGGCGCAAGCACAAGAGCGCCCCGTTCCCGCTGGAGGCCACCCGGTGTCCCGTACCGCCGCCACATCCCTGCTGGCCTTGTCCGCCCTCGTCCTCACCGCCTGCTCGTCCGCAGGCGGTTCGACCGGCGCCGATGCCGGGCCGCCCAAACCCGGGGGCACGCTGCGCCTCGGGATCTCGTCGAGTCCCGACTGCATCGACCCGCAGCAGGTCGGCACGAACGCGTCGCTCAACGTCGGCCGTCAGCTGGTCGATTCGCTGACCGACCAGGATCCGTCCACCGGTGAGATCAAGCCGTGGCTGGCCGAAAAATGGGAGAGCAACGCGGATTCGACCGCGTTCACCTTCCATCTGCGCGACGGCGCGACGTTCTCCGACGGCAGCCCAGTCGACGCCGCCGCGGTCAAGACGAGCTTCGACGCGGTCAAGGCGCTCGGCCCGAAATCGCAGCTCGGCTCCGGCTACCTCGCCGTGTACAAGGGCACGACGGTCGTCGACCCGAAGACGGTCAAGATCGAGTTCTCCGTTCCCAGCGCCCAATTCCTGCAGGCCAGCTCGACGATGTCGCTCGGCATCCTCGCGCCCGCCGCGTACCGGAAGACCGCGGACCAGCGCTGCCAAGGGGACGGCCTGATCGGTTCGGGCCCGTTCGTCTTCGAAAGCCTGAAGCAGAACCAGGAAATCGTCCTCGCCAAACGCAAGGGCTACGGCTGGGGCTCGTCGCTGTTCAAGCACCAGGGCGAGGCGTACCTCGACAAGATCGCCTACAAGATCGTGCCGGAACCCGGCGTCCGCACCGGAAGTCTCGCGTCCGCGCAGCTCGACGCCATCACCGACGTCCAGCCGGTCGACGAACCGCAGTTCACCGGGAACGGCTTCACCGAGCCCACCCGCCCGAACCCCGGTGTCGTGTTCAACCTGCACGCCAACGTCACCAAGGGTGTGCTCACCGACGAGAAGGTCCGCCAGGCGGTGGTCAAGGGCATCAACCGGCCCGAGGTCACGAACACCGTCCTGACGCCGAACTACAAGCCGGCCACCAGCATCCTCGGCTCGGCGACGCCGTTCTACGCCGACCTTTCGCCGCTGCTGGCCTACGATCCGGCCGGGGCGACGTCGCTGCTGGAGAGCGCGGGCTGGGTGCCCGGCCCGGATGGGATCCGCACGAAGAACGGCCAGCGATTGACCGCGAAGGTGCTCTTCTCCCTGGTGTTCAACCAGAACAAGAGCGTGCTCGAACTCGTGCAGCAGCAGTTGCGCAAGATCGGCTTCGACCTCCAGATCGAACAGCGCACCACCGCCGAGACCGTGCAGGTCACGCAGAGCGGCAACTACGAGTACCTCTGGTACAACACCACCCGTGCGGATCCGGACATCCTGCGCAACCTGTTCTCCACCAAGGCGAACAACCGCAGCAAGCTCCCCGCGGGCAATCCGGTCGACGCGCCGCTCGACGCACAGTCGTCCACTGTGGACCCCGCCAAGCGGAAGCCCGCCGCCGAAGAGGCGCAGCGCGCGATCATCGAGCACGGCTACTCGGCTCCGGTGTTCGAGCTGACCCAGGTGCTGGCGCACGGGCCGAACGCGCACGGCGTCGGGTTCGAAGCGTCGTCACGGCTGCAGCTGTTCGACGCCTGGGTGTCCGGCTCGTGACGCGGTATCTGCTCCGGCGGATCCTGCAGGCGGTCTTCGTCCTGTGGGCGGCGTTCACCTTGTCCTTCGTGATCCTCTACCTCCTGCCGGGCGACGCGGTCAGCGCGAAGCTCGGCGGGGGCGAGGCCGGCCTTTCCGTGACACCGGAGCAACTGGCCGTGGCGAAGGCGGAGTACGGACTCGACGACCCGCTGCCGCTGCAGTACGGGAAACGGCTGGTCGCCGCGCTGCAGGGCGACTTCGGCCGCTCGATCGCCACCGGCGACGACGCCACGAACATGGTCGTCTCGGCGCTGCCGCCGACGCTCGCGGTCACCGGATTCGCCCTGGTGCTCGCGATCCTGTTCGGCGGCGGGATCGCGGTCGCCGGCACCTACACCCGGCATCGCTGGCTGGGCAACGCCCTGCTCGCGTTGCCGCCGCTGGGGATCTCGCTGCCGCCGTTCTGGGTCGGGCTGGTGCTCATCCAGTTCTTCTCCTTCCAGCTCAGGCTGGTGCCCGCGCTGGGGTCGAACGGCTTCGAGTCGCTCATCCTGCCCGCGATCACCCTCGCCATCCCGACCGGCGCGATCATCGGGCAGGTGATGGCGAAGAGCCTCCGCACGCAGCTTTCCGAGCCGTACACCGAAATCGCACTGGCGAAAGGGGCGAGCCGCTTGAGAGTCCATTTCGGACACATTCTGCGCAACGCGGCGGTGCCCACGCTGACCATCGCCGGGGTGGTCGCCGGCAACCTGATCGCGGGGTCGGTGATCACCGAGACGGTGTTCTCCCGTGACGGCATCGGGCGGGTGACCACGTCGGCGGTCACCGCGCAGGACATCCCGGTGGTCCAGGCGGTGATCGTGCTGGCGGCGCTGGTGTTCGTCGTCATCAACCTCGCCGTCGACCTCGTCTATCCGCTGCTGGACCCGCGGATCCGACACCGGGAGACGGCCGATGCCTGACGTTCTCACCCGAACCCGGCGGCAGCCGGGGCTGGTGGTCGCGGTCGCGATCCTCGCCTTCGCCCTGCTCTCCGCGCTCGTCCCGGACCTGTTCACCGGGCAGGACCCGCTCGCCGGTGTCCCCGCCGAGAAGATGCAGGGCCCTTCGCTCGCACATCTCTTCGGTACCGACGAAACCGGGCGGGACATCTTCGCGCGAGTGGTGCACGGCGCCGCGCTTTCCCTGCAGGCGACCGTGCTCGCCGTCGTGGTCGCGCTCGTGGCCGGTTCCGCGCTCGGCCTGCTCGCCGGGTTCCGGGGCGGTGCCCTCGATTCGGCGATCATGCGCTGCGTCGACGTGCTGCTGGCGATCCCGTCCATCCTGCTTTCGCTCGCGCTGGTCACCGCGCTCGGCTTCGGGACGACCAACATCGCGATCGCGGTCGGCGTCGCGAACCTCGCGCAGTTCGCCCGGCTGATGCGCGCCGAAGTCCTGCGCGTCCGCAGCGGTGTGTTCGTCGAGGCCGCCCGTGCCGGAGGCGTGCGGTGGACCGGGGTGCTCGGACGGCATGTGCTGCCCAACGCGCTCGGTCCGGTGCTCGCGCTGGCGACGCTCACCTTCGGCACGGCGGTACTGGAGGTTTCCGCACTGAGCTTCCTCGGCTACGGCGCCACCCCGCCGACCCCGGAGTGGGGCTCGCTCGTGGCGGGCGGCCGCGGCTTCCTCGCCACCGCCTGGTGGATGACGACCTTCCCCGGGCTCACCGTCGCGGCCGTGGTGCTGTCCGCGAACCGGCTGTCCAGAGCGATCGAAGGAGACGAGCGGTGAGCGAACTGCTGACCATCCGTGACCTCGCGGTTTCCTACAAGGGCATACCCGCGGTGGACGGTGTGGATCTTGAAGTCCACAAAGGACAGATTGTCGCGGTCGTCGGCGAGTCCGGCTCCGGCAAGAGCACGACGGCGCACGCGGCGATCGGGCTGCTGCCTCACGGCGGGAGGATCGAGCGCGGCGAGATCACTTTCGACGGTCGTGAACTCACGAAACTCTCCGACCGCGCTTGGCGTTCCGTGCGCGGCCGTGAGATCGCCCTGGTCCCCCAGGATCCGACGGTCTCGCTCAATCCCGTGCACCGGATCGGCGACCAGGTCGCCGAGGTACTGCTGATCCACGGCCTCGCGGACAGGCGCACCGCGGGCGCGGAGGCGGTGAAGCTGTTGCGCAAGGCCGGGATCAGCGACCCCGAGGCACGCGCGCGGCAGTATCCGCACGAGTTGTCCGGCGGGCTCCGTCAGCGCGCGCTGATCGCCTCCGCGCTGGCCGGGCGGCCGAAGCTCATCATCGCCGACGAACCGACCAGCGCGCTCGACGTCACCGTGCAGCGGCAGATCCTCGACCACCTCGAAGAACTCGCCTCCGAAGCGGGCACCGCCGTCCTGCTGATCACCCACGATCTCGGTGTCGCGTCCGACCGGGCGTCGCGGATCGTCGTGCTGTCCCAGGGAAGCGTCGTCGAGGAGGGCACGACCGGCGAGATCCTTTCCGCCCCGTCACAGCAGTACACCCGGGATCTGCTCGCCGCCGCGCCCAGCCTTTCCGACACGCCGCTGCGGGAACCGAAACCACCGTCGTCCGACGTCCTGGTTTCGGTCCGCGACCTCGGCAAGAGCTTCGGGGCGATCCGAGCCGTCGACGGCGTTTCGTTCGACATCGCCCGCGGGCGGACGCTCGCGCTGGTCGGCGAATCCGGCTCGGGCAAATCGACGACGGCGCGGATGATCCTCCGTCTGGAGAACCCGTCCGAGGGGGTGGTCGAGTTCGACGGGCAGGACATCACCGCGCTGCGCGGCGAGGACCTGCGGCGGCTTCGGCGCCGGTTCCAGCTGGTGTACCAGAACCCGTACGCCTCACTGAACCCGAAGTTCAGCATCGAAGACGTCGTCTCCGAACCCCTGCGGGCTTTCGGTGTCGGCACGAAGGCGGAACGCCGGGCGCGCGCGGCGGAACTGATCGACCAGGTCGCGCTGCCGTCCTCGGTGCTCGAGCGCAAACCCGCCGAACTGTCCGGCGGGCAACGGCAACGGGCGGCCATCGCGCGGGCGCTCGCCCTGCGCCCGGAGCTGATCGTGGCCGACGAACCGGTTTCGGCGCTGGACGTTTCGGTGCAGGCACAGATCTTGCGGCTGCTCGCCGACCTTCAGGACGAACTCGGGCTGACCTACCTGTTCATCTCGCACGACCTCGCGGTGGTCCGCCAGATCGCGGACACCGTCGGCGTGCTGCGCGGCGGCGAGCTCGTCGAACTCGGCCCGGCGCAGGACGTCCTCGACCGGCCGAGCGCGGAGTACACCAGGGAGCTGCTGGCCGCGATCCCGGGCCGGAAACCGTTGGAGGCACGATGAAGTTCGGGCTCTTTTCCCTCGTCGCGAACCACCCCGACCCGGTGAGCGGGGTGACGCCGACCCAGCACGAACGTCTGCGTCGAGTTGTCGACGAAGCGATTTTCGCCGAAGAACTCGGCTTCGACGCGTACGGCGTCGGCGAACGGCACGGCGAACCGTTCCTCTCCTCGGCGCCGCCGGTGATCCTGGCCGCGGTGGCCGAACGCACCGAGCGGGTCCGGCTGCTGACCACGCTGACCGTGATCAGCGTCCTGGACCCGGTCCGCGTCGCCGAGGACTACGCGACGCTGGACCAGCTTTCCGGCGGACGACTGGAACTCATGATCGGGAAGGGCAACGATCCCCGGCATTTCCCGCTGTTCGGGCTCGAAGAGGACCGGCAGTGGGAGTACCAGGCGGAGAAGTTCGCCCTGCTGCGCCGTCTCTTCCTGGAGGAGGGCGTGACCTGGGAGGGCGAGTTCCGCGCGCCGCTGACGGACGTCACGACGCAGCCTCGTCCCTTCCACCCGCGGCCGCGGATCTGGCACGGGAGCGCGTCGAGCACCGAGTCGACCGAGCTGGCGGCGAAGTTCGGCGACCCGCTGTTCACCGCGAACGGTTTCCACCCCAAGAAGAAGTACGCCGATCTGATCGACCACTACCGGCGGCGGTGGGTGGAGTACGGCCACGACCCGGCGGACGCGCTCGTCGGTTCGGGCGCGGGCGGGCTGTACGTCGCCAAGACGTCGCAGGCAGCGCTGGACGGCTACCGGCCGTACTTCGAGGCGCTGATGCAGACGCCGGCGTACCAGCACAACAAGTCGGAGTTCACCTCTCTGGAGGACAAGATCACGAACGGTTCGGCGCTGGTCGGGAGCCCGGAACAGGTGATCGACAAGATCGGCGACTACCACGCGTCGTTCGGGCACGAGGTCCAAGCGGTCTCCGTCGACGGCCTGACGTCCGAGGAGGCGCGAGACGTTCTGGAGCTCTTCGCTGCCGACGTCATCCCGACCGTGCGGAAAGAACTGCCCTCCCGGGTGTGGGAAGGCTAGGTCAGCTTCAGGATCTCGCGGGCGACAGTGTCGTTCTGCCGAAAGGGAAGCGCGTTGGTCCGCGGCCGGGTGAACGCCCCCGCGGACCGCGCGGACGTATGCGGGCCGAGCGCGAACCGGCGCGGATGGGGACGGCCCTCACCGTCGAGCATCCGGCCGTCGGAGACGCGGGTGTGGATCCGGCCGGCGAGCAGCCGGTCACCGGTGACCGTGTCGAGCACCGCTTCCTCTCCTAGCGCGCCGCTGTCGCGCAACTGTCGCAAAAGGACATCCGAGGCGCGCTCGATGCTCGGCTCGGGCAACCGCGCCTCGACGAGCGTCCGCGCCTCGGTCTCTCCCGGGAAGCTCGCACCGGACGCGACGAACGCCCGTCGCTCCTCATCGGCCGACACCCGCATTTCGGCGCCCAAAAAGGAAACGAGTCCGGCTTCCTGGAGTGCGAGCAGTTCTTCCAGCCGACGCGGAGGCGGTCCGCTGGCGAAGTAGGAGAAGAAGCCGAGGAACCATCCGTCCAAATCGGATAGTTGTGACGCGGCGTCGAGCCGCCCGGTCTGCACGAGCGCGGGAAGCTGGCCCATCACGGACAGCAGCGCCATGAACGCGCCCAGATCCGCGCTGTACTGGGCATCCGCCCGGCGGCTCAAGTCCGCCTCGACGTACTCGCGCAGTTCCTTGCCGTACTCCTCGGCGGTGCCGAACTCCGAGCCCGCCATCGGCCGGTCGAGCCGGTCCAGGTCGAGCCGATCGTCCGGCGCCGGGACCGCCCGCGCCACCAGTGCGGCGAGGTCACCGGGCGCCGCGTCCGCGAAAGCGTCGGCGAAGACGGCGAACTCCATGCGCACCCGCTCGGGATGGGCGGTGAACAGCTCGCTGTAGTAGGCCCAGGCGATCTCCTTCGAGATCAGCGGCCAGACGTCGCGGCGGAAGTCGATCCGGCCGGGCACGGCGCAGAGCTTCTCGATGGCGTACGCGTCGAAGAACCGGGGAAGCTGCAACGGCTTTCCGCTCAGCCGGTAGCCGATCTTCGCGTGATACGGCACCCCGCGGCGCGACCCGATGTGCAGCACGGGCTCGGCGCCGCTGGGGTGGTACTTCAACCCGCCGCACGCCTGGTCTTCGAAGCGACCGCCGCGGCCTTCGGTCAGCAGCAGCATCAGGTCGACGAACGCGAGACCGAATCCGCGCACCAGCACGGTTTCCCCGGGTCCGATCGCCGAATAGTCGACGTCGGCGGTATATCCGGCCGGGTAGTACGCGAGATCGTGACGGGCGGCGAACTCCGCGAGTTCGGTCTCGCGGGCGTTCGGCTCGGCGTCCAGATGCCCGACGGTGAACAGGACCGCGTCCACCTTCAGGGGATCCGCCCGGTCTTCCAGCCAGAGCGACTGCGGCTCGCCGTCTTCGAGCCGCACCGCGCGGGTCCGGTGCTCGACGACCTCGATCCCGCCGGGGAGTTCGGAGCGCACCTTGCGGTGGAACCAGGCGAGATACGCGCTTTGCAGCCGTCGCGTCGGGAAGTGATCGCTTTGCAGGGCGTCCAGTTCGGCGCGCAGGCTTTCGTCGACCTCGGCGTCGAGCGTGCCAGCGCGGACCTGCCGGGCCCACTCGATCAGCGACGGTCCCGGCCGGATCGGACCGTCGATCTTGACGGTGTCGTCGGTGAAGACCGTGACGTCCTCGGGCATGGAGTTCATCCGCAGCAGCGGCGACTGCTCGTACCGCCAGACCCGCCCGGCCCCGGCGGGAAAGGGATCGACGAGGTGCACCACCAGCCGGCGCCCGCCGAGCAGTTCGGCGGCGTTCGCGCCGAGTCGTTCCAGCACGCCGACCCCACGCGGACCGGCGCCGACCACCGCGAGCACGTAGGGAACGTCTGGAGTACTCACGAGGCCGAAGCTACGCCGGGATTCCGGGGCGCGTGCGGGTTCTCACGGAGCGGAACTCGTTGCCACACCGGGGAACCCGGGCGTACTCGTCGTGCAGGGGGACACGGACGAGAGGGACGGACGATGCCGGTCGAATTCCTGGGTATCGGAGGCACCAACGACGGTTCGGAGACGCAGACACGGTCGGGCGGCGTCTTCGACAAGGACTACACGCTGCGCCTCGCGCGGGCGCACGAGGACTTCGGCTGGGACCGGGTGCTGTTCGCGTACGGCTCGAGCGGGCCCGATCCGGCACAGGCCGCGGCCTACGTCGCGGCGAAACTCGACAAGCTCCAAATCCTGCTGGCGCACCGGCCGAACGTCTCGTATCCGACGTTCGCGGCGAAGACGTTCGCCACGCTGGACCAGCTTTCCGACGGGAAGCTCACGGTCCACTTCATCACCGGCGGCAGCGACCACGAGCAGCAGCGTGAAGGCGATTACCTCACCAAGGACGAGCGCTACTCACGCACGCGCGAGTACATCCAGATCGTGAAGCAGGCGTGGACGTCCGAGGAGCCCTTCGACCACGAAGGCGAGCACTACCGCTTCGCCGACTTCGTGCTCGATGTCCGTCCTGCACAGCAGCCACGGCCCGGCGTCTCGTTCGGCGGGTCGTCTCCGGCGGCGTACGCGGCGGGCGGGGCCGAAGCGGACATCTTCTGCCTGTGGGGTGAGCCCCTCGCGCAGACGGCCGAGCAGATCGCTTCGGTCAAGGCCGCGGCGAAGGCCGCCGGACGGACCGACGTCCCGCGGATCCAGGTCGCGTTCCGCCCGATCATCGCGCCGACCGAGGAACTCGCCTGGGAGAAGGCGTACCGCACGGTCGACGCGATCAAGGCTCGTACGAGCGGTGGCAAGCAGCTCACCCGGCGGCATTCGCTCACGAATCCGGAGAACACCGGCTCGCGGCGGCTCCTCGCGGTCGCCGCCGAGGGTGAGCGGTTCGACCGGGCACTGTGGACGCCCACCGCGACCGCGACCGGCGGTGCCGGGAACTCCACCGCGCTGGTCGGCACGCCCGAAACCGTCGCGCAGGCCCTGCTCGACTACTACGACCTCGGCGTCGACATCCTCTCGGCGCGCGGGTACGACATGCTCGGCGACACGATCGACTTCGGCCGTCACGTCATCCCGATCGTGCGCGAAGAGGTCGCCAAACGGGACGCGGCGAAGGTGGCCCCGGTCCGGGAGGTGCTCGCGGTCGACGGCTGAGCCGTTCACTCCACCGAGTGCGGTTCGATCATCCGTTTGGCGGTTGGCGCCGGAGTCGCTTTCGGTCGCTCAGCGGAGTCGGAGAGCGGTCGGGCGCCCTCGGCGGCCCGGCGGTGCGGAACTCTCTTCAGCCAGTCGGCGTGGAACGGGAATCCCGAGCCGGACGACGCGACCGAGTCCGGATTTCACTGACGACGGACCCGAAACAACCGAAAGCCGCTGGTCTGGACCTTAGTCCCGACCAGAGGGACATCGGCGTCGTCAGGCCGCCCTTCACCGAAAAAGATCTCTAACTCCAGAAACCCGGCGAAAGAACCTAGCCAATCACCAACAGTCAGGAGACACTTACGTGAACGAATGACGCTTCGTGACGAGCTCGTGACCGCGTTACTCTCGGTCACGAGTTTGTCGCGTAATAAGGACCCTATTGGGGGCAACATGGCTTCGGCCGGACGGGTCACCTACCGTGAGGTGTTCGGTGTAGCCGAGTTCCGTTCGCTCTGGTTCGCCGAGCTTTTTTCGATCTTCGGCGATCAACTCGCCAGAGTCGCGCTCTCGGTCCTCGTCTTCACCGAAACCCGCTCCGCGACCCTGACCGGTCTCACGTACGCGCTGACCTACGCCCCTTCACTGCTCGGCGGCATCTTCCTCACCGGCTTCGCGGACCGCTTCCCCCGGCGGACCGTGATGGTGGTCGTGGACCTGCTGCGGGCCGCGCTGATCGCGCTGGTCGCCGTCCCGGTCCTGCCGTTCTGGGTCCTGTGCGTCCTCGTCGGCGCCGTCTCGTTGCTGAATCCGCCGTTCAAGGCCGCCCAGCTGGCCCTGCTGCCGCAGATCCTCGAAGGCGACCGGTTCGTCGTCGGCATGGCGATCCGCAGCATGACCGTCCAATCGGCGCAGCTGGCCGGATTCGCCGGCGGCGGTCTCCTGCTGACCGCGCTCGAACCCCACATCGCCCTCGCGCTGGACGCGATCACGTTCCTGATCTCGGCGCTGTTCGTCCGGTTCGGCCTCGCCTCGCGCCCGGCCGCGGCGGCCGGTGAGAAGCGCAAGTCGTTCTTCGCGTCCATCGGCTCGGGCGGGAAGATCGTCTTCGCCAGCTCAGGGCTGCGCTCGCTGCTGCTGTTCACCTGGCTGATGGGCCTGCTGCCGGTGTACGAGGGCATCGCGGCGCCTTACGTCGCCTCGTCGGGCGGCGGCCCCGAAGTCATCGGCCTGCTGCTCGCCGCCGACCCGATCGGCAGCGTGATCGGCGCGTTCATCTACTCGCGCTGGGTGCCGGCGCACGCCAGACCGAAGCTGATCGGACCGCTTTCGGCGCTGACGGCGATCCCGCTGCTGCTGTGCTTCCTGCAGCCGGGTCCGCTGTCGTCGATCCTGCTGTTCGTGGTCTGCGGCGGTTTCGGCACGGTGGCGCTGATGCAGGCGACGGCGTCACTGACGCTGGCCGTGCCGGACGAGAGCCGGGCACAGGTGATGGGGCTGTCGAACACCGGGCTGACCACGACGATGGGCGTGAGCCCACTGATCGGCGGAATCCTGGCGGATCAGGTGGGCCCGCAGTCGACGGTCGGCGTCTTCGGACTTGCGGGATTGCTGCTGACGATCCCGCTGGCGCTGAGCTGGCGGCGGAGCCTCAACGGTGATCCGGAACGGTGGCAGGAAAAAGACGCCGCACGCGCGGAACATTGAGGTGTTCCACGCGCCGGCCCGATCGCGCGGCCGTCTGGCGCGCGCCCCAGTTCACTGATCCCTACCGGCCATCGCTGGCACCTTTCCCTCGACCTCTCAGAGAAAAGTACACACCTAGGGAGCTTGTCGACAGCCCGCAAGTCGGTAGAAGCTGTCCGTAAGTAGGGGGTTTCGGAGAATGACGCAAGAGTCAGGGGGAAAGATGATCACATCGGAGGAACGCGCTGGACATCGTTCGGCTCTCACGGTAGCGACGTGGGAGCTGTGGAAGAGGCCTAAGCACTGGATCGCCTACACAGGGCTTTCCGTGGCGACGATGCTGGCACTGACGGGGGTCTTCGCAGCATCCATCGCCATCACGTCTTCGCAGGTCTTGCTTTGTTTTCTGCTCGCGGGACTCGCCATCGCGCACACCGAGGCGACTCGCCGGATCGAGCGGCAGCGGCGCAGCATGAGCGTCACTCCGCACATCAACATGACCTCGGTCTGGGTGCTGCCGGGCGCGATTCTGCTGCCGCCGCACTTGACCGCGCTTCTCGTAACCGTGATCTATCTTCACCTCGGATACCGCAGTTGGGCAGGTCTTCGCACGGTCAACCCCCATCGAACTGTGGCGAACGCCACATCGATGACGCTGACCGCGTTCGCATCCTGGGCGGCCGTGCAGGCCGTCGGCGCCGACCCGGCGTCGGTGACCGCGATCTGCGTCGCGAGCATCGCCTTCTTCCTGATGAACGCCGTCTTCACCGGCACCGGCCTGTACTACGCGGCGCCCAAGAAGGCGACCGTCCAGACGCTCCTCGGCTCGTGGGACGACAACATCCTCGAAGCCTCGACGGTCTGCATCGGCGCGCTGGTGCTCGCCGTGCTGCCGCAGCAGCCCGTGCTGGTCCTGCTCGTCTTCCTGCCGCTGTACCTGCTGCAGCGTTCGGTGCTGATCAAGCAGCTGGAACAACTCGCGACCACCGACCAGAAGACCCAGCTGCTCAACGCCACGACCTGGCAGCAGGGCGCCGTCCGCGAGGTCGCCCGCGCCGAGCGCGAGAACGGCCAGTTCGGCGCGCTGATGATCGACCTCGACCACTTCAAGAGCATCAACGACACTTTCGGCCACCTGGCGGGCGACGACGTGCTCAAGAGTGTCGCGGCGCTGGTCAAGGCCGAAACCCGGACGCAGGACCTCGCCGGCCGCTTCGGCGGTGAGGAGTTCGTGGTGCTCCTGACCTCGTCGTCGAAGCAGGAGTCCGTCGCGGTCGCCGAGCGCATCCGCCAGCGGATCAGCGAGATGGTCATCAAGACCCAGGACAACGAGGGCAACTCCGTGGTCATCGAGCAGCGGACGGCGTCGGTCGGCGTCGCGACGTTCCCACTCGACGGCAGGACGATCGAAGAGGTCATGGCGTCGGCCGACGCCTCCGTCTACGCGGCCAAACGCAACGGCCGCAACCGCGTCGTGTCCTCACCGGACCTGGCGGCGGTCGCCGAAGAGGCTGGAAGGCCCCTGGAGGCTGTCGCGGCTTAACGCAACCGTTCCATCACGTCGGCGGCCGCGGTCCTGAGGCGGACCACGCCGCCGACGGTGAATTCGGTGAGCAGGTCGATGAGCGCGTCCGCGTCGGGCGGCTCGCCGTCCCAGCTCGCCTGGACGAGTGCCTCGGTCATCGCGAAGAACAGGGTGACCAGTGCCTTGTCCGCGCGGCCGGAGTCGACGCCGTGGCGCGCCCAGCGCTGCCGGCTCGCCTCGGTGTAGACGCCCGCGAGCCGTTCCCGAAGCCGGGTGAGGGCCGGATCGCCCATGCGTTCCGCCTCGCGCAGGACCGGGAACGCCTCGGGGTTCTCCGCGACGAAGGCGAACATGTTGGCGTAGTTGGCACGCGCCCACGACCGGAGTTCCGGCTGCGAAAGGTCGAGGGCGGGCGCGCCGATCGCCTCGAAGGCCCGCTCCTCGATATCGGCCACGACCTGGGCGAACAACGTCGCGCGGTCACCGAACTGCTCGTAAACGGCCTGGCGGGACACCCCCGCGCGCCGGGCGATCTGCTCGATCGTCGCGGCCTGCGCGCCGTGCGCCGCGAAGACACCCGCCGCCGAACCCAGCACCCGCGCGCGTTGCTCGCCGACCGGGAGCTTGCGGGGCCTCCCTCTCGGCGCCGGACTTGACATCGTGCGCCACCTCACTGACTCTCTTTTTCGACACCCCTGTCGAAAATGTTTCTGCTCAACGAGGAGCAAGCATGCGTCCAGGTTCCCGGCGCGGTGTGGCCGCCGCCGTCTCAGCGGCCACCGTCGCGGCCTTGCTGACCTTCGGGGCACAGCAGGCCATCGCCGCCCCGTCCTTCTACGATCCCCCGTCGCCGCTGCCCGCGGGTGCTCCCGGCGACATCATCCGGCACGAACCGTCCGTGTTCTACGTCGATCCCGTGAAACTCATCAAGGCCGACGCGGACGTCCAGCGGATCATGTACCGCAGCACCGACACCCACGGCAAGCCGAACGCCGTGACCGGCACCGTCCTCACTCCGAAAAAGGCGTGGACCGGACCGGGCGAGCGCCCGCTCATCGGCTACGCGGCTGGGACGCAGGGCGTCGGCGACCAGTGCGCGCCGTCGAAGGCCCTCTCGGCGGGCATGGAGTACGAAGGTCCCTTCATCGCCGGGCTGCTGCTTCGCGGCTACGGCATCGTCGTCACCGACTACGAAGGCCTCGGCACTCCCGGCGTCCACACCTACGTCAACCGCGCCTCCGAGGGCAACGCCGTCCTCGACTCGATCCGCGCGGCACAGCGCCTGCCCGAAGCGAACCTGCCGGACAACGGCCCTGTCGCGACCGCGGGCTACTCGCAGGGCGGCGGAGCGTCTGCGTCGGCCGCCGAACTGCAGCCGTCGTACGCGCCCGAACTCAAACTGAAGGGCTCTTACGCGGGCGCCGTTCCGGCGGACCTGGCCGAGGTCGGCAAGAACATCGACGGGCACTACGCGTTCGGTTTCCTCGGATTCACGCTGGTCAGCATGGACGCGGCGTATCCGGAACTGAAGATCCCGACCCTGCTCAACGCGAAGGGCGTCGAAGCGTTCGAGAAGGTCAAGCAGGAGTGCACGGTGGGCGCGATCTTCGGGTACGCGTTCACCCAGTCGAAGAACCTGACCAAGGACGGCAGGCCGCTGACCGCGTACCTCGGCGAGGAGCCGTTCAAGACGCGGGTCGACGAGCAGCTCATCGGAGCGCGTAAGCCGGGCGTGCCGACGCTGGTCGTCCACAGTGCACTCGACGACATCGTGCCCTACGCGCAGGGACGGACCATGGCGCGCTCGTGGTGCGCGAAGGGTGCGAAGGTGCAGTTCTCGACTTCGCTGGTTCCGACTCACGTCGGCGGGGCCATCCGGGCGTTCCCGGAGGCTTTCGCTTGGCTTGAGGGGCGCTTCGCGGGGCTCCCGGCCGTGGGGAACTGCGGGCTGTTCTAGGGGTCACCGATGCTATGAAAGGCCCGTTACTTGCAAATTTTGCAAGTAACGGGCCTTTCATAGCGGCTCACTTGAGGCCGGTCGCCTCCGCGGCGGCGGGGTCCGAGTCGCTGAGGAAGGTCCGGCAGCGGTCGTACTCCTCGGTCTCGCCGATCTTTCCGGCGGCCTTGCCGAGGACGGCGAGCGCGCGCAGGAAGCCCTGGTTCGGACGGTGCGCCCACGGCACCGGGCCGTGTCCCTTCCAGCCCGCGCGGCGGAGCTGGTCGAGGCCGCGGTGGTAGCCGGTGCGGGCGTACGCGTAGGCAGCGACGGTCTCGCCTGCTTCGAACGCCTTCTCGGCGAGCGAGGCCCACGCCTCGCTGTAGTCAGGGTGCTCGGCGGCGACGGCGGCCGGGTCGCTCCCGGCGTCCAGCGCCGCCTGGGCCGCGGTGTGCTCGGGGAGATGCGTCGGCTGGGGGCCGAGGAGGTTCGTCATACGGACCATTGTGCTCGTGCCCTGTGATCAGAAGAACAGGCTCCCGAGAATGCCCCCACCGGCCAGTACCAGAGCGGCGACGAGGACCGCCGCGACAAGTCGTTTCGGCATCATGGCGGCACACCTTGCCCTGCTTCGCACGCCGACCGCAAATCCGCCACCCCTACGGGTGAACCCCGATTTTCGACCCCAAATGCCCATCTCGTGACCTGGAGCAGGGAAGATACCGGCATGACAAAGGCGACAGAAGTGACCGGGGACCTCTCGCCGGGTGTCATCCCCCGCAGTCCGATCGCGAAGACGAAGCTGTTCTTCAAGCTGCACTGGCATCGCGGCGCGCCAGGACAGGCGACGCCGGACTGGGTGCTGAACTTCTGTTACGGCATGTGGCTCGCCGCGTTCGCCTTCAAGCTGGTGGGCTCGTCCTGGGACATGTCGTGGCATTTCATGTGGCTCCGGGACGACCTCGCCCCGCCGCATCTGATCAACACCGTCGGCACGGTGATCATCATGGTGCTCGTGGCGATCCACAGCTACACCGGGATGGGCGCCGATCGGCGCTCGCTGCGGCTGATGCAGATCGGGCTCGTGGTGTTCCTCATCGCGGCGCCGCTGGACGTCATCAACCACCGCGTCAACGGTCTCGACCTGACCGCGTGGAGCCCGTCGCACATGATGCTCTACATCGGAACGGGCATCATGCAGGCGGGCGTGATCATGGGCTGGCTGAAGTACGCCAAGCCCGGCCGGATGCGCACCGGCGTCCTGATCGGACTGTGGGCGTTCTTCCTGGAGAACACGTTCTTCCCGAACGGCCAGCAGGAGTACGGCATCCTCGGGCTGCGCGCCTGGGAACGCGGCACGCCCGAGGCCGAGCCGGAACTGCTGAACTTCGCCGCCAACCAGATCGGGCATCCGGTCGACAGGGTGGCCGTCGAGTACTTCACGATGCCGATCGACGACTGGGTGTACCCGCTGTGGGGCATCGGTGTGATGGCGCTGATCTTCGCGCTGGCGCGGCACACGACCGGCTTCCGCTGGGCCGGGACGACGGTCGCCGCCGCCTATCTCGGCTACCGGCTGGTGATGTGGCCGCTGCTGCTCGGGATGGGCTTCCCGATCTCGGTCGTGCCGTTCTACCTGCTCGCCGTCGGCCTCGCGGTCGACCTGGCGTTCCGCATCGGGCGGGGGCATCCGCTGCTGACGGCGGGCGTCGGCGCGCTGCTGGTGACGGCTTTCGGGTACGGGATGTTGTGGGTGCAGTCGCAGTTCCGGCCGTGGATCCTCGGCGACGCGCATACGGAGTCGGCACCGCCGGTCGCGTACTGGACGGCCGCGGTCTGCCTGGTCGGGGTGGGCGTGCTGTGGGCCGCCGCCGGGCCTGGGACGCGGGCGGTGAACTCGCTGTTGGAGAAGCGCCGGAGCCGCACGGAACTCCCGGCCGCCTGACTCTCAAGCCGAGTCGTGTCCGGCCTGCCACAACGAAGCGAGCGGGAGCGCCATCAGCCGATCACCGAAGCTGATGGCGCTCTGGCTTCCGGTGTGCAGGACGATTCCTAGCGTGAACTGATCGCCGAGAAGGTCCCGTAACTGCGCGAGCCCACGGAAGTCCGCCGCGGTCACCGTGTCACGCGCTTTCGATTCGACACCGACGACCTGCCCGTCGTCCCGTTCCAAGACCACGTCGACCTCCGCACCACCGCTCACTCGCCAGTGGTGCAGCCGCACCTCGGCGTCGCTCCACGTGGCCTGCTTGGCGAGTTCGTTGACGATGAAGGTCTCGACAAGAGGGCCGCGAGTCGGCGCCACGGGCTTCGCCAGGGACTCGGGGGACACGCCCAGCAGAGAAGCGGCGAGCCCGGTGTCGGTGAGGTGGAGCTTGGCGTGTTTCACCGCCCGGGATGTCAGGTTTCGTGACCACGCCGGGAGACGGTGGACCAGGAACACCGCTTCGAGCAATTCGACGTACTTGTTCACCGTGGTGCGATGGAGGCCGGTCCTGGTCGACGTGTTCACGCTGTTGTGTTCTTGAGCCGTGATGGAGGCCAGGTAGGCCAACAAGGCCGTCATGGCGCTGGGTTCGTTGACCCTGGACATTTCCCGGATGTCGCGCTCCGCGATGGCCTGCACATAGGCGCGGAACCAGGCTTTGCGCGCACGCGCGCTGCCGAGAAGCGCCGGTTCGGGAAAACCGCCTCGGCAGATACGCGCGAAGTAGTCCGTGCGATCGACGTTCACAGTTCCGAGGTCGAGCAAGCGGCCGGGTTCGTCGAAAGCGACATCGATGAACCGCTCGAACCGTCCCTCGAACTCACCCTGCGAAAACGGCCATACGTCGACGACGACGCCCCGGCCCGCCAGGGATTCCGAAAGGCTGGGCGTCGCCAGGAAGCGAGTGGACCCTGCGAGGACGTAGCGTCCCGGGCCGCCTTCCGCGTCGACTTCCGCCTTGATCGCCCTGATCAGCGGATCCCCCGCTCGCTGCACCTCGTCGATGAGCCTGGGCTCCGGACCGGTACCGGCGAATCCGACGGGATCTTCGATGGCCGCTTGCAGAAGCTGCTCGTCGTCCAGATTGAAGGAGGTCCCACCGTGACGCCGGTGCAGATGCCTGAGCATGGTCGTCTTGCCGGCCTGACGAGGACCGTTGATGATCACGACGCGGAAGCTCGCCAGATACTCTTCCGCGACGGCGCAGCCGGCCCGCACCAGGTCCGATTCGGCCATAGCTCCTCGAAATGCCGGGGTCGTGTACATCTCACAGTACCGTCAGCCGACATTTCACGACTGGGTGAACCGACATTCCACAGTGCAAGTGACCGACATTTTGCTGATCTTGAAACCGGTGCTCCCTCCGTCACCTCAGTGCTATGAAAGGCCCGTTACTTGCAAAATTTGCAAGTAACGGGCCTTTCATAGCACGCGAGTGAAGCGGATCAGGAGAGCTTGTTGCCCGCCGAACCCAGCGACTGAGCGGCCTCGACGATGCGCGCGGCCATGCCGGCCTCGGCGGCCTTGAGGTAGCTACGCGGGTCGTAGACCTTCTTGTTGCCGACCTCGCCGTCGATCTTCAGGACGCCGTCGTAGTTCTTGAAGAAGTGCTCCGCGATCGGACGTGTGAAGGCGTACTGCGTGTCGGTGTCGACGTTCATCTTCACGACGCCGTAGGACACCGCCTCGCGGATCTCCTCCGGCAGCGAGCCCGAACCGCCGTGGAAGACGAGCTCGAACGGCTTCGAACCGGCCGGGAGGCCGAGCTTCTTCGAGGCCGCCTCCTGGCCGCCCTTGAGGACGTCCGGGCGCAGCTTCACGTTGCCGGGCTTGTAGACGCCGTGCACGTTGCCGAAGGTCGCGGCCAGCAGGTAGCGGCCGTTCTCACCGGAACCGAGCGCGTCGATCGTCTTCAGGAAGTCGCCCTCGGCGGTGTACAGCTTCTCGTTGATCTCCGCCTCGACGCCGTCTTCCTCGCCGCCGACGACACCGATCTCGACCTCGAGGATGATGTTCGCGGCCGCGGCCTTGGCGAGGAGCTCCTGGGCGATCTCGAGGTTCTCGTCGAGGTCGATCGCGGAGCCGTCCCACATGTGGCTCTGGAACAGCGGGTGCTGACCGTTCTTGACCCGCTCCGCCGAGATCTCGATCAGCGGGCGGACGAAGCCGTCGAGCTTGTCCTTCGGGCAGTGGTCGGTGTGCAGCGCGACGTTGACGTCGTACTTGGCGGCGACGACCTGGGCGAACTCGGCCAGCGCGACCGAACCGGTCACCATGTCCTTGACCTTCTGGCCGGACGCGAACTCCGCGCCGCCGGTGGAGAACTGGATGATCCCGTCGCTCTCCGCCTCGGCGAACCCGCGGATCGCGGCGTTCAGGGTCTCCGACGAGGTCACGTTGATGGCCGGGTAGGCGAATTCGTTCGCCTTCGCCCGGTCGAGCATCTCCGCGTAGACCTCGGGGGTGGCGATGGGCATCGTTTACTCCTCCTCGAAGCAGGCTGGTGCACCTCTCGGCCGCATCGTACGAGGTCGGCCGGGAGGTGCCTACAGCCGTCGCGTCAGAGAAGGACCGCGGCGAGCGCGCGGTAGACCGGCAGGGGGTCCTGGTTCAGTACCTGGATGTTCACGTGGTCCGCCCCGGCCTCGATGTGCGCGGTGACGCCGCGGGCGACCGTCTCCGCGTCGCCGTGGACGGCCAGCGCGTCGACCAGTTTGTCACTGCCCTCGCCCGCCAGGTCCTCGTCGGTGAAACCGAGTTTCCGCAGGGAGTTCGTGTAGTTGACCAGGCCGAGGTAGAACGCCACGGACGTCCGCCCGATCGCACGGGCCTTCGCCGGGTCGGCCTCGAGGACGACCTTCTGCTCGGGCGCGAGCAGCGGTCCCTCGCCGAGGATTTCGCGCGCCTGACGCGTGTGCTCGGGCGTCATCAGGTACGGGTGGGCTCCCGCTGTGCGGTCTCCTGCGAGTTTGATCACCTTCGGGCCGAGAGCCGCCAGCGCGCGGGCTTCGACGGGCACTCCGGCCTCGTCGAGAGCGTCGAGATACTCCACCAGGGCGGTGTACGGCTTCTTGAACTCCGCAGTGTGCTCACGGTGCCCGGCGCCGACGCCGAGCAGGAAGCGACCCGGGTGCTTCGCTTCGATGCGCTTGTAGGACTCGGCGACCGTGGCCGCGTCGTCCTTCCAGATGTTGACGATGCCGGTGGCCACCTTGATCGTCTTCGTCGCGTCGAGGAGCTCCTCCGCCTTCGCGAGGTCACCCGACGGCGAGCCACCGAGCCAGATGGCGCCGTAGCCGAGTTCCTCCAGTTCGCGCGCGAGCTCCGGGGTGAACACACTTTCGTGCTGCCAGATGCCGATCCTGCCGAGTTCGATTCCCATGTTCCGAGCTAACACCGGCCTCGGCCGAAGTCTTCCCTTATGTTCGAGGCATGGCGAAACTCGGGAATACCGACCTCGACGTCCGGGGGATCAACCTCGGCGGAAACGTCTTCGGCTGGACCGCGGACGAGCAGCAGTCCTTCGCCGTCCTCGACGCCTACACGGCGGCGGGCGGCAACTTCATCGACACCGCCGACCTGTACTCCAAGGGCGGCTCCGAGACGATCATCGGCAACTGGCTGACCGAGCGCGGCAACCGCGACGACGTCGTCATCGCGACCAAGACCGGGATGTGGGACGAGCGCAAGGGGCTCTCGGCGGCGAACATCGCGGCGGCGGCCGAGGACTCGTTGCGGCGGCTCCGGACTGACCACATCGACCTCTACTACGCGCACATCGACGATCCGGAGACCCCGGTCGAGGAGACGCTTCGGGCCTTCGACGTGCTCGTGCGCGCGGGCAAGGTCCGCTACGTCGCGGCGTCGAACTTCTCCGCGGAACGACTGAGCGAAGCACTGTCCACTTCGGACCGTGAAGGGCTCGCGAAGTACGTCGCGCTGCAGCCGCACTACAACCTCGTCGAGCGGGACTACGAACGCGATCTGGCGCCGACGGTCGAGCGCGAAGGCCTGACCATCCTGCCGTATTTCTCGCTGGCCAAGGGTTTCCTCGCCGGGAAGTACCGGTCGAAGGACGACCTCGGTGACAGCCCGCGCGCCGCCCGCGCATCGTCCTATTTGGACGAACGCGGAGAACGCGTGCTCGCCGCGCTGGACGCGATCGCGGCCGACCGCGGTGTCACGGTCGCGGCGGTGTCGCTGGCTTGGCTGTTCGCCCAGCCGACCGTCACCGCGCCCATCGCGAGCGCCCGCTCGGTCGAGCAGCTGACCGACCTCCTGCCCGCGGCCGACCTCGCTCTCACCGCCGACGAACTCGACGCCCTCACCACCGCTTCGCGCTGAAAATCCCCGCATTCAGTCCTCTGGTTGCGGTAGTTCGCACCGCCAACTACCGCAACTAGAGGACGAAACGCGGACTTACTTGCGGGTAGCTTACTCCGGGTAGGTTGGGGTACCGTCCGAAAGTCTTAGGGCTCGGACGAGGAGGCAACGTGGCCAAGAACAGCGTGAACGGCAAGGTCGTCCTGATCACCGGCGCCGCGAGGGGCATCGGCGCGGGACTCGCCGAACGCCTGGCCGCGCAGGGCGCGAAGGTCGCCTTGGTCGGCATCGAGGCCAAGGAACAGCAGGCCGTCGCCGACAAGATCGGTGCGAGCGCCCACGCCTGGGAAGCCGACGTCACCAGCTGGGACGACCTCGAACGCGCCACCGCCGGCGTCGTCGAGCACTTCGGCGGGATCGACGTCGTCATCGCGAACGCCGGCATCGCGACCTCCGGTTTCGTCCGGTCGGTGGACCCCGTCGCCTTCGAGAAGGTCATCGAGGTCGACCTCCTCGGCGTCTGGCGCACCTTCCGCGTCACCCTTCCGCATGTCATCGACCGCAAGGGCTACCTGCTCGCGATCTCGTCGCTGGCCGCGATCACCCACGCGCCCGGCATGGCGAACTACGCCGCCGCGAAGGCGGGCGTCGAGGCGTTCTCCAACAGCCTCCGCGCCGAAGTCGCCCACCTCGGCGTGAAGGTCGGTGTCGCGCACCCGACCTGGATCCGCACCGACCTCGTCGAAAGCGCCGACCAGCACCCGGTGTTCGGCAAGCTCCGCGCGGGCATGCCCGGCCTGCTCGGCAAGACGTACCCGCTGAAGGTCGCCCTCGACCTCCTCCAGGCCGGGGTCAACAAGCGTGCCCGCACCATCCACGTCCCGCGCTGGGTCGGCGGGCTCAAGCTCATCCGGGCGTTCCTGCCCCCGATCATCGAGATCGGCTCCCGCGGCCGGATCAAGAAGGCCGACGCGGCCGCACTCGTGGACATCGAGCAGCGTGGCGCGTACGAATCTTCAGTGACCGGTCAAGCAGGCCGGGCCGCCACGAAGAAGGGCTGACCGAATGTCCCGTCGCGACCAGATCCGCATGGCGCCCGACGAGCTCGCCGCGTACCTCGACGAGCAGAAGGTCATCAACGTCGCGACGGTCGGGCCGAACGGCCGCCCTCATCTCGCCCCGCTCTGGTACTACCCGCACGAGTCGGGCGTCGCGACCTGGACCTACGGCTCGTCCCAGAAGGCGAAGAACCTGGAACGCGACCCGCGCGCCACGGTGCTCATCGAGGACGGCGAAAGCTACGACAAGCTCCGCGGGGTCTCCCTGGAAGCCGACGTCGAGGTCATCACCGATACCGCCGTGGTCACCCAGATGGGTATCAAACTCATGCAGCGGTACGCGGGCGCGAAACCGGGCGACCCGGTGCCCGACGAGCTCGCCGGCTTCATCGGAAAGCAGGCCCCGAAGCGAATCGGGCTGATCTTCACGCCGACCAAGATCGTGAGCTGGAACCACGGGAAGCTCGGCGGAACATACTGACGGGTAAGTCGTACTAGAAAGTAACTGTTACTTCCGGTAACGTCATCCGCGCAAGAAGCCTCGACGCGGAGGGCGCAGCAGATGACCGAGCGATTCAAGGTCGTGATCGTGGGCACCGGGTTCTCCGGGCTCGGCCAGGCCATCCAGCTCGAAAAGGCCGGGATCACCGACTACGTGATCCTGGAGAAGGCGGACGAAGTCGGCGGTACGTGGCGGGACAACTCGTACCCCGGCTGCGCCTGCGACGTGCAGTCCCACATGTACTCGTTCTCGTACGAGCAGAACCCGGACTGGTCGCGGTCGTTCTCGCCCGCCCCGGAGATCTTCCAGTACCTCAAGGACGTCACCGACAAGTACCGGCTGCGGCGCAAGATCCGGTTCGGCGTCGAACTCACCGGCGCCGATTGGGACGACACCGCGCGGCTCTGGCGCGTGCACACGAAGGCCGGTGAGTTCGAAGCCCAGTTCGTCGTCTCCGGTGTCGGCGGCCTGCACATCCCGCAGGTCCCCAAGCTGCCCGGGATCGAGAAGTTCCAGGGCCAGACCTGGCATTCCGCGCAGTGGAACCACGAATACGACCTGCGCGGCAAGAAGGTCGCCGTGGTCGGCACCGGCGCCAGCGCGGTCCAGTTCGTCCCGCGGATCGCCCCGGACGTCGACGAGCTGACGCTGTTCCAGCGCACGCCGCCGTGGATCATGCCGAAGCCCGACCACGCCATGCCGGGCTGGGCCAAGACCGCGTTCCGCCGGATTCCCGGGGTGCAAAGGCTCTACCGCAACGCGCTGTACTGGTTCCTCGAAGTGCGCGCCGTCGGCTTCAACGGCCACCCCGCGATCATGAAGGCCGGCGAGGTGATCGCGAAGCGCCATATCGGCAAGGGGATCAAGAATCCCCGGCTGCGCAAGAAGGTCACCCCGGACTACACCATGGGCTGCAAGCGGGTGCTGATCTCCAACGACTACTACCCGGCGCTCAACCGGTCCAATGTGGACGTCAACACCGAAGGCGTGCGCGAGGTCAAGGCGCACAGCGTCGTCGACGGGAACGGTGTCGAGCACGAAGTCGACGCGATCATCTACGGCACCGGCTTCAAGGTCACGGATGCCTTGGAATACCTGGACATCACCGGGATCGGCGGTCGCGACCTCGCCAAGGAATGGGCCACCGAGGGGATGCACACGCACAAGGGCATCAGCGTCTCCGGCTTCCCGAACCTGTTCTTCCTCCTCGGCCCGAACACCGCGCTGGGCCACAACTCCGTGGTGTTCATGATCGAATCGCAGGCGCGCTACGTCGTCGACGCGATCAAGCTCGCCGGCTCGCGGGGCGCCGCCGCGCTCGACGTCCGCGCCGGTGTCCAGGAGAAGTTCCAGCGCGGGATCCAGGACAAGCTCGTCAAGGGCGTGTGGACCCAGGGCGGCTGCAAGAGCTGGTACCTCGACGCGAAGGGCGTCAACCGCACGATCTGGCCGGGGTTCACCTGGCGCTACTGGCTCGAGACCCGCAAGGTCGACCCGGCCGACTACGAACTCAGCGGGAGGGCGTCATGACGGCTCAGCACGAAGACCACGAGCAGATCGTCCTGCACGCGCGCGACGTCAAGTTCGACTGGGCCTCGCTGCCGATGCACTGGATCCCCGGCGAACCGCAGGCGACGCACACGATCAACGTGCTGCACCTGGCGCTGCCGGAGGGCGAACGCTGGTTCGTCGAGGTGTTCAAGCAGGCCGTCCCGCTGATCCGCGACGAGCGGCTCAAGGAGGACGTCCTCGGCTTCATCGGCCAGGAGGCCATGCACGCCGAGGCGCACGACGGCGCCGCGGAGCACCTCGAAGCGGCGGGCGTCCACGTGCGGCCGTACATCGCGCAGATGGAGTGGATGTTCCGCCGTCTGCTCGGCGACCGCGAGCTTTCCGCCAAACGGCGCGAAGAATGGCTGATCGAGCGGCTCGCGGTGATCGCCGCGATCGAGCACTACACCGCGTTCCTCGGCCAGTGGATCCTCGACGCCAAGGCCCTCGACGACGCGAACGCGAACCCGACGATGCTGGATCTCCTGCGCTGGCACGGCGCCGAAGAGGTCGAGCACCGCTCGGTCGCCTTCGACCTGTTCATGCACCTCGACGGCCGCTACGGCCGTCGCGTGCGCAGCATGCTCGTCGTGACGCCGGTGCTCGCGTGGGTCTTCCTGCGCGGCACCAGATTCCTCATGAAGAACGACCCGACGCGGCCGGGCAAGACAAGTTTCCGGACATATCTGCGAGTGGCGAAGCTCGGGTTGCTGCCTTCGGGCAAGCAACTGCGGCGCGAGATCAAGCCGTACTTCAAGAAGTCCTATCACCCCACCGAAACCGGCAATACCGACCAAGCCGTCGCGTACCTCGCGAGTTCCCCGGCCGCGCTGGCGGCCGACGAACCACAGTGACGCCGCCGACGCGCCCGCTGCGGCTCGACGGCAGCGGGCGGACCGACCGCGCGATGGCGTCGCTGACCGGTGTCGTCGCGGCGTACCGCAGGCTCAGCGGCGTGAGCGGACGCCGCCGTCCGCCGGTGGCCGCCGTCGACCGCGATCTCCCGCTGGTCGTCGACGATCTCCGTGCCGAAGCCGACGGCGTGGTCAGCCTGCGGCTGGTGCACGAACGCGGCGAACCGCTGCCCCGGTGGCGGCCCGGCGCGCACGTCGACCTCTCGCCGCGGCCTGGACTGGTCCGGCAGTACTCCCTGTGCGGCGATCCGGACGACCGCTCGGCCTACCGCGTCGGCGTCCGGTTGCTGGGCGAGGGATCGACGGCGGTGCACGCCCTGAAGAAGGGCGCGCGGATCACCGCGCGCGGCCCGCGCAACGCGTTCCCGTTCGTCGCGAGCCCGGCGTACCTGTTCATCGCGGGCGGTATCGGGATCACGCCGATCCTGCCGATGGTGCGGCAGGCGGCCGCGTCCGGCGCGGACTGGCGGCTGGTCTACACCGGCCGCGACGAGGCTTCGATGCCGTTCCTGGATGAATTGTCCGAATTCGGGGACAGAGTCTGGGTTCGGCCGGACACGGACTACGGGATTCCCGCCTCGGGCGCGGAACTGCTCGAAGGGGCAGAAAAGAGTGCCCCGATTTACTGCTGCGGCCCGGTTCCGATGATCGTCGGCGTCCGGACGGACGCGGCGCTGCGCACTTCGAGACCGGTGTTCTTCGAGCGGTTTTCGACGCCGCCGATCGTCGGCGGCAAGCCGTTCCGCGTCGAACTGGCCCGCAGCGGCCGGACGCTGGACGTGCCCGCCGACCGGACCACGCTCGACGTCCTGCGCGAAACCGTGCCCGGTATCGCGTATTCGTGCAGGCAGGGGTTCTGCGGGACCTGCGAGCTGCCGACGGTGACCGGCGACCGCGTCCGGATCTGCGTCGAACGCGAGCCGGTCACCCTCGACCTCTGAGCTGTCAGGCTTCTTGCGGCAGCCAGGCGCCGATCACCGGCTTGAACTCGCGCACGGTTCGCTGGGCGACGACACCTTCGAGGTGGTACGGATCCTGATCGATGATCTCGGTCAGCGCCGCCTCGTCGGCCGCCTGGTAGAGCGAGATGCCGCCCGAGCCGTCGCCCAGCGGGCCGCCGAGCGCGACGACGCCCTGTTCGGCGAGGTCGGAGAGGAATTTCCGGTGCCGGGGCCGCACGTCCTCCAGCTTTTCCTGCACGTACCGGATCTCCACCAGGAACCAGGCCATCGACGTCTCCAAGATCGCTTCAACGGGTCGGTGGTAGACGCTATCCGACCCCCGCCCACGTTCTCAGGATCCGATCAGGCGGGAGTCTCGCCCCACCCGATACGCTGATCGGGCGCCACGCACAGGTTGTGCTTCAAAGGGGTAAATGAACAGGTAGGGGTACATGCTCGAGGGCAACGCGGAACGCAGTGTCGAGGTGACCCTCGGCCATCTGCGCACCATGGACGGACCGGTCACGCCACCGCCGCCGGCGGCGCCGCTGACCCTTGAGGATCTCTATCGCCAGCACCGGATGCGGCTCGTCCGGCTGGCCATCCTGCTCGTGGACGAACCGGCCACGGCCGAGGACGTCGTCCAGGAGGCGTTCACCGGGCTCCACCGCAACTGGGGAAAGCTGCGGGACGCCGCCGCGGCCGTCGGCTACCTGCGCACCGCGGTGGTCAACGGATCACGCAGTGTGCTGCGCCGCCGCAAGACCGCTCGCGAGTACGTCGCGCCGCACGCCGTCAACGCGCGTTCGGCCGAAAGCCTCGCCATGCTGTCGAGTGAACATCAGGCCGTTGTGAGCGCTTTGTCCAAACTGCCGCCCCGCCAGCGTGAAGTTCTGGTGCTCCGTTACTACGGTGGGCTGAGTGAGGCCGAGATTTCCGAGGCCGCCGGTATTTCGAAAGGTACCGTGAAGTCAACCGCCAGCCGGGCGCTGGAGGCACTGCAGAAAGCGATGCAGTCGCCGAACTGACACCCGGCTTTAATCTCGACCGCTGGGTTGTGCCGCCATGCTTGGTCCAGACCAATATATGCTGGGGGGCGTGAGAGGCGCCGGAGATTTCGTGATCGTGGGCGGCCGGGTAGTGACCCCGGACCGTGTACTCGACGACGGCTGGCTGGCTATCGCCGGCGGCAAGATCGTCCAAGTCGGTTCCGGGACACCCCCGGACATCGACCGCGTCCATGTCGACGGGGGCCTGGTCATCCCCGGCTTCATCGACACCCACTGCCATGGCGGCGGGGGCGGGTCGTTCTCCAGCGGAAACCCCGAGGAGCTGTTCCGCGCCGTCCGCGCGCACCGGCGTCACGGGACCACGACCATGCTCGGCAGTCTGGTCTCGGATCCCATCCCGGTGCTCAGGGACCAGATCGCGGCCCTCCGAGAGCTGGTCCAAGAGGGTGAACTTGCCGGGATTCACCTTGAAGGACCCTTCATCTCCAAAGCGCGGTGCGGGGCACACGACCCGGCGACGCTGATCGAGCCGGACACGGCGACGGTGAACGCGCTCCTCGGCGCGGGCCGCGGCGACATCCGGATGGTCACGCTCGCCCCGGAACTGCACGGTGGCGTCAAAGCGGTACGGCAACTGGCCGAATCGGGCGTCATCGCCGCCATCGGGCACACCGACGGCGTGGAAGACCAGATCATCCCCGCGATCGACGCGGGCGCCTCCGTCGCGACCCACCTCTTCAACGCCATGCGGCCCCTCCACCATCGCGAGCCGGGCCCGATCGGCGCCCTGCTCGACGACGAGCGGATCACCGTCGAGCTGATCTGCGACCTCGTCCACGTGCACCCGACGGTGCTGCGGCTCGCCGCGCACCACGCGGGCAAGGGCCGGACGGTGCTCATCACCGACGCCATGTCGGCCACCGACGCCGCCGACGGCAGCTACATCCTCGGCCGCCTCGAGGTCGACGTCCGCGACGGTGTCGCCACGCTGGCCGGGAACGGTTCACTGGCGGGCAGCACGCTGACCATGGACGCGGCCTTCCGCAACCTGGTCCGCGGTGCGGGCATCGACCTGCTCGACGCCGTCCGCGCGACCTCCGGCCGGCCGGCCGAACTGCTCGGCATCGCCGACCGGACCGGGTCGCTGCGCCCCGGGCTCGCGGCCGACGTCGTCGTGCTGGACCGCGACCTGCGACCGGTCAAGGTGCTGCGCCAGGGCGAGTGGGTCGAGGACGACGCTGCGGCTACATTGAGCGCCACGGCCCCGCTGAGCGGCGCGGTCGAAGGTGGTGTGTCGGTCAGCGACGGGTAGCAGCGAAGGGAGCCTGGATGAGCGAGCCCAAGGACCCGGAGAAGCTCCTAGCCGACGCCTTGCGCGCTCAAGCCGTCTTCGCCCCTTCGGCGGAGCGGATCACCGAGGCTTCCACCGAGAAACCGGTCGAACCAGACACCGAGAGCAATTCGGACACACAGAGTGATTCGGGTGACTCGGACACCGTCGAGTCCGCTCCGGGGGAGCACGAGCTGCCTCTCCAGTACGGCCTGCTTTCCGGTGCGAGCGCGGACTCGCTCGAACGGGAGCGCGTCGCGCTGGAGAACGCGGAAACGGCCAGGCTGGCGGAACGTCCGACACCGCCTCCGGCACCTTCGCCCGGCAGTGCCCCGCTGCCCGCGTATTGGGTGTTGCTGCTGGCCGTGCTCCTGGGACTGGCCGCCGGTTCGGTGATCGGGCTGCTCACCCTGATCTGAGCCGCCCTCTCCCGTCGGGTTAAGGCACTCTGCGTCACCCTGTACCGTTTTGGTGTGATCCTGGCGCAGAACACCGTGACGACGATGGGGCTCCTGCCCGAGTGGCTGGACCCGAAGATCCTGTTGAGCGGGCTGACCGTCCCGGTCATCACCGTGCTCTGCCTGATCATCTTCATCGAGAGCAGCGTCTTCCCGGTGCTGCCCGGCGACTCCCTGCTGTTCACCGCGGGCCTGCTCATCGCCAACGGCTCGATCAAGGCTCCGCTCTGGCTGGTGTGCGTGCTGGTCACGCTCGCCGCCCTGATCGGCAACATGCTCGGCTACGGCCTCGGCTGGAAGATCGGCCCCTGGCTGTTCCGCAAGCCGGATTCGAAGTTCTTCAACAAGAAGTACGTCGACCAGACACACGCCTTCCTGGAGAAGCACGGGCCGAAGGCGGTCGTGCTGGCGCGGTTCGTGCCGTTCGTGCGGACGTTCATCACCTGGATCGCCGGCATCGGCAAGATGGACCCGAAGAAGTACTTCACCTACACCGTCATCGGCGGCATCCTGTGGGCCGCCGGGATCACCGCGCTCGGCCACCTGCTCGGCGGGGTCGCCTTCATCGAGAAGAACATCGACGCGATCTTCATCCTGATCGTGCTGGTGTCGGTGGTGCCGATCGTGATCGAGTACCTGAAGGCGCGCCGCGAGAAGAAGCACGCGGGCACCGACGCCGCTCCGGCCGTGGACATGGACGCGACGCAGCAGATCCCGCGCGTGCGCGACTGACCCTTCCGACGTGCCATGAAAGGCCCGTTACTTGCAAATTTTGCAAGTAACGGGCCTTTCATAGCGTTCAGAGGGAGAACATCGAGTCCGGGTTGAAGAGGTTCCCCGGGTCGAGAGCCTGCTTGATCTGGCGATGCACGCGAAGGCCGACTTCGCCGATCTCCTTCGCCAGCCACTCGCGCTTGATCCTGCCGATGCCGTGCTCGCCGGTGACCGTCCCGCCCAGCGACAGGGCGACCTCGAGAATCGCGTCGAACGCCGTCCGCGCGCGGGCGAACTCCTCCTCGGAGTCCGGCGAGTAGACGATCGTCGGGTGCATGTTGCCGTCGCCGGCGTGGCCCACGACGGCGATCCGCAGCCCGACCTCTTCGCTGATCCGCTCGCAGCCCGCGATCAGCTCGGCGATCCGGGTGCGCGGCACGCAAACGTCGTCGGTCAGCCAGACGCCGTACAGCTCCAGTGCGGTGAGCACGACCCGCCGCGCCTGCAGCAGCATCTTGCCCTCTTCGAGATCTTCGGTGGCGTAGGCCAGATCCGCGCCGCAGTCGACGCAGATCTGTTCCAGGGCGGCGAGTTCCCGCCGCGCGACCTCGCCGCCGGAGTCGGATTGCGCGAGCAGCAAGGCTTTGCAGTCCGAGCTGGTGCCGAGGTCGGTCTTGAGATAGGCCTCGGCGGCCTTGATGGACGTCGCGTCCATGATCTCCAGCAGTGACGGCACCAGCCCCTCGCGCACGACTCGCGCGACGGCTTCGCCCGCGGCCTCCGTGCTGTTGAAGGCCGCGACGAGCGTGGAAGGCAGCTGCGGCAACGGTTTCAGCGCGACCGTCGCCTGCGTGATCACCCCGAGCGTGCCCTCACTGCCGACGAAGAGCCGCGCGAGGTCGTAGCCCGCGACACCCTTCACCGTGCGGCGCCCGGTCTTCAGCAGCGACCCGTCGGCGAGCACGACTTCCAGGCCCAGTACCGAATCCGTGGTGACGCCGTACTTCACACAGCACAGACCACCGGCGTTGGTCGACAGGTTGCCGCCGATGGTGCACCAGTCGTAGCTGGAGGGGTCCGGCGGATAGAACAGGCCGTGTTTCTCCACCGCGGTACGGAAATCGAGGTTCACCACACCGGGCTGCACGACGGCGAGCCGGTTGCCCTCGTCGATCTCGACGACCTGGTCGAGTTTGGTCAGCACCAGCACGACACAGCCGTCGATCGCGTTCGCGGCGCCGGACAGACCACTGCCGGCGCCGCGGGGCACGATCGGGACCTCGAATTCCGCGCAGGCCTTGACCACGGCCTGTACTCCCGCCGTGTCGGCGGGCAGCACCACCGCGAGGGGCCTGCCCGACGCGGCGAGCGGCATCATGTCGCGCGAGTACGCGGCCGTGACGTCGTAGTCGGTGAGTACCGCGGCCTCGCCGAGATGCTCGCGGAGCCGGATGACCAAGGCGTCGTTGCTCATACCCTTATCGTAGGCTCATTAGATCCGCACTGCGGAATCTTTCTTCCGATTGAGCAGAATGTACGCTTGAACACCCGTATAGACGAGCACGGCGACGCCTGCCCATGCGGTGACGTGCACACCCTGGGTGAAGGCCTCACGCGCCGACGCCAGTAGCGCCTGACCCTGCGCGGGGTCGAGCTGCTGCGCGGTGGCGACGGCGCCACCGAGCGTGTCCCGAGCGGCCTCGGGCGTGCCCTCCGGCAGGCCGGAGCGGTAGACCGCGGTCGCGACACTACCCAGGATCGCGGTGCCCAGCGCGCCGCCCAGCTCGAATCCGGTCTCGGAAATCGCCGACGCGGCCCCGGCCCGTTCGGCCGGTGCGGCCGAGATGACCAGGTCGTTCGTCAGCGTCTCCGACAGGGCGACACCGCCCCCGAGCAGCGTGAACGACACCACGACGTACGCGAGCCCGCCGCCGGACGAGACCTGCGTCAACGCCAGGAAGCCGACAGCGGCGACCAGGAGACCGACACTGACCAGCACGGAGACCCGGATCCGCTTCGCGAGCCAAGCCGCGAGAAGCGCGCCGGCGATCCCGGCGACCGTCGCCGGGAGCATCCACAGCGCGGCGACGACCGGGGTCAGCCCGAGCACCAGCTGCAGGTACTGCGGCACCAGGAACAACAGGCCGACCATGGCGAACACGCCGAGCATGTTCGTCACGACGGATCCGCTGAAGGCCCGGTTCGAGAACAGCTTCAGGTCGAGCATCGGCTCGTCGAGGCGGTTCTGCCTGCGGACGAACAGCACACCGAGCGCGAGACCGATCAGGATGCTGATCGCGGCCTTGAGGGTGAAGCCGTGTTCGGCGACCAGCTTGATGCCGTAGACCACCGGCAGCATCGCGGCCAGGGACAGCAGCGCCGACAACGGGTCGAAGCGGCCCGGCTTCGGGTCACGCGCCTCCGGCAGCACGAACGGTCCGACGACCAGCAGCACCAGCATCACCGGGACGTTGATGAGGAACACCGAACCCCACCAGAAGTGCTCCAGCAGCCAGCCGCCGAGCACCGGTCCGAGCGCCATGCCGCCGGAGAACCCGGCACTCCACACCGCGATCGCGGTCCGGCGCTGTTTAGGGTCGAGGAAGATGCTGCGGATCAGCGACAGCGTCGACGGCATCAGCGTCGCGCCGCCGACCCCGAGCAGCGCCCGGGCGATGATCAGCATGAACGCGCTGGTCGAGAAGGCCGCGAGCACCGACGCGGCGCCGAACGCCGCGGCACCCATGAGCAGCAGCTTGCGGCGCCCGATGCGGTCGCCGAGCGTGCCCATCAGGACCAGCAGGCCCGCCAGCATGAACGAGTAGATGTCGACGATCCACAACTGCTCAGCACCGGTCGGCGCCAGATCCTCGGACAGGAACGGCAGCGCGAACCCGAGCACCGTCATGTCCACGCTGATCAGCAGCACCGGAAGCACCAGTACCGCCAACGCCCACCACTGCTTGCGCCCCGCCATGGCGCACTCTCCTCAATTAGGTAAACCGTCTGGACGGTACAGTTACCGCCTGGGTTCGAAGGTAAACCGTCCGGACGGTATAGTCAACTGATATGGCGAAGCCCACGGCGAAGGAACGCATCCTCGACTCGTACGAAGAGATCCTCATCGAGCAGGGCCCCGGCGGCATCACCTTGGAAGCCGTCGCCGCGCACGCCGGAGTGTCGAAGGGCGGCTTGCTCTACCACTTCGGCTCGAAGGAAGCCCTGGTCGACGGCCTGATGGAGCGCCTCGCCCTCTTGTCGGAGGAAGACCTCGAGCGGGCACGAAACGCACCCGAAGGTGTCGTTTCGTGGTACCTGCGCACCGCGATCACCGACGTCACCCAGCGCAAGCCGCTGCATCGCACGACCATGGCGACGATCCGGATCATGCTCAACGAGCCGCGGGTCTCCGAGGTCGTGCAGGTCTACAACCAGCGGGTCCACGACCTGATCAGCGAGCACGTCGACGACCCGCTGACCGCCGAACTGGTCATCCTGGTCGGCGACGGCCTCTATCTGCGGGCGGCACTCGGCCGGGACGACCCGAGCCCCCTCCTCGACCGGATCGACGAGATCAAGGCCCGCATCCAGCGCTGATCCCCTCGCGTTTAGTCCTCTAGTTGCGGTCGAGGCCGTAGACGCGCTCGATCGGGATGGTGAGCAGGACCCGCTGGTCGGCGACCATGGCGTCCCGGAACTCGTCCCAGTCCGGATGCTCGCCCCGAGCCCGCCGGTAGTGATCCACCAGCGCGTCGACGGTCGCGTCGTCGCGCGAAGCGGCGGTCGGCGTGAGCACGGCCGGACCCTCGACGACGACGTAGCTGCCGCCGCTCTCGGTCGCGACATGGAACGTCGCCCGCGGGTCGCGCTGGAGGTTCCTGGTCTTGGCGCGCGGCGCGGTGATCGAGATCAGGATCGCGCCGGCGTCCGCGTCGTAGAGGTAATTGACGGTCGAGAGCTGCGGCCTGCCGTCCCGTTTGATGGTGGCGAGGGTGCCGAGGTTGTGGCCGGCGAGGATCGCGAGAAGCGCGGAGTCGGTCATGACTTCATCAAAGCGCGACCGGTCCGGCTTGTTCCCCTGGCGACAAAACACCTGCTCAGCACCCCAAGACGGGCGAACCGGACAAACATGCACGAATAAATGTGCTTGCATGCGGCAACTAAAGTGTTGTCCGACACACCCGGTCACTTTCTCCTTGCGAAGCACCCTTGAGAGGAACATCCTTGCTCTAGGCAACTAGTTGCAGTGACCAAGCAACCGGCGAGAGAGACCACCATGACACCCACGACACCCGGCACCAGGTCGAAGTCCGACCTCGATCTGGCCGACACCCTCGGGCACGAGCTCGTGCGGCTCGTCCGCCTGGTCAACCGGGCCAAGTCCCAGGTGTCCAAGCAGGGGCCGGACGGCATCGAGCGGGCCGCGTACGCGATCCTCTTCTGCCTCATCCACGTCGGGCCCCAGCGGACCAGCAAACTCGCCGAGTTCCTGCACTCCGAGATCTCGACCATCAGCAGGCAGTCGAGCTCTCTCGTCCAGCACGGGCTGGTCGAGCGCCTGGCCGACCCCGAAGACGGCCGCGCCTGCCTGCTCGCACCGACCGCCGAAGGGCTCCGGGTGTTCGAGGAGAACCGCAAGCAACGGAATCAGTGGCTCGCCGAGGTCCTCGGCGACTGGTCCGACGACGACCGGGAAACCCTCAACTCGCTGTTCCACCGGCTGAACGACGACATCGAAAAAACATCTCCACAGTTCGCCGACCCCGCGTCGGCGTCGAAGGCCAAGGGGGCCTGAACAATGAGTTCCACCGTAGAAAGTCCACCAGCCGTCGAGGAGGACGGGCCCCGGCTCAGCCACCGTCAGATCGTCACGATCCTGATCGGCCTGATGTCGGGCATGTTCCTGGCGGCGCTCGACCAGACGATCGTGGGCACCTCGATCGTCCGCATCGCGAACGACCTCAACGGGTTCGACCTGCAGGCCTGGATCACCACGGCCTACCTGATCACCTCGACCATCGTCACGCCGATCTACGGCAAGCTGTCCGACATCTACGGGCGCAAGCCGTTCTACATCGCGGCGATCTCGATCTTCCTGATCGGTTCGATCGCCTCGGCGTTCGCGACGTCGATGTACGAGCTGGCCGCGTTCCGCGCGATCCAGGGCCTCGGCGCCGGTGGTCTGATGTCGCTGGCGATGACGATCATGGGCGACATCGTGCCGCCGCGGGAACGCGCCCGCTACCAGGGTTACTTCCTCGCCGTGTTCGGTATCTCCACCGTGCTCGGCCCGGTGCTCGGCGGGTTCTTCGCCGACTTCGACAAGCTCGGCAGCGTCTTCGGCTACGACATCGCCGGCTGGCGCTGGGTCTTCCTGATCAACGTGCCGATCGCGATCGTCGCGCTGTTCGTCGTCGCCAAGGTGCTCAACGTGCCGCACCAGCGCCACGACCACAAGATCGACTGGTGGGGCGGGCTCGCGCTCGTCGTCGCCGTGGTGCCGTTCCTGATCGTCGCCGAGCAGGGCAACAAGTGGGGCTGGGGCTCGCAGAACGCGATCATCTGCTACGTCATCGGCGCCATCGGCGTGGTCGCCTTCATCTTCATCGAGAAGCTGATGAAGGACGCGGCGCTGATCCCGCTGCGGCTGTTCAAGAACTCGACCTTCACGGTCGCGATCATCGGCGGCGTCATCGTCGGTGTGGCGATGTTCGGCGCGATCATGATGATCCCGCAGTACATGCAGGTGGTTCAGGAGTTCTCGCCGACCGAGTCGGGTCTGCTGATGATCCCGCTGATGGCGGGCATCATGAGCGGTTCGATCGTCTCGGGCCAGATCACCAGCAAGACCGGCCGCTACAAGGTGTTCCCGGTGGTCGGCACGCTGCTGATCGCGGCGGGCGCGTTCTTCTTCGCGCAGGTCGAGTACAACAGCGCGCTGTGGCACCCGCTGGTCGCGGCCGCGATCATCGGTCTCGGCCTCGGTGCCTGCATGCAGACGCTGATCATCGCGGTGCAGAACGCGGGCCCGCGCAGCGACATGGGCGTCTCGACCGCTTCGGCGACGTTCTTCCGGCAGATCGGTGGTACCGCGGGTGTCGCGGTGTTCCTGACGATCCTGTTCAACGTCCTGCCGGGCAACATCACCAAGGCGTTCGGCGGCAACGCGCCGACCGGGGAAGGCGCTGCGGCGCTGGGCGACATCCAGTCGAACACGAGCGGTATCGCGAGCCTGCCCGAGGCCATCAAGACCCCGGTGCTGATCGGCTTCACCGAGTCGATCACCACGGTGTTCTACGTGGCGGGCGCGGTCGCGCTGCTGGCGACGCTGGTGCTGATGTTCATGAAGGAGATCCCGCTGCTCGGCGGCTCGGCTCCTTCGGCGGCGTCGGCCCTCGAAGGCGGCGAAGCCCTCCTCGAAGAAGAGGAGCCCGCACCGGTCGAAACGGCTTCCGAGAAGACGGTCGTCACCGCTCCGGTGACTCCCGAACCCGGCAAGCACGCGATGACCAACGGGAACGGCAACGGTGTCTACCGGGCAGGATCCGCGCAGATCAGCGGGCACGTCCGCCGGGACGACGCGACGAACGTCGCGGGGGCGGCGCTGACCCTGATCGACCACAACGGCAATCAGGTGGCCAGGACCCACACGAACGAGAACGGCGTCTACTCCTTCGCCGGGATCGTGGGCGGGCGCTACACGATCGTCGCCAGCGGCCGCTGGTTCCGGCCGGTCGCGGCGACGCTGACCGCCACCGGCGCCGGCGTGCTGCGCCACGACGTCGAACTGGTCAGCACGATCCTGCTGAGCGGGGTCGCCCGCACCGACGGGGAGCGGATCGTGCCGGACGCACGGATCACCGTGCTCGACTCCTCGGGCGGCGTCGCCGCCGTGGCGAGGACCGACGCGGAGGGCAACTACACGATCAGCGACCTGCCCGCCGGGACGTACACGGTGATCGCCAGCGGCTACCCGCCCGCCACCAGCCGGGTGGAGCTGCTGGGCGGTGACCAGGCCGAACACGACGTCCGGTTGAGCTACGACCAGGCGCTCGACGAGCTCGTCGAGCACTAGGGCCAACGCTATGAAAGGCCCGTTACTTGCAAATTTTGCAAGTAACGGGCCTTTCATAGCGTCCGTGGGGCGCGTGACCGGAACTTTCGGACACCCCGATTCCACGGTTCGGCCGCGTGGGGTTCGCCGAGTACACGTAGGCTCGCGTCGTGAGTGAGGTGTACACCGAGGCCGCGGGCATCGGCGTGAGCTGGCTCGACACCGCCGGGCCGGTGCTCGTCTGGGTGATCGTGCTGAGCTTCATCTTCGTGGAGTGCGCGCTGATCATCGGGCTGTTCCTGCCCGGCGACTCCCTGCTGTTCGCGGCCGGGGTCGTCCTCGCGCAGCACGGCTCCGACCTGAACGCGTGGCTGCTCTCGGCGGCCGCGCTGCTCGTCGCGATCCTCGGCAACCAGGTGGGCTACTACATCGGCCGGACGACGGGCACGAAACTGATCGCCCGGCGCGGCGGCAAGGTGCTGAACCGGCACAACCTCGACCGCGCCAGGAACTTCCTCGATCGCAGGGGCTTCTTCGCCATCGTCGCCGCGCGCTGGATCCCGTGGATCCGCACGCTGGCGCCGCTCATCGCCGGGACCGCGCGGATGGATCCGCGCCGGTTCGCCCTCGCGACGGCGCTCGGCGGACTGCTCTGGGTGCCGACGCTGGTGCTGCTCGGCTACTACGGTGCCGGTCTGCTGGACCAGCTGCCGTGGGTGAAGACGGCCGCCCTGTGGATCAGCGTCGCGTTCTTCGTGGTGGGCACGGCCTACGGCGTGATCCGCTATCGCCAGGAGATGCGGCGTCCGGCGGACGAGGTCGAGGACCGCGCGACCACTTAGGCCGTGTCCGGTGGGTCTGTTCGATGGGCTTCGTGATCCAGGGACCGCCTGGGCGCGAAGACCGCGAACAAGACTCGCCGGACACGGCCTAAGCGTCCGCCCAGATCTCCAGCTGGATGCCATCGGGGTCACGGAACACGATGACCGACGAGCCTTCCAGGGTTCGCGATCCCTTCGACGGCGTGTAGACGACGCCGTACTCCGAGAGCCGCGCTTCCCACTCGGCCAGTTCCGACCGCGACGAGACCTTGAACGCCACGTGGTCCAGACCGGTCCGCCGTTCGTCGAACCGCGGCCGCTCGGTGTCCTGATGTTCGACGAGCACCACCGCGAAACCCTCGCTCGGCGAGCGCAACACGACCTTCCGCAGACCCGTTTCGGGGTCTTCGCGACGCGTGAACTCCTCGAGTTCGAGCACACGGGCGTACCAGGGCACGCTCCGGTCCACGTCGGTCACGGTGAGTGCCAGGTGGTGCACAGACATGAGCTTGGACATCGGGGATGACCGTCCTGATCAAGAGCTTGGGGGCGCAACCAGGGTGACACAGGCGCCTGGGGCCACGAGGTGATCCGCCGACTTCCCACATGAATCGTGATATCTGCCGGGAAAGCGTGTTAAAACGTGGCTGAACCGCACGCGGACCCGATATCCGCTCGTAACCGGTCCGTGGCCCCGGGGGTCAACGCCCTCCGCCGACGGTCAGCACCGTCCCGGTGGTGTACGACGCGGCCGGGGAAAGCAGCCACAGCACGGCTTCCGCGACTTCACCGGGTTCGCCCGCCCGTCCCATCGGAATGGTCGGGGCGATCCGGTCCATCCGATCGGGCAGCCCGGCCGCCGCGTGCAGGCCGGTGTGGATCATCCCGGGTGCGACGGCGTTGATCCGAACGGACTCCCGCGCGACTTCTTGCGCCACGCCGTAGGTCATCGTTTCGACCGCCGCCTTGGTCCCCGCGTAATGAACCCACTCTCCGGGCGAGCCGGTCCGCGCGGCGGTGGAGGACACCGTCACGATCGCGCCCCCCGCACCGCCGTACCGGGTGGACATCCGGCGGATGCCCTCGCGAACGCACAGGAAGACGCCCGTGATGTTGACATCCACGACGCGACGGACGACGTCGACGTCGTATTCGTCGAAGCGGCCGGGGGTGTTGCCGGTGATGGCCGCGTTCGCGACCACCCCGGCGAGGGGACCGAGTCCGGCGGCCGCGTCGAACAGGGCCAGCACGTCGTCTTCGGACGCGACGTCCCCGCGCCGGGCGATCGCCTGGACACCGTGCTTCCGGGCGCGCGAAGCGACGTCTTCGGCCGCTTCGGCATCACCCGCGTAGTTGACGACGACGTCGTACCCGCGCGCGGCGGCCAGTTCGCAGACCGCCGCGCCGATGCCCTTGCTGCCGCCGGTGACGAGGAGAACACCACTCATATGGCGAAGTTAACCAGCGGGAGATTCTCGAGGACCAGGTCGGCCCGGCCGCTGGTGGACGCGATCAAATCGGCGTTGCGCTGGTCGGAACCGAGGGCGCGGCGACGCGCGTCGACCAGCGAACGGCCGTAGCGGCGGTGGCGCGAAACGAGCCGCTCGATGCGCTCGGGTTCGTCCGGCGCGAGGAACCAAGACTCGGCGAGGATCGGCTTCACGCCGCTCCACGGGTCGTCCTGCATGAGCAGGTAGTTCCCCTCGGTGATGACCAGCGGGACATCCGGCGTGACCGCGACGGCACCGGCGATCGGCTCCTCGATCTCACGGCGGAACTCGGGCGCGTAGACCGTCTCGCGGCCTTCGGCGAGCCTTCGCAGCAGGTGCACATACCCGGCGGCGTCGAAGGTGTCCGGCGCGCCCTTGCGCTCCGCGCGGCCGAGCCGCTGCAGTTCCACCTGCGCCAGGTGGAAACCGTCCATCCCGACCACGGCCGCCCTCGTGCCCAGCGCCTTCGCCAGGCCCCAGGCCAGGGTCGTCTTGCCGGACGCGGGGGCACCGACGATCCCGAGCACGCTGCGCTGCCCCGGCTTCGCCAGCGTCTGGGCCCTGCTCAACAGGTCCTCGAACACCGGAGGCATGGCTGTCATGGCAGTCCTTTCTTCGCGACCGCGGCCGTCCACGACCTCGGTCCTTCATGCCGCACCCGTTCGGCGGCCACCTCGTTGGCGAACTCGATCCAGCCGGGGACGTCCCCTGTGTCCCTGGCGACCGCGTACGCGAAAGCGCCGTGCCAGACGTCGCCCGCCCCTAGCGTGTCACGCGCCTGGGTGACGGGAACGGGGATCTCACCGGAGCCGTCCGCCGTCGACCAGCGCACCGGATCGGGGCCCGCGGTCGTGATCACCACCGGCACGCCGTGCGCACGCGGATCGTCCCCGCGGTAGAGCGAGGAGCACGCGGCGATGTCGACCAGCGGCAGGAGGTCGGCGAAGACCGGCTTCCAGCTCCCGGCGTCGAGCACCACCGGCACCTTCCGCTCCCGCGCCCAGCGCGCCGTGTGCATGGCGACCTCCGGATGGTGCCCGTCGAGGAGCACACACCCGGGCAATTCGTCCTCTGGTTGCGGTAGTTGCGCGTGCAAGGAGCGCAATGAGAGGACGAATTGCGCCGGGGTGGGGTGTCCAGAGGCGTGGGCGTTGCGCGAGACGACGGTGCGTTCCCCGTCGGAGTCACGGACGACGATGGCGCTGATCGCGGGCGGATCGGGCCGTCCTGGATCGAGGTCGACGAGGTCGACGCCGTGCGCCTCGAGGTCGGCGCGGGCCAGCGCCGCCAGCGGGTGCGCACCGGCGACCGTGAAGAGCGTCGCCCCGGCGCCGAGCGCGGCCACGGTCACCGCCGCGTTCGTCGCCGGCCCCCCGGCGGCGACGTCCACGGACAGCGAACGCACCTTCTCGCCCGGCGCCGGGAACTCGGCGACGCGCTGAACCTGGTCGACGGTGCACAGGCCCGCCAGCAGCACCCGCCGCACTACAGACCCGTGTGCACGGCTGCGGCCACCTCTTCGACTTCGCCGTTCTCGCCGAGCTTCAGCGCACCCGTGAGCAGGCCGACGACCTGGTTCATCGTGTGCGTCTTCGGCGAGACGACCGCGACACGCTTGCCGAGGCGGTGCACGTGGATGCGGTCGGCGATGTCGAACACGTGCGGCATGTTGTGGCTGATCAGGACCACCGGCAGACCACGTTCACGGATCCGGTTGATCAGGTCGAGCACCTTGCCGGATTCGGCGACGCCGAGCGCGGCGGTGGGCTCGTCCATGATCACCGCCTTGGTGCCGAACGCGGCCGCCCGCGCGACCGCGACACCCTGGCGCTGCCCGCCGGACAGCGTCTCCACCGGCTGCGTGATGGATTTGATGTTGATGCCGAGTTCGTCCAGGATCCGCTGGGCGTCGGCCCGCATGGTCGCGGTGTCCAGCTTCCTGAACAGCTGTCCGAACAGATCCTTGCGCCGCTTTTCCCGGCCCAGGAACATGTTCGACGCGATGTCGAGTGCCGGGGCGACGGCGAGATCCTGGTACACCGTCTCGATCCCGTAGTGGCGGGCGTCCAAAGGGGACTTGAAGTGCACGGCCTGACCGTCCACTTTGATCTCACCGGAGTCCGGGATCACCGCGCCCGAAAGGGCTTTGATGAGGCTCGACTTCCCGGCGCCGTTGTCGCCGACCACGGCAAGCACCTCACCGGGGAACAGTTCGAAGTCGGCGCCGTCGATGGCGGTGACCCGGCCGTAGCGTTTGACGAGTCCCTGAGCGGACAACGTTGGTGTCGTCATGACTGCTGCCTCCTCGCGAAACGGTCGACGCAGACGGCGCCGATGAGCAGGGCACCGGTCGCGACGTCCTGGTAGAGCGCGTCCACCCCGAGCTGGGTCAAACCGGACCGCAGGACCGCGACGACCAGCGCGCCCATCATCGTGCCGAGAACCGAACCCCGGCCGCCGAACAGGCTCGCGCCGCCGAGCACCACCGCGGTGATCGAGTCGAGGTTGCCGAGCTGGAAGGCGTTCGGGTCGGCGTTCGGCACGCGGCCGAGCGCCTGCCAGGCCGCGATCCCGACGATCACCCCGGCGACGATGTACACCGAAAGGATCGTCCGGTTGACCTTGATCCCGGACAGCCGCGCGGATTCCGGCGCGTTGCCGACCGCGTAGACGTGCTTGCCCCACGGCGTCCGCGTGAGCGCGTACCAAAGTGCCAGGTACATCAGCAAAGCCAGCGTCATACCGTAGGTGATCGGGATGCCGCCGAACAGGTAGCGGCGGGTGCCGAGCCACTTGAGCAGCGAGTCGGCGACCGGGACGGCCTGGCCGCTCGCGAACAGTTTCGCGGCCGCGGTGAGCACCGTCAGCAGGCCGAGCGTGACGATGAACGGCGGCAGTTTGATCCGGGTGACCAGCGAACCGGTGACCATCCCGATCACCACCGTCGCCACGATTCCCAGCAGCAGCGCCCAAATCCCGGAAACGCCGCCGACGACGAGCTTCGCCATGATCAGCGTCGCGAGCACCATCGCGGCCGCGTTGGCCAGGTCGATGCCCGCGGTCAGGATGATCAGCGTCTGCCCGAGGGCGAGTGTGCCGACCACCAGGGACTGTTGCACCACAAGGGAAAGGTTGTCGAGATCGAGGAAGGTGTCCGTCGAGAGGGAGAACACCACGATCGCGACGAGCAGGGCCAGCGCGGGCCCGACCGCCGGTGCGCGCAGGAAGAACTCACCGATCGTCGGCCGCTCGTTGCCCTTGAGGGTCAAGGTGCTCATTTCGTCCCCCAGCAGTTCTCGAGGCCCCACTTGGTGTCCTGGCTTTCCACGCCGGGGATCGGCTTGTCCGTGATCACCGCGGATCCGGTGTTGACGAACCCGCTCGGCTTCTTGCCGGTCTTGGCGTATTCGACGGCGGCGAGGACGCCCTGCTCCGCCATCTTCTTGGGGAACTGCATGACCGTGGCGGCGTACTGGCCGTCGCGGACGTTCTTGACACCTTCGCAGCCGCCGTCGATCGAGCCCATCACGAGCTGGTTCACCAGGCCGCGGGCCTGGAGGGCGGCGTAGGTGCCGCGGCCCATCGGCTCGTTCATCGTGTAGACGGCGTTGATGTCGGTGGTGCGCTGCAGCAGGTTCTCCACGCCCTGCTGAGCCAGGCTCTGGTCGCCGTTCGCGGGCGTCTTGCCCTTGATCTCCGGCGAGGCGTCGGTCAGGCCGATGCCTTTGAGGAACCCGGTGTGCCGCTGGGTGTCCACTGTGGACCCGGCGGTGCCGTCCACCATGAACAGCTTCGGCGGCTTGCCCGCGAGAACGGCCTTCACGTACGCGCCCTGCTGACGTCCGGCCTCGAAGTTGTCCGTGGCGAAGGTGGCGTCGACGGCGGTGTCGGGTTCGGTCGCGGTGTCGAGCGCGATGACCAGCACCCCGGCCTTGCGGGCGCGGTCGATGGCGTCGAGGACGCCGGTCGAGGAGCTCGGCGTGATCAGGATGGTGTTCGCACCCTGCTGCATGAGGTTCTCGATGGCCCGGACCTGGCCGTCGTTGTCACCGTCGAACTGGCCGGCGAGCGCGTTGAACTCCGCGCCGTTCGCTTCGGCGGCCGCCTTGGCCGCCGCTCTCAGTTCGACGAAGTAGGGATTGGTGTCGGTCTTGGTGACCAGGCCGACCTTGGCCTTGCCGCCACCGCCGGCGTTCGATCCGCCACCCCAGTGGCGTTCGACCGTGCACCCGGCCGTGGTCGCCGTGAGCACGGCGACCAGGGTGAGCGCGACGAGACTGCGCTGTCTCATGGGGGATGCCCTCCGATTCGAGGCTGTCCTGATGGACCGGAAGGTAGACAGGGTTATGCTCACTCGCAAGCGTTTGCGCAAACGCTTGCTCGCAGACCTGATCGAGGATTGGTAATGCCGCCGTCACGCTCCTCCCGCCCCACCCAACGCGATATCGCCGAGCTGGCGGGAGTCTCGATCACGACGGTCTCACACGTGGTCAACGGGACGAGAGCGGTGGCCGAGGAGACCAAGGCCGCGGTCCTGCGCGCGATCGAGCAGACCGGCTACACCGGGGACGCCATCGCCCGTTCCCTGGTCACCGGCGGCACGCGGTCGATCGGCGTCGCGATCTCCCTGCTGGCGAACCCGTACTTCGCCCTGCTGATCCAGGCGATCGAGCGCGAAGCCGCGTCAGCCGGCTACACGGTCTTGCTCGCGGACACGCACGACACCGTCGACACCGAGCGTGAAACGGTGCGAACCCTGCGCTCACGCCGGGTGGACGGGCTGCTGATCACGCCGTCGCCCGGCGACGGTTCGGTGATCGGGGAGCTCGTCTCGCTGGACGTTCCGACGGTGCTCATCGACCGGCTCTCCACCCGGACCGACGTCGACCAGGTCGGCGCGGAGAACATCCAGTCGACGTCCGCGCTGACGGCGCATCTGGCGTCGCTCGGGCACCAGCGGATCGGCATGATCAGCGGCACGGCGGGGCTGAGCACCAGCGAGGAACGCATCCTCGGCTACCGGCTGGGGCTCGGCCGGTCGGGTTTGACCTGGTCGGAGGACCTGGTCGCGTGCGGACAGTCGTCGCGGGCCGGCGGCGCGCTGGCGCTGAGCACGCTGCTCGCGCTGCCGGAGCCGCCGACCGCGCTGGTGGTCGGCAACGACAGCATGATGGTCGGGGTGCTGCACGAGCTGCGCAAACGCGGGCTGCGCGCCGGAGTCGACCTGCCGGTGGTGGTCTACGACGACGTCGAGTGGGCCGACCTGGTCGATCCGCCACTGACCACGATGGCGCAGCCGATCGAGGAGATCGGCACACAGGCAGTGCGCCTGTTGCTGGCCAGGATCAACGATCCGGCACGCAAGGCCCAGACGATTCGGATTCCGCCTACGCTCCGCCATCGGGCGTCCTGCGGATGCGCGCATGTTCACTCACATTGATGATTGTTGGCCGACTTTCCGGTCTCGCCGCCGAGCGGGGGTCCAACAGCCGTTACCTTCATTCAAGCTCGGATGAAGGCGTGGACCGATGACCGCATTGTCGCCGGCGTTACCCCTGTGGGAGGACACCCCTGTCACCCACCGGTTCGGGGTGGCCATGGCGATGCACGCGAACCCCTATTCGGGTGAGCTCATCCGCGCCATCCGCCGCGCCGGACGACGTCACGGCTGCGAGATCACCCTCGCCGACACCGGGGACAGCGTCGCCGAAGAGGCCGCGGTCATCCGCGCGCTGCGGGCGGACCGCGTCGACGGTGTCCTGCTCGTCCCGGCGGCCGGTGACGAAGCGGTGATCAACGGCCTGGTCCGGATGGGTGTGCCGACCGTGCTCGTCGACCGGATGGCCGGGCGCAACGACGTCGACCAGGTCGGTTCCGAGAACATCCAGGCGGTGTGCGCGCTCGTGCGGCACCTCGCCGGGCTGCGGCACCGCAAGATCGGCTTCATCTCCGGCGAAGAGGACATGGCCACCTTCGAGGAGCGGGCGCTGGGATACCGCCTCGGCCTCGGCCGCTCCGGCATCCGGTGGACGTCGCAGCTGGTCGCGTGCGGGCAGTCGACGCCGGGTGGGGCGGCCGCCGCGACGGCGAAACTGCTCGACAGCTGGCCGTCGCCGACAGCGCTCGTGGTGGCGAGCGAGGCGATGATGATCGGTGTCCAGTACGAGGCGCACCGGCTCGGCATCCGAATCGGGCGCGACCTGGCGATCGTCGGGTACGGCGACATGGAGTGGGCGGGCCAGGTGACCCCGGCGGTGACCACGATGGCGCAGCCGATCGAGGAGATCGGGCGCAAGGCCGTCGAACTCCTGCTGGCCCGGATCACCGACCCTGAGCGACGACCCGAATCCGTACGGCTCGCACCGCGCTTCATACACCGTCAATCGTGCGGCTGCTGAGTCACAAGTCGCTGGTCAGAACGCCGCCGCCGGGTGAAGATGGCGGAATGACCGAGCTGTGGACCGTGCACACCGCCGACCTCGACGCCGCCGTGCTGAAAGCGGCACGCGCCCTGCTCGACGACGCCTTCGACGGTGATTTCAGCGAAGACGACTGGCAGAACGCCCTCGGCGGCATGCATACGCTGATCTGGGAGGGCGGCGAGCTGATCGGGCACGCGTCGCTGGTCCAGCGACGGCTGATGCACGACGGGCGGGCACTGCGGACGGGGTACGTCGAGGCGGTGGCTGTCCGGTCGGACCACCGGCGGCGTGGTCACGGCGCCGCGATGATGGACGCGCTGGAGCTGGTCTTGCGGAAGGCGTACGACCTCGGGGCGCTTTCGGCGTCCGAAGACGCCCTGGAGTTCTATGCGTCGCGCGGCTGGCTGGTGTGGCGCGGGCCTTCGTCGGCCATGACGCCTTCGGGCGTTGAGGCGACGAAGGAGGACGACGGCTCGATCCATGTGCTGCCGGTGGGGGTCACCATGGATCTGGACGGGGAGATCACCGCGGACTGGCGCTCGGGCGACGTCTGGTGACCCCTGACCGCAAGTAGTCCTCTAGTTGCGGTTTTGGGTGTGCGGGGCGTGACATGAAAGGCCCGTTACTTGCAAAATTTGCAAGTAACGGGCCTTTCATAGCGCGCGCGAGGGTCGTGGACAGGCGGCTCAGTGCGGGGCGTGGGTCAGGGTGGCGGCGGCTTCGAGGAGCATCCAAGCGCTGATCTGGACGGACAGGTCGCGTTCGGGAGCGTCGGGGGCGAGGGGGAGCGAAGGCGCCGGAGTCGCCCAGTCGGCGCTGAAGAGCGGCCCGTGCGGTGTCTCGGTAGCGCCGGTCCAGCAGGCGTCGGCCGACCGGATGACCAGATCGCGTGCCACCCCGCTCGGCAGCAGCGGCGCGGCGAGCGCCAGGTAGCGCGCCAGGATCCCGGCGAACAGGCCGCCGTCGCCGTCTCCCTGTCCCCGGATCACCCCGTTCGGCGCGACGTGCTCCGCGACCGCGTGGATCACGTGCTCCACTCTGTCCACTTCGGACAATTCGAGGCAGGCGCCGAGGTAAACCCCTTGGCAGTACGTGAAAATGTGCTTGACCAGTTCGCCGGAGCCGACGCGGAGGCCGTCCCACACCAGTCCGGTCTCCGGATCGACGAGCCGCTCGGTCATCCAGTCGGTCAGGCCCCGCGCGTGCTGTTCGGCCCCTTCGCGCGCGTGGAAGATCGCGGCCGGGCCGTTCGCGGGCGCGTTCTTGAAGTCGTCGCCGACGCGCCACCGGATCCCGCCGCCCGCTTCGTCGGTCCAGCCTTCGCGCAGCCGCGAACTGATCGGCTCCAGCCCGCCGCGGACGTCCAGCCCGAGGTGTCCGACGCGTTGCAGCGCGAGGCCGAGCCAGGCGATGTCGTCGTAATAGTCGTTGATCCACTTGCCGAAGTTGCGCAGTCGCACCGACGCCACGAACCGGTCGATCAGCTTCAGCCTGTCCGGCGAAGGGTCCCGCAGTTGCGCGTCGACGAGGGTGTCCAGCAGATGCGCCTGCCACCAGTAGTTCCAGTGCCAGTGGACACGCTGGCCCGCCGACGGCGGCCAGCCGCTGCGGCCGAGCACGGTCCCGGGCAGTCCCCATACCCGGCGCAGATGCCGGTCGCGGACCGCGCGTTCGGCGGCCGCGGCCCGGTCGGCGAGTGCGGTCATCGCGCCATCATCCCTTGCCCGCTGACATACCGCTCAGTATGTTAAGGCGATACCCGACCCCGCGAGGTGCTTCATGACCACGGCGCACGTGACCTGCCCGCTCTGCGAAGCCACTTGCGGCCTGGAGGTGACGATCGACGAGAAGAGCCTCGTCACCCGGGTCCAGGGCGACCGCGAGGACGTCTTCTCCCAGGGTTACATCTGCCCGAAGGGCGCCTCGCTCGGCGCGCTGCACCACGATCCCGACAGGCTCACCGGGCCGCTGGTCAAACGCGACGGCGAGTTCGTCGAGGTCGGCTGGGACGAGGCCTTCGCCGAGATCGACCGGCGGCTTCGGCCGATCATCGAGGAGCACGGCAAGAACGCCGTCGCCGTCTACTCGGGCAACCCGACGGTGCACAACGCGGCGCTGGTGCTCTACGGCCGCGTGTTCTTCAAAGCCTTGGGCACCAAGAACTTCTACACCGCGACCACGGTCGACCAGATGCCGAAGCACTTCTCGTCCGGCTATCTCTTCGGCGATCCGCAGACCATTCCCGTCGCCGACCTCGACCGCACTGAGCACCTGCTCATTCTGGGCGCGAACCCGTTGGTGTCCAACGGAAGCCTGATGACCGCGGCCGACACCCGCGGCCGGTTGCGCGGGATCCAGAAACGAGGCGGCAAGATCGTCGTCCTCGATCCTCGCCGCACCCGGACCGCCCAGCTCGCCGACGAGCACCACGCGATCCGGCCCGGCACCGACGCGTTGTTCCTGTTCGCGCTGGTCAACGTCCTCTTCGCGGAGAACCGCGTCCGTCCCGGTGAGCACGTCAACGGTGTCGACGAGGTTCGCGCGCTCGCGGAGCCGTTCACGCCGGAGGCGGTCGCGCCCGCGACCGGGATCGACGCCGCCGAGATCCGCCGCATCGCGATCGAACTCTCGGACGCCGAGCGGGCCGCGGTCTACGGCCGGATGGGGACCACGACCCAGTCGTACGGCACGATCGCGAGCTGGCTGGTCGACGTCGTCAACGCGCTCACCGGCAACCTCGATCGCGAAGGCGGCGTCATGTTCCCGCTGCCCGCCGCGTGGAAGCCGCGACGGTCTTCGCCGTTCACCAGCGGCCGCTGGAAGAGCCGGGTGCGCGGTTATCCGGAGGTGCTCGGCGAGCTGCCGGTGGCCACGCTCGCGGACGAGATCGAGACGCCCGGCGAGGGCCGGGTCCGGGCGCTGGTGACCATCAGCGGCAACCCGGCGCTGAGCACGCCCAACTCCGCGCGGCTCACGGAAGCGTTGCGGCAGCTGGACTTCATGGTCTCCCTCGACGTCTATCTCAACGAGACCACCCGGCACGCCGACGTCATCCTGCCCGGACCGTCACCGCTGGAGCGGCCGCACTACGACGTCGCGCTGTACACGCTCGCCGTGCGCAACGTCGCGAACTGGACGCCTCCGACCCTCGACACGGACCTGCCGCAGGAGTGGGTGACCCTGCTGCGGATGGCCGGGATCGCCGCCGGTCAGGGCCCGGACGTCGACGTCGCCGCCTTCGACACGATGGTCGCGGCCGAGACGGCGCGGCGCACCGGCGTCGACCTGTCGCTCGCCGAAGGCCGCACGGGACCGGCGCGGATGATCGACCTGATGCTGCGCGGCGGACCGTACGGGCTGAAACTCGCCGACCTCGAAGCCGCGCCGCACGGCATCGACCTCGGCGCGCTGAAGCCGCGGCTGCCGGAGGTGCTCAGCACCGCGAGCGGGAAGGTCGAGCTGGCCCCGGACGCGATCACGAAGGACGTCCCGCGGCTGCGCGCGGAACTCGGCAAGGCGCCCGACGGCGGCCTGCTGCTCATCGGACGGCGGCATCTGAGCTCGAACAACTCGTGGATGCACAACCTGACGCCCCTGGTGCGCGGCGGAAACCGGTGCACCGTCCAGGTTCACCCGGAAGACGCGTCCCGGCTCGGGCTGACCGACGGCGGGCTCGCGTCGGTGACGTCGAGGGCGGGGAAGCTCGAAGTGCCGGTCGAGGTCACGGCCGACGTCCGGCCCGGCGTGGTGAGCATGCCGCACGGCTGGGGTCACGACGTCGAAGGCATGCGTACGAAGGTCGCGACGGCGCACGCCGGGGTCAACTCGAACCTCGTCGCCGACGAGACCCTGCTCGACGTCCCGTCCGGGAACGCCGTGCTGAACGGGATCCCGGTGGAGGTCGCCCCGGTCTAGCCCGGGTTACCAGGCCGTGGCGAGGTCGGCGTGCTGCCGGACCCAGGCGTGCATGACGATCCCGGCGGCGACGCCGGCGTTGATGGAACGCGTCGTGCCGAACTGCGCGATCGACACGACCAGCGACGCGGTCTTCTGCGCCTCGGCCGACAACCCCGGCCCTTCCTGGCCGAACAGCAGGACACACTCACGCGGCAGTTCCGCGGTCTCGACGGGCTGCGAGCCGGGGGTGTTGTCGACGGCGACCACGGCGAGCCCCTTCTCGGCGGCGAAGGTCAGCAACCCGGAGACGTCCTCGTGGTGGAGAAGGTGCTGGTAGCGGTCGGTCACCATGGCGCCGCGCCGGTTCCAGCGCCGCCGTCCGACGATGTGCACGGCCGCGGCGGCGAACGCGTTCGCCGTCCGGACCACGGTGCCGATGTTGTGATCGTGCTGGAAGTTCTCGATCGCCACGTGGAAGGGGTGCCGCCGGGCGTCCACATCGGACACGATGGCCTCGCGCCGCCAGTAGCGGTACGGGTCGACGACGTTGCGGCGGTCGCCGTTGGCCAGCAGTTCGGGGTCGTACCGCTCGTCCGCGGGCCACTCGCCCTCCCACGGTCCGACGCCGACCTCTTCCCGCGCCACCCATTCGGTGGGGCCGGCTTCTTCCGAGTTCACCCGGTGATTGTCACTCAGCCCATGCTGACGCGGTGCGCCGGTGCGTCCCCGTCGTGGTGGCGGTGACGCCAGCGCTGGACCGTGCCGACGTAGGAGACGATCACCGTCGCCATCGCGATCAGGACCACGACCGGCAGCATCGAGCGCGGGAACACCGTGTCGTAGAGGTAGTAGGCGTTGAAGCCGCCGGGCAGGTCACCGAGGCCCTGCTGGTGGCGGAAGTAGTTCTCGGCCGCCGTCAGCGGGCAGGGCCAGGGGAAGACGTTGACGAGGATCCCCCATGCGGCGAAGAACACATGCACGAAGATCACCTTCGGCCACCGCCACGCGAGAAAACCACCGAATCCGATGAACAACAGCGCGAAAACGTGTACCGCGACTGTCACGTTCGCCAGGAAACCCGCCACCTCAAGCCCCCTTTCACTCCCCTACCTGCGACGTTACCCCTCTCGTATTGAGAATCGCTCACGAAAAAAGGGGCATCCTCCGTTCGCACACGGAGGATGCCCCCTTGGGGAAGCTTTAATCAGGACAGACCGAGATCGTCCTTGTTCAGAATGTAACGGTATTCGAGGCCTTCCTTCTCGATGGCCTCGCGCGCTCCGGTGTCCCTGTCGACGACCGTCGCGACGCCGACCACGTTCGCCCCGGCGTCGCGCAGCGCCTTGACGGCGGTGAGCACGCTGCCGCCGGTGGTCGAGGTGTCCTCGACGGCGAGCACCCGCTGCCCCAGCACCTCGACGCCTTCGATCTGGCGCTGCATGCCGTGCGCCTTCGCGCCCTTGCGGACGACGAACGCGTCGAGCACGACACCGTCGGTGGCCGCGGAGTGCAGCATCGCCAGCGCCACCGGGTCCGCGCCGAGGGTCAGGCCGCCGGCGGCGACGTAGTTCCAGTCGTGCGTGAGCTGGCGGAGCAGCTTCCCGATGAGCGGGGCGGCCGCGTGATGCAGCGTCGCCCGCCGGAGATCGATGTAGTAGTCGGCTTCCTTGCCGGACGACAAGGTCACCTTTCCGTGCACGACGGCGAGTTCGCCGACCAGTCTCGCCAGTTCGAGTTTCGCCGCTTGATCAACCCCGGGGTACGCCACGGCCGAGAGTCTTACACACGGCTCGCGGTGCACCACCGGGGTGTTTGCCGTGGTGTGGTCAATCACTGCCGGTGGTCGCGGCGTCCACGGCCTGACCGCGGGTGGCCGCCCAGGCCGGGACCAGGGTCGCCGTCAGCGCGAGCACCGCGGCGAGGCCGATGATGGACAGGTAGATCAGCGGCGAGCCCATCGGCAGCAGGGAATCGGCCGCCACCAGGCAGAACGGGACGATCGCGCCCGCCGAGACGACGGTGCCGAGCACGATCCCGATCAGCGCGACGAGCCCGCCTTCGAAGCCCGCCATCCGCAGCACCTGCGCCCTGGTCGAACCGGTGAGCCGCTGCAACCCGAACTCACGGCGACGGCGCACGGTCGCCATCACCAGCGTGTTGGCCACCGAAATCACCGTGTAGGCGATGATCATCCCGACCAGCAGGTAGTTCACCCACGCGCCGACGGCCTGGTCCTTCGCGTGCGCCGCGACGAGCGCGTCCCGGTCGCCGACGGACACCGGCAGCCCGGCCGTCACCTCGCGAAGCCGTTCGGTCAGCGCCGCGGGATCGACGTCCGGGGTGGCGCGGACCAGCAGCTGCCCGGCGAGCCCGGCGGTGGTGTGCGGGGCCAGGAGATCGGCCGGGAGCAGCAGGCTCTCGAAGCCGGGCCGCTGGCTGATCACCGCGACGACCTTGACGTCGGCAGGGGCGCCGTCGCCAAGTCTCAGGCTCATTGTGTCGCCGATGCCGCGGTTGAAGTCCTTCGCGAAGACCTCCGGGAGCGCGACGCTCCTGCCGGTCAGCGCCTTCAGGTCTCCCTGGGTCACCTTGGTGTCGGTCGTCGCGCCCGCACCGGACGCGGTGAGGCCGATCGCCGGGCGCCCGTCGTCGGAGGAGTCGTACGGATCCTCGAGGAACACGCTGCTGGTGACGTACTCGGACGCTCCGGCGACCCCGGGCACGGCCTGGATCCGCTGGACCAGGTCCGGCGACAGCCCGCCCGCGGTCGAACCGATCACGGCGTCGGCACGGACGTCCTCGGTGAACGCCTGGTCGGCCAACTCCTGCTGCGTGGTCTGCAGGTAGATGTTCGCGGTCGCGATCCCGACGGCGAGCATGATCGGGGTGACCGCACCCGCCGCCCGGACGATCCCGGCGCGGGTGTTGAGCACGGCGAGGTGCCCGTCGATCCCGCCGAGCAGGCGCATCGGCCATCGCAGGATCGCCGTCATCACCTTCGCGACGCCGGGGGTGATCATCGCGACGCCGAGCGCCCACAGGATCACCGCGGGCCCGGCGGTGCTGGCCGCGACCGGACCGGTCATCACCGCGACGGTCACGATGGCCAGCGCGAGACCGCCACCGAAGCAGAGGGCGGCGAGCACGAAACGCGTCGGGGTCAGCCAGCGGCGGGTGACCGCGGCCTCGGCGAGCGCCTCGGTCGGCCGGATCTTCCCGGCCCGGCGGCCCGCCATGAAGGCGGCGATGAACACCGCGAGGATCGCGGCACCCGCGCCGACGACCGACGGCAGCCAGCCTTGGTAGAACCGCAGAACCCCGGGCACGACACCGTTCTCGACCAGCTGGCCGAACAGCCACTCGCCGAGGAGCGGCCCGAGGGCGGCGGCGAGTGCGGTGGCGAGCAGGCCGACGGCCAACGCCTCGCCGAGGACCATCCGGCGAAGCTGGCGCGGCGTCGTGCCGATCGCCCGCATCAGGGCGAGTTCCCGCGAACGCTGCTGGGTGGACAGGCTCAGCGTGCTCGCGACGACGAACATCGCGACCATCACCGAGAGCCCGCCGGACACCGCGGCGATGACGATCAGGTTGGAACCGCTCGAATCGGCCTCGGGGAACTCCGCGACGCCGCGGTCGATGCCGCTCAGGACGGTCGCCCCGGCCGCGGCCTTGGCGACGCTCGCCTGCACCTCTTCGAGATCGGCGCCCGGCTTGGTGAAGACGCCGATGACGTCGGCCTTGCCGGGGTGCCCGGAGAGCCGGGCGGCGTCGGTGGCGGAGAAGAACACGGCGGCCTGCGTGATCGACCGCGGCGCCCCCGCCACCCCTGCGACCCGGAAAGATTCGGTCTCGCCGCGCGCGGCGACGTCGACGAGATCGCCGGGCTTCAACCCGGACGCGGACTCGACGACGACCTCACCCGCGGCGGGCGCGGCACCCGCGACCAGCGCGTACGGGGTCAGCGCGGCGGAATCCCAGGCGTGGCCCAGTGCCGGTCGCCCGCTCGCCGCGAGCGGGAAGCTCACTTCGCCGACGACGTCCGAAACGCCGGGCACGGACCGCAGCCGGGAGACCAGGCCGTTGTCGAGCCGGACGCGCTCGGGGAGCCGCGCGTCCTCGAACTTGCGCCTGTCGTCGGCGTCGAGGGAGGCCGGGTCTTCCTTGGGCAGAGCGAAGGTCTGCCCGCCGGTGACGAGGATCGGGGCGGCCGCGAGCCGCTGGGGTTCCGCGTTGCTGCGGATCCCGGTCTCCATCAGGCCACCGCAGGAGGCGACGATCAGCGCGCCGAAGAAGACTGCGATGAAGGTGCCGATGAATCCGCCCTTGCGCAGGCGCAGGGTCCGGAAGGCGAGTCGCAGCATCACGCACCCGCCCGCGCGGGGCTGCCCCAGGCACCCAGGTGGGTCATGCGCTCGGCGACGACGTCCGCGGTCGGCGCGTGCAGTTCGTCGGCGATCCGGCCGTCGGCGAGGAAGATGACGCGGTCGGCGTAGGAGGCGGCCATCGGGTCGTGGGTCACCATGATCACCGTCTGGCCGGTCGTGCGGACCGAAGAACGCAGCAGCCCGAGGACTTCGGCGGCGGTGCGGGTGTCGAGGGCGCCGGTCGGCTCGTCGGCGAAGACCACCGCGGGCCGGGTGACGAGCGCCCGCGCGATCGCGACGCGTTGTGCCTGGCCGCCGGAGAGCTCACCAGGAAGGTGCTTGCGGCGGCCGGAAAGCCCGACGCGGGTGAGGATCTCCTCGACGACACGGCGGTCCGGCTTGGCACCGGCGAGTTGCTGGGGGAGCGTGACGTTCTGCTCGACGGTCAGCGCCGGAAGCAGGTTGAATGCCTGGAAGATGAAGCCGACCCGGTCGCGGCGCAGCTTCGTCAGCTTCGTCTCGCTCATCCCGGCCAGCTCCTGCCCGTCGAGCACGACGGACCCCGACGTCGGCCGGTCCAGCCCGGCCGCACAGTGCAGGAAAGTGCTCTTGCCCGAACCCGAAGGTCCCATCACCGCGGTGAAGCCGCCGCGCGGAAACGCCAGCGTCACCCCGTCCAGAGCGATGACGCCCTTGCCGTATTCCTTGCGGACGCCGTCGAGCCGGACCGCGTCACCGTTCCACCCAGTGTTCATGGTGAAAACCCTAGGAATCCCAGGTCGGCAGCACCCTGGGGCAAGCGTGCGTCTCCTTGGTAGGGCGCGCCCTACCTCACCTCACCGGTCTTGGCGTCCACGATGACCTCGTGCTCGGTCGCCGTACTGTCGCGAAGCCCGACCTCCCAGACGACGGCGCCGTCGGCCGCGCGATCGATCTCCATCTCGTCCAGCTCACCGGGCTGACGCTGCTGCGCGGTCCGCAGCGCCTTGACCGCGTCGACAGTCGCCTGTTCGGCCTTCGCCAAGTCGTCGCTCGGTTTGGCCGTTTGCTGCTTGCCGAGGATCCGAGCACCGTCGCGGCTCACGCGCACCTTGTGTTCCTGCCCGTTCGACGCGACCTTGATCTCCCAGCCGTCGTTGGCGTGTTCCACGTCGAAGACTTTCCCGTCGGGCACGGCGCCCGCCGCCGCTTCGATCGCCTTCACCGGCTGCGCGCTCTCTCCGCCCGGCGCCGGTGGCGGCGGGCCCGCCGGCGGCTCGGTGGAACAGGCGGCCAAGGCCAGCGTCAGCACTCCGGCCGCGACAAGACGTGATGACCTCATGATCGGAGAGATACCCGCCCGGCACGGGCTCGAACCGCCATGCGGCGAGGTGCCGGTCTCACACCCCCGATCACACCGCCGCTCCCGGTGTACTCGCGGAGGCCAACGGAGTGCGGTCGATCGACCGATGCCGGATCGCGTTCCTCACCCGTGTGGTTTTGTGGCGTTAGATGACCCAAAATCCACACGGTCCCGCGCGACAGTCCCTGTGATCACCGGATCCGAGGGGGGTGTGTGGAAATAGGGACACTCAACGTCCCTATTTCCACACACCCCCTCAGGTACGGCCCTTGCCGCCGAACCCACCGCCGAGTTTGCGCAGCACCGCCCTCGGCAGCAGCCCGCCGACCGCGACGAGCGCCTTGTACTGCAGGCTCGGCACCGAGATCACCTTGCCGCGGCGCAGATCCGCGAGCGCCTCGTCCACGACCTGGTCGACGCCGAGCCAGAACGCCTTGGGACCCGGCCGGTCCAGCCCGGCCCGCTCGTGGAACTCCGTGGTGGTGAACCCGGGGCAGAGCGCCATCATGCGAATGCTCTTCGGCAGCGAGGCCGCGATGCCCTCGGTGAACGAAGTGACCCAGTTCTTGCTGGCCGTGTACGTCGAACCGCGGCCGCTGAAGAAACCGGCGACCGAGCTGACGTTGATGATCGCGCCTTCGCCGCGTTCGATCATCCCTGGCAGCGCGGCGCGGGTGAGCCGCAGGACCGCCGTGACGTTGACGTCGAGCTGACGCTGCAGCGCGTCCGGCGGAATGGTCCAGAAGTCCCCGTTGAGGCCGAAGCCCGCGTTGTTCACCAGGAGATCCACGGGCTCGTCGGCGAGCCGGGCCTCGACCAGCGCACGTCCGTCCACTTCGGACAGATCGGCGGGCAGCACGACGACGTCGACCCCGTGCGCCTCGACCAGCTCCGCGGCGAAGCTCTCCAGCCTGTCGACGTCGCGGGCGACGAGCACGAGGTCGTAAGCCTCGGCGGCGAGCCTGCGCGCGAACTGCGCGCCGATGCCGGCGGTGGCGCCGGTGATCAGGGCGGTGGATGTCATACCGGGAACCTACTCCTCAGTCGGGTCCCGCAGTCCAGCGTGAGTGTCACCCACCGTGGGGACCTGACGTGCATCGGTCCAAGTCGGGAAGTATCGTCCCGCACCATGGGGAAGCACAGCAGGCGCAAGCCGAGCTACCTGCCCAAAGTCGCGGCCGGCGCGGCGCCGCTGGCGTTGTTGTTCGCCGGGCCGGCCACCGCGCTCGCCGCCCAGACGGATCCGGCGATCCCGCTTCCTCTCGATCATCAGCGCGAAGGCACCCTCGAACGCGGGGTCGGCTTCACGAGCGAAGGGGACACGTCCGTCCTTCGCGGCTTCCTGACCAGCACCGAACGGAACGTCTACAGCAAGGACCTCGGCGACGCGAAGATCGTCGCGGACGTCCGCCGGTCGGCGAGCGAGACCATCGAGACCCGCGACGGCGTCACCGTTCGTCCCGACAAGGTCGGCGCGCTCGCCGCGGCGAAGAGCGCCGAGGTTGTCTCGCAAGGCCAGCGGGACACGGTGAAGCTCGACCGCTACGGCAGCGTCGTGGCCGGAAACGAGACCAAGCTCGAGCGATCCGGCGCGCGGCTGACCGAGGCGGCACTCGACCCGCGCACGGGCACCCCCAGCCTCGTCTCCCAGGACAGCCGTGGTGTCGGCGCTTCCGAGGGGACCTATCACTCCGTCCGCCCGCTGCCCGGCGTCGGCGTGATCAACGAGACCGAACAGCACGCCGCCGGAGGACTCGGCAGGGCCCTGCGGCTCGACGGCGGATTCTCCGGCGACCTCGGCGGAATGCTGGAGACAGGACGCTCTTCCGGGCACGCCGTCGACCTCGGCGACTTCGCGGCCGTCGGGACGACGTCGGCACAGCACGGCGGCGGCCGGTTCAAGGGTGTCCTGCCGCTGGATGTCGGCTCGGGCACCGATTTCGGCCAGGAACACGCGCTCGGCGGCACCGTCGGCCCGGCGACCGGGCTGGTGACCACCGGGCAGGACGCGGATCTGGCGCAGCGCGGAGCGGGACTCACCGGGTCGGGCTCGAACACGATCAGCGGCGACCTCGGCATCGGTGACGTGGCATCCGCCCGCGGCACCGCGACGACTTCGCTGCGCGGAGTGCTGCCCACGACCGATCCGGCACAGGCCGGGCGTCTGACGCAGTCCGGGACGCTCGACCTGACCGTGCTCGGTCAGCCGGCGCACACCGGCATGACCGCGAGCGCGCTCCCGCTGGAGCTCAAGCCGTCCTAGCCCGGACCCCGCCCCGCCGCCACCCTCAATGGACAGGCTGCGCCTGACTACTCAGCTCTTGGGCTCGATGTCATCGGCGGCCTCGGCCTGCCAGTGACGACCCGGGGCCTGGGCGTTGTCGTACTCCTCGTCGAACGGGTCCACGATGTCGGCGATCTCGCCGAGGTCGCGCAGCAGCCGCTCGAGCCGCGACGGACCGGCGTTCGGCGCGACGCTCGCGAGCACCCACTCGTTCTCCAGCCACGCCACGCCGACGTCGCCGCCGAGCGAGTCGGCCGCGTCGACGAGTTCCTGGGTGATCACCTTGCGGGCACCCTCGGAATCGTCCGCGAAGGCGTAGCGCTGGCCGATCGGGCCGAGCATCTCGGGCATGTCCTGGCGCTGGAACGGCACGCTGGACAACCACATCTCCAGCGGCGTCTCGTGCACGCGGTTGCAGCGCACGGCGACCACGACCGCCGGGATCTGGCCCTCGGTCTCGATGTCGAAGATGAAGACGGGGCGCCGCCCGTCGGAGGTGAAGGTGGACCCGGCCACGACGTTGACCGCCACCTGCGCGCCGAAGTAGCCGATCGCGCCGCCGGACCACTGCCGCGGCAACCGCTCGTCCTCCTCGACGAACTGCCAGCCGCGCAGCTCGGCCCAGCGCATTCGCTCGCGATTGCGCGAGCCCTCCTTCGCCCGGTCGGCCGCGAGCAGCGCCAGCCCCGCCACCAACGCGACGGCGGCGATGACGAACCAGATCCACGCCGGAATACCCACGACGGTCAGGGTATCCCCCTGCCCTCACCGGATGTGATCGCCGGGCGCCGTGTCGCGCCCCCCTTTCGGTGGCGGGCGCGGGAAAGTCCACGAAAGACGCGGGAAAACGTCGACAAGTCGCCGTATCGCCAAGCCTCGTGAGTGGCAAGGACGGTTAGAACCGTCCTTGCCACTCACGAGGCCGCTGTCAGTCCACCCGGGTGACCGTCAGGGCTTCCGACGCCTCCTGGGCCGGGATGTCGACCCGGACCGTGTCACCGTCCCGGACCTCACCGCCCAGCAACTGTTTCGCCAGCTTGTCGCCGATCGCCGACTGCACCAGCCGCCGCAACGGCCGCGCGCCGTAGATCGGGTCGAAGCCGTTCAGCGCGAGCCACTCGCGCGCCCCGGCGGTGACGTCCAGCGTCAGGCGGCGCCGCGCCAGCCGCGAGGCGAGCCTGTCGATCTGGATGTCCACAATGGACGTCAGCTCGTCGGTGCCGAGCGCGTGGAAGACCACGATGTCGTCCAGCCGGTTCAGGAACTCCGGTTTGAACTGCCGCTGCACCACCGACATCACCGCGTCGTTGCGCTGCCGCTCGTCGAGCGACGGGTCGGCGATGGCCTGCGAACCGAGGTTCGAGGTCAGCACCAGGATGGTGTTGCGGAAGTCCACCGTGCGGCCCTGGCCGTCGGTGAGCCGTCCGTCGTCGAGCACCTGGAGGAGCACGTCGAACACGTCCGGGTGCGCCTTCTCGACCTCGTCCAGCAGCACCACCGAGTACGGTCGCCTGCGCACGGACTCGGTCAGCTGCCCGCCCTGGTCGTAGCCGACGTACCCCGGCGGCGCCCCGACCAGGCGCGCCACCGAATGCTTCTCGGCGTACTCGCTCATGTCGATCCGCAGCATCGCGCGTTCGTCGTCGAACAGGAACTCGGCGAGGGCCTTCGCCAGCTCGGTCTTGCCGACGCCGGTCGGGCCGAGGAACAGGAACGAACCGGTCGGCCGGTCGGGGTCCGCGACGCCGGCCCGGGTGCGGCGCACCGCGTCCGAGACGACCTGCACGGCCTCCCGCTGCCCGACGACCCGCTTGCCGAGCTCCTCTTCCATGCGGAGCAGCTTGCCCGTCTCGCCCTCCAGCAGCCGTCCCGCCGGGATGCCGGTCCACGCGCTGACCACGTCGGCGACGTCGTCCGCGCTGACCTCCTCCTTCAGCATGACGTTCTGCTGGCTGACCTCGTTGGCTTCGGTCGCGGCCTGGAACTCCTTCTCCAGCGCGGGAATCCGGCCGTAGCGGAGTTCGGCGGCCTTGCCGAGGTCGCCGTCGCGTTCGGCGCGTTCGGACTCGCCGCGCAGCTGCTCCAGCTGCTCCTTGAGTTCGCGGACGCGTTCGATCGAGCCCTTCTCGTTCTGCCAGCGCGCGGTCAGCGCCGTCAGCGTCTCCCGCTTCTCGGCCAGTTCCGAACGCAACGCGGCGAGTCGTTCCTTGGAGGCGACATCGTCCTCTTTGGACAGCGCCATCTCCTCGATCTCCATCCGCCGCACCGCGCGCTCGACCTCGTCGATCTCGACCGGCCGGGAGTCGATCTCCATGCGGAGCTTCGACGCGGCCTCGTCGACCAGGTCGATCGCCTTGTCCGGCAGGAACCGGGCGGTGATGTAGCGGTCGGACAGCGTCGCGGCGGCGACCAGCGCGGCGTCGGTGATGCGCACCCCGTGGTGCACCTCGTACCGCTCCTTGAGCCCGCGCAGGATGGCGATGGTGTCCTCGGGTGACGGTTCGCCGACCAGCACCTGCTGGAAGCGCCGCTCCAGCGCGGCGTCCTTCTCGATGTGCTGGCGGTACTCGTCGAGCGTGGTCGCGCCGACCATCCGCAGCTCGCCGCGGGCGAGCATCGGCTTGATCATGTTGCCCGCGTCCATCGCGCCCTCGCCGGTCGCGCCCGCGCCGACGATGGTGTGCAGCTCGTCGATGAAGGTGACGACCTCGCCCGCGGAGTCGGTGATCTCCTTGAGCACGGCCTTCAGCCGCTCTTCGAACTCACCGCGGAACTTGGCTCCCGCGACCATCGAACCGAGGTCCAGCGCCACCACGCGCTTGCCGCGCAGCGACTCCGGCACGTCACCGGCGATGATCCGCTGGGCGAGCCCTTCGACGATGGCGGTCTTGCCGACGCCGGGCTCGCCGATGAGCACCGGGTTGTTCTTGGTCCGGCGTGAGAGCACCTGCACCACGCGGCGGATCTCGGTGTCGCGGCCGATCACCGGGTCCAGCTCGCCGGCGCGGGCGCGCTCGGTCAGGTCGACGCCGTACTTCTCCAGCGCCTTGAACGTGCTCTCCGGATCCGCGCTGGTGATCCGCGCGGAGCCGCGCACCTTGGCGAACGCCTCGCGCAGCGCGTCCGGGGTGGCGCCGTGCCGCTTGAGCAGGTCGGCCACCGGGCCGCCTTCGGTGGCGAGGCCGACGAGAAGGTGCTCCGTCGAGACGTACTCGTCGCCGAGTTCGGTCGCGAGCTTCTGCGCGTGCGTCAGCGCCTTGACCGCGTGCCCGTCGAACTGCGGGCTCGACACGGTGGCGCCGGTCGCCGACGGCAGCGCCGCGATCAGCGGCTCCAGCTCCTTGTGCACCTGCGCGGGGTCGGCCCCGACCGCGGTCAGCAGCGGCGCGGTGAGCCCCTCACCCTGCGCCAGCAGGGCGCCGAGCAGATGCGCGGCCGCGACGTGCGGATTCCCCGCCATCGTGGCCGCCTGTGCCGCCGACGAGATCGCCTGCTGGGTCTTCGTGGTCGGGTTGAAAGCGTCCATCCCTCACCTCGTACTAGGTCCTGCGAAGTTCTTCCTCGACTCGTACAACGTCAGAAAAGTTGAGTCTGTTCCGCTCAACTCTGAATTGGTCGGACTTCGGTCGGCGAGACGGCTTCCGCGGGCAACCGCGGACCCACCCGGCCGAGGCCGACGACGGCCGCGCAGGCGCACGCGGCGACGAGCACCCACGGGATCCAGACTGCCACGGAGAACAGCGCGACGACGGCCGGAGCGATCACCGCGGCGAGGGTGAACGCGTACTGAAAGGCCGCCAAGTAGCGGCCTCGCGCCTCGGGTGGCGCCGCGGCTTCGGCCAGCGCCCCGGACCGCGGGCCGAACGCGAGATCGCCGGCGGCCAGCACGAGGGTCGCGCCGAGCAGGTAAACCGGCTGGAGAACCTTCGGCACGAGCACCACCGCGAGGCACGCCAGGCACCACACCGCGAACAGCGCCGAGCCCGTGCGCATCGCGGCGATCCGGGTCAGCCTCCGGGTGAGCCGCAATCCGACGACACCACCCAGACTGGTGACGACGGTGAGCAGCGCGATGATCGCGCCGGGAAGCCAGCCGGGACCCTGCAGCGCGTTGAAGACGTACACCGGCATTCCGATGAGGAAGAAGTCCATCGTGAGCGCGAAGAGCCCGCTGAACACGATCAGCGCCAGGTAGGGGCGATTTCGCCAGACACGGGCGGGGCTCGCGAGCCGTCGCACGCGCCGCTGGACCGGCGGCACCAGCGTCGCGAGGATCGCCGCGGCGACGACGAACGTGAAGACGTCGAGGATGACCGCGACATACAGTCCCCCGCGCCCGATCCACACCAGCAACCCGGCGGCCGCGAGCCCGCCGAGTCCGAAGCCCGCGGAGCGCACCATCGCCGCTTCGGCGAACGGCCGGTCCTTCGGCCCTTCGCCCGCGACGTCCGCGATGAGCGAGAACTGCGAGCTGTAGAACAACTGTTGTCCGGCCGCGAGCATGACCGACGCCCCGACGACGCCGGTGAAACCGCCGGCCAGCAGGAACGCGCCCACCCCGGCGGCTTGGAGGAGGTGGGAGCAGATCATCACCGTCCGCGGGCCGAAAAGATCCACGAACCGCCCCGCGAACACGGGGACGAGCAGACCGGCCAAGGCACCGAGCGTGACCGCCGCCCCCGCTTGGGCGAGCGGAAGACCCACCACACGGATGACGAAGACGAGGCCCAGCGGGAGGAAGAGTCCCGAGCCGAAGTTGTCGATTCCCAAAGCGACCAGCAACGCGACCCTGCTCCGCACAACTTCGACGCTACCGGCGCCACAGCGCTACGAAAGGTCCGTTCAGTCAAGACCGACGGGTAGCAACGGCCGCCGTCAGACGTCGCAAGTCCGTACCGACAGGACAGCGCGAACGTCGGCGTTCATCTCCGCCAGGCGCGTGGTCAGTTCGAGGACCTTCTCCTCGTCCCAGTCACCGAGCGCACGCTCCATGAACTTCAGATAGCCGGCCCGGCGGCGGCCCAGTTCCTCGTGGCCCTGTTCGGAGATGCTGATGATCGACGCGCGGCCGTCCTCGGGCGCGGGTCGGCGGTCGACCATGCCCGCCGCGGACAGCTGGGAGATTTGCCTGCTCACGACGGAAAGGTCCACAAAGCGCCGTTTGGCCAGTTCCGAGGGGCGCGCCTCGCCGTGCTTCGCGAGGTCGGAAAGCAGCATCGCGGCCGCCGGATGCAGACCGGGGTCGTCCTGCCAGGCCTGCATGATCCAAGCGTGCTGCAGCTGGGAGGCGGCCTTCAGCTCACGCATCAGTTCGACCCTGGCGTCGTCGGCGGAGCTCATCGTTGCCTCCCAGCTACTTGTACAGTACAACTTTATTCGGGGACACTTGCGTAAGGCAACTATTTACCTCGTGAGATCGCCCACTGCGACCCGGATTCGAGTACACCCGTCCGGAGCAACGATGCAGGCAAAAGGTCTCTCGGCGGCTAGTCTCGCGAGCGAGCCGGAACCAGCCGACCGGCCGACAGCCACTGACCGGAGAGGTGAATGATCCGTGAATTCTTCTCCAGTGGTCCCCCGTCCGTGATCCAGCGGATTCCCCTTCCGGTATGCACTTCCCGATCAGCGACTCCCAGCCCGTGACGGCCGACGCGGTCAGCCCGGTCCCTCGATCCTCGGCGCCGAGGGAAGCCCCGCCCGCGGTCACCGCGATGGTGCGGCTCATCCGTGACACGTGGGCGAAGTCGGAACCCTTCATCCCGGAGATCTCCCAGTTCTTCTACGGGATGCTGTTCACCCTCGCGCCCGCGACCCGGGACTTCTTCCCGATCAACATGGAGGTCCAGCGCGGCAGGCTGGTGCGGGCGCTGGTCCACATCGTGCAGATGGTCGACCGGCCGGACGACCTCGTGCCGTTCCTGACGCAGCTCGGCCGCGACCACCGCAAGTTCGGCGTCATCCCGCGGCACTACGAGGCCGTCGGCACCGCGCTGCTCGCCTCGCTCAAGAACCACCTCGGTCCGGACTGGACACCGGAGGTCGAACGGGCCTGGGCGGAGGCGTTCACCATCGTCGCCCGGGCGATGCAGGAGGCCGCCGCGGCCGACGTCAACCCGGCGTCGTGGTCGGCCACCGTGCTCGAACACCGGCGGCTCACCTGGGATCTCGCCCTGGTCCGCGTCCAGCCCGAATTCCCGGTGCCGTACCAGCCGGGGCAGTACATGAGTGTCGAAGTCCCGCAGCGGCCGAGGCTCTGGCGCTATCTGTCGCCGGCGAACGCGCCACGCGAGGACGGCGGCATCGAGTTCCACGTGCGCGCCGTCGACGGTGGCTGGGTGTCCCGCGCGATCGTGAGTCACACGCAGCCGGGCGACGTCTGGCGGCTGGGTCCGCCGCTGGGCAGGCTTTCGATCGACCGCACCGACGGCCGCCCCGTCCTGATGATCGCGGGCGGCACCGGCGTCGCGCCGTTGCGCGCCATTCTGGACGACCTCGCGCAGTGGGGCGAGAATCCCAAGGTCCAGCTGTTCTACGGTGGACCGTCGCGTGAGGACCTGTACGACCTCGACGAGTTGCGCGCCCTCGCGGCCACGAACCCCTGGCTCACCGTGACCCCGGTGGTCGAACGCGGCGAGGAAGCGCCCGGTTGCGTCCAGGGCACCCTCGCGGAAGCCGTCACCCAGAACGGATCCTGGCCAGGGCACCGCATTCTCGTGTCCGGTTCGCCGACGATGATCCGCGCGACGGTGTCCCGGATGCTGGTCGCGGGCAGCGCGCTCGACCAGATCACGTACGACCCCTTCACCATCGACTAGACACCGGTGAATGCGGCTCCACAATGGAGATCAGCAAAACACCGCCTGCCGTTACGTAACCGGCTAATCGCGGAAAGAACGCCACCCGATCGGCGGATCATGTTTCGCCGCGAACTGGCGAAAAAACACTGGTGAGCAACGGAAATCGCTCGCGCATGATCACCTTTACTTAGTGCCAGATGGGGTTGACGGCGTGTATATCGTTTGGTCCGTTCGAGCGGGAAACATCCATTCGCGGATCCTTTTACGACTTTCGGGCATACAGTCGAGAACCTTCAGAGGAACAAGAGCACCATCACGACATCGGGTCTGGAGAATATGCCCGATCAAACAGGAGAACATCGTTCACCCATGACAGCAGAAACAGTGAAATACGAACATCCACCGAGTTCGTCGAGATCTTCACCGGTTCCGGTCCCGCCCCTGGTCGAAGCACCCGCCGCGGACAAGACCGTCCAGATGGCGAAGCTCATCCGGGAGAGTTTCGCCTCCGTCGAAACGAGAGCCGAAGAGCTGTCCCAATACTTCTACGGGGTACTCTTCTCCGTTTCGCCGGACGCCAGGGCATTGTTCCCGATCAACATGGCCACGCAACGAAATCGTTTACTGCGCGCCCTCGTCTACGTCGTGCAGATGGTGGACCGGCCCGACGAACTGACCACCTTCCTCGCCCAGCTCGGCCGTGACCACCGGAAGTTCGATGTCCTCGGCCGCCACTACGACGCTGTCGGCGTCGCGCTCATCGCCGCGCTGAAAAGGTTCTTGAAGGACGACTGGACGCCCGAGGTGGAAGACGCCTGGGTCACCGCGTACGGCGTCATTTCGAAGAGCATGCGCGAAGCCGCGGGCAAGGAGATCGGGCCCGCGTGGTGGAAGGCGACCGTCATCGAACACCGTCTCGCGTCCCGCGACGTCGCCGTCATCAAGGTGCGCACCGATCAGCCGCTCCCGTACCGGGCCGGCGGTTACGTCAGTGTCGAAGTCCCCCAGCGGCCCAGGATGTGGCGGTACTTCTCACCCGCCACCGCGCCGCACGACGACGGGACGATGGAGTTCCACGTGCACGCCGTGCGCGGCGGCTGGGTCTCGCGCGCGATCGTCCACCACACCCGGGTCGGCGACGTCTGGCGGCTCGGCCCCTCGCTCGGCGCGCTTTCGGTGCACCACACGGAAAGCCGTCCGCTGCTGATGGTCGGCGGGGGCACCGGGATCGCGCCGCTGCTCGCCCTGCTCGACGACATGTCACGCTGGCGGAGCAACCCGCCGGTGCACCTGTTCTTCGGCGGCCGGAAGCCGGAAGACCTCTACGCCCTCGACGAGCTCCGCGGGCTGACCGTCACCTGTCCTTGGCTGACGGTGACCCCGGTGACCGAGGAAGGCACCATCACCGGCGGTGACCGCGGCACGCTGGCCATGGCGGTCACGCAGCGCGGCGGCTGGAAGGACCGCGACGTGTACGTCGCCGGGTCACCGTCGATGATCCGCGCGACGATCGCGAAACTGCTCGCCGCCGGCACGGACCTGGCGCGGATCAAGTACGACCCCTTCACCCTGGACTGATCCAGTGGTTCGTTCGTATTAGGCCGTTCGGCTGTTCTACCTGGGCTCTACGCAGCAGTAGGTCTGTGAATCATTGACCACGGTCACCGTCGGATTTATGGTCTAGACCACATTGCTCCCCCTCACGGGAACACCGTCGTTCCACCCCAGGAGCCGGCATGACCGTCAAACGCAAACTCGTGGCAGCCGCCGCCGGTGCGATCCTCGCCCCGATCGCCATCGTGGCCATCCCGCAGGTGGCCAGCGCGCACGGCTACGTGCTGACCCCGCCCAGCCGCCAGGCGAACTGCGCCCAGGGCAAGGTTTCGGGCTGCGGCAGCATCGTCTACGAACCCCAGAGTGTCGAGGGCCCCAAGGGGCTCCGCAGCTGCAACGGCGGCGTCCCGGGGTTCGCGCAGCTCAACGACGAATCGAAGTCGTGGCCCGCCGCGTCGGTCGGCAACAGCGTGACCTTCAACTGGAAGTTCACCGCCTACCACCGGACCACGAACTACGAGTACTACATCGGCGGCACCAAGATCGCCGACATCAGCGGGAACAACTCCGCGCCGAAGGACCCGACGTCCCACACGGTGAGCTTGAACGGCTTCAGCGGCCGCCAGAAGGTGCTCGCCATCTGGAACATCGCGGACACGCCGATGGCCTTCTACAGCTGCATCGACCTGCAGATCGGCGGCGGCAACCCGCCCACCACCAGCAACCCGCCGACCACGAGCAACCCGCCGTCGACGTCGAACCCCCCGACCAGCACCAGCAACCCGCCCGCCGGCGGCACCTGGGCGACCGGGACGGCCTACGCGGTCGGCAGCACGGTGACCTACGGCGGCGCGAGCTACCGCTGCCAGCTGGCACACACGGCGATCCAGGGCTGGGAACCCCCGAACACCCCGGCGCTGTGGTCTCGGCAGTGAGGACACGGCAGTGAAGCTCGCCCTCGTTCTCGTCGCCGGTCTCGTGGCCCTCGTGGGCTGCGGGGCCGGCGATGGCTCACCCAACACCGCAGGCGCCCCGATCTCCCCGGTTCCCCAGTCGGCCACGGGCGCCCCGGCGTCCGCGGAGTACAACGACGCCGACGTGATGTTCCTGCAGATGATGCTCGCCCACAACAGCCAGGGCGTGGAGATCGTCAAGCTGGTGCCCGCCAAACAGGCACAGAAGGAGGAGCTCAAGAATCTCGCGGCCGCCATCGAGGCGACGCAGCAGACCGAGAGCACCGACATGCGGAACTGGCTGAAGGCCTGGGGCAAACCCGAGACGGGCTCGATGGATCCGCACGCGCACCACCATCACGGTGGCGACGGGCTCACCGACAAAGGCCTGCTTGAGGCATTATCCAAAAAGGACGGACAGGAGTTCACGCTCGACTTCGCCGACATCTTCGTCGCGCACCAGCACAACGGGGTCGCGCTGGCGAGGACCGAGCTGAAGGACGGCAAGAACCCGGAGTCGAAGGCACTGGCCCAGCGGATCATGGACTCGCGTACCGGCGAGGTCCAGCAGATCCGCACCCTGGTCCCCGGCCAGTGAACTCGTGAGTGGTAAGGACGGTTCTAACCGTCCTTACCACTCACGAGCCGAGTAGGACGGGAAGTTCGGTGACGCCGCGCGAGATCAGCGTGCGCCGCCAGGAGCGCTCCTGGCCGGACGCCAGGGCGAGATCCGGGAACCGGGTCAGCAGCACCCGGAGCGCGGTGCTCACCTGGATCCGGGCCAGCGGCGCGCCGAGGCAGTAGTGGATGCCGTGGCCGAACGCGAGGTGGCCGGTCGCGGCGCGGTGGATGTCGAAGCCGCCGGGCCGGGGGAAGCGCTCCGGATCGCGACCCGCCGCGGCGAGGGCGATCATCACCGTCTCCCCGGGCGGGATCACCGTTCCCGATTCGCCCACCGGCCAGTGCGTGGTCGTGAACCTGCGGGTGGAGAACGGCTGAGGTCCGTCGTAGCGCAGGATTTCCTCGACGGCACGCGGCAGCAGATCCCAGTCGGCACGCAGCGCGGCGAGCTGATCCGGGTGGTCGAGCAGCGCGAGGACTCCGTTGGCGATCAGGTTCGTGCTGGTGACGTGCCCCGCCACGAGAAGCAGGAAGGTCGTGGCCCGGAGTTCGGCCTGGCTCAACCGGTCGGCGTCCTCGTCGGTGGTCCGGATCAGCGCGCTGAGCAGGTCTTCACCCGGGTCGGCCCGTTTCCGCTCGATCAGGCCGTCGAAATACCGGTTGATCTCCTCGACGTCGATCGGGCCCGCCGAGGCGTCCCCGGCGGAGGCCATGATCCGGCCGCACAGCGCGGAGAACTCCGCCCTGTCCAGGAACGGCACTCCGAGCAGTTCGGAGATGACCGAGACAGGCAGCGGAAAGGCGAACTCGGCGATCAGGTCGCGCGGGCCACGGGCAGCGGCCATCCGGTCGGCGAGTTCGACGGCGATCGCTTCGACGCGCGGGATCAGCGCGGCGACCCGGCGGGCGGTGAACGACCGTGAGACCAGCCTGCGCAGCCGGGTGTGGTCCGGCGGGTCACTGGAGATCATGTTGGCCCCGATCGCGCCGGGCCCGATCCGGCCGGTGGCGCGCAGCCAGTTCTTGATCAGGGTCGGCTCCGCCAGCGCGTCGAAGGCCTCGTCGTAGCCGACGACCAGCCAAACCTCGCCGCCGTTCGGCCACCGGACGCGATGCACCGGTCCCCGCTCCCGGAGTCCGGCCAGCACGGCATACGGATCGCGGTAGAGATCCTCGGGCAGGTCGATGATTTCAGAACTGCTGATCACAGTGCTCCTTCGGAAGGTCTTCGGCGTGCAGTACTCCGGCGCGCAGCCGCCACAGGCGCGCCGATCCCGCCGCCCGGCGCAACTCCCCGGGCATCGTTCGCGCGCCGGGTACCGGCGACGGCGGCACCAAGGCCAGTTGAGCCCGGCCGAGCGGCGAAGCGCCCGCGAACGCCCGTTCCTGGTACTCCCGCCGGTCGGCACCGTGCCAGGCCGCGACGCTTTCGTCCTCGGCCGCGAAGGCGCTCGTCAGCGCGTCCCGCAGCCGACGGTCCGACCGTTCATCACGCCAGCACAGCACGGTGACCTCGTGTTTCTCGGCGGCGATGACGGTGGAGCCCACCAACGGGAAACCGGCACTGGCGGTCCGAGTCGCGAGCGGGCCGGAGGGTGACGTCAGGGCCCGGACAGCCGAGCGGCCCACGAGGTCGCTGACCGCGCACGGCAGGGTGAGCACCGTCAGTCCGTCCACATCGGACGGAAGGACGAGCGGAAGCCTTTCCGCATCGCCATTCGCGGGCGTCACCGGCGCGCTCGGTGACGGCAGGGCGGAGGCGATGACGTCCAGTACGCGTTCCCGGTCCGGCGAAGGCGCCGCGAGGACCAGGACCGCGTTTTCGGGCCGATAGTGCTCGGCGGTGAACCTGGCGACGTCGTCGAGGGTGATCCGGTCGAGGCTTTCCCCGTCGGCGCGGGCGGTATCGGCCGCCCGTCCTTCGGGCACGGCGGCTTCGGCGGCGGCAGGACCGAGCAGTACCAACGGATTGACCGCCCCGGCGCGCATTTCCAAGGCCACCGCGTGCCGTTCGGCTTCGAGTGCGGCGGCGCCGGTACGCGCCGGGTCGAGCAGCCGGACCAGCGTCCGGACGACCCGGTCGCCGTGTTCGGGCACCGCGGCCACGGTGAAGCGGGTCTCCGCGTTGCCCGTGTGGCCGGTGAGGTGCGACCGGGAACCGCCGTCCAGCGCGGCGGCGATCCGGAGGTGCTCGGTCAGATGGGCCGTCCCCCAGGGGAACGGGGGATCCGCGCCGGATCCGGCGGAAACCCGCAGGCAGGCGCCGACGGTATGCGCGCCGGGCACCGGGAGCAGCCGGACGCGGAGCCCGGAAACCACGGTCTCTTCGGGCACGGTCATGTCAGGGACTCCAACCGGGAAAGCTGGTCCGGGCGCACTTCGCCGGTGACCGCGACGGCGGGCGGAGCCGAGTCGGGGACGCCGAGGTCGAGACCTTCCTCCGCACGTTCCGCCACCGCTTCGGCGAGCCGTCCCAGCGGGAGTTCGCCCCTCGCCCGACGTCGCCGGTCGGCCACCGCGCCGAACGGCTCGTCGGCTTGGACGAGCAGCAACGTGCGGCAGCGCACCGCCGCATCGGCCAGTTCTGCGGAAACCGGCTGGCACAGCGCCTCGCGCACCAGGTCGAGCAGGAGCGTCGCGGTTTCGGCCACGCGCCCGGGATCCACGAGCGCGTAACCGCCCACGCTCGCCCCTCCGGCGCCTTCGTCCCAGCTCAGCGCGGCGACCCCGTAGGCGAGACCGCGCGCACCCCGCAGCAGTCGGATCAACCGGCCCTCGGCTCCCGTGCCCAGCGACTCGACCAGCAGCGGTAACGCGCCGTCCGGCAGCGTGTCCGCCCGCAGCGGCAGCCGGACCGCGACCCTGGCGCTGGTCTCCCCGGGTACCGGCGCGGTGACCAGGCCACCGCGCCAAGGGTTCGCGGCATCGCTCCGATGGACGACCGGGCCGAGGGGCGCACCACTCGCGTAGTGGACGTCGATGCCCGTCTCCCGGCAGCGATCCAGGTACTCCTTGACGTCCTTCGCCGAGACCCGCGCCATCGATTCGACGTCGCCTAATGGTCCACAGTGGACTTTTCCGGAAGCCGCCGTCTCGATCGTGTCGAGCATCCGCAGATAGAGGTTCCCCGAGCGGTTGCGCAGCAACCGCGTCTGCGCCTCGCGCAATCCGGCCAGCTGCCGGGTGGCCGGTCCGCCGAAGCGGGACTCGTAGTGACCGGCCAGCCTGCCCAGGTCACCCATCGCCGTCCAGTAGGAGAACGAGGAAACGTGCGCTTCGAGCCGGTGCCGGGTGTGCCAGCCCAGTTCCTCCCGCAGCGAACCGTCCGGAGTGGCCGCGATCCACCGCGCCGCCAGCGCGGCCAGGCCCTCGAGACCTTCGGGGTCGTCCCGGTGGCCATAAGGGAGATCGACGATGGCCGCGTCGGCTGCGGGGCTCACGCCGTCACCGCCTTCGGAAGGTTCCTGGCCAGTCGCGTCGCGAAGACGGCCGTCGGCAGGGCGATGACCGTGGCGGCGACCCCGGCGACGGCGAGCACCGGCCCCACCCCCCAGATGGGCGTCAGAAAGGTGACCAGGGCAAGGGAAACACACTGCGCGGAGACGACGAAGGACCGCCGGAACGCCAGCACCCGGCCCAGCGCCGCCGGATCCGCGTGTCGCTGGCACAGCAGCGTGTTGGGCATCGCGAACAGCAGGTTGTGCGCCCCCGCCACGAATCCGGCGAGAAAGACCCAGACCGGTGAGGCGTGCGCGCACAGGACCACGAGGCCGATCACCGGCGCGGCCAGCGCGGCCCCCACGGTCACCATCACGGCCGGGTTGAGCGCGCCCCGCCGTTTGGCCACCGACGCCGACATCGTCAGCCAGCCGACTCCCATCGCGGAGGCGAACAGCCCCGCCTGCGCGGTCCGGCCGTCCGTACCCACCAGCACCACCGCGAACTGCGGAACGGCACCGAGGCAGGCGAAAAGCGACGCCTCGGCCAGCACGGCCGTCCGAAGTAGACGGTCGCCGGTCAGGGCACGCACGCCGTCACGCAGCATGGCGAGCGGGCTGCTCCTGCCCCGTGCGGCGGGCTGTTGACGCGGTATCGGCAAGGTGAGCAGCGCGGCGAGCACGAAACTGGCCGCGTTCGCCGCCACCGCACCGGAAAAGCCGAGCCCGACCGCGACGGCCGCCCCCAGCAACGGGCCAAGAGCGAGGATCGCGCCGTTGGTCACCTCTTGCGCGGCGTCGGCGGCGGCCAGGCGCGATGCGGGCACCAAGGCGGGCGTGAGGCTGGGCAGCACCGCCGAGTTGAGCGTGCTGACCGTGCCGAGCAACACGGTCAGCACGTAGTACAGGGGGATGTTCCGCAGTTCCACCACGAGCAGCAGCACGAGGGTGACCGCACCGGCGAGGAGATTGAGCACGATGGACAGTCCGCGCCGGTCGAACCGGTCGGCCAGCACCCCGGCCCACGGCGAGAACACGATCCGGGGCAGCAGGCCGGCGACGAACGCGCCGCCGGTCAGGCTCGCGGAACCGGTCACCTGCAGTATCCACAGCGGCATGGCCAGCGACTGCGCCGTGCCGCCGAGCCCGGACAACGACTGCCCGGCCCACAGCCACCAGAACGGCCGCCCGAGCCGCTCCTTGACCTCGGCGCCGGCGACCGCCGTCATCGTGGAAGCCGCGCCGCGTCCGCCGCGGCGACCGCCAGCTGCGCTTTGGTCCGAGCTTCCCGCGGCGAGCCGAGCCATCCGTCGACGGCCGCGCAGAACTCGTCGAACGCCTCCAGGCACGGCAACGAAGACTGGTTGACCTCGGCCTCCAGGCAGGCGTACCGGCCGATCGGCGTGATCTCCCCGTCCGGCCGCCGGAACTCGACGAGATCGACACTGAACACGCACGGGTGGCCGCCGGCGAGCGTGCCGAAGCGCTTGATCCGCCGCTGGCTGGTGATCCCCACCGTCTCCAGCGGCCCTCTCACCAGTCCGAGGTTCCGGAGATGGCGCAGCGGCAGGACCTCCCCGGCGGTCAGCATCGCCGTCAGCTCGCCGGGGTCGATCCGCTCGGAGATCTCCAGCGCGTCCCGGCGGCCCTCCCAGTCGATGGTCTGCTTGATCCCGATCCAGCCGATCCCGGCCAGCGCCCCCTGGTTCGCGGCGATGCGCAACGAGTGGCCGTCGGTGGTGAGGCTGCGCTCGGCGTCGTCGAGGTACAGGATGCTCTGGGTCGCGGTCACCGTCTCGGTGAGTTCGGTGAGGTTCTCGCGGACGGCGGGGGAATCGAGCCACCGCAACGGATCCGCGCCTGCTTCGGCGTGGTCGAGTGCCCATTTGCTTTCGTGCTCGACACCCACGATCCGGGTCATCGGCCCGTCCTTTCGTCCGGCGAGGCAGGCGGGAAGAGGTGGAAGACGTCGATGTCCGGCTCAGTCAGCCCGAAGACCCGGCGGAAGGTCTCCCGCACCACCGCGACCGACTGCAGGGGCGGCTGGAAGTGCCCGGACTTGGTGTTGGCGACGACCATCGCGACCCGGTCCGCGCCGATGAGCACGATTTCGCCCGCCGCGCGGGCGAGCAGGCGGTCGGGGACCAGCATCGGATGCGCGACCGGGACACCGTCCACGCTGGCGCGGTTGCGCCCGAAGATCAGATCGACCAGTTCGAACGGCCGCGTCCAGACCAGCAGCCGCTCGTCTTCGTCGATGACGAACATGTAGGAGATGCCGGAAGTCAAGTGCCGCAACGGTTCCACCGGATCACGCAGCTCGATCGTGTCCGCGAGGACGGCGTCGCAGACGGAACGATAGCGCTCCTCGAACAGTTCGCGGTCGAACTCCAGCAACGGTGGATCCGCCGAGAGCACCCTTCGCCGGGGAGGTGGCGCGGCACCTGCGGAGGAGAGATAGGCCTGGCCGATCAGCGCACTCAGCTCGCGGATCCGGGTGGCGACCCGCTCCTCGCGCGGGTCCGCGGTCAGCACCGTCCGCAACGCGATCAGCTCCTCGTAGAGGACGAACACCCTCGCCTGCGAGTGCGGGCCGTAGGAGTCCTCGGTCCGCCTGACGACCTCGGCGAACCGCGACAACAGCAGGCCGACGGAATCGGTGGTGGGCAATCCGGCCCCCTTCCGTGCAGGCACGGGCCGGGGATCGCTCCCCGGCCCGTGCCTGCGGAGCACTTACAGGTCGTCCGGGTGGGTGAAGCCCGCCTGCGCCATGACCAGGGCCTGGTGGCCCTCGTCGGTGGCGTCGAGCTCACGGAGGCCGGTCACGATGGCCTCGACCTTCAGCAGCTGCTCCGCGGTCACCAGATTCGCGTTCATGCACTTGCTCCTTCCTGGTGCGGCTGCGCCACGACCGATGACCGGCGTGGCACGTTGGCAACACCGATCGTCGTGACGGCGGATCTGCGCCCGCTCGCAGTGGTCGTAGATCGGACGTAGATCGACCCGCGAGAAGGTGGGAGGGCCCTGGGGAGAACGCGAAGGAGCTACTGCGTGATCTTGGAAGACGGCGGCCGGGGACGATCTCGGCGCGCGACGGTCGTCGTGCTGGCCACGGCGGTTCTACTGGCGGTGTCCGGGTTCACGGCGGCGGGCGCTCAGGCGAGCACCGGCGATGCCGAACCGTCCTGGAACAACACCATCTCGGATACGCCGCCACCGTCGTCGGCGAGCTGAGAGCTCAGCGCGTGAGTTCCTCGATCGCGCGGATCGCGTCATCGGCTTCCGGGAGTTCGAGATCGACGAAGAGCAGATGCGCCTGGTCCAGCCGTGCCACGGCGTCGGCGGATCTGCCCAGCGCGGCGAGTGCCCTGCCGAGCACGAGCAGCGCGTTGGCCTGGTCGCGCCGGGTTCCGAGTTCTTCGCAGAGCCGAAGGGCCGACAGCGCCTCTGTCATGGCCTCTTCGGCCCGGCCCAGCGCCAGCAGGGTTTCGGCGAGCCGGTAGAGGGCGTGCGCCGCCCGCTCCCGGATTCCCGCCGCCAGGCAGCTCTCCACGCAGGCGGTGAACCGCTCGGCCGCGGCTTCGTAGCGCTCCAGCGCCTGGTTCGCGAGGCCGAGCACGTAAAGCGCGTACCCGATCCCCGACGCGTCGCCCATTTCCCTGGCCAGGGCGAGAGCCGACTCGCAGACGGCGAGGACGTTCGCGGGGTCTCCGCCACGCAGCATGGCGTGCGCGGAGTTCAGGCTGCTGGTCACCGCTCCCGAACCGTGGCCGAGCTGCCGCGCCAGCTCGGCGGAGCGATCGAAACACCGGACGGCGAGCAGGTAGTCGTGACGGAGCTGGGCGGCCAGCCCGAGATTGTTGAGCGCCTGCCTGAGGATCACCGGATCTTCGCCCGCCGTCGCGGCGTCGACCGCGCGCCGCGCGTGCGCCTCGACGTCGGCGTGAGTGGCCGTGCGCAACGCGACGGTGCTGGCCAGGAATTCGGCCCGGCCGACGGTGCGGTGATGCTCCCGCCGTCCCGGCCCCATCGGCTCGGGGAGCCGGGCCACCGCCTTCGTCAGGTTCGCCGCCGCGATGTCCAGTCGTCTCGCGCCCGCTTCGGCGGTGAACGGGCTCATCGCGATCAGCAGGTCGACAGCGGTGCTCAGCAAGGGCGCGGTGCCGATTTCGACGCCCCTGGCGCAGGCCGACACCACGGTGTCCCCCACCGACGACGCCCACTCCCTGGCCGCCCGCAGGTCGGCGATCGGCAGTCCCGCGCCCGCGGGCGACCGCGTGCCCAGCACGTCGCCGGTCGGATCGCCCGGTACGGCGTGCGCGAAAGCGTTGCGTGCCGTGGCCACCAGCAGCGACAGCAACCGGTCGAGAGCGGCGGCCTCGTCGGCCGGATCCCGGTCACGACTGCGGCCGAAGGCGACCAGGAGTTCGTGAACGCGGAATCTGCCGGTGAAGGTGTCGTCCAGGATGGAGGCGTCCACGAGGCCCTCCAGCCGCGCTTCGGCCTCGGCCGGGTCCACGCCCAGGACCGCCGCCGCTTCCGCCAGCGTGAACTCGGCGCCGGCGACCGTGGCGAGCAGCACGAAGTCTCCGGCGAGCGGCTCGGGAAGCTGTCGATAGGCCACCTCGAAGACCGCTTCGATGGCGAGCGGTCCCGCCCGCAGTTCGGCTATCCGGCGGCGTTCGTCCCGCAGCCTCTCGACCATGGACGCGAGGGTCCAGTGAGGACGCGCCGCGAGCCGCGACGCCACGATCCGCACGGCCAGCGGGAGCAGCCCGCACGCGGTGACGAGGTCGAGCGCGCCCGCCGGTTCGGCCGCCACGCGAGGCGCGCCGACGCACTGCCGGACCAGGCCGAGCGCCTCGTCCGGGGTGAACACCTCCAGGCTGACCTGGGTGAGCAGCGGCAGCCCGTCCAGCCGCGCGCGACTGGTGATCAGCACCGCGCATCCCGGCGTACCGGGCAGCGCGTCACGGATCTGCGCGGCGTCGAAGACGTTGTCCAGCACGATGAGCATCCGGCGGCCGTCGGCCAGCGACCGCCACAACCCGCGACGCTCGGCCAGGCGTTCGGGCAGCCGGTTCGACGGCACGCCGAGCCCGGTGAGCAGCACTTCCAGCAGCTCCGGGCCGGTCAGCGGATCGCCGACCTGGTCGAGATCGCCGAGATCGGCGTGCAGCTGACCGTCCGGGTACCGCTCGCGGAGTCCGTGGGCCAGATGCACCGCGAGGCTGGTCTTGCCGACCCCGCTCATCCCGGTGATCGCCACCACCGCGGGCGTCGCCCGGTCGGCGGCGGTCAGCACCTCCCGCAGCGCGGTGAGCTGATCGGCTCGGCCGGTGAAGTCCGGCAGATCGGGAGGAAGCTGCGCCGGGATCGGCCGCCAGGCACCGGCGGGCGGTTCGGCGGGCGACGGGACGACGACCGGTGGCTCGGCGTGCGGGGCCACGTCGTCCCCGCGGAGGATGCGTTCGTGGAGTTCGACCAGTTCCGCACCGGGGTCGATCCCGTGCGCCTCCACCAGGGTCCGGCGAGCATCGTGGAAGACGCGCAACGCGTCGACCTGGCGGCCCATCCCGTAGAGCGCGCGCATCAGCAGGACGTAAAGCCGTTCCCGCATCGGGTGTTCCGCGATCATCGCCGTCAGCCGCGGCTGGACCTCGTAGTAGTGACCGAGGCGGAGCTCCGCCTCCAGGTACTGCTCGGTGAGCGCGGTGTGCAGCTCGTCCAGCCAGCTCCGGCTGTGCTCGGCGAACAGTCCCGGCACCCCGGCGAGCGGCTCGCCGGTCCACAGTCCGAGTGCCTCGGACAGCACGCTCCTGGCACGGTGCGCGTCGCCCGAAGTCAGCGCTTCTTGAGCCACCGCACCGAGTTCTTCGGCGCGGGAGGTGTCCACGGCCGAGGAGGGGACGACCAGCCGATAACCGTCACCGGCCGTCACCAGCAGCTCGTCTTCGGCTCCGGCGGTGGCGAGCAGCCGTCTCAGCCGCCAGGCGTAGGTCCGCACGGTCGAGGCGGACCGGGCGGGAATGTCCTGGTCCCACAACGTGTCCGTCAGTCTGGCCAGGGACAGCGCCGTTCCGGGGGCCAGCGCCAACGCGGCCAGCATCGCCTGCTGTTTGGGTGTCCCGACGGGGACCATCACGCCATCGGGCCGCCGCAGCCGCATCGGGCCCAGCAGAACGAATCCCACCCCAGGCCGTGCCGCCGTCATCCGCGCCGCCCCTTTCGGTCGCGACGATACACACGGACGGTGAGCGTCGGCCCGAACTCGGAGAAGGGCTGCCCGTTAGTCCCGTTCCCCTCGACTGACCGGGCAAGAAAACGATTCGGCACCTGGTCGGAACCAGGTGCCGAATCGGGGTTCAGATCCTTCTGGGCTTGGGCTTCCAGACCACCAGCGCCGTCTGCTGCCGCAGTGGGACGAGGTCCTTGCGGTACGAGGCGTGCACGGCCGCGGCCGTCTGTTCGGCGGTGAGGTACGCGGCCGTGAGTTCCTCGGTCAGTTCGGCGATCCGGTCCCGCAGGGCGTCGACCTGGTTCTCCAGCTCGATGATCCGCTTGATGCCCGCGAGATTGACACCGTCTTCCTGGGACAGTCGCTGCACTTCACGCAGCAGCGCGATGTCCCGCATGGAGTATCGGCGTCCTCCACCGGAGGTCCGGCCCGGCGACACGAGACCCTGCCGGTCGTAGGACCGGAGGGTCTGCGCGTGCAGGCCGGAAAGCTGCGCCGCCACCGAAATGACGAACACCGGGGTGTCCTCGTCCGCGCCGTGCGGCAGCCCGCCGAACATCCTGCTCACCTGCCTTCGAGAAGTTCGGTGATCTCCGGTCGTGGATCGTGGTCGGACATGGCTTCCGCGTAGGCCTCGAGGGCCTCACGGGCCTTGTCGTCCAACTTGGCCGGGATGGCCGCCTGCAGGGTGACCAGCAGGTCGCCCTGCGCGCCGTCCCGTTTGGCGATTCCCTTGCCGCGCACGCGAAGCACGCGACCGCTCGCCGTGCCTTGCGGCACCTTCAGCGAGACCTTGCCCTCGAGCGTCGGCACGGTGATCGTGCCGCCGAGGGCCAGTTCCGCGAAGGACACCGGCACGGAGATCGTCAGGTCGAGGTCCTGCCGCCCGAACACCGCGTGCGGTGCGACGTGCACGCGGACGTACAGATCGCCCGCCTGCGCGCCACCGCGGCCCGGTTCGCCCTGGCCCGCCAGCCGGATCCGCTGGTCGTCGGCGACGCCCGGCGGGATCCGCACGGTCAGGGTGCGGGTGCGGGTGGAAACGCCCTCGCCCGCGCATTCCGGACAGGGGTCGTCGATGATCGTGCCGCGGCCGCGGCAGTCGCGGCACGGCTCGGAGAACGCGAACGCGCCCTGGCTCCGGCTGACCAGTCCGCTGCCCTGACAGGTCGAACACGTCCTCGGGGAGGTCCCCGGCTTCGCGCCGTTCCCGCCGCAGGTGGAACAGGTCGCCGGGCTCGACAGCCTCAGCGGCAGGGTCGCACCCTTGACCGCTTCGGTGAAGTCGATCCGGACGTCGGTCTCGACGTCCGCGCCGCGCTGCGGCCGGTTCGCCGTGGCACCGGCCGCGGCACCGCGGCGGCCGAAGAGACCGCCGAGGATGTCGCCGAGCCCGCCGAAACCGGCCTGCTGCTGGCCACCCGCCTGACCGAAGATGTCGCCGACGTCGAAACCGCCCGCGCCACCGCCGCCACCCGGGAAGCCGAAGCCACCGGGACCACCGGAGCCGAAGAGGCGGCGTGCCTCGTCGTACTCCTTGCGCTTGGCCGTGTCGGACAGGACGCCGTACGCCTCGGAGACCGCCTTGAACTTCTTCTCCGCCTCCGCGTTGCCCGCGTTGGCGTCGGGGTGGTTCTCCTTGGCCAGCTTGCGATAGGCCTTTTTGATCTCGTCCGCGGTGGCGTCGGAGGAGACGCCCAGCTCACGGTAGAAGTCCTTACCGATCCATTCCCGTGCACTCACCGAACGTCTCCTCCTTTCACGCCGTATCGCCGATCAGCGGTCGTTCTCATCGAAGAGCTCGCCCTCGAGCGGCAGTTCGCCGCCGACGGGCGGGTCCACCGGGGCTGCCTGCGCCGCCGGTGCTCCGGCGGCACCCGGCTCGTGGTCGGTGACCCCGACCAGCGCCGCACGCAGCACACGCTCGCCGAAGCGGTAACCGCGGCGCATGACCGTGGTGACCGTCGGGCCCGCGACGTCCGGTGACGTGCTGTGCTGCACGGCCTCGTGCACGCTCGGGTCGAAGGCTTCGCCCTCGGTACCGAACGGTTCGAGACCCGACCGCTGCAGGCTCCCGACCAGCTTCTCGCCGACCGCCTTGAAGGCACCGGTCAGATCGCCGTGCTGCTCCGCGCGCTCGAGGTCGTCGAGCAGCGGGAGCAGGTCGTTGACGACCGACGCCTTCGCGCCGGTGACGACCTGCTCGCGGTCGCGATCCACGCGCTTGCGGTAGTTGGCGTACTCCGCCTGGAGACGCTGGAGGTCGGCGGTGCGCTCCGCCAGCTCCTTCTCCAGACCGGTGGCCACCGACACCGAATCGTCCACAATGGAATCCCCGAGGCCGGGCCCCGCGTGTGTCACGGGGGGCTCCGGCGCGGACTCCAGCGGCTCCACGGTGTCTTCAGCCGGGGCGGCGTGCTTCGGACCGTCCTGGGGTTCGGCGGCCGGGGCCGCCGGACGGACTTCACCGGTCAGCGGATCGATCCGCCGACGGTCCCGCACGACCACCGGTTCCTCCGGGCCCCGGCCCTCGGTTTCGTCGTAGCGTCCCGTCACTTCTTGTCCTTCTCGTCCTCTTCGACGATCTCGGCGTCGACGACGTCGTCGGCCTTGGCCTGCGAACCGGTGCCCGCGCCTGCGGTCCCGGCCGCGCCTTCACCGGCGGCGGCACCATCGGCGGCGTTGCCCGCCGCGTTGGCGTAGAGCGCCGTGCCGAGCTCCTGCGAAGCGGTGTTCAGCTTCTCGATGGACTCGCGGATCTTCGCCGAGTCGGTGCCCTTGAGCGACTCGTTGGCCTCGTCGATCGCGGACTTCACCTTGCCCTTGAGCTCCTCGGGCAGCTTGTCCTCGTTGTCCTTGACGAACTTCTCCGTCTGGTAGACGAGGGTCTCCGCCTGGTTGCGGGTCTCCGCTTCCTCGCGGCGCTGCTTGTCCTCTTCGGCGTGCGCCTCGGCGTCCTTGACCATGCGCTCGATGTCGTCCTTCGGCAGCGCGGAGCCACCGGTGATCGTCATCGACTGCTCCTTGTTCGTGCCGAGGTCCTTCGCGAGGACGTGCACGATGCCGTTGGCGTCGATGTCGAAGGTGACCTCGATCTGCGGCACGCCACGCGGGGCGGGCGGGAGACCGGTCAGCTCGAACATGCCGAGCTTCTTGTTGTGCGCGGCGATCTCGCGCTCACCCTGGAACACCTGGATCTGCACCGACGGCTGGTTGTCGTCCGCGGTGGAGAAGATCTCCGAACGCTTGGTCGGGATCGTGGTGTTGCGCTCGATGAGCTTGGTGAACACGCCGCCCTTGGTCTCGATGCCCAGCGAAAGCGGGGTCACGTCGAGCAGCAGGACGTCCTTGACCTCACCCTTGAGCACACCGGCCTGCAGTGCGGCGCCGACGGCGACGACCTCGTCCGGGTTCACGCCCTTGTTGGGCTCGCGGCCGCCGGTCAGCTCCTTGACCAGGTCCGACACGGCGGGCATGCGGGTGGAACCACCCACGAGCACGACGTGGTCGATGTCGCCGACGGCGACACCCGCGTCACGGATGACGTTGTTGAACGGCTTGCGGGTGCGCTCGAGCAGGTCCGAGGTGATCTTCTGGAACTCGGCGCGGGAAAGCTGCTCGTCGAGGAACAGCGGGTTCTTGTCCGCGTCCACGGTGATGTACGGCAGGTTGATGCCCGCGGAGTTCGAGCTGGACAGCTCGATCTTCGCCTTCTCGGCGGCCTCACGGATGCGCTGGAGCGCCATCTTGTCCTTGGTGAGGTCGATGCCACTGGAGGCCTTGAACTTGTCGACCAGCCAGGTGACGATGCGCTCGTCCCAGTCGTCACCACCGAGGTGGTTGTCACCGGAGGTCGCGCGGACCTCGACGACACCCTCGCCGATCTCCAGCAGCGAGACGTCGAACGTACCGCCACCGAGGTCGAAGACCAGAATGGTCTGTTCCTTCTCGCCCTTGTCCAGGCCGTACGCCAGCGCCGCCGCGGTGGGCTCGTTGACGATGCGGAGCACGTTCAGGCCGGCGATCTGGCCTGCTTCCTTGGTGGCCTGCCGCTGCGCGTCCTCGAAGTAGGCGGGGACGGTGATGACCGCGTCGGTGATGGTCTCGCCCAGGTACGCCTCGGCGTCGCGCTTGAGCTTCATCAGCACCCGGGCGCTGATCTCCTGCGAGGTGTACGCCTTGCCGTCGATCTCGGTCTTCCAGTCGGTACCGACGTGCCGCTTGACCGACCGGATGGTGCGGTCGACGTTCGTCACGGCCTGGTTCTTCGCCGGCTGACCGGTCAGCACTTCGCCGTTCTTGGCGAAGGCGACGATGGACGGGGTGGTGCGTGAACCTTCCGAGTTGGCGATGACCGTCGGCTCGCCGCCCTCAAGGACAGCGACGACCGAGTTGGTCGTGCCGAGGTCGATGCCGACCGCTCGCGCCATGGTGTGTTCCTCCTGCTATTCGTGACCTGCACGTTCGCCCCCATGTTGAGTGGGCGTCACGCAAGTTCTATCGGGATCGTGGGGTTTCCGTCAAGCCGGACTTGAGCCGACTGCACTCAACCTTGTATCCGGCTCAACGAGCGGCCGGGGCGTCTTGTTCCCGGACTACCGGCAGACCTTGCCCGGAGCGGGTGTGACCCCGCTCACCAGGTATTTCACCTCTTCGGTGCGCACACAGGCCGAGTTGAGCAGCCCCGTGTGCCCGTACCCGGCGTCGACCAGCAACGTCGAGTTCTCGATGTTCTTCGCGAGCCCCCGGGCCCAGACCAGCGGCGTCGCCGGATCGTGTTCGCCGCCGACCACGAGGATCGGCGCCGCGCCCCGCACCTTCTGCGGCTGGGGCGGATAGGCCGGGGTGACGGGCCAGCCCGCGCAGCCGCTCGTGATGTCCCAGAACTCGGAGTAGCGCCAGCTGTGCGGGGCGAGGGTCTTCACCAGCCCCTGCATGACGCGCATCTCGGCGTAGGAGGTGAAGGCCGGGCCGAAGTCGTGACAGCCGATCGCGCGGTACGCGCCGTAGGAAGGGTCCAGCTGCGAGTAAGGCGCCAGCCCGGACGCGTCCGGCTTCTCCGCCGTCGCGGCCGAGATCACCTTGCTCAGCTCCGGCCAGAACGCCGGCAGGATGAGCGCGCCGTAGACACCGGACGCCATTTCCTCGGCGGTCACGTTCCGCCCGAGCTCGCTCGCCGGGACACCGCCGGGCGTCGCCATGAGCGCGTCGTAGGTGGCGAGGACGTCCTTGCCGCGAAGCGCGCACTCGTCCGAGGCCGGGCACCACTTCGCGAAGTCGCCGAGCGCGCTTTCGGTCGCGATGGCCTCGTCGAGGATCGCCTTCTTCGTCGGCAGGGAATGGTCGATGGCGCCGTCGAGCACCATCGCCCGGACTCGCTTCGGGTACTTCTCCGCGTACACGGCGCCGAGTTCGGAACCGTAGGAGACGCCGAGCCAGCTGATCTTCGGCTCACCCAAGGCGACCCGGATCGACTCGATGTCGTCGGCCGCGTGCCAAGTGTCCACTTGGGACAGTACGGGCCCTGTCCTCTTGAGACACTCCGCGCCCGAAGCGCGGTTGTGCGCGATGAACTTCTCGTAGTCCGCACGGCTCTTCGGGAACCGGCCGATCGCCGGGTCGTGCAGCGTGGGCGCGCAGGTGACCGCAGGCCTGCTATCGCCGACGCCGCGCGGGTCGAACCCGATGACGTCGAACCGCTGCCGCAGCTCGGCCGTTTCCGGCTTGTCCAGCGCGAAACCGCGGCCGCCGTACTTGAGCACGGTGACCCCGGCGCCGCCGGGACCACCCGGATTCGTCAGCAGCGAACCGATCCGGCGCGCGGGATCGGTGGCGGGCAGTTTCGCCAGCGCGATCGTGATCGTCCCGTTCACCTGGAGGTTCGCGCATTCCAGCGTCGGCGCGTACTCGGTCGCGCACGGTTTCCAGTCGAGCCGGGGCGCGGCGGACGCGGGCAGCGCGGACAGCGGCAGGAGGGTCAGCGCCGTGACGGCGGCGAGTGCCTTCGTCCTCATACGGGCCGCACCGTGACCGTGCCGGTGCCGGACTTGAGGTCCAGCACGTTCGCCGAGGCCTGGTCCTGCCGCACGCCGACGGTCTCGACCTTGCCGGTCTCCGAGCTGGCGTTGATGCGGTACGCGCCATCGGGAACGGTGACGGTGACCTGCCCGGTGTCCGCGCTCGCGGTGACCGCGCCCGGTTTGGTCAGCCCGACCTTGATGTCCCCGGTGCCGGTGACGATTTTCACCGGACCGGTCGAGTTCAGGACCTCGAGATCCCCGGTGTCACCCCGGAGGTCCACCGCGCCCGCGCGGGTGAGCGTGATCTTGCCGGTGCCGATGGACCCGGAGATCGCGAGCTCGCGCGGGACCACGACGTCGTAGTCCACGCCGCATTGGCTGCACCCGCTGAGAACCAGCGTGCCGTTCTCGACGCTGTGCGTCTTGCCGGGATTCCGTCCGGTGTAAGTGACTTCGCGGTGCAGCGAGACCGGTGCGCCGTCCTCGACCCGGAGCTTGAGCCCGCCGACCGGGACGTCGACCCGGATCGCGGTGATCTGCTCGGTGACCGGCGTCCCGTCGCTCAGCGTCTCGCGGCCTTCGCCCGTGCAGCCGACGACGCCGAAGGCCACCAGCGCGCCGAGAGCGAGCGCGCCGAGGACGCGCCGCTCTTTAGTGAACAGAGCTTTGTTGACCATGAGAAAGTGTTCCCCCGATAAGTGTGTCAGGCCGCTTTGACCGAGACGCTTCCGCTGTCCGTGGTGAGATCGAGCTTGTGCTGGGCCGAACCCGACTGGTTCACGTCGATGTCGCGACTGCCGCTGTCGGTGGTGCCGGTGACGTTGTAGTCGCCGGAGGGCACCTTGACCTCGATCGAACCGCTGTCGGTCCGCGCGGTGACGTCCGCGCCCTTGACCAGTTCGAGTTCGATACGGCCGCTGTTGGCGTCGGCCTTCACGTTCCCGCCGAGCCGCTCGCCCTTGATGGCGCCGGAACTCGCCTGGATGTCGACGTCCTGCCCGATGTTCTTCAGTTCGACGCGGCCCGAGTCGGCCTTGACCTTCACGGTGCCGGGTACGTCGCGTACCTCGACCCGTCCGGAGTCGACCTGGATGTCCACAGTGGACACTCCGGCGATGTCCACCGCGCCGGAGTCGACCCGGCCGGTGACCGGAACCCCCGCCGGGACGGTCACGTCGTAGTCGACCTCGCAGTGGTCGCCGCAGCCGGCGAGGACCAGGGTGTCGCCCTCCACGCGATACGCGTCGCCGGGCTTGTTCCAGCGGTAGGAGAAGTCCTGGCGGACCACGGCCTGGCCGCCGCCCGAGCGGATCTTGAGCGCCCCGCTGTCGTTTTCGACGCGGACGCTCTTGATCGACTGGGTCAGTTCGGTGGTCGCCGACGCGTCGGACGGCCACCACCAGCCGAGGCCGGTGAGGACGCCGACGCCGATCAGGGCGATGCCTCCGATTGCGAGGAGTGGGCGCGCCATGGTCTTGAGTCCCTCCAGAGCAGGTTTTCGTCTGTCTCGACGCTAAGGGGCGCGCGACGGGTTGGACATAGGGGTAACCCCCGGAATCGTCCCTGAGCCCGCGCCAGGGTCGCCGGGGTCATAACCTGGCGGGGTCATCGGTTCCACGATCAGGAGGACGCATGCCGCAGGCACCCGATCCGTACGATTTCCTGCCCGATCTGCCTGCCTTCACCTTGAGCAGCACCGACATCGAAGAAGGCGGCTTCCTGCCGACGCCCCAGCTCTCCGGGATCTTCGGCGCGGGCGGCGAAGATCGTTCCCCGCAGCTGTCCTGGACCGGCTTCCCCGCCGAGACCAAGAGCTTCGCCGTCACCTGCTACGACCCCGACGCCCCCACCGCGAGCGGATTCTGGCACTGGGCGGTGTTCGACATCCCCGCTTCGGTGAACGCGCTGGCGGCGAACGCGGGCGACGAGGCGGGCTCCGGCCTGCCGGCGGGTGCCGTCACCCTGAAGGGGGACGGCGGCGTGAAGCAGTTCCTCGGGGCCGCCCCGCCGCCCGGGCACGGGCCGCACCGGTACATCTTCGCGGTGCACGCTGTCGACGTCGAAAAGCTGGACGTCGGCGAAGACGCCACGCCGGCTCTTCTCGGCTTCAACCTCTTCAGTCACGCCATCGCCCGGGCGTCGCTCACGGCGCTGCACGAGAACAAGGGCTGAGGCGCTTTTCCGTGAAGGCCTCCTTACCTACCCTGAGCGTAGGGAAGGAGGCCTTCACGGACTTTGGTCACTCTTCGGACCCTCACGCCCGACGATTGGACCGACTGGCGCGACCTGCGCCTGGCGGCGCTGAGCCACGACCCCGACGTCTTCGGTGTGACGCTCTCCCATTGGGAGAACGCGCCGGAAGAGCGCTGGCGCGCGCGACTCACCGACGTCCCCTTCAACGTTCTCGCGACCCCGGCGGGCATGGTCTCGGCAACCTCCCCCGAGGACGGCGCTGTCGAGCTTCTGTCGCTCTGGGTCGCCCCGTCCGGACGTGGCCGCGGTGTCGGGGACGCGCTGGTGGCCACGGTCCTGGAGTGGGCCGATTCCGCGGGTGCCGAAAGCGTGCGACTCCGGGTCTACGACCACAACGAGAGAGCAAGGGACCTTTACTACCGCCATGGCTTCGCGGAGACCGGCGAGCCGGAGATCCTCAGGGCCAGGACGAGATGCGGGTCGCGCTAGGCCTGCCCGTTGGCCCGGGACCGCTCCATGTACTGCCCCTCCGGCGGGTCCCCGAAGCCGAACGGCCGGTACAGCTCGTGCGCGTCGGCGGTGTGCAGCATCCACCGGAACTCCGCGCCCGGACCGTTGTCGATCATCTCCCGGACCAGTTCCTTGCCGAGCCCCGCGCCGCGCGCGTCCTCGAGGACGAAGACGTCCGCCAGGTAGGCGCTGCCGATGGTGTCCGAAAACGCCCGCGCGAAGCCGACCAGGCGGCCTGTCGAAGCCTCGTACGCGCCGACGACGCGCCACGCGTTCCGAAAGACCTTCTCGATCAGCTCGCGGTCTCGCCACTTGCCCCAGTAGACGCTGGTGGACAGGCACTTCCACACCACGTCGAGGTCCACCCGAGCCGGGTCGTCGTCCAGTTCGTAAGCACCGACAGTCCTCATGATCCGCAAGTTACCCGGCAGGTCAACGAGGTTTCAGCAGGTAGTCCACCACCGGCCGCAGCTCGTCCGCGGACGGCGGCTCGTCGTCGATGAGGCCCTGGATCAGGAGGCCGTCGATACCGGCGAGGAACACCCGGAACGCGACCTCGTCGTCGTGCCGGACCATCGAGGTGAGCACGTCCAGCCAGCGCCGCGCGGCGGGCCGCAGCTCGGGTTTGCGCGCGGCCAGCAGGTACAGCTCGTATTCCGCCATCGTCCGCCCGCGCCGCGGGCCCAGCGCCTCGGCGAGCAGCCCGGCAACCTCTTCCGCGCCGCGGCTGCCGCGTGAACGGGCCCTGTCGATCATCCAGTAGACCTCGGTCGCCATATCCCTCGCGCACGAGATGAGGGTCGCGATCAGCAGGTCGTCGAGGCTGGAGAAGTGGTAGGTCGTCGAAGCCGTCGGCACGCCCGCTTCGGTGGCGACCGTCCGATGGGTGACCCCGGCGACGCCGTCCCGCTCGATCACCCGCAGAGCGGCCGCGATGATCTCCTCGCGCCGCTTCTCGCCCCTGGCCTTCCGGCCGTCGACCTGGATCTTCACTTAGTGCGCGCTCCCTACCTCGATCAACACGACACCGCCGACCACCAGCGCCAGCCCGGCGATCACGGCGAAGTTGACCGGCTCCTTGAAGAACACGATGCCGACGGCCGCCACGAGCGCGACACCGGCCGCAGCCCAGATCGCGTAGGCGACGCTCACCGGCACGCCCGCCTTCAGAACGTACGCGAGCGCGACGAACGCGAAGGCGTATCCGGCCACCACGAGGATCGACGGGCCCAGCTTGCTGAAGCCCTCCGAGAGCTTCAGCGAGACCGTGGCGGTCACCTCGGCGGCGATCGCGAAAGCGAGGAGAAGGTAAGCACCCATGTCACAAAAACTACCTGGACGATCGTCTTAAAACAAAGAGAGGCGTACACCACATCGGTGGGACTTGGGCGCGGTCAGTGGGTTACCCATCAGTAAGAAGCATTAGTCTGCCCCCACCACACTCTGCCCACCCACCACATGGCTTCACTCGGACGAAAGGCACCCGATGATGGGCGCTGTACAGCTGACGCTCGGCGGGATCGCGGTCCTGCTCGGCGTCGTCGCCTGGGGAATGTTCTTCGCGACCATCGCCCGCTTCGTGCGGGTGATCCGCCTCGGTCAGCCGGACTCGACCCGCAACGGCCCGTTCATGCCGCGCATGAAGACCTTGATCAAGGAATTCGCCGCGCACACCCGCATGAACAAGGTCAAGAGCGTCGGCCCGGCGCACTGGCTGGTCATGTGGGGCTTCCTGATCGGGTCGCTCGCCCTGTTCGAGGCGTACGGCGAAGTGTTCGTCCCGACCTGGGGCTGGCCCATCCTCGACGACTGGTCGCTGTTCCAGCTGCTCATGGAGCTGCTCGGCGTCGGCACGATCGTCGGCATCCTGGTGCTGATCTGGGTCCGCCAGAAGAACCACCCGCGCCGCGCCGACAGGCAGTCACGCTTCCAGGGCTCCAACTTCAAGTGGGCGTACTTCATCGAAGCCGTCGTGCTCATCGAGGGCATCGGCATCATCGGTGTCCGCGCCGCGAAGTCCGCGCTGAACGTCCACGAAACCCCGGTCTGGGCCGCGTTCGTCTCGCATCCGATCGGTGAACTGCTGCCCGCCAGCCCGAACCTGGTCTCGGTGTTCGCCTTCGTCAAGCTGATGAGCGCCACGATCTGGCTCATCGTCATCGCGCGCACGATGACCATGGGCATCGCCTGGCACCGGTTCAGCGCCTTCTTCAACATTTACTTCAAGCGCGAGGCCGACGGCGGTGTCGCGCTCGGCGCGCTCAAGCCGATGATGAGCAACGGCAAGGTGCTCGACCTCGAAGAGGCGGACCCCGACGAGGACACCTTCGGCGTCGGCAAGGTCGAAGACTTCAGCTGGAAGGGCTGGCTGGACTTCTCGACCTGTACCGAATGTGGCCGCTGCCAGTCGCAGTGTCCGGCTTGGAACACCGGCAAGCCGCTTTCGCCGAAGCTGCTCATCACGCAGCTTCGCGACCACGCCTACGCGAAGGCGCCGTACCTGCTCGCGGGCGGCAAGCGCGACATGGCGGGCGACGAGGTCGGCTTGTCCGGGGACGACATGTACGCGGGCATCGACGTCCTCGCGATCGCCGAGTCCCAGAAGGCGCTCATCGGTGACGACGGCGGCATCATCGACCCCGAGGTGCTGTGGTCCTGCACCTCCTGTGGCGCTTGCGTCGAGCAGTGCCCGGTGGACATCGAGCACGTCGACCACATCGTCGACATGCGCCGCTACCAGGTGATGATCGAGTCCGCGTTCCCCAGCGAGCTCAACGGGATGTTCAAGAACCTGGAGAACAAGGGCAACCCGTGGGGCCAGAACGCCAAGGACCGGCTCGCCTGGACCGAGGACCTGGAGTTCGAGGTGCCGGTGTTCGACGGCGACCTCGGCGAGGCCGAGTACCTCTTCTGGGTCGGCTGCGCCGGCGCGTTCGAGGACCGCGCGAAGAAGACCACGCGGGCCGTCGCGGAGCTGCTGCACATCGCGGGCGTCAAGTACACGGTGCTCGGCTCGGAGGAGTCCTGCACCGGTGACCCGGCCCGCCGCGCGGGCAACGAGTTCCTGTTCCAGATGCTGGCGCAGCAGAACGTCGAGATCCTGAACTCGGTCTTCGAGGGCCGCGAACGCAAGGCGCGCAAGGTGGTCGTCACCTGTGCCCACTGCTTCAACACCCTCGCGAACGAGTACCCGGAACTGGGCGGCCAGTTCGACGTCGTGCACCACACGCAGCTGCTCAACCGCCTGGTGCGGGAAAAGCACCTGACCCCGGTGGCCCCGGTCGCCGAGGACGTCACCTATCACGACCCGTGCTACCTGGGCCGCCACAACAAGGTCTACGACGCTCCCCGCGAGCTCGTCGGGGCCACCGGCGCGACACTGCGGGAGATGCCGCGGCACGGCGACCGGTCGATGTGCTGTGGCGCCGGCGGCGCGCGGATGTGGATGGAAGAGAAGATCGGCAAGCGGATCAACGTCGAGCGCGTGGACGAGGCGCTCGGCACCGCGCCGTCGAAGATCGCGACCGGCTGTCCGTTCTGCAAGGTGATGCTCAATGACGGCCTCACCGCGCGGCAGAGCGACGGTCAGGCGAGCGAAAAGGTCGAGATCGTCGACGTCGCGCAGCTGCTGCTGACCGCCGTCAAGCGCAAGCCGGAACCGCAGCTGGTCCCGGCGGGAGCGCCGTCCTTGGACGCCGTCCCAGATGCTGAACTCGACGAGAAGGCCGAAGCGCCTGCCAGCGAAACGCCGCCTTCGGAGGAAGACAAGTAGAACCTCGAGGCCGGAGGGGACATTCTCTCGCACATAATGCGAGAGAATGTTCCCTCTTGTTTTATCCCGTCCGGCCCATTCCGTCCCGTTACCCGTTCGGCGGTACACGGCAACGATAAGCTGGCGTTTCCTCGTTGCCGTTGTCGTCTGCGAGGTTTCTTTAGGCGGCACGGCTCTGGGTCTGAAAAAAGGGGCGAGGAAATCAATGGGCAACCGGCACGAACTCCGTCAGCGCAAGGAACACCGCCTCGCGACGCCGGGATCGTCGACCCTTCGCCCGATGGCCCGCCTCCCGTCGGCCGCGGCACTCGCCCGGATGGCGCAGGAAGCGACCATCCCCAGCATCCCGGCCGCCCGGCGGCCGCCGCGGCAGGAACGGCAACGCACGCGCGTCCGCCCGTACGTTCGCACGGGCGGACGCACGCAGTCCAAGCGGAACTTCGCCATCGAAGCGATGATTTCCGTCCGGAACGACGCACCTTGGAGCGCTCCGGGGTTCAGCGTCGAATTCCATTCGGTCCGATCACTGTGCCGCCGTCCGACTTCCGTCGCGGAAGTGGCCGCGTCACTAAGCGTTCCACTCGGCGTTGCAAAGGTCCTTTTGGGTGACATGGCCGAACTCGGCTTGGTTACCGTTCATGAAACGCAAGCTGAATTCGACGGTCATCCGGCACTCGCCTTGATGGAACGCGTGCTGCAGGGTTTGCGTCGTCTGTGAGATCGGCGCACTCGCACTACGCTACGCAAGGTGAGTGAAGAATCCGGCGACGAAAGCACCTTGACCGTAGTGCTGGCGGGTGGGGTGAACCTCGCCATCGCGGTGCTGAAACTGATCGCCGGGATCATCACCGGCTCCGGCGCGATGCTGTCCGAAGCCGCGCACTCGGTGGCCGACACGATCACCGAAGTACTCCTGCTGACAGCGCTGAAACGCTCGGACCGCCCCGCGGACCGCGTCCACCCCTTCGGCTACGGCAAGGAACGGTACTTCTGGTCGCTGCTCGCGGCGGTGTCGATCTTCGCCTCCGGCGCGATGTTCGCGCTCTACGAAGGCTTCTCGACGGTGTTCGGCGAAGCGACCGAGCAGACCGATCCGATCGTCGGCTACGTCGTCCTCGCGATCGCCTTCGTCCTCGAATCCGTCTCGTGGTTCCAAGCCGTGCGGCAGGTGCGGCGCGACGCCGCCGAAGCGGGCCAGAAGGTCTCGGTCTACCTGCGGATGATCGACGACCCGGCGCCGAAGACCGTCCTGTTCGAGGACTCGGCGGCGCTGATCGGCCTGCTGCTCGCGTTCGCCGGGATCGGACTGCACCAGCTCACCGGATCGCATGTCTGGGACGGCGCGGCGTCGATCGCGATCGGGGTACTGCTGGCGCTCGTCGCCTACGTGCTCGGGCGCACCAACCGCGGCCTGCTGATCGGCAGGCAGGCGGATCCGAGGCTGGTGCGCGCGGTGCGGGACCACCTGGTGGGCGCGCCCGAGATCGAGGCCGTCGTCGACCTGCAGACCATGCTGATGGGCACCGACCAAGTGCTCGTCTGCGCTCGCGTCGACTTCGACGACGCACTGGGCGCGGCGGACGTCGAACGCGCCTGCGTCCGGATGGCGGCCGAACTGACTCGGACGTTCGGTGACATCACCGAGGTGTTCATCGAACCGGTCCCGCGCACGGATCCCGAGCTGCGCGCGGCGGTTCTGGCCCGCTACGGCGACATCGCCGAACGCTGGGACAAGGGTCAGTAGCCGAAGTTCTGCGTCCAGTACATGCCCTTGGTGTTGACGCCGACGCCGATCTTCTTCAGCTTGCAGTTGAGGATGTTCGCGCGGTGGCCCTCGGAGTTCATCCAGGCGTCCATCACCTTGGCGGCGTTCGACTGTCCCTTGGCGATGTTCTCCGCGCCGGGCTTGTCGTAGCCGGCGGCCCGGATGCGCTGGTCGAACGTGGTGCCTTCCGGCGTGGTGTGCGAGAAGTAGTTCCGGGCCGACATGTCGTCACTGTGTCCCTGCGCGGCCGCGGCGAGATGCGACTCGTTGCTCACCGGCGAGCAGCCCGCGTCGGCGCGCTCGGCGTTGACGAGGTCGATGACCTGACCGGCGAGCGAACTGTCCTGCGAGCGAGGCGGCGCGGGAGCCTTGCTCGAGGTGGGCTTCGGAGCCTCGGAGGTCTGAGCGGGCGGCTCGGCCGCGGCGGAGGACGAGCTGGGCGGGGCGGAGGAGGTCGTGGGAGCCTCCGAAGACGGCGCCGGAGCGGGCTGACCGGACGCGGGGTCGCCTGGCGCCGGAGCGGTCGTCTGGCCGAAGTAAGCGGGAGGCTTCGCGAGCGCGTCGCCGGAACGGCCCTTGGTGTCGGGGACGCTCAGCGAGAGGTTGCTCAGCGCGGTGCCCTGGAACCGATCGGTCACCATCAGGTAGCTCGCACTGGCGATCACCCCGCCCAGCAGGACGCTGAGCGTGACAAGCAGTAACCGGCTTCGTGTTCTATTGGGGGACACGGGGCCGAAAACTATCACGAACTGGTTACGGCAATACCCCCGAAAGTAGTAATACCGGTCAACGGTCGCGTTGAGTGCTCTGCCTTTGAGTGATCAACCCCGTGGACTCGTTCGTGATCGTCGTGGCGTCGCTCAGGAACCGGATCACCGTCTCCAGCTCACTGTCCGTGTACTTCTCGCAGGCCTCGCGGACCGATTTCACCAGGTGATCCCACAGCGGGGCGGCACCGGCCATCATCGCCCCGTCGATCTCGATGAGCACCTTCCGCCGATCCTCGGGGTGCGGCTTCCGCGCGACGATCCCCTTGCCCTCGAGCCTGTCGATGAGCGCGGTGATCGACGCCGGCGCGAGCCCCGAGAGCTGCGAAAGCGCCTTCGGCGTCTGTGGACCGAAGCGGGCGAGGTAGTCGGCCACCTTGCTCTCCACCGCCGAAAGGCCGCTCCGCTCGGCGATCGCCGCATGGAACATGACCGTCTCGGTGGACAGCGCCCGCGACCCGTTGAGGATCCGCTCGACCAGTTCCGCCCGCTCGCTTGACACGTCGGCCAGTCTAGCGGAGTCTTTAGTTCGATAGAACGAATTAGTTTATAAGAGATTCGATGGGGTGAACGACATGGCGAAGGTACTGGTCGCCGGCGGGGGTATCGCGGGCACGATCACGGCGATCGCACTGCACGAGACGGGTCACGAGCCGGTGATCCACGAGGCGTACGACCGGACCGCCGAGGGCGTCGGCGCGTTCCTGACGCTCGCGGTGAACGGCCTCGACGCGCTGGCGCCGCTGGGCCTGAAAGAGCTGGTCAAAGACCTGGGATTCGACACGCCGCGGATCAAAATGCACCTGGGGAACGGGCGCGAGGTGGCGGATTTCGCGCTCGGCGGGCGGCTGGAAGACGGCACCATGAGCCAGACCGTGCTGCGCTCAGATCTGTACGTCGCCCTTCGCGACGAAGCGGTGAGACGCGGGATCGAAGTCCGCTACGGCAAACGTTTGGCAGACGCGCGAGAGACCGCTTCCGGTGTGCTCGCGACGTTCGAGGACGGCTCGGCGTCCGAGGGCGACCTGCTGGTCGGCGCGGACGGGCTCAGGTCGCGAGTGCGGGAAATCATCGACCCGCGGTCGCCCTCGCCGCGCTACGTGCCGCTGCTGAACACCGGCGGGCTGGCCGAGGGCCTGCGGCTGGACGACGAACCCGGCGTCATGCACATGACCTTCGGCAAACGGCTGTTCTTCGCGCACGTCGTCCATCCGGACGGCGGCGTCTGGTGGTTCGCCAACGTCCCCCGGAAGCAGGAGCCGTCCGCCGCCGACCTCGCCACGACGACCGGGTGGCGCGAGGACCTGATCCGGCAACTCGCGGTGGACCGCACCCCGGCCGTCGAGATCGTGCGCGCGACGCGGGAGATCTACCGGCCATGGGCGACCTACGACTTCCCGACCGTGCCGACCTGGCGGACGGACCGGATGGTCATCATCGGCGACGCCGCCCACGCGACCTCACCGGCGGCGGGCCAAGGCGCCGCGATGGCCATCGAGGACGCCGTCACGCTGGCGCGCTGCCTGCGTGACGTGCCCTCGATCCCGAAGGCTCTCGCCGCCTACGAAGGACTACGACGAGAGCGCGTCGAGGCCGTCGTCGAGCGCGGGAAGCGCAACGGCGACGCGAAGGCGGTCGGGCCCGTCGGACGGGTGATCCGGGACTTCTTCATCACGCGGGCGTTCAAGAACCCGCCGAAGGAGGATCCGAACGCCTTCATGTGGCGGCACCGGATCGACTGGGAAGCCCCGGTGAGCTGACTCGCGTCTCCCCTTCGGCGGGTTTCCGTCAGCGCTCGACAGAGATCACCGCCAGGTGTCCACGCGGTGGAAGTTCTTGTACGCACGGCTCGGGGTCGGTCCGCGCTGCCCCTGGTAGCGCGAGCCCGCCTCGTTCGAGCCGTACGGGAACTCCGCGGCGCTGGACAGGCGGAAGATGCAGAGCTGGCCGATCTTCATCCCCGGCCAGAGCGTGATCGGCAGGTTGGCCACGTTGGACAGCTCCAGCGTGATGTGGCCGGAGAAGCCGGGGTCGATGAAGCCCGCGGTGGAATGCGTGAGGAGGCCGAGGCGACCGAGGGAGGACTTGCCCTCCAGACGGCCGGCGAGGTCGTCGGCCAGCGTGACGGTCTCGTACGTGGAGCCGAGCACGAACTCGCCGGGGTGGAGCACGAAGGGGTCTTCGCCCTCCTTCTCGACCAGCGACGTCAGCTCGTCCTGCTGGAGCTGCGGGTCGATATGCGTGTACTTGCTGTTGTCGAACACGCGGAAGAAGCGGTCGAGGCGCACGTCGATGCTCGACGGCTGGACCATCGTCGGGTCGAACGGGTCGACGCCGAGACGGCCGGCGTCGAGCTCTTTACGGAGGTCACGGTCGCTGAGGAGCACGTGATCAGCGTAGTCAAGCGGCCTTCATGTGCCTGCCGTAGGTGGGGTCGAGCCGGAAGACCTTGGTGACCTGCCGGAGGTAATGGCGCCGCCCGGCCGCTCCGATCAGTTCCTGGAGCGCCGTCGCCCCGGGCACCACCCGCCGGACCGTCTCGGCGGCGAAGTTCACTCCCGCCACCGCGACCACGGCCGCCTGCGCGATCGGATCGTCGGGCAGCTCCAGGAAGTCGGCGTTGGACTTGCCGAGGAGAAGCCTGCTGATCGCCCCGTGCCCCGCGACCGACACGTGGGCGAGGACCTTGCCGAGCGCGCCCCGGCCCTCACCGATCCCGGCGTGGGACTTCATGAGCGCCGCGGCGAGCCGCTTGGAGTCGTCGTCGGGGATGAACTCGGTGGTGGCGAGCAGCCACAGCAGACGCCAGGCGTCTTCCTCGCCGGCGGGCAGGAGTTCCTCGTCGACCCCCATCAGCCAACCGACGTAACGCCAAAGGTGCAGGATGTCGGCGCGCTCGCGGTCGCTGTAGCGGAGCCCGAGCAGTTGCGTGCCGAAGACGTAGACGAGAGAGAAGAGCAGGAGCGTGCCCGCGGTCTGGACCTGATTGACCGGCCTGTCCCAGGCGGCGTAATCCCAGTCCTTGCGGCGGTTCATGGCCGCGCGGACGTGCGCGTGCACCACCCGCACCCGCAACGCGGACTCGTACCCGCGCCCGCCGGACACCAGCGCGCCCGGCGTGGTCACGTGAATCCACCAGGTCGCCGTCTCGACGAGCCGCTGCGCCGCCTTGTACTCGATCTCACCGGTGCCGACGAGCGACTTCGTCGCGCGCGACGCGAGATACCCGCCCATCAGCGAAACATCGCCGAGCGGGAAGAGGCCGAGCAACCCGGCACGCGTGATCGCCCGCGCCCCGCGGTCGAGGCGATCCTGGTCGACCCAGTACGGCGTCGCCTCGACGTCGCGGAAGAAGGCTTCGAGCTCCTCCGGCGGCTCCTCGACACTGTCGATGCCGTGCTTCAGTGCTTGCTCGAACTGTCCTTGGGCGCCGTTTCGCAGCAACGGCACCAACACGTCGGCCGCCGGGTCCTCCCGCTGCGCGAACTTCCGCAACCGGGCCACCTGGCGCTCGTCGCCCCGGATGTCGCCCTCGATGAACAACTTCGACGCGACCCGGAACCCACCTTGCCGGAACAGCTCGGGGTCAGGCAGCCTCTCGCCCATCCGGATCACCTCCGATGTAGACAACAAGTGTTGTCACTTTAAGGTGGCAGCGTCAAGGTGGGCGGGGGCTTGGCAGGGAGAGATCCGGACCATGTATGCTGGCCGAGCACTGCGGATGTAGTTCAATGGTAGAACATCAGCTTCCCAAGCTGAATACGCGGGTTCGATTCCCGTCATCCGCTCTCATGCGAAAGCCCCAGGTCAGTGGATGTCCACTTAGGACCTGGGGCTTTCGCTTTGGCCGGAGAGTCCTGATGACCGAGACCCTGCCGGATGATCTCCGCGCCGACGTCCAGACGCTCTGGGACTACCACGACATGCGCCACGAACTCCGGCCCGCCGACATCGGGATCGGGCTCGGCAGCCACGACCTCGGCGTCGCGACCTATACCGCGGAACTGTTCCACGCCGGGATGTTCCCGCTCATCGTCTTCACCGGAGCCAACGCGCCGACCACCGTCGAACGCTTCCCGCGCGGTGAAGCGGTGCACTACCGCGAACATGCGCTTGAGTTGGGCGTGCCGGACGACGCGATCCTGGTCGAGCCCGAGGCGCGAAACACCGGGGACAACATCACGCGCACGCGGCGGCTACTGGAGTCGCGCGGCATCGAGGCCGGGTCGATTGTTCTCATTTCCCGGCCATATCAACAACGGCGCGCTTATGCGACTTGCAAGAAGCTCTGGCCCGAGGTCGACGTTATCTGCGCTTCCCGGCCATTGCCGCTGGATGACTACATCGAGAGCATCGGCGACGTGGACCGGGTCATCAACATGCTCGTCGGTGATACCCAACGGATCACCGTCTACGCCGAACGCGGCTTCGCCGTCCAGCAGGAAGTTCCGGTCAACGTCGAAGAAGCCTACGGCCGTTTAGTCCAGGCAGGGTTCAGGAAACGCCTTATCTAACTCGACCAGAATCATGCCGAACCGTCCGCGCCACCGGCCATTCGCCGACCACTCGGTCGGGGACCCCTCCCCACTGCCCCCACCTACCTTCTGCACCGTGCGGAGAAAATCGAGCGACAGCACCGCGGCGGCCTTGCTGCCCCTTCTGGCGGGCTCGCTGCTACTCCCACTCCTGATGGTCGGCGTGATCTTCCTCCTCGTCGGCCTGAACGCGGGCAGTGGCCCGGGGCCGTACACCGTCGTTTTCGCCAAGGCGGGCGACGAATGCGAGACGATCGGGCAGTATCTCGACGCGTCCTCGGGCGAGCCGCTGAGATGCATCGGTCCTGGAGGGTTCCGGACGTCCTCGATCGACTTCCCCGGGTTCTCTCGTGAGCAGAACGACGAGGTACGCCGATGGCTGACGACGTTGCTGGAGGACGGCGATCTGAGCGTCTTCGACCAGCGTGCGATCCAGGGCAGGGTCGAGGGGATCGCGGCTGAATTGCCGCCGGGAACACGGGTCGAGCGGAAGTCTGGCACCACGGAGATCTGGATCGGCGCGGGCTTGACGGGCGCCGGGCTGCTCTTGGGCTCCGGCTTCGCCTGGCGGTGGTTTCAGAACCGCCGGAACGGTTTTTAGCCGCAGAGCGGCAAACTGTCCAGGTTGTTCCGCAAGGTCGCGTCGGCCGCGGACTTCAGCGTGCCGACACCGCAGGTGCATGCCCATTTCCGCACATAGGCTTTGCGGCCGTCGGCGTCGGTGAAGTACCGATCGCCGTTGTCCATCGACCTGTAGACGTCGTCGACCCGCAGCACATCGCCGCCGCGGCCGACGGCCAGGATGTGGCCACCGGCGGTGCAACCGGTCTGGACGGTGCAGACGATCTCGTACTCGGCCATCCGAACTCCTCGGGTCGCAGAAGAAAGTCGGGCGAGGCGGAGTGGTTGTTACGGGTAGCGTGCGAGCCATGGAAATCCGGGGGTTCACCGACGACGACTGGGGCCAGGTGTGGCCGATCGTGCGCGAGGTCGTGCGCGCCGCGGACACGTACACCTACGACCCGGACCTCACCGAGGAAGACGCTCGCAAGACCTGGGTCGAGACGCCGCCGGGCCGGACGGTGGTCGCGGTCGAGGGCGGCAGGGTGCTCGGCACGGCCAAGATGAGCCCGAACCGCGCCGGACCCGGATCGCATGTGTCGACGGCCAGTTTCATGGTCGACAAAGACGTTCGCGGCAAGGGTGTCGGCGGTGCGCTGTGCGCGGATGCCCTTGCTTGGGCCAGGGAACAGGGTTTCGCGGGAATGCAGTTCAACTCGGTCGCCGAGTCGAACGCGGCCGGGATCCGGGTCTACGAGCGGCTCGGGTTCGAGATCATCGGAACGGTGCCGGGCGCGTTCGAGCACCCGACGCTGGGGCGCATCGGGCTGCACGTCATGTACTGCGACTTCGGCGTCTAGCCTTCGACGAGTTCCCACGGAGCGTCGGCGCTCGGACGGTCGTAGACCTGGCCGGGCGCTGCGCTCAGGACGAGGGCGACGTCCGGGTAGAGCGTGACGGCGTGCTCCATCTCCAGGGCTTCGACCTCGAAATCTTCGTCCTCCGGCACCTGGAAGCCGACGAGCAGCCAGCTGCCGTCGGCTTCGCGCACGACCTGGCGCACTGCGCGGACCGGGGCGGCGGGGTCGGTGGAGATCTCGGCGAGTTCGGTGCTCACCTGGACTTCTTCCAGCGGCGAGCCCGGGTGCGTCCACGCGGCGAGGCGGGCGGCGCGCACGAGGAGGTCTTCGTCGTCGTCATCCGAGTCGGCGACCGAGCTCAGCAGCCACGCGCGCCGTTCCGGGTCCCAGTCGGCGGCCATGCCGGTGGGGAGGGCGGCCAGGGCGGCGATTTCGGGGATGAGGTCGACCGCGTCCTTCAGGGGCAGCGCGCCGAAAGCGTCGCGGTTGAGTTCCATGTCCTCGGAGAACTCGTTGCCGTCGCTGATGAACCAGTCACCGTCGTCGTCGAGTACGACGAACGCGAGGTTCGACGGGTCCTCCACCAGCGACCGGGAGATGATGACCGGCGACTCCGGATCTTGACGCATCGGCCAGTTCTCGCTCGACATGCTGGGCTCCCAACGGGGTTGTCCGGCTGTGGGGCACCATCCCACCATCTCCGGGGTTCCCGCCGCGCACCGGCTCAGCGGAAGTACCGGCGGTACCCCTCGGCCAGGGCTTCGAATCCGCACGACTCGCAGTCTTCTCGCTTGGCGAGGTCGATCACCAGATGGCGGCCCTCGTTCGACGGGCAACGGCGGATCATTCGCTGAGGTCGTACTCGTCGACGTCCAGCGCGGCGGCGGCTTCGGTGAGGAACGCGAGCACGGCCGGCGAGAGATGCCAGCCGAATTCCTCGTCACCGTCCCGGTGATGGAAGTAGCGCACCACCTGCAGCACCGCGCTCACCCCCTCGTCCACCAGCTTCCGGATCCCCGGGCGGACCGGCGCGAGCCTGCCGATCACGCTCTCTATCTGGTCGTCGACCGGTCCCGAACCGCGATGCGTCACCTTCCAGGTGTGCATCCGCGGCAACCGGTGCTCCGCGGACCGCGAACCCAGTACCAGGGCCTCATCGGGCGCCATACCGAGCCGCGCGGTGATCTCCCCGGCGGACACGGTTTCGCTCTTCAAGGCGAAGTAGCAGTACTGGTGGACCTTCATACGCCCGGCACCCTAGCTTTCGGGCAGGCTGACCAGGTGAAACGTGATCAATCGCTTATCGAACGCCTCGCGCGGGAGCGCAACGTCTGGTTGTGCACCCTCCGACGGGACGGTTCGCCGCACGTCACGCCGGTGTGGTTCGTGTATCTCGACAACGTCTTCTGGATCGGCAGCGGCGAGCGAAACGTGAAGGTGCGCAACGTCGGCAACGACCCGCGCGTCAGCCTCGCTCTCGAGGACGGCGACGCCCCCGCGGTCGCCGAAGGCCTGGCGCGCGTCCATCGAGGGGATCTCCGCGAAGACGTTCTCGAGGCGCTCGCGGCGAAGTACGACGGTTGGGCGGCGGAGAGGGAGATCGAGCCGTTCGGCGCCAGAGTGCTCATAGAAGTCCCCGTAAAGCGGTGGCTGCTCGAGGGTGTCGCCCAATAGTCTGGAAAGTCCGATACCGATGGGGATGGACGATGCTGACCGGTGAACTGATCCGTCTGCGACCGCTGGAGCCCGAGGACGCGGACACGCTGTGGCGCTGGAACAACGACCCGGAGGTCATGCGCTGGATGATGGCGGACCATCCTGAATCGCTCGCCCAGATCCGCGAGCGCTTCGCCAAGCGGAAGCCCAACAGCTACGAGCAGGCGGACTTCGCGATCGAAAGCCTCGCCGTCGGCACGCTGATCGGCACCGCCTCCCTGCGGGACGCCACCCCGGAACAGGGCCGCGCCGAACTCGACATCTACCTCGGCGAGAAGGATCACTGGGGCGGTGGCTACGGCACCGACGCCATGCGCACGCTCTGCCGCTACGGCTTCGAGATGATGCGGCTGCACATGATCGCGCTGTGGGTCGTCGTCGACAACGAGGCCGCGATCCACATCTACAAGAAGCTCGGGTTCCAGGTGGACGGCAGGCATCGGCAGTCGTTCCGCGGCCAGAACGGCCAGTGGCACGACGAGTACCTGATGAGCCTGCTCGAAGGGGAACTCCGCTAGTCGTCCAGACCTTTCGTGAGCCTGGCGGGTGCCTTCATCCGCCAGGCCTCCTCGATGAGCTCACGCAACTGCGCCGTCTCGACCTTCTCGAGGTCGACGAGGATCGCGCCGTAGCCGTCGTAGTGCGGTGTGGTGAAGTACGCGGGGTCTCCGGAGGCCAGCAGGGCCTCCTTCTCCGCGTGCTCGCACAGCAGCATCAGCCCGCCCTCGGCCTCGGTGCGCAGCCGGGCGAAGTTCTTGCCCGCGACCTTGAGCGACGGCGTGCGATACGACGTCGACTCCTCGACCTCCGGCAGCCTGCCGGCCAGGTCCACGACTTCTTCCCAGGTCGTCATGGCGGACATTGTGCCCTGGGTCACTGACAAAACCACCCCGTAGACGTCATGAAAGGGGCTTTCAGGACGTTTTTCGCCCTGAAAGCCCCTTTCATGACACACCTGAGGGTTACGGCAGGGCGATGATCCGGTCCGCGGGCGGCGGAGCGATGCCCGGGTGCGCCGCGAAGTACGCGATCAGCGCGTCCAGGTCCACCGGACCACCGGACAGATTGGTCCCCTGCGTGAACTCGGTGAAGCCGTCCCCGCCGGCGGCGAGGAAGTTGTTCACCGAAACGCGGTACGACGCCGCCGGGTCGATCGGCGTGCCGTCGAGCGTCAGGTTCGAGATGCGAGAACCCTGGGCGGCCGACGCCGAGAACGAGTACTTCAGCGACTTCGAGATCTGCAGGGTCCGCACGATCCCGTTCGCCTGCCACTGCTGTTCGAGCACGTTCTTCAGGTTCGCCCCGGTGAGCGTGATCGTCTGCATGATGTTCGCGAACGGCTGCACGGCGAACGCCTCGCCGTAGGTCACCACGCCGTCGCCTTCACCGGCGGGCGAGGACGCGTAGGTGAAGTCCGTGCGGATACCGCCCGGGTTCGTCATGGCGATCTGCGCACCGTTCGACAGCGTGGCCTCGAGCTGGGCATCGGCGATGACGTCGCCCAGCGGGGACTCGCCGGAGGCCGCGCCCTTGGCGACCAGGTCCGCGGTGATGGTGCCGACGGCCTTGTTCGCGATCGGCGCGGCCTTGACCTTGGCCTCGTCGATCAGCTTCTGCACGTCGGCGTCCGGCGCGACGTCGCGGGTGACGATCTCGTTGTGCGCCTTGGTCTCGCCGCGCACGACGTCGCGGGTGCGGCGGTCGATCTTCAGGTCCACGACGGACAGGAGGCGCCCGAACGACGCACCCTGGATCACCGGGCGCGGGTTGCCTGCGGGGTCGTTGATCACGCAGTTGTACTGCTGGTGGCTGTGCCCGGTGAAGATCGCGTCCACTTTGGACGAGACCTTCTGCGCGATCGCGGTCGCGGCACCCGGCTTGACCTTGCACTCGTCGGGTCCGGCGGTCTCGGAGTTGTCACCCTGGTGCAGCAGCACGACCTGCGCCTTGACGCCGAAGAGGTCGAGCAGCTTGGCGGTGCGGTCGATCGCCTGGACCTCTTCGCCGAACTTGAGACCCTTGATCGCCTCCGGGGTGACGACCTGCGGCAGGTCCTTCAGCGTCGCGCCGATGACACCGATCGGGACGCCGCCGGAGAACTCGATGCTGAACGGCAGCAGCGCCGGGAAGCCGTTCTCGTAGTACACGTTGGACCCGAGGAACGGGAAGTTCGCGCCCTTGAAGGACTTCCGGAACTGGCAGCCGTCGGTCGGGTGGCAGCCGCCGTTCTGGATCCGGCGGAGCTCCTTGAGGCCCTCGTCGAATTCGTGGTTCCCCACCACGGACGCCTCGACACCGAGCAGGTTCAGCAGTTCGACGGTCGGCTCGTCGTGGAACAGCGCCGAGATCACCGGCGACGCGCCGATGCTGTCACCGGCCGAAAGCACGACGGAGTTGCGCGCTTCGCCGCGAAGCCGCTTCAGGTGCGTCGCAAGGTAGGCGGCACCGCCCGCGTTGACCGTCGCGCCACCGGGCAGCGTGACACGGCCGCTGGAGCCGGACGGCGGTTCGAGGTTGCCGTGCAGATCGTTGAACGTGACGATCCGGACGTCGGTGGTGGCCGGCGCGGCGGACGCGGGCGCGGCGACGGTGGCCAGCGCGGTCAGCGCGGCACCAGTGATGACGGCCAGCCTGGTAGAGAGCTTCATTCTTCCTCCGATTCGCGGCCCCGAGATCCCCGAGGGGGCGCACGGCGGAGGAGTTTGCCTGGCGAACCTGACCTTCACCAGAGGAAAAAGCAGGACGATAAGCAAACGTCACATGTCGCGTGAACCGTTCAGGAGCACCCGCGCCACCAGCTCGGGCTCGTCGTTCATCGGCACGTGCCCGCAGCCCGGAAGGACCAGGAGCTCCGCCTTCGGCGCGATCCGGCGCAGCTCGGCGGCCTTCGGGCGGGCGAGGATGCGGTCGTGCCGTGCCCACGCGATGGTCACCGGGACGTCCTCCACGACGCCCGCGAACCGGAAGCCGCCGCGGGCCTGTTCCAGCGTCGGCCGGAAGCCGGGGCAGCCCGCGAGCGCGCGGATGTCCTCCATGACGACCTGCGTGGTGAGCCGGTCCGGACGGCCGACGATCATCCCGGTCAGCACCGACCGGCCCGCCGGTGTCGCGGCGAGGCGCCGCGCGGTGTGCTCGGGGATCCGCTCGGCGAGCAGGCGATGGGTGCGCAGCATGCTCAGCGCGTACCGCTGCTGCCGCGGCGTCCACAGCCCCGCCGGGGACAACGCCGTCACGCTGCGGACGAGACCCGCTTCCCCGAGCGCGAGCGAGAGCAGCCCGCCGAGCGAGTTGCCCGCGACGTGCGGTTTGCCGAGGCCCAGTTCGCGGAAGAACTTCCCGAACATCTCGACAGCGGCTTCGACGCCGTAACCGCCGGAGTGCGGTGCCGATTCGCCGAAGCCGGGCAGGTCGACGGTGATGACGTCGCGGTGCGGGGTGAGCAGGCCGAGCACGGGCGACCATGCCTGGCGCCGGTGGCCGACCCCGTGGATCAGCACCAGCGGCTCGCCCTTGCCCGCGCGGTCGAAGACGACGTTGTCCATCCCGCGAGGTTAAGCTATTTACTGCTACTGGTGGTAACAGGTAAAAAAAGACGCTCACGCCGCCGGGTGACGTCGTTCGGCATCGGCTCCAGGTCCCCCGTCGCGATGAACCCGAGTTTCAGATAGAGCCGCCGCGCCCGGTCGTTGTCCTCCGCGACGTGCAGCCACACCTCCCGCGCGCCGTCGTCCTCGGCGGCCGACCGCACCTCACCCATCAGCTTCGAGCCAAGCCCCTGGCCGCGGGCGTCGGGCGCGACCCACATCGAGTAGAGGATCCAGCCGTCTTCGCGCGCCCGCCCGGCGACCAGGCCGACCGGACGGCCGCCGTCGAAAGCGGCGAACCAGGCGTCTCCGGCCAGCCGCGCGAGCCACTCTTCGTCGGGCTGGGCCTGTTCGGCCGCGGCGATCGAGCCGTAGTTCTCGGGGGTGTCCGTCAGGGCGCGCAGGCGGATCTCACGGAAGACGTCGAGGTCTTCGGAGGTCAGCCGTCGAACGAGCAGCATCCGGGCAGAATCCCATGCCCACCGTCGCCCTGGGGAGCGAATATCGCCGATCGGCCAAGATCAAGGTCGGCCACTTGGCCGATCCGGCCCCGGCCGCCGCGGCCCTTCGACCGAAGTGGCGGGACCCCCGAGATCCATAACGTCACTGTCATGACGAACGCACAGGTCACCGCCCTGCAGTACGGCTTGATCGGCTTCTTCGCGCTCTGGGCGACGGTGCTGATCCCGCAGCTGATCGTCCTGCGTTCGCGTGGCCGGGTGCGCCTTCGTCCCGTCCTGACCATGGCCGCCGTGCTGCTCTACGCCACGATGACCCTGGCGGTGACCTTCCTGCCGCTGCCCGGCCCCGGCGCCAAACGGCTGAGCCAGACCGTGCAGCTGCATCCGTTCCAGTGGATCACCGACATCCACACCGAACTGCTCAAGCACGGGCTGCCGATGGCCGACTGGTTCACCGCCCAGACCTTCCAGCAGGCCACCATGAACGTGCTGCTGTTCGTCCCGCTCGGGTTCTTCGCCAGGACGCTGTGGAAGCGCGGCCTGATCGGCACGACGCTGATCGGTCTCGCCGCTTCGCTGCTGATCGAGATCACGCAGCTGACCGCGAACTTCGGCACCGCGCCCTACGTCTACCGGATCTTCGACGTCGACGACCTGCTCAACAACACGGGTGGCGCGATGCTCGGCTGGATCGCCGGAGCCCTGCTGCTCAGCCTCGTGCGGAAGCCTGTTCCTTCAACGGTCGAGCTTCAGCCCGAGGTACTTGCTACCGCCGAGGGCTCATTGACGCAGCCGGTGCGCCGCGAGCGGGTCGACCTCGCCCAGGTTCGCTAGTCTCGCCTGCCGTCGCTGGGCCGCGCGCCGCGCGGCCCGCCGGTCTTCCGCGACCACCAGCACGGTGGCCACCACGAAGATCAACGCGACCAGGCCGAGGATGAGCGAAAGCTGCAAAACTCCTCCTCGAAGACGACCTTGTGTGCGAGATCACAAACAGTACGCATGTCGTGGTGAGTTGGCCACCCCTTGCGACGAAAGTGGGTGTCGCGGATCACGCCCCCCACCGCGTTTAGTCCTCTAGATGCGGTCGTTGGTAGTGCGAACCACCGCATCTAGAGGACTAAACGCGGGGAAACTGGCTTGGTGAGGACGAAACCGACCAAGGACGAACTGGCCGCCGCGTACGGCAAGACCATCGACGACGTCATCGCGCCGGGCCTGGACGTGCTGTTCTGCGGGATCAACCCCGGCCTCTACTCCGGCGCGCTCGGCCTGCACTTCGCCAGGCCCGGGAACCGGTTCTGGCCCGCGCTGCATCGCGGTGGTTTCACCCCGCGCCTGTTCGACCCCGGCGAACAGGACGAGCTGCTCGAACTCGGCCTCGGCATCACGAACGTCGTCGCGCGGACGACGGCGCGGGCCGACGAGCTGACGAAGGACGAATTCCTCGAAGGCGGACGGCTCCTCACCGCGAGGGTCGCCGAATACCGGCCACGCTGGCTCGCCGTGGTCGGGATCACGGCCTTCCGGACCGCCTTCGGCCTGCCGAAGGCGAAGGTCGGCCCACAGGAGGGCGGGTTCGGCGATACCAACGTCTGGGTTCTGCCGAATCCGAGCGGGCTGAACGCGCATTGGACACCTGCGGCGCTCGGGGACGAGTTCGGCCGGCTCCGCGCCGAAGTCCACTCTGAGTAGTGAACGCGCCAAGTTCTCCCGTCGGCGCGCTCATTCGAGCCAGAGATCCACAACCAGCAGATACGCAGAGTTTGCTGCGACGATGCGATACATCTATGAGGGGGATACCGCGTCACGTCCGCCGACCTACTGACTCGTAATAGTTACGAGGTGTTATTTCCGTCCGGTCCCGCAGGGGGGACCGGTTGACGAGGGTGACCACGCCGGGGGGCCGTGGGCACCGAATGGACGTCATGTCCTCTCGTCCGGGAATGACGGGCAGGAAAACGGAGGGGTCCGTGACGCGAAGCATCGAGCCGAACCGAACGCAGGCCGGGAGGCCTGGCGGACTGCCACCAGGCGGACGAGGCCTCGGCGTGGCCGCCGTCGATCCGATCCCGATCTTCTGCGAGGGCCTGAGTTCACTGGTCCACCGCACGCCGGGGCTGCAGTGGCTCGGGCACGCGAACAGCCATCACGCCGCGCTCCAGTTGTGCGAGCAGCTCAAACCGGACGTCATCGTGCTGGATTCGGCGCTCGACCCGAACTGCCACCTGTCCCGGCTGCTCAGCAACGGCGATCCGGCGCTGGTCATCATCACGCTGGTCAGGGACACCAACCGCACGCAGCAGTACCTCGCCGCGGCCATCGCGGCCGGGGTGCACGCGATCGTGCCGCGGGCGACCGACGGGCGGCATCTGACCGAGGCGATCCGGCGCGCGCACAGTGACCGCCGCTACATCGACCCGACGCTGGCCGCGCTGACGGCGCGACCGAAGCGCCAGCCCGTGCTCCCGAAGCCGGGCGACGCGCCCAAGCCTGCGACCGCGCGCGGCCTGATGCCGCTGTCCCGCCGCGAGTACCAGGTCCTTCAACTGGTCGCCGAGGGGCTGGAGAACTCCGGGATCGCGAAGATCCTGTTCCTGTCCGTGGAAACCGTGCGGACGCACGTCAAGAGCATCCTGCGCAAGCTTTCCGCCCGCGACCGGACACACGCGGTCACCATCGCCTTCCGGTCCGGCATCCTGGTCACGCATCCGGATGACGCGCACAATCCGGCGGACGCCACGCCCACCCCTTCGATCGCGCCGTCACCCCGCTGAGACCCCCTGTATTGCTGATTTACACATCACAACAGTGGCCATTCACTTGCCGCCGGTTACCCACAGGTAATATCCTGAAGTTACCGGCGAGTAGGGGACGTGTGCCCGGCCGGGGAGCCGAACACATTGGAGTGACGAAATGGGCCACTACAAGAGCAACGTCCGAGACCTGGAGTTCAACCTCTTCGAGGTCCTCGGCGTACAGGACCGCCTCGGCAAGGGCGTCCTCGCGGAATCCGACGAGGAGACCGCGCGCGGCGTGCTGACCGAGCTGAACAAGCTCGCTTCCGGTCCCCTCGCCGACTCGTACGCCGACGCGGACCGCAACCCGCCGGTGTACGACCCGAAGACCTTCTCGGTGAAGATCCCCGAGTCGTTCAAGAAGAGCTACCAGGCGCTGATGGACGGCGAATGGTGGCGGCTCGGCCTGCCGAACGAACTGGGCGGCTTCGGCCTGCCCCCGACCGTGCAGTGGGCCGCGGCCGAGCTGATCCTCGGCGCCAACGCGCCGCTGTTCATGTACATGGCGGGCCCGAGCTTCGCCGGGATCGTCGACAAGAACGGCACCGAAGAGCAGAAGCACTGGGCGCAGATCATGATCGATCGCGGCTGGGGCGCGACGATGGTGCTCACCGAGCCCGACGCCGGTTCCGACGTCGGCGCGGGCCGCGCCAAGGCCGTCAAGCAGGAGGACGGCTCCTGGCACATCGACGGCGTGAAGCGGTTCATCACCTCGGCCGAGAACGACATGGTCGAGAACATCATGCACCTGGTGCTGGCCCGTCCCGAGGGTCCCGGCATCGAGACCAAGGCCGGCACCAAGGGCCTGTCGCTGTTCCTCGTGCCGAAGTTCCACTTCGACGGCAAGACCGGTGAGCTGGGCGAGCGCAACGGCGCCTTCGTCACCAACGTCGAGCACAAGATGGGCATCAAGGCCTCGACCACCTGCGAGCTGACCTTCGGCCAGCACGGCACCCCCGCCAAGGGCTGGCTGCTCGGCGAGGTGCACGACGGCATCGCGCAGATGTTCCAGGTCATCGAGTACGCCCGCATGATGGTCGGCACCAAGGCCATCGCGACGCTGTCGACCGGTTACCTCAACGCGCTCGAGTACGCCAAGGAGCGCGTCCAGGGCGCCGACCTGCCGAACATGCTGAACAAGACGGCGCCGCGCGTCACGATCACCCACCACCCGGACGTCCGCCGCTCGCTGATGCTGCAGAAGGCGTACGCCGAGGGCCTGCGTTCGGTGTACCTCTACACCGCGACGTTCCAGGACCAGGTGTGGACCGGCGAGGGCGACGAGGCCTCCCAGAAGATCGCGCACGGCGTCAACGACCTGCTGCTGCCGATCGTCAAGGGCGTCGGCTCGGAGCGCGCGACCGAGCAGCTCGTGCAGTCGCTGCAGACCCTCGGCGGGTCGGGCTTCCTGCAGGACTACCCGATCGAGCAGTACATCCGTGACGCGAAGATCGACTCGCTGTACGAAGGCACCACGGCCATCCAGTCGCTGGACTTCTTCTTCCGCAAGATCGTCCGCGACAAGGGCGCTTCGCTGGCCTACCTCGCCGGGGAGATCACGAAGACCATCGAGTCGGAGATCGGCAACGGGCGGCTCAAGAACGAGCGCGGTCTGCTCAAGCAGGCGCTCGAAGACACCCAGGGCATGCTCGGCTCGCTGATCGGCTACCTGACCACGTCGCAGGAAGACCCGCAGAACATCAACAAGGTCGGCCAGCACACGGTCCGCCTGCTGATGTCGGTCGGCGATCTGCTCATCGGCTGGCGGCTCATCAGGCACGCCGAGGTCGCCATCGGCAAGCTCGACGCGGGCGCGTCGGCGAAGGACACCCCGTTCTACGAGGGCAAGATCGCCGTGGCGTCGTTCTTCGCGAAGAGCGTGCTGCCGGAGCTGACGTCGCGCCGGGCGATCGTCGAGGCCGCGGACAACAGCCTCATGGACATCTCCGAGGCCGCTTTCTAAACGATTTCGTGAGAAAGGCCCTCTCCCGGTGTGGGAGAGGGCCTTTCTGGTTTCGAGGGGGTTTCCCGGGGGAATTTCCGTGCTGAGTCCGCCCCTCGGCGGAGACCTCGGCAAAGGAGTCGCAATGACAGTCACCGGCATCATCACGGCGATCGTGGTCGGTTTGATCCTCGGGGTGCTCGGTAGGTTCTTCGCCCCCGGCAAGCAGTCGATCCCGATCTGGCTGACGATCGTGGTCGGCATCGTCGCCGCCTTCATCGGCACCTGGATCGCCCGCGGGCTCGGCTACGCGGACACCAAGGGCTTCGACTGGCTCGAACTCATCACCCAGATCGTGGTCGCCGGCATCGGGGTCACGCTGGCCGCGAACCTCTACGGACGCCGGGGTGTCACCCGGTAAGGGGTCTTGAAGCGCGACGAGGCACTTTTGGTGTCACGGTGGGCCCAACTCGATTCTCCAGCGAAGGAGGAACCATGTTGGGTGGCCTTTGGGGCATCATCACCACGATCGTGGTGGGCCTGATCCTCGGCGTCATCGGCCGGATGCTGGCGTCCGGCGATCAGAAGATCCCGATGTGGCTGACGATCGTGGTCGGCATCGTCGCCGCTTTCATCGGCAACTGGCTGGCAGGCGTGTTCGGCGTCCGCGACACCGCGGGCATCGACTGGATCCGGCACGCCTTCCAGGTCGGGGCGGCCGTCGTCGGCGTCATCGCCGCGTCCGCCATCTATGCGAAGGTCAAGGGCGGCGGACACCGCGCCATGACCTGACCAGGGCTACGGTCGGCCCCTGTGACCACTCGACTCGAACTCAGTGGCCAGGGGCTGACCTCCCTGTCCGGCGTCTCCCTCCCGGCATCGCTCGAATATCTGGACCTGTACGACAACCGGCTGACGTCGGTCCCCGACGAGCTCTGGTCGCTTTCCGGGCTCCGGGTACTGAATCTGGCCACGAACCGGCTGACCTCCATCTCGCCGTCGATCGGTGCCCTGCGGCAGCTGCACACGCTGGATCTGGGGCACAACGAACTCACCGCCCTGCCGGACGAGCTCGGCGAGCTTTCCGGGCTGACGGAATACCTTTACGTGAGCGACAACCGGCTGACCGAGTTCCCCGTCGCGCTGTGCTCACTCGGGCGGCTGAAATACCTGGGATGCACGGACAATCGGATCGCGACGCTGCCGGACGACCTCTCCGGGCTGACCGCTCTGCGCGAACTTCGCTTGTACGGCAACGGATTGACCGCGTTGCCGGAGTCGCTGGGGACGCTTTCCTCGTTGCGCGAACTGCATTTGCGGAAGAACCGGCTGACGTCGTTGCCGGACTCCCTCGGCGAGCTGAGCGAACTGCGCCAGCTGGACCTGCGCGAGAACCGGCTCACCACCCTGCCGGATTCGATCGCCCGGTTGTCCAAATTGGACAAACTGGATCTGCGGTGGAACAAGGAACTCCGCGAGCCGTCGTGGCTCGCGGGCTTCGAGGCCTACGGCTGCATGGTGCTGCGGTGAGGCTCAGGTGCAGAGGAGCGTGGCCCGCGGCGAGTAGGTCGCGTTGCGGGTCTCCCGGCGGACCTCCGTGCCGGTGACGACGTCGATGAGCACGCGGGTGTCCGAGGTGCTGAACCCGGCGGCGCCGGGATCCGGCACGCAACCGGGACCCGAGCCGACCTGCACCGGCTGGGGGACGTAGGAGTGCCGTTCGCCGCCGACGCTCTGGACCGAGAAGCGTTTCGTACCCCAGATCCGCACGGTCACCGAACCGTTGGCGGGGATCACCTGGATCGCGATCCCGGTCGGGGCGTCGTTGACGATCTGCATCTCGACCGGTGAACCGTCGTTGTTGATCGCCTTCACGTCGCGCGCGACCGGATAGCGGTCCAGGTAGTTGTCGTGCTCCAGATGCCCGCCGTCGGCGAGCCCCGCCAGGTACGCGGCGTTGTAGAGCGTCGTCGCCAGCTGCGAGACGCCGCCGCCGACCACGACCGGACCGGTGCCGTCCTCGTTCGCCGGGGCGGGGACGTAACCCGCGGCCGCCGTCCTCGGCCCGGACCGCGCGCCGAGGCTGAACGTTTCGTTCGGCTTCACGATGGTGCCGGAGACGCGGGTGGCCAGCGTCTGCGCGTTCGTCATCGACGGCCCGCTCAGACCCGACGTGGTGAACTCGCCGATGACCTCGTTGATGCCGAGGACGTTCGCCGCGTCGGTGCTGACGGCCGGGCTGCTGGCGTCGTAGACCGCTTTCAGCTCCCGCTCGTCGCTCTTCCCGAGCACCGTGGTCAGCGCGGTGAACGTGAGGTCCCAGTTGACCTTCCGCGCGTCCTTCGACGGCTGGACGGCAGGCCTGTCGCCGACGAAGACGATCTGCGCGTCCGCCCCGTCGGTCTCGGTCTCCTTGAGCTGCGGCTGCGCCGCCGCCCGCAGTTTGCCCTGGTCGATGCGGACTTCGAGGTTGCCGTCGTCGCGGGCGGCGAACTGGAAGGACCCCGCGATCGTGTCCGGTTTCAGCGTCGCGTCCCTGCCTTCACCGCGGATGACCAGCGGTTTCGCCACCGCCGGGACGACGATCTTGGCCAGCGCCGCGTGCACCCCCGGCGAATTCGCCTTCACCGGCGCGACGGTCACCTTCAGCTCGACACCGCCGTCGCTCAGCCAGCCGTCGGTGACCGCGGTGACCGCGGCCTTGGGGTCGGCGAGCGTCTGCCCGGACCGCGGTTCGACCGCGACCGGGAGGACACCGCCGTCGCTGCCCGCGACGGGCTGGAAAGCGATGTTCCCCTCGACCGGCGGACGATTCAGCTTCGCGGCGGCGAGGTCCGTGACGGCTCTTTCGAGCTTCGGCGCGTCGGTCCAGGTGACGACGCCGACCTCACGGCTGGTGAAGAACGACATCACCCGCGTGTACGGGCTCAACGGCTGATGACCGGCTCGGCCCAGCGTCTGAGGCCAGTCGAGACCGAGGCCGGACGACGTGGGGTACAGCACCGTGCGGACGTCTCCCGCGCGGATCCGCACCGGCTCGATCAGCTTCGGCTCCAGCTCGCGGCGGAGCTTCGACTCGGCGTCCTTGTGCGTGAGGCCGCCGACATCGATCCCCGCGACGGTGACCCCGCGCGGGACGTCCCCGGCGCTGACGATCAGGTCCACCGCGTACGCGAGCACGAACAGGCCCATGAGCAGCCCGGCGGCCATGAAGGCCTTGCCGAGGCCCTTGCGGAACTTCGAGGCGGGCGTCGGCGGCGGGTGCACCACCCTGTCGCCCTCGAAAAGCTCGTCCACCAGGTCTTCGTCGGTCTCCGGGGACGGAAGGAGCTCGTCGGTGAACAGGTCGGTGCCCGGTTCGTCGTGATCATCGCGCGCCAACTCTCACCACCCCTCCCGCGACCGGAGCTACAGGTAAAGCCCCGTGCCGTGTTCGGACCGTTCGGTCGCCACGGCGTGGATGTCCCGCTCCCGCATCACCAGGTGCCCCTCGCCCTGGATCTCGACCTCGTGCTGGTCGTCCGGGTTGAACAGCACGCGGTCGCCGGTCTTGACGTTCCGCACACTGTTGCCCACGCCCAGTACATCACCCCACGAGAGCCGCCGCGCGACCTGCGCGGTGGCGGGAATGACGATGCCACCGGAACTCCGGCGCTCGCCGTCCTCGGGGGACAGCTTCACGAGCACCCTGTCCTGCAGCATTTGAATCTCGAGTTTCGGCCCGTCTGACACGAGTACGACTCTACTTTCCCGGATCCCCCGCCATGACCAGGCTCAGCACGCTTTCTCCACCCTTTTCGAACCGGACGGGTACTCCCCAGTCCTGCCGGGTGATGCGGCAGGCGGGGTGCTCGCCTCCGTCGTCACAGCTCGCGGCCTGCGCGACGACCTGCAGAACGCCTTCGGTGACTCCGTCGGCGAAGCGGAGCTTGCGGAACAGGTCCGTGCCCACCCCCGCGCCGTCGGCCAGCAGCTCCGGCGGCGACGCGCTGATCTCCAGGCGCGTCGAGGGGCCGTAGCGGTCGTCGAGCTTCTCGCCGGGAGGCGGGGTGAAGACGACGGAGAAGTCCAGCTCACCCGGTGCCAGCACGGACGGCGGACGGCGGACCGCGTGCGCGTCCCCGGACACGGCCTGCTCGCCGAGCGGCACCGGCCCGATCCGGCCGCCCGCCGACTCGACGACCAGCAGTTCGCCGTCGTGCACCAGCAGGCCCTGTGGCTCCGCGAGACCGGTCGCGAGCGTGGTCACCCGGCGGGTGAGCGGGTCGTAGCGGCGGATGGCGCCGTTGTAGGTGTCGGCGATCGCGATGGTGTCGCCGGGCAGCACGGCGAGGCCGAGCGGATGCTGCAGGAGCGCCTGGTCCGCGGGCCCGTCGACGTGGCCGAAGGAGAACAGGTCGACGCCGACCGCGGTGTGCACGGTGAACGTCTCGCCCTCGGGCTGGATCCAGCGCAACGCCGACGTCTCGGCGTCCGCGATCCACAGCCTTCGCCCGTCGGGCGTGAGACCGGACGTCTGCGCGAAGAACGCTTCGTGGACGTCGCCGTCTCGCAGGCCCTCGACGGTCGTACCGGCGAAGCGGCGGATGCTGCCCGAGACCGGCTCGAACACGCTCAGCGTGTGGTTGCCCGCCATGGCGACCACGACCCCGCCCGCAGGTCCCCACCAGGCGACGTCCCACGGGCTGGTGAGGTCGATGTCGAGCGCCTTGCCGGTGTCGACGCCGTCGCGCCATTGGCGGCCGGTGCCGGCGACCGTGCTGACCTCGCCGGTGATCAGGTCGATTCCGCGCAGCCGGTGACCGGCCGTGTCGGCGACGACGGCGTGGTAGCCCGCGCGCTCGGCGACCTCGTACGGCAGCAGCGTGATCCCGGACGGCTCGGTGAAGGTCGCCAGGTCGAAGGGGCCGTCCTGCGCGCCGCGGGCCCCGCTGCCGAAGCGGCGGATGATCGTCTCGCCGTCGGAAGCGAACTCGACGATGGAGTGGTTGCCGGTGTCGGCGACCAGGATCCGGCCTTCGGCGGTGGTGACGGCCTTGCTCGGGAAGCGCAGTTCGGTGTGCTGCTCCTCGGCCGGGACGTACGGGCTGCCGCCGCGGCGCAGCGTGCCCTTGGCCTCGTGGGTCGCGACGAGGTCGCCGATCACCCGGCGCAGCGCCTCGGCATGTCCTTCACCGGCGGCGACGTGCACGACGTAACCCTCGGGGTCCACCACGACCAGCGTCGGCCAGGCCTTGACCGCGTACTGCGACCAGGTGGTCATCTGCGGATCGTTGAGCACCGGATGGTGCACCTCGTAGCGCCGCACCGCCGCCTCGATCGCGGCCGCCTCGCCCTCGTGCAGGAACTTGGGCGAATGCACGCCGATGGTCACCAGGACGTCGGCGAACTCGGCCTCCAGCGGGCGCAGCTCGTCCAGCACGTGCAGGCAGTTGACGCACCCGCTGGTCCAGAAGTCCAGCAGGACGACGCGGCCGCGCAACCCGGCGAGCGTGATCCGCGCACCACCGGTGTTGAGCCAGACGTCGCCGGCGAGCTCGGGCGCCCGCACGCGGGACTGCGTTCGTGGAGAAGTCACGACATGAGTGAACTACACGCGGAGCCGCTCTGTTCCGAGGTCCAGGCGTTGAGAGGGCGAGCTCACCCCAGGGGAGGAGCCTCATGTGGGTGATGAGGGGCCGGGGCTTTCTCCCAGATCGACACGTGCCCGGTGCTCTCGGCGGTGAGTTCCGAGCGGTCCCAGCCCGCCCAGCGGTGCTTGAGGCGCATCCCGGCGATGCGTGCCATCAGGTCCATCTCGGCGGGCCAGGCGTACCGGAAGGGAATGCGGCGGAATCGCCCGGTCCCGTCCGGTGACACGGTGACGTGGTTCGACGTGAACTGCTGCGTCACCACGTCGTACTGGTCGAACCCGACGTAGCTGCCGGGCGTCATCGCGAACGGGACGGTGTCCTGCCCCGGTGGCAGGCGGCGCAGGTCCGGCAGGCCCACCTCGACGACGAACAACCCGCCCGGCCGCAGATGCGCGGACGCGTTGCGGAAGACGTCGACCTGGCCGTCCTGGGTGGTCACGTTGGAGATCGTGTTGAAGACCAGATAGACCATCGAGAACTCGCCGGCCACCCGCGTCTGCGTCATGTCGCCGATCGTGACCTCGACCGCGTCGCCGCCCGGTTTGGCCGCGATCCGCGCCGCCATCGCCCGGCTCAGCTCGATGCCGCTCACCGGCACGCCACGCGCAGCCAGCGGTGCCGCGATCCGCCCGGTCCCGACGGCGAATTCGAGCACCGGTCCGTCGGCGAGATCCTCGAGGACGTCCACTATGGCCGTCACCGCTTCGGGCGCGTTCGCGCCGCCCGGGTCGTCGTAGTCCGTGGCCACACTCTCGGGGAACCAGCCGTCCGCCGGGTCGTCTTCCAAGCTCACGATCACCGACGCTAGCGCGCGACAGCGCCCTCTTCATCCCGTTTTCGCCGCCGTGTTCGAGTGGCATTAAAAGAGAAGGCGCCCCCGCGCCGGGCGACTTAGGCTCGAACACATGTCCACTGTTGAGCCCGCCTTCACCCTGAAGGAGGCACATGACCTCCAGGCGAGCTTGGCCGAACCCGTGCGTCCCGGGTTGAGCGAGGCCGAGCTCGACGACGTCGAAGCACGCTTCGGCTTCCGGTTCGCCGCCGATCACCGGACCTTCCTCACCGCCGGGGTGCCGATCGGCGACCGCTGGCCGGACTGGCGCTGCGGCAACCCCGAACAGCTGCGGAAACGGCTGGATTGGCCGGTCGACGGGGTGCTCTACGACATCGAGCACAACGGCTTCTGGTTACCGGACTGGGGCATGCGGCCGATCGACCTGTCCGACGCACTCGATCAAGCCCGTGCGCACATGGCGCGTGTTCCGCAGCTGGTTCCCGTCTGTGGCCATCGCTATCTGCCGGGGATCGCCGGGAGCACGGGATATCCGGTGCTGTCGGTGTATCAGACCGACATCGTTTACTACGGCTATGACCTGCGGGGATACCTGCGACACGATTTCTGCGACCAGCCGTTGGGCCCGCCGCCGGAGGGCGGGCCGCGCCTCGTCGAGTTCTGGTCGCGATTCGTCGACTAGACGCCGCGTGGGGTGAAGCCCTCAGGTGGCGAGCCCTCGAGGAACAGCATCCGCAACTGGGCCTTGCCCTCCCTGATCCGCCGGGCGCGCCGGTACTCGGGAGAGTCGTACCACTGGCGGGCCCGGTCCATGTCGGGGAACTCGATGACCATGAGGCGCTGCGAGTCCCAGGTGCCTTCCACCGGTTCCGGCGTGGGGCCGGCGACCAGGTAGCGGCCACCGTGATCGAGGATCGATCGCTGGGCCACCGGGGCGTAAGCCCAGCCCGCCTCCTCGTCGACCACTCCGACATCCACCACGACGTATGCGGGCATTCACGACCTCCGGACACAGTGTGTAGTAATGACACACTGTATCCTCGCCGGGTGAGTGAGAGCGATGACGTGCCCCCGCGCCGCCGGGAGCGGCAGCGCGCGGAGACCAGCCGCGAGATCACGGAGATCGCGCGGCGGCAGATGGCCGACGCGGGGCCGGGAGCGATCACGCTGCGCGGCATCGCCCGTGAGATGGGCATGACCGCTCGCGCCATCTACAGTTACTTCCCCACCAAGGACGACTTGATCACGGCGCTGATCAGCGGAATCGGCGCGTCGCTGGCCGAGGCGCTGGAAACCGCCACCGACGCCGTGCCCGAGACCGACCCCGGCGGCAGGCTGGTGGCCTGGGGCCGGGGGCTGCGGGAATGGGCGCTGGCGCACCCCGAGGACTTCCGGCTGTTCTACGGGCGTCCCATCCCCGGTTACCGGCCGCCCGAGGCGGGCCCGGTGGACCGGACGGACCATCGCGTGTGCCACCGGCTGACCTCGCTGGTGGCCACCTTGTGGCAAGACGACCGGCCGGGAGAGGGCGCCTGGTCGGACCTGAACCCCGAGTACGTCGCGAAGATCCGGGAAGACCTCCCGGACGTGTCTCCGGCCGCGGCCGCGCTCGCGCTGCGCGTGTGGGGCCGGATGCACGGCTTGGTGGCCCTGGAGATCGACGGTCATGTCCGGTCCGTCGCGCGCGACCCGGCCGCGCTGCATCACGCCGAGATGCTCGACCTGGTCAGCTCGCTGCGGCGGTGAGGGTCAGGACTCGGCGGTGGCCTTCAGCCGGGCCAGCGTCGCGGCGATGTTCGCGCGGTTGGCGTCGTCCCGCTTCCAGACCCCGGTGAACAGCGACGTCGGACCGCGAAGCCAGCCCGGCCGCCGGTCCCACGTGCTCTCCACGGTCACGCAGCCGTCGCCCGAAGCCTCGATGTCATACTGCCAGCGTGCCACGGGAAGCCCGGCGAAAGTCGTCACCTCGAAGGCGAACCGCTTGCCCTCTTCGGCGTCGGTGATCGTCGAGAGGGTGCTCCAGCGGCGGACCCCACGACGGTTGCGGCCGCGGAACTTCGCGCCGACGGCGACGGCTTTCGCGTCGCCGACCCAGCGATGCCCCTCGTACTCCTCGGACATGCCCGCGAGCGCGCCCGGGTCGCTGACCAGGGCGTACACCTTCTCGGGCGGAGCGGTGATGGCGATCTTGCCGGTGGCGCTGGGCTGGGTCATGACATACCTCCGTACTGAGGGTATGTGAAATACCCTCAGTTGTCGCGCCGGAGCATGCGGCTGATACCGGCCGCGACCGTCGTCGCCAGCACCCAGCCCGAGGCGGTGAACCCGGCCGCGACCCAGTTGTCCATGCCGTGCATGTACCAGCGCGACTTGTTCCCGAAGTCGACGATCGGGACCAGCAGGTCGATCGTGTAGAGCACCGGATTCCACTGCAGCCCGGTGTCGTCCTGGTTGACCAGGCACCGCGGCCCGCTCACCGTGAGCTTGGGATTGGTGATGCAGTCGTCGACACCGAGCCCGAAATACAGGCTGCCCAGCACGAGCAGGGTCAACAGCCAGCCGAGCGCGCGCACCGGGCGGAAGCCGTAACCGACCATCGACCGTTGCAGCCAGCTCCACACGTGCACGCCGGGACCGAAGAACTTGAAGCCCTTCGCGAGCGCCACGTACCGGAACTGCTGTTTCTTCAGCAACACCGTGGAGGCGTGCTCTTCATTACCGGACGCGCGCAGCGTCGCCGCCAGCTGGTCGTAGGGTCCCGGGCGGTAACCGTCCATCGCCTTGCGCAGCAACACGATCCGATGGTCGATCGCCCTGTCGTCGTCGAGCGCGATGTCCTCCTGCAGCGCGTCGTACCGGAAGTCCTCCAGCTCGATCCCCGCCGTCGACGCCCAGAACGCCTCGTTGTCACCCAGGGTCCCGCAATGCGCGCGCCGCAGGACGATCCGGCCGTCCGGTGGAGTGGCGGGCGTGAGCAGGAACTCGTCGGCCGAGACATCACTGCCGTCGAGCGCGATCCCGTGCTGCGGCAGGGATCCGAGCCGCGCTCCGCGGAAATCGACGCGCCGCGCGACCTGGGCGCCGTCGAGGTTGACCCCGCCCTGCGCGACGAACGGGCGCTCCTTGTTCTCGGTGAGGACGAGGTCGCGGCCGATCCGCGCGGTGCGGACGTCCAGCGAGTAACTGGTGTTGGTCCGCGCTCCGGGCTCGGTCAGGCTGGTACCGAAGAGGTTCACGCTGCCGCCGACCTCGGCGCCCTGCAACCGCAGGGTTCCCTGCACGGTCGCGTCGGTGAGCTGGAAGTTCCCCGCGATCTTCGCGCGGCGCGCGGAGAAGACGTCGCGTCGCGGGTGCAGGAACATCGAGTTCCAGGCCAGTACGTTGCCGCCGACGGTGATGTCGGCCATGCGCAACTGCCCCGACGGGACACGCAGGCTCGTCGCCTCGATGTCGCCGCCGATCGTCGTCCCGTCGAGGTGGATCGCGCGGTCGTAGTAGGGAATGCTGCGCCCGCGCACGACCTGCACCTCGGCGCCCGCGAGCCGGAGCGAACCGCCGATCCGCGCGTTGACCATCCGCAGCGTCCCGGTCGCCTGCAGACCGTCGCTCAGTTCGAGGTTTCCGTTGACCGTCAAGCGATCCGCGACCAGCGCCGGCCGCGGATCGATGTACGGATCGTTCGACTTCCAGGCGTCCACCACGATCGGACCGGCCTGGTTCACCGAGAGCTTGGCCTCCCGCATGATGATGTCACTGTCCACAGTGGCGCTCGGCAGGAACATGATCCCACTGGCGGAGAAGCGTTTCCGCTGCGAAGCGGGCCCGTAGTTGTCCACCTCGCACAGCAGGCTGCCGCCGATGTGGATCCCGTTCCCGTTGAGCGCGAAGCCGTCCCGGTTGTTCAGCGTCGCGCCGGAGAAGTTGACGTTACCGCCCGCCCGCATACCCGGGATGCGGACTTCCCCGTTGGCCACCAACCGATACGCGAGCAGCGCGCCGACGATGTTGACCCGGTCGGCCTGGATCGCCTTGCCGCGCGGATGGGAGATCACCGTGCGCGTCAGCACGACCGAGCCCTCGATGACGGCGTCGGTGAGGTTGACCGCCGCGTTCGGCATCCCGCGCTCGCGATCGTCGCCACGCTGGACCGTGGTCTCCTCGATCTCGTGCTCGCCGTCGACGTGCACGACACTGCGGATCAGCCGGACGTCGTTGCGGGTGCGGAGGTTGCGCGCCTTGAGCCCGGGCAGCCAGCACTTGCGGAACACGAGCCCGAGCAGATGCGCCTCGCGGACGTCCGGCGGATGCTCGAAACGGCACCGCTCGAACCGGAACAGGTACTTGATGTCGGCCGCGCGCAGATCGAGCGTCCCGGTGATGTAGGCGTCCTCGACCTGCACGATCGGCGCGTTGGTCGCCTGACGGCGCCACCGGAGCAGACCGGTCGAACCCGGCTTCATCAGCTCGGACGCCGGGACCTCGTAGCGCTTGTCGGGATTCGGGTCGAACGGGTCGAGCGGCGGCAGGGCCGCGTCGCCGTTCGGCTCGCCCTCCCCCGGATCGCGCGGCCCGTTGTTACGCCGAAAGCCCGGCATCGTCTCGCTTCCCTCCCCCGTCGTTCCCCGGCTACCAGCGAAGCCGATCACACAGGGGATTCGCAAGGGGCCCAGGGCAGTAGACCGGAACCTGCCAGGGGACTACGACGGCAGAACGACCGCCGGGGTCCGGACCAGGTTGTTCGCGTCCGCGTCGGCGATCTTGGCCGAACCCGCCGGCGGAGTGGCTGCTCGCTGTTACGGTCACTCACCGGAGCCAGAGGTGACTACGGGTAGGCCGCACCCCTCCGCGGCGGCAGTGCTCATCGCCGCCGCGACGGACGCCGAGATCAAGAGCACCGGAGTCACCTTGAGAGTCTCTGAGCCGCAGGTGATCGCGGGCGGTAAAGGGTGCCTGTGGAACTTCACGAAGGTATCCGGGACGGTGACGGGCAACCTCAACGTCAGTCAGCCAGATGGTCTTAGCCATCTCTATGCGCTTAAGTCGCAAGGCAGTGGTTTGACCACCTTCCAGCCGTAGCCGACGTCGCCGGGTACCCGGTGTCCGCGACGACATGTACGTCCAGACCACGCAACTCCTCATGAACAAACCCAGGTACACGGATCCCTGCGGCCTCAACGAGCAGGCGGCCGGGTTCGTGTTCCGGTACGTGAAAGCGGGTCAATGACCTTTGGTGAGACATGGGCCCAGGCGCCAGGAATTGCCTCGTTCAGGACAAATCACACCCCTCGGCAGTGATCTTTCACAAAGGGGCTGATCGGCGGTTTACCTGCTGCTATCGTCACCGGTTGGAGTCAGAAGTGAACTACGGGTAGGTCGCTCCCCAACGCGGCCCGTGCGGGGAGGCACGTCATGACAGGACCGGGAAGCGGCCCTCAACGGGTCAATGACCAGAGCAACGGGCCGGGGCCACAGGCACCGCCGCCGGACTATCGCAATCTCGGCACTGGCCAGGCGAAGGCCGACTTCGCGGCCGCCTCGGCGAACGGTGGCTGGGAGTTCGACCCCGAAGCCATGGACAAGGTCATCAAGTCCCTCGAGGACTGCATCAAGAACGATTTCAGGCGCGCTCAGAACGAAGCCGTGTGGCTGGACCAGATAAAGCCACCAGGCGACGAGGTGGGAAGCCAAGGCTACGTGGTCGCGGCGAACAAGTCCGGCGCCGAATACAAGAGTTTCCTCCAGGGCGCCGAGCAGTACACCCGTGCCTATGTCGAGACATTGATCCAAATCCGGACTGCCTATCAAGAGCAAGACCAAGCTGCGATCGACGCGCTCCGTCAGATTGGAAAGGTCGACTGATGCGACCCAAGGCCACGCTCCTGACCATCGTGGCGCTGAGCTCGGTGGCACTTCTCGGTGGCTGTGAGAGCCAGAAGGACGGGACTCCGACGCCAACGAGCGTGCCTTCCTCGACCGGGCTTCCCTCGAACGGGGCCCCCGCAGTGGCGAATCCGATCGCCGACACCGCGCAGTTCGAATCCGACCCGTGCAAGGCCGTCCCCACCCCAGAGATCGAGTCCATCGGAGGCAAGGTCGAGCGCTCCGAGCAAGAAGACATGACCATGGGCAAGGCCTGCGCGTGGATTTTCGCGAAAGGAGCGAACACCGTCAGCGCCGGGCTTGTCGCCGGCAATAAAGACGGACTCAGCTCCCTTTACGCACAGCACGCGACCGGGGGCTTGACCACGTTCAAACCGGTCGAGCAAGTTGCCGGTTACCCGGCCGTCGTCTATGCGAACGGCGGCGAAGGACCCGGGACCTGCACGCTGGCCGTCGGCGTTCGAAACGACCTCGTCTACACCATCATTCCGCGGCTCGGCAGCGACCACTTTTCGTACTCTGATCCCTGTGGCCTCGCCACAGAGGTCGCCGCGGCGGGGATCAAGCACCTCAAGGGGGCATAGGCGATGACCTATAGCGGTTGGGAGATCTTCACCAAACTCAACGCCAATCCCACGACGACTGAAACCCTTGACAAGGCTCAAGTCTCGTCTCACAAGCTGATGGTCATCCACGAAGACATCAGCAAAGCCATGGGAGACAGCCAGACGGCGCTGAGTTCTTTCTGGAAGGGCAAAGCCGCCGACAGCGGAGCCGCGGGCCTCGCCCCGCTCATCGCGACCTCCAAGATCGCGGGCGAGAACATGGACCGCGCCCGTCAGTCGATGTTCGACCAGAACGCTTCCTTCCACTACACGCGCGGCAACGTCCGCCCGGTGGAGAAGGAACGCGCCGGGGACAGCGGTCCCGAGGACATCGTGTCCATCGGCGCGAGTGACGACGAGATCGCGGCCGCGAAGTTCGACGCGGACACCAAGCACAACGTCGAGGTCTACGAGCCGTACTACCAGAGCACCCAGCCCCGGCAGCTGTCGCTCGCACCGGCCTATCCGGCCGCGCACGATCCGAACGTCTCCGCCGGGCCGATCACGCCGGATCCGGTGGATCCCGGGCAGACCAAGGTCAGCGGCTTCAGTGGCGGGGACTCGGGTGGCCACTCGGGACGGCACGGTGGCCCCGGCGGCGGGTACACCGGCGGTCCGAGTTCGTACAGCGCGCCTCCGGGGGCCGAGGGGTATCAGGCACCGAGGCCGCCGCAGGTCCCGCAACCGCCGAGGATGCCGCAGATGCCGCAACCGCGGCCGACGCCGATGCCGTCTCCGCGACCGAACGACCAGACCGACCTGTCCAGGACAGGCCGCGGGCCGCAGATGCGTCCGGGCGAGCACCGCCCGCCGAACCTCGGGCCCGGCAGTGGAGGCCCTGGAGGTGGAGGCGGTGGATTCGGCCCGGGCTCGGGCGGGTTCAGCGGCGGATTCGGGCCCGGTGGCGGGTTCGGGCCGGGCGGGTCGACGGGCGGGCCGGGGAGCATGGGGCCCGGGCGCGGGGTCGGCGCGGGCATGCCCGGCGAAGGCGCGATGCGCGGACCGGCCGGGACACCGGCGGGAGGCGCTGCGGCGGGACGTCCCGGCGCGCCCGGGATGGGTGGCGGCATGGGTGGAGCGGGTAAAGGTGGCAAGGGCGGCGAGGACGAGGAGCATCAGCGCAAGATCACGCTGCAGGAAGAGGACGGAGACTCCCTCTTCGGCGGCTACGACGGTGACAAGCCGGTTCCACCGGTGATCGGCGCATAACGTGCTCCGGAAACCCGTCGAGCTGACGCTCCAGACCTACGAGACCCTGCTGGACCAGAACAATCTCGGCGACATCCACCCGACGCTCGTCCGCGGTGCGCAGTGGTACCTGCCCGAGGAACGCCGAGCGCTGGCCGCCACCGCACAGTCCGAATTGGACAGACAAGGACTGCTCACGCGCGGCCGGATCGACGACGAGTTCTTGGACACGCTGCGTTTTCTGCAGCGGCCGGCGGTCGAGTACTACTCGTGGGTGAAGTCCGAGGGGCGTGAACGGACCGTTCGCGCCGCGGGCAGTGGCCGGGAGGCACTCACCGTCGTCCTGGTCGACAAGGTCGTCTACCTGAAGCCGACCCGGCCGGACACGCTCGCGCAGGACTTCACCGGCCTGCTTCCCGAGGCTCCCGCGGCACGCACGCCGTCCTTGAACTGTTCGGAAGCCGATCTGCAAGTCCTGATGAAGGGCGAAATGCTGACCGGCGGCGGTCCGAGCATTCGCGACGCCAAGAAGATTCTCCAGTGGATCCGGTCGCCGCACACCTTCTTCGGAAGGCTGTACGTCGCCATCCGTGACGGTGGCGGCAACCGGAAACGCGTCGAGAAACCACCGGGGTGGATGGACACCGAGCAGGGCCGTGTCGTGTTCGGCCCGGACACCAAGGGCTGGGTGAGCCTCATGGGTGCCGGGCCGCACGAAATCGCCGCCAAGGTCGTCCAGCTGGAGTCGCAGCTCCGAGGGCGCTAGTCCTGGTGGTTCGGGTTGAGGACCCGCGAGAGGAACGTCTTCGTGCGTTCCTCCTGCGGGTCGCCGATGACCTGGTCCGGTGCGCCCTGTTCGACGACGACGCCGCCGTCCATGAACAGCACGATGTCGGCCACCTCGCGGGCGAACTGCATCTCGTGTGTGACGACGAGCATCGTCATGCCCTCCTGCGCGAGCTGCCGCATGACCGCGAGGACGTCACCGACCAGTTCGGGGTCCAGCGCCGACGTCGGTTCGTCGAACAGCATGACGTCGGGGTCCATCGACAGCGCCCTGGCGATCGCGACGCGCTGCTGCTGCCCGCCGGAAAGCTGCGTCGGCAGCGAAGACTCCTTCTCCGCCAGTCCGACCTTCGCGAGGTTGTCCCGCGCGATGCGCTCCGACTCTTCCTTGCCACGCTTCAAAACCTTGCGCTGCGCGACAGTGAGGTTTTCGAGCACGCTCAGGTGCGAGAACAGGTTGAACGACTGGAAGACCATGCCGATCTTCGTACGGGCGCCGTCGATGTCGACGTCCGGATCGGTGATCTCGCTGCCGTTGACCACGATCTTGCCCTGCTGCGGTTCCTCCAGGAGGTTGACGCAGCGCAACAACGTCGACTTGCCCGAACCGGACGGGCCGATGATGCAGACGACCTGGCCCCGCTCGACCCGCAGGTCGATGCCCTTGAGTACCTCGAGTTCGCCGAACGCCTTGTGCAGTCCCGAAACTTCGACGATCGTCTGGGTGCTCATACCGTTCCTCCGCCGGGCACTCCGGCTCCGTATTTCTTCTCTAGCCGCTGCTGCAGGATCGACAGCGGGATGGTGATGACCAGATAACACAGACCGGCGACGACGATCGGCGTCAGGCCTTTGGCCTCCAGCAGTGCTTGACGGCTGAACTGCGCGAGTTCCTGCTGCGCCGGCGTGGTGCCGAGCAGGAACGCCAGCGAAGAGTCCTTCGTCAGCATGATCAGCTCGTTGGCCAGCGGCGGCAGGATGATCCGGAACGCCTGCGGGATCACGACGGTGATCATCGTGCGCGCGGGCGACATGCCGAGCGAACGCGCCGCTTCGACCTGTCCGCGCGGAACCGCCTGGATCCCGGCGCGGATGGTCTCTGCCATGTAGGCCGAGGACACGATGCCCAGCGCCAGCATGATCGCGACGTTGCGCGGCAGCTGGGTGTTGAACGCCGTGGGCACACCGATGCCGACGGCGAGGAAGATCAGCAGCGCGGGCAGGCCGCGGAAGAACTCGATGTACCCGCGCGCGAACCAGCGGTACGGGCCGACCGAGGAAAGTCTCATCAGGGCGAGCAGGAGGCCCAGCCCCAGACCGAGCGCGAATCCGAGCGCGGTGAAGATGATGGTGTTCTTCAGCGCGACCGTGATCACGTCGGGGAACTGCTTGGCGGCGACGTCGAGATCGAAGAACGCCTTGCCGATCTTGCTCCAGTCGGCCAGCAGCGCGAGCACGATGACGATCACCAGCAGCAGGACGTATTGCCCGGTCCGGAACGCCGAACGTCGCTGGCGGCGGCTCAAAGCCATTTCACTCCTCAAAACAGGTGGCGACAAACCTGTGGCCGGTGCACTGGGCACCGGCCACCGGGACGGATTATCAGCTGGCGGTCGGGCCGCCCGGCTGCCAGGTCGGCGCCTTGCCGAACCACTTCTGGTAGATCTGCGCGTACGAGCCGTCCGCCGCGGACGCCTTGAGGACCTCGTTGATCTGGCCGAGCAGGGCGGTGCTGCCCTTCTTCACGCCGATGCCGTAGAACTCGTTCGTCTTGAACTCCGTGACGACCGTCGTGTCCGGGTTCGTCTTCGCGAAGTCGTAGAGCACGCCGTTGTCGTTGACGCCCGCGTCGACGGTGCCGTTCTTCACGGCCTGCTCCAGCAGCGCGAGGTCGTCGAAGGTGACGATCTCGGCGCCCTTGGCCTCGGTCTTGGCGTAGTCGGCGCCGGTGGTGGCCGACTGGACGCCGATCTTCTTGCCCGCGACGTTGGACAGGTCCTTGATCGGCGAACCGGTCTTGACCAGCAGCGCCTGGGTCGCCTCGAAGTACGCGTCGGAGAAGTCGAACTTCTCCTTGCGCTTGTCGGTGATCGTCATGCCCGCGGCGGCGACGTCGCACTGTCCGCTGTTCATCGCTTCGCCGGACTCGATGTTCTCGAACGCGATGTCGACGATGCTCTGCTCGACACCGAGCTTCTTGCCGACCAGGTCGACCAGGTCGACGTCGAAGCCCACGATCTTGTCGCCCTGCTTGACCTGGAACGGCTGGTAGGGCAGGTGGGTGCAGGTGGTGATCTTGCCGGAAGCGACGAGCTGGACGCCGCCGGCCGCGGTTCCGCCTTCCTCGCCGCACGCGGACAGCGCGCCCGCGGTTAGGGCGAGCGCCGGGATCAGGGCGAGCGCTTTGAATCGGGCCACGTCGTCACTCCTTGTAGTTCCCATGTGTCGAGAGCACGCATATTGCCACTCATCCGGCGGCAATCACAGCACTACGACGTTACAGCGCCGTTTCGGCCGTCACTCGTCCCGAGGACGGGATCGAGCCGACCTCGGTCCCGATGGGTCACGACAGGGGGCTCAACCGGCCCGGCAGGTGAAACACGGTGGGGCGCCGAAGCGCCCCACCGCCGCCTTACTACTTGTTCCAATAATCGAACTTGTAGCCGTTGTAGCAGATACCCGCACAATTGGGGTCGACAGGAAAGTACTGGAGCGGCCCGACGTTGTAATAGCGGGCGAAGTCGCTCCGCTCACGGACACAGCTATTGTAGTTGTGGCCGCACCAACGGCTCTTGACATCCGCTACGCCGACACTGGTCGACGGAGCCGCGGCACCGTCCTGAGCAGCCGCCGCGACACCCGGAACAGCCAACGCCGCCACTGCGGCACCGGCCACGACGAACGCCTTCACAAAATTCTTCACAATTCCCCTTGAAAATTGCATCGAAAATTCAGATCCTGCTTATCCAGCAGATAATGCGCGAGTCATCACATGGCGAAACGCCAAACAGAATCCAACCTTCCCCAGTCAGGTTTGAATACGCCCGGGGAGGCTAGCATCAGGTTGATCATTGCAACAAGCCAACCCCGGTGGCTCGCGTCGGACGGGGTTCATGGGTCACGATGGCCCCCATGAACAACAACCCGGCGCCGCGCCTCCCACCCGCGGGCCGCCGCCCGCGGACGACGACGTCGGCACGGCGGGCGGCGAAACCCGGAGCGCAGTTCGACGGCTATCTCTCGCCGATACGACCGCACGCGGGCGCGTACGACGAGATGTTCACCGCCGACGGCACGGTCCGCCAGCCGTACCGGGCGCTGTACGAATCGATTTCCGCGCTGACCTCCACGGATCTCTCGTCCCGCTCAGCGGCGATCGACCGGGCCATGGTGGATCAGGGCATCACGTTCTCGCTGTCCGGCCAGGAACGGCCGTTCCCGCTCGACCTGGTGCCGCGGGTGATCACATCCGCCGAATGGAGCAAACTCGAACGCGGTGTGGCGCAACGGGTCCGCGCGCTCGAAGCCTTCCTCGCCGACATCTACGGCGACCGGCAGATCCTGCGCGAAGGCGTGCTGCCGCGACGGCTGATCACCTCGTGTGAGCATTTCCAGCGTGAGGCGTTCGGGATCAACCCGCCCAACGGCGTCCGCATCCACGTGTCCGGTGTGGACCTGGTGCGCGACGAGGAGGGCACGTTCCGGGTGCTGGAGGACAACCTCCGCAACCCCTCCGGGGTGTCGTACGTGATGGAGAACCGCCGCACGATGGCGCGCGTGTTCCCGGATCTGTTCGCGCAGCACCGGGTCCGCCCCGTCGGCGACTACGCCTCGCATCTGCTCCGCGCGCTGCGGGCGGCGGCCGCGGCGAACGTCGCCGATCCGATGGTCGTCGTGCTCACGCCCGGTGTGCACAACTCCGCCTACTTCGAGCATTCGCTGCTGGCCCGGCTGATGGGGGTCGAGCTGGTCGAAGGCCGCGACATGTTCTGCCGCGACAACGTCGTCTACCTGCGCACCACCGAGGGCGAACAGCAGGTCGACGTCATCTACCGGCGGATCGACGACGAATTCCTCGACCCGGTGCACTACCGGCCGGATTCGGTGCTCGGCGTCGCCGGGATCCTCAACGCGGCCCGCGCGGGCAACGTGGTGGTCGCGAACGCGGTCGGCAACGGCGTCGGGGACGACAAACTCGTCTACACCTACGTGCCCGAGATGGTGAAGTACTACCTCAACGAGAAGCCGCTGCTGCCCAATGTGGACACCTTCCGGTGCTGGCTGCCGGACGAGTTCGACTACGTCATGCAGCATATGGAAGAACTGGTGGTCAAACCGGTCGAAGGCTCCGGCGGGTACGGCATCGTGTTCGGTCCCGAGGCGACGCCTGCCGAGCTGGCCGCACTGAAGCGGAAGGTCCGGGCGCACAAACGCGGCTGGATCGCCCAGCCGGTCGTCCAGCTGTCCACCGTTCCGTCCAAAGTGGACGACCGACTGGCACCGCGGCACGTCGACCTCCGGCCGTTCGCGGTCAACGACGGCAAGGACATCTTCGTCCTGCCCGGCGGGCTGACCAGGGTCGCGCTCCCCGAAGGCAGCCTGGTGGTCAACTCGTCACAGGGTGGCGGTTCCAAGGACACCTGGGTACTGGCCCCGCGCTCCTCCACCGCGGAGCGGGAGCTCGATCAGCCCGCGCTCGGCGCACTGTCCCAAGTGGATGGTCTGGTCGCCGAACAGGGACCGGAGCTGACCACGACTCAGCAACAGCAGCAGCAACAGGCATAAAGGGAGGTTGATGTGCTAGCCCGCAACGCGGAATCGCTGTACTGGATCGGCCGGTATGTCGAACGCGCCGACGACACCTCCCGGATCCTCAACGTCTCCGTGCACCAGCTGCTCGAAGACGCGAGCGTCGACCCCGACCACGCGAGCCGCCAGCTGCTCGCCGTCCTGGGCATCTCGCCGGAGGGCATGGACTCGCTCGACGTGTGGAAGCTGACCGAACTGGTCGCCTACGCCAAGGACAATCCGGCGTCGATCGTCGGCTCGATCAACTCTGCCCGAGAGAACACGCGCGGTGCCCGAGAGGTCGTCTCGACCGAGCTGTGGGAATGTCTGAACGCGACGTGGAACGCGGTGCCGGACAGACAGCGGTACGCGCGCCGCGCCGGGCCGCACGCTTTCCTTTCCTTCGTGGAGGAACGCGCGGCGATGTTCGCCGGGCTCGCGGATTCGACGATGAGCCGCGACGACGGCTGGCTGTTCATGGTGCTCGGCCGGTCGATCGAACGCGCGGACATGGTGGTGCGGCTGCTGCTTTCGCGGGTCCAGGACAGCGCGTCCTCACCCGGCTGGATCACCGTGCTCCGCTCGGCGGGCGCGCAGGACACCTACCTGCGGACCTACCGCGGCGCGCTCGACGCCGCCCGTGTCGTGCAGTTCCTGATGCGGGACACGCTGTTCCCGCGGTCGGTGTTCCACGCGCTGCGCCAGGCCGAGGAATGCCTGGAGCGGCTGGACCCCGGCGTCAATTCCCGTGCCAACGAGAAGTCCGAGGCGCTGCGCCAGCTCGGCCGCGCGCGCAGCGAACTCGAGTTCCTGCGCCAGTCCGATCTGCTGGACGACCTGCCGAAACGGCTCGGCGCGCTGCAGACTTCGATCAAGGACATCGGCGACGCGGTTTCGGTGCAGTACTTCCATTCGTCGCCATGGGTGGCCTGGAGCGGTGCGGAGGTTTCGCTGTGACCTGGCAGCTTCGGGTGGCCCACCGGACGGGATACCGGTACGCGACGCCGGCCACGCAGTCGTACAACGAGGCACGGCTGACCCCGCGATCCGACCGGCGGCAGACCACCGTCGTGAACCGTGTCGAGACGACGCCCGCGACCCGTGCTTACCGGTACACGGATTACTGGGGCACCGTCGTGACCTCGTTCGACCTTCACGCGCCGCACACCGAGTTCACCGTGCTCGCGACGTCGGTCGTCGAGACCGCCGACGAAGGCGAGCCGATCCGTTCGGCGTCGTGGAAGGACCTGCGCAGCGACACCGTGGTCGACCACCGCACCGAGTACCTGACCCCGACGGCGTACACGCCACGCGATCCGGACCTGACGAAGGTCGCGCGCGAACTGCGGAAGGGGCTCGACCCGGCGGAGTCCGTGCTCGCGATCTGCGAATGGGTCAACAAGCAGCTCAAGTACCAGCCGGGGACGACCGGCGTGCACAGCACGGCGACCGACGCCTGGCGTGCGCGGGAAGGGGTTTGCCAGGACTTCGCGCACGTGACGCTGGTGATGCTGCGCGCGATCGGCGTCCCCGCGCGATACGTCTCCGGGTACCTCCACACGAAACCGGAGGCGAAGCTCGGCGAGACCGTCGAGGGCGAAAGCCACGCCTGGGTCGACGTCTGGACCGGCGGCTGGTGGGCCTACGACCCGACGAACGCGATCCCGGTCGGGACCCGGCACGTCTGGGTCGCGTACGGGCGGGACTACGCCGACGTCGCGCCGCTCAAGGGCATCTTCACCGGCGGCGGTCAGTCCACTTTGGACGTCTCGGTGCAGCTGACCCGGCTGACGTGAGCCGTCAAGCCCGGCGGCGCAGCAACAGCCAGAGCAGGTAGCCGCCGCCGAGGGCCGCCGCGACCACGCCCGCGGGCAGCAACGCCGACTCCAGCAGACGTTGGCCGAGGTAGTCCGCCGCGACGACCAGGGTCGCGCCGACGAAGGCCGACGCCATCAGGTTGGGCCCCGGCAGGCGCGTCATCCGGCGGGCCAGTTGCGGTGCGGCGAGGGCGATGAACGGGAGCGGACCGGTCGCGGCGGTGGCGGCCGCGACCAGCGCGACGGCGACCACCACCAGGGTCAGCCGCACCCGGGGGACGTCGACGCCGATCCCGGTGGCGGTGTCGTCCCCCATCTCCAGCATGCGCAGCGCGCGGCCGTTCGCGAACACGACCGGGACGAACACGGCCATCGCGATCGCCAGCGGTACGAAGTAGCTCCAGTCGCGGCCGGAGAGGTCACCGACGAGCCAGCCGACGGCCTGCGCGGCGGCTTCGAGGTTCGCCTTCACCAGCAGGTACGAGTTCACGCCGACCAGCACCGCGCTGACCGCGATCCCGAGCAGTACCAGCCGCGAACTCAGCAGGCCGTGCGGCGCGCACAGCGCCATCACGAGCAGCGCGGTCAGCAGCCCACCCGCGAGCGCGCCGAGCGAGACGACGCCGGGACCGGCACCGAAGAACAGCAGCGTCACGATGCCGCCGGTCGCCGAGCCGGTGGTGAACCCGATGATGTCGGGGCTGCCGAGCGGATTCCGGGTGATCGTCTGGAAGATCGTTCCCGCCAGCGCCAGCGCGGCGCCGACGAGGATCGCGACCAGCACTCGCGGAAGCCGTCCCATGACGACGAGGTACTGCGCCTTCGTGCCCGAACCGGCGAGGGTCGCGAGCACTTCGCCGGGGCTCATCTCGTAGTCCCCGGTACCGACCGAAAGCACGACGAGGGTCAAGGTCACCAGGGCCAGCGCGGCGACGACGACCGTCGATCGTCTGTCCAAACCGGATTCACGGTGGGCGAGCGCGGTCATCGGCGCACCGCCTTGAGCCGCCGGGCCACGATCACGAAGGCGATCCCGCCGACGACGTCGGTCATCACCCCGACCTGGATCTCACCCGGCGAGCCGAGCAGGCGGCCGAGGACGTCGCAGCCGAGCAGCAAGACCGGTCCGAGCAGGGCCGAAAGCAGCATCACCCAGCGCTCGTCCTGGCCGATCAGCGACCGGACGACGTGCGGGATCATCAGGCCGACGAAGGCGATCGGCCCGCAGGCCGCGGTCGCCGCCGCCGACAGCAATCCGACGGCGACCATTCCGGCGACCCGGACCAGCGCCGGATTCGCGCCGAGCCCGCGCGCGGTGTCTTCGCCCAGCGCCAGCGCGTTCAGCGCGCGGGCCAGCACGATCGCGATCACCACGCCCGCGACGAAGAACGGCAGCAGCACGGACAGCTGATCGAGGTTGCGGTTGACCAGCGAACCGACCAGCCAGAACCGCATGGCCTGCAGGTTGTGCGTGTTGATCATCTGCATGCCCTGGTTGATCCCGACGAACACCGCCTGGATCGCGACACCGGCCAGCACCAGCCGCAGCGGGCTCGTCGCGCCGCGCGTCCCGCCGATGATCGAGACCAGCGCGGTTCCCACGAGTGCTCCGGCGAAGGCGAACCAGACGTATTCGCCGGGCGAAGTCACCGAGAAGACCGCTGAGCCGAGCACGATCGCGACGGCGGCGCCGTGGTTGATGCCGAGCAGACCGGGCTCCGCGACCGGGTTGCGGGTGATCGCCTGCATCAGCGAACCCGCGAGGCCGAGCGCCATCCCGACCAGCAGGCCGAGCACCGTGCGGGGCAGGCGATCGTCGCGGACGACGACGTCGTTGTAGCTGCCGTCGTAGGCGAACAGAGCGTGGAGGACTTCTCCGAGGGAAAGCCGGTTCGAACCGAAGCCGATCGAGAGCAGGACGACCGCGGCGAGGGCGATCAGCGACCCCATCAGGACCAGCGTTCGCACGGAGACGCTGGTCCGGGGTGATCTGACGCGCTCCGTGACCTGGACCATGGCGTTCACAGTAAGCGAAGGCTAGCCTAACCACGAAATCCGGCTCCATGGCGAAAGAAGATCTCGAATGCACCTCTCCCGACGCGGCTTTCTCGCCGGCACCGCGGCGCTCGGCGCCACCGGCCTCCTGACCGCCTGCGGCTATCAGGAAGAGGCGCCGTCGCAGGGAGCGGGCACGACGTGGTCCTTCACCGACGACCGCGGCCGCAAACTCGAAGGCGAGCGGCCGACCCGGATCGTCGCGCAGGTGACCGCCGCGGCGGCGCTGTGGGACCTCGGCGTGAAGTCGGTCGGGATCTTCGGGCCGTCGAAGTTCGCCGACGGCAAACCGGACCCGCAGGCGGGCGGCGTCGACCTGAACACCGTCACGTCGCTCGGGAACGTGTGGAACGAGTTCAACTTCGACAAGTTCGTCTCGCTGAACCCGCAGCTGCTGATCAGCGTGATGTACCTCAAAGACCAGATGTGGTACGTCCCGGACACGCAGACGGAGAAGATCGACAAGGCCGCGCCGAGTGTCGGCGTCCGGCTGCAGGACATCTCGATGCCCGAGGGGATCGCGAAGTTCATCTCGCTGGCGAAGGCACTCGGTGCCGACACCGAGACCCCGGCGATCCAGGCCGCGAAGGCCGAGTACGAGAAGGCCGACGCCGCACTCGGCGAGGCGGCCAAGAAGGCCGCCGGACTGAAGATCCTGCTGGTGTCCGCGCAGAAGGACGCCGTCTACGTCTCGAACGCGCCGAAGTTCGCGACCTCGAAGCACTACCAGAGCAAGGGGCTGGACTTCGTCACGCCGGAAGCGCCGGACGAGAGCCAGGGCGGCTACTACCAGCAGATCAGCTGGGAGAACATCGGCAGGTACCCCGCCGACGTGATCATGTACGACAGCCGCGGCGGTTCGCTCTCGCTCGGCCCGGACGGGCTCGGCGGCGTGCCGACCTGGGCCCAGCTGCCCGCGGTGAAGGCCGGGAAGCTGATCCCGTGGAACAACGAGACGCCGTTCTCGTACCAGCGGTTCACGCCGCAGCTGACGGAACTCACCGCGGCGCTGAACAAGTTCGCCTAGCCCAGGAATTCCCGCAGCGCCGCCGCGAGATCGGCAGGGTTGTCCTCGGCCAGGTGGTGACCGGACTCGATCGCGAAACCGCGGACGTCCTCGGCCCATTCGCGCCACACCGCGATCGGGTCGCCGTAAAGGTCGGCCATGTCGTCGCGGCTGGACCACAGCATGAGCAGGGGACAGGCCAGTTTCCGCCCCGCCGCCTTGTCCGCGTCGTCGGCTTCGCGATCGGGCCCGAGGCCCGCGCGGTAGTCCTCGAGCATCGCGTGGACGGTCTCGGGATCGTGGATCGCGCGCAGGAAATCGGCGTGGTTCTCGGCGCCCATCGCTTCGGGATCACCGCCGTACCAGGCGTCCGGATCCGCGTTGATCACACGCTCAGCCGGTTTCGCGAGCTGGCCGAAGAAAAACCAGTGCCACCATTTCCGGGCGAAGTTCGCGTCGGCGCGAGCGAGCGCCTCGCCGATCGGGACGCCGTCGAGGATGACCAGCCTGGTGACGGCCTCGGGATGATCCATCGCCAGCCGGTGCGCGACGTAACTGCCTCGATCGTGCCCCGCGACGGCGAACCGCTCGTGGCCGAGGTGCCGCATGAGCGCGACGATGTGCCGGGCCATGGCGCGCTTCGAGTGGGCGGAGTGGTCCTCGGTGGTCTCGGGTTTCGAGGACTGGCCGTAGCCGGGGAGATCCGGGCAGACGACGGTGAACGCGTCCGTGAGCCGGGGCGCGACGTCGTACCAGGTGGTGTGGGTGCGGGGGTGTCCGTGCAGGAGAACGAGGGGCGGACCTGAGCCGCCGTGGCGGACCCTGAGGGTCACCTCGCCGACGTCGACGTTTTCGAGCTTGAATCCCTCGAACATGATCCTCCAGAGAGTGCAATGAAAGGCCCGTTACTTGCAAATTTTGCAAGTAACGGGCCTTTCATTGCAGCCTGAGCGAGGAAATCAGCTCCGTGCGTGCGCGTCCAGGATGTGCGCGACCGCCTCGGTGACCCGCTGCGCGAAGTCGATGTTCAGCCACTCGTCCGGCACGTGGATGTTCGAGTCCGGCCCGCAGGCGCCGGTGACCACGAACTGCGCCTCCGGGTACTTCTCGCCGAGCAGCCCCATGAACGGGATCGACCCGCCCATGCCGTAGCTCTTGTGCGGCGCCCCGAAGACCTCGCCGCTCACGTGGTGCAGGACGTCGTCGAGCCACGGCGCGGTGGCCGGCGCGTTCCAGCCGTTCTCGGCCTGGAAATCGCTCAGCTCGACCGAAGCGTCGTAGGGCACGTCGGTGGTGAGCACGCGGCGGACGGCTTCCATCGCGGTCCTGGCGTCGGCGGTCGGCGGCAGCCGGAAGCTCAGCGTGAGGGTGGTGCTGTCACGCAGCACGTTGCCCGCGTCGGCCGGGAGCGGGAAGCCCTCCGCGCCGATCACCGACAGCGTCGGCCGCCACGAGTTGTTGAGCAGCAGTTCGAGGTCGTCGTCGGACACCGGGCGGCCGACCACCGGGAAGAGCGTCTTCGCCGCGCCGGGCGCGATCTCGACGACGCCGCGTGCCTCGTCGACGCGGTTCTCCGGGATGTCGACGCTCAGTTCGGCGAGCTTGATCTCGCCGGTCTCGACGTTCTCGATCCGGTCGATCAGCGCGCGCAACACGCGGAACGAGCTCGCCACGATGCCGCTGGCCATACCGGAGTGCTGCGCCGATTCGAGCACCTTCACGGTGACGTTGACGTGCAGCATGCCGCGCAGGCTGGTGGTCAGCCACAGTCGCTTGTAGTCGGTGCCGCCCGCGTCGAGGCAGACGACCAGCGAGACCGCGCCGAGCTTCTCCTTCAGATGCTCGACGTAGGCGGGCAGGTCCGGGCTGCCGGACTCCTCACCGGTCTCGAGCAGCACGACCGCGCGGGAGTGCTCGCCACCGGCGGCGCGCACGGCTTCGATCGCCGTCGTCGCCGCGTAGCCGGAGTAGCCGTCGTCGACGGCGCCGCGGCCGTAAAGCCGCCCGTCGCGGATCACCGGCGTCCACGGGTCGAGCCCCTCGGACCAGCCGCCGACCGGGGGCTGCTTGTCGAGGTGCCCGTACATCAGCACGGTGCCCTTGTCGGCCTCGTCGGACGTCGCCGGGATGTCGACGACCAGCAGCGGGCTGCGGCCTTCGAGTTCCACGACCTCGAGCGTCGCGCCGGGGATCTCCCGGGCGGCGATCCAGGAACGGACGTGCTCGACGGCGGCGGCCAGATGACCGCTCTTCGCCCACTCCGCGTCGAACGCCGGCGACAACGCGGGGATCGCCACGAGGCCGGACAGGCTGGGAAGGACGTCGTGCGTCCAGTTGGAAACCACGGTTTCGCGTACGGATTTCTGCTCCACGTCCGCCATCCTGCCACGGGCTCCGGCACGTGTGATGGGTCACAACGGCGGGCACGGATCGTCATCGATCAAGCCGGACACGGCACCCGTCCGGGCTCACCGTCCGCTGGTCGGCCCGCGAGTGAAACCCCTACTTTCGGCGGCCCCACACTCGGGCGTCCTAGCATTTTCCCTGTTCAGGCACCCTTTCTCAGCAACAAATCAGCATCCGCCACTGACCAAAACGGCGTCCGGCATGCCAGGATGTGCGCACGAACCGTCAACGCCGATGGTGACCCAGCGCTTCAGATCCGACGCGCTGGTCCCCGCCGGCGCAGTCACTGTGGCCGCCACAAGTGGCCGCCAGAGGCGCCGACATCAAGGAGAGCAGCGCATGCCGTCCGAACACTGGACGCACCCGGAACCTGGAGATGGCCCCGCCGCGGTAGCGGCGCAACCGTCCCCCGAACAGGTGATCGCCGGTTTGCGAGCAACGAGCGAAGGTGGCGCTGAGCTGACTCAGCTGCTCACCCCCGAAGGCGAACGGGTCTCCTCGCCGCAATTCGACCGGTATGTCGACGACATCGACGCCGAAGCCCTCAAGGGCCTGTACCGCGACATGGTTTTGGTCCGCCGCGCGGACCGCGAAGCCAACGCGATGCAGCGTCAGGGCCAGCTCGGCATCTGGGTCCCGCTGCTCGGGCAGGAGGCCGCGCAGATCGGCTCCGGCCGCGCGCTGCGGAAGCGGGACATGGCGTTCCCCAGCTACCGCGAACACGGTGTCGCGTACGCCCGCGGCGTCGACCTCAAAGAGGTGCTCGGCATCTTCCGCTGCACCGACCACAGCGGCTGGGACTACAAGGAGCACGGCTTCCACCCGTACACCATCGTGATCGGCAACCAGGTGCTCAACGCTGCCGGGTACGCGATGGGCCAGAAGTTCGAAGGCAAGGTCGGCGACGACGACAGCGAAGCGACCATCTGTTACTTCGGTGACGGCGCGACTTCGCAGGGCGACGTGCACGAAGGCTTCGTCTGGGCCGCCGTCTACGACGCGCCGCTCGTGTTCTTCTGCCAGAACAACCAGTGGGCGATCTCGGAGCCCACCGAACGCCAGTCGCGCCTGCCGCTCTACCAGCGCGCCCGCGGCTACGGCTTCCCCGGCATCCGTGTCGACGGCAACGACGTCCTCGCCTGCCTCGCGGTCTCCCGCTGGGCGCTGGAGGAGTGCCGTCACGGCAACGGCCCGGTGCTGATCGAGGCGTTCACCTACCGGATGGACGCGCACACCACCACCGACGACCCCACCCGCTACCGGCTCTCCGACGAGCTGGAGGAGTGGAAGCTGAAGGACCCGATCGAGCGCGTCCGGGCGTACCTCGCCCGCGGTGGCGGCGCCGACCAGGCGTTCTTCGACCAGGTACAGGCCGATTCGGACGCCTTCGCGGCCGAGCTGCGCGAGTACTGCTTCAACATGCCCGAACCGCCACCCGAGCGAATCTTCTCCAACGTGTACGCGGAGTCCACGCCGATGCTGGACGCGCAGCGCGAAGAGTTCCTGTCCTACTTGGACGGTTTCGTCGGGGCGGGTGAGCACTGAAATGGCAGACCTCCAGAAACTCACCATCGGCAAGGCGATCAACCTCGGCCTTCGGCGTGCCATGGAAGAGGACCCCAAGGTCCTGATCATGGGTGAGGACGTCGGCAAGCTCGGCGGCGTCTTCCGCATCACCGACGGCCTGCAGAAGGACTTCGGCGAGCAGCGCGTCCTGGACACGCCACTGGCCGAATCCGGCATTATCGGCACCGCGGTCGGCCTGGCCGTCCGCGGTTTCCGCCCGGTGTGCGAGATCCAGTTCGAGGGCTTCATCTTCCCCGGCTTCGACCAGATCGTGAGCCAGGTGGCGAAGCTGCACTACCGGACGCAGGGCAAGATCAAGATGCCCATCGTGATCCGGGTGCCGTTCGGCGGTGGCATCGGCGCGGTCGAGCACCACTCGGAATCGCCGGAATCGCTGTTCGCACACATCCCCGGTCTCAAGGTCGTGTCGGTTTCGAACGCCGTCGACGCCTATTGGGGCATCCAGCAGGCTATCAAGGCCGACGACCCGATCCTGTTCTTCGAGCCGAAGAAGCTGTACCACTCCGGCGCGATGAAGTCCGAAGTCGACGTCGACGGCACGCCGGACCAGCTGTTCAAGTCCCGCGTCGTCCGCGAAGGCACGACGGCCACCGTCGTCGCGTACGGCCCGTCGGTGAAGGTCGCGCTCGACGCGGCGGCCGCCGCCGAGGACGAGGGCAAGTCGCTGGAGGTCATCGACCTGCGGACGCTGTCCCCGCTCGACCTGGAGCCGGTTTTCGAGTCGGTGCGCAAGACCGGACGGCTGATCGCGCTGAGCGAGGCGCCGTCGGAGTCGTCGCTGACCTCGGAGATCGCCGCGCGCGTGCAGCAGGAATGCTTCTACTCGCTGGAAGCCCCCGTGCTTCGGGTGACCGGATTCGACACGCCGTACCCGCCTGCCAAGCTCGAGGAGCACTACCTCCCCGACCTGGACCGGGTGCTGCACACCGTCGACCGTTCACTCGCCTGGTAAGGGGGAATTTCCTGAAATGCCCGAGTACAAACAGTTTCCCCTCGCCGACACGGCGGAAGGGCTGACCGAAGCCGACATCATCGCCTGGCAGGTCAAGCCGGGTGACACCGTGACGGTGAACCAGATCGTGGTCGAGGTCGAGACCGCGAAGGCCGCCGTCGAACTGCCCATCCCGTGGGCGGGCGTCGTCACCGAACTGCTCGTCGAACCGGGGCAGACGGTGGAGGTCGGCGCGCCGATCCTCACCATCGACGTCGACCCCGGCGGCAAGGCCGCCCCTTCCGCTCCGGCACCCGCTGCCGCGAAGGAAGAGGAGCCTGCCGAGGAGGAGATGAAGCCGCTGGTCGGCTACGGCTCCAAGGCCGTCGTCACGTCGCGCCGGGCGCGGAAGGGCGCGGCACCCGCCGCTCCTGCTCCCGTAGTCGCCCCCGCCGCCCCTGTCGCCGCGGTGGCCGTCGCTCCCGCGGCGCCTGCCAAGCCGAAGGGCGGATACGTACCGCTGGCGAAGCCGCCGGTGCGCAAACTCGCCAAGGACCTCGGCGTCGATCTGCACGCGCTCACCGGCACCGCCGACGGCGGCGTCATCACCCGTGACGACGTGCACGCCGCCGCCAACGGCTCGGCTCCGGCCGCCTCCGTCCAGTCCGTTGTGGACAGTGGCTACGACCCCGCGACGCGGGAACGCCGGGTGCCGATCAAGGGTGTCCGCAAGGCGACCGCGGCCGCGATGGTGCAGAGCGCCTACACCGCCCCGCACGTCACGGAGTTCCTCACCATCGACGTCACGCCGATGATGGAATTCCGGGAGAAGCTCAAGAAGTCGCGCGAGTTCGCGGGAGTCAAGGTCACCCCGCTGACCTTCGCGGCGAAGGCCGTCTGCATGGCGGCCAAGCGCACTCCGGACGTCAACGCGGTGTGGGACGAGGCGGCGCAGGAGATCGTCTTCAAGGACTACGTACACCTCGGGATCGCCGCGGCCACCCCGCGCGGGCTCGTCGTGCCCAAGGTCCGTGACGCGGATTCGATGTCCCTCAAGGAACTCGCGATCGCGCTCACCGAGCTGACCGACGTCGCCCGCGAGGGCAAGACCACTCCGGCGGCCATGCTCGGCGGCACGATCACCATCACCAACGTCGGCGTCTTCGGCGTCGACACCGGTACGCCGATCATCAACCCCGGCGAGTCCGCGATCCTGTGCCTCGGCGCGATCAAGGACACCCCGTGGGTGGTCGACGGCGAGATCAAGGTGCGCAAGGTGCTCCAGCTTTCGCTGAGCTTCGACCACCGCGTGGTCGACGGGCAGCAGGGTTCGGAGTTCCTGGCCGACGTCGGCGCGCTGCTGGCCGACCCCGCGGTCGCGATCACCTACTGAGTCGAGTACATGAAGGCCCCCTTCCTTGCGTTAGGCGCAAGGAAGGGGGCCTTCATGTACTTCTAGGCTTTGGGTGGCAGCTGGATGCGCGCGACCCCGGCGTCGAGGTCGACGCGGCCGCGCGGCGGAGCACCGTCGGCGTCTTCGTCGCGCATCATGATCTCGACGCGCTTCTGCTCCATCTCGGTGCGCTTGCTCGCGTAGTAGAACGCGAAGAGCTCCTCCATGCCGAGCGCGGTCGCCATGCGGTTCTCGACGTCGGACTTCTTGCGCCGCCAAGGCAGCTTCTTGCCGCCGGCGATCTCCAGCACCATCAGCACGGCGAGGAAGATGAAGAGGCCGGGGATGGAGATGGCGAACACGATCAGCTCCATGGACCGAAGGTACCGCGATTCCTATTCGCTTGACGGAGTGAGCACTCACTCCGCACACTGGAGAGCATGACGGAAACCACCGCCCGGCGGAGAGCGCCGGGAATGAGCCCAGAGGAACGGCGCCGGATGATCGTCCAGTCCGTGCTTCCACTGATGGTGGAGCACGGCGCCGGGGTCACCACCAGCCAGATCGCCCGCGCGGCCGGGATCGGCGAGGGCACCGTCTTCCGCGTCTTCAAGGACAAGGACGAGCTCTTCGCCACCTGCTTCGCCGAGGCACTTAAGCCCGACCAGGTACTCGACGCCATCGCGGTCATCGACCTCGAACAGCCCCTCGACGACAGGCTCGTCGAGGCGGCCGACGCGCTCAGCGCGCACCTCCAGCGGATGGGTGCGCTGATGGCCGCGATGCACGGTTCCGGCAAGCGGCCCGCACACCGCGAGCACGGCGGCAGGGACCGGCGACGGGAATCGATGAGCGCGATGTGTGACGCCATGGCCGAGCTGTTCGAACCGGAGCAGAAGCGGCTCCGGCTGCCGGCGACCCAGCTGGCGGCGCTTTTCCTGTCGCTGTTGTTCAACGGCCGGATGCGGTTCAGCGAGACCGGCGACGAACCGACCACGATGGAACTCGTCGACGTGTTCCTCCACGGCGCTTTGGGGGCCGAGTGATCGGCCCGCCCGGTGGGGGTGGCGGCATCGAGATGCTGCTGGCGCGGGGCGGCAGGCGACGCCGTCCGCCGTCGACGGTGCCCGACAGCGGGTTGACCGGTCCGGTCGAGATCCCCGAGCCCGAGCCCGAAACCGGTCCGAAAGACCTGAAGTCCCGGCTCAACCGCATGTGGGTCAACGTCTCGGGCACGGTCCGCGGCCTGCCCAAGGTCGCGAAGCTGACCTGGCAGGCGAGCCCGTTCCTGACCATCACGATCACCCTCGTGACGCTGCTTTCCGGTCTGCTGCCCACGGCGACCGCGTACATCGCGAAACTGCTGATCGACTCGGTGGTCGCGGCGATCCAGGGCCACGGCACCAAGAGCGCGATCGTCGGCGTCGCGCTGTTCCAGTTCGGTGTCCTCGTGCTCACCGCGCTCTCGCAGGCGCTGACCACCTATGGCCAATCCCTGCTGCAGGAACGGATGACGCTGACCATCCGCCACCAGGTGATGGATCACGCGAGCAAGCTGCATCTTTCGTACTTCGAGGGTTCCGCGTCCTACGACATGCTGCGCCAGGCCGCGCAGGAAGCGCCGACCCGGCCGCTGTCGATGATGAACTCGGCACTGGGCCTGATCCGGACGGCGATCACCTTCGGCAGCATGATCGCCCTGCTGGTCTCGGTCAGTCCGCTGCTGGCGCTCGTCGCCCTCGTGGCACCGATCCCCGCCTTCATCTCGCAGTCGAAATACGGCGCCCGCGCCTTCTGGCTGACACTGATGATGTCACCGCTGAAACGACGGATGGACTATCTGTCCTCTTTGGTCACCACGGACACCTATGCCAAGGAGACCAAGCTCTTCGGCCTCGGCCCGTACTTCGTCGACCGGTTCCAGCGGCTGGGCCAGGTCTTCTACGACCGCCAGCGGACGCTGACCCGCAAGCGCAGCGTCAGCGCGACGTCGTGGGGCCTGCTGAGTACCGCCGCCGGATCCGCGATCGCGCTGTACATCGCGCTGGAGGCCGTCGGCGGCAGGCTCACCCTCGGCGATCTCGCGCTGTACACGGCCGCCGCGGCGTCGGTGCAGACGTCGGTCCAAGGTCTGTTCACCGCGTTTTCCGGAATGTACGAGAACAATCTCTACCTCGACACGCTGTACCGCTTCCTCGGCACGAAACCGGAGATCGTCGCGCCGCCGGAGCCACGCCCGCTCCCGTCCACTGTGGAGGGACACATCCAGTTCGAGGAAGTGTCCTTCACCTATCCCGGAGTGGTCGAACCCGCGCTCGACAACGTGAGCTTCGAGATCCGGCCGGGCGAGACGGTCGCCGTCGTCGGCCGCAACGGCGCCGGGAAGTCGACGCTGTTCAAACTGCTGTGCCGCCTGTACGACCCGACCGACGGGCGAATCCTGCTCGACGGCGTCGACATCCGCGAGTACGACCCGGTGGAACTGCGGCAGCGGATCAGCGCGATGTTCCAGGATTACGTGACCTACCAGGGCACGGCGGCCGAGAACATCGGGCTCGGCGATCTGACGCACCTCGTCGACCGAGAGCGGATCGAGGAGTCGGCGAAGCGAGCCGGTGCCGACGAGCGGATCGAGCGCCTGCCCAGCGGGTACGACAGCCCGCTCGGCCGTTGGTTCGATCAGGGCGTCAGCCTTTCCGGCGGCGAATGGCAGAAGATCGCGCTGGCGAGGGCGTTCCTGCGGGAGGCGCCGATCCTGATCCTCGACGAACCGACCTCGGCGCTGGACGCCCAGGCCGAGCACGACCTCTTCTCGCGGCTGCGCGAGCTTTCGGAGGGGCGCACGACGCTGTACATCTCGCACCGCTTCTCCACCGTCCGGCAGGCGGAACGGATTCTGTTGCTGGAGCACGGGAAGGTCGCGGAATACGGCACGCACGACGAGCTGATGGCGGCGAAGGCCGGCTATGCGGACCTCTTCAGTCTGCAGGCCGCCGCTTATCTCGACGAGGCAGTCAGCTGACGGGGACCCCGATACGGCGACCTCGGTCACCGTATCGGGGGTTGGGAGCAAAACGGGCAAGCCGTACGTTGTCCAAGTATGGCTGTCGCGTTCTTGCTCTATGTCGTCGCCGAGATCGCCGCCGTGTGGGCGGTGGGCTCGGCCGTTGGCGTGCTCGGCACGATCGCGCTGCTCTTCGCCGGTGCGTTCATCGGGTCCTGGCTCGCACGCCGCGAAGGCGGCCGCGCCTTCCGGGCGTTCGCCGAGTCCGCGCGGCTCGGCCGACCGGCCGACGCGGAAAAGGAACTCACCGACGGGATGCTGATCGGCTTCGGCGGTCTGCTGATCCTGCTGCCCGGTTTCGTCAGCGACGTCTTCGGCCTGCTGCTGATCCTGCCGCCGACACGGAGTGTCGCGCGCAAGTTCTGGCAGAAGCGGATGGCCCGCCGGGCGGTCAAGTTCGCCAACCAGACCCGCGGTCCGGTGATGGTCGTGGACAGCGAGGTCGTCGTGGACACGCCTCCCGCCGAGGCCACCAAGAAGCAGCCGCCGGTGATCGAGGGCCGCATCATCGAGGGCTGAAGGGAGCTTTCCCCGCATCCCAAGCCACGAAAGCGTCCTTCACCGCATCGCATGCGGCGATGGACCCCTTCAGCTCCCGCTCGGCTTCGGGATGTCGAAATACCCGCTGAACCGGACCGCGGGCGCGTACTCGCCCTTCACCTTCACCTTGCCGGTCACGAACATCGCCGCCACGGCCGCGTTGCCGGTGGCCATCCGGATGAAGTCGTCGACGGACAGCGTGATGGTGGTGTCCGGAGTGCGCGCGAGATCGGTGCTCGAAACGCAGACGCCGTCTTCGATGACCGTTTGAAAGCGATCGAAACCGTCTTCTCCGTCACCGTCGGTAAAACGCCATGCGACGACGAAGTCGACATGCCGTGCGCGTTCGGGAGCGAAATGGTCCGACATTCTGCGGAAAATCTCGTCGAGGAACGCCGAACGCAGTTCCGGGTGATCGGAGATCGCTTTGAGTTGCTCCCGTGACGCCCGCTGCACGATGTCGACGAGCACCTCGGTCTCCAGGGAGCTCAACTCGATGCCCGCGCCGGTTTCCCCCAGCATGTGCAGGGTTTCCAGCACCTGCACGAACTGCTCGGGGCTCAGTTTGGCGAGCTCCAGCTTCTCCGCGAAGGCGTTGACGACGTGCTCGCCGCCGGTGCGCGTCTTGTGCAGCAGTAACGGACGGGAAAGGCGCACCTTGTCCCGCCAGCGCCGGTTCGGAGAATTTCGGGGCACGGCACGGAAGTGTATCTGCTCGGCCGGGTTCAGGACGGTTTCGGAAGGTCGAAGAAACCGATCAGGCCCGCCGCGAAGGCCAGGTCACCTTTTACTTTGATCTTTCCGGTGACGAATAGCACAGCGGGGGTCGCCTGATGGGTGATGAGCCGGAAGAAGTCGACGGGCGCGATCGTGATCGTCACCCTCGGCTTCTCCTTCATGCCCCGGCTGACGGTGCACTCACCGTGCGAGATCACCGTCTCGTAGCGGTCGTACCCGCCATCGCCGACGCCGCCGGACAGCCGCCAGTGGACGACGGCGTGCAGTGACTTCGCCCGGTCCTGCCGGATGTGGGCGCCCATGCGGTCGAAGATCTCGGCCAGCACGCGCTCACGGAGCGGCCGCTCGGCGACGACGCTCTCGAGTTGCGTACGCGAGGCGCGGGCGACGAGGTTCGCGAACCGGGCCGGGTCGACCTTGCGGAGGTCGAACGCGGGCGCGGACTCGGCGAGCCGTCCGAGCGAGGCCAGCAGCCGCCGGACGTCGTCCTTCCCGAGGTCCTTCGGGTCGATGGCGCCCGCGACCTCGTTGACGTCGAGAGAGTGCGCCTCGGCCGAATCCGTCTCGATCCGTTCCAGCGCGTCGACCAGCGCGCGGCCGGTCAGCCCCACGATCTCGGTCATTTTTCCCTCCAGCTCGCCTACCCAGGCGTAAGGCTACCCGCCAGTAGGTAGGCGGGCAAGCGTGCCGAAATCACCCCCGCCGGAGGTAGCCCGGTAGCGTCTTACGCGAACTAAGGGGAGGTCCTGAGTGTCCGAGGAAGTACCGCGTCCCGCCGAACGCGCCAAAAGGCTGCCGAGAGCGGTGCGGGAACGCCAGATCCTGGACGCAGCGGTCTCGGTGTTCTCGCGCTACGGCTATCACTCCGCGTCGATGGACGAGATCTCCGAGGTCGCCGGCGTGTCCAAGCCGATGATCTACACCTACCTCGGCTCCAAGGAAGATCTCTTCGGCGCGTGCATCCGCCGCGAGGCCACCCGGCTGCTGGAGGCGGTGCAGGACGGGATCAAGCCCGATCTGCCGCCTGACATGCAGCTTTGGCACGGCCTCCGGGCGTTCTACCGGTTCGTCGCCGACTACCGCGAGTCCTGGACGGTGCTGCACCGCCAGGCGATGACCGTCGGCGGCGCCTTCGCCGCGGAGATCACCGACATGCGGACCCGCGCGATCGAGCTGGTCGCCGCGCTGGTCGTGTCCGCCGGCACCCGCAAGGGCCTCGGCGAACAGGCCGAGTTCTCCGGCGCCGGGCTGTCCGCCGCGCTGGTCGGGGCGGCCGAGTCCCTGGCCGATTGGGCGCTCGACCACCCCGATGTCTCCGACGGCGTCCTCGCCTCGTGGCTGATGAACCTCGTCTGGCTCGGGTTCAACGACCTCGTCGAGGGCGAGATCTGGAAGCCGTCAGAGAGCGACGACTGACCCTTCCAAGTGCGGCTTCGGCTTGCGCGCGTTCCACAACTCGAAGGCCCAGCCCTCGCCTTCACTCCACGTGGTGAACGCCGCCTTCGCGGGCAACAGCACCGGCTGCTTGAACTTGACGTCGACGGTGAACGCCTCCGGAAGCCTGCCTTCGAACGCCGCGAGCGCGTGCGCCTTCGTCCACATGCCGTGCGCGATCGCGGCCGGGAACCCGAACGCCTTCGCGGTGATCGGGTGCAGGTGGATCGGGTTGCGGTCGCCGGAGACCTCGGCGTAGCGGCGGCCGATGTCGCCGGGCACCTGCCAGATCGCGGTGGGCGAGGGCTGCGAGAGCTGACCGCGCGCGGTCTTCTCGCCACTGCCTCCACCACGGCGCAGGTACGTGCTGACGTCCGTCCAAACAGGACTGTCGTTGACGAGCAGCTCGCTGACCACGTCGAACTGCTTGCCCTTTTCGTGCGGGCGCAGGTCCTCGGCGCGCACGCGCAGGGTGAACGACTCGTCGAGCCGCAGCGGCCGATGCTGCTTGATCCGGTTGTTGACGTGCACCATGCCCAGCAGCGGGAACGGGAAGTCGTCCTCGGTCATCAGCGCCATCTGCAGCGGGAACGCGAGGATGTGCGGATACGTCGCCGGAAGGACGTCGTCCAGCCGGAATCCGCACACCTGGTTGTACGCGGCGAGATGCGCCGGATCGACGACGACGCCCTCGTGGACGAACTCGGTCGACGGCAGCGTGCTCCCGCCGCTCTTGCGCAGCGACCCGAGCAACGCCTTGGGATACAACGAAGACAGGCTCGGCGACTCGTGAAGTTCCTTGACCGCCATGATCACGCCCCCAGCAGTGCCTGGCCGCAGACGCGGACCACGTTGCCGTTGACCGCGGCCGAAGCCGGGTTCGCGTACCAGGCGATCGTCTCGGCGACGTCGACCGGGAGCCCGCCCTGGCCGAGGCTGGACAGCCGCCGTCCGGCCTCGCGGATGAACAGCGGGACGGCGGCGGTCATCTTGGTCTCGATGAAGCCGGGCGCGACGGCGTTGATCGTGCCGCCGTATTCGGCGAGCGTCGGCGCGCCGACGTTCACCATGCCGATGACGCCCGCCTTGCTGGTGGCGTAGTTGGTCTGGCCGACGTTGCCCGCGATGCCCGCGATCGAGGAGACGCCGATGATCCGGCCGTTCTCGTGGAGCACCTTGCCGGACAGCAGCTTCTCGTTCACCGCGAGCTGCGACGCGAGGTTGACCGAGATGACCGAGTCCCAGCCGCCTTCGGTCATGTTGCCCAGCGTCTTGTCCCGGGTGATGCCCGCGTTGTGCACGACGATGTCGACGCCGCCGTGACGCGTGGTCAGGTACTCGGCGAGCTTCTCCGGCGCGTCTGCGGCGGTGATGTCCAGCTGCAGCGCGGAGCCGCCGACCTTGTTGGCCACCTTCGACAGGTCCGCGCCCTGAGCGGGGATGTCGAGCGCGACGACGTGCGCGCCGTCGCGGCCCAGCACCTCGGCGATGGCGGCGCCGATACCGCGGGAGGCGCCGGTGACCAGCGCGACCTTGCCGTCGAGGGGCTTCGCCCAGTCGGCCGGGGCGGAAGCGGTCTTGGTCTCGGTCCCGACGCGGATGACCTGGGCGTCGACGAAGGCGGACTTCGACGAAAGCAGGAAACGGAGCGTGGACTCAGTGGCCTCTTCGGCCCCTTCGGCGACGTACACGAGCTGGGCGGTCGCGCCGCGCTTCAGTTCCTTACCGACAGAGCGCACGAAGCCTTCGAGCGCGCGCTGGGCGATCCGCTCGTGCCCTTCGGCCAGCTCCGGCGGCGTCCCGAGGATGACGACGCGGCCCGACGAACCGACGCTGCGGATCACCGGGTGGAAGAAGTTGTAGACCTCGCGAAGCTGCTTCGGGTCCTTCACGCCTGTCGCGTCGAAGACGAGCGCGGCGTGCTTGTCGGCCGCCGTCGAGATGACGTCGATGCCCGCGCGGTGCAACTGCGCCTCGATCACCTTTTCGAGGCGACCGCCCGGCGCGGCGCCGAGAAGTGCGGGACCCTCGAGAGCGGGTTGGCCGGGCTTGTACCGGCGAAGCGTCGCGGGGTTCGGCAGGCCGAGCTTCGGCACCACGAACTTCCCCACCGGGGATTTCGTGAACTGCTGGTACCTGTCAGCCATTACGTGCCTCCCGTGCCGTTTGCATCACGTCGCATTCTAACCTACTCGCTAGTAGGTTACAGTGTGAGAGAGCCTACGGAGGAGTGGAAAAAATGGCCACGAAAAGGACGGCACCCGTGCGCAAGGTAGCGATCATCGGCGGCAACCGGATCCCCTTCGCCCGTTCGAACGGTCCGTACTCGAAGGCGTCGAACCAGGACATGTTCACGGCCGCCCTCGACGGCCTGGTCAGCCGCTTCTCCCTGCAGGACGAGGTGATCGGCGAGGTCGCCGCCGGCGCGGTGCTCAAGCACGCCCGCGACTTCAACCTGGCCCGCGAAAGCGTCCTCGGCAGCAGGCTGAACCCCGCCACTCCGGCCTCCGACGTGCAGATGGCCTGCGGCACCGGTCTGCAGGCGATCGTCAACGTCGCCAACAAGATCGCCCTCGGCCAGATCGACTCGGCCATCGCGGGCGGCGTCGACACCACGTCCGACGCCCCGCTGGCGGTCAACGACGACCTGCGCCAGATCCTCGTGCAGCTCAACGCCGCGAAGACGCTCCCCGAACGGCTGAAGCTCGCCGCGAAGCTGCGCCCCGGCCACATCGTCCCGGAGATCCCGCGCAACTCCGAGCCGCGCACCGGCCTGTCCATGGGCGAGCACGCCGCGCTGACCGCGAAGGTCTGGGAGATCACGCGCGAGGCGCAGGACGAACTCGCCGCGACCAGCCACCAGCGTCTCGGCGCCGCGTACGACAAGGGCTTCTTCGACGACCTGGTGACGCCGTACCTCAAGCTGGCCCGCGACCAGAACCTTCGGCCGGAGTCCAGTGTCGAAAAGCTCGCGAAGCTGAAGCCCGCCTTCGGTGGCCCCGAGGGCACGATGACGGCGGGGAACTCGACGCCGCTGTCCGACGGCGCGTCGACGGTCCTGCTCGCGACCGAGCAGTGGGCGAAGGCGCGGAAGCTTCCCGTGCTGGCGTACCTGACGTTCTCGCAGACCGCGGCCGTCGACTACGTCCACGGTGACGAAGGCCTGCTGATGGCGCCCGCGTACGCCGTCCCGCAGATGCTCACGCGCGCCGGGCTCACCTTGCAGGACTTCGACTTCTACGAGATCCACGAGGCCTTCGCGTCGCAGGTGCTCGCCACCCTCAAGGCGTGGGAGGACCCGGCGTTCGCCAAGGGGAAGCTGGGTCTCGACGAGCCGCTCGGCTCCATCGATCGGGCGAAGCTGAACGTCAACGGTTCGTCGCTGGCGGCCGGGCACCCGTTCGCCGCGACCGGCGGCCGCATCGTCGCCACCCTCGCGAAACTGTTGAACGAGAAGGGATCCGGCCGCGGACTCATCTCGATCTGCGCCGCGGGCGGCCAGGGCGTCACCGCGATCCTCGAAAAGTAGCCCGTCCGCTCTGAGCGGATCCGGGAAAAACCCCGGTGCCTTTGTCGGTGCCGGGGTCTAGTTTGTCCGCATGTTCGCAGTACAGGCGAAAGCGCTGGTCAAAACCTACGGGTCCACCCGGGCACTCGACGGGGTCGATCTGTCGATCCCGACGGGCAAGGTGCTGGGCCTGCTGGGGCCGAACGGCGCCGGGAAGACGACGACGGTCCGCATCCTGACCACGCTGCTTCGCCCGGATTCGGGCGAAGCGGAGGTGGCCGGGCATGACGTGCTGGCCCAGCCCGACGCCGTCCGGCGCTCGATCGGGCTGTCCGGGCAGTACGCCGCCGTGGACGAGAACCTCACCGGGTTCGAGAACCTGTACATGGTCGGCAGGCTGTACGGGAGCAAGAAGGCCGCGGCAAAGGCACGGGCGCGCGAGCTGCTCGCGCGGTTCCGGCTGGAGGACGCGGCGGACCGCCCCGCCAAGACGTACTCCGGCGGCATGCGGCGCCGGCTCGACCTCGCGGGGGCGCTGGTCGCCGAGCCGACGGTGGTGATCCTCGACGAACCGACCACCGGGCTCGACCCGCGCGGCCGGATCGAGACGTGGGAGGTCATCAAGGAACTGGTCGCCGACGGCACCACGGTCCTGCTGACCACGCAGTACCTGGAGGAGGCCGATCAGCTGGCCGACTCGATCGTGGTGATCGACAAGGGGAAGGTCATCGCGCGCGGCACGGCCGACGAGCTCAAGCAGGAGATCGGCGGCGAGCGGCTCGAACTGGTCGTCGCGTCCGCCGACGACCTCGCGGCGACCACCCAGGTCCTCGCCGAGGTCGGCTCGGGCACGCCGTCGGTCGACGAGCACACCCGCAAGGTCGACGTCCTCGTCGAGGGCGGGCCGAAGGCGCTGATCGAGGCGCTGCGGCGGCTGGACGCGCAGGGCGTCGCCGTCCAGGACGTCGCGCTGCACCGGCCGACGCTCGACGACGTGTTCCTTTCGCTGACAGGGCACGCCACGGACGAGGGGGAGAAGAAGTGAGCACGATCGCCAAGGCCTTTTCCGACGGTGGCGTGATCACCTGGCGGAACCTGAAGAACGTCCAGCGCAACCCGGACTGGCTGATGGCGGCGACGCTGCAGCCGATCATGTTCGTGCTGCTGTTCGCGTACGTCTTCGGCGACGCGATCGGCGGGGAAGCGGGCGGGCTCGCGTACCGCGAGTTCCTGATCGCCGGCATCTTCGCGCAGACGGTCGCGTTCAACTCGGCGTTCACCGTGATCGGGTTCGCGAACGACCTGCAGAAGGGCATCATCGACAGGTTCCGATCGCTGCCGATCTCCCGCCTCGCGGTGATCTTCGGCCGGACGACGTCGGATCTGGTGATCAGCGTGGTCGCGCTGATAGTCATGTCGCTGTGCGGGCTGCTCGTCGGCTGGCGGATCCGCGGCAGCTTCCTCGACGCGGTGCTCGGTTACCTGGTGATGCTGATGTTCGCCTGGGCGCTGTCCTGGGTCGGCGCGTGGATCGGGCTCGTCGCGCGCAGCGTCGAGGTGGCGCAGAGCGCCGGGCTGATGTGGATGTTCCCGTTGAGCTTCATCTCGACGGCGTTCGTCCCGGCGGACAAGCTGCCGGGCGTGCTGAAGGCGATCGCCGACTGGAACCCGTTCACCGCGGTGATCAACTCCGCGCGTGACCTGTTCGGCAACCGCTTCGGCGCACCCCCGACGGGCTGGCCCGCCGAGAACGCGTCGCTGTACGCGATCCTGTGCTGCATCGCCATCATCGCGATCTTCGCGCCGCTGGCGACGGCCCAGTACAAGAAGGTCGCGAGCCGCTAGAAAAACTTTCGTACCGAAATGTCGAACCGTCGTCGAGCCGCTCGACGCGTCGGTGAAGGCGGGGTACAACAAGCCCCGCCAAGACACTGAGGAGCAACGATGCGGTTTCTGATGATGCACCGGCTGGACGAGACCGCCCCCGAGGCGTGGAACCCGAGCAAGGAGTTCATCGAGCAGATGGGCGCCTTCATCGAGGACTCGTTCGAGAAGGGCATCCTGATCACGGCGGAGGGCGTGCACCCGTCCGAGCGGGGCGCGAAGGTCCGCAAGGTCCGCGGCGGCAAGATCACCGCGACCGACGGCCCGTTCACCGAGGCCAAAGAGGTCATCGGCGGCTTCGCACTGATCAACGCCAAGGATCTGGCCGAGGCCGTCGCCTTCGCGGAGACCTACGCTGCCCTGTTCGACGAGATCGAGGTCGAGGTGCGGACGGTCGTCGAGGCGGAGGACATCGAGGCCTTCACCTCGTGACCCCACGCGTTTAGTCCTCTAGATGCTGCAAGAACGCATCTAGAGGACTAAACGCGGGCTGTCACTTCGTGATGGCCTTTTCAGCCTTCTTCGCCAGCTTCTCGGCGCGCTTCTCCGTCTTGGACGCGGCGCGCTTGGCGCGCCAGCCCAGCGAAGGCTTGCCGGCGGTGTCCGCGGCGGCGAGCAGCAGACCACCGGCGAGGCCGGCGTTCTTGATGAACTGGATCTGCTGCTGCTGACGCTCGGCCGGTTCCTTGATCTCCCAGAACCGGTGCGCGGCCAGCGTGGTCGGGACGAGGCTGCCGAGCAGCAGCAGCGAAGCCAGCCGTGGTGCCTTGCCCGTGGCGAGCGCGAACCCGGCGCCGACCTTCACGGCGGCGTCGATCCGGACGAGGGTGGCCGGGTCGCGCGGCACCGATTCCGGCACCACACCCTCCAGCTTGTCGAAGGACTCGGTGAGGAACGGCTCCGCGGCCTTGGCGTGCCCCTGGGTGTCCCTCAGTGCGCCGATCCCGCCGGAGATGAAGATCGCGGCGAGGAGCGGACGTGCGACGCGACGGAGAATCACGGTCGTTGCCTTTCTTGATCCGAACCCTGAGGAAAGCAAATCTATCCCCAGACTTCCCGTCCGCCGGGGCGCCGAACCGCGCTAACGGAGTATCTTCGAATATTTCTCTGGCACTAGAGAGGGCTAGATTCGGCTAGCGAGCCGGATACGCCCTCGGCAGCTTGAAGCCGCGGTCGGCCGCGACCTGCCGCAGCCGGTCCGGATAGTCGGTGATGATGCCGTCGACACCGTCGTCGATGAGCTTGTGCATGGTGGCCGGATCGTCGATCGTCCAGGGCACGACCTTGATCCCGGCACGATGCGCCTCGCTGACCAGTGCCTTCGTCGTGAACGGCCGGTAGTCGAGGTCGCCGACCTTGCCGCCCTGTGGGTTGCCGTGCACCGGCGAGAGCGCGCTCGCGCCGAACGACTTCACCGCGCGGATCGGGCTGCCGCCGAAGTCGTCGATGTCGAGTCCGCCGAGCCAAGGCGATTTGCCCGGCTGGCCGACCTGGAGGAACTCGGGCTGGGTCAGCGCGACAGTCGGGATCCACGGCGCGACCTTGCGCAGCAGCATCAGCGCGCCCCAGTCGAAGCTCTGGATGGTGACGTTGTGCGCGAACCCGCCGCGCAGGATCTCGCGCACTACCCGCTGCACGAACTGTTCGCGCGGCGCCGTCTCGTGCGGCGCGGCGGCCTCGACCTTGGTCTCGATGTTGAACTTGACGCCCCAGGCACGGTGGTCGCGCGCGAGCCGGAACAACTCGGCGAGGGTCGGCATCTTGGCGCCGGGGGAGAGCGTCTGGCCGGGGTGCGCGGGCTGCCGGATCGAGCCGCAGTCCAGCGTGCGGACCTGCGCGAACGTCAGGTCCTTCACGTACTTGCCGACATACGGGTACGCCGGATCGCCGGGCGTCGCGGGCGCGGTGTCGCGGCACTTCGCGGGGGTCGTCTTGCGGTCGTGGGTGATCACCTCGCGACCGTCCTTGGTGATCTGGATGTCGAGCTCGAGCGTGGTCACCCCCAGCTCCATCGCCTTGCCGAATGAAGCGAGCGTGCTCTCGACCGTGAGACCGAGTCCGCCGCGGTGAGCCTGGACGTCGAAGGCGCGACGCGGATGCGCGTCGGCGACCCCCGCCGTGGTCAGGGTCAGCGCGGCGGCGATGACCAGCGCGAATGTCTTCATGGGTGAACCATGCCACCGTCGGATGAACTTCGATTGACTTTGACGCAACGTCAACCTCTACCTTCGTGGACATGCCGAACGAGAAGGAGTGGTCGATCCAGGACATCGCCCGCTCGGCCGGGACCACGAGCCGCACGCTGCGCCACTACGGCGACATCGGGCTGCTCGAACCAAGCCGGGTGGGGAGCAACGGATACCGCTACTACGACCAGGACGCGCTGGTGCGGCTGCAACGGATCCTGCTGCTTCGCGAACTCGGGCTGAGTCTGCCCGCGATCGGCGAAGTGCTCGAAGGGGAACAGGACACGACGGCGGCGCTACGCACGCACCTGAAGTGGCTGGAGCAGGAGCGCCAGCGGCTCGGACGGCAGATCGAATCGGTCAGGACGACCTTGAAGAAGACAGAGAGAGGTGAACAGCTGATGGCAGCGGAAGTGTTCGACGGCTTCGACCACACGAAGTACGAGAAGGAGGTCACCGAACGCTGGGGCGCCGACGCCTACAAGCAGGGTGATCGGTGGTGGAAGTCGCTGAGCGCCGAGGACAAGAAGGCGCACCAACAGGAACAGAAGGACATCGCGGCCGCTTTCGGCGAGGCCCGCGGCAAGGGCCTGCCCGCCGACGGCGACGAAGTCCAGGCGATCACGCGTCGGCTGTACGAGTGGCTCCGGCCGGCCGTGCGTGCCGTGTCGAAGGGCTACTTCGCCGGTCTCGGGCAGCTTTACGTCGACGACCCGCGCTACGGGCAGTACGACGAGAAGCACGGCCCGGGCACCGCGGAGTTCATCCGCGACGCGATGGCGGTCTACGCCGAGCGCAACCTGAGTGAGTAAGACGAGTGGACGGGGCTGCAGACCCGTCCACTCGGAGTAACCCGCCGCGACACGCCTGGCCTTCTATCACTGAATATCGGGTCGAGGCTAGAAACGTCGATAGCGTGCGAGAGTGGATCCCATCCGCAACCCCTTCGCCCCGGGCGCCGGTCAACGACCGCCCGAACTGGCAGGTCGCCTGCGCGAGCTCCAGGCCTTCGAGGTCGTGCTCGAACGGGTCGCGCGCGGGAGACCCGAGCGCAGCCTGATGCTGACCGGCCTGCGCGGCGTGGGCAAGACCGTGCTGCTGGGCGAACTCCGCTCGAAAGCGATCAAGCACGGCTGGGGTGCGGGAAAGATCGAAGCCCGCCCCGACACCGAACTCCGGCGGCCGCTCTCGGCCGCGCTGCACCGCGCGATCCGCGACCTCGCCGTCCGCCATCGCGCGCCGGACCGGGTCGAGCAGGTGCTCGGCGTGCTCAAGGCGTTCGCGCTGCGCGCCAACAAACCGGACGCGAAGCTTCGTGACCGTTGGCAGCCCGGCATCGACGTTCCCGCCGCGCAGGGCCGCGCCGACTCGGGCGACATCGAGATCGACCTGGTCGAGCTGTTCACCGAGGTCGCGGAACTGGCCGCGGACGTCGGCACCGGAGTCGCGCTGCTGATCGACGAGATCCAGGATCTGCTGCCCGAGGACGTTTCCGCGCTCTGCGCCGCCTGCCATGAACTCTCGCAGTCCGGGGCGCCGCTGGTCGTGGTCGGCGCGGGACTGCCGCACGTGCCCGCGGTCCTTTCGGCGTCGAAGTCGTACTCGGAACGCCTCTTCCGCTACGCGCGCATCGACAGGCTGGAGCGCGAAGACGCCGACCTCGCGGTGATGGCGCCCATCGAACGCGAGGACGCGGGCATCGAACCGGAGGCGTTGGACGCGCTGTTCGACGCGTCCGGCGGCTACCCGTACTTCATCCAGGCTTACGGCAAGGCCGCCTGGGACGCCGCGCCCGCCGATCCGATCACCGTGAAGGACGTCCAGGTCGCCGCGCCGGAGGCCGAATCGGAACTCGCTGTCGGCTTCTTCGGCTCCCGCTACGAGCGCGCGACGCCCGCCGAACGCGAGTACCTGCTCGCGATGGCCGAGCTGACACAGGGCCGGGACGAGCCCGCCGGAACCGCCGATGTGGCCGTCTACCTGGGGCGCAAGCCGTCCTCACTGTCACCGGCACGGGACAGCCTGATGAAGAAGGGACTGGTGTACTCCGCCGAGCGCGGGCACATCGCCTTCACCGTCCCGCACTTCGGCCACTACCTGCTCGGCCGGGACTAGACCTTTCTCTTCTTCTCTAGCCTGATAGCTAGAAAGCCGTAGAGAGCACTACTTGGGCACACTGGCAGGGTGACCAGGGTCTACTGGCGTGACGCAGTGCCGGAACGAGTCCCCACCACCGAGCGGCCGCCGGACTCAGCCGATGTCGTGGTGATCGGCGCCGGGTTCGCCGGTCTGTCGATCGCCCTCGACCTGCTGGAACATCGTCCCGGGAGCAGGGTCGTCATCCTCGAAGCCCGGCACGCCGGGTTCGGCGCGAGCGGACGGAACGCGGGTGGCGTGCTCCCGCTGGGCGTCCTGCCCTGGCTGGTGCCCGGCAGCGCGGGCCCGCATGACCCCCGCGAGATGCAACGGCTCCTGCACGACCGCATCGACACCCGGATGCGGGAACTGCGCGACTCGCATCCGGCGGGTTCTCGCTCGGGTCGTGGACCATCCAGCCCGCCGCGCTCGCCGGATCACTGGCCGCCGGGCTGGCCGCCGCCGGGGGAACGCTGGTCGAGAACACCCCGGTCGACTCGGTCGAACCCTCGGACGACGGCGTCACCGTCCGGCTGCGGGGCGGGGGAGTCCTGCGCGCGGATCGCGCGGTGGTCTGTTCGGGCGCTTACACCGGCGGGTTGTCCCTGCCGGATCCGCCGCCCGGCCGGGTGATCCACACGTACATGCGGGCCGGGGCGCCGGAGGCCGTCGACGACGACCTGTTCAGCACGGCACCCGGGCTCGGGATGGCCTATTGGCGGAGACACCGAGGACGACTGTTGTTCGGCGGCCTCGACCTCGGCGGGCTGACACCCGGTCCCGAGGCCGACGCCCTGCCGAAGGCGCATCAGAAGGTCGACAGGCTGCTCGCGCGCCGGCTTCCCGCCGAGGCCGGGACACCGGCGACCCATCGCTGGGGCGGACCCCTGCACGTCACTCCGGCCGAGGTCCCCCATCTGGCAAGGTCCGCCGTCACCGAGCGCGTGGTCTACGCCGTCGGATTCGCCGGCAGCGGCGTCGCGCTCACCCTGACCGCGGGACCGCTCGTGCGCGACCTCGTCCTCGGCACCGAAGCGGCCGATCCGGAAGGTGTCGCGCTGCGAGAAGCGATGACGTCGACGATCATCCCGTGGCGCGGCGTCCTGGGCGTTCTCAGGCGGGGGCCGTCGAAGCTGGCGCGCCGCCTGCTCCATGAAGGTTTCTGAGGCCGTATAGCGAGGACGCTAGAGATGCCTGGCGTTATCAAGAAGTGACCGGCGACACCAAATCTCTCCGGATTTCCTCTCCTGTTGCCGACGATTCATCGGCGGGTGTGCCAAGTCACCGGATAATCGTTGGCTTCCTTGTGAAAAAGAGTGCATACTAGAGACACAGCCACCAAGACTCAAGACCCTCAAGGGGATGACTTAAACCGATGAACAACATCGCCGCCAAGCTCCGTGCCCGTCGCGCCGAGGCTCGCACTCGCCGGGCCCTGAACCGGGCGATCGACACCGCGGCCACCGCGACCGTTCGTCAGGAACTCATCGCTATTTCCCAGGCGCACCACACGCACATGCGCTGATCCGACAACAACCGTTGTAGGTGTCGCCCATTCGAGTGACCTACGACACATAGTGCGTGGGGTGTAACGCCGCAGAACGCGGCGTCGATACCCACTACGACCCCGTGATGCTGGCGGACCCCCGACCTGGCAGCATCACGGGGTTTCCATATGTCCGGATACTCCCCGGAAATTCCTTGTCTTCGCCGCCTTGCGGAGTAATGTTTGACTTCGTCAACAAATCTGTTGAGGTGGTCAAATGAATCGATCCGCGGACCGGGTGGCGACCGTCCGGGCCTTCAACCGCCTGTACACCGGCGTGATCGGCGTCCTCGACGAAGGACCGGCCGACGCCGAATACTCCCTGAGCGAAGCCAGGGTCATCTTCGAACTCGCGCAGCAGGATCCGACCCAGGTCACCGACCTGCGCAAACGTCTCGACCTCGATGCCGGGTACGCGAGCAGGCTCCTCGCCAGGCTCGAAGGACGCGGCCTCCTCACACGCGAACGCAGCGAAGAGGACGCCCGCCGCCAGGTCATCAGGCTGACCGAGAACGGCCAGAGGGCCTTCGCCGTCCTCGACGAACGCTCGGTGGGCCGGATCGGCTCGCTGCTCGGCCGGTTCGGCGAAGACGAGCAGGAGCGCCTGCTCGGCGCGATGGGCACGATCACCTCGCTGGTCGGCGAACGCGCGCCGGATCCCACGCTGGTCCTGCGCCCGCCACGGCCGGGTGACTTCGGCTGGGTGGTCCACCGCCATGGTGCCCTCTACTCCCGCGAGTACGGCTGGGACGAACGCTTCGAAGCCCTCGTCGCCCGCGTCGTCGCGGACTACGTCGACAACCGCGGCGAGCCCCGTCAAGCGGGCTGGATCGCCGAGCTCGACGGGGAGCGCGTCGGCAGCATCTTCTGCATGCCCGCCGAGGACGGCAAGACGGCGAAGCTGCGGATGCTGCTCCTCGAACCGGCCGCGAGGGGACGCGGGGTCGGGAAACGCCTGGTCACCGAATGCGTCGAGTTCGCGAGGGCGTCCGGCTACGCGGCGATGGAACTCTGGACGGTCTCATTGCTGGACGCGGCCAGGGCGGTCTACGAGAAGGCCGGCTTCCGGCTGGCGAGCGAGGAGACGATCCCGGGCTTCGGTTACGAGCTGACGGGGCAGACCTGGCGGCTGGAGTTGTGACACCGCGTGCGTGAAGTCCGGCCGTCTCGGTGTCGACTTGCGGCGTGTTTGTTCGTCTAGGGACCATCGATCCCCAGGGAGGACACCATGCCCCAGTACATCGGATTCATCCGCGCCGCGAAGGACTCGCACGACCACCTCGGCCCCGGCGAAGCGCAACGCGTGCTCGAGAACTACCTGGCTTGGGCGGACGAGCGCACGAAGGAGGGCCGGTTCGTCGGCGGCGGCGGGCTGTCGAAGGGCGGCCGGGTACTGCGCGGTTCCGGCGGTGAGGTCGGCGCGACCGACGGACCGCACACCGAGGCCACCGAAATCGTCGGCGGCTACCAGGTGATCGAGGCCGAAGACCTCGACCAGGCGGAGAAGATCTTCTCGACGCATCCGCATCTGGAATTCGGGCCGATCGAGGTGCGCAAGGTCGGCGAACGCGGCTGCGAGGACTGATGCCGAAGTTCGTGGGCCTGCCGAGGCTGTCGTGAGCCGCCCGGCCGGCGTGGTGGAGCATCTGTTCCGGCACAGTGCCGGGCGGATCGTCGCCACGCTGGCCAGGGCGCTCGGCCCCGAACGGCTGGACCTCGCCGAAGAGGCCGTCGCCGACGCGCTGGAACAAGCGTTGCGAAGCTGGCCCCAAAGCGGGGTGCCGGACAATCCACAGGGCTGGCTGTTCCGGGCCGCGCGGAACCGGGCGATGGACGTCGTCCGGCGGGAACGGACGTTGCGGACTCTGCTGCCGAAGCTCGCGGAGCTCGACGGCTACGAAGCCGACCGGCGCACGGACGACGAGCTCGTGCTGATGCTGTTGTGCTGTCATCCCGCGCTGCCGACGGTTTCGCAGGTGGCGCTGACGCTGAAGACCGTCGGCGGGCTCGGGGTGAACGAGATCGCGGCGGCGTTGCTGACGAAACCGGCGACGGTCGCGCAACGGCTGGTGCGGGCGAAGAAGTGGTTGAGGGAGTCCGGGAAACCGCTCACCCTGCCCGGCCCGGCCGCACTGGAGTCCAGAGTGGACAGTGTGCTCGCCGTGCTCTATCTGTTGTTCAACGAGGGCTACGACGCCACGACCGGCGAGGTCGCGGTGCGCGGCGAACTGTGCGGTGAGGCGATCCGGCTGGGACGGCTGCTGCTGGCCGAGCCGAAGACGGACCTGCCGCGGGTGCGGGCGTTGGTCGCGCTGATGCTGCTGCAGGCGAGCAGGCTGCCCGCGCGGGTCGACCGTGACGGTGAGCTGCTGCTGCTCCAGGAGCAGGATCGCGGCCGCTGGGACCACGCGATGATCGCCGAGGGAACGCGGCTGTTCGAGCGGGCGTGCACCGGGCCGGAGATGTCGGCGTACCACGTCGAAGCGGCGATCGCGCTGTGCCACGGCACGGCCTCGCCACCCGACTGGCGCCGGATCGTCGGGCTCTACGACGACCTGCTGGCGCTGCGGCCTTCGCCGGTGGCCCGGCTGAACCGGGCGATCGCACTGTCCGTGGTGGACGGTGCCGCTGCCGGGATCGCGGAACTCGAAGCCGTCGAGGCCGACCTGCCGGACTACACGCTGCTGCCCGCCGTCCTCGGCGCGCTCTGGCAACGCGCCGGCGACCCGGCCCGCGCCGCCGCCCACTACCGGCGGGCGCTCGCGCTACCGTGCTCGGACCCGCAGCGCCGCTTCCTCACCCGACGCCTCACGACCTGCGACCCGACCCCCTGACCAGCACTTTCCCCTTGACCGCGCGAACCCCACCCCCCACCCGTCCCAGGGGCAATGCCCCTGACTTACTGAGGGTTAAGGCGAACATGTCCCGCCGGGTGGTTGGTCCGTGAAGCCCGAGATGTCGCCAAGGGTGAGGGGTGTGTGGAAATAGGGACGTTCAACGTCCCTATTTCCACACACCCCTGGGCCACACAGTCGATGCCACACAGGCCCGGTGTCTCACAGTCACCAAACCGCCCGCGAACACGCCACCTTTACCCTTCCTCTTACTAAGCATTCTCGCTGATCAGAGGGATGTCATCGCAGCTGACTGTCCGCTCAGGATTTAGGGCGGGAGGGGGCGACGGGGAGCAGGATCCGCGGGGTTCGGGGGCGGAGTTGTCCACAACGGTGGTGTGGTGGGGACGAGGCTTGAGCAGGTGTCGTGGGGAGGGCGGGGGCCTTGGGGGCACGCGCCGTCGGTGGGCAGGACGCGCCAGGTCCGCGCGAAGTGGCGAAGCAAGGGCCCGATACCCGTAGTTCACGCGGACAGGGTTATCTGGGGGAGTGAACTGGATCGCGTATGTCGACGGCTATTGCGAACGTCTCGCCCCGGGGCTGTGGAGCGAGCCGCTCAACAGCCTCAGCAACCTCGCGTTCCTGGTCGCCGCGATCGCCGTCTGGCGGCAACCGAAGGGCCGCGTCCTCGCGACCCTCATCAGCCTCGTGTTCCTCGGCAGTACGGCCTTCCACCTGCTCGCCACCCGCTGGTCCGCGGCCGCCGACAGCGCCTTCATCCTGGTGTTCGTCCTGTATTACGCAGCGGTGTTCCCCCGCGTGTTCTTCGGCGCGAGCCGCAAGGTCTCCTGGCTCGGCATCCCGGTGTTCCTCGCGTTCACCGCGATCGTCGCCTCACTCGGCGGCGGCCTGTACTTGTCCGCGCTGATCGGGCTCGTGGTCTTCGCGATCGTGCTCAAGGGCGCGGATCGCCGCAGGTTCGCCGTCGCCGCGGGTGTCTTCGGGGTGTCCCTTTCGTTCCGCACGGCCGACCACACCGTCTGCGGGAACTTCCCCGCCGGGACCCACTTCGTCTGGCACCTGCTGAACGGCCTCGTCCTCTACCTGGTGGCCACCGCGGCTACGAAGAAGGCCGCGCCCAAACCGGACGCGGCCCCTTCTCAGACTTGAGCTAGTGAACGCCGATCTCGCGGAGATCCTTGTCGTGCTCGTCGGCGTGGTAGTCCTCGGGCTCGGTGTCGTCCGTGCCGTTGAAGACCTTCATCTGCCGCGCGATCACCGTGAAGATCACCGCGATCAGCAGGTTCGCCGCCAGCGCCACGAAGCCGACATAGATCTGCAGCGGCGAGCCGCTGAACGGGTGCCAGCCGAAGATCGACAGGTCACCGAGTTTCAGGGCCGAACCGCCGAAGTGCGCCTTGCCGGTCGCCGCGTTCGGGATGTTGTAGAGCATGACCAGGCCCCAGCCGATGCCCACGATCCAGCCGGCGACCAGGCCCCAGCGGTGGAACCACCGCGTGTAGAGCGAGATCGCCACCGCGGGCAGCGTCTGCAGGATCAGCACCCCGCCGATGAGCTGCAGGTCGATCGAGAACTGCGGGTCGATGAACAGGATGAACGCCACCGCGCCGAACTTCACGATCAGCGAAGCGAGCTTGGCCTGCTTCGCTTCTTGGCCCGGCGTCGCGTCCTTCTTGATGTACTCCTTGTAGATGTTGCGGGTCCACAGGTTGGCCGCCGCGATCGACATGATCGCCGCGGGCACCAGCGCGCCGATGCCGATCGCGGCGAACGCGATCCCGGCGAACCACGACGAGAACTGCGAGTCGAACAGCACCGGGACGACGGTGTTCGTGTCCGGTTTGCCGGTGGCGTTGTTGGTGATCGGTGAGACCGACGCGCTGATCGCCACGTAGCCGAGCAGCGCCAGCAGGCCCAGGACCAGCGAGTACGCCGGGAGCGCGACCATGTTCCGCTTGATCACGCTGCGGCCGCGCGAGGCGAGCACGCTGGTGAGCGAATGCGGGTACAGGAACAGCGCGAGCGCCGAACCGAGCGCCAGCGTGGCGTACTGCAACTGGTTGTTCGCGTTGAGCAGGATGCCGTCCGAGGGGTTCGGCGTCTTGTCGAACTTCGCCTGAGCCGAGTCGAAGATCGCGGACCAGCCACCGAGCTTCGAGGGCAGGTAGATGATCGCCACGATGATCACGAGGTAGATCAGGATGTCCTTGACGAACGCGATCAGCGCGGGCGCGCGCAGGCCGGACTGGTAGGTGTAGACCGCCAGGATGATGAAGGCGACCAGCAGCGGCAGGTGACCGACGATGCCGGAGCCGTTGATGCCCATGGTCCGCAGCACCGCTTCGAGGCCGACGAGCTGCAGCGCGATGTACGGCATCGTCGCGATGATCCCGGTGATCGCGATCAGCAGCGCCAGCGTCGGCGAACCGAACCGGCCGCGGACGAAGTCGGCGGGCGTGACGTAGCCGCGGACCCGGGAGACCGACCACATGCGCAGCGCGGGCATCAGCACGATCGGGTAGACGATGATCGTGTACGGCAGGGCGAACATGCCCATCGCGCCGGCGCTGAACATCAGCGCGGGGACGGCCACGAAGGTATACGCCGTGTAGAGGTCACCACCGAGCAGGAACCAGGTGATCCACGACCCGAACTTGCGGCCGCCGAGGCCCCATTCGTCCAAATGGTCGAGGGTGTTGCCCGCCTTCCAGCGCGACGCGACGAAGCCGAGGACGGTGACCACCGCGAAGAGGATCGTGAAGATGATCAGCTCGGGCCACTGGATGTTGCTCACTTGACGTCCCCCTCGTCGAGCTCGTCCACGGACAACCGGTCGGGACGCTCACTGGTCGGCTTGTCCTTGGTCATCACGAAGACGATCCAGGTGCACAGGACGCCGACGGCCACGAACACGAACTGGAACCAGTAGAAGAACGGCATCCCGAACAGCCGAGGGCCGTCCGAATTGAACAAGGACGTGATCAGCACCAGCAACGGGATGACCAGCAGGAGGTTCCACGGGCTGAACTGAAAGCCCCTCACCTTCCCGTCTGCCTTACCTGACGCCATCGGACCTCACCTAACATTCCCGTACCCCGGATGGACCCGATGACCCTAGAACCTCTCCCCCACCCGGGTCACGCGCGCCCGATATCGATTTGATCAGCGACGCCCGATCCGACGAAGGGCGGTTGCCGTCCCGCTCCCCGCCGGATATCAATAGCCGCAAGTCGCGAACAGGAACCTTCGCACGCAAGATCAAAGGGGCATCGGATGAAGAAACTCCGCTATGCGGTGGTGATCCCGGCTGTCGCCGGCACCATGCTGGCCGGGTTCACTCCTGCGTTCGCAGGACCGGAGGCTGCCAAGCAGCAGCCTTTGAACTCCACCAACATTCCGGCGAAGTACGCGAGCCAGAAGCTGGACTGGCACAAGTGCACGGCGAACGAGCTGCCGACCGCGCCGCCGCCGGGGGCCGAAAACATCGAATGCGCGACCTACCGCGCACCGCGCAACTGGTACAAGTCGAACGAGAACATCGACCTGACGATCGCCGTCAGCCGCCTCGCCGCCACCGGCGGCCCCGCGACGGCCAGCGTCATCACGAACCCGGGCGGCCCCGGCGCACCGGGCCGTAACTTCCCGGCTCGTCTGCGCAACCAGACGAAGCTGCGCGCGACCCAGGAGATCATCGGTCTCGACCCGCGCGGCACCGGCAAGAGCACCAACATCACCTGCGGCAACGCGATCGGCACCGGATCCGACCTGGACCCGCGCGATCGCAGCCGGGCGAACCTCAACCTGATCCTGGACGCCACCAAGTACGCGGCGGACTCCTGCCAGGTGAAGTCCGGCGAGCTGGGCCCGCTCATCAACACCGCCCAGACCATCCGCGACATCGACCTGCTGCGCGTCCTCCTCGGCCGCGACAAGATCAACTGGGTCGGCTACTCGGCGGGCACCTGGATGGGCGCGCACTACGCCCAGCAGTTCCCCACCCGGACCGGCAAGTTCCTGCTCGACTCGTCGACCGAGTTCACGACGACCTGGCAGAACTCGTTCGACGGGCAGCCGCTCGGCTTCGAGCGCCGCTGGCGTCAGGACTTCCTGCCGTGGATCGGCAAGTACAACAAGGTCTACAACTTCGGCAGGAACGGCGAGGCCGCTCGCCAGACCTACGAGAAGGTCCGCTTCGCGCTGACGCAGAACCCCGTCGAGGTGGACGGCGTCCCGGTTTCGGCCAACGCCCTCGACTCGACCATCGCGTCGTACCTCTACTCGAAGCGCAACTTCCCGGCGCTGGCCGACTACCTGGTCAACCTGAAGACGCTGACCGAGGGCACCTCGAGCCAGCAGCAGAAGGCCGCGGCCGCGCAGAAGGTCAAGGCGGAGACGGTGGACGGTGACGGCGTCATCGGCCCGCAGCCGCTGTTCGTCCCCACCGACGGTGACTCCTACAACGCCAGCTTCTGGACCATCCCCTGCAACGAGGGCCCGTGGACCGGTAACCGGCAGAGCGTCATCCGTCAGTCGCAGAAGCTGATCGACCGCGATCTGCCGCTGCTCGGCGCCGGCTGGCTCATCCAGCCGTGCATCTTCTGGAAGAACAAGCCGGTCGACCTGCCGAAGCTCGACGGCCGCGGCGTCCCGCCGGTGCTGATCGTCCAGTCGGTGCACGACCCGGCGACCCCGATCGAGGGCGCGACCCGTGCGCACCGCGCGTTCGCCAACTCGCGGATGATCACGGTGACCGGTGAGGGTGACCACGGCATCTACGCCGGCGGCAACGTGGGTGTGGACAAGGTCGTGGAGGACTTCCTCGTCGACGGCAAGGTGCCGAACGACCAGAGCCTCCCCGGACTCCCACTTCCGGTGCCCGCGGGCGGCTGAAGCCCCTAGGGATTGTGGCCCCGTCGAGTTTCGGCTCGGCGGGGCCTTTCCTGTGGACGGTCCACAGACCTGTGCACAGAGTTATCCACAGGCTGGGGGTAACTCGGTGGGGACAACTCGGCGCCACTCACGACCAACAGGCGCGACCGGTATTAGTATTGGCCGCATGGTGCGAGTGCCGTTGACGGACGAGGAACGCGAACGAGGCGAGCGGCTGGGGCTGGCGCTCCGGGACGCGCGCGCGTCGGCGTCGCGCAGCATGGTCGAGGTCGCGGCGGAGGCCGGGATCTCGGTGGAGACGCTCCGGAAGATCGAGACCGGCCGGATCCCGACGCCCGCCTTCTTCACGGTGGCGGCGATCGCGGACGCCATCCGCCTGCCGCTGGACGCGCTGCGGGCGGCTGTCGAGAACACAGACGCCGCAGAAGTCGCCGAAGCGAGTTAAGGGCGCAGGGTGGCCAGCGTGTGCGCTCGGTCGTTCAAGTAGAGGAAGCCGTCGATCGGCAGGTCGAAGCTGTTCAGCAGGCTCTCCAGGGTGGCGAACTCGTCCACGCCGAGCCGCAGGTTCTCGTTGATCGCGTGCGCGACGAGGACGTCGGCCAGTTCTTCCCACTCACCCGACCAGTGCAGGGTGCGGTAGAACGCGAGGACGTCCGGCGTGACGCGGTCGGCGATCTGGTCGAGCAGGCTCTCGCCGAAGAAGCTGATCCGGCCGGCGGCGAGGTCGGCGACGGTCGGGTTCGCCGGGTCGGCCGCGGCGTCGGGATTGCGGACCACGCCGGGACCCGCCACCGGGTAGCCCGTCTTGACGCTGCCGTTGTCTTCCACCAGCACGATCAGATGCACGCCGTACCGTTCGCCGGCGCAGCGCCAGCGGCCGTTGTGCTGTCTGCGGCGAGGTTCGCTCGGATCGTTCGCGACGTCCTTGATCACCGCGATGATCTGCTCGTCGGTCCAGCCCGCGGGGAACTCGCTGGTCGCCCGCCGCCCCTTGCCCGGTGCGTGCCCGCCGCCCACTCGTGCTCCTTTCGTCGCATCGAGGGTAACCCGCGTTCGGAGTATCCGAATGATCCGAACGCGGGTATGGGTGATCTCAGCCGATCACGGACAGCAAGACCGAGCCGACGACCAGCACGTCGACACCCCGCAGCGCCTGGAGTCCCGCGGCCCCGCCGCTGACGTCGTAGTTCATCGGCGGCCGGGTCGCCGTCCGGAGCGTGGCGACGACGGCGAGCGGAAGCGCGAGCCACACCGGCCAGGCCGGGGTCACCCCGAGTATCAGCGTCACCAGGCCGAGCAGCGCTCCCCAGCCGAGGCCGAGCAGAGCGATCACCACGCCGTTGACCAGCCGCAACTCCCAGTCGGACGCCCCGAGCCACCGCCTGCGGCCGGGGTTGCGCCACAGTTCGCCGAGCCCGCCGACGAACGGCACGAGCGCGGCGTACGCGCCGAGCGCGAACAGCGGTCCCGCAGGGACGGCCGGGAACGCCAGATGCGCGGCACCGACCAGGCAAGCGATCACCACACTGGCCGCCGCGAAGCGCATCCTGCCGAGTACCCCGGCCCACGCGAGCCGCAGCACCGTCGGACGTCGCAAGGACAGCCACGGCACCGGCTTCGACTCCGGGATCAGCAGCATGGGGTCCATGAAGACCGCGGCCATCGCCCGCAGGAGCCGCGCGTTCCAGCCGTCGACGAGGTCCTGGCGCCCGACTCCGGACACCGGTTCGCCACCGAAGGCCACCGCCACCGCGACGACGAACATCGCACCGGCCAGCACCTCGACCGCGATCGGGCCCAGTCCGGCGGCGGCCACCGCCAGACCGGCCGCCGCGAGCACGACCGGCGCGAGCGTTTCCCCGCGGATCGCGGTCCGCCGTGCGGTGACGGCGGCCAGGATCGCCCCTGCGGCGGTCAGCGCCGACATCGCGATCCACACGTCCTTCGAGCCGCCGCCGATCGCGGTGACCAGCGCCCCGGTGTAGCCGACCACCATGACCAGCCCGAGCCAGAGCGTCCACATCCGCTTCACGACGACACGGCGCCTGTCGACGCCGGCGAAGTCCATCCACGTCAGCGCCGCCGGTTCGGCCCACACGAAACCGCGGCGCAGCAGGCTGCGCCAGAAGATCGCGCACAGCACGACCAGCAGTCCGAACACCGCCGGGAAATCCACAAGGGACTGTCCAAAAAGGAAATGGCGTAGCTTCGGAAGGTTCTGGAACGCGGTGAAGAGCGCGCCGAAACCGAACAGTGCCAGGAAGGTCTGGTAGTCCCCGTTGAACAGTCCGCCGAATCGCTGTCGTCCCGGGACGTGCGTGGGGGCCTTCGTGGTCACCACAGCTCTAGGGTCGAGTCGGCCGCTTCCAGCAGCGGGGGATGGTGTGTCGCCACGACGACCGCGGCCCCGGCGGCGGTCGAACGCGCGATCAACGACGTCAGCCATTCCTTCCCGGCGACGTCGAGCGCCCGCTCGGGTTCGTCGAGCAGCAGGACGTCGTGTGGTCGCGCCGTCGCGCCGAGGAGCAGCAGGCGGCGGCGCTGCCCGGCGGAGAACTTGCCCGCGGTGACCTTCGCGCGTTCGGCGAGACCCGCGTCCGAAATCAAGGCTTCGTGATCGCCGAGATCGGCGCCGAACGAGCCCTCCAGCAACTCGAGATGCTGGAGCGGGGTCAGCTCGGTGAAGAAATCGGAATCGTCGAACAAAACGGAAACCTTGCGGCGAAAGGAAAGGTCGCGCTCGTCGGGCTTTCCGCCCGCGACGACGACCCGGCCCCGCTGCGGCGCCTGCGTTCCGTAAAGGCACCTCAGCAGCGTCGATTTCCCGACCCCGTTCGGACCGGCGATCACCGCGCATTCGCCCGCTTCGACCTCGAAATCGAGGTCTTCGAACAACCAGTGCTCCCCGGCCTGGACGCCGAGCCCGCGTACGTCGATCATGTGCCGCACAACAACTCGATCACCGGAGCGAGGGGCTCCATATTGCGCTCCAACACGGTGAAATAGGTCAAGCCGAACCGTTCGCGATGGGCGAGGATCTGTTCGGCGATCTGCGCATGGGTACCGACGAGCACCGTCGGCACTTCGGCGAGCTGCTCGACGGTGAGCGCGCCCTTCGCGAATTCGCGAGCGCTTTCCAGCCCCGCCCGCCTATCGCCGGTCACCGTGACCACCTGCGTAATGACGTTGAATTCGGCTTCGCGCCCGTTCAGTTTCTCGCGGGTGAACCGCACGCGTTCGTCGATTCCGGCCGCGTCGTCGAGCACCAGCGCGCCACCGTCGGGAATGGCCGCCGTACCGGAGAAGCCGATGATGTCGGCGTGTTCGGCGGCGAGGGCGAGCACCCGGTCCCCGCGGCCGGCGATCAGCAACGGCGGGCCCGGTTTCTGCACGGTTCCCGGTTTGTGGTCATCGTCGGAGTAGAGCCGTTTGAGCTCTTTGATCGTGTGTTCGAGGTGGTCGACGCGCCGGCCGGCGCGGGGGAACTCCATCCCCGCCGCTTCGAACTCGGACTTCCGGTACCCGGCACCGAGCCCCAGTTCCAGCCTGCCTTCGGTGAACTGATCCGTGCCCGTGACGTCGCGGGCGAGCAGCACCGGGTTGTAGAACGCGGTGTTGATGACGAAGGTGTTGAGCCGGACGCGCTCGGTCACCTCGGCGGCGAGCACGAGGGCGGGAAAGGGCGGCGCCATCCCGAGATGGTCCGCGGCACCGACGACGTCGAAACCGAGTGCTTCCGCCTTGCGGCATTTCTCGACCCAGGCCGCCCGGCTCTCCGGGACGACCATGTTCACGCCGAATCTGAGCATGCGGCCACGCTACCCAAGGGGGAAATACGAAGGCCTCATCCTCAGGAATGACCGTGAGGATGAGGCCTTCGACTCGTTCAGGTGATCAGCCGAGACGCTGCTTGAGCGCGTCCAGTTCGTCACGCAGCGACGAGGGGACCTTGTCGCCGATCTTCTCGAACCACTCCTCGATCAGGGGCAGTTCCTTGCGCCACTCGTCGGCGGAGACGTCCAGCGCTGCCTGGATGTCGGCCAGCGGCTCCTTGAGGCCGTCGGTGTCGAGGTCCTCGGCGTTCGGCACGAAGCCGACCGGGGTCTCGTTCGCGTTGCCCTTGCCCTCGACGCGGTCGATGACCCACTTCAGGATGCGCGAGTTCTCGCCGAATCCCGGCCACAGGAAGCGGCCGTCGTCGCCACGGCGGAACCAGTTGACGTAGAAGATCTTGGGCAGCTTGTCGGCGTCGGCGTTCTTGCCGAGGTCCAGCCAGTGCTTGAAGTAGTCACCGGCGTGGTAGCCGAGGAACGGCAGCATGGCCATCGGGTCGCGGCGCACGTTGCCGACCGCGCCGGCGGCGGCCGCGGTGGTCTCCGACGACATGGTGGCGCCCATGAACACGCCGTGCTGCCAGTCGCGGGCCTCGTTGACCAGCGGAACCGTGGTCTTGCGACGGCCGCCGAAGAGGATCGCCGAGATCGGCACGCCCTTCGGGTCGTCCCACTCGGGCGCGAGGATCGGGCACTGCGACATCGGCGTGCAGTAGCGCGAGTTCGGGTGCGCGGCCTTCTCTTCCGACTCCGGCGTCCACTCCTGCTTCTTCCAGGAGGTGGCGTGCGCGGGCTTCTCGCCCATGCCCTCCCACCAGACGTCGCCGTCATCGGTGAGCGCGACGTTCGTGTAGACCGTGTTGCCCTTTTCGATGGTGCGCATCGCGTTGGGGTTGGTGTGCCAGTCGGTGCCCGGCGCGACGCCGAAGAAGCCGAACTCGGGGTTCACCGCGTACAGGCGGCCGTCCTCGCCGAACCGCATCCACGCGATGTCGTCGCCGAGGGTCTCGGCGCGCCAGCCGGGGATGGTCGGCTGCAGCATGGCGAGGTTGGTCTTGCCGCAGGCGCTCGGGAAGGCCGCCGCGACGTAGTGGACCTTGTTCTCCGGCGAGATCAGCTTGAGGATCAGCATGTGCTCGGCCAGCCAGCCCTCGTCACGGGCGATGACCGAGCCGATGCGCAGCGAGTAGCACTTCTTGCCCAGCAGCGAGTTGCCGCCGTAGCCGGAGCCGTAGCTCCAGATCTCGCGGCTCTCGGGGAAGTGCGAGATGTACTTGGTGGTGTTGCACGGCCAGGAGACGTCCTTCTGACCCGGCTCCAGCGGGGCGCCGACGGAGTGCAGCGCCGGGACGAACGAGCGCTCGGTGCCGTCCTCGGTGACGAACTTGTCCAGCGCGGCCTTGCCGGCGCGGGTCATCACGCGCATGGAGGCGACGACGTAGGCGAAGTCGGTGATCTCGATGCCGAGCTTGGGGTCCTCGGCTCCGAGGGGGCCCATGCAGAAGGGGATCACGTACATCGTGCGACCGCGCATGCACCCGCGGTACAGCTCGGTCATCGTGGCCTTCATCTCGGCCGGGTCCATCCAGTTGTTGGTGGGACCGGCGTCTTCTTCGTTGTCCGAACAGATGAAGGTGCGCTCTTCGACGCGGGCGACGTCATTCGGGTCGGAAGCGGCCCAGTACGAGTTGGGCTTCGCGTCGAGCTGCACGAACGTGCCGGCGGAGACCAGTTCGGCGTTGATACGCGCGGCCTCTTCGTCGGACCCGTCGACCCACACCACGCGGTCCGGAGTGGTCAGTTCGGCGACCTCCCGGACCCAGGACAGCACGCCGCTGTGCGTCGTCGGCGCTTTTTCCAGTCCAGGGATGGCGACTGCGGTCATCTCTACTCCTGACTTCCGACGGCAGAAGCCCACATCGGGAACGACGCTGTTCCGATGCGGGCTTCAGTGCCGGCGACCGAATGGCTTCGCACACCGGCGGGAAGACCGGTGTGCAGGTTTTGGGATTCCCCGAGAGTAGCCGGATGACCGGCAGGTAACCGAGAGCTGACCTGTCGGTTCTCTCACAAGAACGATAAGGGAATCGATTCAGTATCACCGGAATGGGCCATACGCAGAAATTCTTCCGGTGATCGACAGCACAACGACCGGGCGAACCGGACATGAGAAAACCCGGTACGAGGTCTCGTACCGGGCTGTTCTGTGACCAGAATTACATCGATTTGGCCGAAGAATGGACTGGACCACTCACGAATGGGTATCCGTATTGGTTTAGTCCATTTCAGGATTTAGTTCGGGCTGATCCACTGGCCGGTGGCGGAATCGATCTTCGCCACTCCTTCGAGTGTTTGCGTGCCCGATCCGCCCCACGCGGCGTCGCCCGCCGGGTCGCCCGCGGTGTCGTTCGAAGTGCTCACGAAGGCCGAGCCGATGTCCTCGTTGACCACGCCACTGCCGGTCTCGGTCCACTGGCCGGGTCCGGTGTGCTCGTAGGTCTTGGAGTTGCCCGAAGCGTCGGTCTCCACCGCGATGTCGGCTTTGCCGTCGCCGTCCTTGTCGGTGAAGGCGATCGTGCGGCCGTCCTCGGTCTGGATGACGGCGGTGTCGGGGGTCCCGTCCCCGTTGGTGTCGATCGTCGGCGGGCCGACCTCGACGTCACCGCTGGGCATGTCGGCGTGCATGGTGCCGCTCGTCCCCGCGTCGCTGCCGCTGTCGTCGCTGCCGCCACCGGCCTCGACCCAGGCGCCGGAAGCTTCGTCGTAGACGGCTTCCTGGACGACCTTGCCGTTTTCGTCGAGCACCGCGTACTGGTCGGCGTCGCCGTCTCCGTCGGTGTCGACGAAGGCCTGGCCGGTGCCGTCCTCGTGCTGGATGACCGCGGCGTCGTTCACGCCGTCCTTGTCGAGGTCGTAGTTGAGCTCGGCCTGGTACTCCTCGCCGTCAACGTGGACCGTGACCGCCTCCGTGGAGCCCGCCTCGGTGTCCGTGCCGCCGCTCTCGTCGACCCACATGGGATGACCCCCTCGTTGACCTGCTGGTGTGTCTGAGCCTATGACTCACCGTAGGCCCGTTCGGTTCCGGTCCACAACAGGACACCCTGGTCAGGCGTCGCGCAGTGACCGGATGCGGCCCAGAAGCGCCTCGGCACGGTCGCGGCCGTCGGAGACGTCCTTCAACCGTTTCGCGACCACTGAGATCTTCTTGGCTCTTTCCTGCGCGCCCATCTTGATCGTCTTGTCGACTTCCTTCAGCTCCGCCTCGATCGCGTCGATGCGGCGGCCGAGGGCTTCGTCGAGCGCCATCGAGAGCTGCTGTTCGGCCTCGATCAGCTGCTCCGCGACGAGCTGGTCCAACGTGGACCGCGCGTCGGCGATCGCCTCGACCAGCCACTGCTTCATATGCTGCTTGTCCGACGCGTGCTTGCGGGTCCGCGCCATCCACCAGCCGGCGCCGAGGCCGATGATGATCGTGGCGGGCAGGATCACCGGGTTCAGGATCGCGACACCCGCCAGCGGCAGCGCGGCGACCTTCCCGGCGCCGAGACCGCCGGAAACCCCCATGAAGATGAGCAGTTTGTCCTCGGCCGTCGGCGGTTTCTTGTCCGGCGGGCGCAGCACCACCGGCGGGCCGCCCGCCCTGGCGAACTGGCCGCGGATGATGTCGAGCTCTTCGGCCGAGAACAGCTCCGAGAGCGCGACGTTGGTGACCTGGTTGAGCCGCTGGGAGAGCAGCATCGAGATCCGCTGCGACGTCGTCTGCAACGCGATGTCGACCTGCTGGGGCAGCGCGGTGAGATCGTCCCGCTTGGCGCCGTCGATCCGCTGCCGGAAGTGGGTCGACGCGTCGCGCATCTGCCTGCTGGTCTCGTGGCCGACCTCGACGCGGGTCCGCTGGATCTCCGCGCGCAGTTTCAGCTGCCAGCCCCGGGTCGAAGAGCGGCGTTCGGTGCTCAGGTCGTCGCGGCGCTGGCGCAACTGTTCCGCCTCGGCCTCACCGGCGGACAGCGCGCGGCTTTCCGCCTGCAGCTTCGCCTTGAGCTCGGCGAGGGCGCTCGACAGCGCACGAAGGGTGTTGGCCTCGCCCAGCATCGCCGAGCGGCCGACCAGCATCTCCTGCAACGCGCCCTGGAGCGCGGCGATACCGGCCTTCTCGCGCAGCATCATGGCCATCTGCTCGTTCGGCGCCTTGGCCGCCGTCTCGAACATGCGCGCGGACACCGGGTGGAACACCGCGTCGGCGAACCGGGGAGCGTGCTCGGCGAGCAACCGGCGGTCGGCTTCGAGGACCTCGCGCCAGCCGCGGAACTGATCGGTCTTCGTCAGCGCGAACAGTACGGTCTCGACGCGCTCGCCCATGTCCTGCAGGAAGTGCAGTTCCTGCGCGGTGAACGGAGAGGAGGCGTCGACGACGAACAGCAGGGCGGTGGCACCCGCCGCCGCCTCCTTCGCCAGTTCGCCGTGCATCGAGTCGAGTCCGCCGACACCCGGCGTGTCCACAATGGACACGCGTTCGAGCAGCGGGACCGGACCGGAGACCTCGACGTACCGCGGCGGGATCTGGCCTTCCGGCAGTTCGTGCGCGGCCGAAACCCAGTGGATCAGGGCGTTCAGGTTGATCGGCACCGGCGCCAGCTGGCCCGGATAGCAGGCCTGCGCGGACCACTGCTCGGCGTGCTCGAAGACGAGGTACGTCGCCGTGGCGACGTCGGCGTCCACAGGGGACAGTCCCGGCATGGAGAGGAGCGCGTTCACGAGCGAGCTCTTGCCGCGATTGGTCTCGCCGACCACCACGACCGACGGCTTCTTCGGGCGCGCCTTCCGGATGTCCTCGACCCATTTCGCGGCCTGAGGATCGGCTTCGCGGACGACGGTGAGCAGCTGCTCGCGCGTGCTCTTCACGACCGCCGGCAGGTTGGCGGCCGCACTCGGAGCGGTCACTGGGCCTTCTTCGCGTAGACGATGACGATCGGCACGCGCAAAACCCGGTCGTGATCGGCGAAACCGACGACCTCGGTCTCCGCGACGAGCCCTTCGAGTGCCGGGTCCTCGGTCGCGACCGCGCCACCCGCCTCGTGCACGGCGGGGTCGAACCGCTCGCCGTCCGGGCGCAGGGCACGGACGCCGATACCGGCGAGCCCGTGTTCGAGCCGCTCGACGACGCCGCCGCTGCGGGCGCGGTCGAGGGCGTACAGGCAGAGCTGGATCAGCGCCTGCCTGTCGGCGAGAGCCTGTTCGAGGTCGGCGGGACCCGTGGTCGTGGACTCCACATCGGTCTTCGACGCGGCTTCGACGGCCTCGGTTCCCTCGGACGGCGAAGTCCCGCCGTCCACCTCGGCGATGATCGCCGCCGAGATCTGGCCGGTCGGCACTTCGTCCGGATTCACCTCTTCGTCGACCGCCTTCTTGCGCAGCCAGGCACCCACCGAATCGACCCCCGTAACTGGTGTCCCGGGCTTACCGATCAGCCCGGAGAGATTTCACCAGTGTCGGATACTTCCCCGCCTGCCGGGGGCGAAATCGGCAGAACGGGGCGAAGGAATCTGGTGATCAGCACCTTCATCACCGCGAGTTCCGCGGCCGGATCGAGGTCCGGCTCCAGAATCACGCGGGAGAGTGGTGCGTCGATCAACGCGACGAGCCAGCTGGCCGCTGTTTTCGGGTCGAAGCCGGGATCGATCCGGCCCATTTCCACCGCACGGGCCACCAGACCGACCAGGGCGTCGCGCAGGACGCGATCGTTGCCCTGGACGAGTTCGGCGAGTTCGGGATCGCGGGCGCACTGCGCGGCGACCTCGAGCACGAGCTTGGCCGCGACAGGATGGAGGAGTTGCTCGGACATGTGGGCGATGACCTGGAGGATCGCCTCCCACGGGTCTTCGAGTTCGCCGGCGGCCGTGACCAGGGCCGCCGTTTCGTCGCCGTCCTGCTCGAAGATGCCGACGAACACCGCGCGCTTGTTCGGGAAGTAGTGGAACAGGCTGCCGGTGCTGATCCCCGCGGTACGGCAGATCTCCGCCGTCGTGGTCTTCTCGAAGCCCTTCTCCGAGAAGCACCACGCGGCGGCGTCGAGGATGGCGCGGCGTTTCGCCTCGTGCTTGGCCGGGTCGACCGTCCTCATTTCACCGCCGGCGGCTCGGTGTGCCAGGGGTAGCCGTGCTCGGTGAAGGCCTTGGCGACGGCCGTGCGGTCGACGTCACCCTTCTCCCGCGCCAGTTCCCGGCCGTCGGCGGCGAGCAGGACGAGCTCCTTGCCGTCGAGGAAGACGGCCTGCAGCTTGGCCTCGTAGGCGCGGGTGCGCCCCTTGACGGTGAGGGTGATGCGGGTCGGCGTCACCTTGACGATCAGCCGCTCGTGCGCCCAGACCGCGGCGAACAGCAGGCCGAGGACCAGCCCGGCGCCCGCCCCGGCGAGCGGGCCCCACGGGTCGGGGATGTCCGAGACGAGCTGGAACGGGCCCTTGAACGGGACCCAGCTCAGGGAGACCACCCAGTCCGCGATCGACTGGAGGAACCAGCCGAGCGCGGCGCCCACCAGCGGGCAGCCGAGCCAGGAGGCCGTGCGCAGCCACTGGGGCTCGTCGACGATCGTTTCCATGGGGTCCATTATTAGACCGAGCGCTCGGTTTATCAATCCCGGGTCCGGGAACAGGCCGCGTTTCGTCCTCTAGTTGCGGTACTTGCGCGTGCAAGTACCGCAACTAGAGGACGAAACGCGGGGGTCAGGCTTGCGGGTCGCGGATCTGCTGCCAGATGAGGAAGTACGCCCGGTGGACGACGTGCGCGACGCGGCTCTGGGCGGGCGTCGCGCCGAAGGAGGCGAAGGAGCGCCACCAGCCGGCCCGTTCGAGGGCGTGGGCGGCGAGTTCGGTCCGGGGAGCACCCGGCTTGCCGAGCTGGGCGCCGATGTCGGCGTTGCTGCCGACCCGCAGGACCTCCTCGGACAGGTCCTCGGGCATGTCGACCGCGCCGGACGCGACCAGCGTGAGCGCTTCGAGCAGCCGCAGCTGGTGCGCCTCGGGCTTGGCGAGCAGGACCTCGATCGCGTCATGGACGCGCTGCCGTTCGGCCGGGTCACCCGAGGCATGGGCCAGCGCGGTGACCGAGGCCAGCGCGGCGGCCGCCTTGATGCCGTCGGCGCGGGCGGCGAAGACGATGCTCAACCGCTGGCGGACGGCTTCGAGGCCGGAGGCGTCGAGCAGCTTCCGCCGCAGCGAGCCCGCGGTGATCTCGGGTTCCTTGCGGATCGCTTCCACGGCGTACCGGACGCCGAACAGGTCCAGCTTCTCCAGTAGCCGCAGCCGGACGCCCGCCGCGACGTCACAGTCCCAGCTGGTGAAGATGTCGGCCGAGATCAGCATGGTCTCGAGGATGTCGTCGTCCATCTCGGACAGCTGGCGCAGCGCCTCGGCGTCACCGGAGGTGAACCCGCCGGACTCCGCCGACTCCGCGATCAGCCCGATCACCGGCAGGACGTCCGCGATGCGGGGCTTCAGCGTCGAGGCCTGCTTCTCCGACAGCAGCGTCGCGGCCTTCCACACGTCGCCGCCCGAGCCTTCGACCGACTCCGGCGCGATGGTGTCCGCCTTGTTGAGCACCGCGATCGCGTTGACCGGACCCGCCTCGCGGCTCGCGGTCGCGGCGGTGAACGCGGCGAGCGCCTGCTGGTCGTCGGCGCGCACGCCCTGCGTAACCACGTAGAGAACAGCCTCGGCGCCCGCGACGGCGTTGCGCGAAGTGTCGTCGAGCTCGTCGGAGCCCTCTTCGTCTTCTTCCTCGTCTTCAGGCTTCCGGTGCTTCGCCGCACCCAACAACTGCTCGGTCCGCGACACCGACGCGGCGTCGAGCGAGCCGAGGCCGGGGGTGTCGATGACGGTCATGCCCTGCAGGACCGCGTTGGTGAGGTACGCCTCGATATGCGAGACCTTCTCGATGTCGATGCCCAGCTCGGCCGGGATCATCCCGTCGGCGGCGAAGGGCAGCACCTGCTTGCGGCCGTCGTTGAAGACGATCTCGACGCGGTCGACGGTGCCGTACTGGAACCTGGTCACCAGCCGGGTGCACTCGCCGACGTCGGTCGGCGCGACCCGGCGCCCGATCAGGGCGTTGACCAGTGTGGACTTCCCCGACTTGATCCGGCCGGCGACGGCGACCTGGAGCGGACCGCCCAGTCTGCGCAGCACCTCGGCGAAACCAGCCGCGGTCCGCGCGGACACCTGCGGCTGGAGGCGATGACAGAGGTTCGCCACCGACATCGACAGCGGGCCGGCGAGACGGCCCTGTTCCGTCGGTGACGTCACGGCGCCTGTCCCCTCCCAGTCGTCAAAGCCTGCCGGGTCGAATCGTGCCATGCCGCTCATCCTCGGGTCGCACCGAAGGTGGTACCGGCGACCGACGCGCGAGCGGCCATGGCCGACATAGTGTTACCAGGTGCGACGGTTAAGCCTCTGGATGCGTGCTCACCCCATGGCCGGGGACAGTTTCATCGCCGTCGTCCTGTTGCTGACCGACCTGCTGTTCTTCGTGGCGGCGGTCGAGACGCCGGAAGTCCCGATGCCGCCCTGGTACGTGGTGCTTCCGCTGGACATCGCGATGGTCGCCCCGCTGGTCTTCCGGCGGAAGGCCACGCTGTGGTCGGCATACCTGGTGCTGGCGATCAGCATCCCGCACGGCGCCCTGGAGCTGGGCGTGGCCAGCGCGTTCGGGGTGATGATCAGCATCTACTCGGTGCTCGTCTACGTCGGTCGCAAGCAGGGGTTGCTGTACCTGCTGGCGACCCTCGTCACGTCGGCGGTCCAGCTGTGGGTCGACCCGCCCGAGGACTTCTGGGTACTGGTGATCATCGGTGTCTTCTCCACCGCACTGTGCTGGACGCTCGGCGAATTCGCAGGCGCGAGGCGCGCCTATCACGAGGAGGTGGAAGCCAGGTTGCATCTACTTGAGACGGAACGGGACCAGGCGACCAGGATCGCCGTCGGTGAAGAACGCGGACGGATCGCCCGTGAGCTGCACGACGTCGTCGCACACGCGGTGAGCGTGATGGTCGTGCAGGCCGACGGCGCGTCCTACGCGGTCGACGGGAATCCCGAGATGGCGAAACGGGCCTTGCAGACGATTTCGGAGACCGGCCGCGGCGCGCTCGCCGAACTGCGGCGGCTGCTGGACGTGCTCCGCAGCGACGGTGACGACGAGCCGCGCGTGCCGCAGCCGGACGCGAGCGCGCTGACCGACCTCGCGGACCGCATCCGCCAGGCGGGGGTGCCGGTGACGCTGGCGATCGGCGCCGACGCACTGGTCGGGCTGCCCGCCGGTGTCTCGCTCGGCGTGTACCGGATCGTCCAGGAGTCGCTGACGAACACGCTGAAACACGCGGGCCAGGGCGCGCAGGCGGAAGTGCTGGTGCGCCGGGAGGCGGACGTGATCGACGTCCGGGTCACCGACGACGGCGCCGGCCGCGCGAAACAGCTGGTGCCCACCGCCACGAAGACGGCGTCACATGCCGCACCGGCAGGACCGCGGAGACTCTCGGTCCCCGGTGGGAACGGATTGATCGGAATGAGGGAACGGGCGAACGTCTTCGGCGGCACGCTGGAGGTCGGACCCGCTCCCGGTGGAGGGTGGCAAGTGCACGCGAGGCTCCCGGTTAGGTTGGCGACGTGATCCGAGTGGTGGTCGTCGACGACCAGGAATTGATGCGCGTCGGGTTCCGGATGGTCCTGGGCGCGCAGGCGGACATCGATGTCGTCGGCGAGGCGGGCGACGGGGCGCAGGCGATCCGCATGGCGGAGGAACTGCGGCCGGACGTCGTGCTGATGGACGTCCGGATGCCGGTGCTGGACGGGGTCGAGGCGACGAAGCGGATCGTCGAGGCCGGGACGGCGCGGGTGCTCGTGATGACGACGTTCGACCTGGACGAGTACGTCTACTCGGCGCTGCAGGGCGGGGCGAGCGGGTTCCTGTTGAAGGACACGCAGCCGGATCACCTGGTCTCGGCGCTGCGAGCGGTCGCTTCGGGCGACGCCGTGGTCTCGCCGTCGGTGACGCGGCGGCTGCTCGACCGGTTCGTCGGCGGCGGCGGGAAGCCGATGCGGGACGCGGCCGAACTCGACGTCCTCACCGAACGGGAGCGGGAGGTGCTCGTGCTGATCGCGAAGGGCCTCTCGAACCTGGAGATCGCCGAGACGCTGTTCCTGTCCGAGGCGACGGTGAAGACGCACGTCGGGCGGATCCTGTCCAAACTGGATCTGCGCGACCGGGTGCAGGCCGTGGTGCTCGCCTACGAGACCGGTTTGGCGCGTCCCGGGGTCACCTGAGAATCCCGCGGAAAAGTGGTCATTCGGTGAGCACTTTGCGGTGGATCCTTGTCTCCAGAGCCACTACCGGAGGAGAAGGAAATGCTGCGAGGTCTCACCACCACCACGTTCTACGCCGACGACATGGCCGCCGCGATCGAGTGGTACTCGGACCTCTTCGGGATCGAGCCGTACTTCGTCCGCAACGGTCCCGACGACAAGCCGGCGTACGTCGAGTTCCGGATCGGCGACTACCAGCACGAGTTCGGCCTGGTCCGCCGCGACTACCGGCCGCCGCTGGCCCAGCCCGGTCCCGGTGGAGCGATCGCGAACTGGGCCGTCGACAACGTCGAAGAAGCCTTCGCGACGCTGCTCGAGAAGGGCGCGAAGGAGTACGAGCCGATCATCGAGCGCGGGCCCGGCTTCGTGACCGGGGCGGTCATCGACCCCTTCGGCAACGTCCTCGGCGTCATGTTCAACCAGCACTACCTGGACGTGCTGGCCGGGAAGTGAGTGGCGATTCGGGTTAGAGCCGAAGGGGTCTTAGGTACCTGCTGGTTGTGGCAGGAGTCGGTCGCAGGTCCGTGAAGGCCTCCTTGCCTACCTTGAAGGTAGGCAAGGAGGCCTTCACGGACTACGTGATCACCCTCCGAAGCCTCGGGCGGCGGCGCCAGCCAGCAGTCACGGGCGGCGGCGCGTGAGGGACCCCTGCCCTCGACTCAGCTTCACACCTTTCCCCGAGTACATGAAGGCCCCCTTCCTGTACCTAGGCGCAAGGAAGGGGGCCTTCATGTACCGCAGAGGAGAGCCTGGGCGACACGCCCCTGGGCACCGGACCCACCCCCTACTCGACCGGCCAGCCCGATCTCAGCGGTACAGGGTGTGGTCGGCCGTCTCCGGATCCTTGCCCGTGTCCCTGACTTCGGCCATCCACTTGCCGAAGTCGGGGCGCGAGCCGTCGACGTCGGTCAGGCCGTACTCGTTCATCAGCGTCCACGACGCCAGCGTCTTGCCCGCGAACCGCGAGACCTCCGGGTCGGTCGCCAGTTTCGCGACACCGCGCCCGAGCAGCGTCGGGGTCTCCGAGATGGCGAAGTCGACCGGGGCCGCCTTGCCCACCGCGTCCCGCCACGTCTCCTCGGTGATCCCGAAGTGGTCGAGCATCGACTCCGACCGCAGGAAGCCCGGCGTGACGGTCATGCCGACGCAGCCGTACTTCTTCAGTTCGGCGCCCAGTGCCCTGCCGATCGCGCGGATGCCGGACTTCGCGAGGAAGTACGGGATCCCCGCGCCGACGTACTCGTCGTGATCACCGTCGGTGACCTCGATGACGAGACCACCCTCCCGTTTCACGACCAGCGGGAGAAGCCGGTGCAACGCGATCAAATGCGTGTCGATCGCGTTGTGCACCAGCGTGAGCGCGTCGTCGAGACTGGAGTCCCAGTACGCCCGCTCGAAATCCGCGAACGGGTCGCCGCCCCAGACGTCGTCGACCAGGAGGTCGATCCGGCCGTCCACTTCGGACTCGATCCGGCGCTTCAGCGCGTCCACATCGGACACGTCGGTGAAGTCGGTCCGGACGGCGATTCCCCATCCTCCCGCCGCGTCGACGAGCTCGGCGGTGTCCTCGATCGTCTCCGACCGCTTCATCGGTGACTGGTGCTCCCGCGTCGTGCGGCCGGTGACGAACACCGTCCAGCCGAGCCTGCCCAGCTCCACCGCGATCGCGCGGCCACATCCTCGCGTCGCCCCCGCGACCACGGCAACTTTATGATCCACTTCGGACACGTCCCTTCCACGCGGTCAGCACCGCGTCCACGTCTTGCCCCACGCGGTCGACGAACCGGCCCTTCGGCCGGATCGACCAGTCCAGCGAAGCCCCGTTCGCCACCCCGAGCAGCACCCTCGCCGCACGGACGACACCCGGCGCACCCGGCAGGTCACGCGCCGCGGCGCGCGCCAGCCGTCGTATTTCCGCTTCCACGGCGGTGAAATGTTCACCCAACAGGGCACGGAGTTCCGGATCCCCGATGTCCACCCCCAGCTGCCCGAGGTGGTTCGCCGCGGTCTCCGCCGAACCCACGCCCTCGTAGATCACGACGACCGCGGCCCGCAGACCTTCCACGGGATCGGCCAGCTCGCCGCATTCCCGCATCCGCCCTACGACGGACTCCGTGTTCGCCCGGCTCAACGCCTGCAAAAGACCGTTTTTCGAGCCGAATCGCTGGGCGACCGTGCCGACCGCGACCCCGGCCTCCGCCGCCACCTGGGCCAGCGTGAAACCCGGGCCGACCATGCCGATCACGGTCTCCGCCGCCTTCAGCAGTCGTTCGTCGGTGATGGTGCGCGGCCTCGCCATACGATTATTGAACCACGGTTCATTAACCCCGGCGATTCAGGGTCACTCTCAGGGGTATCCCCGATCGCGTACGACGTCCGGAGACGGCAAGCTACTTCTCAGGTCGGGTACCAGGTTGGCACCTCAGGATGACGCGCTCGACCACCCACATGGACGACGATTGTTCTCGCAGTCGCCGAGGGGAGCAGACATGATCGAGGCAGTGGGCCTCACCAAGCGGTACGGCAAGACACTGGCGGTGAACAACCTGTCCTTCTCCGTCGCGGGAGGGGAGGTCACCGGATTCCTCGGCCCGAACGGGGCGGGCAAGTCGACGACCATGCGGATGATCCTCGGCCTCGACAATCCGACGTCGGGCCAGGTGCGCATCGGGGGCAAGCTCTACCGCGAGCTGAAGGACCCGCTGCGGACGGTCGGCGCGCTGCTGGACGCGAAGTGGGTGCACCCCAACCGGTCGGCGCGGGCGCATCTGCAGTGGATGGCGAAGTCCAACAAGATCCCGGCGACCAGGGTCGAAGAGGTGCTCGAAACCGTCGGGCTCACCAGCGTCGCCGGAAAGCGCGCCGGTGGTTTCTCCCTCGGCATGTCGCAGCGACTGGGGATCGCGGCGGCCCTGCTGGGCGACCCGGAGGTCCTCCTCTTCGACGAGCCGGTCAACGGCCTCGACCCCGAGGGCATCCTCTGGATCCGCAAGTTCATGCACCGGCTGGCCGACGAAGGCCGCACGGTGTTCGTTTCCTCGCACCTGCTTTCGGAGATGGCGCTCACCGCGAGCCACCTGATCGTGATCGGCAAGGGGCAGCTGATCTCCCAGTCCTCCACCGAAGACTTCGTGTCGCGGGCCGCCGAGAACACGGTCAAGGTCCGTTCGCCGCAACTGCCCGCGCTGCGCACCGTGCTGAGCCAGGCGAGCGCCCAGGTCACCGACGACGGCAAAGCGCTCGTCGTGTCCGGTTTGGACAGTGACAAGATCGGTGAGATCGCCGCGGCCAACCAGATCGTGCTGCACGAGCTCAGCCCGCAGACCGGCTCCCTGGAGCAGGCCTTCATGCAGATCACCGGCGATTCGGTCGAGTACCACACCGGTCTCGAAACCGAAGCCGCCGAAGTGGTCGCCGCCGCCCAGTAGCCAACCACTCTTTTGAGGAAAGAAACGCCATGACTCTGCTCGCCGTGGAACGCATCAAGCTGTTCACCACACGCTCACCCTGGTGGTGCGCGCTGGCCGCACTGGCGGTCGTGATCGGTTTCGCCGCCATCGTCTCCGGTGCCGCACCCGCCGGTGAACTCACCGACGTGAGCCTGACCCAGTTCGGCTACGGCTTCGGGATGGCCGTGATCATGGTGCTCGCCGCGCTTTCGGTGACCACCGAATACCGCTTCGGCACCATCCGGACCACCTTCCAGGCCGTGCCGAACCGCACCTCGGCGCTGCTGGCCAAGACCGGCGTCGTCGCGCTCCTTTCGCTCGTGATCGGTGAGGTCGCGGCGTTCGGTGCCTGGGGCCTCGCCTCGGTCATGCGGCCGGAAGATCTCGCGCTGAACACCACCGTGGAGTGGGTCAGCGTCGCCGGCGTGGGCGTGGTGTTCGCCCTCGCCTCGGTGATCGCGGTCGCCATCGGCGTGCTGATCCGGCACAGCGCCGGCGCCATCTCGCTCCTGCTGATCTACGCCCTCGCGGTGGAGAACCTGATCCGGCTCATCCCGAAGATCGGCAAGGACATCTACGAGTGGATGCCGTTCCGCGTCGCCGACAGGTTCCTCAACGGCACGGGATCCGCCGCGGCCCAATCGTCGCTGAGCCAAGGCGGGGCGCTGGCCTACTTCGCCGGTTTCGCCGCGATCCTGCTGGTCATCTCGCTGGTCGTCGCGAACAAGCGCGACGCGTAAGGACTTCCACAGGGGAGAAGCCGGTCGCACGGCTCGGGGGAGCGGGCGACCGGACGGGGAGAAAAAGGGGAACAAGGACCGGGCCGCCTATCGGGGGGCAGCCCGGTCCTTTCCCGTCGGGCCTCGCGGCGGCACGTTGGGTAATGTCGGAATCCACCGGAGGGAGGGCCGATGATCAAGGCCACCAAACTCACGAAACGCTACGGCGACAAGATCGCCGTGAACGACCTTTCCTTCACCGCCGAAGCGGGGCGGGTGACCGGCTTCCTCGGCCCCAACGGGGCGGGCAAGTCCACCACGATGCGGATGATGCTCGGGCTCGACAACCCCACGTCGGGCTCGGTCACCATCGACGGCAAGCCCTACCGCGAGCTGCGTGATCCACTTCGGACGGTCGGCGGCATGCTCGACGCCACCTGGCGGCACCCCGGCCGGACGGCCCGCGAACACCTCCGGTGGATCGCCGCGACCAACGGCCTGCCCGACAAGCGCGTCGACGAGGTACTCGATCTGGTCGGACTGGGGTCGGTCGCGGGCAAACGGGCCGGGCAGTTCTCGCTCGGGATGTCGCAGCGGCTCGGGATCGCGACGTCGCTGCTGGGCGACCCGCGCGTCCTGCTGTTCGACGAACCGGTCAACGGGCTCGACCCCGAAGGCATCGTGTGGATCCGGCAGCTGATGCACGCGCTCGCCGCCGAGGGCCGCACCGTGTTCGTGTCCAGTCACCTGCTGCCGGAGATGGCGCAGACCGCGCAGGACCTCGTCGTGATCGGCCGGGGGAAGCTGATCTACCAGGGCACGATGGAAGACTTCGTCGGCCGCGCGAAGGGCCTCGGGGTGCGGGTCCGCAGCCCGCAGCTGCCCGAGCTGAGGGAGGCGCTGACCGGCAAGGGCGCCGAATTCCGCGAAGAGGACGGCGCGCTCATCGTGTCCGAAATGGACAGCGACCACATCGGCGAGCTCGCGTTCGCCGCGGGCGCGACCCTCCACGAACTGAAGCCGCTCGCCGGCTCGCTCGAACAGGCGTACATGCAACTCACCGCCGAAGCCGTCGAATACGGCACCGGCCAGGTCCCGGAGGTCGTCCGATGACCGCGGCGAACATGCTCCGCGCGGAGCGGATCAAGCTGCTGAGCACACGCGCGCCCTGGTGGTGCGCGGGTATCGCGATCGTGGTCGCGCTCGCCTACACCGCGTTGTTCTTCGGTTTCGTTCCGTTGGAGGGACAGACCGGCGTCGACTCGACCCAGATCGCCGGCGCGCTCGCCCGCACCGTGGTGCTGATCCTCGCCATTCTCGCGGCGGCGACGGAATTCAACTGGGGCACGCTGAAGCTCACCTTCCAGGCGGTGCCGTCCCGCGTGCCCGCCCTGCTGGCGAAGGGTGCCGTCGTCGGCGTGTTCTCGGGGCTGATCGGGCTGCTGGTGGGTTTCGGCTCCTGGGCGATCGCGTACCTGATCAAACCGGGCGCCGACCTGGGGCTGACCGCCGCCGCCGACTGGCGCGCGGTGGCTGGCCAGGGGCTGACCTTCGCGCTGACCGGGTTGCTCGGCGTCGGGCTCGGCCTGCTGTTCCGCAGCCCCGCGTTCGCCCTCGGGTTCGCGTTGGTCTGGACGCAGTTGATCGAAGGTCTCGTCCTGCTGATTCCGCGCGTGGGCGACGACATCTACCAGTGGATGCCGTTCTTCGCGGCGAATCAGTTTTCCGGATCGGATCTGACGGTTTCGATGATGAAACTCGAACCCCCGATGGGTCCCTGGGGCTATTTGGCTTATTTCGCTGGTATCTGCGTGATTGTCTATACGGCCGGGCTGATGATCACCCATCGAAGGGATGCGTGAGCTTTTACCGCCTCCAAAGGAGTTAAGTCCACGTTAAGAGCCTGTGGCTTCTCTCACAGGATGCGGACATACTGTTCCTGACCGGGCGATGCTCGGGATGAGCCTATTTTCGGCTCTCGGCCCCGGAGGTGATCCTTGACGGTGGATTCCGGTCAGGGAGTGGAACGCACGATCCCGCAAGCCCGCACGGAAAGTATGCAGCCCCGGCTCGAGCCCATGCTCGACCTCGAATGGTCACAGGCGATCGAACTGCCCCGCACGGTGGCGTCCGCGACCCGGCCATCCGATATTCGCCGCGCCTGGGTGCACCGCGCACCCGAAGATCTCGTTGTCGCGCTGTACCGCGCGTCCAGTGGAATGCACGGGGAAATCCCCGCACCATGGTGGCTTCGCGCCGTCGTGGAAGGCAGGCTCGAATCGCGGGAACTCGGTTTCCGCATCGAAGACCGCATCGCGGGCCTGCTCGGCAGGCGGCCCGGTTGGGAATTCGTCCCGTGGGCCGCGGACGGAGAATCCGGCTACTGGGAGTTCATGCCTTCCGAACGCGGTGCGTCCGGTCATTCGATCCCGACCACGGTGCTGAACACCAGCCGTCACGACGGCTGGATCGACGTTCTCCCCGCCCATTCCAGCACGACGCCACCGCCGATCCCGGTCGCCGGATTCGCCGGCCTGCGCTCACGGCTGGGGGAGTTCGAAGCCGTCCGGTAACCCCACGTTTAATGGGCGGGTGGAAAACGAGGACCAGCCACGGATGCGCAGCGTGGTCAGCTATGTCAAACGCGGCGGCCGGATGACCGTCGGGCAGCAGCGAGCCTGGGACGACCTCTGGCCGTCGCTCGGCCGCACGGTCGGCGAACTGCCCGAAGGCACGGTGGATTTCGGCGACTGGTTCGGCAGGCAGGCCCCGGTCATGGTGGAGATCGGCTCGGGGATGGGCGAGACCACGTCTCAGCTCGCGGCCGCCGCGCCGGAACTCAACTACGTCGCGGTCGAGGTGTACGAACCCGGGCTGGGCCAGCTGATGCTGCGCGCGGAGAAGCTCGGGGTGAAGAACCTGCGGCTGATGCACGGTGACGCCGTCGTGCTGCTGACGGCGCACGTCGAACCGGGCTCGCTGTCCGGGGTCCGGCTGTTCTTCCCGGACCCGTGGCCGAAGAAGCGGCATCACAAACGGCGGATCGTGCAGCCCGGGTTCGTCTCGCTGGTGGCCTCGCGGCTCGCGCCGGGCGGGACCTTCCACATGGCGACCGACTGGGAGAACTACGCGGAGCAGATGATGGAGGTCTGCTCGGCCGAGCCGCTCCTGCGCAACCGCCACGCCGGCGAGCCCGGCGGCTGGGCCCCGCGCCCGGAGTGGCGTCCGGTCACGAAGTTCGAGAACCGCGCCGACGTCGAAGGCCGGATCTCGCACGACCTGATCTTCGAACGGGTCTAAAACGCCTGAAAGGGCCGGTCAGGGACGTCCCCACGTCCTTGACCGGCCCTTTCTCGACACCCCCGTGCCTTGGGATGCCCCCTGCGCATCCCCGGTGCCCGTTCATCCATCCCCCGACAGAGGGATGACCGGGCACCCGGCTCGTGGGTGGTTACCTCCGACTCCACCCACGAGACCTGCTCGCCCCGGCGCCATGACGCCATTCGGGCGAACCTTTTACTCCTCGGCGAGCGGCTCCGACTGCACCCGCTTGAGCGCCGGGGTCGAGACGGATGCCCCGAGCAACGCCACCCCGATTCCCAGCACCACGGGCGCCAGCAGCCACGGGCTCAGCACGACCGGGTCCTTCTCGACCATGCTGTAGAGCCCGACGCCGACTCCGATCCCGACCACACCCGCGCCGATGGTGGCCACCATCGCGGGCAGGGCCGCTTCCATCCGCAGCGCCCTCGCCAGCACCCGGACCGGTGTCCCGGCCGCGATGAGCGCTCCGAAGGTGCGGCGGCGGTCCATCACCGAACCGGCGGTCGCGACGGCCGCGCTGCAGCCGGCGAGCACCCCGGCGGCGATCAGGCCGATCACGGTGACCCGGCGCAGGTCGCCCAGCTCCTGCTGCTGGCCGATCAGGTGCAGGCCACGGCTGACGACCTCCTGGCCCGGTGCCGCCCCGACCAGCGCGGTCCGCACGACCTCGCCGTTCGCCGGGGTCGTCGGCACGACCACGTCGAACCGCTCCAGCTGGACGCCCGCGGGGACCAGGGCCGGGTCGATCACGATCGTGCTCGACGTGTCCTCGTCACCTTCCGGGTAGAGGCGCATCGGAGCCTGCGGATTCAGCTGCGGGCCGGCCTTGTCGTAGTCCGCCGTCACGCTGTACGACGCCGGGTCGAGCTTGTGGCTGCTGTAGATCGCGGGTTCCGGACCGCAGGCGCCGCCGATGTTCACCCGCAGCAGCTTCGTGGCGTCCTCGCAGGTCATGACGAAGGCCCTTTGCAGCGTCTGGCCGCGAGTGCCCGGCTCGCCGGTGGACAGGTAGACCTGGCCGACCGCGAGGGCCTTGTCGGTGATCCCGTTGCGGGCGAGGGAGGCGTTGGTCCCCTCGGCGATCTGCCGCGCGTGGGTCGCGTCGCTCTCGGCGTAGAGGACGTTGTCCTTGAAGGTCCGGCCACCGCCCGCCATCGACTCGAACGAGGGCAGCAGTGTGAGCGCCATCGAGCCGGTGAACACCGCGAGCACGACACCCGCCGTGGCGCGATAGGCGCTCTTCGGATCGTCACGGAGCCTGCGCCCGGCCAGCAGCGAAGCCGGTTTGCGCCAGACCCGGACGAACGTTCCGCCGACCGCGGAGGTGACCCACGGCCCGATGATCGCGGCCGATCCGACCAGCAGGAACAGGCCGAACATCACCATCGGCAGGCTGGCGTTGTCCTGGGTGACCGCGAAGAGGAAGAAGGCACCGGCCACCGGGACCGCGAGCAGCCGCCACCAGTGCAGTGGCTTGCGAGCGTGCGCCGAAGCCGCGAACAGCGGCGTCTTCAGCACGCGGCGGATGCCGAGGACGCCGGCGAAGACGACCAGGAGCGGAATCGTCACGGCGACCGCGATGGTCGAGCCGAGCGAAAGACTGAAGTCCGACGCGAGCCAGGTTCCACCGGCCCAGGGGACGAACGTCGAGAGGCCCTGGAGCGCCGGTGCCACGAGGATGCCGAGCAGGGCTCCGACCACGGCGGACAACGCCGTCTCGGCGGCGACGATCTTCGTCACCTGCCCCGGGGTCGCGCCCGCCAGCCGCAGCGCCGCCATCCGCAGCTCACGCCGGGCGGCGGTGAGCCGGGCCGAAGACGCGACGAGCACCAGGCTCGGCACGAGCAGGACGATGACGCCGACCCAAGCGAGCAGTTCGAGCATCGGATCGGGCTTCGCCTGCTTGTTGGGGAAGCCGTCCGCGGCGAGCGCCGACTGCGGCATCGACTCCGGGGTGTGGCCGACGACGGCGACCAGCTGCTCCGGATACATCAGCGAATCCGGGCCGAGCGAGTCGACTAGCTTGCCGAACCGGTCCCCGAGCTGGGCCTGCGGCGTCGACTGGATCAGTTTGCCGAGTTCGGGCGAAACGATCGACTCGCCAGGGGCCGGCAGCTTCGGGATGCCCGGCGGGAGGCTGAGCATCGGCGCCGTGCCGGTCTGGGCGATGTCGACGCGGATGATCTCGCGGCCACCCGAGTAGTCCTTGTTCGCCGCCATCAGCAGCGGGCCCGACGGCTTGGCCGTGTCACCCGAACTCGAAGGCGCGTTGTAGCTGTAGATGTCCTGCCAGATCGCCCGCTGTGAGCGGGCCTGCGTGGCACCCGGGAGGGAGGCCAGCAGGAGCACCAGACTGGTCGCGACGGCGACCCCGACCGCGGTGAGGATGGCCGACGTGCGGGTCCGGCGGTCGACCCGGAGCACCCGCATGGCCAGCTGGAAGCTGTTCATTACGCGGCCAACCTCGTCGCGATCAGACCGTCGCGGATGGAGACGGTGCGCGGCATGGCTTCGGCGAGTTCGCGGTCGTGCGTCACGACGATCACCGCGGCGCCGCTGTCGGCTGCCGCCGAGAGCAGCGCGTCCATGGTGGCGCGGCCGGTGCGGGTGTCGAGTGCGCCGGTCGGCTCGTCGGCGAAGATCACCTTCGGCCGGTGCGTCAGCGCCCGTGCGATGGCGACGCGCTGCGCCTCACCGCCGGAGAGCTCGCCGGGGCGGCGCTTCTCCTTGCCCTCGAGGCCGAGCTTCGCCAGCCATTCGCGGCCCGCCTCGATGGATTCCTTACGGCCCTTGCCACTCAGCAGCGACGGCAGCGCGACGTTCTCCTCGGCGCTCAATTCGGCGACGAGCATGCCGGACTGGAACACGAAGCCGAACTCGGTGCGCCGCAGCTCGCTGCGCTTGCGCTCGTTGAGCTGGTCGACCCGCTGCCCGGCGAGGAAGATCTGCCCGGAGTCGGCGCGGAGGATCCCGGCGAGTACGTGCAGCAGGGAAGTCTTGCCGGAGCCGGAGGGCCCGACGATGGCGACCGCGTCACCCGCCTGGATGTCGATGTCGATCCCGGCCAGCGCGTGCTGAGTGCCGTACCGCTTCACCAGCCCACGGCCCGAAAGCACCGGCTGCCCTGTCCACTGTGGATCTACCACCGTGATTCTCCCTAGTCAGTCACTTGTCGTTCTGCTTCGGGGAAGAGCTTCGCCGTGAACCACCTGTGTCCACTTCGGGCAGACGGCCAGTGCTGATCACGCGCGCATCGGCCGATCGGCCGAGGTGGGTCGGACCGGTCGGCCAAGGTGCGGACGGCGGCGGATCCTCTACCGTCACGGTGTGACAGCAGGTCCATCCCAAAACAAGTTCTACGCACGGGCGAGTGCGCTCGCGCGACGTATCGGCATGCCCGCTGTCGTCCTGCTGGCCGCGCTCGCGTTCGACCTGGCCTTCATCACCGACGCCTCGTTCGACGACGCCGGCCCCCGTGGCATCGACCTGCTGCTGTTCCCCGGCATCTTCGCGATGGTGTTCTGCGCGCTCTGGGCACAGAAGCGGGCCGCCGTCGCCGCCGTCGCGGCTTCGGTCGTGCTGGTGGCGTACACGCTGGTCGTCCGGTACTTCACCATCCCGACGTACTCGAGCGTGCTCACCCACCTGTCCATCACCGAGGTGGTGGCGGGAGTGGAGATCCTGTTCTACGCGGCGCGCCGGACGCGGCCCGGTGTGGCGTTCGCCGTGATCTCCGGGCTGGTGCTGGCCACCTTGACCGCGGTGTCCGGCCGGTACACCTACAGCTACTACAGCGGCTCAAGCGGCACCATGGCGCAGGCGATGCTGTTCGGCGGCATCCTGCTGGGCGGCACGCTGGTCTTCGCGATTCTCGGGCGCGACCGCACGGCGAATCCGAAAAGCCACGAGAAGCTGCAGAAGCTCAACAAGCTGGTGATGGGCCAGTGGCCGCTCATCGGCATGCTGGGCATCGCGCTGATCCTGGAATTCAACTTCACCTACACCAGCGGGGCGCACGGCCTGCCCATCCTGGCCTGCTCGATAGTCGCCGCGATCATCGCGGTCGCCGCGCCACGGCGGCCGGCCGACGCGATAGTCGCGCTCGCCGCCGTCATGCTGCTTTCCACGATGGTCACACCGTTCCTCCGGCTCGGCTACCACTACCCGCTGCCCGGCGGCGTGCCGGGGACGCAGATCGTCGCGGGGATGGGAGTGGTCGTCGCGCTGGTCCGCACGGTCGGGCTGGCCAAGGCCCTGCCACGGCTCGCGGTGCTGACCGGAGTCGTCGCGGTTTCCTCGATCCTCAACACCAAACGGCCGACTTCCAGGCTGATGACGGACCCCGACGACATCGCCGGATACGGGGTCGCCGCGCTACTGCTGCTCGGCATCTCGGTGGCCATCGGCCTGGCGATGCGTTCGCGGGACTCGGAGCGCACGCAGGTCATCCAGTCCGCGATCAGCGACGCGCAGACGTCGGAACGGATGGCGCTGGCGCGCGAACTGCACGACGTCGTCGCCCACCACGTCACCGGGATCGTCGTGCAGGCACAGGCGGCGAAGATGATGGGCGAGAAGAACCCGCAGGTCGCGGTCGAGGCGATGGGCCGGATCGAGGACGCCGGAGTGGAGGCGCTCGCGGCGATGCGGCGTCTCGTGCGGAGCATGCGCGGGGACGCCCCGGCCGGGAGCAGCGAGTTCAGCGAACAGGCCACCACCGATCTCGCCGCCGACCTGCGGACGCTGATCGAACGGGCGAACCACGGTGTGAAGACGTCGATGAAGCTCGAACTGCCGCCGAACGTGCCGCACGAGGTCGGGCGGTCGGCGTTGCGGCTGGTGCAGGAGTCGCTGACGAACGTCGGCAAGCACGCGTCCGGCGCGAAGGAGACGCTGGTGATCGCCGAGGTGACCGGGAACGAACTGCACCTCCAGGTGACCGATGACGGACGCGAGCCGGAGCGCCGTCCGGTGGGCGGGTCGGGCGGCTACGGTCTGATCGGGATGCGCGAACGTGTCGCCCTGCTGCACGGCCGGCTCTCCGCCGGACGCGCGCCGGGCGGCGGATGGCGCGTCGAAGCGTGGCTACCACTTGAAGGAGAAGAGTGATCCGGGTATTGATCGCCGACGACCAGGACATGGTGCGGATCGGCTTCCGGATGATCCTGGACAGCCATGACGACATCGAGGTGGTCGCCGACGTGGCGGACGGTGTCTCGGCGGTGGCGAAGGCGCGTGAACTGCGCCCGGACGTCTGCCTGCTGGACATCCGCATGCCGGGGATCGACGGGCTCGAGGTCACCAAGCAGCTGGCGGGTCCGGACGTCGTCGATCCGCTGAAGGTGGTGGTGGTCACGACCTTCGACCTCGACGAGTACGTGCACACCGCGCTGCGGAACGGCGCGAGCGGGTTCTTGCTGAAGGACGCCGGGCCCGCGCTGCTGATCGAAGCGGTGCGCGCGGCCGCGCGCGGGGACGCCCTGGTGTCGCCACAGATCACCGTCCGGCTGTTGAAGCATTTCGACGGCGGGACGGTGAAACGCGACGTCAGCCCGCCTTCGGAGCCGCTGACCGCACGGGAGCTGGACGTGGTCAAGGCGGCCGCGAAGGGGCTGACGAACACCGAGATCGGGGCCGAGCTGTTCCTGTCGCTTTCGACGGTGAAGACGCATCTGGCGTCGGTGCAGGGCAAGGTGGGTGCGCGGAACCGGGTGGAGATCGCTGCCTGGGCGTGGCGGAGCGGTGTAGTGGACTGACCTAAGCTCCCTTCATGCAACGCCGTTTCCACGCACCTGTCGTTCTCCCCGCCGACCCCGCCTGCTCGTTGCTGCGTGACGCCGTGGTCGACGTGGACGAGGCGGGGCGGATCACCCATGTCGGCCCGGTATCCGGGGCTCCCGAAACGTCCGCTCCCGTGACCCGGTTGAGCGGTCTCCTCCTGCCCGGTCTGGTCAACGCGCACGCGCACAGCCCGATGACGCTGCTGCGCGGGATGGGCGGCGACCTGCCGCTGCTGCGGTGGCTGACCGAGATCATCTGGCCCACCGAAGCGAAGCTGAAGCCCGCCGACATCCGCACCGGCATGATGCTGGGCTCGGTCGAGATGCTGCGGCACGGTGTCACGACCAGCGCGGAGATGTACTTCGAAAGCGAGCAGCTCGCCGACGCGGTGCTCACCACCGGTGGCCGGGTGGTGCTGGGCCCGCCGATCATGGAACTGCCGGGGATGGACTGGCGCGCGATGCTGAAGGGCATCGAACGCTGGATCGACACCGACGGCCTGCGGTTCGGTCCCGGCGAGCGGATCGAGGTCGGCTACGGGCCGCACTCGGCGTACATGCTGAACGAAGAGGCGCTGCGCGCGACCGCGGAATCGGCGGCGGAACGCGGTGCGCTGGTGCAGATCCACGTGGCCGAGGCGGCGCTCGAAGACGTCAAGCAGCGTGAAAAGCACGGCTCGGTGCCCGCGCTGCTGGAGAAGATCGGGATGCTGCGGGGCCGGACGCTGGCCGCGCACGCCATCCACCTGTCGGACGAAGACATCGCGCTGTTCGCCGCGCGCGGGGTCGGGGTGGCGCACTGCCCGGGCTCGAACGCGAAGCTCGCTTCGGGCATCGCGCGGGTCACGGAGCTTCGGAAGGCCGGTGTCGCCATCGGGCTGGGCACGGACGGCCCTGCGTCGAACGACGACATCGACCTGTGGGAGGAACTGCAGCTCTCGGCGATGTTCGCGCGGCTCGCGACCGGCGAATCGACCGTGCTGACCGCGGCCGACGCCTTCCTGCTCGGCACCCGCGGCAGCGCGGACGCGCTGGGCCGGAACGACATCGGCGCGCTGGAAAGCGGCCGGTGGGCGGACCTGGTGCACGTCGACCTCGACGACCCGGCCTTCGCGGCGGGCATCGACGTCCCGGACGAGCAACTGCTCTCGAACCTGGTGTGGGCCGCGGGCTCGCGCCGCGTGCGCGACGTGTGGGTGGCGGGCGAGCAGGTCGTCGGCGACGGCGAATCCCTGCGGGTGGACCGCGCCAAGGTGCAGGCCGAAGTAGCCGAAACCTCCACGCGCCTGCGCTCTTAACTCACCTACGCAGCCCCCCACCCGTCCCAGGGGGCGGCCCCGAGGCCAGTCTATCGGGACCGTGGGGGCGGGACCGGGGGAAAGTGCCTGGTGAGGGCGGGTTGTCCACAACGGTGAGGCGGTGTGGACAACTGGCGTCGCGAGGGTGCTTCAGGGAGGTCGCGGGTGTCTTGAAGGGCACCTTTGGGACGCTCAACGTCCCAAAGGTGCCCTTCAAGACATGCGTGAGCCAATGCCGAATCTGAGACGCTCAGCGACTCAAATGCGACATTGGGAACAGCGGGCCGCGGAAGCAGCGGAGAGCAGTGCAGCGGCTAGACCAGGCCTCGGGGCCGGAGGATCACGTCGGTCGGGTGGGCGTCGCCGGTGGCGGAGACCGCGGCGAGGACGGCGGCCCCGACGGATTCGGGGCGCAGGAAGCGTTCCGGCTCGTACGAGCGGCCTTCGTCGGCGATGATCGCCTGCTGCATCTCGGTGTCCGTGCGGCCGGGGTAGATCGACGTCACCCGCAGGGCGGTTTCTTCGTCCCGCAGCGCGTCGGCGAAGGCGCGGACGGCGAACTTGCTCGCCGCGTACGGGCCCCAGCCCGGACGCGCGTTCTGTCCGGCGCCCGAGTTGATCACGACGACGTGCCCCTTCGAGGCACGCAGCGCGGGCAGGAGCTGCCTGGTCAGCGTGACGACCGCGAGCACGTTGACCTCGAAGTTCGCCCGCCAGTCGGCGTCGGTGGCCGTCTCGACCGTGCCGAGGCGCGCGACGCCCGCCGAGTGCACCAGCACGTCCAGTTCGCCGAACTCGGCGGTCGCCGTCTCCAGTGCCTCGGCATCGGTCAGTTCGACCGGCCACGGCCTCGCGTCGGGCAGCGTGCCCGCCAGTTCCCCGAGCGCGTCGGCGTCGCGGCCGCCGAGCAGCAGCCGGTGGGTGGAGGCGAGCGCGCGGGCGACGGCGGCGCCGATTCCGCGGGTGGCACCGGTGACGAGGGCGAGGGGAAGATCAGCCATGGCCGTCACGCTAGTCACCCGCAGGTGACCGGCGGCGACGCCACCCGGGGGAACCGCACGGAGCCGCGCGCGAACGAGCCGATGAGGTTGTCCGCGAACCGGCCCGCCGTCAGCGGATCCCGCACCGACACGTCGATCGCCACGAGCTCCGGGCAGCTGAGCGCCACCCGCGCGGCGGCGACGTCCTTGGCGCGGACCGGGCCGCCCTCGGCGATCGGAAGCCGCGCCGAATTCGCCAGTTCCCACACCGGGGGCAGCCATTTCTGGTGCCCGGTCCGGCCGTCGGGGAGTGACGTCGAGTGCGCGGCGAACGGGTTGGCGAGGCCGTAACCGTCGCGCAGCCGCAGGTCGAGCGGGATCAGCTGGCCGAGGGCGCCGATGCTGTCCGCGGCGACCGTCACGTACGGCCGGTCCGTCGGATACGCGTACCAGCGCCTGGTCGCGTAGTCCTGGATCAGCACCGCCGGGCCTTCCACGCCGAGGACGGCGCTCAGTACCGACGGCATCGACGGGTGGTCGGCGTAGTCTTCGGCCAGGATCGGATGTTCGTGTCCGGTCGCCCGCGACCAGTACGACCGCTCGTCGGTGACGCCGACGGCACGCGGCTCGGCGGAATACGGCGGGCGAAGCGAACCGGCCGCCACGAACGCCCAGATCCCGACGGCCAGCAGGAACGCGGTGGTCACCCTGGTCACCGGCAGCGCCAGCACGGGCAGCAGCAGGCAGAACAGCGCCGGAAGCAGCATGCGCCCGTGCATGAAATCCCCGCCGACCCTGATCACGTACAGCGAAAGCAGCACCGCGCCCACGAGCGGGACCGCGGTCAGCACCGCGAAGGTTCTGTCCATAGTGGACTTCATGGTGAGGAACGCGGCGGCGAGCAGGAGGACCGGGAGCAGGAGCCAGTACGGCTGGAAGAGATCGGCGAGGTACGCCCAACCTCGGCCCCAGTTCGCCTCCGATGCCTCCTTGACCAACGCGGTGTTCGGCGTCAGCAAGCCGTAGTAGCCCATCCGGAACACCTGATACGCCAACGGAAGCGCGCCCGCCACGGCCAACAGGACCAGCGCGGGGCGAAGTCCCGGCCGCAGAAGCACCACCAGCGCCACCAAGGCGACACCGCTGAAGAGCGCGAGATCCGGCCGGACCAGGGGCCCCAGCCCGGCGACGAGCGCGACCGGCCAGGTGCGCAGTTCATCCATTGTGGACAGACGACGGACGAGCAGCCACCAGGTGCCGCCCAGCCACAGGGTGATCAGGCCGGTTTCCAGCCCGGACGTCGCGAAGTCGCGGAACGGCGGCAACGCGCAGACCACCAGCGCCCCGGCGGGCGCGAGTCCGTGGAACGCCAGCGGCTGGTAGAGCCGCCGGGCGCCGTCCAGGCCGAAGAACAGCCCGGCGACTGAGAAGACCAGCCCGGTGATCACGGAGATCCACTCCAGCGGAACTCCCGGGATCAGCCCGAACACACTCAGGATCGCCGTCCACAAAGGACTGGTGTTGGTCTCGACCCGCTCGCCGATGTTGAACACCGGCCCGTTGCCCGCGAGAATCTGACGGACCGTCCGCAGCACGATCAGCCCGTCGTCGCTCATCCAGCGGCGGCGCCAGGCGAGGTCGGCGTAGACCATCAGCACCAGGCCGAAACCGAACCAAGTCCAGGTCGACGGCCGCCGGAACCAGGTGCGCGAAGGCCAGTCGGGCGTGTTCTCGCCCGTGGTCGTGCTCGTCTGCGTCATGGCCCCGCCCGGCTCGGTTGCGTGCGCAGGACATCAGGTCCGCGGGCCGCGAGTCAAACCGCCCGGGCGGACAAGCAGGACTGTGGCAGCTTCCTCCCTTCCATGGTCAGCCGCGCGGTGACCTCGAAACCGGCCTGGCCCAGCAGCTCGGCGACCCTGCCGGGATCCAGCAGGTACGCGTCGTAGGTGACCGGGTGGCCGTACGCCGTCTCCGGGCTCAGCCGCTCGTCGCCGACGTGGAATCCGACCAGCAGGCGACCGCCGGTCACGAGCGTGCGGCGGAACTCCGCGAACACCGCCGGGAGCACCTCGGGCGGCAGATGGAAGATCGACCACCAGGCGACGAGGCCGCCCAGTTCGCCGTCCGGGACCTCGAGAGCGGTCATCGAGCCCACGGAGAACCGCAGGTCAGGGTACTCACGGCGGGCGATTTCGACCATTTTCGGCGACAAGTCGACACCGGTGACGTCGAGGCCGAGTGACGCCAGGTGAGCGGTGACGTGGCCAGGACCGCAGCCGACGTCGACGACCGGGCCACGCACCTGCTCGGCGAACGCGGCGAGCATGGCGCGGCCGATCGGCTCCTGGTCGAAGAGCTGTCCGACCCGCACCGCGTAGTCCTCGGCGACGGTGTCGTAGGACTCGCGGGTGGCATCGAGGTGAGTGGTCACGGTGGGCGACGCTAGCGGCACCCACCGACAGTTCAGGGCTCGATCAGCCCGGCGTCCCTGGTCAGATCCTCCGGCGCCCCCAGTGTGGTCACCGGGGTGCACCCGGTCGCGGGATCCGCCGCCGAGTCGGTGCCGTTGTACTGTGCCGCGCCGGACCGGGTCAGCTGCCGGGCCCCGGCGTCGAAACAGACCTGGTACGAGCCCGGAAGCAAGCGTTCGAAGACGTACCGCCCGTCCGGCCCGGTCACGGTCGAGCCGACCTCCTTCGCGGAAGCGTCCTTCAACGTCACCTTCACGTCCGGGACGCCGAGCTCGTCGCGGGTCTGCAGGCCGTCCTTGTCCTTGTCCAGCCAGACGAAGTCGCCCAGTTTGCTCATCGGCGCGGTGAGTCCGGCGGCGAACGTCAGGTCCAGGCGTTTGCGGGGGCCGACCGTGGTGGTCGCGGTGCAACCGGTCGCCTGATCGGCGTCCGAGTCCTTCGCGTCGTCACCCGCGTCCTTCGCCGTGTACGTGTAGCCCGCGAACTCGGGCGGAAGCGCGCTGATGTCGAAGCAGACCTGGTAGATGCCGTCCTTCAGCTTGGTGAAGCGGTACTTGCCGGCGGCGTCCGTGGTGAGCGTGCCGAGCGCGGTGCCCGACGCGTCCTTCAACGTCACCTTCACGCCCGGGACACCCGGCTCCGCGGCGTCCTGCAGGCCGTTCCGGTCGACGTCGTTCCAGACGAACTCCCCGATCTCGTCGATCGCGGGCGGCGGGGTGACCTTGATGGTCGTGGTCGCGGTCTTCTTCGGCAGCTTGCCGCTGGAGACGGTCACGGTGTTGACGCGGCCGTTGTCCGCTTCGGTGACGTTCTTGTGGTCGCAGGTGACGGTCGCGGACTTGCCGCCGTCGAGGCTCGCGATCGGGGCGGGCTTCACGTCGCAGGACGGGTCGTCGGCCTTGATGTCGGTCAGCGTCGTGGTGCCGTCGTTGGTCACCGTGAACCGGTAGTTCGCGGTGGTGCCCGCTTCGAGGGTGGCCGTGGCGCCCCAGGCGCCGCTCGCCGGATCACGCACCTCCGCCTTCGCCGCGAACGAGGCGACCTGCAGGTGCACGCAGTCCCACATGACCCAGTTGTGGTCGGTGGCCGCGAAGAACTTCACCGAACTGGCCGACGGCGGGGCGGTCGACGGCGGGAAGTCCTGCCTCGCCAGTTTGCCGTCGGTCTCGACGGCGTGCGTGACCTTGAGTTTGTTCTCCAGGACGACCTTGTTCGACGCGTTGTAGAACCGCAGTCCCGTTTCCCGGACGGCGTCCGCGCGACGGAGGTTGTCGTCGTTCGTGCCGGTCCAGTCGGTCAGCGTGTAGACGGCGCCGGGCACGAACTTCATCGCCGCGTAGGCGGTGCTGACCATCTTGTCCGGCGTCGAGATCAGGGCGTACTTGCCGCCGTCCTGCTGGTAGCCGCCCATCGTCGACAGCCGGGGCTGCTTGCTCTTCGGTGTCCCCGTCGGCACCGGGGCGGCCGGGTTGAACGTGTACCCGGCGGGCGGGCTGCCCTGCTCCACGCTCGGGTTCGGCGCGGCGCCGCCGGTGCAGCCGGACGGGACGGCCGGAGCCTGCGCCAGCGCGGGAAAAGCGCCCGCACTCAGCAGGAGTGTCCCGGTCGTCATCAACACCAGTGCCCTTTTCACAGGGCTGAAGCTAGTTACCCGGTCCCGGTTCCGTAATCGCTGAACCGTGTCGACGATCGCCCCGATCAGGCAGAACCGAGAGTGATCGGGTGCCGCCGCCGTCTTCCCACGGCGGCGGCATCCCGCCCCCCTACTTGACGCCGATGCGGCCGACCTGGCCCCAGCGGCCCTTCTTCCACACCGACACGATCGACGGCCGCGGCTGCGCCGTGCCACCGTCCGGCCAGTGCGACGTCGGGTTCGCGGAGCTGGCCGCGTTCTCACCCGGGTGCTGCACGGCGACGAGCACCAGATGGTCGGTCACCACCGGGCCGCAGGTCTCCGCGCCGACCGGGACCGACAGGAACTGCTTGACGTGCCCGCGCTCCGGACCGTCGACCGGCACCGAGAACAGGCCGTCGTTGGAGCCGAGCGCGTTGCCGTCGGTGGAGATCCACAGGTTCCCGTGCCGGTCGAACGCGACGTTGTCCGGGCACGAGATCGGGCTGACCTGGTCCTTCGGGAAGCCGCCGAAGTAGGTGTCGGCCGTCTTCGGGTCGCCACAGACCAGCAGCAGACGCCACTTGAACTTCGTGGCGGCCGAGTCGCCGCGGTCCTCGTCCCATTCCAGGATGTGCCCGTTGCGGTTGTTGACGCGCGGGTTCGGCTCGTCGACGCCCGCCTTGCCCGCCGCGCCGCGGTCGCTGTTGTTCGTCAGCGCCGCGTAGATCCGGCCGTTGACCGGGTTGGGCTCGATGTCCTCGGGGCGGTCCATCTTCGTCGGCTGGACCTTGTCCGCGGCCTGCCGAGTGAAGACGTAGACCTCCTCGGCGGTGAAACCGTCCACAAAGGACTTGTTGCCCGAGACCAGCGGGATCCACTCGCCGACGCCGTCGAATTCGCCGTCCGCGGGGAGCTTTCCGGTGCCGTCGATCTCGCCGGGGCTGTCGCCGGTGAACCGGGCGACGTACAGGGTGCCGTCGTCGAGCAGCGCGGAGTTGTGCCGCCGCGCGTGCGCGCTCTTGCCCGGCTTGTACTTGCCCTTGGAGACGAACTTGTAGATGTACTCGAAGCGCTCGTCGTCACCGGAGTAGACGGCGACGCGGCCGTCCTTGGTGATCTTGATGTTCGCGGCTTCGTGCTTGAACCGGCCGAGCGCGGTGTGCTTGATCGGCGTCGAGTTCGGGTCGTTCGGGTCGATCTCGACGACCCAGCCGAAGCGGTTGGCCTCGTTCGGCTCCTGCGCGAGGTCCCAGCGCTTGTCGAACCGCTCCCACTTGCGGGTGGTCGCGGCGCCGGAGAAGCCGTAGCGCTTGAGGCGCGCGGCCGCGACCGGGTCGGTGACCGACGCGGCGTTGGCGAAGTACTGGTTGACGTTCTCCTCACCGGAAAGCACGGTGCCCCAAGGGGTCACGCCGCCGGCGCAGTTGTTCTGCGTGCCGAAGACCTTGCGGCCGGTCGGGTCCGCGGAGGTCTTGAGGAACTTCGACCCGGCCGCCGGGCCACGCACCTCGAAGGCGGTGTTCAGCGTGATGCGGCGGTTGAACGGGCTCGGCACCGCGCGCAGCGCCCCGCCGATCGGGTCGCGGAAGGTCTGCACGACCGAGAGGCCGTGCGCGGCCCAGGCGATCTTGACCTGTTCCTCGGTCGGGTTGGCCGGGTCGTACTGGTCGGCCGGGAACATGTGAACCTCGGTGGTGTACTCGTGGTTCACCACCAGCAGGTTGCGGATGCCCAGCGGATCCTGCGGGATCAGGCCGACGAAGTCGTTGTTGTAGCCGAACTGCTTCGCCTGCGCCGCCGCGGTCTGCTTGCGGAAGTCGAACTTCGGGGCACCGAATTCGACGGCGTCGCCCCAGCGGATGACGACGCGCTGGTCGTACCCCTCGGGGATGGTGACCGCGTCGAGCTTGTTCGGCGGCACCGCTGTGAAGTCGGTGCCGGGGACCGGACGGCCGGGGCGGCCCGGCTTGCCGTGGCCGGCGGCCGCGACGTCGGCCGGGGTCTCGGCGGCGGCGGTGCCGGACAGCGCGGCGAAACCTCCGGCCGCCGCGGCCATCACGGCGCTCGCCTTCAGCGCGCCACGACGGGACAGCATGCTCTTGACGACGTCGCCGAAGTACTCGTTGTCGGAGGTGTTCGGCTCGGGGTGGGCACACGCGTTGCCGCAGCGGTACTCACAGGTGACCGCGGAGCGGCCGCCGGGATGGGAGGTGATCAACGGCAGGAGCCGCTGAGGCTCGAAGGACACAAGGCCTCCATGTTCGCGGTGGGTTCACGTAGTCCAGTCGGGGGAACGTCGTGACGGTAAGCGACCAAAACGATCCAGTCCTGGACGGCAGGTGAACAGCGCGCGAACGAGCGATGGCGCGCTGCCGGAGGGGCCGCGCGCCATCGACGAAAAGTACTGCTAGAACGTTGCTTGCCGACTAAGAGCCGATGTCGGACAGGCCGTGCCTGCCGGGTTTCCAGACCGCCACCACCGACGGCCGGGGCTGGGTTTCGCCGCCGTCCGGCCAATGGGAGGCCGGTTTGTCGGCGTTCGCCCCATCCACTTCACCCGGATGCTGGACACAGACCGTGACGATCTTCTCTTCGACGATCGGGCCACAGGTTTCCGCGCCGCGGGGCACGGTGAGGAACAGCTTCAGCTCCCCGCGGTTGCGGCCTTCGAGCGGCACGGAGTACAGGCCGTCGTTGATGCCCAGCGCGCCTGCCGAGTCGGTGGAGATCCACAGGTTGCCGTGCTTGTCGAAGGCCACGTTGTCCGGGCTGGAGATCGGCGAGACCTGATCCTTGGGGAACCCGGCGAAGTAGGTGTCGGGCGAAGCCGGGTCACCGCACACCAGGAACAGCCGCCAGCTGAACGTCAGCGCGAGCGCGTCGCCACGGCGTTCCTCGAACTCCAGCACCTGACCGTGTTTGTTGTTCAGCCGCGGGTTGGGCTCGGTGGCGCCCTCCTTGCCCGGCTTGCCGCGATCGACGTTGTTGCTCAGCGCGCAGTAGATCCGGCCGGTGCGCGGATGCGCCTGGATGTCCTCCGGGCGGTCCATCTTGGTGGCGCCCACGCGGTCGGCCGCCTCGCGGGTGAAGACGTACACCTCTTCGGCGGTCATTCCGTCCACAAAGGACTTCTTGCCGGAGGCGAGCGGGATCCATTCTCCGCTGCCGTCGAATTCGCCGTCGCTGGGCAGTTTTCCGGTGCCGTCGATCTCGGCGGCGGGACTGTCGCCGGTGAACCGGCCGACGTACAGCGTGCCGTCGTCGAGCAGGGTCATGTTGTGCCGCTTGGCATGGGCGCTGTCGCCCGGCTTCATGCGGCCCTTCGAGATGAACTTGTAGATGTACTCGAAGCGCTCGTCGTCACCGGAGTAGGCGACCACGCGGCCGTCCTTCGCGACGCGGATGTTCGCCGTCTCGTGCTTGAACCGGCCGAGATGCGTGTGCTTGACCGGGGTGCTGTCCGGATCGTTCGGGTCGAGTTCGATCACCCAGCCGAAGCGGTTGGCCTCGTTCGGTTCCCTGGCGATGTCCCAGCGCGCGTCGAACCGCTCCCATTTCCGGGTGGTCGCGGTGCCGTTGATGCCGTAACGCGCGAGCCGCTTGCGCTTCACGGGATCGGTCACCGTGTCGGCGTTCCCGAAGTACTGGTTGATGTTCTCTTCGCCGGACAGGATCGTGCCCCACGGCGTGACGCCGCCGGCACAGTTGTTCATCGTGCCGAGCACCACCGTGCCAGTAGGGTCGACGGCGGTCTTGAGCAGTTCGCTGCCCGCCGCCGGGCCGGTCACCTTGAACGGCGTGTGCAGGGTGATGCGGCGGTTGTAGCGCGACATCTTCGGCCGCAGGTGCCCGGTGTCCCGTCCGCGGGACACCTGGACGACCGTCAGCCCGTGTGCGGCCCAGGCGATCTTGACCTGCTCTTCGGTCGGGTTGTTCCGGTCGTAACCGCGGAACATGAACTCTTCCGAGGTGTACTCGTGGTTCGTGACCAGGAGCGAGGAGAGTCCCCAGCGATCGAGGGGCAGCAGCGCGGCGAAGTCGCAGTTGTAGCCGAACTGCTTCGCCTGCGCGGCGGCTGTCTGGTGGTCGAAGTCGAACTCCGGCGCGCCCGGCAGGACCGCGTCACCCCAGCGGATCACGATGCCCTGCCGATAACCCTCGGGCACCACGACGGCGTCGAGCGTGTTCGGTTGCACTCGTTCGTAGTCGGTGCCGGGTGGCGGTTTCGGCCTGCCGTGGCCGTGTCCCGCCGGCTCGGCGGAGGCGGGCCCGGCGAGCGCGAGCGGCGTGCCGGCGGCCAGTGCGACGACGGCGGTCGCCTTCAGCGCGCCGCGGCGGCTCACCGCCCCGAGGACTTCGGCGAAGGTGGGGTTGTCCGAGGTGTTGGGCGCGTCGTGGAAGCACGCGTCCCCACAGCGATAGGTACAGGTCACTGACGCCCGGCTTGGTGAGTGGCCGGCCAGTAACGGAAGGAACTTCACGCGGACCTCCGGTCAGGCAGTTCGGGAGGTCGACGCTAAGGCACCGGACCAACGAGAGGAAACCCCTCGTTGGTCCGGTGTTCACCTTTTGTTCGAATTACATCTCTTCGCCGACAAGGACCGCTTCGGCCGGAATCGTGTGCGGGTCCGCGGTCTTCTCGCGGATCGTCAGCAGGGCACCGGCGAGGACGCACAGGATCGCGGCGATCACGAACGGCGCCTGCTTGGCGCCGAACCACTCGGCCAGGTGACCGACGACGGTCGCGGCGACCGCGCCGCCGAGCCAGCGGCAGAAGTTGTACCCGGCACTCGCGACCGGACGCGGGGCGTCGCTGATCGACATGGCCGTCCCGGTGAAGAGCGTGTTCAGCAGACCGGACACCAGGCCCGACAGGATGATGCCGACGACCAGCACCGGCTTGCTCGGGATCGCCATGATCAGCAGCAGGACGGCGTAACCGAAGACTGCGACCACGGTCGCGTGCCGCTCACCGAGCTTCGCGGCGAGTTTCGGCGCCAGCACCACTCCCGCGACGGCGACCGAAAGGCCCCAGCCACAGAAGATCAGGCCGACCGCGACGGCGCTCCACTCCAGCACGAACGGCGACCAGGCCAGCACCACGAAGAACGCGGCGGTGTAGAGCGCGGAACCGATCGAGGTGCGCAGGAGACCGCTGTGCTTCAGCGCGCGGAACGGGTCGAGCAGGCGGATCTTCGGCCGCTTCGCCTTGGCATCGGCGGCCAGGAAGATCGAGCACAGCACGAGACCGCACAGCATCAGCAGCGAAGTGCCGATGAACGGGCCACGCCACGAGATGCTGCCGAGCAGCGCGCCCAGCAGCGGTCCGACCGCGAGGCCGACGCCGAGCGCGGCTTCGTAGAGCAGGATCGCGCCCGCCTGGCCGCCGGTCGCGGCGCCGACGATGACCGAAAGCGCGGTGGCGATGAAGAAGGCGTTGCCGAGACCCCAGATCGCGCGCAGCCCGATGAGCTGCTCGATCGACCCGGACGCGGCGCACAGCGCGGTGGCGACGACGACCAGCGTCAGCCCGACGACCACGGTCCGCTTGGCCCCGAACCGGGCGCTCATCGCGCCGGTCACCAGCATGGCGACCGCCTGGACGCCGAGGTAGCTGGAGAACAGCAGCGTCACTTCGGACGGCGTCGCGTGCAGGCCTTCGGCGATCGACAGCAGGATCGGGTCGACCAGCCCGATGCCCATGAACGCGATGACCGCGGCGAACGCGGTGATCCATACCTGTTTGGGCTGTCCTTTGAGAGCGTCCAACAGGCTCGAGTGGGACTCAGCGCTCATCGCGGATCAGTTCCTCCTTCTTGTCTTCGTGCAGCAACCTGGTGAAAGCGGGGAGCGCTGCTTCGATCGCGGCGCGGTCGGGCTCGTCCAGTCCGATGAGCCGCTCGCGGAGGAATTCCTCCCTGGCGACGATCAATCGGCGATGGAAACGCTGCCCCACCTCGGTGACCTCGACGAGCACGGCGCGGCCGTCGGCGGGATCGGGACGGCGGCTGACCAGGCCGAGCCGCTCCAGGCGGCGGACGACGTCGGTCATCGTCGGCATCCGGACCCGCTCCAGCTCGGCAAGCGCACTCATCCGGCGCGGGCCGCCGTTCAGCAGCTCCGAAAGCACCGAACCCTGGGTGAGGGTGAGCTGCACCTGCGGGGTCTCCCGGCGGACGAGGTAGTACAGCCGGAACACCAGCGGGCGCAGCCGGTGAGCGAGATCGGCGGCTTTCGTGGTCACTTAGCCATGCTAACTAAAATTACTGAGCATGGCTAAGTAATCTGCCGCACAGGTCGCCTCGGCCTAGGCTTGGGGGTGTGGAAGCGGTGATCTTCGATCTCGACGGTGTCCTGGTGGATTCGGAAAAGATGTGGGACGAGGTCCGGCGGGCGGTCGCCCGCGAGTTCCACGGCACCTGGCGGGACGAATCGACCAGGGCGATGCAGGGGATGAGCACCCCGGAATGGGCCGCCTACCTGGCACACGACCTCGGCGTCCAGCTCCGGCCCGCGGACGTCGCGCAGGTGGTGGTCGAGCGGATGGCGCGGCGGTACGCGGAGAAACCGCCGATCATCCCGGGCGGACCGGACGTCGTGCGCGAGGTCGCGAAGCACTGGCCGGTGGCGATCGCGAGCTCGTCGCCGCCGCTGCTGATCAAGGCGTTCCTGGACATCACGCGGCTGCCGGTGCCGACGGCGGTGTCCTCGGAGCAGGTCGGGGCGGGCAAACCGGCGCCCGACGTCTATCTGAAGGCGGCGGAGCTGCTGGGCGTGGAGCCGAAGAACTGCGCGGCCGTGGAGGACACGACGAACGGGCTGCGCGCGGCGCTGGCGGCGGGGATGACGGTGTACGCGGTGCCGAATCCGCACTTCCCGCCGGATCCCTCGGTGCTGGCGCAGACGACGGTGATCTCGGCGATCACGGACCTGCCCGCGGCCCTTCACACACCCTGACCCTCGCCTCCGCGCCCCCTCACCGATGCTATGAAAGGCCCGTTACTTGCAAAATTTGCAAGTAACGGGCCTTTCATAGCGCGCTACGGGAGGGTCACGCCTCGCCGGCGATGAACTTCTCGACCTCGTCGCGCGCGGTGGAGTCGTCGTACTGCTCCGGCGGCGACTTCATGAAGTACGAGGAAGCCGAGAGGATCGGGCCGCCGACGCCGCGGTCCAGCGCGATCTTCGCGGCACGCACGGCGTCGATGATGATGCCCGCCGAGTTCGGCGAGTCCCAGACCTCGAGCTTGTACTCCAGGTTCAGCGGCACGTCACCGAAGGCGCGGCCCTCGAGCCGAACGTAGGCCCACTTGCGGTCGTCGAGCCACTGCACGTAGTCCGACGGTCCGATGTGGACGTTGCCCTTGCCGAGCTCGCGGTCGACCTGCGAGGTGACCGACTGGGTCTTCGAGATCTTCTTCGACTCGAGCCGCTCGAGCTCTTTCATGTTCAGGAAGTCCATGTTCCCGCCCACGTTGAGCTGCATCGTCCGGTCGAGCTGGACGCCGCGGTCCTCGAACAGCTTCGCCAGCACGCGGTGCGTGATGGTGGCGCCGACCTGGGACTTGATGTCGTCGCCGACGATCGGCACACCGGCCGCGCGGAACTTCTCCGCCCACTCGGGGTCGGAGGCGATGAACACCGGCAGCGCGTTGACGAACGCCACACCGGCGTCGATGCACGCCTGCGCGTAGAACTTGTCGGCCTCTTCGGAGCCCACCGGCAGATAGGAGACGAGCACGTCGACCTCGGCCTCGCGCAGCGCGGCGACGACGTCGACCGGGGTCTCGTCGGACTCCTCGATGGTCTCGCGGTAGAACCGGCCGAGCCCGTCGTAGGTGTGACCGCGCTGCACCGTGACGCCCAGCGGCGGCACGTCGGCGATCTTGATGGTGTTGTTCTCGCTGGCGAAGATCGCCTCGGACAGATCGCGGCTGACCTTCTTGGCGTCCACGTCGAACGCGGCGACGAACTCGATGTCGCGGACGTGGTACTCGCCGAACACGACGTGCATCAAACCGGGCACGCGGGTGCTGGGATCTGCGTCGCGGTAGTACTGAACGCCCTGGACCAGCGAGGCCGCACAGTTGCCGACGCCCACGATGGCCACCCGAACGCGGCGGTTCTCGCCCATGCCGGTTTCTCCTTCATTCGTCCAACAGTTGTAGGTAGTGCTCAGCGGGCACGGAGAGCGCCTCAGGTCTCCGGTCCGCGCTGCTCGGCCTGTTCGTGCGCGATCAGCTCATTGAGCCAGCGCACCTCCCGCTCACTGGACTCCAGCCCGAGCCGGTGCAGCTCACGGGTGTAGCGGTCGATCTTCTCCTCGGCCCGCGCCATTGCCGTCCGAAGTCCTTCTCGGCGTTCCTCGACCCGACGACGACGGCCCTCCAGGATTCGCATCCTGACGTCGGCCGGTGTCCTCGAGAAGAACGCCAGGTGGACGCCGAAGCCTTCGTCGTCCCACGTCTGCGGGCCCGCGTCACCGAGCAGTTCGGCGAACCGTTCCTTGCCCTCGGCGGTGAGCTTGTACACGCGCTTGCCCCGGCGTGCCCACGCCCGGTCTTCCACCTCTTCGAGCTCCTCGACGAGGTAACCGGAGCGCAGCAGCCGACGCAGGGTCGGGTACAGCGAGCCGTACGAGAACGTCCGGAACATCCCGAGCGTCTCGTGCAAACGTTTGCGCAGCACGTAACCGTGCATGGGGGTCTCGTGCAACAGCCCCAAGATCGCGAGCTCCAGCACACCGCACCCCCTTCCGGGAACAAACCGCGACCGGTCGCGTTGGCCACCGAGACCGGTTCGGTCAACCTACCGGCCCACTATATCGCGCCGATACATCGGAGTGGTGTAGCTAACCCCGATCGAGCGTCGGCGGAACCGGACGAAATTCACCGGAGAGTTATCGAATCGTCGGCGTGTCCGGTCGTGCACGGTCCGTCTCCCCGAGAACGGGGCGTGGACCACACAGCAAGAGCCCGTACTCTGTTGGCGTGCGAAACCAGCGGCAGGTCGTGGACTACGCCTTACAGCGGCGCTCGCTGCTCAAGGGCGTCCACTCCGGACGGGTCGGCACATACGACGTCTGCGACGCGGGCCCGTACCTCCTGCGGGCCGCGAAATTCCACGGACGACCTGGTGAGCAGGACTGCCCGGTCTGTCACCGGGAGGAACTGACCCTGGTGTCCTGGGTCTACGGCGAGGAGCTCAAGCACGTCGCCGGATCAGCCAAGACACCGGAAGAACTGGTGCGGATGGACGGGCTCTTCGCGGAGTTCACCGTCTACGAGGTCGAGGTATGCCGGAGCTGTCACTGGAACCACCTGGTGCGCTCCTACGTCCTCGGAACAGGAGACCCGGGAAGCACCCGGCCACGGACCCGGTCGCAGAGGACAGCGGGTCAGTGACAGGTACCGAAATCGCAGTTGAGCACAGAGCGGCGTCCCCCGAAGCGCCGGTCTGGGAGGCCCATTCGTGAACGACGACCGCAACCGCTCCTGGCCAGGCCAGGAGCCTGATGCACCTCGCCGTGCCCACTGGCCGGGCGAAGAGGACGAGCCCGGCTGGCCGGGCGAGGAACCCCCGCGCCGCCCCCAGCGCCGGACGCCCCCGAACGGCACCCCCCGCTCGGCCCCACCACGGTCCGCTGCCCCGCGCCCGGTCGACCCCCAATGGCCCGGCGGGGACAGCGGTGGCAACGGCGGCCCCGAGTGGCCGTCCGACGACGAACCACGCCGTCCCGCGGCCCCGCGCCGCCCCAACGGCATGCCCCCGCGCAGGCAGGGACCCCCGCCGCCCGGTGGCCGTCCCCAGCGTTCCCAGCAGGGCGCCGTCGGTCACCGGCCGCCGCCGCCCCCGCCCGGCAACCGCCGCCCGCCCGCTCCCGCCGACCAGGCGACCGCGATGGTCCGCCCGGTCGAGCCGGACCCGTACGAGCGCGAGCCGGACCTCATCACGCACCACGCGCACAACGGCACCGAAGACCCGTACGGCTACGACCCGTACGACGATCGCTATGACGATCGTCACGAAAGCTCGGCCCTCGGCGCGGAGAGTGACGATCAGTACGACGACGAGCCCGCCGAGGACGAAGACGGCGACAAGAAGAAGGTCCTCACCCCGAAGCAGCGCAAGAAGCGCCGCTGGCGGATCGTCCGCCGGGTCCTCTACTCGATGTTCGGCCTGTTCGTCGTGGTGCCGGCGATCGCGTTCGTCATCACCTACTTCCTGGTGGACGTCCCGTCGCAGGAAAGCATCGCGAGCCTGCAGAGCCAGCCGATCACGTTGACCTACGCCGACGGCAGCCCGATGGGCAAGATCGCGCCCGCGAGCGGCGGCAGCCGGTACCTGCTTCAGCCGGGCGACGTCCCGGACGCGGTCAAGAAGGCCGTTTACGCGGCCGAGGACTCGTCGTTCGAAACCAACTCCGGGTTCGACGTCGGCGGCATCCTGCGCGCGGTCTACAACAACGTCACCGGCGGCCAGGGCGGCGGTTCGACGATCTCCCAGCAGTACATCAAGAAGGCCACGGCCAACGAGGCTCCGACGCTCACCCGTAAATGGACCGAGCTGGCCAAATCCTTCAAGATGAACAACCAGATGTCCAAAGAGGAGATCATCACCGCGTACCTCAACACCATCTACTTCGGTCGCGGCGCGAACGGCATCGAAGCGGCCGCGCAGGCCTACTTCAAGAAGCCAGCCAAGGAGCTCGGCGCGTCCGAGGCCGCCTTGCTCGCCGGCCTGATCCAGGGCCCGAGCAAGTCCGAGAACGACGCGTACGCGCAGAGGCGCTGGAACTTCGTGATGGACCAGATGGTGGCGAACAAGTGGCTGGACCCTGGTCAGCGCGCCACCGCCGAGTACCCGAAGCCGATCCCGAAGGCACAGGCGAAGGCCGACGACGCCGGGACGCTGAGCCTGCACATCCGCAACCGCGTGATCGACGAGCTCGAGGCCCGCGGCTACGACCAGGACCGGCTGCACCAGGGCGGCTTCAAGATCACCACGACGATCGACCCCAAGGCGCAGAAGATGGCCGAGGAGTCCGTCGCCGAGGGGATGAAGGGCCAGACCGACGAGAACATCCTGAACGCGCTGGTCGCGATCGATCCCAAGACCGGCGGTGTGGTCGCCTACTGGGGCGGCCCCGACTGGACGAAGAACGCGCAGGGCCAGGACGTCCAGGCCATCGACTGGGCGAACGTGCCGCACAACCCCGGGTCGGCGTTCAAGGCCTTCGACCTGACCGCGTTCCTCAAGATGGGCAAGGGACTCGGCGAGACGTTCGACGGCTCCAACAACCGGAAGTTCGACGGCCGCACGATCCGGAACGCGGGCGAGAGCTCCAACTGCGGTACGCAATGCACGGTCGCCGAGGCGATGAAGGTCTCCGCGAACACCGTGTTCTACGACATGGTCCGCAACGCGACGAAGATCGACCCGGTGGCGAAGGCCGCGAAGGAAGCCGGCGTGATGGTGGAGGCCGACGGCGGCAAGGCGAAGCTGAGCCCCGACATCAACATCGCCCTCGGCGGTGGTGGCACGGTCACCACGGCCGAGGACATGGCGGCCGGTTTCGCCACCTTCGCCGGTGAAGGCGTCCGGCAGAAGCAGCACTTCGTCGCCAAGCTGGCCAACTCCCAGGACGAGGTCGAGTTCGACGAGACGGCCCCCAAGGGCTCTCCCGCCTTCAGTGACGACGCCGACAAGAGCAAGCAGATCGCCGGCAACGTCACGGACGCGCTCGAAGAGGTCATCCCGTACTCGAAGCTGAAGTGCCCGAAGGGTCACGACTGCGCGGGCAAGACCGGCACGCAGCAGTACGACTTCAAGGACAGCGACCCGGCCAGCTACCGCGACCGCAACGCGCAGACCTGGATGGTGGGCTACACGCCGACCATCTCGACCTCGGTGTGGGTCGGCGGCGACGGCAACAAGCCGCTGCACGACAAGGGCGGCAAGCCGGTCTACGGCCGGACCATCGCGGGCCCGATCTGGGAAGACTTCATGTCCCGGTACATGACCGGCAAGCCGTCGGAGAAGTTCGACAGCGTCAAGCCGATCGGCAAGGACGCCAGGTACGTGCCGCCGACGACGGCCTCGAAGCCGCCGCAGACGTCGACGCCGCCCGAGACGCCGACGACCACCCCGACGCCGACGATTCCCACCGAGCCGACCGAGCCGACGGAAACCGGCGGCTGGCCGACGAAACCGACAAAGCCCACGAAGCCGACCAGGCCGGGGCCGGGGACTTCGGAGCCGTTGTTCCCGAACGGCGAAGATCCGTGATGACCGGGCGAAGCGCATGAAAAAGGTGTGCCGGGCAGGGCTGCCCGGCACACCTTTTTTCGTCGCCCCCGGTGAACCTGAACCGATTTGATACGTCTTAGGTAGAAGGAGACCTGCGACCGCAGGACCGCGCTCACCCACGAAAGGTTCGGAGGACGTCAAGGTGAACGACGATCCCCACGGCGGATGGCCAGGTCAGGACCCGGACCCCGCCCGTCGTCCGCAACGCCCGGCCGGACCGCCCCGCCGCCCCGCCGGAGGTCCTCCTCCGGGTTACGGGCAGCGACCGGGTCCCGGACCGCAGGGACCGGGGCAGGCACCGTGGCAGCGGCAGGGTTCGCCCCAGCAGCAGCCGCCGCCCCAGCAGCCGCGACGTTCGCAGCGACCGCCGGTCGCGCCGCAGCACGAGCCGGACCTCATCACGCATCACGAGCACAACGGCACCGAGCACCGGTACGACGCCGACCGCGGCTACGAAGAGCCGTACGAAGACGAGCAGTACGCCCCGGAGACCGACGAAAACGGGAAGCCGATCCTCACCCCGGCGCAGCGCAAGAAGCGCCGGTGGAGACGGATCCGGCGGGTCTTGCTCGCCCTGTTCTGCCTGTTCGTCGTCATCCCGGGGATCGCGTTCGTGATCACCTACTTCAACGTCGACGTCCCTTCGCCGCAGTCGATCGCGGCGACGCAGGGCCAAGCGGTGACGTACTACTACGCCGACAACACCGAAATGGGCAAGGACGTGCCCAAGGGTGGCAACCGGCAGATCCTGACGCCGGAGCAGATCCCGGACGTCGTCAAGAAGGCCGTCATCGCCACCGAGGACGCCTCCTTCGAGACGAACTCCGGCTTCGACATCGGCGGCATCCTGCGCGCGGTCTACAACCAGGTGACCGCGGGCAAGGGCGGTGGTTCGACCATCTCCCAGCAGTACATCAAGGTCGCCAGCGGGAACGACGAATCGTCACTCACCCGTAAATGGACCGAACTCGCCAAATCCTTCAAGATGAACCAGACGTACGAGAAGAAGGACATCATCTCGGCGTACCTGAACATCATCTACTTCGGGCGCGGCGCGTACGGCATCGAATCGGCCGCGCAGGCGTTCTTCGCCAAGCCCGCCGGCGAGCTGAACGCCTCCGAAGCCGCGCTCCTCGCGGGCCTCATCCAGCAGCCCGGCCGTTCGGAGAACGAGAAGGTCGCGAACGAACGCTGGACCGTCGCGCTGAACCGGATGGTGCAGAACGGTTTCCTCTCCGCCGCGGACCGCGCGAACATGCAGTTCCCGACGCCGGTGCCGCAAGCCGACAAGGAACAGGCCGGGGTGGTCAACCCGTTCATCCGCGACAAGGTCAAGGAAGAGCTCGCCGCGAACGGCATCACCGGCGACGTCTACTACACGGGCGGCTACAAGGTCTACACGACCATCGACCCGAAGGCGCAGGCCGCGGCCGAACAGGCGGTCGCCGACGGGATGAAGGGCCAGACCGACGAGAACCTGCTCAACGCGCTCGTCGCGATCGACCCCAAGACCGGTGGCGTGAAGGCGTACTACGGTGGCCCGTCCATCGTGAAGGGGCCCGACGGCAAGGACCAGAAGGGCCGGGACTGGGCGAACACGCCGCAGAACCCCGGGTCGTCGATGAAGCCGTTCGACCTCACCGCGTACATGCAGATGGGCAAGGGCGGCATCAACTCGACGTTCGACGGGTCCAACAACCGGCAGTTCGGGAAGCAGACGATCCGCAACGCCGGTCCCGGCAGCTCGTGTTCGGCGCAGTGCACGGTGTCCGAGGCGATGCAGCGCTCCGCGAACACGGTGTTCTACGACATGGTCGTGAACGTGACCAAGCCCGGGCCGGTGGCACAGGCCGCCAAGGACGCCGGGATCAAACCCGCCCCCGAGGGCGCCTCCGAACTGTTCGCCGACAACAACATCGCGCTCGGCGGTGGCAAGACGGCCGTCAGCCCGGAGGACATGGCCGCCTCGTACGCGACCTTCGCGGGTGATGGCCAGCGGCGGAACAGGCATTTCGTCGCCAAGGTGACCAACTCGCAGGACGAGGCCGCGTACTCGGCTCCGGAGGAGGCGAAGCCCGCCTTCTCCGACGACTCCGACAAGAGCAAGCAGATCGCGGGCAACGTCACCGAGTCGCTCAAGGGTGTCATCCCGTTCTCGAAGCTCAAGTGCCCCAACGGTCACGAGTGCGCCGGCAAGACGGGAACCCAGCAGCACACCTACCGGCCGGGCGAGCCCGCGTCGGCGAAGGACTCCAACTCGCAGACCTGGATGGTCGGCTACACGCCGTCGATCTCGGCCGCGGTGTGGGTCGGCGGCGACGGCGACAAGGCGCTGAAGGGCAAGAACGGCAAGGCGATCTTCGGTTCGACGATCGCCGGGCCGATCTGGCAGAAGTTCCTTTCGCTGTACCTGAACGGCAAGCCGGGGGAGCGCTTCGACAAGGTCAAGATCATCGGCGGGGACGACAGCAACACCGTCCCTTCGACGCAGACCCCGCCGAGCGACAACGAGGACCCGAACGAGACCGGCACGCCGTCGACGGGCCCGTCGACAGGGCAGTCTTCGCGGAATGAGGAGACGGAGCCGCCGTCGAGCTCGAAGAACCCGCCTTCGTCCAGTGAGAACAACGGGGAAGAAGGCAACGGTCCCGGCCGCGGTGGCGGCAGAGGGGACAACGGATAGCAGCAGCTGAAGGGGCCCTTCACCGCATGTCATGCGGTGAAGGGCCCCTTTGCTACGTCCTATGCGGGGAAAGTCCCCTTCAGCCCCTCGGTCAGAGGGTGACGACGCGCCGTTCGGCACCCGAAAGGTGAGCGGCTTCGATGACCCGGAGCGCGTCGACGGCGGAGGCGGGATCGACCGGGAACTCGCCCTTGCCGAGGAGCGCGTCGCGCACCTGCGCGTAGAAGTCCTCATAGCGGCCGACCTCGGTGGGCACGGTCTCGACGTCGTCGTTCACGCCGAGCTTTCCGGCGTCCGACGGCGGTTCGACCGCCCAGCCGGGGTCGCCGGGCCGCAGCCCGTCCTTGATCTGCGGCTCTTGGACGTCGAGGCCGTACTTGGTGAAAGTCGCCTTGTCGCCGAGCACGCGGAACCGGGGATTCCGGGTCCCCGCCAGCGCGGACGCCCACAGGTGCGAGCGCACGCCGTTCGTGTGGTGGAGGGCGACGAAGACGTCGTCGTCGACCGAGACCCCGTCACGGCGCTTGTCGACCTCCGCGTAGACCTCCGCGACCGGGCCGAACAGCTGCAGCGCCTGGTCGACGATATGCGCGCCGAGGTCGTAGAGCAGCCCGCCCGCCTCGGCGGGATCACCGAACTCGCGCCAGTTGTCCCGCGGCTTCGGCACCCAGCGGTCGTAGCGTGATTCGAAGCGGAAGACGTCGCCGAGGCGGCCCGCGTCGAGCAGCTTCCGGACGGTGAGGAAGTCCGAGTCGAACCGGCGGTTCTGGAACACCGTCAGGCCGACGCCGTTGGCCTCCGCGGCTTCGACGACCTTCGCCGCTTCGGCCGCTGTCGGCGCGAAGGGCTTGTCGACGACGACGGGCAGCCCTGCCTCGATCGCCCGAAGCGCGAGCGGGACGTGCGTGCGGTTCGGCGTGCTGACGACGACCAGGTCCAGGTCGTCCGCCTTCGCGAACAACGCGTCCGCGTCCGGCAGCACCTCGGCGGCCGGATAGTCGGCACTGGCCTGCCCGACCCGCTCCGGGTTCGAGGTGACGATGGCGGCCGGGGTCAGCCCCGGCGTCGCGCTGATCAGCGGGGCGTGGAAGACGCGCCCGCCGATGCCGTATCCGAAGATCCCCACTCGCAAGTCAGCCATGCCTCCATTAAACAACAGTGTTGCGTAATCAGCCAGCCGTGGCAGGATGCGCGCTATGCCGGACACCGGGGTCAATCTGCGCGGGCTGCGCCAGCACAATCGGGCACTGCTGCTCACGCACATCCTGCGCGCGGGCGGGCTCAGCCGCGTCGAGCTGGCGGAACGCACCCGGCTCACGCAGCAGGCCGTCTCGAAGATCGTCCCCGAACTGCTCGAAGCCGGCCTGCTGGACGAGGAACGCCAGCCCGCGGCCGGGGTCGGCAAGCCGCGCACGCTGCTGCGCATCCGCCCGGACGCGCGGCACGCGCTCGGCGCGCAGCTCGACCGGGACTCCTTCCGGGTGGTCCGGACCGATCTGGCCGGGAAGATCGTCGCCTCGGAAGACGGGCCGCTGTCGCCGGGATTCACCCCTGACCAGGCCGTTTCCGCGCTGGGTGAAGCGACGGAAGCACTGCTCGACGGCATCGAGCGTGAACGCGTGCTCGGCCTCGGCGTCGGCAGCGTCGGCCCGCTCGACCACCACGAAGGCGTGGTCCGGGACGCCACGAACATGCCGGGCTGGCACCACGTCCCCCTGCGCGACCTGCTCGCGAAGCGCACCGGCCTGCCCGTGCGACTCGACAAGAACACCAACGCCGCCGCCTTCGCCCAGCACTGGCCGGAGGGCGACCGGGCCGCGACCGCCGTCGTGCTCGTCGGCACCGGCATCGGCGTCGGCCTGCTGATCGACGGCAGGCTGTACCGCGGACCGCGCACCAACGCGGGTGAATTCGGGCATACGACCCTCGCCTTCGACGGACCGCGCTGCGCGTGCGGGCGCCGCGGCTGCGTCGAGGTGCTGCACAACGCGGCCGCGACCACGGAGGAGGCGGCGGGGCTGCTGGGGACCGGGCTCGCCGACCTCGTCCAGATCCTCGACCTCGAACGTGTCGTGCTGACCGGGCGTTCGGTCCGCGAGGAGCCGGAGGTGTACCGCGACACGGTCGCCGCGCGGCTCCGGGAACTGCTGCCTTTGCCGCACTGGCAACGAATCCAGGTCGATCTCGACGAGATGGGCGACGACGTCGTCGCGTTCGGCGCGGCGGCCGAGGTGCTCGCCGGGTTCTACGACAGCGGCGATATCACCTAGGAGCTTCCCAGTAACGGACAGCACCCTCTCGACGACCTAGCATCACATTCGGGAGTCAAAGGGGAGCCAGTTGCGCGCCAGGACGATCATCGCGACCATAGCCGCGACTTACGGGGTTTTGCTGACAGGCTGCGGCGCAGAGGAGACCCCTCCCGACCCCAAAACCGAGTGGACGGCCGCGATGAAGACCGCCGGGTTCACACCGAACTCCCCGCATACCTATGACGAGATGTTCGATGCGGCGAAGAACTTCTGCAGTGCTGGATCCGCACTCGCGATCAGCGGGCTCGCGCGCACCGTTCTGACACCTGAAATGGCTGATCGCACGGCTATGCCAGCCCGCGGCAAGGATCCTGACACCGCGGCCAAGGCCTACGGAGACGCCACCTGGAAGTGGGTCTGTGGACACCAATAGCTCGCCGAGTTCTACGACGGCGGCGATATCGCCGGAGGGGCCTTCACGCGCCATCTCCGGGAGGTGTGAGGGGAACTTTGAGGGACCCTGGGTCCCTCAAGGAGTCCTTCACGGACTACATGGCCCCGGCTCACCCGCCACTCACGACCCAGGTAGCGGCGATATCACCGGAGGGTCACCCGGATAGGCGCTAACATCCGCCACGTGTCCGACCAGACGACCCCGCCGGAGCGCGAGACCCCGCTGTCCCTCACCCCGGGCGAGCGGGTCATCCCGAGCTGGAACGAACCGCTCGTGGCCGCGGCCACCCGGCCGATCGGCGGCCCGCTCGGCGAGCACGCGGCCGTGGGGCGGCACTGGTTCTGGTCGCCGCAGCGGGTCGGGCTGCTGCTGGCCTGCCTCGCGCTGCTGCTCTCGTGGTTCGGCAAGGCGTCCTGCATCCAGCAGTACACCGACGACTCCGGCGTGAACCAGCTCGACTGGCGGGCGGGCCGCCCGTTCGTCGCGATGTGCTATTCGGACATCATCCCGCTCTACAGTTCCGAGCGGCTGAACGATCCCGACACCTTCCCGTACGTGACTTCGTGGACCGAGGACGCGGGAACGGCGAAGGAGACCACGCGGTACATGGAGTACCCGGTCGCGACCGGGCTGTTCCAGTGGATCAACGCGAAGCTCACCGAAGCCTGGCTCTCGATCGCGGAATCGGGCTGGCTGCCCGGCGCGCTCCCGGTCGCCGTCTACTTCAACATCTCGGCGCTCTGGCTCGCGCTGGCCTGGCTCGTCACGGTGTGGGCGACCGGCCGGTCGTTGAAACGCCGGCCGTGGGACGCGGTGCTGGTGGCGATCTCGCCGCTGGTGCTGGTGCACACTTTCACGAACTTCGACGCCATCGCGACCGCGTTCACCGCGACCGCGCTGCTCGCCTGGGCCCGGAAGCGGCCCGAGATCGCGGGTTTCCTGCTCGGTCTCGGCGCGGCGGCGAAGCTGTATCCGCTGCTCCTGCTCATCCCGTTGTTCTTCCTGTGCCTGCGCGCGGGCAAGGTCAAACACTGGGCACTCACCGCAGGGCTCGCCGTGGCGACGTTCGTGGTGGTCAACGTCCCGTTCGCGCTCGCCGCGCCGACCGGCTGGTGGGAGTTCTTCCGGCTCAACACGACGCGCCCGATGGATCCGGACTCGCTCTACAACGTGTTCTCCCACCTTTCCGGCTGGGCCGGTTTCGACGGGAAACTCACCGCGGGCCAGACACCGGTCGTGCTCAACACCGTCGTCGCGGTGTTGTTCCTGGCCGCCTGCGCCGGCATCGGGTACGTCGCGCTGAAGGCACCGCGCCGTCCGCGGCTCGGCCAGCTGGCCTTCCTGGTGGTGGCCGCGTTCTTGCTGACCAACAAGGTGTGGAGCCCGCAGTACTCGCTGTGGCTGGTGCCGCTGGCGGTCCTCGCGATCCCGCGCTGGCGGCTGCTGCTCGGCTGGATGGTCATCGACGCGCTCGTCTGGGCGCCGCGGATGATGTACTACCTCGGCGTCGATCACAAAGGCCTGCCCGAGGACTGGTTCCTCGGCACCGTCGTCGTCCGCGACCTCGCGGTGATCGGCCTGTGCGCGCTGGTGGTCCGCGACATCTACCGGCCGCGGACCGACCCCGTCCGCCTCGCCGGTGACGACGATCCGGTGGGCGGCTTCCTCGATGGCGCTCCTGACGTCAAGCGCGCTTCAACACATCAGGTCCAGGACGTTCCAGCCTGAGATTCTTGCCGAAGTCCTCGGCACCGAAGTCGTTGATCTGGACGACGACCGCTTCGGGTGACGTCTCGACGAGGCGGCAGGTGACCCAGTCCTCGCCGTGCTTGACCGACCAGCGCTCGGCGAGCACGGCCAGGCCTTCGGCCTCCAGCAACGCGACGGAGTCGTCGAAGGCGGCCGGCCCGCCGAGCGGGTAGCCGAAAACGGTCAGTGCCTGCCAGCGCGTGTCCGGCGCGGGGACGACGTAGCCGACGTGCTCGCCGTCCTCCGCCCGGTAGACGGTCCGATTCTCGATCATGCGGACCAGGTTCGACCCTCCCGTGGCGAGAGGGTCAAGCCGATTTCATCGGACGGTGTAGCCGCCCGTGCTCGTCTGGAAGAACGGCACAGGTCCGGTGCACGGCAGGACGTCGTGCTCGATTCCGCCGTAGGCCCAGCTCCAGCCGATTCGATCGTGGCCGCGCGGCTCGTCCTGCACCGAGAAGCCGACCCGGCGGCCGACGACGTTCACGGGGAGGCCAGGAATGTCGGCACGTTCGATCACGCCGGTCAAGATGGCGAGGGTGCCGGCGCGGGAGACACAGTCGACCCGGCCGTCGAAGTCGGCGACGAGTTTTCCGTCCTTGGTCAGATGATTCACGTGGAACCGGCCCGAGGATTTGCCGGGCTCGCCGAACGCGGCGAAGTCGAAGCGGACCGGGTCGTTGTCGTAGCCCGGGAACGTCAGCGGTCCGCCCGCCGATCCCAAGACGACCGAACCCCGCTCCGGCGCGGCACTCGCCTGCGTCGCCCCCAGTGTTCCCGCCGCGATGGCGAGCACGGCGACCGCGGCGATCTTCGACTTGATGTTCATGGCTTCCCTCCAGTACCAGGACCGTCCTGATGGGAATGAGCCTTCCGTGCCGCGCCCGCCCGGCCCTCCCGCTGGAGAGGGAAGTGACTCCCGCTTGAGTAGCCTGCGCGCATGGCCTTCCACCTGGCGCACGGCACGGTCGTCCACCGCACGACGACGTTGCACGGGTATTCCGCGATCATCATGGTCGAGCGCTTCACGGGAGGCCGGTGGCAACTCGCGGCGGAGTTGCCGCGTGACGCCGAAGAGCTCACCGACGACGCCGTGCGGGAAATGCTGGGGGAGGCCGCCGACGAGCCGAGCCCGTTCGCGTTCGCGCCCGAAGACGACGTGACGAGCGGGCTGAACGCGCGGTCGGCCCAGCTGGATTCGATGATCGACACCACGGTGGAGTGGCTGCGGAGGACCGCGGTCGGCACCGACACCGAGCTGGCGTGGGCCCGCTACCAGTCGTCGGATTACGACTACGAGCTCGACACCCGGGAAGCCCTGCGCGACGCCGCGTCGCTCCTGTCCCAGATGGTCAAGCAGCGCACCATGCTCGCCGCGCGTGCCGAGATGCGACGGCGGAAGATCGCCGAAGAGGACGACTGACGACCCGCGCCAGTCCGGACGGCGTGGGTCGGGTTGGTCGTGAGTGGCGATTCGGGTTCTAGCCAAGGGTGCCCTAGGTACCTATTGGATTTTGCGTGCGAGTGTTCGCAAGTTCGTGCTGCCCAGCGGCCGTGTCGCGAAAGCCACTTTCGGGACACCAGACGTCGCGAAAGTGGCTTTCGAGACACCCGGACTGGCTGGCGCGGCCCTCACGACGACCCACCACGCCACCGCCGGGTGTCGCTGAGACGGCGGAGGCCGATCACGTAGTCCGTGAAGGCCTCCTTCACTACCTTCAGAGTAGGCAAGGAGGCCTTCACGGACCTGCAACCAACTCCAGCCACAACCAGCAGGTACCTAAGACCCCTTCGGCTCTAACCCGAATCGCCACTCACGACCACCTGGACACAACGCGGATCCGCCGGGCGAAGACGTCGCGAAAGCGCCCTTCGCAACATCCCCTCAGGCGGACTGGCGCTATGGCGATCGGGTAGGTGAGGCGGGACTGTGTGGATTTTGGGACGTCAGATGTCCCAAAATCCACACAGTCATCAGGCCTGACCCCGCGCCGGAAGAAACCACCAGGCCCGGGGACGACGCCTTTGCCTTACCCCGCATTTAGTCCTCTAAATGCGGGGTAAGCGCATCTAGAGGACTAAACGCGGGAGGGTCAGGCGGAGGCGACGCGCTCGCGGACGTAGGCGATGTCGGCGGCCTGGCCGTCGGCCGGGGTCTCGACGATCACCGGGGCGCCCGCCTCGGCGGCGACCGCGGCCAGCACCTCGGGGTCGATCGTGCCGTCGCCGCCGACGATGTTGGCGTGCCGGTCCCGGGTGGAACCGAACTCGTCGCGCGAGTTGTTGAGGTGCACCAGGTCGATCCGGCCGGTGATGGCCTTGACCTTCTTGACCGCCTCGGTCAGGTCCCAGCCCGCCGCGTACGCGTGGCAGGTGTCGAAACAGAAGCCCGCGCCGAATTCGCCGACCTTGTCCCAGAGCCGGGCGATCGTGTCGAGGTCGCGGGTCATCGCGCTGTCGCCGCCGGCGGTGTTCTCGATCAGGATCGGCACGGCGAAGCCGCCCTTCTCCTGTTCACGCTCGAAAAGCTTGCGCCAGTTGACGAGGCCGTCTTCGACGTCTTCCGAAGAACCGACGTGGCCGCCGTGCACGACGAGCCCTTTCGCGCCGATCTCGGCCGCGCCGTTCGCGTGCTGGGTGACGTTCTTCCGCGACGGGATGCGGATGCGGTTGTTCAACGACGCCACGTTGATCAGGTACGGCGAGTGGATGAACACCTCGACCGGCGACTCTTTGATGGCTTCGCCGTGCGGATGGGGTTTGGGAGCCTTCCAGCCCTGCGGGTCGGAAAGGAAGAACTGGAGGACCTCGGCCTCGCGTTCGGCGACCGCGGAGAGGGGGTCGTCGTCGCGGACATGGGCACCGATTTTCATGCCAGCAAACTACCCTCGTCGCTTTTTCCCCGGCGCGGCCCAGGTTCGTCACGCTCGTGGGGTAGCGTGAGCGCGTTCCGTTAAAACCGCGTTGGGTCTTGAGGGGCGGAGGACGAACTCGATGGGGAAGACTGCCGGGCGGATCACGGCACTGGGTTTCGCACTTTCGGTATCGGCCGGACTCGCGTTCCCGATGACCGCGATGGCCGCCGAGCCGAATCCGACCCTTTCCGGCAAATGCGCCGCGACACTCCAGAACGGGGAGACCGCGGACGGCCTCGTTCTCGACGCGGGCGCGCCGCTCAACTCGCCCGAGGCGCTGACGGTCGGTTTGGACTCGAAGGCCAAGACGGCCCAGGGCAAGAAGCCACTGCTCTCGCTGCCGGTCGGGGACTTGGTCAAGGCCACCGGCCTCACCGACAACGCGGTCGGCGACCTCGTCGCGAAGGGTGCCTGCCCGCCCGCTCAGGGTGTGGTGAACGCGGTCGGCAACCTGACGCAGGGCGTCGTCGACGAACTCCCCATTCCGCCCGATCCAGGTCCGGACCCCGAGCCCGAGCCCGAACCGCCGAACCCCGGGCCGAACCCGCCGCAGCCCCAGCCTCCGAAGCCGGGTCAGCCGGGCGGGCCGGGCAGCGAACTCCCCGTCGAAACCGGCCCGGGTTCCTCCACCGGCATCGGCGGCGACTCGATCGCGGGCGTCATCAGCAACGCGGCGCTGCTGCCCGGGAACTTCGTCCAGGCGCCGGTGATCACCGAGATCATCCCCGGCGAGGTGCCGCCCACCGTCGACGAGAAGGACACCGGCAACGCGCAGGCCGTCCAGGCGCCGGTCGCCCCGGCCAAGCTGCCGTTGCTGCTCGCGGTGCTGGCGCTGGCCGTCGTCGCCGCGGCGCTGGTCCGAGCCTGGCTGCGGGGCAAGCCCGCCTGATCTTCACCGTCAGTGACGCCCGCTTCCACTCGAATGCCTGACCTCTTCGAGTGAGCGGGCGTTACTTGTCTCCATTAGCGTCGTTGGGCAGGTAGGTGAACCCGACGACGGAGGAGTCGAAGGCATGCGCGAACGGACACGGAGGGCGACGGCCCTGGGTGCCTCGGCCTTCATTCTCGCGGGCTCGGCCGCCCTCGCCATGCCTGGCACGGCCGCCGCCGCCGAGACCAAGACCGCCGTCTGCGGTGGTTCGGTGACCGCGAAGACCGGCGACAAGATCCTCGGGAAGACGCCGTTGCTCGGCATCCCGCTCGACCTGGGCCACGCCGGCCCGGTCTCCGGAATCCTCACCGGCACGATCAACGCGCTGCTCGGCACGGTCTGCAAGGTGACGGTGACCGTGGTGAACGCCGTGGTCGCGCCGGTCCCGGTCATCGGCGAACCCGCCGCCGAAGCGCTGACCGGCGCCGTCACCGGTACCCACGACGCCCTGACCGGCGCGGGCAAACCAGCGCCCGGCGGCAAGCCCGCACCCGAGAAGCCCGGCACCGGTACGCCCGGCACCGGCGGCCCGCAGACCGGCGGACCCGGCGCCCCGGCACAGGGCGGGAATCCGGCGGGCAGCATCCCGGCGGCGAACAGTCCGCTGCTGCCCGGCACCTTCACCCCGAACTTCGGTGGCCTCCCCTGGGGCGCCAGCACGGGCTACGCCCCGATGCGCGACTACAGCTCCATCCCGATGGCGATGGCCGGTCTCTTCAGCCCCTCGCCCGGACTGCGGTACGGCGGCCAGATCCCGGGCTACACGCCGCAGTTCGGCCTCGCCGCCGAGGGTGAGAACGCCGCCGGTAATCCGGACGTCCAGAATGCGGGACAGGCCGAGGCGCTACCGAGTGTGAGCGATGGATTCACTCAAGACGGGAAACTGCCGCTGCTGATCGCCGTTTTGGCACTCTCCGGAGTCAGCGCGGGCCTGGTTCGCACCTGGGTACTCCGCCGAATGGCCGCTACAAGTTAGTCCTACCGCCTAGTATCTTTCTGGTCACTCCCTCGTTATCCCCGTTGGTAGTGCTTTTCTCTCTGGTGAAAACCTGATGCACTGCCTGACGCCCCCACCGACCCGGAGGATCGCGCTCGTGCGGAAGACCACCATCTGGCAGACCACCCGCAAGGCGCTCACCGTCACCGCACTCGCGACCATGGTCACCGGTGGCGCGCTCCTGACGGCGGGCACCGCCTCGGCCGCCACCACGCTGGCGAACGCCTGCGGCGGCACCGTCAACGGCGGGATGAACGACACCGTCGCGATCACCGGCTCGTCGGTCAAGGAACTGGTGCGCGCGGGCGCGAAGGAAGCGGGCACGCTCGCCCTCTACGACGTCGCCGCGAACGACATCGCCAAGGTCAACACCATCTCCGTCGGCTCCGTCCCGAGTTCCGCGGGCGGCACGATCGACGGCAAGACGATCGGTGCGGCCGTGCGGCAGGCGGTCAAGGAGACCAAGTCCTGGGGCCTCGGCCTCAACCCGGACAAGACGCTGGACACCATCGCGCACAAGGTCGCCGGGAGCTGTGGCCTGACCACGGTCGCGACGAACTACGTCGCGCCGACGCTGCCCACCCCCGGCACCACCGCACCGCAGCAGGGCGGCAACGGCGGCGGCACCAACGGCGTCCCGTCCTCCCCGAACCTGCTCCCCGGTGGCAGCAACGGCACCGGCTACGCCCCGCCGCGCGAGTACGGCAACCTGCCGGTCGCGCAGCCGGGTGTCGCGGTGGCGCCGGGCGTGCGTTACCCGGCCAACAGCCCGCTTCCCGGTGAGGGTGGCCCGCAGTACGGCGTCCCCGGTGCCGACGGCCAGGCCGGACAGGGCACCGACGTCCGCAACGCGGGCAACGCCGAGGCGCTCGCGACCGACGGCCTGCCCGGTGGCGACGTCCAGCTGCCGATGCTGCTCGCGGTCCTCGTGCTCGCCGGCGTGACCGCCGCGCTGGTCCGCACCTGGGTCCTGCGCCGCGTCTCCTGACGCCCGCTCGGGACCGCCGGAAGCCGCCAGGTACTCTTACCTGGACAAACCCTCCTGTCACGGACAGTCCGTGACCGCGAGCCCATAGGAGGTGAGTGGTTGTGTCACGCCATTACGAGGTAATGGTCATCCTTGACCCCACGCTCGACGAGCGCACGGTCGCCCCCACGCTGGACACTTTCCTCAACGTCATCCGCACTTCGGGCGGAAGCGTCGAGAAGGTCGACGTCTGGGGCCGTCGCCGGCTCTCCTACGAGATCAAGAAGCACGCCGAGGGCATCTACGCGCTCCTCGACCTGAACTCCAGCTTCGAAGCGGTGAAGGAGCTGGACCGTCAGCTCTCGCTGCAGGAGACCGTGCTCCGCACCAAGGTCATGCGCCGCGAGATCAAGCGCGCCGCTGCCGTCGCCGCCAAGGCCTGAGCCGAAGGACTTTCCCGATGGCTGGAGACACCGTCATCACGGTGATCGGCAACCTCACGTCCGACCCGGAGCTTCGCTTCACCCCTTCCGGTGCGGCGGTCGCGAACTTCACGGTCGCGTCCACCCCGCGCACGCTGGACAAGCAGTCCGGTGAGTGGAAGGACGGCGAGGCCCTGTTCCTGCGCTGCAACATCTGGCGTCAGGCGGCCGAGAACGTCGCCGAGTCGCTGACCCGCGGCGCGCGAGTCGTCGTGCAGGGGCGCCTCAAGCAGCGGTCTTTCGAGACCAAGGAAGGCGAGAAGCGCACCGTCGTCGAGCTCGAGGTCGATGAAATCGGCCCCTCGCTGCGTTACGCCACCGCCAAGGTGAACAAGGTCAGCCGTGGCACCGGTGGCGGTGGAGGCGGCGGCTTCGGTGGCGGCGGCGGTGGTGGCCAGAGCGGCCCGCCCGCCGACGACCCGTGGGGCTCCGCTCCGCCCGCCGGTGGCGGCGGCGGTGGCGGCGGCTTCTCCGACGAGCCGCCCTTCTAGCCAGGCGTCCGCCGCGGGCTCCGGCCCGCGAGTCGCCTCGACACAACCACTACGTAGGAATTCAGGAGTAGAACCGTGGCCAAGCCACCCATCCGCAAGCCCAAGAAGAAGGTCTGCGTGTTCTGCAAGGCCGAGAAGAAGGGCCGCCCGGAGAACATCGACTACAAGGACACCAACCTGCTTCGGAAGTACATCTCCGACCGCGGGAAGATCCGTGCCCGCCGGGTCACCGGCAACTGCAGCCAGCACCAGCGTGACATCGCCATCGCGGTCAAGAACTCCCGCGAAATGGCGCTGCTGCCCTACACCTCGACCGCACGCTAAGGAGGCACGTCAATGGCGAAGATCATTCTCACCACCGACGTCGCCAACCTCGGTGGACCCGGCGACATCGTCGAGGTCAAGGACGGCTACGCACGCAACTACCTGCTCCCCCGCGGCTACGCCATCGTGGCCACCAAGGGCGCGGAGAAGAACGTGCGCACGATCAAGCGGGCGCAGGAGAGCCGTCGCATCCGCGACCTCGACCACGCCAAGGAGATCAAGGCGACCCTGGAGGGCCTCGGCGCCATCCAGCTGAGCGGCAAGGCGGCCGAGGGCTCGAAGAAGCTCTTCGGTTCGATCACCACCGCCGAGATCGTGGACGCGATCAAGGCCGCGGGTGGCCCGCTGCTCGACAAGCGCGTCATCGAGCTGAAGGACCACATCAAGACCGTGGGCAAGCACTCGGTCGGCGCCCGTCTGCACCCCGACGTCCGCGTCGACGTGCGGCTCGAGGTCAAGGCCAAGTAACACCGCTTCGCCAAAGGGCGGGACGTCTCCTTCGCGGAGGTGTCCCGCCCTTTGCTTTCCGCGGAACCCGGCCGCCGCGGGCTGCGTCTGAGCCCTTGACGGGGGATCAAGGCATTATGAGACTCGACATTTGAGGCACGGGGACTCAAAAGGGGATCTGGAACCATGGCTTACGACAGCAACGCCGAGCAGAACCGGCAGGAGAAGGTCACGGTGTCCGCGCCGGCCAATCCGGACAAGGCGCCCTCGACGTCGGGCGGAGGTGGCGGCGGGTTCGCCTTCGACAAGGACAAGATCGACGGCATCATCAAGAAGTGGACGGACCTGCAGGTCGAGCTCAAGAGGGACTACGCCGACGCGAACCTGATGGCGAACGTCAAGGCGCCCGGCAAGGAGTTCGCGAGCGGCGACTGGGAGAAGCTGGCCAACCCGTCGGGCAAGGCGTTCCTGGAGCAGAACCAGAAGATGCAGGACTACGTCAAGAACTACATCGACCAGCTGACCACTGCGAAGCAGAAGATCGCGACGAACGAAGCCGAGACGCAGGCCTCGCTCAACAAGCACAAGGCCGTGTGATGCGACGTTCCCTCGTTCTCATCCTCGCCGCCGGTGCGCTGCTCGCCGGCTGTTCCGGCACCAAGAACGGCACCGCCACCACCTCGGAGCCGTCGTACACGACAGGCTCTCCGAGCGCGTCGAGCGGCTCGTCCGGCTCCGCGCCCAAGGTGTCGAACCCTCTGAAGACCTCGTCGATCGAGAGCGACGCGTGCGCCGCGCTCTCGGCGGCGAAGCGGTCCGAGCTCGGTCTCGGCGAAGGCGAGCGACGGACCACGAGCGCCGGACCCGGCTGCTCGATCTTCGCCGCGGACGACCGGCTGAACCAGATCGAGATCAGCCCGGTGCTCGCGAACAAGAACGGCCTCAGCGACGTCTACGACACGAAGGCCAACGACGCCTACTTCGAGACGACCGAGGTCGCCGGGTACCCGGCGGTGTACGCCGCGGCGCTCGACGACCGCAAGAGCGGCAAATGCGGCCTCTTCGTCGGCGTGACCGACCAGCTGGCCGTCAACATCCTGGTGCAGTACGACAACGGGCCCGGCGCGAGCGAGCCGTGCCCCGTCGCGCTCAAAGTGGGGGAAGCGATGATCGAGACGTTGAAGGAGGGCTGACGCGTGTTCCTGCTGCCGATCATCGCCGGATACTCGGCCTACAACCTGGCGACCACGAAATCCGGCGACTTCGAAGCGTCGGGCGGCGATCGCAAGATCGACTGCTACAACATCTGGGAGAAGATCGTCACCGGTCCGGGCACCGGGTCGATCCAGGAGGGACAGGCCGCGGCCACCCGGCTCAAGGCCGGTTACCAGGACAGGCTGACCACCATCGACAACCTGTCGAAGGAGATGGACGCCGCCTGGACCGGCAAGAGCGCCGAAGCCGCGCAGCAGTCCGGCGCGCATCCGCTGCGCGTGTGGATGGACGACTCCGGCAAGAAGCTGGCGGACTCCGACAAGTACCTCGGCGAGCAGAACACCGCGTTCACCACGGTGAAGGCGAAGGTGCAGCAGGTCCCGAAGGACCCGCCGAAGAACAACCTGCTCAACTCGATCACCCCGTGGACCACCGACACCGACCGCGCGATCCGGGACTACAACTCCAAGGGTCAGGCGAACGTCGACGCGTTCAACGAGTACTTCAAGGCCAGTTCCGAGAACGGCAAGGGCCTGCCCACCTACAACAAGATGGAGGGGCAGAAGTCGAACGTCGACGTCAACGGCGGCGGCGGTAACGACAAGGACAAGGACGGCGGCGGCCAGGGCGACCGCAACGGGAACAACGGCATGCCGGGCATCTCGACGCCGCCCGGTTCGATGCCGCCCGGCGGGATGCCGAGCGTCCCCGGTTCGAACATGCCGGGCATCGGCACGCCGGGCTCGAACCTGCCCGGTTCGAACCTGCCGGGCGGCAACATGCCCGGGTCGAACTTTCCGGGATCGAACCTCCCCGGGTCGAACCTGCCGGGCTCGAACCTGCCCGGCGGGCAGTACAACCCGAACATCCCCGGCAGCAACTACAAGCCGCCCGGCTGGGACGACGGGACGAGCGCGTCCGGCTTCACCCCGCCGAAGATCCCCGGCGCCGGAGGCTTCGGCCCGAGTGGCGGCGGAGGCGGTGGCGGCGGTTTCGGCGGCACCGACATCCCCGGCGCGGGCGGCTTCGGCCCGGACGGTGGTGGCTTCGGCCCCGGTGGCGGCGGGTTCGGACCCGGCAGCGGGAGTGGCGCGGCCATGCCCGGCAGCGCGGGCGCGATGGGCGGTGCCGGTATGGGCGGCGGCGCGGCGGGCGCCGGTGCCGGAGCGGGTCGCGGCGCGGGCGGAATGATGGGCGGCATGGGCGGTATGGGAGCCGGTGGCGCCAAGGGGAAGGGTGCCGAGGACGAGGAGCGCAGCTCCAAGTTCCTCGTCGGCGACGACCCCAACGAGATCTTCGGAACCGACGAACTCACCGCACCGCCGGTGATCGGGGAGTAATACGAACAGGCGAGCCGGGCGCGTGCCAAGATTGGGGCCGCGCCCGGCTTGTCTTGTTCCGGGCTGGACGACCAAGAACGACTAGGGGGCAGTTCCGGTGCTGGACAAGCAGGTCACCATCACGACCGGCACCCTCATCACGCTGATCCGCCGCCGCGGCGGCGAGCCGCACACGATCCTGTCGGAGACACCGACCTGGTACGACGAGGACGCGCAGCGGGCCGAGGACGAGCGGACCAACGAGGAACTGGCGAGCCAGGGCCTCTTCGGTGCGCGGGGCCTGCACCCCGGGTTCAAGGCGACGCTCGAAGCGATCGCCAGGCCGTCCCTGGAGTACTACGGCTGGGTCGACGGCGGGTTCGAGGGCAAGGCGCTGAGCTTCACCGTGCTCGCGGGAAGCGCCGGAGGGGAGGGCTTCGTCCTCGCCCGCCACAGTGAGCACGACGGTGTCGCGCTCGCTTCGGCGCGCCCCGAAGAACTGCTCACCGAGTTCCTCGACCAGATCCCGAAGCTCGCACCGGGACGCGGCCGCCCGGTGGCCGTCCCGAAGAGTCAGGTCGAGGCTTCGCGCTCGTCGTCGACGGCGCAGGACGAGGGCTTCGAGGTGCTTCGCAGCGGACGGCAGAGCGCCGGCAGTCAGGAGGCCGACGAGCTTCGCCGCATCCTCGCGTTGCGCCGTTTGGGGAGCGGCAGCCTGTACGTCGCCGCACGCGGCCGGAGCGGCGCGCGGCAGCGGATCGAACGCCCGGTGAACTACATCGATACGACCGAGGGCCGGTGGCTGACCGAAGAGATACCGGGGAGTGGCGAGCCTCGGATCGCCTTCACACCCGCCGACCAGCAGGTTCTCGGAGAACGACTACGGAGCGCACAGGGCAGGTTGTTCGCGTCCTGAATTCGACGCCGTTCAGCCCACCGGGTCATGGCTCTACGCTCCGTAGTATTCATCCACAGGGCACCCCTGTGCGCCCCCGTGCGACACGCCGAACGACCGGTTTTGCCCGACACGCCGCATGGAGTTGAATAAAGTTCTCCACAGTGTCTCCACAGGGTTTGACCAGCACTTTTGTCAGACCGCTCCAGCGTTGCCCACAAGTTGTACACAGGCTTTGGGCCACCTGTGAAGGGATGCCCGCAGTCATCCCCAGGTTGTCCACAGGGCGGTCCCCAGGCGAAATTGCGCTCGTCCTTTCGGGGGGCCTACCGTGCCCGATTGGCCGGTACGCACAGTGGCGTTCTTCCGGCCGAAGGGGAGCACCGGGGGCCGCGGGAGGGCGGCCGGTGGGCACAGGCGGACCGACCGGGGAAATTCTGGCATAATCGAACGCGTGTTCGATGCTTGAGGAGGTGGCAGCAGCGGTGGCGCTGACCGACGACCGCAATCCGATGTACGCGGAGTCCGACCCGGGTCCCAGCGACCCCGGTCCGCGTGGCGGGGAATACGACCGCCAGCCGCCGCAGGACATCGCGGCCGAGCAGTCCGTGCTCGGCGGCATGCTGCTGTCGAAGGACGCCGTCGCCGACGTCATCGAAGCACTCGGCCCCGACGACTTCTACAAGCCGGCACACCAGGCCGTCTACGACGTCATCCTCGACCTCTACGGGCGAGGCGAGCCCGCCGACCCGATCACCGTCTCCGCCGAACTGGAACGCCGCGGCGAACTCGGCCGTGTCGGCGGCGCGCCGTACCTGCACACCCTGATCGCGACGGTGCCGACGGCGGCGAACGCCGGGTACTACGCGGAGATCGTCTCCGAGAAGGCGGTGCTGCGGCGCCTGGTCGAGGCGGGCACGCGGATCGTGCAGTACGGCTACGGCGCGGCCGCGGCCGACGGCGCGAACATCGACGAGGTCGTCGACCGCGCGCAGGCCGCGATCTACGACGTCACCGAGCGGCGCACCAGTGAGGACTACGTCGCGCTGGAGGAACTGCTCCAGCCGACCATGGACGAGATCGACGCGATCGCGTCGCGCGGCGGGCAGTCGCAGGGCATCCCGACCGGGTTCGCCGACTTCGACGATCTGACCAACGGCCTGCACCCCGGCCAGATGATCATCGTCGCGGCACGCCCCGGTGTCGGTAAATCGACGCTGGGACTCGACTTCGCGCGTTCGGCCTCCATCAAACACGGTCTGACCAGCGTCATCTTCTCGCTGGAAATGAGCAGGACCGAGATCGTCATGCGCATGCTCTCGGCCGAGGCTCGAATCCGCCTGGCGGACATGCGCGGTGGCAAGATGTCCGACGACGACTGGACCCGGCTCGCGCGCCGGATGAGCGAGGTCTCCGAGGCGCCGCTGTTCGTCGACGACTCGCCGAACATGACGATGATGGAGATCCGCGCGAAGGCCCGGCGGCTGAAACAGCGCAACGACCTCAAGCTCGTCGTCCTCGACTATCTGCAGCTGATGACCTCGGGCAAGCGCGTCGAGTCGCGGCAGCAGGAAGTCTCGGAGTTCTCGCGGCAGATGAAGCTGCTGGCGAAGGAGATCGAGGTCCCGGTGATCGCGATCAGCCAGCTGAACCGTGGTCCCGAGCAGCGGACCGACAAACGCCCGATGCTGTCCGACCTCCGTGAGTCCGGCTCACTGGAGCAGGACGCCGACCTCGTCATCCTGGTCAACCGGCCGGACGCCTGGGAGCGGGACGACCCGCGCGCGGGTGAAGCGGACCTGATCATCGCCAAGCACCGTGCCGGGCCGACGGCGACGATCACCGTCGCGCACCAGCTGCACTACAGCCGGTTCGTCGACCTGTCGCACGACTAGGGCGAGATCGACCCGGGCTCCGGGGATGATCCTGGGCGTCGTTCGCGTCGAGCCCGCCGGCTAACCCCGAGCGACCTCAGCGGTGTGCGCGGGGGTGTAGCGCTCACCCGTCACCTGGTCGCTCAGCGGAGCCAGCGCGGCCAGCGCCTCGGCGTCCAGGATGAGCTCCAGCGCGGCCGCGTTCTGCTCCAACCGGGCCGGGCTGCGGGTGCCCGGAATAGTCGCCACCGCCACCCCGAGCCGCTCGGCCTGGGCGTACACCCAGGCCAGCGCTACCTGGGCCGGGGTGGCACCCAGCCGGTCGGCCACCTCGCGCACGGTCTGCGCGATCTTCTCGTTGGCCTCGCCCGCCTCGCCGGCGAAGCGGGGGTTGGTGCGCCGGAAGTCCTTCTCGCCCAGTGTGGAGCGATCCAGGCTGCCGGTCAGGAACCCCCGACCCAGCGGCGAGTACGGCACCAGCCCGACCCCCAGCTCGGCCATCACCGGGGTGACCGCCTCGACGTCGCGGGTCCACAGTGAGTACTCGCTCTGCACCGCGGTGATCGGGTGCACCGCGTGCGCCCGGCGCAGCAGGTCGCCGTCGACCTCGGACAGGCCCAGATGCCGGACCTTGCCCGCCTCGACCAGCTCGGCCATCGCCCCGACGGTCTCCTCGATCTCCACGTCCTGGGGCGGACGGTGGGCGTAGTACAGGTCGATCACGTCGACACCCAGCCGCAGCAGCGAGGCGTCGCAGGATCGCAGCACGAAGTCCCGGGCACCGCGGATGCGACGCGCCCGGTCGCCGGCGCTGCGGTCGATGCCGAACTTGGTGGCCAGCTGCACCTGCTCCCGGCGGCCGTGGATGGCCCGGCCCACCAGCACCTCGTTGTGCCCGGTGCCGTAGGCGTCGGCGGTGTCCAGGAACGTGACACCCAGCTCCAGGGCCCGGTCGATGGTGGCCAGGCCGCCGTCCCAGTCGGCGGCGCCGTAGCTCTCGCTCATCCCCATGCACCCCAGGCCCATCGCGCCGACGGTGAGACCGGGCGAGCCGAGCGTGGTTCGGGTGATCATGCGCGGACACTCCTCCTGCCCGGCCGACCGGGCGATACCTCGAAGGCTGACGAACGCCACCGACGCTAGGACCTGGAGCGCGCTCGACGTCAAGCCGGGAGACCCTTCAGCGCAGGGCGTTTTCGACCAGCGCGACGGTCTCGCGCGGGTCGTCGACCTGGAGGACCAGCCGGGTGTAGCGCTCGTCGGCGAGTTCGATCACCACGGCTTTCGATGGGTTCTTGACGTCCCAGAAGACCTTTTCGCCGTCGAGGTGGAACGTGCCCGCCGTGATCACGCCGGGCAAGTGGGCACCCGGCGCCCGGATTCCCTTGGGGTCGGCGGCGATGCCGGGATCCGCGGTCGCGCCGCGGACGTTGGCCAGCGGGATGGTCAGGCTGCTCTTGAAGGCCCAGAGCTTGTCGAGACCTTCGATCACGACGACGAGTTCGTCGCCGTCGATGGTGACCAGTGCCATGTCTGTTTCCTTGTCAGTCGAGAGGATCGAGGCGTTGGGTCAGCGCGCTGCCGGCACCTTCGGGGTCACCGCGCAGGCGGAGGCCCAGAGCGGCGGCCGTGAGGGCGGCGGCCAGGGCGGTGGAGATGCCGAGCGCGTCGGCGATCGCCTGGTCGACCGCGGCCAGCGCCGCGCCCACCTCGGCGGCCACCTCCTCGTCGGCCGGTGCCCGTTCGACCGCCGCGAGCAGCAGCAGATCGAGGTCGGCCGACGTGACGAGCCGCAACGCGGTCGCCGCGTCGGTCGCCGCGGCGAGTGCTTCGGCCAGGGGGCGGACGTCGTCGGCGAGGTGGCGGCGCAGGGCGACCAGGTAGAGGCCGCGTTTGCTGCCGAACGTCTTGTACAGGCTGTTGCGGTGCACGCCGAGGTGGGCGACGAGGTCGTCGATGGACACCCCGTCGTACGCGCGGCCACCGAACAACCCCACGGCGGCGCGCACCACCTCGTCCTCGTCGAACGCCCTTCGCCTGCCCATGCCCCGAGGTTAGCTTTTTGAGGAACGATCAGTCAAGAACGATCGTTCCTCAAAAGTTGCGTGGGGTCTCGTGAGGGATAAAGAGGGGCCTTCGCGGCGTGGTTCCGGACCGGCCAGCGGGCGCCAGTCGTTTCCCGAGTGTCCACAGGGGACACTCTCTGCCAGCCAAATGTCCGATTAATGGTTATATGTGCGGTTTTTGAGAGGGTCGTGAGTGACAAAGAGGGTTAGAACGCGCCTTATCACTCACGACCCCCGTTGCAAAGCGTGCAGATGGGCATCAATCAGACATTTACTCGCCCGGAGGTGTCCTCTGTGGACAGTCAGGATGCGGTCGGCTCTCGTCGGCCGGCCAGATCCGCGAGACCGAAGGCTCGGCGCGACCGCTGGCAAAGCCGCGCTCGGGCCCTATCCGGAGGCATCGAGGCCCGACTCTCACGCTGATGTCAGCGGCATGACTGCCTCGTGTCAGCGCGACCCGCGAACGTGGTCCCATGAGCACTTCACTGAGGGGTACCAAGTTCATCCGGCGCGCCGGCGTCACCGCGGTGGCCGCCACGCTGCTGGCGGGCGTCACCGTGTCGACGGCCTCCGCCGGGCAGGATCGCCCGGAGCTGCGACAGGCCGTCCAGGAGTTCGTCGACAACGGGTTCGCCGGGATGCAGCTTCGAGTCCGCGACAAGCTGGGCGAATGGACCGGCAGCGCCGGGGTGCGCGAGCTGGGCGGGACCGCGAAACCGCCGACCGACGGCCACTTCCGCGTCGGCAGCGCGTCGAAGAACTTCACCGCGACCCTGGTGCTGCGCCTGGTGGCCGAGGGCAGGATCGGCCTCGACACCCCGGTGACGGGTTTCCTGCCCCGGTTCGGCTTCGACCGGCGGATCACCGTGCGGATGCTGCTCCAGCACACCAGCGGGTTGTTCAACCACACCGGCGAGTACTTCCCGGACGGGACGGTTGTGCCGGGGATCCCGTGGCAGGGCCGGGAATGGGTGGACAAGCGCTTCCACACCTACCAGCCGGAGGAACTGGTCCGGCTGTCGCTGTCCAAGCCGCCCCGGTTCGAGCCGGGCGCGGGCTGGAGCTACTCCAACACCAACTACGTCGTGCTCAGGCTGCTGGCCGAGGCGGTCACCGGCCACTCGTTCGCCGACGAACTGGACCGGCGGATCCTGCGGCCACTGAAGCTGCGGGACACCTTGTCGCCGGGCGCATGGTCCGGGATGCCCAAGCCGTACGCACACGCCTACTACACCTACGACGACGCCGGTCAGCAGAAGACGCTCGACGTCACCCACCAGAACCCGTCCTGGGTCTCCAGCGCCGGCGACATGATCTCGACGACCAAGGATCTCCAGACGTACTTCTCGGCCCTGCAGAGCGGAAAGATCCTCCCGGCCTGGCTGCTGACCGAGATGCGCAAGACACACCCGCAGAGCGAAAGCCTCTTCGGCTTCTACGGCCTCGGACAGTTCTCGAAGGACCTGGGACCGGACTGCGGCGGCATCGTCCTCAGCCACAACGGCAGCAACAACGGCTACGGGGCGCTGATGTACAGCACCCCCGACGGCCGCAAGACGATGACCGCCTCGGTCACCTCCGGGGCCACCGTCAGTGACGCGGCGTTCCCTGCGGCGCTGGCCAAACTCCTCAAGACGGTGTTCTGCGGCAAGAGCTGAGGGCTACTCGTCGTCGACGACCTCGAGCCGGGAGGTGAGGTCGTCGACGAACCGTCCGAGGAGGCCGCCGAAGGTCTTGCGGTCCTCCTCGGACCAGTCGGTCAGGGCGTCGCCGAACCAGCCGAGCAGGGTCCGCAGGTACCGATCGGGGATCACCTTCCCGTCCGGGGTCAGCTCGATCAGGCGCGCCCGCTGATCCTCGGGATCCGCGACCCGGACGACCAGACCTCGCCGCTCGAGCCCGTTGAGATGCCGGGTGACATGCGGCCCGACGACGTGCATGCGGTCGGCGATCTCGCCGACCCGCAGCGGCCGGTCGGCCATGTGCAGCGTGACCAGCACCGTCATCGCGGGCCGGTCGAGGGTGATCCCGGCACTTTCCATCGCACGCTCGCCCAGCCGGCTCCGGTTGAGCACGGTGCTGAGCTGCGTGAGCCGGGGGAGCACCGCCATCAGGTCGAGCTCCGGTGAACCTGTGTCGTCCATCACGCCTCACAAAGATACCTAAGTTAGGTATATAGTCGTCTTGAGCCCATAAGGATACCTAAGTTACCTATCCAAGGAGCACTCATGAGCACCGTCCTGATCTCCGGCGCCAGCATCGCGGGCCCGGCACTCGCGTACTGGCTGCACCGCTACGGCTTCGACGTCACGGTCGTCGAGAAGGCGGACGCGGTGCGCGGGGGCGGCTATCCCATCGACGTCCGCGGTACCGCTCTCGACGTCGTCCGGCACATGGGGATCCTTCCCCAGCTGCGGGAGGCCCATATCCACACCCGCAGACTCACCTTCCTCGACGCCGACGGCGAGAAAATCGCCTCGCTCAGGCCCGACGCGGTGGCGGGCGGAGTGGAGGGCCGCGACATCGAGGTACGCCGCGGGGACCTCACGTCGGCCCTCTACGACACGGTCCGCGACGACGTCGAGTTCCTCTTCAACGACTCCATCGACACGCTCGACCAGCGGGCCGACGGTGTGGACGTGCGTTTCCACAGCGGGATCGAACGCTCCTTCGACCTCGTCGTGGGCGCCGACGGCCTGCACTCGAACACCCGCGCCCTGGTCTTCGGTCCCGAGGAGCGGTTCCACCACTACATCGGCTACTGCTTCGCGGGCTTCACCATGCGAAACGACTTCGGGCTCTCACACGAGGGCCTCCTCTGGAACAAGCCCGGCAGGGCCGCGGTGCTCTACGCCGTCGGGGACGGCGACGAACTGCACGGCTTCCTGAACTTCGCCCGCCCCGAACCGCCCTTCGACGCCTTCCGGGATCCCGCCACGCAGCGCGACCTGGTCGCCTCGGTCTTCGCCGGGGACGGATGGCACGTCCCGCTCATGGTCGACACCATGCGGAACGCCGACGACCTCTTCTTCGACGTCGTGAGCCAGATCCACCTGCCGCGCTGGTCCAGCGGCCGGGTCGCCCTGGCCGGCGACGCCGCGCACGCCCCGTCGTTCCTCACCGGACAGGGGTCGAGCCTCGCACTGGTCGGCGCCTACATGCTGGCCCGCGAGCTGGCCATGACGGCCGACCACACGGAGGCGTTCGCCGCCTACGAAGGAAGCATCAGGGAGTTCGTGCGGCTGAACCAGGCGCTGGTCACCGACGGGGGCGCCACCATGTTCCCGAGTACGGCCGAGGCCCTGGAGCAGCGCAATGCCGCGTTGCGTGACCTTTCGGCGCTGCCCGAAGACGCGGAAGAGCCCGCGCATTCGGCGCTCACGCTTCCCGAGCCCGCGCTGCCAGCCGGCCTGCCAGCGCGCTGACCAGGTCACGAAGGTCGTCCGGCCGCTCGATGACGAACGGCCGGTCGAGGGCGGCGAGCAGGGGCGGGATCCAGTCGAGCCGCTGGGCCCGGATCCGGGCACGCACCCAGTCGCCGTCGGCTTCCAGGACGGCCACGGACGGCGGGAGGACGGCGCGGATCCGCTCGGGCGTCGCCTGGATCCGCACGGAGACGTCGTGCCGGTGCGGTGTCTCGGCGAGAGCGGTCAGCACTCGCTCGGCCGGGTCGAATCCGGTGGGCACCTCGAAAGTCCCGGTCCGTGCCTCGGCCGACTTGATCCTGTCGACGCGGAAGGTGCGCACCTCGCCGCTGGCCGAGTCGAAGCCGGTCAGGTACCACCGCCCGGAATGCGCGACGACGCCATAAGGATGGACGACGCGTTCGCTGGCCCCGCCGTGACCGGCGAGGTACGCGAGCCCGACCGGGCGGCGATCCCGCGCCGCTTCCGCGACGGTGAGCAGCACTTCGGCCTCGGCCGACAGGGTTTCCCGGGCGGGCGAGGTGAAGTCGGCGGCCTCCAGCAGCGCGTCCAGCCGACGTCCCAGTGCTTCGGGCAGCACGCGGCGCACTTTCGCGACCGCGCTCTCGGCGGCCGCGACCGACGTGGTGATCAGGCCGGCTCGCCGTCCCGCGACCAGGCCGAGCAGGACCGCCAGGGCCTCCTCGTCGGTGAGCATCAGCGGCGGCATCCGGTAGCCGGGGGCGAGGCGGTACCCGCCGTACCGGCCGCGCACCGAGCGGACCGGGATGTCCAGGTCGAGGAGGTGTTCGACATACCGGCGGACCGTGCGTTCGTCGACGTCGAGCCGCCCCGCGAGCTCGGCGACGGTGCGGGTGCCGCCACTCTGGAGGATTTCCAGGAGAGCGAGCACTCGGGCGATGGGCCGGGTCACAGCGAAAGCGTCTCAATACCGGGCGGATCCTGTCCAGTATTGCTCTTAGCGTGGCCGGTGTTCCTGATTCCCCTGTAAAAGGACCTGCCGTGCAGTTCGTTTCCGTCCGCGTGATCACCCACGACGTCACCCGCCTCACCGAGTTTTACGAGAAGGTGACCGGCCTCGAAGCGCGAAGGCCCGCCGAGCAGTTCGCCGAACTCGTCGGCCCGTCGTGCACCTTGGCGATCGGCAGCGCCGAGACGATGACCCTGTTCGCCCGCGCCGCCGCGGTGCCCGAGTCGAACCGGACCGCGATCCTCGAGTTCCGGGTGGCGGACGTCGACCGGGAGTACGCACGGCTGGCGGGCCTGGCCGAAATCGTGCAGAAGCCGACCACGATGCCGTGGGGGAACCGGTCCCTGCTGTTCCGCGACCCCGACGGCAACCTGGTGAACTACTTCTCGCCGAGCGCGCCGTAGTTCCGGACGAACGCGGTCAGCAGCCGGGCGAACTCGCGGCGGTCGTCTTCCGGCCAGTCCGCCATCGCCTCGGCGAACACCGAGCGGCGGAATTCGTGCATCCGCGTCACCTCGTCGCGTCCGCTCTCGGTGAGGACCAGGACGGCGCGGCGGCCGTCCCGCTGATCGGCTTCACGCCGGAGGAAACCACCCTCGACGGCCCGCGCGACCAGGCGGCTCGCGCGCGGCTGGTCGATGGTCAACGCCGCCGCGAGGCTGGTCACCGTGCCCGGTTCGCCGCTCTCTTCGGCCGCCTCGACGGCGTCGAGAAGCCCCTGTACCGCCTGGTCGGGCATCGTTTCGGCGCGGTCGCGGGCGAGCTTCGAGAGCGAGCGCCTCGCCTGGCTCCGCCGGATGGCGATCATCGCGCGTTCCACGTCGGCCACGGCGTCCGTCATTGCCCATCCTCACCAAATGCATGTACTTTTACATGTAGTTGCCGTCTACATGAAGGAGTATCCATGAAGCCCATCGGATTCTGGTTCGCCCACCTTCACCAGGCCCTCGAATCCTCCCTCGATCGGGTCCTCTCCGGCGAAGCGCTGACCCGCCGTCATTGGCAAGCACTGAACACGATCGACAGCGGGGCCCCGATCGCCGAAGCACTGTCACCGTTCGAGGGAGCACAGGAGGCCGTCGCCGACCTGCGGACTCGCGGCTGGGTCGACGACGAAGGTGGCCTGACCTCCGCCGGAAGGCAGGCACACCTTCGCCTCAAGACCGAGGTGGGCGAGTTCCGCGCACGCGCGACCGCGGGCATCAGCGACGACGACTACCGGACGACGGTCGGCGTCCTGGAACACATGGCGGCGAACCTCGCGCGGGAATAACGCGGAACACCGCGGCGTCGTCTATCCTGGTAGTTGAAAGTTCAAACACCTGGAGCTGACATGACGCCGGTGCTTTACCTCAGCCACGGCGCGCCGCCGCTCGCCGACGACGCCACCTGGACCCGCCAGCTCGCCGGCTGGTCGGCCGACCTCGAAAAGCCGAAGGCGATCCTCGTCGTCTCCGCGCACTGGGAAGAGGCGCCGCTGACCCTCGGCGCCACCACGACGGTGCCGCTGGTCTACGACTTCTGGGGTTTCCCCGATCGCTTCTACCAGGTGAAATACGCCGCGCCCGGCGCTCCCGAGCTGGCGGACAAGGTGCGGAAGCTCCTTCGCTCGACGCAGACCCCGGTCCACGACGCGCCCGATCGCGGCCTCGACCACGGCGCGTACGTCCCGCTGGTGGAGATGTACCCGGACGCCGACATCCCGGTGCTCCAGGTGTCCATGCCGTCGCTGGACCCGCGCGAGCTGTTCGACCTCGGCCGCAAGCTCGCGCCGCTGCGCGACGAGGGTGTGCTGATCATCGGCAGCGGCTTCTTCACTCACAACCTGAGCGCGCTGGGCCAGACCGACGGCACCGACGGCGCGCCGCCGTCGTGGTCGAGCGAATTCGACCACTGGGGTGCGGAAACCCTGCGCGAAGGCGACCTCGACGCACTGCTGGACTTCCAGCACAAGGCACCCGCCGCGGCCCTCGCGCACCCCAGGATCGAGCACTTCGCCCCGCTGTTCGTCTCGCTCGGCGCGAGTTCCTCCGAAGGGAAGGGCGAGACCGTCATCGACGGCTACTGGCACGGCCTCGCCAAGCGTTCCCTCCAGTTCGGCTAGCGAGACCGGAGCACCCCGGCGCCCGCGATCAGGCCGAGCGCGAGCAGCGTGACCAGCCCGAAGGACACCGTCAGCGACGTCAGGTCGGCGATCCCGCCGATCAGCGACGGCGCGACGAGCCCGGAGGAGTAGGTGATGGTCGCGACGCCCGCGATCGACTGGCTCGGCGTCGGCCCGCTGCGTCCGGCCGCGGCGAAGGCGAGCGGGACGACGACGGAGACCCCGAGTCCGATCAACCCGAATCCGGCCAGCGCCATCACCGGATGCGCGGCCAGTACCACCAGGAGGCCGCCCGCCGTCGCGAGCACGCCGCCCGCGCGGACCGTGTTGACCGAGCCGAAGCGCCTGACCAGCGCGTCGCCGGAGAGGCGGGCGACCGCCATCGTGCAGGTGAACGCGGTGGTCGACGCCGCCGCGATCCCGGGCGACGTGCCGAGGACGTCCCGCAGGTAGACGGCGGACCAGTCGAGGCTCGCCCCTTCGGCGAAGACGGCGCAGAACGCGACGGCGCCGATGATGACGGCCGACTTCGGCGGCAGCGCGAACCTCGGCGGCGGGTGCTCGTCGGGTGCGCTGCGGACGTCGAAAACGCCCTGACAGATGAGCAGTCCGGCGATGGTGAGCACGGCGGACGCGATCGCCAGGTGCACCCGGGCGTCCAGCGCGGCGTGCGCGGCGAGTGCTCCGGCGGCGGATCCGACGAGCGCGCCCGTGGTCCACATGCCGTGCAGCCCCGACATCACCGACTTGCCCATCCTCTCCTCGACGTCGACGCCGAGGGCGTTCATCAGCACGTCCGAGGTGCCCGCCGCGGTACCCATGACGAACAACGCGACGCACAGGGTGACGAGGTTCCCCGCCAGCGCGGGGAGGATCAGCGCCAGCGTCCAGTACGCGAGCAGGATCCGGAGGCCTTGCCTGCCGCCGAGCCGGTGTCCGATCCGCGCGGCGAGCGGCATGGTGAGCGAAGCGCCGATGGCGGGGAAGGCGAGCGCGAGGCCGAGCTGGCCCGCGCTGATCCCCGCGTGTTCCTGGATCCACGGGATCCGGGTGGCGAAACTGCCGGTCACCGCGCCGTGCACGGCGAAGATGGCGGCGATGGCGACCCGCGCCTGCCGGACCCGCCGCGTCGGCCCGCCGACGGTTTCCACTGTATTGGTCACTGGGCCCCCAAGGTCCATGAGACAACTCGACGGCGTCAGCGTAAACTATCAGGAAGGGAACCTGATAATTAATTCTGGGAGGATCTGCCGGTGAGTGTCATCCGGATGCCGTCCGCCTCCCCGAGCACCGCGCGGGCCATCAACGACCGCCTGGCCCTCGACCTGCTCCAACGCGAGGGCCCGCTGACGGCCACCCAGCTCAAGACGTCGACCGGGCTTTCCCGGCCGACCGTCGCCGACCTCGTCGAACGGCTGCAGGACGCCGGGCTGATCGAGATCGTCGGCGAAGCGGGCGCCGAACGCCGCGGGCCGAACGCGAAGCTGTACGGCATCGTCGCCGATCGCGCGTACCTCGCCGGGCTCGACGTCCGCACCCACGGCATCGCCGTTTCGGTCGCGGATCTGCTCGGCCGGACTCGAGCCGAAGCCTCGCTGCCGTTCGAACTGGACGTCGACACCGACGCGGCCGTCGAGCGGGCGATCGCGCTGCTGAAGACCACCGCGGCCGAAGCGGGCGCGACCGGGCTGCACACGATCGCCGTCGGTGCTCCCGGCCTGGTCGACCCGGCGACCGGCGGACTGCGGCCCGCCGGGGGACTGCCCGCGTGGCACGGGAAACTCGTCGACGAGCTCCGGCGGCGACTGGGTGTCCCGGTGCTGCTGGAGAACGAGGTCAACCTCGCGGCCGCGGCCGAACAACGGCTCGGCGCCGCCCGTGACCGGGAGACGTTCGTGCTGCTGTGGCTCGGGTTCGGTGTCGGCGCGGCCATCGTCCTCGACGGTTCGCTGCGACGGGGCGCGTCGGGCGGCGCGGGGGAGATCGGGTTCCTGCCGATGCTGGGACCCGGCAGGCTCCCGACGTCGACCGACTGCGACGGTGGCTTCCACACCCTGGCGGGCAGCGCGGCGATCTGCGAACTCGCCCGCGCGCACGGCCTTCCGGCTTCGTCGGCCGACAACGCCGAAGCGGCCGAAGCCGCTGTCGGGTACGCGATCGACGCGGAGGCCGAGGAATTCCTGGAGATCGTCGCCGAGCGGATCGCGATCGGCACCGCCGCGATCACCGCGGTACTGGACCCGGGCTGTGTCGTGCTCGGCGGCGAAGTCGGCCGCGCCGGTGGCGAGGCACTGGCGGCCAGGGTGAGCCGGCGGCTCGCGGAGATCTCGCCGCTGCGGACCGAGGTGCGGGCGGGGACCGTCGGCGGGAGCGGGGTGCTGGAGGGCGCGGTGCTGACCGCGATGGGCGCCGCACAGGACGCGCTGTTCACCATGTCGTGAACACGACAAAGCGGGCCCGGGAGTGACTCCCGGGCCCGCTTCTTCGATCAGTTGGCGCTAGCCGACTGGCAGGTTCACATGGTGTGGAACTTCTTGCCGGTCAGGGTGCCGATGAAACGCTGGAACATGCTCAGCGGCGACGAGTCGACGCCCGCCAGAGCCGGGACCTGCGTGGTCGGCATCGCCGGGGTGCCGCTCACGACGGGCAGGGTGCCCGCGGTGGGCAGCTGCACCGGCAGCGTGCCCGCGGTCGGCAGGGTGCCGGCCGTGGGGAGGGTGCCCGCGGTGGGCAGCGCCACCGGCAGGGTGCCGGCGGTCGGCAGGCCACCCGTGGTGGGCAGCGCCACCGGCAGGCCACCGGCGATCGGCAGCGCGGTCAGCGCCGGGAGCTGCGCGAGCTTCGGGGCGTCCGCACGAGCGGCGTCACCGGGCAGGGCCGGGGTCTTCGGCAGGGCCGGGACACCGGGCAGCGCCGGGGTGACGGGCAGCGCGGGCAGGTCCGCCTTCGGCATCTGAGTCGGGAGCGACGTCAGACCCTTCAGAGCGGACACACCCGCGAGAACGCCACCCAGCTGCGGAGCGTCGGCGCGAGCCGGCGTGGTGGGCAGGCTGCCGAAGGGCAGCGCGGGGAGCGCGTCGATCGGCATTTCCGAACCGACCGAGTCGGTGAAGGCGCGGGTGTAGTCCGCGTCGTTGATCTCGGTGTCGTCGGTCGAGTTCTCGTCCGCGATGGCCAGCACCGGGATCTCGAGCTCGTTCAGCGGGATCGAGAACACGAGCGGGTGGTGGAAGTTGAACCCGGAAAGGGCCTGTCCACTGCCGTCCGTGATGCTGTCGCCGCCGGCCTGGCCGTCGATCACGCTGTCCGCGTTCGTCTCGGAGACGCCGCCGGCCGCCGCGATGGCGTCGCCGAACACCTCCGGAACGGCCGCGACCGGGATGTCGAGGATGTTGCCCGACAGCGATCCTTCGGTGCCCGAGGTCTCGACGTCGCCGCCCGAGATGGCGTCGATGGTGTCGGAACCCTCGGCGTCGGCGATGCCCGCCGCCGCGATGGCGTCGTGCGTGACCGGGACCACCGGCAGCGCCTGCGCGCCGATGATGTTGCCCGCGACCGCGCCGTTGTCACCGGTGGTGGTGGCGTCGCCGCCGGCCGCCGACATGACGTCGTTCAGGCTGTTGCCCTTGGCGATGCCCGCACCGGCCACGCCGAGCCCGGTCACCGGGACCGTGCCGCCGACCGGCGTCTGGACGATGTTGCCCGCCAGCGCGCCTTCTTCACCGTTGGCGGTGGCGTCGCCACCGGCCGACGAGTCGGTCAGGTTCGAGCCCTCGCCCGACGCGATTCCGCCCAGCACCGCGGCGAAGTTGTGCGCCTGGACCGGCAGGGAGACCGGGCCGTAGACCAGGTTGCCCGCGCCCGCGCCACCGTCACCGGTCGCGTGGACGTCGCCGCCCGCGTTGGAGGTGGTGTCGCCGTCCGCGCCACCGTGGCCCTGGCCCGCCAGGGCCGCGCCGATCCCGAACACCTGCGCCGGCACGGAAGCCGGGACGGTGGCCAGGTTGGAGCTGAGGAAGCCGTTGTCGTCGGCGGTGTTCCCGCCGCCGCCACCGGAGACGACCTTGGTCTCGTCGGCGGAGCCGGTGCCCTGCCCGACGAACGAGCCGCCCACGCCGAAGACCTCGACCGGAACCGCGGCCGGGACCTGGACGATGTTGCCCGAGCCGGACGAGTCGTTGCCCGTGGTGCCGTCGTACCCGCCGGCGGTCACGGTCTTGGTCTCGGTCGCCTCGGCGACGGCCTGTCCGATGTGCGAGCCACCGACGCCGTAGACCTCGGGGGCCAGCGCGGCCTGGGTGTTGACGATGTTGCCCGCGAGGGTGGAGTCGTCACCGTTGGTGTGGCTGCCGTTGCCGGCGTTCGCGTCGACGGTGTTCTCGCACGAGGTCGAGGACACGTTGCCGATGTAGGTGCCCGCGATGCAGGTCACCTCGACCGGGGCCGCCACGGCCGGGTCGACGATGTTGCCGCCGCCCGCGGAGCCTTCGCCCTCGGTGCTGACGAAGCCACCGGCGTCGACGACGCTCGAGTGGCTGGTGCCGCCGTCCTTGCCGGTGTTGGCCAGGCCGACCCAGCTGGCGGCCACGCCGCCGACGTTCGCGACGTCCGCGGTCTGCGGCACGATCGCGTTACCCGCGACGGCCGAGTCCTCGCCCGAGGTCTGCACGTAGCTGGGGACGTTGCTCCAGCCGGGCGTGGTGTCGCCGGCCTGCGCGTCCGCCGAGGAGCTGCTGTTCGAGTTCGCGAGCGAACCGTGCGCGGCAGCCGCGTTGTCGTTCACCTTCACCGGGAGGGCGATCGGCACCGCGCCGACGTTGCCGCCGAGGGCGGAGTCGTCACCGTCGGTCTCGACCCAGCCGCCGGAGGTGGCGTCGGTCTCGGCCTCGTAGCCGGAGCTGTTGGCGTTGCCGATGATCCAGGAAGCGGCGTTGCCGGTGACCTGGACCGGGGTGGCGAGCTGGCCTGCCACCACATTGCCGGACAGGGCGGAGCCCTCGCCGTCGGTGGTGATGTTGCCGGTCTCGGTGGTGCTCTGGCTGGCGGAACCGCCGACCACGCGACCGGTGCCGCCGGCGAGCCCGCCGCCGTTGCCGGCGATCTGCACGGGCAGCGCCCAGTCCAGGGACACGACGTTCCCGGCGAGGCTGGAGTCCTCACCGGTGGTCTCGACGTCCTGGTTGTGCGACCAGGTCTGCTGGTGGTTCCCACCCTCGACCTGGGCGTCGCCGATCACGCCGATGGCGTTGTCGACGATCTGGATCGGGACGACGACGTCGCCGACGACCTTGTTGCCCTTGAGGATGTCGTCCGTGGTGGTGAACCCACCACCGGTCAGTCCACCGCTGACCTGACGGGACGAGTCCTTGGCGGACAGCGGCGCGGGCACGGCGCCCTTGTTCGAGAGCTGGGGAAGCCCTCCGCCGATTCCGTCGCTGCTGCTGCCGGGCGACGTGACACCGTCGAGCGCGTCCGAGACGGGCTTGGTGACGGCCTTGGTGCTGACCTCGCCCTTGTAGCCGGGGACGTCGAGCTGGCCGAGGGGCGTGCCAACGGCGTTGTTGTCGATCTCGATGGGAACGGTGACGTTCGCGTCGAGCGGGGAGGCCGGGGTGTCGGGGTTGACCTGTTCGTCAGCCGAAGCGATGCCGGTACCCAGCATCAACAGCCCACCCGTGACCAACGCGGTCTGGAGTCCGCGCTTTGCCCAGGATTGCATGGGGTTGTTCTCCTTCATTTCGGGTTCCCTTTCGGGTTCGAGGAGGTGCTCTCGAAGAGACACCAGAGGGGGGTGGAAAGAGTGCGGGCGCGACAAAGCGCACCGCCGTTTCGCGGGGGATCAGGAGCGGACGCGAAGCCAAGCCCGGAATCGGGAGGCGTGAGGCGCGTCGGCTACCCCGCGGAGGGAGGTGTTCAGTCGGGAGTGACACCGGGCTGCGAGCCCGGGGTGAGCGGCATGTACCGCGTGCCTGCCAGCGAGTAGCCGGTCAGGGAACGCTCGACGGCGGTGACGAGCCAGGCGGGAACGCCGTGGGTCAGGCCGTCGAGGTGACCACCGGGAGCGTTGCCGCCACCGGGGACAGTCGGGATGGAAGGCGCGACGGGAAGCGGCGCCGGGGTGAGCGGACGCGGGAAGTCGCCGCGGTGTCCGTCACGGGAAGGAGAGTCCTCGTCCAGAGCGGAGGCATCGTGCTGCTGCACGACGGCCGGCATCGGGAGGAAGGTCTCGGAGGAGGTGGGGAACTGGGTCGTCGCCAGCTGCGCGAAGTCGGTGATCTGATCGCCGGCGCCGATGGTGTCCAGCGGGGAGTGCGGGTCGACCGGACCGCCACTGACCGGAAGGCCCGGGACGAGGTCGCCGTGTCCCTGCGGGTCGAGGAGGTCCCAGACCTTGCGGCCGAAATCGGGCGACGGGGCGAACGTCTCGTCCAGCACCTGACGGGTGTCCTGCGGCTTGCGCACGATGTGCTCGACGGCGCCGAGGGTCCGCTTGACCGGGGTGACCACCGAGTCGTCCGCGAAGTCGGTGACCGCGTCGCTGACCCGGGTGGAGACCTCGTGCCGGTCGGCGCGGATGTCGCCGCAGTGGTGCTTCGACCCGTTCTTGCCCGGCATCGACCACGTGGTGGCTTCCTGCTGCTTGTCGCCGCACATCGCTCCGGCGACCTCGCCGGAGAACTTGCCCGCGCCGTGCGAAACGTCGTTCAGACCGGCCACGGTGGCATCGGTGACCGGGGTGACGCTCGTTTCGGGAGCGGAGACCACCGGGGCGATGTCGGCCGAAGCGGTAGCACCGGAAACGACCCACGCCGCGGCGGAACCGGCGACGGCGCCGCCGAGAACGAACAGCGCACGCGAAGCGAGACGGCCGAAGCGCGCCGCGCCCCGCCCCTCGTTCTTCGCCGCGTTCGTCACTCGGTCTCCTGCCGTGTCGGTATGCCGTCGGTGGTTGCGGAACCGAGGTAAGCAAAGGGCCGAAGGGCAAAGCGAGTCAGAAGCACCTTGATGGCACGATCGTGTGAAGAACACACGGTGTAGCTCGAAATCACGATGAGTGATCAACGCTGGCGGGACCCGGTTACTCCGGAGTCGATCATCGGCCGGTGTGTCAAGCGTCGCTTCGGGGGAATTCGACCCGTGCGCGTCGCCCGGAATGTGCGAGAACGCCGTCCCGGACCGATACGGTGAGCCAGTGAGCGAGTCCCAGCGCAAACAGCCGGAATCCGACCCGGCGAACCCGTTTCTCTCCGAGTCCACCGAAGACGTCACCAACGTGGTGCCCCGCGGCCTGCGGATCGGCGCGGCGCTGTCGTGGCGCTTCATCGTGGTGATCGCCGCGCTCTACGTCATCGTGTTCCTCATCGGCTACCTGTCGGTGGTCGTCATCCCGCTGTCGATCGCGCTGCTGCTGGCCGCGCTGCTCGCGCCCGCGGTCTCCAAGCTGCAGGCGCTGAGGTTCCCGCGCGGGCTGGCGGCCGGGATCGTGCTGATCGCCGGGCTCGCGGTGCTCGGCGGGCTGCTGACGTTCGTCGTCGCGCAGTTCTCCTCCGGCCTGCCGGAACTGCAGAAGCAGCTGACGGAAAGCCTCAACCAGATCAAGACCTGGCTCATCGACGGACCGCTGCACCTGCGCCAGGAGCAGATCCAGGAGTTCATCAACCAGGCGATCGGCTTCCTGCAGAACAACCAGGCGTCGATCACCACCACCGCGCTCACCACGGCGGGCACGGTCGGCGAGATCGTCACCGGCTTCATCCTGACGCTGTTTATCCTCATCTTCTTCCTCTCCGGCGGCGACCAGATCTGGAAGTTCCTCGTCCTCGGCGTGCCCCGCCGGGTGCGCAACCGGGTCGACGTCGCCGGGCGGCGCGGGTTCGCCTCGCTGGTCAGCTACGTGCGCGCGACGGCGGCGGTGGCCGTCGTCGACGCGGTCGGCATCGGCATCGGGCTGGCGATCGTCGGCGTGCCGCTGGTGATCCCGCTGGCGACGCTGGTCTTCCTCGGCGCCTTCATCCCGATCATCGGCGCCGTGATCGCGGGCGCCGTCGCGGTGCTGATCGCGCTGGTGACGAAGGGCGTCGTCGGCGCGCTGATCGTGCTGGCCATCGTCATCGGCGTCATGCAGCTGGAGAGCCACGTGCTGCAGCCGATCCTGCTCGGCCGCGCGGTCAAGCTGCATCCGCTCGCCGTGGTGCTCGCGATCACCGCCGGTCTCGTGACCGCCGGGATCGCCGGGGCGCTGCTGTCGGTGCCGCTGCTCGCGGTGCTCAACGCCGGTATCCGGTCGCTGCTGCACGAACGGGATCCCGATCCGGACGAGGTCGACGTCCTGCGGGATCAGGCGGCGCAGCCGAACGACAACGAGGAAGCGGCCAAAACGGAGTCATGACGAACACCCCGCTCTGGCGAGCCGTCTCGGCGCTGGGCACGCGGGACCCCGTGACGCCGCTGTGGCGCGGGGTGATCGTGCTTCGCGTGACGACGCTGCTCTTCGCACTCGCCTCGTTCATCGTCCATTACGACGGCTACGCGAAGCAGTGGCTCGCGTGGGCCGCGTTCGGCGTGATGACCGCGTGGACGGTGCTCAGCAGCGTGTTCTACGCGCGGCCGTCGACACGCTGGCCGTGGCTGGTCGTCGTCGATCTCGCACTGACGGTCGTCCTCATGTTCACGTCGGCGTGGGTCCTGTCCACCGCGCAGTTCGACGCCAACACCCCGCTCCTCACGACGGTGTGGGCGGCGGTCCCGCCCGCGGCCGCCGGGACGCGGTTCGGCGCGCTCGGCGGGGTGCTCGCCGGGCTGGTGGTCTCGGTGGTCACCGGGCTGGTGCGCTGGCGGTTCGACGTCGACGTCGCGCGGGACGGCTTCCTGCTGACCGCGAGCGGGTTCGTGATCGGGCTGGCCGCGACCATGGCGCGCCGGTCCGCCGACGCGCTGACCAGGGCGTTGCGCATGGAGGCAGCGACGGCCGAACGGGAGCGGCTCGCCCGCTCGATCCACGACAGCGTCCTGCAGGTGCTCGCGCGGGTGCGCAAACGCGGCGCCGAATTCGGCGGGGAGGCCGCCGAGCTGGCGAAACTGGCCGGTGAGCAGGAGATCGCGCTGCGGGCGCTGGTCACCACCGAGCCGACGCGGCCGAGCGCGAACGGGACGACCGACCTCCGTGCCGCGCTGCAGTTGCTCGCGACACCGTCGGTGCAGGTCTCGACGCCCGCCGGCGAGGTCCGGCTGCCCGAACACATGACCGCGGAGCTGGTGGCGGTGGCCCGCGAAGCGCTGCTGAACGTCGAGAAGCACGCTGGTGGAGAGGCGCATGCCTGGGTGCTGCTGGAGGACCTCGGCACCGAGGTCGTGGTCAGCGTCCGCGACGACGGCCCCGGAATCGCGCCCGGGGTGATGGAACGAGCGGCGGCCGAGGGACATCTAGGTATCGCGGAGTCCATCAAGGGGCGCGTGCGGGATCTGGGCGGGAGCGCCGCCCTGGACACCGCGCCGGGCCAGGGCACGGAATGGGAAGTCAAGGTTCCAGTGGCGGCGAGGGGAAAGCGATGACCGACGCGCCTCAGATCTCGGTGATGGTGGTCGACGACCACCCGATGTGGCGGGACGGGGTCGCGCGCGACCTGGCCGAACACGGTTTCGACGTGCGGGCCACCGCGCCGGACGCGCCCGCCGCGGTGCGGATCGCGCGCACGGTCCAGCCGGACGTCGTGCTGATGGACCTCAACCTCGGCGAGACGTCGGGCGTGGACGCGACCCGGGAGATCACCGCGGAGCTGCCGTCGACCAAGGTCCTGGTGCTGTCCGCGAGCGGCGAGCACAGCGACGTCCTCGAAGCGGTCAAGGCCGGGGCGTCCGGGTACCTGGTCAAATCGGCTTCGGCGAGCGAACTGGTGGACGCGGTCAAGCGGACGGCGGCCGGGGACCCGGTGTTCACCGCCGGACTCGCCGGTCTCGTGCTCGGCGAATACCGGCGGATGGCCGACGCCCCGGACGACGGGCCCGCCCCGCCGCGGCTGACCGAACGCGAGACCGACGTCCTGCGCCTGGTCGCGAAGGGGATGACGGCGCGGCAGATCGCCGAGAAGCTCGTGCTGTCGCATCGGACGGTGGAGAACCACGTCCAGTCGACGCTGCGGAAACTCCAGCTGCACAACCGCGTCGAGCTCGCCCGGTACGCCATCGAGCACGGACTCGACGGGGAGTAACCCGGGCAGCTCAGCCCTGGGCGACGGTCACCACCGACCGGTTCCGTTCGGCGGGCAAAGGTGTCTTGACGACCGTCCACCCCGGCCGGTCGAGACGCCAGCTCGCGACGACGTCGGTGGCGATCACCAGGGTGTCGTCCTCGGACCATTCGATCGCGATCTGCTTGAGCGGGGTCGCGATCGGCATCGAGGGCGCGTGGGTCCAGGTCAGCGTGTCGAGGGCGAGCACCCAGACGTCGGCGGTCTGCGTACTCGTCGCGGCCCAGGCGGGGTCGCCGAACAGCACGGCGACCTTGTAGCCGTCGCGGCTCGGGATCACCTGGCCCGGCGTGCCGTTGGGCACCGGGCGTTCGACCGGGACGCGCTGATCGTTGCGCAGGTCGAGGACGGAGAACCTGGTCAGCTCGGCGAGCAGCAGCCGGTCCTTGGTGATCGCCAGTATCCGCGGGAACTGGTGCACGGCGCGGCCGGTGGCGGGATCGATCAGCACGTCCTCGGCGGTGGCCGTTCCGCTGTTCACCGTGATCAGCAGGCCCTTCGGCACCTCTTGGCGCACCGCCGTCGTGCAGCTCGCCGGACGGCCGCGGTCGCGTTCGGCGCCGAGCAGGGAGACGTACTGGAGGCGGCAGAGGTCGTTGCCGTCGTCGCGGATCAGCCAAACGCCGGTCTCGTCGGCGGACGGGGCCACGCTGCGGGCCTTGCCCAGCTTCCACGGCTGGTTCTCGGGATCCCCGTAGACGAGTACTTCGGACGGCTCCAAGCACGACGGCCCACAGCGGGCGGCCGACAGTACGACCGGGAACTTGCCGACCCGCAGGACGTCGTTGACCCGGTCCCCGGCCGGAGCGCCGGGCAACGGCGTCGTGGCGCCGGTGGCGGGATCGAGGATCGACGGCGGCGAAGTCGCCATGATGAGCCGGAAACCGCTGTAGTCCACCGGTTCGCCTGCGATTTTCGAAGGTGGCGGGAGTGTCGACCTGGGCGCAGGTGCGGGTTGTGGCGTGGCGCCGGTGCATCCGGCCAGCAGCAGGACCGCCGCCATCAGGGCGGTACAGGGGAGAAATGCGGGTCTGTTCAGGGTATTTCCCCGATCTCGCGCGTGAGATCCGGTTCTACCATTCCAGACATGGGCGAGGAAGAGCAGCCGACGACCGAAACCAAGCCGTTGACCGGACGGGACATCCGGGTCTCCGACGCGGAGCGCGAGCACGTCGTCGTGGTGCTGCAGAAGGCGATCGGCCTCGGGATGCTGAACCTCGACGAGTTCACCGAGCGGACCGACCGCGCCCTCGCCTCGAGGACCCGCGGTGAGCTGAACGCGGTGCTCACGGATCTGCCGGGCCTGGTGCATCCCGAAGCGGGAATGGTGCCGCGTCAGCAGCAGAACCCGTGGGCGCCGCCGCCGGGGCAGCATGCCTACGCCCAGCCGTCCGGGCAGGTCATGGAGCTCAACGGCAAGTACTCGGCCCTGCAGCGCAACGGGAACTGGCTGGTCCCGGAGTCGATGGTGATCCGGAACAAGTACGGCGCCACGAAACTGGACTTCTCCCAGGCCGAGATCCCGCATCCGGTGGTGCACATCGAACTGCAGGCCAAATGGGGCCCGGTGGAGATCACCATCCCCGAAGACGGCGCCGTCGACACCAACTCGATCTCCGACATCAAGTTCGGCAACCTCGACGACCGGACCCGCTCGAACGGCCGTCCCGGCACGCCCCGGTTCGTCATCACCGGGCGCGTGCACGGGGGATCGCTGATCATCAAGTACCCGCGACGGGGCTTCTTCGGCTAGGCCCCGACCGGCCGCACGTGCCGGAGGTGCCGGAGCACGAAGCAGGCGACGGCGGCCAGCACCAGCGCGGCCAGCCCGGACACCGCGTGCATCCCGCTGGTGAAGGCGTCGTGCGCGGGCACGGCGTCGGCGAGCTTGGCCTGGGTGACGGCGTTGCCCAGCGTCCCGACGGTCGCGATGCCCAGCGCGTAGCCGAACTCGTTGCCGGTCTGCGACAACGAAGCCGCCGAACCCGCCTTCTCCGGCGGAACCGAGCCGACGACCAGATCAGTGCCGAGCGTGACCAGCGGGCCGCCACACAGGCAGGTGATGGCGAAGGCGATCGACGGGATCACCGGACCGGCGCCCGCCTCGACCTGTGTCAGCAGCAGGAAGCCGGCGATCGCACCGGCCAGGCCACCCGAAATCAGGGTGGCGGGCCGGAAACGGCGGGCGAGGATCGGCGCGCCCAGGAAGCTGACGGTCGAGGCGAGCATGCCCGGCAGCAACGCCAGCGCGGCGCCGACCGGTGAAAGTTCCACCACGACCTGGAAGAACTGCGCGACGAAGAGCATCGTCGTCCCGCCCAGCATGGTGAACGCGCACATCCCGCCGATCGCCGTCGTGAACGCGCGGTTGCGGAACAGCTTCAGGTCGATCAGCGGGTCACGGAGGGTTCGCTGGCGCCGCACGAACACCACGCCGAAGCCGAGGCCGATCAGGAGCGCGGCCGCCGGGACCACGTGCACGCCGTCGCGGGCGAGTTCCTTCACGCCGTAGACCGCGGGCAAAATTGTGACCAGCGAAAGCGCGACGCTCGCCAGATCGAGACGGCCGGCGTTCTCGTTGCGGTATTCGGGCAGGAACTTCGGTCCGACGACGAGCAGCAGGACCATCGCGGGAACGCCGAGCAGGAACACCGAACCCCACCAGAAGTGCTCCAGAAGCACGCCGCCGACCATCGGGCCGACGATCGCGCCGACGGTGAAGCACCCCGCCCAGATGCCGATGGCGAGGGAGCGCTGGCGGCTGTCGAGGAACAGGTTGCTGATCAGGGCGAGCGTCGACGGCGCCAGCGTCGCTCCGGCGATACCGAGGATCGCGCGGGCGGCGACGAGCATCAGCGCGCTGGTCGAGAACGCCGCCAGCACGGAAGCCAGTCCGAACGCCGTGGCCCCGATGAGCAGCAGTTTCCGGCGTCCGACGCGATCGCCGAGGGTGCCCATGGTGACCATGAACCCGGCGATCATGAAGCCGTAGACGTCCATGATCCACAGCTGCTGGGTGCTGTCGGCGCCGAGGCTCTGGCTGAGTTTCGGCAGCGCGAGGATCAGCACGAACACGTCGAGGGAGACCAGGAAGGTGGGGAGGGCCAGTACGGCCAGCCCGACCCACTCCCGGCGGCTTGCCCGTGTCGGGGTCTCGGTGGTCGTCATGGTCCGGTCCTTTCCGTCGCACTCGGTGTCTTCACCAGTGCGTCGAAGCGGCGGACCGGATTTCGACATCAAGCGCGCAGAATGATCACCAGGCCGATACCGATGAGGACGACCGGAAGCAAGAAGTGGCCCCAGCGCGTCAGGGCGCGGGCGATCACCGGGCGGGTCGCGAAGTAGCGGCCCGCCGCGCACCAGACCGCGACGAGCGCGAGGAACACGGCCGCGTACACGATCAGCCCGCCGGTGCCGGTGTTGGCGAAGACAGGCACGTAAACGCCGATGTTGTCGCCGCCGTTGGCGAAGGTCACGCCCGCCACGGCGAGAACGCCGGGACCGACGTCGGGCTCTTCGTCCTCGTCGTCCTTACGCCAGACGCGCCAGGCGGCCCGGAGACCGAGCAGGAGCGGCACCAGCCCGAGCCAGGGCAGAACGGCTTCCGGCAACAGACCGGCACCGAGCGCCCCGACGATCGAAACGGCGAGGATCCCGGCGAACCCGAGGTACTGCCCGGCCACCACCCTCGCCGCGCCCGCACGTCCCGTCGCGCGGCCGAAGAAGAGCGCGAGCAGGACGATGTCGTCGATGTTGGTCACCACGAACATCGCCGCGGCCTGGCCGAAGACCACCACTAGGAGAGCAGGGGACCTTTGCTATCGCGTGGCGGCGGCGCGGGCCTCGACCGGGTCTGCCGTGGCCAGCGCGGCCTCGGCGAGCTCCTCGCATTCGGCCAGCGTCGTGGCGGCCAGGCTCGCGCCCACCGCGCGCACGGCGGGCGCGTTCATCGAGAGGCTCGTCAGGCCGAGCCCGGCCAGGACCAGCGCGAGCCTCGGGTCGGCGGCGGCCTCACCGCAGACCCCGGCGGGCTTGCCGGTGTCCTTGGCGGCCTGGCCGATGACCTTGAGCAGGCGCAGCAGCCCGGGCTGCCACGGGTCGTTGAGCTTGGCGACCGCGCCGAGCTGGCGATCCGCGGCGAAGGTGTACTGCGCGAGGTCGTTGGTGCCGACGGAGACGAAGTCGACCACGTCGAGGATCTCGCGGGCGGTGAGCGCGGCGGCCGGGATCTCGATCATCACCCCCGCGCGGGCGATACCGGCGGCACGGGCACGCTCGGCGAACCACGCGGCCTCGGCGGCGGTGGCGACCATCGGCGCCATCACCGACACCTCGGCGCCAGAATCCTGCGCGGCACCAGCGATGGCCTCGAGCTGACGGTCGAGGATCTCGGGCCGGTCGAAGGCGACGCGAAGTCCGCGTACGCCGAGAGCCGGGTTGGGCTCGGCCTCGGGCTCCAAGAAGGCGAGAGGCTTGTCGGCGCCCGCGTCGAGGGTGCGGACGATGACCGGCTTGCCGCGGAACGGCGAGAGCACGGCGGTGTAGGCCTTGCGCTGTTCCTCGACGCTCGGCTCGGCGGAAGCGTCGAGGTAGCAGAACTCGGTGCGGAAGAGACCGACACCTTCGGCTCCGGCCTCGGCCGCGGCCTGGGCGTCGGTGGCGGAACCGACGTTGCCGAGCACCTTCACCCGGTGGCCGTCGGCGGTCGCGCCGGTGCCGTCCCACTCGATCGCGCCGGTCTTGGCGGCCGCGACGATCTCGGCGCCGGGGTCGGCGACCTCGACCACACCGGTGTCACCGTCCACCGCAAGCGCTTGCGCGTCGAGCGCGAGAAGCCCGCGGACCGCGACGACGGCCGGAATGCCGAGCGCGCGAGCGAGGATCGCGGTGTGACTGGTGGGGCCACCTTCTTCGGTGACCAGCGCGAGCACCTTGTCCGGGTCGAGCCCGGCGGTGTCGGCGGGCGCGAGGTCGCGCGCGACGAGCACGCTCGGCGAGTCCAAGTCGGGTACGCCCGGAGGCGCGATGCCGAGCAGTTCGGCGACGAGCCTGTCGCGCACGTCGAGGACGTCGCGGGCCCGCTCGGCCATGTAGCCGCCCGCAGCCGCCAGCGCGTCGGCGAACTTCCCCGCAGCCTGGTAAACCGCACGCGGGGCGGGCAGGTTCTGAGACTTGACCAGCTGCTCCGCCGAGGAGACGAGCGCCGGGTCGGCGGCCATGGCCGCGGTCGTGATGAGAATCGTCGCGGCCTCGCCGGTCGCGGTCTCGGCCTGCTTCTCGAGCCGGGCCGCCACGATCTGCGCGGCCGGGGCGATCCGGGCGCCCTCGGCGGCGGGATCGGCCGGTGCCGGTGTGCTCGCGGGCACTCCGAGGGGTTCGGCGACTCGGACGACAGGACCGCTCGCGCGGCCGGGACTGACGGCGACCCCGGTCAGTGACTCAGACGGCATGGTCTAGACCATATCTCATAGGGGGCGTGACCTGGCTCATAGGCAACAGCACAACACAGAAAAACACATCATTCCAGTTCGGACGCCGTCGGATACGAAGGCTGCGCGCCCTGGCGGGTCACGGTGATCGCCGCCACCTTCACCGCCCAGCGCGCCGCGTCGGCCAGCTCCTCACCCTTCGCGAGCGCCGTGGCGAGCGCGCCCGCGAAGGCATCACCCGCGCCGGTGGTGTCGACGGCCTCGACCTTCGGCGACGAAACCTCGGTGACGCCGTCCGCGGTCACCACCGCCGCTCCCTTCGCGCCGAGCGTCACGACGGCGGCCTTCGGACCGAGGTCGAGCAGCCGAGGGAAGTCGGCCTCGCCACCGAGGAGGAACGCCGCCTCGTGCTCATTGACCAAAAGGACGTCGAGACTCTGAAGCGTCTTCGCGGAGAGTTCGGCCGCCGGCGACAGGTTCAGGAGCGTCCGCACTCCGGCCTCGGCCGCCTTCGCCACGGCGTGCTCGACGGTTTCGAGTGGAATCTCCAGCGACAGCACCACGATCTCGGCGCCGTCGAGATCGACGTCCTCGGGCCGCAAACCGGAGTTGGCGCCGGGAGAGACGAGAATCGAGTTCTCGCCGTCGGGCGTGACCGTGATGTACGCGATCCCGGTAGGACGTTCGCTGGTGCGCACCGAGGCCGTGTTCACCCCGGACTCGGCCAGCGAGCGCTTGAGCAGTTCGCCGTACGAGTCGTCGCCGACCGCCCCGAGCAGCGCGACGTCGGCCCCGAGCCGCGCTGCAGCGACCGCGGTGTTGGCGCCTTTGCCACCCGGCGACAAGGTCGTGTCGCCACCGAGTACGGTTTCGCCACCACCGGGTCGCCGGTCGACCGGGACCACGAGATCGGCATTGGCGGACCCGATGACCAGCACCTGAGAAGTCATGGAGGGAACCTTGCCATGACCATTGGTTGTCCGGTCATGACCCTTCTCCCGGCGAAGATGTGAAGAACTTTGTAACTTTCCTGGTGCGTAGTGCGACAATCAGGCGAGCAGCGGAACGCCGTCACTCTTTCGGGGGATAACCTTCCCCCGGGCGTCACTTCGGCGATCACGCCCGCTCTTGAGATGCGTTGCCGCGTTCACGCGGTGACGTTGCCCCGATCCCGGCGAAAGCCGGGACCAGGGCATCGGGTCGCCGGCGTCGATCACGTAGCCCCCCGAGTGATCGGCGCCGGCGGCGCCCCGTTTCGACGGGCGCCTCAACCCGCTACGGCCGTTTCCCGGAACTCCACGCGTTCGGACTTCCGCATGCTGCTCTCGAACTCGCGTCGCGCGTTCACCGTGAATGGCCGATCCAACCGGTACCAGCCACCGTCGATACTTTCGGATTCCGCGTCGTACGGGTCACTCTTGGTCAGCTCCGCCAAACGCGGGTGCCGAACGGCGAACATGTCAGAACCCGGTAGGAAGTCCAGGTAAGTGGCGCCATGGTCGACTCCCCACCGGACCGCGTCGATCTCGTGCCACCAAACACCGACGAAACTTCCGTACGTACGGAAGTAGAAGCCGCGAGGCCCAAGCTCGAGCACGACCTTCTGCCTCTTCTCGTGCGTTGCGCCTTCCAGCCCTTCGACCACCATGGTCAACGCGAAGAGCGCGAAGAGCGCCACCACCGCGCACACCCGCACCGCAGAGCCATCAGTCGCAGCGGCGACTACCAACGCGCAGACCTCGATCGTCAGGGAGACGAACCGGAAGACCCACATCTTGCGCTTGTCCCAGCCGTTCACGTGGATCTTCACGACGTCTTCGACGACGTCGAGATCGTCCTCGCGGGCTGTGCTCACCACCGGCTCGTCAGGCACGGCCGCCACCGCGGTGTTGTCATCCTCGATCGCGACGTCGACGTGTTTCACGAGAAACGGCAGCACCAGCTCGGCATCGCGAGGCCAGAGGCCGATGTCCGCTACCTGGAGATCACCGTCGGGTTCCCGGGCGAAGCCCGCAGCCCTGGCATCGAAATCCAGACCTGGGCGAATGACCAACGTGAACTGATCAGAGCTGCTGCTGTATCGGGTGTACTCACGGAACTTCAGGCTCAGGAAGACTTTTTCGATGTCCGCCCACTGAGCCATCCATGCCACCACACCGCCTTTGATACGAGTGATCCCAGCCGGATCGAAGACCAGCTCGTCAGCAGGCGGAGGTGTGCGGTAGTTCCGGAACTCGATGGTGCCGCAGTAGATGAACACGGCACACAGGACCCCCGCGACGATGCGCACCGCCGGCTTGTAGTCCCCGAACACCCCGAACGCCATGACAGTGGTCAAGGTGCCGAACAGAATCACCAGCACCAGATGACCGATGACACCCGGCGTTCGCGAGATCACCAACCGCTCGTCGGCCACTTTATTGTTCCCATCACGTCGATGACGGTCCTAGAGAGATCCAGAGATTCGCTGTCCACCCTGTTGATCAAAGATCGGAGGCTCGGCAACCACCTCGTCCGGATCGGTTGAGCTCTGCGGAGCTCCGGCAGCGCTGTACGGCCCCATGACCCCGGCTGGAGACGGCGCCTTTCTACTCGGTGGCTCCTCTTCCTCCCCGAAGATGTCGCCTGCCGTCTCATCGATCTTCTTGCCGATGGCCTTCCGCTTCTCCTTGGCCAGGTTCGACTGGAAGTCCTCGCCATACTTGTCCTTGAGCCGACCAGTCATGTTTTCCTTCACCTGAGCCAGATTGTCGGCAAGACTCTTATCCTTGGCCGTATCTTCCAAGCCAAAGATATGCTTACGGGACTCAGGTAGATCTTTCCTCGCCTCGGCGACCTTCGACGCGAAGGTAGTCTCCTCAACACCGTCGACCGCTTTTTTGCCGCCACCGGTGAACTTCTTCAATGCCTTCGGAGTCAGGGCGTCCTTGATCTTGTCGAAGCCATCCGTGAGACGTTTGAAGAGGCCCTTCGCCTTGTCGAACGCCTTGGTCAGCTTCTTGATCCAACCGACGCACCTGTTCGCGTAGCTGATGGCCTTCGGTGTCCCCTCGGCGGCGATACCGGCGGGCATCGCCGGCCCGGGGTAACGCATCGCGATGCTCACGAGCTTCCCGAGACACTCAGAAATCAAGTCGCGGACGATGGTTCGCACGACCGCGAGAATCATCTTGCAGACGCTGACCAGTGTCCCGATGGAATTCGCACCCGAGGCGATACCCGCGTACAGATCGGCTCGATTTTTGGCGAAGGCCCGATAGGCGTCCGCAGCTTCACCGGTCCAATTCGCGCTCTCGCGGTCGACAGCCTTACCCAGGTCTTCGCTGACGGACTCGAGTTCTTTGCCGATGTTCTCCCAGGTCCCGATCATGTTGTCCAAGGCGACCTGATCACCGACCAGCCAGTCGAGCGGCTCACGGAGGAACGGGACGTGCTCGATGATCCAACCGAACGCCGACGCCGCCAGAGTCCCGATGGGATCGGCGACGAGATCGGCCAGGCCCATCGCCCCGTTGGCGAGGTTCGCCAACCCTTCGGCCCAGTCACCACTCGCGATCTTGGCACCGGTGTCCCAGAAGTCTTGGAGGATTCCCGCGCCTTCGAGCGAGCTCTCGTCCTGCGCGGCGTCTGTCTTGATCAGTGGGTTCGGGCCCGGAGCCGCGACGGGGGTTTCTGCCATCGGTCAGTCCTCCACCTTGAAGAGGCTCTTGAACTCGTCCTCCTGCATTTGCTTCCTCTGTTGCCAGGTATGCACACGATCGGCATGGTCGGCGGAAGCCTCGACAGCCGACTCGATCGCGCTCCGCGCCAGACTCTGGACGGTGGCGCAGATCGCGGCGAGCGGGATTCCGACCAGGCCGAAGGCTTCATCACCCATGGCCGCGTCCGCGGCGGATCCGGTCATCGCGACTCGTTGTCCCAGGTAGTCGATCGTGTTGCGATGTGTGGCGAGTTCGGCGGGATTGACCCTGAAGTCTTCACCGCCTTGTGGCTGATTCACAGTTCCCCTCCCTCAAGTACCCGCTCAGCGCAGGAAGTCGCCGCCGGTGAAGTAGTCGTCTTCGTGATCCGTCTGCTGCCGTCGCGCGGCACGAGGCGGCGCAGGAGCAGCGGGCGGCACGGGCGACTTGGGAGCAGGCGGGGGCGGAGGAGCGTCGAGTTCGTCTTCGGCGACGAAGCGGTCGTCCTCGTCCACCGTCCGGTGGCCGCCCTCGACGTAGCCCGTCGGCTCGGGTTCCGGGTACTCGTTGTGCAGCTGGTCGACCAGCTCGTTCATGGTCTCGCTGCCCGCGATGGACGGGACGCCGGTCTGCATCGCGTCCGCCAGTTTGCTCTGTGCGCTTTGGACGACGCGGAGGATCTCCTGCGCGAGCGCGGGGTTGTCCCGGACCGACGGACCGATTTCCAGGCCCACCAGGTTTCCCGCGTGGTTGACCTTGACGGAGATCTGGCCGTCCTTGCTGCGTTCCGACACCGAGACGCTTTCGATCTCGGTGCGCATCTGATTCGCTTTCCGCTGGGCGTCGGCCAGCTTGGCCTCGAAATCAGCGAAGAGCTGCTCAGGGTTCGACACGCGAACCTCCCCTGTTCACGTCGTAGCCATCCGGCGACCGAGTGTGGCATATGGGTCCGGCGGCCGGGGAGCTTTCACACGGATCGGCGACCGTTCGTGCGGACCGCCACAGTGTCACGACACCTGGGCCGAATACTCGGAGAACCGTTCCGGAAAGACCGTGGTCATGGCCGTGCGCAGCTTGTCGGCCGCCGCGTCGGAGAGTGCTTCGGGAATGCGATGGGCACCTCGGGCGGGCGGAAGACTCCGCTGTCCCAGTTCGGCGCCGAGTTCCCACAGGCTCTGCAGGTCGGGACGGCGGTCGGGGTCGACCGGATAGATGTCGACGACGCGGAGGATCAGATCACCGTCGGTCAGGGTGACCAGCCTGACTTCGGCGATGTCGTTCCAGCTGAGCATGAAGCCGAGCTTGTCCCGCCGCTGCCAGCCGATTCCGTTGATCCTCGACACGGTGAGTTCCGTCCGGTTCGATGCCCTGCCCAGCCAGCGGGGAGTGGCTCCGATGACCCAGAGCGGCGCGAGCGACCCGACCAACGCGAAAGCCCTGGTGGCGTCTTGTGGATCCCCGCTCGGCAGCACGAACGAGGCGGCACCGGAGATCGCGGCCACTGTCCAGATCACCCCGGTCACCCGCCAGAACCTGGCTCGGGACCAGTCATTCGGAAAGATGACGTGATCTCCGAACCGGGGAGCGCCGGGCGTCCTGAGCGGACGAACGCAGACAGCGGGAGCGATAACCGCCTCGGCGCCACGGGGCTTCGTCGGCGGGCGAAACCGACGTTGCCTGACTCGGTGTGCCCACAACACGGCCCCCACGAAAGCGGCCACGGACGGCACGACCGCCCACCACGGCAGATGCCGTTCCACGTCTCGCCTGAACTTGCCCTTGGAGCCGATCACCTTGACCGGTTTCCCGATGTCGGCCGGAGTGAGTTCGTTGAGTCCGAAGCGGACGGTCTTCAGCTCGTCGTATTTCCCGCTCACGTTGGTATCGACCTCGGCGGTGCACATCCAGTAGTAGCCGAGTCCGCCTCGGCTGATCGGGCCGACCTCGTCGCACGAAGTCGCATACGCCAGCGCGGAAGGCGGGCCTGGCCGTTCGGGGCCGAGTCTGCTGAGACCTCGTGCCATACATGTCCAGGCGCCGAGGAACACCAGTGCGACGAGCACCACCCTTCCGGCGATCCTGAGCGGAGACGGTTTGCGAACCGCGGGAACCCCTTCGTAGCCGGTCGACGGCGTCACGGTGGTCACGGTGGTCACGGGCACGAGAGTCTGACAGCCGCTCTCCGGTTTTCCCTACCCGGGGTCGGCGGCCAGCCCGGTGTTCGCCCAGGTCAGCGGCTCATACCGTGCCAAACATGAAGATTTCGGACTGGAAACGCGCGATCTACGCGCTTCTCGCACTGCCGGGTTACCTCGGCGGCGCGAAGGTTCAGCGTGGGCTCGCGCGGCGCTGGCTCGGGGAGGGCGGCGGGGGACGGCCGCGGTTCGTGGCGGCCTTCGGTCCGAGCGCGGTCGCGTTCCTGCTCGCGTTGCTGCTCCTCTATCTTGTCGGGCGCATCGCGACCTACGGTCTCTTCTGGTCGGGGAGCGACCCCGAGGGCACGTGGGGTGGCCCGACGCTGGCGGGGGCGTGGATCGTGCACTTCTTCGTCGCGCTGGGGATGGCCGTACCGATTTTCCTGGCGCTCCGGCCACTCACCCGGCTCCAGGCTCGCCTTCTGGGCTCATCCCCGGTAATGGGGCACTGACCACCTAGAATGCCCGGATGAACAACCCCAGCCGCAGGGGTCGCGAGCGGGCTGCGACCGATCAGGACATCCGCCGGACGGCGCGGGCGCTCCTGGTCGAGCAGGGCCCGGAGGCCGTGACGCTGCGGGCGATCGCCCGCGAGCTCGGCATCACGGCGCCGGCGTTGTACCGCTACTACGGCTCACGCGACGATCTGGTCGAGCATCTTCGCGCGGACGTGGTCGCGGATCTCGCGGCCGGTCTCGCCGAGGACATCGCGCAGTTGCCGGACGAGGGCGCTCTTCAGCTTTTCGCCATCTGCAAGGGTTTCCGGCGCTGGGCGCTCGCGCACACCAAGGAGTTCACGCTGGTCTTCGCGTCGCCGTCTTCGGACGCGGGGAACAGGCTGGACGAGCCGTTCGGGCGGATCTTCCTCGCCGCGGCGGGCCGGGTGCTCGCGATGCACGATCTGGTGACGCCGTCCAACGACGTGGTCCCCGCCGAGCTGCGCGACGATCTCACGGCGTTCCAAGCGGAATTGCTGGCCGTGCTCAAGGAGTCCGGTGCGGAGTTCCCGCTCGAGAAGCTCGACCTCGGCGTGACGTACCTGATGATCCAGTTCTGGGCCCGGCTCTACGGGCACGTCACGCTCGAGGTCTTCGGCAACTATCCGATCCCGTTCTCGAAACCGGACGTCCTCTTCGACGCGATGCTGGCCGATCTCGCGCGTGAGATCGGCCTGACCACCGGCTAGGCCGCGTGCCCGCCGTCGACCGAAACGGTCGTGGCGGTCACGTACTTGCTTTCGGCCCGCGCCAGGAACGACACCGACGCCGCCACCTCGGACGGCGAGCCGTAGCGGTCGAACACCGTCAGGCTCCGCTGGTCGGCGGCGTACGGGCCGTCGGCCGGGTTCATGTCGGTGTCGGTCGGGCCGGGGTGGACGATGTTCACGGTGATCCCGCGCGGTCCCAGTTCCCTGGCGAGGCCCTTGGTCAGGCCCAGCAGCGCGGTCTTGCTCACCGCGTACAACGACATCCCGGGGCCGGGCACACGGTCCGACACACAGCTGCCGATGGTGATCACGCGTCCGCCGTCGCCGAGATGCCGCGCCGCGGCCTGCGTGGCCACGTAGACGCCGCGGACGTTGATCGCGAGTACGCGGTCGATGTCCTCCAGGCTCGTCTGGTCGAGCGGGCCGACGAAGCCGATACCCGCGTTGTTGACCAGCACGTCGAGCCTGCCGAACTCGGCGACCGTCGTTTCGACCGCGGCCGCCACGGCCGCGGCGTCGGCACTGTCCGCCTGGATCGCCAGCGCTCGACGACCGAGCGCCTTGATCTTGTCGACGACGCCCGCCGCGAGTTCCGCGTTGTGCTGATAGGTCAGCGCGACGTCGGCGCCGTCCTCGGCGAGCCGGATCGCCGTGGCGGCACCGATCCCTCGGCTGCCGCCGGTCACCATTGCCACCTTGCCGTCGAGGGTCATGCGGTGTTCTCCGTTCGATTTCGTTGTCCTTGAACAACTCCATCGAATCGCCTCAAGACCCTCGACGCTGGCGCAAATCGGTCCAGGTGTCACAGCGGCCGTCGCGGCTACAGGACGATGTTGACCAAACGTCCCGGCACCACGATCACCTTGCGCGGCGTGCCGTCGCCGACCAGGGCGGCGACCTTCTCGTCGGCCAGTGCGGCCGCCTGCACGGCGTCCTTGCCCGCGTCGGCGGGCACGGTGACGCGCGAGCGCACCTTGCCGTTGACCTGGATCGGGTACTCGACGGTGTCTTCGACCAGGTACTTCTCGTCGACGACCGGGAACGGCCCGTGCACCAGGGAATCCGCGTGACCCAGGCGCTTCCACAGCTCCTCGGTCAGGTGCGGGGCCAGCGGCGCCAGCATGAGCACCAGTGACTCCACCAGTTCACGCGGCGTCGCCTCGGCCGAGCCGTACGTCTTGGTGACGTAGTTGTTCAGCTCGATCAGCTTCGCGCCGGCCGTGTTGAACCGCAGCTCCGCGTAGTCCTCGCGGACACCGGCGATCGCCTTGTGCAGCTGCTTGCGATCGGCGTCCGTGGCGTCCACAGTGGACACACGCAGCTCGCCGGTCTCCTCGTCGACGACCAGGCGCCACAGCCGCTGCAGGAAGCGCTGCGCGCCGACGACGTCCTTGGTCGCCCACGGCCGCGAGACGTCCAGCGGGCCCATCGACATCTCGTAGAAGCGGAAGGTGTCGGCGCCGTAGTCGGCGGCCATCTGGTCAGGCGTGACGACATTCTTCAGGCTCTTGCCCATTTTGCCGTATTCCTGCTTGACCTCTTCGTCCCCGAAGAAGAACTTGCCGTCGCGTTCCTCGACCTTGTCGGCCTGGACGTAGACGCCGCGGGAATCGGTGTAGGCGTAAGCCTGGACGTAACCCTGGTTGAACAGCTTCCGGTACGGCTCCTTGGACGACACGTGGCCCAGGTCGAACAGCACCTTGTGCCAGAACCGCGAGTACAGCAGGTGCAGCACCGCGTGCTCGACACCGCCGACGTACAGATCGGTTCCGCCCGGATCGTCGACGCCGTGCTCGGCGGGACGCGGCCCGACCCAGTACTCCTCGTTCTCCGGCGCGACGAACACGTCCGGGTTGGTCGGGTCCAGGTAGCGCAGCTGGTACCAGCAGGAGCCCGCCCAGTTCGGCATCGTGTTGATGTCGCGGCGATAGGTCTTCTTGCCGTTGCCCAGATCCAGTTCGACCTCGACCCAGTCGGTGGCGCGCGCCAGCGGCGAGGACGGCGTGCTGTCCTTGTCCTCCGGGTCGAACGTCACCGGCGAGTAGTCGGCGACCTCGGGCAGTTCGATCGGCAGCATGCTGTCCGGCAGCGCGTGGACCTGGCCGTCTTCGTCGTAGACGACCGGGAACGGCTCGCCCCAGTAGCGCTGGCGCGAGAACAGCCAGTCGCGCAGCTTGTACTGGACGGTGCCGCGACCGTGGCCGTGCTCCTCCAGCCAGCCGATCATCGTCTTCTTGGCCTCGTCGACGGCCATGCCGTCCAGGAACCCTGAATTGATCGCCGGGCCGTCGCCGGTGAACGCCTTGCCGTCGAAACCGTCGGACGGCTGGACGGTGCGGATGATCTCCAGGCCGAACTTCTCGGCGAATTCCCAGTCGCGGGTGTCCTGGCCGGGGACGGCCATGATCGCGCCGGTGCCGTAGCCCATCAGGACGTAGTCGGCGACGAAGACCGGGATTTCCTTGCCGTCGGCCGGATTCACCGCGTAGGAACCGGTGAAGACGCCGGTCTTCTCCTTGTTCTCTTGACGGTCCAATTCGGACTTCCGCGCCGCGGCGGCACGGTAGGCGGCGATGGCCTCGGCCGGGTTGGCGGCGTCGCCGGTCCAGCGGGCGTCGACGCCTTCCGGCCACGTGGCGGCGGTCAGCTCGTCGACCAGCGGGTGCTCGGGGGCGACCACCAGGTACGTCGCGCCGAACAGGGTGTCCGGGCGGGTCGTGAAGACCTCGATCTTCCGCTCGCCGGAATCGAACGACACGCGCGCGCCGTGCGAGCGGCCGATCCAGTTGCGCTGCATGGACTTGACCTTTTCGGGCCAGTCCAGCAGGTCCAGATCGTCGACCAGGCGATCGGCGTAGGAGGTGATGCGCATCATCCACTGCCGCAGATTGCGGCGGAACACCGGGAAGTTGCCGCGTTCGCTGCGGCCGTCGGAGGTGACCTCTTCGTTCGACAACACGGTGCCCAGCCCCGGGCACCAGTTGACCGGTGCCTCGGAGATGTAGACCAGCCGATGCGAGTCGATGATCTCCAACTGCTCCGCGCGGGTCAGCTCGCACCAGTTGCGGCCGTCCGGCGTGCTGCGCTTGTCCTGCGCGTATTCGGTCTCCAGGTCGATGATCGGGCGGGCCTTACCCGCCTTCTCGTCGTACCAGGAGTTGAAGATCTGCAGGAAGATCCACTGGGTCCACTTGTAGTAGTCCGGGTCGATCGTCGAGATCCGGCGACGTTCGTCGTGCCCCAGGCCCAGGCGCCGGATCTGGCGCAGGTAGGTCTGCATGTTCTCTTCGGTGGTCTTGCGCGGGTGCTGCCCCGTCTGCACCGCGTACTGCTCGGCCGGCAGGCCGAAGGCGTCGAAGCCCATCGTGTGCAGCACGTTGCGGCCGATCATGCGGTGGTACCGCGCGAAGACGTCGGTCGCGATGAAGCCCAGCGGGTGCCCGACGTGCAGACCGGCGCCCGAGGGGTACGGGAACATGTCCTGGACGAACAGCTTGTCCGAGGGGACCTCGCCGCTCTCGTCGGCGAGCGGGCCGACCGGGTTCGGCGCGTGGTAGGTGCCGTGGTCGGACCAGTAGTCCTGCCAGCGCTGCTCGATCTGGCCCGCCAACTCCGCGGTGTAGCGGTGCTGAGGGGCCGCGTCGGCGCCGCTGGGCGCTTCGCTCGCCTGGTTCATCGATCCTCCGTGCTCATCCACGTCAAGCCACTCCAGAAACAACTCGACCCCTCAGCCCGGAGGGCATGAGGGGTCGCCGCGCTGGTCCCGGCCGTTCGGCCGAGGTCAGCGCGGCAGGCTAAGGAGCAGCCGAGCCGTGTTCATGAACCCAGTTTAACCCGCTGGTCAAAGCCGTTCCGAGGGGACCGCCAGAGCGATGAACTGGGTCACCTGCGTCGCGGAGAAGTTGTTGTCGCTGACGAGCACGAGACTGCGTTCGCCGTTCGGCAGACGCGGGCCCCAGGTCATCCCCTCGACGTTGTCCACAGTGGACAACTTGAAGTCCGCGAGGTCCGCGAGCAGGCGCTTCTTGACCGGTTTGACGTTTTTGGCGTCACTCAGCGAAGGCGTCTTGGCGATGTTCGTGGCGCCCTTGGTGTCGATCTCGTAGATCCGGATCTTGTTGCCGACGCCGGTGACGAACGCGCGCTCCATCACCAGGAAGCGCGTCGGATCGGCCTGGTCGACGGCCAGCAGCGACGAGACGCCGGTCGTCGCGAACGCTCCGGGCGGGTTCGGTGACGCGAAGACCTTGTCCTGCGGGTACGCGAACTGCGCGAGCACCGGCCCGAACCGCGACTGGAGCGTGATGCGCGAGAGGGCGCCCGACGTGGTGGTCGGTTCGGGGCCGTCCTGCAGCAGCGGACCCTCCACCGAGCTGGCGACGAGCGAGCCGAATCCGGCGAAGGTGAGTCCTTCGAGGACGAGGTTCTGCCGCGGCCCCGCCGTCTCGGTCATCTTCTCGTTGGCGGGGATCGGCAGGTCACGGACGTAGGAGCCGTCGCGCTTCGCCTCGCGGATCGACGGGTCGATGCGCGCCGCGGCCGACCGCTCGCCCTCCTGCGACCAGAGATAGTGACCGGTCCAGGGGTCGACACGCAGCTCTTCGGGGTCGATGGTCTGCATGTTCGGCGGCTGCGCCGGGTCGTTCTTCGCGAGCGGCGGGTACGTCGTGCCGTCGGGCCGCAGGAGCGGCTTGGTGCCGGTGAAGGTGACCGGGCCGAGTCCCTTGGCGTCGAGGGAGAACTTCGCCGTGTAGAACCGGGCGGGGTTGACGGCGGACCGGTCGTCGCAGATCAGCGCGTACTCGCCGGTGCGGTGGTCGTAGTCGATGCTGGACAGTCCGCCGACGACGGTGCCCTGGTAGAGCAGCGAATTCGGGACGATCTGTTCACCGATCAACCGCAACGGACGGTGTTCGGCTTGGGCGGCGGGTGCCGCCATCAGGGTGAGGGGAACGGCCCCGATCAGGGCTGCGGCTAGGACTCGGCGTGACATGGCCTGTAGCACAGTCGATCAGGGTATCCGGCAGGTTGCCGGAACGTCACGCTTATCCTCGTGGAGTGTTCGTCATAGCGCTGGTCCCGATCGTGCTGGGTGTCCTCGTCGGCTGGGGTGGGTTCCTCGGCCTGCGCGAGAAGCTGCCGCGTGACCGCGGCGCCGGCGTGCGGACGGCCGCCACGATGCGCAGCGAAGAAGCCTTCCGCCTCGGCAACAAGGTCGCCGGGCTCCCGACGCTGGCCGGTGGCGTGATCGCCGTGCTCGCCGGAGTCGCCGCGCTGGTCATGCCGACGACGTTCGGGCTGCTGCTCGCCTCGTTCGTCGGCGTCGTCGGGATGATCGCGCTGGTGGTGACCGGGGGAGCGCTCGGCAACCGCGCCGCCACGACGGTGCCCGCGCCCGAACCCGCCGCGCCGGAAGCGCCCGCCGGCTGCAGCGGTTGTGCCTGCGGGACCTGCGGTGTCTTCAAGAAGGCCGACACCGCCACCGCCTAATTGCGCTGGAGGTCGCCCGGGTGGGTGGCCAGCAGTGCCAGCGGAATGCCCTGACGGCGCAGCACCTGACCCCAGAGGTCGTGACTCGGCGACGCCAGGACGTCGCTGGGCAGCGCCGGGACGATCAGCCAGTCGTCGCGTTCGATCTCGTTCGCCAGCTGGCCCGAGTCCCAGCCCGCGTATCCGGCGAAGACGCGCACGCCGCGGACCTTCGGGACCAGGATCTCGGGATCGGTGTCGAGGTCGACCAGCGCGACCGGGCCGCGCACGGCGATCACGCCGGGCACGCTGGACGCCGTCTCGCCCGTCCGCAGGGCGGCCAGGCACAACGCGGTCTTCTTCTCCACCGGACCGCCGACGAACACCGACTGCGGTTCGGCGACGTGCCCGCCCCAGTTGGGCAGCACGTCGTACACCGGAACGTCACTCGGCCGGTTGAGCACGACGCCGAGCGTTCCCTCGTCCCGGTGATCGATGACGAACACGACGGTTCGCCGGAAGTTGGGATCGAACATCGTGGGGGCGGCGACCAGGAGCGTTCCCGGTTCGACCTCGGCGTCCGCTGGCACGTCCGCCATGATCCCACTTCGAGCACAGGCAAATCGTCCGGCCAGGGAACAAGAGCATCACGAGCACCGTTGGACACTCCAGGTCGGTGCGCTTTCCGTGTCCCCCGGGCTCACTGAAGAACCGCCTTTGTGGAATACCGTCCGGCTGGAGCCACACTGCGCATAGCCGCCGAGAGGCGACCTCAAAGCGCACCGACCCCCAACTACGCTTCCGCGTGTGACGACCACCGCCACGGCGCCCACCAGGGCGTTCGTTCGCGATCGAGGCTTCCGCCGCCTCCTGTTCACGCGCTTCTCCGCGCACTGGGGCAACGGGATGTACCAGGCCGGACTGGCCGGAGCCGTCCTCTTCAACCCCGAACGCGCCGCCGACGCGCTCGCCATGGCGGGCGGGTTCGCGGCGCTGCTGCTGCCGTACTCGGTCGTCGGACCGTTCGCGGGTGCCCTGCTCGACCGGTGGGACCGCCGGAAGGTCCTGATCTTCGCGAGCCTCCTCCGGTCCTTCACCATCCTCGCGACGGCCGTCGCCGTCGGCACGGGAGCGGCCGGGATCGGGCTGTTCTCCCTGGCCTTGGCGTCCGAGGGCATCTCGCGGTTCATCGGTTCCGGGTTGTCCGCGTCGCTTCCGCACGTCGTCGAAGAGAAGTCCGTGGTCGCCGCGAACGCCTTCGCCGCGACGTGGGGTTCGGTGCTCGCGGTCGTCGGCGGCGGCTGCGCGATCGGCCTCCGGGGACTGACCGGAGCCGACGATGCCGGTTCCGCCTGGGTCACCGCCGTCGCCGCGCTGGGCGGGATCGGCGCCGCCGTCCTCGCCTCGGGGTTCACACGCGGCCTGCTCGGGCCGTCGACGGTGGACGAACCGTCGAACCCGGCCATCGCCGTCGCCCGCGGTCTGTCCGACGGCGCGAAGGCGGCTTGGCGCACGCCCAGTGTCATGGCCGGGTTCGTCGCGCTGTTCGCCCATCGCGCGTCGTTCGGGATCTCGCTGCTGGTGACCGTGCTGTTGATGCGCAACCACTTCACCGACGCCGGGATCTTCCGCGCCGGGATGGCGGGGCTGGGCCAGATGGCGGCGTTCGCCGGGGCGGGGATCCTGGTCGCCGGGCTGCTGACCGCCCGGCTGATCCGGCGGTTCGGCAGGCTCCGTGCCGTGGTGGGCGCGCTGGTGCTGGCGGCGATCGCGCAGTCCGCGCTCGGCCTGCCGATGGTGGTCCCGGCCGCGTTGCTCGCGGCGTTCCTGGTGACCGGCGCCGGACAGGTGCTGAAGCTCTGTGTCGATTCGTCGGTCCAAATCGACGTCGCCGACGAGGCCAGAGGACGGGTCTTCGCCCTTTACGACACGCTTTTCAACATCACCCAGGTGGCCGCGGTCTCGCTGGCCGCGGCGGTGATCCCTGACGACGGCCGTTCACCGGGACTGCTGATCGCGGCCACCGTCCTCTACCTGGCGGGAGCCGCCGGTTACCTTCTCGCCGTACGAAAACGGAGAACAGGCGATACCGCTCCGCCGTTGGCATTAGGGTGACGCTTACCGACACCGGGTGGCGTAGGCCCGGGATCAAGTACTTGCGGGGGCTCAAGTGACGACGGCCGGCGACGACAGCGCACGCCTCGAAGCGCGCAATGCCGCCATGAAGGACCAGGTCGACACGCTGCTCGAACAGTTCGAGCGCCAGACGGCCCAGCTCCGGGACGCGCAGGAAGCCGCCTCGCAGACGTCCGCGACGGTGGTCTCGCAGGACGGTCTCGTCCGCGCCACCATCGACGCGACGGGCACGCTCGCCAAACTCGAGATCCAGCCGAACGCCTTCGAGCGCACCAATCCCGCGCAGCTGGCCAACACCGTGCTGACCCTGGTGCGCCAGGGATCGCTGCAGGTCAAGCAGCAGGTCGCCGAGCTGATGGCGCCGATCACCGAAGGCCTGCCGGACCTCTCGGACCTCATCGAGGGCGCTCCTTCACTGCAAGGGCTGATGCCGGCCATCCCGGACTTCCTCGCGGAAGAGGAAGAGCCGAAAGCGCCCGCGAAGTCCGAAGACTTCGAGGACCCGCTGCTGCGCAAGGACGACGCCCCGCCGCCTCCGCCGCCGGTCCCGCCCGCGCCGCCGGCGCCGAAACCGATTCCGAAGCGCGTGCGTCAGAACCAGGACGATGACGAGGAAGAGCCGCCTTCGAGCTGGCTGACCAGGGGAGTCTGATGCCGAACGGTGGGGGCGGTGGCGGGTTCACCGCGGATCCGGACGCGGTGAAGACAGCCGCGGCCAAGCTGGGGATCGCCGCGGACCAGTTGGACGACGCGGGCAAGGAACTGATGGCCGCGATCAACTCGCTCGGCCAGTGCTGGGGGAACGACGACGCGGGCAAGGAGTTCGCGAAGGACTACGAGCCGGGCGCGCAGGGTTCGTCCGAGGGGTTCGCGAACATCGTCGAGGCGCTGCGGGGCATGCAGCACAACGTCGAACGGTCGATGACCGCGTTCACGAACGCCGAGGAAGAGATCAAGACGACGCTGGACAAGAAGGTCTAGCGCCGTGGGTATGGAGATGCCCGACGCGGTCAAGTGGCTCTTGCCGATCGTCGTCGGGGAAAGCTGGCCCGAAGGCGACGAGGACAAGCTCCGCGAACTGCGCGATGCCTGGCACAACGCTTCGAAGGCCGTCCAGCCGATCGCCGACACCGCGACCAAGGGCGCCACCGAGGTCCTCGGCGGCTGGACCGGCGAGGGCGCGGAGAAGTTCGCCGAGGCCTGGAAGAAGTTCATCGAGGGCGACGAGGCGTACTTCAAGTCGCTCGCCGATTCCTCGAAGGCTCTCGGCGACTCGTGCAACGCGACCGCGCTGGACGTCGAGTACACGAAGTACATGATCATCATCTCGCTGGTGATCCTCGCCGCGCAGATCGTCGCGATGATCGCGGCCGCCGCGGTGACGTTCGGTGGCTCGACGGCCGGGATCGCGCCGGCGCAGATCGCCACCCGCATGACCGTCCAGATGATCTTCCGCCAGCTGATGCAGAAGCTCGCGCAGGAAGGCTTCAAGAAGGTCGCGAAGGAACTCCTCGAGAAGCTTCTCAAAGAGGGCCTGAAGAAGATCGGCAAAGAGGTCCTGCAGAACACGGCGATGAACCTCGCCATGGACGCGGGCATCCAGGGCCTGCAGATGGCCAAGGGCGACCGCGACAGCTGGGACTTGAGCAAGACCAAGGATTCCGCGATCAGCGGTGCCGTCGACGGCGTCGTCGGCGCGGGCAGCAGCAGTATCGGCAAGGGCGCCACCAAGGGACTTTCCGACAGCGTGGGCGGCCAGATCGTCGACAGCGCGGCGCGGGGTGCCGTGCGCGGCGCGGCCGAAGGGGTCGCCAGCACGGTCGGGCAGGCCGCCGTCACCGGTGACCTGGACAAGCTTTCGGCCAAGGACGTCCTGATGGGCGCCTCCGGCGGGGCCGTCGGCGGTGGTGTCGACGGGGCGAAGAGCCAGATCGGCGACATCCGCACCGCGAACACGCCCGATGCCACGCCGGACGTCGACGGTCCGACGACGCCGGATGTGGATTCCGGGGACTCCGGGACGCCTTCGCGCTCTCCGGACAGTTCGTCGAGCCGCGATTCGTCCTCTAATGGCGACTCCTCGTCGCGGTCCACTTCGGACGGTGACTCGTCTTCGAGCCGCGATTCGTCCTCTAGTGGCGACTCTTCCTCTAGTGGCGATTCTTCGTCTAGTGGCGATTCTTCGTCGCGGAGTTCGTCCGAGCCTTCGTCCGGGTCGTCCGGGTCGCAGGCCCCGTCGCGGGCGGACGGCGGGAACCAGGCGCCGCAGCAGGCCTCACAGCAGCACACACCGAGTTCGGAGAACGGCCCGCAGCGGGCGCCGGACAGCGACCGGGTCAGCCAGTCGTCGACGCAGGCTCCGGAACGTCCGGCGGACGCCCCGGCGAACACCGGCGATGGTCAGCGCGCGGCGCAGCCCCACCAGAACGCACCGGCCGCGGACAACGGCGCCGGTTCCGGTCAGCAACAGCAGGCCGCGGCGGCGAACCAGCAGCAGGCACCCGCGGCGGCGGCACAAGCACCAGCACAAACACCGGCGGCGAGTCCGGCGCAGACACCGGCGGCCGCGTCCCAGACACCCGCGCAGACACCCGCCCAGACATCGGCGGCGAGTCCGGCACAAACTCCGGCGTCGAGCCCGGCTCCCAGTCCCTCGCAGGGACCGGCGCCGAGCCCCTCGCAGTCCAGCGGGATGCCACCGGCCGCCTCCTCGGGCTCGACCGGTGGGTCGTCTTCCGGCGGGTACGGCATGGCGCCGAACCAGGGTTCGAGCCCGGGCGGCCACGGCATGGCCCCCGGTGGCAACCCGCCGGGCAACGGGCCCGCACCGGGCGGTTTCCCGCCGGGCGGGCACGATTCGTCCCGGCCTCCCCGGCCGAACGACAGCGTCCAGGCCGCCGGTCTGTCCGGCAACGGCGGACCGCAGCAGCCGCGCTTTGACCAGCCGCCCGCCCAGATGCCCTTCCAGGGCCAGCCGATGCAGCAGCAACCGCCACCGGGCGGTTTTCCGCCTCCACCGCCTCCCGGTGGTGGTCAGGGACCCATGCCGCCTCGTGGGCAGCAGGGTCCGATGGGACCGCGTCCCACCGGGCCGCCGCCTCCCCAGCACCCGGGTCAAGGCGGATATCCGCAGCAGCGTCCTCAGCAACCGCCGCCGCCCCAAGGCCCTCGGCCGCCGCAGGGCCCGCAGGCCTATCAGGGCAGGCCGGGCCCCGGCGGGGTTCCGCCGCGGCCGCAGACGCCTCCGCCCGGTCCGCCTCCGGGCAACCGCGGCCCGGCGGGCCACCCGCCGCCCCCGCCGCGGCCCCAGCATCCGGGCAACGGCCCGTTCCAGGGCAATCGCGGTCCCGTGCCGCCGCCCCCGCCCGGGCATCACCCTGGCCAGCACCCCGGACAGCCCCGGCACCCCGGTCCGCAGCCCGGCCGCCCGATGCCGCCCGGCGCCGAACCGCCGCGGTTCGGTGGCCAGCAGCCGCCACGTCCGCCGCAGGTCCCGGCGCCGCGCCCCGGTCAGGACGCGAACCCGGGTCCGCAGCAGCAGCGCCCGCCGCAGCAGGCCGAGCCCGTCCGCCCGGCGGAGCAGGCACCCGTACCGCCGAAGGAACCCGCGACCCAGTCGTACCAGGGGAAACTCGACGACGACGCCGACCTGCCCAAGGACACCGAGACTCCGCACGAGACCGAGGCGCCCCAGGACGTCACGCCCGACGACAAGACTTCGGACGACATCAGTTCCACGATCGACGAGCCGTACCTGACGGATCCGAAATTCCACACGGACGACCCGGCGGCGTACCGCGCGCTCGCCGAAACGCAGATCGACAAGCGTGGTTTCGACGCCGAGACCGGGGAGTCGCGGGCCGAGCAGGTCCGTCGTGAAGCACTCGACAAGCGTCAGGCGCACGAAGACCCACGCGTCAAGAACATGTCGGATCAGGGCGCGTACGCGGTGCACAGCTACACGCGGACCGACATGGCCGAGCGGATCACGCACGCCCAGCGGCACGGTGGTCCGGAGCTCGACGCGCTCAGGCCGCACATCGAGGCGATCACCTCCGGCCTCAACGAGATGCCCGCGTACGAGGGTGTCGTCTCGCGGCGGGTGAACTTCCACGGCAACGAAAGCGCGATCCAGGGCTTCCTCGCGGCGCACGCCGCGGGGAACGTCATCGTCGACCCGCAGATGCTGAGCACGTCACGGGTCACGCCCGAACATCCGCGCAGCACGTTCCCCGGCGAAGTCGAGATGCGCATCCAGTCGAAGACCGGACGCCACATCGAGGACCTCGCGTCGATCAAGGACGAGCGCGAAGTGCTGATGAAGTCGGCGACACAGCTGCGCGTCACCGACGTCAAACCGGGGCCGGGGCATCCCGAGCACCCCGAATACGCGGCGCGGGTCGCGGACGGCACGGCGGGCAACCAGCCGAAGTGGATCGTCGAATGCGAAGAGGTCGTCGCCGGGGACGACGGCCACCTGACCCCGGACCAGGTCCAGCAGAAGGTCGCCGAGCGGCGCGAGTTCAACAACGCCGAGCAGGAACGGCTGGCTCAGGAAGAGGCCGACCGCGACCGGCAGCTGCGTCGCGATCACCCGGAACTGTTCCAGAACAAGGGTTTCGCCAGTCTCGACACCAAGATCTCCGACGGCAAGGGCGGCTGGATCGACGCCGCCGACGCCCCGGTCCGCGACGTTCCCAAGCCGAGGGAACACGTTCCCGACGGCGGCTGGTCCGAGCTGGCGAAGCCGCTCGACGAGGGCGGGACGCCGGTCATCCACGCCGGTTCGACCGAGACGCCGCATCAGCAGGTCCGGCTGGTCATGGACGAGCTTCCCGCGATCGGCGAGGCCAACACGCGCAACTACTACGCGCCCGAGTCGTGGAAGGACGGCTTCCAGACCAACTCGGCCGAGGCGCTGGTCGCGTTCGAGAACCGGATGGACGGTGGCGACGCGGTCGCCGGGCCGTCGACCGGCGGATCGCCGCTACAGCACGTCAGCGACCGGCTCGGCGGCCAGTGGTCGGATCGGAACGGCTTCGGCGACATCGCCCGTGAGCTGGGCGAACGCCCGGTCGGCGCGCGGACCGCGGTGGCGTTCGAGCATCACGCCGCGGCCGATCCGAACGCGCCGGCGGGCTCGCCGCGATCCATGGACCGGGTCGAGACGCGGATCGTCGCCGCGGTGAACACGCCGCACGGCGTGGTCTTCGCCGACCCGATGACCGGGCGGCTCGCGACGCTGCCCGACGATCCGACGTCGATCAAGGCGATGCCGATGGGCGGCGGCGACGCTCCGCACGCGCACACGCCGGAAGCACCGGAGACGACGCACACCGAGACGCCCACCGACAAGACCGACGACACCGACAAGACCGACGAGACTGACGAGCCCGACAAGACCGGCGACACCGAAACGCCCGTCCAGGAGCAGGCGCCCAAGACCGAACTCGACATCAGCGAGCGGCTCCGGGGTCCTGAAGAGACGCCGTCACGACTCGACGAGAGCTACCTCGGCGACGACGACTTCCGCGGTACGCCGGAGGATCACCAGAGCCTCCGTGACCGCTACGACAGCACCGACCTCGCCGAGCAGGCCCGCGAAAAGGCGCTCAAGCGGCTCGAAGCCAGCCCCCTGAAGGACCGCGTCTCGCCCGAGGCCGCGGAAGCGATCTACTCGTACTCGCGCGAACACGCGTACACGATCAACGAGGCGAACCGCCGGGGTGAGTCGCACCCCGACTTCGAGAACGCCCAGCGGAGCACCCGGGCGATCGTCGGCGCGCTCAACGAGCTGCCGGACTTCCACGGCGAAGCCATCCGCGGTATCGACACCAAGGGCGACCAGCGGGCCGCCGCGATCATGGCCGCGCACTACGAACCCGGTCAGACCGTCCCCGAGCCGACGATGACCAGCGCCACCATCAAGACGTCGCCCGACACGAAGTCGAAGTTCGGCGAAGACGTCGAGATCCACATCGTCTCGAAGACGGGCAAGGACGTCTCGTCGCTCGCCGAGAACGCGGGCGAGAACGAGTCCATCAACAAGCCGGCGACCCAGCTTTACGTGCACAGCAAGGAGTTCAAGACTCCGCCGCTGGTCGACCGGCCGAAGTGGGTCATCCACGCCGAAGAGGTCACTCCCGGAGACCCGCGCTATCTCGACCCCGACACCGCCAAGCAGAAGATGGACGAGCGGAGGGCCCGGCACGCCGCGGAGGCGCCCGAACTCGCGCGCCTCGCCCAAGAACGCTCGATGGCGCGCCTCGGCGGCTTCGACGAACCGCAGACCCCGCACCTCACCACGGAAAACCCTGCGGAGCACGGGGTCGCGGACGCGGACAAGGGACCCGAGTACGGCGAACAGCCCGCTCAGGACCACTCCGACGGCGACCAGACCGCCGAGCTTCCCGCCCCGGAGCGGGACTACTCGTCGATGGCGGTCGCGACGAACCCGCCGAGCGAACCGGCGATCCACGCCGGTACGGCGAGCCCCGAGCAGCAGGCCGCCTACCTCGCGGACCGGCACCCGAGGCTCGGCGAGGTCAACCCGCACTTCAACGACCCCGACGCGCTGGCGAATGGCTACCGGTCCAACTGCACCCGGACCCCGGGCGCGTACATGGACCGGTTGAACGGCATCGACTCGACGGCCGATCCGCTGCTCGTGCACGAGATGGACGGCCGCGGCACGCTGGAGCACGTCGAACAGCGCTTCGGCGGCCAGTTCTCGGACCGGGCCGACTACGACACGGTCATCCGCGAGATGCGGGACATGCCGACCGATCACCACGCGGTCGTGGCGGTGAAGTACCTCGACGAGAACGGCGTCGAGCGGGGCCACGTCGCCATGGTGGCGAACACCCGTGACGGCGTCGCGTTCATCGATCCGCAGTCCGGTGCGCTGATGAACCTGCCGCATCCGCCGCTGGGCGTGCGGCTGATGCACGTCGGCGTCCCGGAGGGCCCGGCCGCGCACCACACCGACGGCCACACCACGCGGACCGACACCGCTTCGGCGCGGCCCGTCGACCCGCGGATCGCGTTCGCGCGACCGGATCAGCCGGTGGACCCGCGCATCGCGTTCGCCAGGGAAGACACGCCTGACGTGCAGCCGTCGCGGATCGGCCCGGACGGCCGCCCGATCGTGACGCCGCCGCGCGACGGCGGCTACGGCATGGCGCACGAGAACACGGGCGACGTGGACCCGGCGGTCCGCGCCGAGGTCGAGCGATTCCTGAACGACCCCGAGATCTCGACCGCGCTGGACCGGCTGGATCCGGAAAAGGACCGGGCCAAGCACGTCGACGAGGACGGCGTCACCCACGACCTCGGCCCGATGCGGGACTTCATCGCCGAGCAGCTGCCCCGGCATCCCGAGCTCATGCACCTGCTGCAGGACCCCGCGAACGCGTACCTCGCCGAGTCGCTCCTGCACAACCCGGTCACCATCGGCAGCCTTCTCCAGCATCCGGAAGCGATCCCGATGCTCGAAGACGCGATCCGCGAAGCGCATTCGAGCGACTATCGGCTGATCGACGACGTGGAGCAGGCAGGCCCTGGCGAGACTCCGCTGACTCCGGAACAGCGGGAGCTCGCACAAGCGGCGGCCGACGTGGCCGCCGGCGTCGATCCGAGCGAGCGGGTCCACGCCGGTTTCCCGGACGAGCATGTGGGCGACGAACCCCGGATCAGGGAGTTCCTGCGGCGGGAAGCGGCCGCGTGGCCCGAAAACCAGGGGAGGCTCAACCGGATCGTCGCCGAGATCGCCGGGGACAACGACGGCACGGCGGGCGCGCGGACCGAACCGAAGAAGGAAGGCCGGGCGATGGCCAAGATCGCCAAGTACGGGGGCGACGCCTCCCGGCTGGTCGATCTGGTCGGCGCGAAGATCCAGTTCAAGACGGTCGCCGACGCCTACAACGCGTTGAACGCGGTCATGGCGCATCCGGATCTCAAGATCGTCAAATTCGAGGACCGGTTCGCGAATCCGCAGGCGAGCGGCTACCGCGACCTGCAGATGAACGTCCGGCTGCCGAACGGGCACGTCGCCGAACTGCGGCTGCACCTGGAGAGCATCGACGACGTCGCCGTGTTCGAGCACGCGCTGTACGAGGTCCGCCGGGACTTCCCGACCTACAACCGGGCGGCGGACGAGGCGAGCGAAGGCAGGCTGACCAGGGAACAGGCACAGCTGGAAGCCGCGTTGATCAACCAGGTGCGGGTGAAGTTCATGGAAGGCCTGCGGCTGGGGCTGCCGAAGCCCCCGGAGGAGAGCGCGTGATCGAGACACCGGCCTACTTCACCTACTACGCGCAGACCTACCGGGTCGAGGCGACGCCGGACGGCGGCCTCACCGGGTATCTCCTCAACCTGCGCACCGGCGAGTTCGAGGAGGATCCGAGTCACGTCCGCGAGGTCCTTCGCGCGATGGCGAGTTCGGACATCAGCAAGGTGAGCGAGCAGAAGTTCGTGCAGGAGACCGAGTTCGCCCGCGCGCGCTACCTGAAAGGCGAGGGGGCGGCCTTCGCGCTCTACGAGACCATCGATGGTCTGTACGCGCAGGCCAAGCGGGAAGAGCGCGAGATGCAGCCACAGGAAGTCGCCTTGATCCAGTCGCTCCGCAAGCGCACCTTCAAGCTGTGGGAGGACGAGCTGGCGCGCCGCGCCGCCGGTGAGCCGCCGTCGTTCCGGGCGGAACCGCGCTTCCCGAAGTACGAACCTCCGGCGGAATGATTCACGTGGAACAGCTCACTTCGGAACAACAGCGCGGGCTGCTGATCCAGATCGGCAGGCTCATCCTGGCGGGGATCACCGACCCCGCCCACGCCGCGGCCGCCGATTTCCGGCAGGCCGGAGAGCACACCGAGATCGAGGGCCACAACCTCACGCCCGCGCCCGAGCTGAACGAGCTCTTCGGCCGCCTTCGCGCCGGGATGTACGACACCGGCCGGGGGACCTGGTTGCAGTCGAGGTTCACGCTCAAACCCGACGGCACCTTCGACTTCGACTTCACCCTCGACGACGAACCGGCGTGGACCAAGGCACCGGCGTCTTCGGCGTACCCGGACGAGCTGGCCACGTTCCCACGCGAGGACGAGCACGTCCCGGACTGGTGGCGGCTGCGCGCGCAGCTGCCGTTGCGCGTCGAGTTCCGGCATGCCCGGATCGTCGACGCCTACACCGAGGGCAAGCCGCCGGTGGTGGACAGACCGGAGCTGGACGAGTCCGAAGCGCCGCTGGTCGCGCAGTATCTCGAGCGCGAACCGGCGATCCTTTCGGGCAGCGGTCTCGGGAAGGACATCTTCGAGCCGGACGCCGACGGCGACGTCCCGGAGAGCTACCACACCGACGGCACCTGGATCTGGCACGCGTCCGTGCCGCACTACCTGCGGAAATACGGGATCCCGCCGGAGCCGGAGCTGGTCGCGCACATCCGGGGCCAGCGGTTCCAGCCGCCGTACGTCGAGCACCTCGTACGGCGGACGGCGGAGGCGGACCTGCTCGGCAAGCCGAGGCCGAAACCGGGCCGCTCCGACGTCAAGAAGACCGAGGGCGACATCGCCGCGGAGCTGGAGACGTCGCCGAATCCGTCGCTGGCCGACGAAGAGCTCCTGGTCGTGCTGGTCAGCAGGCTCGGCGAGCACGCCGTCTGGCCCGAGGCGTACCGCATCGGCGACCGCGCCGACGGCGCCTGGTGCCTCAACTTCACCGAGAAGGGCTGGGAGGTCGCCGCGTACTCGGGCGGCGTCCCGGTGTCGCCGAAGTACTTCGACAAGCTCGAAGACGCGGCGCATCAGCTCCTCGGCGCCGTCCTGCTGCATCCGGCGAGGATGACGGCCGGACACGAAACACCGTTGGAGACCGCGAAGGAACTCGCCGACTGGCCGGTGCAGGCGGCGGCGGGTGAGCCTCCCCTCACCTTGCTCCGCAACAAGCGCGTCAGCCGGATGGTCGCCGGTACGGTCGTACTGCGGTTCGGCGAGGAAACCGGCAATCTGGTTCATCACGGAGGGGTACGGTTCGCCACGACGTCCCTGCCGCTGGAACGGGAACGCGCCGGTGGGACCTATCGGCTGCGCCGCCCGCTCCACGTGATCACCGGAGTCACCGTCCCTTGGGCGAACATGCCTGGTGGGGCGGTGGCCTACGTGCTCCCGAGGACCATCGCCGAGCACGTGTCCGACGGCAGCCTGGAGAGGATCGAGTAGGTGGAATCGGCGGAAGCGGTAGCCAAGGTCGAAGAGTGGCTGCGCGCGGTCCACGGTCCGGACGTGTCCGCACCGGGCGGCGCTGGCCTGCGCGTGCACCACGAAAAGGTCCTGCGCATCCCCGAGGGCTGGTCGGTCCCCTACAACACGATCGCCTTCCTCGACGAGGGTCATGCCGAGAAGGAGATCTTCCCGCCGCCGTCGGTGATCGTCCGCGAGCCGGACGGCGAACTGCGCCAGGCGCATCCGCAGCCCGGCGGGCTCAGCGTCCCGGTCGCGTTCCCCGGTCAGGAGGCGTGGCGCGAGGTCGTCGACCCCGAGTACGCGAAGGCCGGGCTCGGTGACCTCGGGGTCCCGCCCGCGGTCGTCGCGGGCTGGGTCCAGGTCAACGCGGACGGCGTGCAAACCGGGCAGGAACGGGAGAACCCCGAGTACAAGGCCGGTCCGGTCCGCCGCGGTTACCCGAAGCCGGAGAACAAGCTCGAAACGCTGCTGTCGTTCGCCAGCGTCGGCTGGCTGACCAGGGAACAGCTGCTCATCGGACTGCTGCGCTGCGAGGTCTATGTCCCGCTGGACCTGGCGTCGGGCAAGACGGAACGCTTCTACTTCAACGAGGAACGCGCCGAGCTGAGGGTGTTCAGCTCGTCCAGGAACCTCCCGTCCCGCGAGCACGGGTACTGGAAGGTCGACATCGCCACGCTGGCCGGGTACGAGAGCCCGCCGAACCTCGTGATCAACGGCGGCCCCGCGACGTTCGAGGACGTCAGCGGCGCCGAACTCGCCGGGACCGCGGCCAAGTTCCCGCGCCGGGACACCCCGGTCGACGTCAACGAACGCTGCCCGGAAGCGGATCCGGAGCTGGAGACCCTCGCCGCCGAAACCGCCGCGAAGATGGGCCTGCCCGAACCGGTGAAGCCGCCGCTGCCCGCCGCCGAACGGGCCCGCCGCCGCGGCTTCGAACTGACCGTCGAGGAATGCCAGAAGACCGTCCTCGGCCAGTCGTGGCTGGCGGCGCTCAAGCGGCCCGAACCGCCGCGCGGCCGTCCGAACGACCTGCGGGCGAACGGGCTGGCCCCGAGCTACGACAACGAAGGGCAGATCCAGCCGCGCCTGGACACCTTCGGCAAGTACTTCGAGCGAGACCGCTCCAGCTCGCGCTATGGCTGGCAGCGCGTCACGGGCGCCTTCGTGGGCTTCGCGCTCGGCGAGGCGCTCGGGGCGGCCGTCGACCGGATGCGGCTCGACGAGATCCACGGCACCTACGGCCCGGACGGGGTCACCGACCTGCCGGTCGCGTTCGACCTGCCCGGCCGGATCGGGCCGCTCACCCAGCGGCTGCTGTTCTACACCGAGGCGGTGATCCGCAGCCCGCATCGCGAGCAGCCGGAGAACCGCAGCGCGGAACAGGCGCTCGGGACGGTCGCCCGCAACTCGCTGATGCGCTGGCTGCACACCCAGGGCGCACCGCTGGACAACGCCGACGGCTGGCTGGTGAAGGTGCCGGAGCTCCGCGTCCGCCGCACCCCCGACGACGCCGAACTGAACGCGTACCACGCGCTGGCGACCATCTCGCCGACAGCGATGCCGCTGAGCGGGCCGGACGCGCTGGTCGCGGCGCTGCCGGCGGCGATGACCGCGGCCGGACCCGGCACCGCGATGAGCGGCGGGGTCCGCCAGGCGGTGCGCGACCTCGTCTCGGTCACCCATCCCGGGGAGATCGACGTCGAGGCGGCGACCTACCTGACCTGGCTGTTCGAACCCGCGCTGACCTCGGAGGCGTTCAGCTACCCGATCTGGAACACCTCCCGCGAGATCTTCACCGAGCAGAACCCGCACCAGCGGGGGCCGGTCTGGGCGGATCTCAAGGCGATGGTCGCGGAATCGGTGCCGTTCTTCGGCAAGCACGGCCTGCCCGATCTGCGCGTCCCGGAACTGATCGGCGACGGCAAGGGCACGCTTTCGGTGCTGGGCCGCGCGTTCGCGGCGCTGTCCGGTTTCGAGAACTACCCGGAGCAGGCGCTGCTGCGGGCGGTCAACCACTCGGGCCGCAGCGCCATCACCGGGGCGATCGCCGGTGCGCTGCTCGGCGCCCGCACCGGCATTCCCGGTCTGCCGCAGAAGTGGGTCGAGCAGCTGGAACTGCGGTACCTGGTGGAGAACATCGCCACGGACGCGTTCTGGCACTTCGACCGCCACTCGGCGCTGCACGAGGTCGATGGCTGGGCCCAGCGGTATCCGCGCTGGTGAGCTGGTGATTCTGGAATGGGGACGATGAACGAAGAGGAAGCCGTCAGCCGCGTCGAGGAGTGGCTGACGGGCCGAGGTGGGGAGGGGACCGGCGCGCTGCGGGTCCGCCGCGAGTACGTCGTGCGCGCGACCGACGGCTGGAACGTCACCTACAACTCCGTCGGCTGGCTCGACGGGACCGACCCCGGCGCCGGGCTGTTCCCCAGCCCGGTCGCCTTCGTGCCGGACGACGGCGGGGAAATCCGGCTCGACCTGGAGCTGATGGCGGTTTCGGCGGCGGGCGGCGGTGGCGACGACGACGCGTTCACCCGCTGGGCCGAGGTCGTCGATCCCGAGTTCGATCCGGCCGTGGTGCCCGGGCTGCCCGTCCCGAAGGCCGCGATCCTGCGCTGGGACCAGCACACGCTGTACGGCGAGCCGACCGGCGCCGTCCGCGCGAATCCGGACCACCGGCCGGGGCCGCGGTTCTCCGGGCGGCCGAAGCCGGAGAGCGAGGTCGAGACGCTTCTCGGCTACCTCCGCGTCGAATGGATCACGCCGGAAGAGTTCGTCCACTGGATGCTCGATCTCGACGTGCTCGCCCCGGCGAAGGACGGCCACCTGCAGGTCCGCGACTTCGGTGACGCGGGCGCGAGGTTCGTCGTCTACACCTCCGAGGCGCAGATCCCGTCGGAGTACACGATGTGGCAGCGGATCCAGCCCCGTGTGCTCCTGCGACGCGCCAAGGACACCCCCGGGGTCGGCCTCCTGGTCAACCCGGGCAGGCCCGAGACCTTCAACGTCTACCCGGAGACGCTGCGGCAGGTCGCCGACCTCGAACTCCCGAAGGGCACCGAGCGCCCCGAGTCCGTCGGCCGCCCCGCCTACTTCAGCGGGGAGTACGACGGCGCCGCCGTCGCGAACCTGCGCAGCCTCGTCGACCAGGCCAGGGACAACGGCTACCCCCTGAGCGCCGACGAGCTCACCCGCTACGTCCGTGCCGCGACGCTGTCGTTCGAGCGCTCCCGGGCGAAGCACGACGGCCGTCCGCTGCCGGAACTGCCCGAAGACCTGTTCGCCAACGGCCTGGTCACGCACTTCTACGACGACGGCGCACCGCGCCCGGCCGCCTGGACGTTCGGGAAGTTCTACAACCCGACGATCCCTGTCGGCAGCTTCGCGTACCCGCGGCTTCTCGGCGCTTACGTCGGCTTCGCGCTCGGAGACGCGCTCGGCTCCGGCGCGGACCCGGCGGACGGGTTGCCGCTCGGCGGGCTGACCCGGCAACTGCTGTTCCACACCGAATCGGTGATCCGCGGTCTGGATCCGACCCCGGACAAGGCCGAGATCCCGGCGTCGCTGCCCGCGGGCGGACGGCCGGACGGCTGGGTCGCCAAGGCCACCGAAGGCGCGGGCCCGGCTCCCGCCGAGTTCTCGACGATGCTGGCGACAGCGCTCGCCGCGACGGTGACCGGTGGCGTGGAAGGTCCCGCCGACAACGCCGTCTACGCGATGAAGGTGGTCCGCGAGCTGGTCGGTTCCGCCGCGGGTCACGAGGTCGTCCACGGCGCCGACCTGCTGGTGAACCTGTTCCGCGCCCAGTTGGCGGCCCGGAACGGCCAGCCCGCGGTGGCGAACTTCCTCGAAGGCTTCGACGAGTACAACGGCGAGGTCGGCGACCTGGTCAAGACCGTGCTCGACCTCAGGAACGACATCGACGGCGAAGACGTCGAACAGTTCGACAGCATCGGGGACGGCCGGACGCCGCTTTCGGTGCTGGGCAGGGCGTTGTTCGCCGCCGCCAAACGGGGCCACGACCCCGAGGCGGCACTGGCGCTGGCCGCTCGCGGCGGCTCGGTGACCGCGGCGCTGACCGGGGCGATGGTGGGTGCCAGGCTCACCGTGCCCGGTCTGCCGGAGTCGTGGCTCGCCGCTTTCGGCGAACTCGGCGTCGTCGACGGCCTGGCGGGCGACGCTTATTACTACTTCAACCGGTTCGGCCTGCCCCGCGAGCCCGAAGAGCGGCGCCGCTGGGACGCGAAGCGGTACCCACGAGGAGATCAGTAGACCAATGCGCGAGTGGCTTCACGATCCGGCGACCCGTTCGCGGCTGCGCGGCAGCCTCTTCGCCGGGGCTCTCGGCGACGCGCTCGGCGCGAAGACCGAGTTCGACTCGATCGACCGCATCCGGGAGATCGCCGGACCCGACGGGATCACCGGCCTCATCCCCGCGTACGGCGGGCTCGGGCGGATCACCGACGACACCCAGATGACGCTGTTCACCGTCGAGGGCCTGATCAGAGCCCACCACGGCACGGTTCCGGTCGAGCAGTCGCTCCAGCTGGCCTACCAGCGCTGGCTGCACACCCAGGGCGTCTCGTGGGAACGGGCGCGCGGCCCGGAGAACACGAGCACGGAACCGGACGGCTGGCTGATCACCAACCGCGAACTGTTCAGCCGTCGCGCGCCCGGTCTCACCTGCTTCAGCGAGCTGGAGGCGTACGGCAAGACGGGCGTGCGCGCCGGCATGGACAAGCCGGTGAACAACTCGAAGGGCTGCGGCGGGGTCATGCGCGTGGCGCCCATCGCGCTGTGGTCGGACGATCTCGCCGAGGTGTTCCGGCTCGGCGCCGAGTGCGCGGCGCTGACCCACGGTCACCCGAGCGGGTATCTCTCGTCGGGGGCTTTCGCGGTGATCGTGCACGAACTGCTGCTCGGGAAACCGCTGCTCGACGCCGTCGCGATCGCCCGTGCCGAACTGGAGAAGTACCCGGGGCACGAGGAGCAGAGCGTCGCGCTGGACGAGGCGCTCGCCCTGGCCGAGAAGGGAGCCCCGACGCCGGAGAAGCTCGAGACGCTCGGACAGGGGAACATCGGCGAAACCGCGCTCTCGATGTCGGTCTACGTCGCCCTGACCACCACGGATCCGAACACCGCGCTGCTCGCGTCCGTGAACCACAGCGGGGACAGCGACTCGACCGGATCGATCTGCGGGAACCTCGTCGGCGCGATGTACGGAGAGGAAGAACTCGACACGGATTGGGTCTCGAAGCTGGAACTGTCCGGGGTGATCGGTGCGCTGGCGGACGACGCGCTCGCGGAGTTCGGCGGGAACGCGCCGGGTGACGACCGGTGGTACGCCCGCTATCCGGCCCACTAGATTTACCTCCGGTTTGGGGAACTTGGGGAGGGGACACATCGTGCGTTACCGGGTTCAAGCGGCGGAGCGGCCGGACGGCCTGTACGCCGTCTGGGGGGAAACCGTCTTCGCGGCCCAGCGGTCGACCGAAGACGGCACGCTGCTGCTCATCGCGCCGCCGGGAGAAGCGGCGCCCGAGGGCTTCGATCGTGAGTGGGACGGCCGTGCCGCCCGGGTGGTGCTGAACGGCGAGGTCGGCGCGACCTTCAGCCTGCAGACGCACGGCCGGTTCGACGACGAGCACTTCCAGATCGCACCGCACACCGGCGGCGGCGATCTGACCCTGCGCTGGGCGGGCGAGGACGCGGCCCGCGCGGCCGAACTGGGCCTGACGGACTTCTCGACCACGGCCGCGCCGTCACGGCTGACGGCGTTGTGGCAGACCAGGCACGACTTCGTCGAGACGCCGGAAGCCCGGCCGGAGATCGGCACGGGCGATCAGCCCCCGCTGCTGCGCGCCATCGGCCGGACCCTGCTGCGGGTGCTGCCGCCGGGCTGGCAGCGCGTCGGCGCCCAGTTCCGGCAGGTCGGGGACTACGCCGAACTCGAGGTCCGTTCGGTCGGCGACGAGGGCAACGGCCCGGTTTCGGTGTCGATCGCGGCGCCGCCGGAGCTCGGCACGCTGTTCGCGCGGCTGCGCGCGGCGATGCACACCCCCGAGACCGGCACCTGGTTCCAGGGCACCTTCACACTGGACTCGGAATCGCATTTCGACTTCGACTTCGACGCCGAACAGGAACCGACCTGGCGGCTCGTGCCGAACGAGGGCGGGAAGCCGACGCCCCGCGCGTACGCGACCGAGCTCGCGATCTTCCCGCGCGACCACAAGCACGTCCCGGCCTGGCTCGCGGCCAAGGCCGGGCTGCCGCTGGACGTGGTGTTCCGGCACGCGAAGGTCGCCGACGCGCACAACGAGGGCGAACGCCCGGTCGTCAACCGGCCGCCGGTGCCGCCGGACCAGGTCCGCGGTGTACTGGACTACCTCTTCCGCTCGCCGGTGGCGCTGTCCCGGCCGGGTCCGCAGCCCGACATCTTCACCCCGAACGGCCCGCCGGACGTGCCGAACGCGTTCCACACCGACGGCGTCTGGATCTGGCCCGCGGCCGTCCCGCACTACCTGCGCAAGTACGGGGTGCCGCCGGAGCCGGAGCTGGTCGAGCACATCCGGGCCGCCGGGTTCCGGCCGCCGCTGGTCGGCGAGCTGGTGCGGGCGACCGCCGAGGCGGAGATCGTCGGCAAACCGCGGCCGCCGCAGACCGAAGCGGATCTGCCGGACGAAAGCGTCCGCACCCGCGTCGAACGTGACGGCGAGCCTGGCCGCGACATCCGCGCCGTCGAGGTGCTGGACGTCCTGTACCAGCGGCTGGCCGAGCACGGGGTCGCGCCGACGTCCTACCGGATCGGCGCCAACGCGGTCCCGGAACCGGGGCTCTGGACCCTGCGCCGCGCCGAGAACGGCTGGGAGGTCTCGCGTCCGCCGACGGACGAGCCGGTGGCGTTCGCCAAGCTCGAAGAGGCGGCGCGGTTCTTCCTCGGCACCCTGCTGCTGTATCCGGCACGGGCCACCGTGGGCGCGAGCGAGGAGGCCGACAACCCGGCCGACTGGCCGATCCTGCCGTTGCGGGGCGAGCCGCCGCTGAACTTCTTCCGGCGCAAGCGGATCGTCGTGCTGCCGGCGGGCACCACCGTGCAGCGGTTCGGGAACGAGACCGGCAACCTCGTGCACGCCGAACCGGCGCGGTTCGTCGAGACGTCGCTGGCCGCGGACCGCGAACGGGAACACCGCCTGTACCGCGTCCTGCGGCCGCTGCGCGTGGTCACCGGGATCACCGCGCCGTGGAACGGGACGCCGGGCGGGGCCGTGGCCTACGTGCTGCCCCGGCCGATCGCCCAGCACCTCGAAACGGGTGCGCTTTCGCGGGTCCAGTGACCGTTTAGTCCTCTGGATGCGGTCCTAGAACGCCTTGGCGACGAGTTCGTAGGACCTCGCCCGCGCACCCGGGTCGTACACCGGTGTCGTCAGCATCAGCTCGTCGGCACCGGTGGCCTCGGCGAGGTTCTTCAGCGAACTCACCGCCTTCTCCGGCCCGCCGTGCGCCTGCACGGCGGTGAACTGCGCGATCAGCTCCGTCGACTCCGGCGCGAACTCGTGGGCCGCCGCCTGCCGCAAGGTCGGGAAGGCGAGATCACCACCTTCACCCCTGAGCAGGTACGACTTGATCACCGCGCACGGACCGGCGAGGTACGCCGCTTCGGCGTCCGTGTCCGCGCAGATGGTCTCGACGCAGAGGATCACGTACGGCTTCTCGCGCCACTGGGACGGCTTGAAGTTCTCCCGGTAGGCCTGCAGCACCTCGGCCGTGTTCTGCGGGCGGATGTGGTGCGCGACCGCGATCGGCAGGCCGAGCTCGGCGGCGAGCCCGGCACCGGCCGCGCTCGAACACAGCAGCCACGGTTCCGGCGTCGGCACCTCGCCGGGCAGCACCCGGATCCCGGTCTCCCCGGCCAGGTGCCGCAGCAGCTCGGCGACGTCGGCGCGGTACTCGTCGTCCGTCGCCGGATCCGCGCCCCGCCGCAGCGCGCGGATGATCTTCTCGTCGAAGGTGCCGGGACCACGCCCGACGCCGAGGTCGATCCGGCCGGGGTGCAGCGCGGAAAGCGTCGCGAACTGCTCGGCGATCGCGAGCGGGGCGTGGTTCGGCGCCATCACCCCGCCGGACCCGATCCGGATGGCCGACGTCACCGCCGCCAGATGCGCGGCCAGCACCGGCGGCGAGGACGTCGCGATGGCGGGCGAACCGTGATGCTCCGCGATCCAGACCCGGTGATACCCCAGTTCCTCCAGTTTCCCGGCGACGGCGGCCGTCGACGCGAGTACTTCGGTGGCCGCGCGGCCCTCTTCGACGACGGCGAGTTCGAGCGCGGAAAGCAAGATCCCCATGCCCCCAACGTAGCCAAACTCAGGACGCGGTGATGAGCACCGCGGGAGACCACCAGTAGTCGGCCAGCGGCTCGATCCGGATGCCGGTGAAGCCCGCTTCCTTGAGCTGAGAAGCCCAATCGGTGGCGGGCTGCTCCCAGTTCGTCCGGTCGGCCCCCGGTTTGACCAGGCCCAGCAGGATCGGCAGCAGGAACCCCTGCGCCACCAGCGACGCGTCCTTGCCGTACTCCGAGATCCCGCGTTCGTAGCGCGTGACCAGCGAAAGCAGGTACTCGTCGGAGTCTTCGTCGTACTCGGGCACGTCGAACTCGGCGAGCACCAGGCAGGCGGTGCGGGGCCGGAGCGCCCGCAGGACCTCGGTGCGCTCGGCGGTCGGGATCGACTGGAGCGCGAAGGTCGACTGCGTCAGCTGCCACTGCCTGTCGTCGTCGCGGGCGAGGAACTCCTGCGCGGTGTCGTCCCAGGTGTGCAGGCCGTGGGTGCCGTCGAGATGCTTGCGCGTTTCGGCGAGCAGCGCGCCCGACGGCTCGACGAGGTCGATCCGGCCCGGCTGCCGGTCCGCCTGTTCGAGGGCGGGGATGACGGCGAGCCCGTCGCCACAGCCGAGGTCGAGCAGTGAGCCGACGCTTCCGTAGCGCTTGGCGAGCATCGCGCTGAGTTGGCGGTAGAGCTTGACGTTCCCGCCGCCGCGGATGAACGCGGTGAACGCGGCGGGCTGGTCGTAGACACCTCCGCCGCCGCCTTCGGTCAGGTACCGGTGCAGTTCGATGCCGAGCGTGGATCCGGCCCGCTCGGCGAGGTCAGCTGCCTTGGCCCGGTCACCGTCGCGGTACGCGGTGAGCGCTTTGGCCAGGACGTCCGTTTTCTTCATGTTCTCCTGTTTACCGTCAGAACGGCACCCAGAGGGTGACTCTGGTGCCATTGCCCGGGGCGGACTCCACCCTGGCGGTCCCGCCGACCTCGTTCAGCCGGGCGGTGATGGACTCGCTGATCCCGAAACCGGCGGGCCGGGAGTCGAGACTGAACCCGGCACCGTGATCGCGGGTGATCACCGCGACGCCGCCTTCCTGCTCTTCGACGCGCACGACGACCTTGTCCGTCCCCGCGTGCTTGAGGGTGTTGCGCAGGGACTCGCGGACGGCGTCGCGGATGGCGATCTGCCGGACCTCCGAGAGGGTGTCGTCGTCGAGTTCGGCGATCACGAGCTGGGCGCGCAGCCCGTCCCGCGCCATCTCCGCCGCCAGCGACGCCAGTTTCTCGCCCAGTGGCCTGGAGCCTGCCTCAGACCGTTCCGAAGCCTCGGTCTCGATCGTCTGCCGCAGCTCCATCGACTGCGCCCGCGCGAGCCGCTGCACCTCGGCGAGCCGCTCGGCCGGGTCTTCCTTGTTGGCCAGCGCGATCGCTTCGAGGGTCTGCAGCACGGAGTCGTGCAGCACCCGGTGCTGACGGGCGCGTTCGGCGAGCCGTCCGTTGCGGATGCCGTACGCGAGGGCGAGCCGCGTGCCGAGCCCGATCAGGACGAGCGCGCCGGTCGCGGTGAAGAGCACGCCGAGGATCGACGGGAAGGTGGCCAGCGCGTCGCCGGGGGCGCCGTGGCCGGTGGCGAACAGGGACGCGAGCATCCGGATCGGGAAGCTGACGATGGCCAGCGCCGCGGCGGCGGGCATGCCCAGCGCCAGTGCCAGCAAGGCGACCTCGCCGAGCAGGTGTTTGCCGGGCACCGCCATCGCCTCGGTGAACACCGAACCCGGCACGAGCGCGCCGATGGCCAGCGGCGCGAGCAGCGTGAACACGAGGTCGACGGCCAGCAGCCGGGCCGCGTGGTGCGGCTGGAACGGCGCCGAGCGCAGCATCCAGCGGATCCCGTACAGGCTCAGCGCGACCGACCCCAGCGTCACCAGCCCGACCGGGCCGATCCCGGTCATGCCGTGCGCGGAGACGTAGACGCCGAACGCGCCGGGAACCGCGAAGAGCCGGTAGACCAGCGGCACGAGCGCGACGTAGCGGGCGGCCCGGAGCAGGAGGTTGTCGCGATGCGCCGGGTCGACGGGACCCGACATCTGCTGGATGCGCCGGAGCGCGCGGATCGGCGTCGGGTCGCCGACCTCGTCGGACAGCTCACTCGTCGCCGTGGCCAGCGCGGGCGCGCCGCGACGCAGCAACGTCACCAGAAAACTGGGCGGCCGCTTCGCCATGGATTTTCCCCCTACCAGGAGCACCGGCAGGAGTATCGCCGTTTACTCCATGTGGATCCAGAGACCAACGGTGTTTATCTCAGCTGATGACGTGGAAATCCGTGACGAACCGGGCGACATCGCCCTTCGCCGTGTAGCCGATCCAGGTCGGATAGCTGCCGTCTCCCCAGCCGGAGCCGAACGCGGAGACGTTCAACCCGCTGACCGGATCGCGGACGAGTGCCGCCTCCGGACCGTCGAGCGCCTTGATCAGCGGACCTTCCAGATCCTCTCCGACGAGACGGCACAGCGCCGGGACCGCGTCCGCGTCGACGAACGCGCCGAGCCCGGCGTCGACGCCGTATCCGTAGAACTCGTTCGGCCCCAGTTCCGCCGGATCCTCGCCCTTGACCAGCGCGAGCTCCCAGCGGGTGACCGGCTCCGGCCGGATCGTCAGCCGGGCCGCCGCGACCCGCAGGTGCTCGGTGGGACCCGCGATCCGGACCTTCGCCACGGAAACCGGGTACGCCCCCGGCGGCACCCGGACCACGAAGGGCACCGGCGGCTCGGTGAGGTCGTTGATGGTGGTCGGGTCGCCGCCGAGCACCCGGCCGCTGGGCAGGTCGAGGGCGCCGAGTTCGACGACCTCCACGACCGCGGGTTCCTTGCCCGCCAGGACCTCACGGCCGGTCCGGAACAGCTCGTCGAATCCGTCGCGGCGCAGTGGCGGGGCGGGTTCGGCCGGCTGCGCGAAGACGACAGCCTGGACAGGCTTCGGATCGCAAGAGACGTCCTTCGGCACCGGCGCGGCGACCGGACGGGCGGAGAACACCGCGATACCCGCGCAGGTCGCGACCAGCGCCAGCACCACCAGGCCGATGGCAAGCTTCGCTCTGACCCCCATGGGTGAAGACGCTAGCCGCCGACACCGTTCTCGGCGGCCCACTTCTTCAATTCGGCGACGGCGTCGTCGTGCTCCAGCGGACCGCGGTCGAGCCGCAGTTCCTTCAGGTGCTTCCACGCCTTGCCGACGTCCGGCCCCGGCTTGAGGTCGAGGATCCGCATGATCTCCTCGCCGTTGAGGTCCGGCCGGACCCGGTCGAGGTCCTCCTGCGCCTGGATCGTCTCGATCCGCCGCTCGAGGTCGTCGTACGTCGCCTGCAGCGCGGCCGCCTTCTTCCGGTTGCGCGTGGTGCAGTCCGCGCGCACCAGCTTGTGCAGCCGGGGCAGCAGGTCACCGGCGTCGGTGACGTAGCGCCGCACCGCCGAATCGGTCCACTCGCCCTTGCCGTACCCGTGGAACCGCAGGTGCAGGAACACGAGCTGGCTGACGTCCTGGACGATCTCCTTCGAGAACTTCAGGGCCCGCAAACGCTTGCGCGCCATCTTCGCGCCGACGACCTCGTGATGGTGGAAGCTCACGCCGCCGCCGGGCTGGAACTCGCGCGTCGCGGGCTTGCCGACGTCGTGCAGGAGCGCCGCGAGCCGCAGGATCAGATCCGGCTCGGACGTCGGTTCGTGCGTTTTCTCCAGGTCGATCGCCTGCGCGAGCACGGTCAGCGAGTGCTGGTAGACGTCCTTGTGCTGGTGGTGCTCGTCGATCGCCAGCCGCATCCCGGGCACCTCGGGCACCACGCGGTCGGCGAGGCGGGTGTCGACCAGCAGCTCGATCCCCGGCCGGGGGTCGTCCGCCAGCAGCAGTTTCGACAGCTCGGCCTGGACGCGCTCGGCCGTGATCCGGTCGATCTCCTCGGCCATCGACGTCATCGCGTCGATGACCCGCGGCGCCGCGGTGAAGCCGAGCTGCGCGGAGAACCGCGCGGCCCGCAGCATGCGCAGCGGGTCGTCGGCGAAGGACTCCTGCGGGGTCGCGGGCGTGTCGAGCACCCGGTCCCGCAACGCCTGGAGCCCGTCGTACGGGTCGACGAAGGTCTGGTTCGCCAGGTCGATCGCCATCGCGTTGACCGTGAAGTCACGGCGGAGCAGATCGCCGTCGATGCTGTCGCCGAAGGTGACCTCGGGATTGCGGCCGACGCGGTCGTAGTTGTCCGCGCGGAACGTGGTGATCTCCAGGGTCATGCCCTGTTTGGTCACGCCGACCGTGCCGAACGCGATACCGACGTCCCACACCGCGTCGCCCCAGGCGCCGACGATCTTGAGCACCTGGTCCGGCCGCGCGTCGGTGGTGAAGTCGAGGTCGCTCGACAGCCTGTCGAGCATCATGTCGCGGACGCTCCCGCCGACGAGGTACAGCTTGTAACCCGCCTTCGCGAAGAGCTTCGCGAGCTCGTCCGCCAGCGGGGAGATGCGCATCAGCTCCGTCACAGCGTTCTGCATCGCAGTGCTCTTCCCCGCAATCGCCTGCCCGGCGACCACCTTGTTCACGACAATCCCACCACGATTTGGATGTACTTACCGAGACACTTACTACGACCCGGCCCAACACGGGCACGGAGAGCCAGCGTACCCGTACCGCCGTTTGCTCTAGCATCGCAGCATGTCTGGATCAGCCGGCCGCTCCGGCGCTTCGAAGCCGGGCCGCCGGCGGAGGCGCAGGCGGGGAAGGCGGCTGACCACGGTCGACGAAACCTCGGCCGGCGGCCTCGTCGTCGACGTCGAGCGGGCCAACGCCGCGCTGATCGGGCGGCTCGACAGGCACGGCAGACTGCTGTGGTCGCTGCCGAAGGGCCACATCGAGGACGGTGAAACGGTGGAGCAGACCGCGGTGCGCGAGGTGAAGGAAGAGACCGGAATCTCCGCGCGGGTCCTCGAGCCCCTCGGCACCATCGACTACTGGTTCGTGGCCGAGCGACGACGGGTGCACAAGACGGTGCACCATTTCATCCTGGAATCCACCGGCGGCGAACTTTCGGACGAGGATGTCGAGGTGACCGAGGTCGCCTGGGTGCCGCTCGCCGACCTGGAGACCACCCTCGCCTACTCCGACGAGCGCAAGCTGGTCCGGAAGGCCAAAGAACTCTTCGCGCAACAGCACACCGCCGAGGGAGCACCTGAGTGAAGCGGCTTGCCGCCACTGTCCTGTCGATCCTGTTCCTGGCCCTGCCCGCGTTGTTCGGCGCGGTCGCGCAGGCGCAGGAGCAGCCCCGGCTGCGCGTGGACCTCGACCAGCTGAACCCCCGCGTGATCGGCACGAACTCGACGTCGCTCATCGTCACCGGCCGGGTCACCAACATCGGCGACCGGCCGATCCGCAAGCTCAGCGTCCGGCTGCAGCAGGGCACCCGGCTGCAGAGCGAGCAGCAGATCGGCGACGTGCTCGCCGGCGGGAAGTTCAAGGACCAGTCCGCGACCGAGTTCGTCGACCTCGAACCGGACAGCCTGGAAGCGGGTCAGAGCGCGACGCTGAACCTGAACATCCCGCTCGGCCAGTCCTCGAAGCTGCAGTTCGCGAAGCCCGGCGTGTACCCGCTGCTGGTCAACGTCAACGGCACCCCGGAGTTCGGCGGCGCGGAACGGCTCGCGGCGGTCAGCCTGCTGATGCCGGTGCTCGGTGTCCCCGGCAAAGCGCCCTCGTCGCGTCCGCCGACAGCGCCCTCGGTGCCGTCGGCGAGCCTGCTGTGGCCGATCGCGAACAGCACCGTCCACGTCGTCTCGTCCCCGCTCGGCGGCCCGCTGACCCTGGCCGACGAGCGGCTGGCCGGCGAGCTGGGCGCCGGGGGACGGCTGGACTCGCTGGTCGCGGCGGCACGGGCGGCGGAGGCCGACACGAAGGTCTCGTCGTCGTTGTGCCTGGCCATCGATCCCGACCTGGTCGCGACCGTGGACGGGATGACCCGCGGCTACCAGGTCGCCAACGGCGGCGCTCCCGCTCCCGGCAGGGGCGTCGACGCCGCGAAGAACTGGCTCGGCCAGCTGAAAGCCCTGGTCGCGGGCCGGTGCGTGGTCACCCTCCCGTTCGCCGACGCCGACCTCACCGCGCTGACGAAGGTCCGGGCGGGCGACGCCACCGACACCGCGCTCCTGGCCAGTGCGGTCGGCGGCGCGGCGACGATCAAGAACCTCCTCGGCATCCAGCCGCAGGACGGCGTGCTCTGGCCGGGCGGCGCCCTTGACTCACAGACCGTCGAGGCGATCGGCAAGGCGGGCGTCAAGACCGTGCTGACCGACTCCGGCAAGCTCCAGTCCGACTCCCCTCTTTCGAGTGGGGTCGCGATCGAAGGGACGGATCTCCGCGCGCAGCCGATCGACGCGCTGATCACGTCCGCGCTGAACGGCCCGGGGGGCACCCAGAACGGCCTCGGCGCGATCGCCTTCCGCGCCGGGCTCGGCGGGCAGGCCGCGGGGCAGGAGCGCTCACGGCTGCTGATCGCGCCGCCGCGGCACTGGGACGCGTCCGGCACCGAGCTCACCACGTTCCTGGAGCGGATGGGCGACTTCTACGCGACAGGCCTCGCCAAGTCGGCACCGCTGCCCGACCTGCTCGGCGAAAGCCCGGCCGGGACGGCCTCGGTCAACTACGACCCGCAGGACGTTTCGGCCGCGACCAGCGGCGACGTCACCGCGAGGATGTCGCAGATCGACAACGAGACCCTGGGCCTGTCGTCGTCGATGACGATGGATTCAACGAAACGGGTGAATCCGGCCGACGTGATCGCCCCCGTCCGGCTCGCCATCATCCGGGCCGCGTCGACCTCGTGGCGCGGCGCGGACGCCGGGACCGCCACCGGCAACGCCCGCGGCGACCTCGAGGCGATCCGCAGCCAAGTGACCGTGGAGCGGCCGAAGCAGACCATCGCGCTGGCTTCCGGCGCGTCGCCGTTGCCCGCCTACGTCACCAACGGCCTCCCGGTCGGCGTCAACGTACGCATCGTGCTCAAGAACAATTTGGGCCTGCGATCCACCGCGGCCGTCCCGGAGCGGACCGTCCCGGCCAACGGCGCCATCAACCAGCTTCTCCCGGTCGAGGCGCTGCGAGCGGGCCGGTTCAGCGTCGACGTGTCCCTGACCACGCCCGACGGGACCAAACTCGGCACCGACGCGCGGTTCGAGCTGACCTCCACGGAGTACGGCGCGATCACCATCATCATCACCGTCACCGCGGCCGGCGCGCTGCTGCTGCTCTCGTCCCGCCGGATCTACCGGAGGATCAAGGACTCCCGCGCCGATCGGGCGAACGAAACCGCCCCTCGTGTGACCGAGGACGCACAGGTTTAAGTGTTTCCGGCCGTTGCCGATTACCCTGGGTCGAACGATGCCGCCGGGCATCACGTAGTCGAGCACCGAGGATTGGGCGCACGTTGGAAAGAGAGCCGGGTGTACCGCCCGAGCGTGCAGGCCGTCCCCGGCGCGAAGGTACTCCGCCGCCGCCCCGTCGCACCGATGGCCCAGTGCGCCGCCCTGAGCGTTCAGGACGTCCTGAACGTCCTGAACGCGCGGAACGTCGTCAGCCGCCCCCGCAGCAGCTCCCGCCCGAACGCGGAGAGCGCCCGCGGCGTGCGGCACCGCCGCCCCCGCCGCCGGTGGACGGCCGCCGTCAGCGAGCCGCGGGCCGCCCCGACGACGAGACACGGCGGCTGAGGCCGCCCCAGAACCCGCCGCCCAACCAGGCGCCGCCCCGGCAGCAGGCTCCGTCACCGACGCCGCCTCCGCCGACCCGGCGTCAGCCGGTTCCGCCCCCACCGGGGCAGCCGCTTCCGCAGCCGTCCCAGAACCCGGCTCAGAATCCACCCCAGCGTCGTCCGGCGGCGCCACAGGCACCACAGACGCCGCAGGCGCTGAACCAGACGCCGCCCCCGCCGCATCGCGGGCGCCGCCAGCCGCCACCGGTCCGCCCGTGGCAGGTGGACCGGCGCGACGAACCCGACGCGACGCGGTTCATCCCGCGCACCCCCGGCGTGCCGATGGGCTCGCGCTGGCCGGTCGCCGACCCCGACGTCCTCCGCCCGTACGACCAGCTCGCCACGCAGGTCATGCCTGCGATCAAGGACGCGCCGCTGGTCAAACCGCGGCCGGGCGAGACCGGCGAACAAGATGTCGCCGCCCCGGCGAAGGCGCCCTCGCTCGCGAAGTCCAGCGGCCGGATGGCGATCGCCTCGCTGATCAGCCGGATCACCGGCTTCGCGTGGAAGCTGCTGCTGGTCGCGGCCATCGGCGCCCAGGTGGAGAACGACTCGTTCAACGTCGCCAACACGATGCCGAACATCATCTTCGAACTGCTGATGGGCGGCGTGCTGTCCAGCCTGGTGGTCCCGCTGCTCGTGCGGTCGCAGGACGACAAGGACGGCGGCGAGGCCTACACCCAACGACTGGTCACGGTGGCGGGCACGCTGCTCGTCGTCGGGACGACCATCGCGGTCCTCGCCGCGCCGCTGATCACCAAGCTCTACGTGGACGACAAGGGACAGGCGAATCCCGACCTGGTCACCGCGTTCGCGTACCTGCTGCTGCCGCAGATCTTCTTCTACGGCGTGTTCGCCCTGCTCTCGGCGGTGCTGAACGCGAAGAGCATCTTCGGCCCGACGGCCTGGGCGCCGGTGATCAACAACCTGGTCGTCATCTTCACGATCCTCGTGGTGTGGATCATGCCGGGGAACATCTCGACCGATCCGGTGTCGATCACCGACCCGAAGCTGCTGACGCTGGGCCTCGGCGTGACCGCGGGCATCGTGGCTCAGTCGGTGCTGCTGATCCCGCCGCTGCTGCGGTCCGGGTTCAAGTTCAAATGGCGCTGGGGCATCGACAAGCGCATGAAGGAGTTCGGCGGGCTCGCCCTCTGGACCGTCGGCTACGTTGCCGTCAGCCAGGTCGGGTACACGATCACGACCCGGGTGCTGACCAGCGGTTCGCAAGGCGGGGTGACCGCGTACAGCAACGCGTGGCTGCTCTTCCAGCTGCCGTACGGCGTCATCGGCGTTTCGCTGCTGACCGCGATCATGCCCAGGATGAGCCGCGCGGCGGCCGACGGCGACCACAAGAAGCTGATCGGCGACCTCTCGTACGCCTCCAGGATCTCGACGGTGACACTCCTGCCGATTTCCGCGGTGATGACCGTTGTGGGCGGTTCGGTCGGTATCGCCCTGTTCACCTTGGGCAAGGGCCGGGTCGAAGACGCGTCGAGGATGGGCGAGGCGCTGGCGATCAGTGCGTTCGCGCTGCTGCCGTACGCGCTGGTCATGCTGCAGATGCGGGTGTTCTACGCGATGAAGGACGCGCGGACGCCGGTGCTGATCATGATCGTGATGACCGTGGTCAAGGTGCCGCTGCTCTACCTGTGCCCCGCGCTGCTCTCGCCGGACAACATCGTGCTCGGCGTGATGATGGTCAACGGCCTCACGTTCGTCGTCGGCGCGATCCTCGGCCAGGTTTGGCTGTGGGTGACCCTCGGAAATCTCCGGAGCAAGCGGATTCTCGGGGTGATCCTCTTCACGGTCGTCGCGAGTGTGCTCGGGGTCGGCGCGGCGTGGCTCGCCGGGCAGATCGTCCCTGACTCGTTCGGGCCTACTTTCCATGCCTGGGTGAAACTTCTGCTGCAGACGATGGTCGGCATCGTGGTGTCGTTCGGCGTGCTCATGGCCTTGAAGGTCGAGGAATTGAAGCCCGCCACGGCGAGGATCACCCGGTTGATCAAGCGCGGATAACGATTCACGCACGGATGGCCCGCGTTCACGCGTCGTATTCTGGGTACCCTCGGGGCGGGAGCTACGCGGGAGAGTGCGGTGGATACGAGACGGAGCGAACAGGCAGGGGAGGCGAGCCAGGTGGGCATCCGGGCCCAAGGCGGGTCGCTGGCCCCTGGCCGGGTCGTCGGTGACGGCCGGTATCGCCTGCTCGCACAGTTCGGGGTGGACGAACGAGCCGCCGCGCATCTTTGGCGCGCGCGCGACGGGCAGCTGAAGCGCGATGTCGCGCTGACGTTGCTGGTCGGCGACCCGGCGGACGCGGAGGCCGCGAGGCTCGCGCGCCGGACGCTGGAGCGTGCCGCGCACGCTTCGAAGTTCGGGCACGGCGGGGTCGCGCGCGTCCTCGACGTGCTGAGCCTCGGCAGCGGCGTCACTTCGAGTGAAGGACTGCTCGGTGTCGTCGTGGCGGAATGGACCAAGGGCAGCGACCTGGTGGACCTGGTGTCGCAGCGCCCGGTGGCGCCCGCCGCGGCGGCCAGGATGGTGCAGGCGCTGGCGGAAGCCGTCGACCACGCGCACCAGAACGGTCTCGTCCTCGGCCTCGATCATCCGCAGCGGTTGCGGCTCACCCCGGACGGCGCGCTGAAGCTCGCCTTCCCCGGTCCGCTGCCCGAAGCGACCCTTCGCGACGACGTCAAGGCACTCGGCGCGGTCCTGTACCTGCTGCTGACCGGCCGCTGGGCCCTGCCCGGCGGGCCTGCCGCGATCCCGGCGGCGCCGCACGCGCCGACCGGCCGCGTCATCCCGCCGCGCTCACTGGTCCCGACGGTGCCGGTCGAGCTGTCCTCGCTCGCCGTCCGCACCATCGAGGACGGCGGCCACGGCGGCATCCGCACCAGCGCGGCCATCCTGCGCGTCCTGGACCAGGCCGCCGAAGCCGAGGAGCGCACCCAGCTCATCAAGGCCGTCGGCGAGGAAGAAGCGGTGGCCGAGCCGGACGGCACGGTCTGGACGACGAAGAAACCGGTCAAGGACGTCGCGCGGCGCAAGAAGCTGGCGTTCGGCGTGACCGTGCTGGTCGTCGCGACCGTGGTCATCCTCGCCTGGGGCGGGATGATGCTGATCAACCTGTTCCAGGGTGAATCGAAGTCCAGCGGCCCGAACCTGAACGTCGCCGCGTCGTCGTCTTCACAGGCTCCGCCGCCTTCGGGCGAGCAGCCGCCGCCCACCCAGCAGCCGCCGGCACCCGCCTTGGGCGCCGCGGTGAAGCCGTCGGCGGTCGCCGTCTTCAACCCGGGCAGCAAGGGCGACAGCCCCGGCCGCGCCAAGAACACCACCGACGGCGACGCGGGCACCTCCTGGAAGACCGACGAGTACGACAAGCAGTTCCCGGTGCTCAAGGACGGTGTCGGGGTGGTCGTGACCTTCAAGGACCCGATCAACCTCAGCCAGATCAAGATCGACTCGGCAAGCCCAGGCTCGAAGGTCGAGATTCGCTCCGCCGACAAGAAGAACCCGAAGCTCGACGAGACCAAGGTCGTCGGCACCGGGGATCTCGCGGCGGGTGAATCGACCATCGCGCTGCAGCAGCCGCAGCAGGGTCAGTACTTCATCATCTGGATCACTCAGCTGGGTGAAGATGCGGACGGGAAGTTCATCACCGAACTCAAGGAGCTGACCTTCCTGCCTGCGGGGTGACGTAAATCAAGGGGTCAGTAGGCTCTCCCGGGTGACAGCTGCAGCTCCAACGGACGCGGATCTCATAGCGGCGCATGCCGCCGGTGACCCGCACGCGTTCAGTGAACTGGTCCAGCGACATCGAGACCGCATGTGGGCGGTGGCCCTGCGCACCGTGCGGGACCCGGAAGAAGCCGCGGACGCCCTGCAGGACGCCTTCATTTCCGCGTTCCGCGCAGCGGGCAACTTCAGAGCCGAATCACAGGTCACGACGTGGTTGCACCGCATCGTCGTGAACGCGTGCCTCGACCGCATCCGGCGGGGCAAGGCCAGACCGACCGTTCCGCTGCCCGAAACCGGGCAGTTCAACGAGCCCGCCTCACCGCGCGACTCGATGTCCGAGCGCGAGACGAGCCTCGTCGTCAAGGAAGCCCTCGACCAGCTTCCCGAAGAGCAACGTGCCCCGATCGTGTTGGTCGACGTCGAGGGATACTCCGTCGCCGAGACGGCGAAAATGCTCGGTATCGCCGAGGGCACGGTCAAGAGCAGGTGTGCTCGAGGTCGGGGAAAGCTCGCGAAGGTTCTCGGACATCTGCGGAACCCCGATGCGATTGCGAACGTCCCAACTCACGAAAGCAAACGTGTTCGCGCTACCCCGGAACGGGGTGCCAGGCGTCCTCAGGGCACGCCGGGTGACGGGGAGGGACGATGACAGACGAGAGCAGGGGGATCGGTGGGACCGTCGGTCCGCCGTGGTCTGTCGATGTGCTCGCCGACCTGCACGCAGGTGTGCTGGACGAGCGAGAGGCGGCCGAACTCTGGCCGTTGGTGAACGCCGACCCCGAAGCACTGGCGATCATCGAAGCACTCGAAGCGACGACGGCCGACCTCGCGGAACTCGCGAACGAGCCGGTCGCTCCGATGCCCGCGGAGTTCGCGGCGCGGCTCGACGCGGCGCTGGCCGCCGAGATGCAGGCCCGTCAGGCGTCGCCTGCGTTTCAAGGCGCATCTGAAGGGCAGCAGGCGCAGGTCGCCCCGGTGGTGGACCTCGCGGCCGCACGGCGGAAGCGGAACAAGCGGATCGGCTGGGGCGCGGGGATAGCGACCGTGGCCGCGGCGGCCATCGCCGCCGTCGCGATCGTCGTACCGACCACGCAGCAGTCGACACCGGGCGGCGTCGCGCAGCCTCCGCCCGCCCCCACCGGCTCGTCGGTCGGCGGAGACGGCGGCGGGGCCGAAGCCCTCGTCGGCAAGGCGATCGGCGTCCGCGACTTCGGCTCGTTGAAGACCGAGGAGCGCCTCGACGCCTGCGTCGAAGCCGCCGGACTGGACCCCGACGTGCGGCCGGAGGGCATCCGGCCGGTGAACGTCGCGGGCAAGGACGGCGTGATGGTGATCTACACCACAGGCAAGCTCGCCCAGTTCCGCATCGTCGCCTTCGGTGCCGACTGCGGCCCGGGCAACGCGTCGGTCCTCTTCGACAAGATCATCGGACAGAAGTAGCAGCGGAGAGCGATAGCAGCGGTAGCAAAGGTCCCCTGCTGCCTTCGGCTGCCAGGAAAAGGTCCTCTGCTTCCGACCGGGAGCAGGGGACCTTTGCTATCGCCGCCGCAAGCCCGGAGAAGTAGCGCCGGTCACCCCGGGAACACCGGCCCTTACGATCGTGTTGAGCCTGGTGAACAGGTCACTACGAGCGGAGGTCACGGGTGGCTGGCGAGGAAATCAGGAACTTGATCGTTGTCGGGTCGGGTCCTGCGGGGTACACCGCCGCTGTCTACGCGGCACGAGCGCAGCTCGAACCGCTGGTGTTCGAGGGCACTCAGTTCGGCGGTGCCTTGATGACGACGACGGAGGTCGAGAACTTCCCCGGCTTCCGCGAAGGCATCCAGGGTCCCGACCTCATGGAAGAGATGCGCGAGCAGGCCAAGCGTTTCGGCGCCGACCTGCGCCAGGAGGACGTCGAGTCCGTCGAGCTGACCGGTGACGTCAAGTACGTCGTCGCGAACGGCAAGCGCTACGCGGCCCGCGCGGTCGTGCTCTCGATGGGCGCCGCGGCCCGCTACCTGAACGTCCCGGGTGAGCAGGAACTGCTCGGCCGCGGTGTTTCGGCCTGTGCCACCTGCGACGGGTTCTTCTTCCGCGACCACGACATCGTGGTCGCCGGCGGCGGCGACTCCGCGATGGAGGAGGCGACCTTCCTGACGAAGTTCGCCAAGTCCGTCACGATCGTCCACCGCCGCGAGGAGTTCCGCGCCTCCCGGATCATGCTGGACCGGGCCCGCGAGAACGAGAAGATCAAGTGGGCGCTCAACAAGCAGATCACCGGCGTCGAGGGTGAGGGCAAGGTCGAAGGCCTGAAGCTCAAGGACACGGTGACCGGCGAGGAGTCCCAGCTGGACGTGACGGGGTTCTTCGTCGCGATCGGTCACGACCCGCGCAGCGAACTGGTGCGTGGTCAGGTGGACCTCGACGAGGACGGCTACGTGCTCACCAAGGGCCGGACCTCGTACACGAACCTCCCCGGCGTTTTCGCGGCAGGCGACCTGGTCGACCGCACTTACCGGCAGGCGATCACGGCCGCGGGTTCGGGCTGCGCCGCGGCGATCGACGCGGAACGATGGCTGGCGGAGCACGCCGGTGTCGAGACCGCCCAGGAGACCCCTGAGCTGGTCGGCGGCGGCTACGGCGCCACCACCAGCTGACTTTCACAGCATCCGTTCACCACCCAGGAGGAGACACCATGGCCAACACCGTGACGGTGACCGACAAGACCTTCGTCGACGACGTCCTGACGAGCGAGAAGCCCGTGCTGGTCGACTTCTGGGCCACCTGGTGCGGTCCGTGCAAGATGGTCGCCCCGGTGCTCGAAGAGATCGCGGCGGAGAACGGCGAGAAGCTGACTGTCGCGAAGCTCGACATCGACGCCAACCCGAACACTGCGCGTGACTACCAGGTGATGTCGATCCCGACGCTGATCCTGTTCCAGGGCGGCAAGCCGGTGAAGCAGATCGTTGGCGCCAAGCCGAAGGCCGCGCTGCTCTCGGACCTCGCCGACGTCCTCTGATCTCGCGTTTCACCAGCCGAAACCCGGGGCCTGCCCAGGCTCCGGGTTTCGTCGTTCCGCCGGACGGGTATTCCTCACCGTCACAGGAACATGATCATGGCGCCGGGAAGGGTTCCACGAACGGGGACTTGACGCACCGACCGGGCCTCCGCGCTCACCGAGAGTTCACAGGGCACAATAGAGCACCGGGGTTCGCCCCGCAGGGTTTTCAAAGTCGTGCATCGAGCTCCTTCGGTGCCCCAAAGGAAGAGCGAGGAGTGCATGCGGGTACTCCGCCGCGGTGACGCCGGACCGGACGTCGCCGAGATCAGGTCCACGCTGGCGGCGATGGAGCTGCTCCCGCCGGTGACCGAATCCGGGGAGTACGAGGTCTTCGACACGGCGATGGAACATGCCGTGCGAGCGTTCCAGCAGGGCCGTGGGCTCATCACCGACGGCCTGGTGGGTCCGGCGACCTATCAGGCGCTTCGTGGCGCGGGCTTCCATCTCGGCAGCCGCCCGCTGACCTACATGTTCTCCGCCCCCATGCAGGGCGACGACGTCTTCGCGCTCCAGGAGCGGCTGACCGAACTCGGCTTCGACGCCGGCCGCCCGGACGGGCACTTCGGCGCCCAGACCGAGCGCGCCCTCAAGACCTTCCAGCGCGACATGCGCCTGGTCGCCGACGGCATGTGCGGTCCGGCCACCATCCGTGAGCTGCACCGGCTCTCTTCGCCGCGCGCCCGCGGTGGCCGGCCCGTCTTCCTGCGCGAGCAGGAGCAGGTGCGCCAGGCGGGCCCCCGGCTGCGCGGCAAGCGCATCGTGATCGACCCGGGCCACGGCGGCGAAGACCTCGGTGTCGTCGCGAGCGGCCTGCGTGAAGCGGACATCGCCTGGGATCTGGCGCGACGGCTCGAAGGCCGTATGCAGGCCACGGGCATGGAAGCGCTGATCTCGCGCGGCCCGAACCAGAGCCCGACCGAGGGTGAGCGCGCCAAGTTCGCGAACGAGGCGGGCGCCGACCTGTTCCTTTCGCTGCACAACGACAAGAACCCCTCGCCCAAGGCGCAGGGGGTCGCGAGCTTCCACTTCGGCACCGGCAACGGCACGACGTCGACCGTCGGTGAGCTGCTGGCGGGCTTCATCCAGCGTGAGCTGGCCGCCCGCACCGGCATGCTCGACTGCCGCACGCACTACAAGACCTGGGAGATCTTCACCCGCACCCGCTGCCCGGCGGTGCGGATCGAGATCGGCTACCTGACCAACCCGGAAGACAGCCGCAAACTGGCCGACCCGGCCTTCCGCGACATCGTCGCCGAAGGCATCCTGGTCGCCGTGAAGCGCCTGTACCTCCTCGGTGAAGGGGACCAGCCGACAGGCACGTTCACCTTCGCCGACGTCCTGGCCCACGAACTCGCCAAAGCGGAGTAGCCAGTCCTCCACACCCGCACAAAGGCGCACACGCCCCTGCCGACGCTCTCGGCACAACCGGTTGTGTGCCCCCTCGCCGGACCACGCCACCCCTAGCTCCACCCGGCGCGCAGCCCCCGCCCTTCCCGGGGGGCGTCCCCAGGTCCAGCCTACCCATCCACAGATTTTCCACCGCTCCTAGCAGCGATCTGTGGATAACTCGGCAGGTTACCCACAGCTGTCCCCAAGGCGGGGGATGGCTGCTGCGCGCACCCGAAAACTCTGCTAGAGGCGTGAGATGAAGGGGCGTTCCCAAGGAATCCGGAACGGCCGAAAAGGTCAGGCGCGACCCATGCTCGGTTCGGCGGTGGTGATGGAGACCTGGCCGAGCAGCCGTTCGAGGGCCGCCTCCACGTCTTCCTTCCACGAGATCGCCGACCGCAGTTCCAGTCGCAGCCGCGGCCACCGCGGATGCGGCCGGACGGTCTTGAACCCGACGCTCTGCAGGAACGCGGCGGGCAGCACGCAGCTGTGCCCACCGTCCGGATCGGTCTCTTCGGGCTTGGCGTCACCGAAGGCCTCGATCGCGCGGACCCCGCGTTTGGTCAGATCCTTCGCGACCGCCTGCACCAGCATCCGGCCGAGCCCGCCGCCCTGGAATTCGGGGAGGATCTGGAAGGCGGTCAGCAGAACCGCGTCCGGGCCGGGCGGGGAAGTCGGGAAGGCCAGCGAACGCGGCACGGCGTTCGGCGGCGCGTAAAGCACGAAGCCGACAGGCAAGGTGTCGCTGTAGACGATGCGGCCGCAGGAACCCCACTCCAGCAGCACGCTGGAGACCCAGGCTTCCTTTTCGACCTCTGTCGCGCCGTACTCCTCGGCCTGCGCCTTCATGTGCGGCGCCAGCTCCCAGTACACGCAGCGGCGGCAGCTCTTGGGCAGATGCTCGAGATTGTCCAGGGTTACGCCCACGACGCGACGCGACACCGACAAACCTCCCTGGACGACGACACCCGACTCAGCCCTGTCCCGAGCAGGGCTCGCTGAAGGGGTCCTGATCGAGGATAGGCCGATGTGATGAACACCGGAAGGCCAGGGCCCCTCAAGGGAGGGTGGTTACACTCGATGGAACTACCAGTCGGTAGCGACTATGTCCACTTCGAAGCACGGGTGAAGCGCCTGATGACCGAGAATCGCCCTGTCAGGCCGCAGAGCGGCCGACACAACCTCGACCCGCATCTCGACCGCTACGCCGCGCGTACGGCCGGAATGACTGCTTCCGAGATCAGGGCATTGTTCGCGGTGGCCAGTCGCCCCGAGGTGGTCTCGCTCGCCGGCGGAATGCCGAACCTCGCCGCGCTCCCGCTCGACTCGTTGTCCGCACAGGTCAGCGAGCTCATCGCCGAAGAGGGCCTGGTCGCGCTTCAGTACGGCTCCGCGCACGGTGTTCCCGCGCTGCGTGAGCAGATCTGCGAAATCATGGCCCTCGAAGGCATCAAGGCCCATCCGGACGACGTCGTCGTGACGGTCGGCTCCCAGATGGGGCTCGACATGGTCACCCGGCTGTTCTGCGACCCGGGCGACGTCATCATCGCCGAAGGCCCGTCGTACGTCGGCGCGCTCGGCTCCTTCGCCGCGTACCAGGCGAACGTCGTGCACGTCGCGATGGACGACCACGGCCTGGTCCCCGAGGGGCTGCGAGCCGCGCTCGCGGAGACCAAGAAGACGGGCCAGCGGGTCAAGTTCCTCTACACGATCCCCAACTTCCACAACCCCGGCGGCGTCACGCTGGCCGTCGAGCGCCGCGCGGAGATCGTGGAGATCTGCCGCGAGCACGACATCCTCATCGTCGAGGACAACCCGTACGGCTTGCTCGGCTTCAGCGGACAGACGTACCCGGCGCTCCGCTCGATCGACCCCGACAACGTGGTGTACCTGGGCTCGTTCTCGAAGACTTTCGCCTCCGGCCTGCGGGTCGGCTGGGTGCTCGCACCGCACGCCGTCCGGGAGAAACTCGTGCTCGCGGCCGAGTCCGCGACGCTTTGTCCGCCGACGCTTAACCAGTTGATCGTGTCGCGATACCTCTCGACTCATGACTGGCTGGGCCAGATCAAGACCTTCCGCGAGAACTACCGGGAGCGCCGGGACGCGATCCTGACCGCGCTCGAACAGCACATGCCCGCCGGCTGCAGCTGGACCAAACCCGATGGCGGTTTCTACGTCTGGATGACAGTCCCCGAAGGCGTCGACACGAAGGCGATGCTGCCGAGGGCCGTCACCGCCCGGGTCGCGTACGCCTCCGGAACCGGTTTCTACGCCGACGGTTTCGGCAGCAGGCAACTGCGCCTTTCCTACTGCTACCCCACGCCGGAGCGGATCCGCGAAGGCGTCCGAAGGCTCGCCGCGGTGCTCGAGTCCGAAATGGACCTCGCGCGTACCTTCGGTAACGTGAGCCCACGCTCGATCTCGGGGCCACAGAACCCCTCTCCGGACACGGTCTGATCGACCGGGCGTCCCCATAGAAAAAGGAGTCCTCGATGGTCGACCGCACCGTCGCCGTACTCGCAGGCGGACTTTCCCACGAACGCGATGTCTCTCTCCGGTCCGGGCGGCGGCTCTCGGTCGCGCTGCGGGCGGAAGGTCTCATCGTCGAGGAGTGGGACACCGACGCGGGCTTGCTCGAACGTCTTCGCACCCAGCGGCCCGACGCGGCCATCGTCGCCCTTCACGGTGGTGAAGGGGAGAACGGCGCGGTGCAGACGGTGCTGGAGATGCTGGACGTGCCCTACGTCGGCACCAGCTCGCAAGGCTGCCGCCGCGCGTGGGACAAGCCGACGGCCAAGGCGCTGGTCGCCAACGCGGGCTTCACGACGCCGGACTGGGTCGTGCTGCCGCACAGCACCTTCCGTGAGCTCGGCGCGCAGGCCGTGCTGGACGCGATGGTCGAGACGCTGGGCTTGCCCCTGATCCTCAAGCCCGACCAGGGTGGTTCGGCGCTGGGCGCCCAGGTCGTCAAGGAAGCCTCGGAGATGCCCGGTGCGATGGTCGGCTGCTTCGCTTACGGCGACACCGTTCTCGCCGAGAAGTTCGTCTCCGGCGTTGAGGTGGCCGTGACGGTCATCGAAGGCGAACAGGGACCCGAGGCCCTGCCCGCGGTCGAGATCGTGCCGGAGAGCGGCGTGTACGACTACACCGCTCGCTACACCGCCGGGCTGACCGACTTCTTCACCCCCGCGCGGATCCCCGACGACGCCGCCAAGGCGGTCGGCGAGCTCGCCGTCGCCGCGCACCGGCAACTGGGTCTGCGCGACATCTCCCGCACCGACGCCGTGGTCACCGACGACGGCACGGTCTACTTCCTCGCGGTGAACCCGTCGCCGGGTCTCACCGAAACGTCGATCGTGCCCATGGCGATCGAGGCGGGCGGCGCCACGCTCGGATCGGTGTTCGCCGATCTCGTCGGACGGGCGATCTCCCGCAAGAGCTGAGCCGGATTCGACGAAGGGGACTTGCCCACCGCGGGCGAGTCCCCTTTCTCATTTCCGGGCCACGGCGACGATCTGATGCTCGTCCTCGTAGATGACCAGTCCCGGGTCTGCCGACCAGACCGCCTCGCACGGAATCCCGTGCCTCTTCAGAATCGACAGGTAGCCGTCGACCCGCTCGATGAAGACATGGGCCGTCGCCTTGAACCACGCCATAGCCCCGGGATTCACCTCCGCGTCGTAGACGCTCGGATCGGTGTATGCCGGGTTACTGAAGTTCGCGTCGTACCAGTCGTTGCTCGTCCTGCGAAAGGCTTCCTGCTCGGCGGTGAGACGACCGGCCTGGGCGAGCCCGTTGACGAGACCGAAGACACCGGTGAAGGTTCCTCGCTCGTTGCGGGTCGGGCTCTGGAAGCGAACGTAGGGCAGCTCGGTCATCGCCGGGGCCATCCCCGCACCCACGCGAGCAGATCCTCATCGCGCAGGGAGCCGATCACGATGTCCGCAGGGAATTCTTGATGCTTCAGTGTGGGCACCCCGATGACAGGAACCCCTGCCGCCCGCGCGGACCGGAGACCGGTCATCGAATCCTCGAAAGCCAGCGCGTCGGCAGGCTCGACGTTCAAGAGGCCGCAGGCGGTCAGGTACATCTCCGGATCCGGCTTCGGGGCGGCCACCTCATCGGCGGCCAGTTTCACGGGAAACATTTCCGAGAACCCGCCGCGGCCGAGAGCGGCGTCCAGGAGAGCGCGGGGCGAGTTGCTCGCGACGGCGACCGGAACCGCGGCGGCGGTCAGTTCGACCAACTCCCGCGCGCCGGGCATCGCCTCCGCCTTCGCGGTGACGACCTCGGTCACCAACCTCAACAACTCGTCTGCGATCTCGGCGCCGCCGCCAGGTTCGCCGAACGCCTCCGCCATCGCGTCGGCGGCGGCCGGTAGCGACTTGCCGATCACCGACGCCTTCTCGTCCGGACCGAACGGCAGACCTCGCCGCGCGAACAGTTCGGTCTCGGCCACCGACCAACACGGCTCGGTGTCCATGAGCAATCCGTCGCAATCGAAGACCACCGCTCGCGGATTTCGACCGCCGAAGAACTCCTTCATACTTGCCCCCAGAACAAGCACTCAGCGTTACCTCTTCATCATCGCTCAGCAATCGTCACCGTGACAAAACGACCTGGGGTGATCCCTAATCGGTTTCGCGTGTCCGATTTGCCTGGTTTTCGTCCATCAGTGCCACGATGCGTTCAAGATCGTCAACAGACCCGAATTCGAGGGTGATCCGGCCTTTGCGGCGGCCCAAGTCGACCTTCACGCGAGTGTCGAACCGGTCCGAAAGCCGGCTCGCCAGTTCTTGGAGACCGGGTGCCTGGATCGGCTTGCGGGGTGCGGGCTTCGGCTTGGCCGGCTTCTCGCTCTTCTTGAGCGTGACGGCTTCCTCGGTCGCGCGGACGGACATGCCCTCCGCGATGATCCGCGCGGCCAGTTCTTCCTGACTTTCGGCGTCTTCGAGAGAGAGCAGCGCCCGCGCGTGCCCCGCCGAAAGCACCCCGGCGGCGACCCGTCGCTGGACCGCGAGGGGCAGTTTGAGCAAGCGGATCGTGTTCGTGATGACCGGCCTGCTGCGCCCGATCCGACCGGCCAGCTCCTCGTGCGTGACCGCGAACTCGTCGAGCAGCTGCTGATACGCGGCCGCCTCTTCGAGCGGGTTGAGCTGAACGCGGTGGATGTTCTCGAGCAGCGCGTCGCGCAGCATCGCCTCGTCGGCGGTCTGGCGAACGATCGCGGGGATCGCCTCCAGCTCGGCCAGCTGGGACGCGCGCAGACGCCGCTCGCCCATGACGAGTTCGTATTCGTCGGTCCCGAGCTCCCGGACCACGATGGGCTGCATGAGCCCGAACTCGCGGATCGAGTGCTCCAGCTCGCTGAGCGCGTCTTCGTCGAAGACCTGCCGCGGCTGCTTCGGGTTCGGCTTGATCTGGCTGAGCGGCACCTCGCGGTAGACCGCGCCCGCCACCGCGCCGCCGTGCGAACCGGCCGCGCCGTTGGCCGCGAACCAGCCCTTGTCGTCCGGTCCCGTCGGGCCGGCCGGGGGAGCGGGAGCCACCGCGGAACCGTTCTCGGCCGGGGCCGCCGAGCCCGGCGGCGGGCCGGTGGGGATCAGGGCGGCGAGCCCGCGCCCGAGCCCCCCTCTGCGCTCGCTCATGCCGTACCGCTCCTTTCCTTCATCTCCGCCCCACGTTGGGCGATCTCCTTCGCCGCGTCCACGTAGCTCATCGCGCCCCGGGAACCCGGGTCGTACGCGAGGACCGTCTGCCCGTATCCGGGCGCCTCGGAGACCTTCACGCTGCGCGGGATCACCGTCTTGAGGACAGTGTCCCCGAAGTGATTCCGGACCTCGTTCGTCACCTGATCGGCCAGCTTCGTCCGGCCGTCGTACATGGTGAGCAGAATCGTGGAGACGCTGAGTTCGCGGTTGAGGTGCTTCTGGACGAGCTCGATATTGCTCAGCAGCTGACCCAGACCTTCGAGCGCGTAGTACTCGCACTGGATCGGGATCAGCACCTCCTGCGCGGCGACCATCGCGTTGACGGTCAGCAGACCGAGCGACGGCGGGCAGTCGATGAAGACGTAGTCGACGCCGATCTCGTCGAGGATCTCGGACGAGAGCGCCTCCTTGAGCCGCATCTCGCGGGACGCCATCGACACGAGTTCGATCTCGGCGCCGGCGAGGTCGATGGTCGCGGGCACGCAGTAGAGGTTCTCCGACTGCTCGCTCTGCGCGGCCGCCTCGGCGAGCGTGACCTCGCCGATCAGCACCTCATAGATGGACGGCGTGCCGGACCGGTGTTCGATGTCGAGCGCGGTGCTCGCGTTGCCCTGCGGGTCGAGGTCGATCACGAGCGTCTTGAGCCCGTGGACGGCCAGGGCGGCGGCGAGGTTCACCGTGCTCGTGGTCTTGCCGACGCCGCCCTTCTGGTTGGCGACCGTCAGAACGCGCCGACGGGTCGGACGGGGGAGCGCGCCCTTCTTGGGGTGCAGCACGCTGGCGGCCCGGACGGCCTCTTCGGCGATGGGCGTCCAGCCGAGTTCGTGGCCAGTGCTCGCGGGGTCGGACGGTGGGGGAGTCACCGGTCTCGAACCTCCTCTGTATTAGAAGTGGGAGTCGGTCTGCGTTGTTTCACGTGGAACCGGTCTAGCTACGCCTGCCGCGCGGTCGAGACGGTTTCGAAGGCAGACGATGGATCACGACGACCGTGCTGGGGACCTCAAGCACCTTGGTGCCGCACTCGAAGACTTCCGGCTCGCCACCGCCGGCCTTCCGGACGGCGACGCGATCGCGTTCGATTTCCTCTCCGGCGCTCGCTCCTTTGAGGGCGACCAGAGCACCTTGGGAACGCACAAGCGGGAGGCACCAGCTCGCGAGCCGGGCCAACGGAGCAACCGCCCGGGCGGTGACGACATCCGCGTCACCGAGCTCCTCGCGTACCTGCCGCTCTTCCGCGCGCCCGCGGACAACGGTGATGGGGAGTTCCAGCTTCTCGGCAACCTCGGCCAGCCAGTCGACCCGGCGGGCCATCGGTTCGAGCAGAACGATATCGAGGTCCGGTCGGCTGATCGCGAGCGGTACACCCGGAAGCCCCGCGCCCGATCCGACGTCGACCACGCGGGCGCCGTCGGGGATCCGCTCGCCGATCACGGCGGAGTTCAAGACGTGTCGTTCCCAGAGCCGGTCGACCTCACGGGGACCGATCAGGCCACGCTCGACGCCGTGCCGCTCCAGGAGTTCGACGTAGCCGATGGCTTGCTCGACGCGGTCTCCGAACACTTCCGACGCCGCACTCCGAACCGATGCGGCGACCCCGTCCAAGCCCACTCTTGCTCCTCAACCCTCGACGCCGTTTCACGTGAAACGCGCTTCACCGATTGTCCATGACGCCGACCGCAAAGCGGGGAGACAGTCCGAAGTTGTGGACAACTCCACTCGTCTTCGCGCGTTTCACGTGAAACGCCACGCGTGTAATTCACCCGGGCAACAAAGAAGCGGCCCGCCGGATGACCGGCGGGCCGCTTCGTTCAGAGAACTCGTCAGGCGGGGAAGATGACGACCCGGCGCTTCGGGTCCTCTCCTTCACTCTCGCTCTTGACCCCGTCGACGGCGGCGACCGCGTCGTGCACGACCTTCCGCTCGAACGGGCTCATCGGCTGCAGCCGGACACGCTCACCGGACGAGACCACGGTCTCGGCGGTCGAGCGGCCGAGCTCGCGAAGCTCTTCGCGACGGTCCGCGCGCCAGCCCGCGATGTCCAGCATCAGACGGCTCCGCGAACCGGTCTCCTGCTGCACCGCCAGGCGCGTCAGCTCCTGCAGCGCCTCAAGAATGGTGCCGCGGGGACCGACGAGCTTCTCCAGATCCTCGCCACCGTCGATGCTGACGATCGCGCGGCCCGCTTCGACATCGAGGTCGATGTCGCCGTCGTAGTCCAAAAGGTCGAGCAGCCGCTCGAGGTAGTCGCCGGCGATGTCGCCCTCCTTCACGAGGACGTCGTCGTCGACACCTCCCTTGCGCCCGGTCTCTGACGCCGTATCTTCGGCATCACCAGTCTCGACCTCGGCCGCGCTGTTCTCTTCGGCGTCGATCGTGTCGATCGTCTCCGCCATTGTTGGTCTCCTCTCCAGCCCGGATCGGCGTCAGCGACGCTTCCGGCCTGATTTCTTAGTCGAGTCAGAGATGAGACCGGGCACGTCGGCGCCGTTCTCCTTCGAGCCGTTGGTCGACGGCTCGGCTGATGCGTTCTCGGTGTCCTTCTTCTCCGCGGCGGACGAACCGGTCTGGGCGAAGCCGTGGGGCGAACCCGCCTTCTTGACCTGACCACCGGAGGACTGCTTGTTCCTCTTCTGCTGGACCGGCTTCTGGCCGGGGCGCGGCGCGGTCGGCTTCTGGCCGGGCTTCGGGCCGAGGTTCGCGCGCTTCTCCTTCTCGGCTTCCTTGCGGGCCTCTTCTTCCTTGTCGATCTTCGTGTAGACGAGGCGCTGCTGCATCAGGGTCCAGCCGTTGTTCGCCAGCCAGTAGAAGAGGAGGCCGAGCGGGAACAGCGCACCGAAGACGAGGACACCGAGCGGGAAGATGTACATCGTCAGCTTGTTCATCATCGCGGTCTGCGGGGTGGCCGACTCGGGGTTCTGACGCTGGACCGAGTGACGCGCGGTGAGGTGCGTGGCGATGCTCGCGATGATCATCAGCGGGATCGCGACGGGGGCGACGCTCCAGTGGAACCCGGCGGCCGTGTTGCCACCGCTGACCATGTCGACGCCGGTGTAGATGGCCTCACCGAGGTTCGTCCCGAACAGCTTCGCGTGGACGTACGACTCGACACCGGACTGGTCGAAGAAGTAGTTCTCGGTCTTCGGGCCGCCGTACGGGTTGATGGTGAACATCCGCAGGACGTGGTTCAGGCCGATGAAGACCGGGATCTGAAGCAGCATCGGCAGGCAGCTGCCCAGCGGGTTGACGCCGTGCTCCTTCTGGAGCTTCTGCATCTCCATCGCCTGGCGCTGCCGGTCGTTGGCGTACTTCTTCTGCACCTTCTTCATTTCCGGTGCGAAGTCCTGCATCTTCTTCATCGACCGGACCTGGTTCACGAACGGCTTGAACATGATGCCGCGGACGGTGAACGTCAGGAAGATGATCGCCAGGATCCAGGAGACCGCGTTCGCCTCACCGAACACAAGCCCGAAGACCTTGTGCCAACACCACAAGATGAAGGACACGGGGTAGTAGATGAAGTCGAGCACTGAGCTACTCCTCGATCGGTGTTTCAGGTCGGCGGTGGCGCCACGAGAACGTCTCGGGGACCGGGTCGCGGCCGGGCATCGTCCACGGGCCACAGCGCAGCAAGCGCCGGACCGCGAGGTAGGTACCGCGGCCGGCGCCGTGCCGGGTCAGTGCCTCTACGGCGTACGCGCTACAGCTCGGGTAGAACCGGCACGCCGGAGGAAGGAAGGGAGAGATCGCCTTGCGATACAGCTTGACGGGCAGGAGCAGCACCCAGGCCACCGGGCCGGGGCGGGCTTCTTCGGTGGTCTCGCTCTCGGTGGCTCGCATGTCGTTACACCGCTGATCCGTTGTCGGAGGGTCGCGTCTGGCGGGACTTCCCGGTGACGGCGGAAGGCCCGGACAACCCGAGGCGCCGCAACGACGCGTCGAGATCCGAACCGAGTTCCGCGCTGGACGCGTCCGCGGCCGGAGGTAGTGCCCGTACCACCAACGAGCTCCCCGGCGGCAGTGTTCCGATCCTGGCGGAAACGAGATGCCTCAACCGGCGGGAGACCCGGTGGCGGACCACCGAATTCCCCACGGCCTTGCTCACCACAAAACCCGCCCGCGCCGCCTCGGCGGCTTCGGACGGGTCCGTGGTCAACGCATGGACGACGAGGCGGCGCCTGCCTGCCTTGGCCCCACGCCGCATCACGGCACGGAAATCCTCACTGCGCCGCAACCTCGCGGCGGCCGGCAGCACGACGTCCCTCGACGGCGGCCGGATCAGGCGGACAGTGCGCCGCGGCCCTTGCGACGACGAGCCGCCAGGATGGCCCGGCCGGCGCGGGTCCGCATCCGAAGCCGGAACCCGTGGACCCGGGCGCGTCGGCGGTTGTTCGGCTGGAAGGTGCGCTTACCCTTGCTCACGACTTACTTCTCCTGTTTCATCGGCCGCCGGGGACGGTTCGACCCGTTCCTGGCGTGTCGTGCTGACGCACGGCAGTCTCTGGTGTCTCCTACCAACGTGTGGCCTCGTCACGTCGAGCGACGACAACGTGGGCACGCGAAACGCCCCCGCTGTATACGGGAGACCTTACGAGGGTACGCACCCACCGCCCGGGCCCGGCAGGCACCCCCTCGACCACGGACCGCGACCGTGCGTGGAGAGTGATCACCGGCGACGTGAAGGCATCGAATGGCAACACGCCGTACACCGTGAAATGCTTGCGCGCGAGGATGCCTTGTGGCATCGGGCGGGGCTTGTTAGCGTGCCTCTCCCCGGGTTTTCGCCAAGGTGGAACGGTGCAGGCGCCCGGGTGTCCTCGGGGCGTGGAGGCGTCCCGCCGGCCTACGTCGATCCCGCAGGTGACGTCGCCGCGGGCCGCCGTACATTAGTGCACAGCTGTGGACAACTATGTGGATATTTGCTGTGCGCATGAGCTGATCGGGCCATGATGGCGCCCGACCCGGTGTTTCGGAGCGCGGTGTTTCCCGGATGTTCACACGCACCGATGAGGGGAGGGGAGTCAGGCAGGTGTCCGATCACCAGCACAATCTTGGCGTCATCTGGGAACAGGTCGTGCGCGAACTGTCGGATGGCACCCTCTCCCCGCAGCAGCGCGCCTGGATGCGGGTGACCCGGCCGATCGGCCTGCTCGACGGCACCGCACTGCTCGCCGCACCCAGTGACTTCGCCAAAGAAGCGATCGAGCGCGCCCTTCGCGGCGCGATCACCGAAGCCCTTTCGCGACGACTCGGCCGCGCGGTCTCCCTCGCGGTGAAGGTCGACAGCACCGAGATGCCCCCCGCTTCGCCCGGCCCCCGCTACGAAGCGTCACCCGGCCGGGTGGAAAACGGCGGCGGCCCGGTGCCCGGCCCGCCGCCGCTGCCCGACGGTGACGGCATGTTGTCGCCGAACCGCCCCCGGCCCGAGCCTCCGAAGCCGAGGCCCCCGCGGCAGCCGGTGGACAACAGCCTCAACGACGGCGACGACAGCGATGAAGAAGTCGACGAAGAGGGCGAGGCCCTCGCGGCCGTGACCGAGATCTGGCCGACGTTCTCCGGCCAGCCGATCGCGGGCCAGCCCTACACCGCGCCGGCGCAGCCGCAGACGTCGAAGACGAAGCTCAACGAGAAGTACACGTTCGACACCTTCGTCATCGGTGCCTCGAACCGCTTCGCGCACGCGGCCGCGGTCGCCGTCGCCGAAGCACCGGCGCGCGCGTACAACCCGTTGTTCATCTGGGGAGAGTCCGGCCTCGGGAAGACGCACCTGCTGCACGCCGTCGGGCACTACGCCCAGCGGCTGTTCCCCGGCATGCGCGTGCGGTACGTGTCGACCGAAGAGTTCACCAACGACTTCATCAACTCGCTGCGAGACGACCGCAAGGTCGCGTTCCAGCGCCGCTACCGCGACATAGACATCCTGCTCGTCGACGACATCCAGTTCCTGGAAGGAAAAGAAGGTACGCAGGAAGAGTTCTTCCACACCTTCAACACCCTCCACAACGCGAACAAGCAGATCGTCGTCTCCTCCGACCGCCCGCCGAAGCGCCTCGAGACGCTGGAAGACCGGCTGCGCACGCGGTTCGAGTGGGGCCTCATCACCGACATCCAGCCGCCCGAGCTCGAAACCCGGATCGCGATCCTCCGAAAGAAGGCCGCGCAGGACAGGCTCGCGGTCCCCAACGAGGTGCTGGAGTTCATCGCTTCGCGCGTCGAGGCGAACATCCGGGAGCTCGAAGGCGCGCTCATCCGCGTCACCGCCTTCGCGTCGCTGAACCAGCAACCGGTCGACGTCGCGCTCGCCGAGATCGTGCTCCGCGACCTCATCCCGGATTCGCACGCGCCGGAGATCACCGCGCCGACCATCATGGGCGTCACTTCGGAGTTCTTCGACGTGACGCTCGACGACCTCTGCGGGCCCGGCAAGACGAAGGCCCTCGCGACGGCTCGTCAGATCGCGATGTACCTCTGCCGCGAACTGACCGACATGTCGCTGCCGAAGATCGGGCAGACCTTCGGCGGCCGCGACCACACGACCGTCATGCACGCGGACAAGAAGATCCGCAAGGAGATGGCCGAACGACGGCGCATCTACGACCAGGTCCAGGAACTGACCTCGCGTATCAAGCAACGGGCCAGGCAGTAATCCCTTAGCACACAAGGACTTCAGGGGCTCTCACCGTCCAGGTGGGAGCCCTTTTTGGTGCGCGCGCAGCCGTCCACATAGGTCTTAGAGCGTGTGAAGGCGCGAAGGACCGGGTACCCCGAAGACAGCACGTACGGGTGAGAAGGACACGAAACGTGCTTGAGTGCATTTCAGGTTTTCCCTTGTGCACAAAGGAAATCCACATGCTGTGGGTACTTTGTGCACAACTCGGGCGGGCCGGAGACCAGCGGAGATCGGTTTTCCGTCCACATCGCACTCACAGGAAATCCACAGCATTTCCACACCATGATCCACACGCTGTCCCCAGGTTGCCCACATGTTGTGCACAAGGGTGACGCGGGCTGCACGGATCACTCTCCCGAGCGATTCCGGTCACGAACCGGACCCACAGCCCCTGGGTACAAACCGCCCCACATCTGGGGATAACCATGGGGACAACTCGGGCCGAATGTGGATGGATCGAGCGCGGCCCGAAACCATCCACCGACGGCCCGAGCTGTCCACCGTCCGTACACACCCGGAGTCCACAGGGTCCGAGCCGTCCGGACCTGCGCGAACGAGGCTTGTCCACACAATCCACAACGCCTATTACTACTGCTGTTCTTAGTTCTTCTTAAGAAGGGAATAAAACAAAAACAGGCGATGGACGAATCTGGGGACAGTCGGCGAACCGTGTCGTCTTGTCGACAAAAGCAAGGGGAGGCCGAGGTGACGCGGACCCCGGGGACGGCCTAACGTGGGTCCCTGCACCTGGTCTGCGTGTCGACGTGCGTTCGCGTCCTCGCTCGGACCGAACGAACCTGCGAGGCACCTGGCCATCGCGCTCTCCGGCCGCGGTGACCCGTTGAGCTTTCGAGCCGTCAGGGGCTCGGCTGTCGAAAGGAAGCGCGCATGAAGATCCGCGTCGAGCGTGACGGGCTGGCCGACGCCGTCGCGTGGGTGGCGAGAAGCCTCCCGTCGCGGCCTCCGGTCCCGGTTCTGGGCGGTGTCCTGCTCGATGCGGGATCCGACGGGACGAGTGACGCACTCACCGTCTCCGGATTCGACTACGAGGTCTCCGCCACGGTCGGCGTCCCGGCCACCATCGCCGACGGGGGCCGTCTCCTGGTCTCCGGTCGTCTGCTGGCCGACATCACCAAGTCGCTGCCCGCGCAGCCGGTCGAGATCTCCGTCGACGGCGCCCGCGCCACCATCACCTGCGGCTCCGCGCGCTTCTCGTTGCCGACCATGCCGGTCGAGGACTACCCGCAGCTCCCGTCCCAGCCCGCCTTCGCCGGCGAACTCACCGGCGACGCGTTCGGCCAGGCCGTCACCCAGGTCGTCGTCGCGGCGGGCAAGGACGACACCCTCCCGATGCTGACCGGCATGCGGCTGGAGATCTCCGGCTCCTCGCTGACCCTGGTCGCCACCGACCGCTTCCGGCTCGCCATGCGCGAGTTCACCTGGGAGCCCGCCGAGGGCCTGTCCGACGCCGCCGTGCTCGTCCCGGCGCGCACGCTCGCCGAGGCGGCGAAGACGCTCGGTGCCAGCGGCGCCAAGATCCGCCTCGCGCTCGCCAGCGGTGAGGGCCTCCTCGGCCTGTCCGGCTCCGGCCGCTACACCACGACCCGCCTCCTCGACGCGGAGTTCCCGCCGTACCGGCAGCTGCTGCCGGCGCAGCACACGTCGCGCGCGGTCATCGAGGTCTCCGCGCTCGCCGAGTCGATCAAGCGTGTTTCGCTGGTGGCCGAACGTGGCACCCAGGTGCGGCTGGAATTCAACGACGGTTCGCTGCGGCTCTCCGCCGGCGGCGACGACGAAGGTTCGGCCGAAGAAGAGCTTCAGGTCGACTACGAGGGTGAGCCGGTGACCATCGCGTTCAACCCGGGTTACCTCGTGGACGGCCTCGGCGCGCTGAACGCCAACCGCGCCGAGCTCACCTTCACCACGCCGAACCGGCCGGCGCTGATCAAGCCCGCCGACGAAGAGGGCAACGTCGTCCCCGGCTACCTGTACCTGCTGATGCCGGTCCGCCTCCCGGGCTGACCGGTCTTTAGTTTCTGTTTCGCACCAAAGGGGATCTTCATGGCTCAGCTGGGACTCATCGGCCTCGGCAAAATGGGGTTCAACATGCGTGAGCGGCTGCGCGGCGCCGGTCACGAGGTGGTCGGCTACGACCGCAACCCCGACGTCACCGACTCCACGTCGCTCGAGGACCTGGTGTCCAAACTGGACGGTCCCCGGATCGTCTGGATCATGGTGCCCGCCGGTGAACCCACCCGGCAGACCGTCGCGGAGCTCGGCAACCTGCTGTCCGCCGGCGACCTCGTGATCGACGGCGGCAACTCGAAGTACACCGAAGACCGGATCAACGCGGACCTGCTCGCCACGAAGGAGATCGGTTACCTCGACTGCGGGGTTTCCGGTGGTGTGTGGGGCAAGGACAACGGCTACGGCCTGATGGTCGGCGGCGCCGCTTCGGACGTCGAGAAGGCCATGCCGATCTTCGACGCGCTTCGCCCCGAGGGTCCGCGTGAAGAAGGCTTCTCGCACGCCGGCGCCGTGGGCTCCGGTCACTACGCGAAGATGATTCACAACGGCATCGAGTACGGCATGATGCAGGCCTTCGCCGAAGGCTTCGAGCTGCTTGAAGCCGCGAAGGTCGTCGAGAACGTGCCCGCGGTGATCAAGGGCTGGCAGCGGGGGACCGTCGTCCGCTCGTGGCTGCTCGACCTCCTCGTCCGCGCGCTCGACGAGGACCCGGAGCTGGACGATCTCGAGGGCTACGTCGAGGATTCCGGCGAAGGCCGGTGGACCCTCGAAGAGGCGATCAACAACGCGGTCCCGGCGCCGGTCATCTCGGCCGCGCTGTTCGCGCGGTTCGCCTCGCGCCAGGAGGACTCCGCCGCCATGCGCGCCGTCGCCGCGCTGCGCAACCAGTTCGGCGGCCACTCGGTCAAGAAGGTCGGCGGCTAGGCGGGTTGTACCTCAGACATCTCCAGGTCACCGACTTCCGGTCCTGGCCCCAAGCCGATCTCGCGCTCGAACCCGGCCCGACCGTCCTCGTCGGACAGAACGGCCGCGGCAAGACGAACCTCTTGGAGGCGATCGGCTACATCGCGACGCTGGGTTCGCATCGCGTCGCGACCGACGCGCCGCTGGTGCGGCACGGCTGCGAACGCGCGCTGATCAGGGTCGCGGTGGTCAACGAAGACCGTGAACTGACGGTCGAGCTGGAGATCACCCCGGGCAAGGCGAACCGCGCGCGGATCAACCGCGGCGCGGTCGGCAAGCCCCGTGACGTGCTCGGGATCCTGCGCACGGTGCTGTTCTCCCCGGAGGACCTGGCACTCGTGCGCGGGGATCCCGGCGAGCGCCGCCGGTTCATGGACGAGCTCCTGGTGCTGCGCGCGCCCCGGTACGCCGGGGTCCGCGCCGACTACGAGAAGGTGCTGAAGCAGCGGAACGCCCTGCTCAAGACGGCGGGTAAGCGGCGTACGGGGCGCGAAGACCCGTACGCGCTGTCGACGCTCGACGTCTGGGACGACCACCTGGCGGTGGCGGGCGCCGCGTTGCTGGCAGCCCGGCTCAACCTCATCGCGGACCTCGCGCCGTACGCTGCCGCCGCGTACATGGGGGTCGCGCCCGACTCGAGACCGGCGAAGATCGCGTACAAGTCGAGCCTCGGCGAAGCGATGCCAGAGGGCTACGGCGTGCCGGACGGTCCTCGCGCAGACGAAGCGGTACTCAAGGAAGTATTGGTAGAAGCGCTGAAGCGGTCCCGGAACCTCGAGCTAGAGCGCGGGGTGAGCATGGTCGGCCCGCACCGGGACGAACTCGACCTCATCCTCGGCGAAGCGCCTGCGAAGGGCTACGCGAGCCATGGGGAGTCCTGGTCGTTCGCCCTCGCACTGCGTCTGGGAAGCTACGAGCTCCTGCGTGGCGAGGCCGGGGAACCGGTGCTTCTGCTGGATGATGTGTTCGCCGAGCTGGACCGGCGTCGCCGGGCCCGGCTGGCGGAGGTGGCGGCCGGTGCCGAGCAGGTGCTGGTGACCGCCGCCGTGGACGAGGACGTACCCGCCGAACTGGCCGGGCACCGGTTCCTCGTGGCAGATGGTGAGATCAACCGAGGGTGATCCCGCGAAGCGGACACCCCGGGTGATCGGCGCCACAGCAGTTACCCACCGATCTGGGGACAAACCTGTGGACAGTGTGGATAACACCGTGAACGCGTTATCGCCCCGCGTGACCAAGGGGCCTGAAAAGCGGCTTGACACCCCCCGCTCGGGCGGTAACCCGAGTGAGGGAGCCCTGTTCGACACGCAGAGTGAACGGGCCCCGGTATCGAACGGCGCAACCGATACCAACAGCAAAGAGTCGACTACCGGTCGTGACCTCGCGCATGCCGCTTTGGAGGCCGCGAAGGCCAAAGCGAAGGCGCGCGGAGTTGAACCGGGCGTGCGCCGCGGCCGTATCACCGGAGGAGGAGCCGGTTCGAACGGTCAGAGCCCGCGACGTCGTCGCTGGTCAGGGCCGGGTGCCGACACGCGCGACCCGCAACCGCTCGGCAGGCTCGCCTCCCGGATCGCGGTCGACCGCGGCTGGAACACGCGGCTGGCCAACGGTCAGGTCTTCGGTCACTGGGCCCGGCTTGTGGGTGAAGAGGTCGCCGAACACGCCCAGCCGGTGGCCTTGAAGGACGGCGAGCTGACCGTGCGCGCCAGCTCGACGGCATGGGCGACACAGTTGCGCCTGCTCCAGGGGCAGCTGCTGACGAAGATCGCGGCCGGCGTCGGGCACGGCGTCGTGAAGAGGATGCGGATCCAGGGACCGACGGCGCCGAGCTGGCGGAAAGGCCCGCGGCACGTCCCAGGACGTGGACCGCGTGACACGTACGGCTGATCCGAGTTGCGCTTCGCGACAACTGTGTACCAGCGCCCCGAGAAGGCGCCCAGAGTGCTTCGCGAACGTCAAGACTCTTCTTCGAACGAATTAGCGCGTCTGTGAGCAAATCAGGGGTGTCCTTGCCGCATGCCAGCGGACGCGGCCAAGTACACTGGAGACGAGCGAGCTTCCGCTCGGGGTAGACGAGGAGAATCAACGCCTGTGACCGAGAACAAGAGCGAGTACAACGCGTCATCGATCACGGTGCTCGAAGGCCTCGAAGCAGTCCGCAAGCGTCCCGGTATGTACATCGGTTCCACCGGGGAACGAGGTCTCCACCACCTCGTCCAAGAGGTGGTCGACAACTCCGTCGACGAGGCGATGGCGGGTCACGCCACCAAGGTCGAGGTTACCCTGCTCGCCGACGGCGGGGTGCGGGTCGTCGACGACGGGCGCGGTATCCCGGTCGACATGCACCCCAAGGAGAAGAAGCCGACCCTCGAGGTCGTGCTCACCGTGCTCCACGCGGGCGGCAAGTTCGACAGCGACTCGTACGCGGTGTCCGGTGGTCTGCACGGCGTCGGTGTCTCCGTGGTCAACGCGCTTTCGAAGACGCTGCTCGCCGAGGTCAAATACGGCGGCCGCAGCTGGCGCCAGGAATACACGAACCAGCTTCCCGGTGAGCTGCAGGACCTCGGTCCGGCCGACGAGACCGGCACGACGATCACCTTCTGGGCCGACGGCGACATCTTCGAGACCACGACGTACAACTTCGAGACGATCTCCCGGCGTCTTCAGGAGATGGCCTTCCTCAACAAGGGCCTGACCCTCTCACTGCGCGACGAGCGCGTCGCCGACGAAGAGACCGAAGAGGACGCTTCCGGCCAGGCGGCGCGGGTCAAGGAAAAGACCTACTGCTACCCCGGCGGTCTCGAAGACTTCGTCAAGCACATCAACGGCAGCAAGGACCCGATCCACAACAGCGTGATCTCCTTCGAGGCCAAGGGCACCGGCCTCGAGGTCGAGGTCGCCATGCAGTGGAACAACGGCTTCACGCCGTCGGTGTACACCTTCGCCAACACGATCAACACGCACGAGGGCGGCACGCACGAAGAGGGCTTCCGCGCCGCGCTCACCCGCGTCGTCAACGCGTACGCGCGCGAGAAGAAGCTGCTCAAGGAGAAGGACGCCAACCTGACCGGTGACGACGTGCGCGAGGGTCTCGCCGCGATCGTCTCGATCAAGCTGGCCGAACCGCAGTTCGAGGGCCAGACCAAGACCAAGCTGGGCAACAGCGAGGCGAAGACGTTCGTGCAGCAGACGTCGAACGAGTGGCTGGCCGACTGGTTCGAGCGCAACCCCACCGAGGCGAAGACGGTCATCAACAAGTCGATCTCCTCGTCGCAGGCGCGGATGGCCGCCCGCAAGGCGCGCGACCTGGTCCGCCGCAAGGGCGCGCTGGAGATCGGCGGCCTGCCGGGCAAGCTCAAGGACTGCCGCTCGACCAACCCGTCGGAATGCGAGCTCTACATCGTCGAGGGTGACTCGGCGGGCGGTTCGGCCAAGGAAGGCCGCGACTCGATGTACCAGGCGATCCTGCCGATCCGGGGCAAGATCATCAACGTCGAGAAGGCCCGTATCGACCGCGTCCTCAAGAACACCGAGGTCCAGTCGCTGATCACCGCGCTCGGCACCGGTATCCACGAAGAGTTCGACCTCGAGAAGCTGCGCTACCACAAGGTCGTGCTGATGGCGGACGCCGACGTCGACGGCCAGCACATCACCACGCTGCTGCTCACCCTGCTGTTCCGCTTCATGACCCCGCTGATCGAACACGGCCACGTGTTCCTCTCGCGCCCGCCGCTGTACAAGATCAAGTGGCCGCGGGCCGAGCCGGAGTACGCCTACTCCGACCGCGAGCGCGACGCCGTCATCCAGGCCGGTGTCGAGCGGGGCAAGCGCCTTCCCAAGGACGACGCGATCCAGCGCTACAAGGGTCTCGGCGAGATGAACGCCGAAGAGCTGTGGGAGACCACGATGGACCCGGCGAACCGGCTGCTCGGCCAGGTCACCCTGGACGACGCCGCGCAGGCCGACGACCTCTTCTCCGTTCTGATGGGCGAGGACGTCGAAGCGCGCCGTTCCTTCATCACGCGTAACGCCAAGGACGTGCGCTTCCTGGACGTGTAGGCGTCCCCGTTCTTTTGTCCCACTAGGACTGCTCCCACGAGAAGGACCTCATGACGGAAACCTTGCCGCCTGCTCCGGACCACGACCGGATCGAACCGGTCGACATCCAGCAGGAGATGCAGCGCTCCTACATCGACTACGCGATGAGCGTCATCGTGTCGCGGGCGCTGCCGGACGTGCGAGACGGCCTCAAGCCGGTGCACCGCCGCGTGCTGTACTCGATGTTCGACTCCGGCTTCCGCCCCGACCGCGGATACAACAAGTGCTCCCGCGTCGTCGGCGACGTGATGGGCAACTACCACCCGCACGGTGACTCCGCGATCTACGACGCGCTGGTGCGGCTCGCCCAGCCGTGGTCGCTGCGGTACCCGCTGATCGACGGCCAGGGCAACTTCGGCTCGCCGGGCAACGACCCCGCGGCGGCCATGCGGTACACCGAGTCCCGGCTCGCGCATCTCGCGATGCACATGCTGCAGGACATCGAAGAAGACACCGTCGACTTCTCCGACAACTACGACGGCCGCACCCAGGAGCCCGACGTCCTGCCGTCGCGGTTCCCGAACCTGCTGGTCAACGGTGGTTCCGGGATCGCGGTCGGGATGGCGACGAACATCCCGCCGCACAACCTGCGCGAGGTGGCCGAAGGCGTCAAGTGGGCGCTGGAGAACTTCGAGGCGACCGACGACGAACTCCTCGCCGCGCTGCTGGTCCGGGTCAAGGGCCCGGACTTCCCGACCAAGGCGATGATCCTCGGTACCTCCGGCATCGAAGACGCGTACCGCACCGGCCGCGGCTCCGTGCGCATGCGCGCGGTCGTCGAAATCGAAGAAGACGCCAAGGGCCGCACGATCCTGGTCGTGTCCGAGCTGCCGTTCCAGGTCAACCCGGACAACCTGGTCGAGAACATCGCGAACCTGGTCCGCGACGGCAAGCTCACCGGCATCTCCGACATCGCCGACGAGTCCAACAGCCGCAGCGGTATGCGCATCGTCGTCACGATCAAACGCGACGCGGTCGCGAAGGTCGTGCTGAACAACCTGTTCAAGCACACCCAGCTGCAGCAGAACTTCGGTGTCAACATGCTGGCCCTGGTCGACGGCGTGCCCCGCACGCTGCGCCTGGACCAGATGATCCGGCACTACGTGAAGCACCAGATCGAGGTCATCGTCCGCCGGACCCGCTTCCGGCTGCGGAAGGCCGAAGAGCGCGCCCACATCCTGCGCGGTCTGGTCAAGGCGCTGGACATGCTCGACGAGGTCATCGCCCTGATCCGGCGCTCGCCCTCGGCCGAAGAGGCCAGGCCCGCCCTGATGAGCCTGCTCGACGTCGACGAGATCCAGGCGACCGCGATCCTCGACATGCAGCTCCGCCGTCTCGCGGCACTGGAGCGGCAGCGGATCGTCGACACCCTGGCGGAGATCGAACTCGAGATCGCCGACCTCAAGGACATCCTCGAGAAGCCCGAGCGGCAGCGCTCGATCATCGCCGAGGAACTGCAGGAGATCGTCGACAAGTACGGCGACGACCGGCGCACCAAGATCATCCCGTTCGACGGCGAGGTTTCGGTCGAAGACCTCATCGCCGTCGAGGACGTCGTCGTCACCATCACCCGCACGGGTTACGCCAAGCGAACGAAAACCGATCTGTACCGCTCGCAGAAGCGCGGCGGCAAGGGCGTCCAGGGCGCGACGCTGAAGCAGGACGACATCGTCCAACACTTCTTCGTCTGCTCGACCCACGACTGGATCCTGTTCTTCACGAACAAGGGCCGCGTCTACCGGGCCAAGGCCTACGACCTTCCCGAGGCCAACCGCAACGCGCGCGGCCAGCACGTCGCGAACCTGCTCGCGTTCCAGCCGGACGAGAAGATCGCCCAGGTCATCGAGATCCCGAACTACGAGGTCGCTCCGTACCTCGTGCTCGCGACCCGGCGCGGCCTGGTGAAGAAGACCAAGCTCACCGACTTCGACTCCAACCGCGCCGGCGGCCTCATCGCGGTCAACCTCCGCGAAGGCGACGAACTGGTCGGGGCCGTGCTCGCGGCCGCGGAAGACGACCTGCTCCTGGTGTCCGCGGAAGGCCAGTCGATCCGCTTCCACGCCACCGACGAGGCACTGCGCCCGATGGGCCGCGCGACCTCCGGCGTGCTGGGCATGCGGTTCAACGACGGTGACGAACTGCTCGGCATCAACGTCGTCCAGCCGGACAGGTTCCTCCTCGTCGCCACCGACGGTGGTTACGCCAAGCGCACCCCGACCGACGACTACCCGGTCCAAGGCCGCGGCGGCAAGGGTGTGCTCACCATTCAGTACGACCGGAAACGTGGCAGGCTGGTGGGCGCGGTCATCGTCGACGCCGAAGACGAGCTTTACGCCATCACTTCCAGCGGTGGGGTGATCCGGACTTCGGCCGGACAGGTGCGCAAGGCCGGCAGGCAGACGAAGGGAGTGCGGCTGATGAATCTCGACGAAGGAACCACTCTTCTCGCGGTCGCACGCAACGCGGACGAGCCCTCAGACGTCGCCACTGCAGGCAGTGCTGAAGGAGAAGAAGACACGCCGGCGTCGGAGCAGTGAGCGACGCCCCACGTACTGGGTAAGGACTGACACCTCGTGACACCATCCGAGAAGCCCGAAGCAGGCGGCTCGCAGGCGGGTTCGTCGAGCCCGCCTTGGCAGCGCGACAGCGCCGGGGAGGCCGAAGGCGCCAGTGAGCAGACGGTCTCGGTGTCTTCGGTCGCCACCGAAGACGTGGCCCACTCGGAACCGAAGCAGGACGCGGCGACCGTGACCGATTACCACGGGGTCAGCGGCACCGCCGCGAAGAGGCTCTTCGGCGACAGCGGAGAGGGCGACCAACCCGCCCCCTCCGCCATCCCGTCGGCCTCCCGCACCCGCGCCGCTCCGACCGCGCTCCGCCGCCCCGGCCGCGGACCGCGTCGCGCCAGCCTGCAGATCAAACGCTTCGACCCCTGGTCGGTGCTGAAACTGTCCCTCGTCCTCGGCGTCGCGCTGTTCTTCGTGTGGCTCGTCGCCGTCGGCGTCCTCTACACCGTCCTCGACGGTATGGGCGTCTGGGACAAACTCAACGGGACCTACTCGTCGCTCGTCGGCGGGGAAGGGGCCGACGCGCCGGCCGACCCGTTGATCAGTGCCGGTCGCGTCTTCGGGATCGCGGCCATCCTCGGCGCCATCAACATCGTGCTGATCTCGGCGCTGGCCACCGTCAGCGCGTTCATCTACAACGTCTCCGCCGACCTGGCCGGAGGCCTCGAAGTGACCCTTTCCGAACGAGAGTGAACCCGGTTGCAGGGCGCCGAAAGGCGTCCTGTAATCTTCTCCTCGTTCGGGCCCATAGCTCAGGCGGTTAGAGCGCTTCGCTGATAACGAAGAGGTCCCAGGTTCAAGTCCTGGTGGGCCCACGCAGGTCAAAGGCCGGTTCGCGAGTCTCGCGAACCGGCCTTTCTGCAATCTGCCTGACTAACTGCCTGACTATGCTGCTGAGTCGCTTCCGAAGATCTCATCCATGGCTTTCGCGCCTTCCTGAATGATCGGCCGTAGCTGATGGCGATAGACCAACTCAGTTACCGCCGTCCCGTTGTGGCCCATGAGTTGAGAGATCTGCTCAATCGGCATTCCACTGTCGGAGAGCAGTGACGCGAAGCTGTGACGAAGCTCTCGCGGTGTCCATTCGTTCGGATTGAGTCCGGCTTTCGCGCACACCTTCCGGAACCCGCGCCGGACGTTCGCCGCATCCAGCTCCGTGCCGACATCCGAGGCGAACACCAAGTCGTTCTCTTGCCATCGATCACCCGCGACACGTCGCGCGAAGTCCTGCTTCGCCCGTTGGGCCAGTAGGGCTTCGACGCACCGCTGAGGCAGCGCAAGCGAGCGACGCGACTTCTTGGTCTTCGTGTCGCCACCCACCCGCACGGAACGCCAAACCATGATGTGCGGCGAAACTGGTGGTGTCGCATCCGGCTTGCCGACAAGGTCAGCATGAGTCCACTTGAGCGGGCGTAGCTCTTCGGTCCGCGCGCCGATCAGCAGAGACAACGTGATGTAGGCGCGTAGCTGCGTCCGCTCGGCGGCCTTGAGAAGTGCGTAAGCCTGCTCGAATGTGAGCGACTTCGACGGCCTCCCCTCCTTCCCCTCGGGGATCTCGCAGAGCAGGACGACGTTCCGCTTCACCTTGTCCCGCTTCTGGGCTCGTGCCACTGACCGCCGAAGGATCGAGTGCAGATCCCGAAGAGTCCGCGTTGAGAGGATCTTCGCCTTCCTCTCTAACCACTTGTCAACGTCATCGGCGTTCAGTTCGACGAGCGGGCGCGCTCCGACATCGGGGATGATGTGGCCGTCCGCGAGGATGGTCAGCTTTTCGATTGTCGAGGCGGACCGTCGAGGCAAGCCGTAAGCCAGGAAGTCGCGGACTGCCTGTGCGACCTTGTACGCCCGATCTTCCGAGGGCAAGCCGTCGTCAAGGTCGCGAATGAGCTGCTTGAGCTTCTGCTGTGCCTCGGTCTTGGTCTTGCCGTATGCGGACTTGACAATCCGTTTTCCGGCTGGGGTGTATCCGGTCGTGACCTCAGCAATCCAGCGCTGTCGGCTCTCCGACCACCGAATACCCCCGTCTCCGCGACTACGCCGTTTCGCCATAGCTGACCCCCGCTTCGTTCATGAGCAACTGGACGTATTCCTGAATGGCGACCGCCGGAACGAGCCGGGCACGCCCCTGCTTGACGGAGCGCAGACGCCCCGCTCGCAACTGCTCGTAGATGACCGATCGGCTCATCGACAGCAGGCGCATCGCTTCCGTGATCCGGTAGAGGTGCCGCTCAGGCACTGCGACCGGCATGGGTACTGCGTCCATCTATGCCTCCCCCTGGGTGCTCGGCTTGGGCGTGCTTTCGGCCGCGACCTCCGCGACCGGGGCAACCGTGCAGGTCAGACCAGGCGAGGAGGTCGCGTTGGTGCCGCGACCGTCCGCGACCTCCGGCACCGCCCCGGTTGCGGAGGTCGCGGAGAACAGCGACGGCGAGTCGGGGAGCGAAGTCCCGTTGACCTGCGACGTTGCGGAGGTCGCGGAGGTCGCGCCCGATTCGAGCGGCGGCAGGTAGCGGCTCCACGCGTCGGCAAGCCCTGTGTCGCCATCGATGCGGTAGCCCTTGAGTGTTTTGCCGTTGACCTTGAGGTCCTTCGGCCTGACCAGGTACCGCTCCAGCTCCTTAGCGAGCCTCCGGCTATCCAGTGGCTTGCCCTGGAGATCCGTCCACGGGCCGTCTTCGATGTCGTGCAGCTCGCGAATCAGCTCTGCCGTGACCATTCGGTCGACCCTCTGAGAGCTGAAAACCTGCCGGATGTCGGCGAGCAGGCGCACGCCGAGCGAAACCGTCTGCGGTCCGTTCTCCAGGACGAAATGCCGACATGCCTTCCGGGCGGTTTCCGGCCAGTGCCCACCGGCCGCGTCCGCGATGGCAAGCAGTGGCCGCCAGATTTCCGCCGCTCGATCCCGGACACCATCCGGCCGTTCCGGGCGTGCCCGGCTGACCTCGTCGCCGACTCGGCTCATCCAAGCTTCCAGCTCACCGCGAACGGGAGCTGACTCCCGCTCGACGTCCTCTTCGATGAACTCTTCGACGACCTCGTCAAAGCGGCGCTTCCTCATGTGCACCGTGATCGAACGCGTGGTGATGGTGTCGGGCATCCCTCCGGCGATCCCAGCCAGCGCGACCGGTGCGTAGACCGGGAAGCGCGTGACGTTCATGCTCTTCGCGTCGCCGACGCATCGCGTCACGGTCGCCGAGCGCTTGTATCCAGCGTTGAGCAGCGCTCGGAGATCCTCATTGTTGCCGCCCGTCTTCGGGTTGAAGACGGCATCGATCTCGTCGAAGAGCAACGTCATTGGGCCTTCGACAAGCATCCGGAAGATGGCAGCCGGAGTGATGCTGATCGTCATCTCCGGCTTGGCGACGAGGTACTGACCCACCTCCAGCACGCGCGTCTTGCCGCTGCCCGGTTCCGCGGAATCGAGGATGAGCCTTGGCGTGACGTAGAGCTTGTCCGCGATGTGGGTGTGCGCGTACCACAACGCCAACATGGGCGCGGTGTGCTCGTTCGGGAACGCGGAGAAGCGCAACACGAACGACACGACCGAATCGAGGACCTCACTACCGTCTTTGACGAAGGCTCCGACGGGCGGCGGGCCAAGCCACGTGAGCGGCTCGATAGGCGCGGACTCGGGGAGTGCCTGATTCGGTTGAGCGCCTCCGTCTTCGGCGGGCTCGTTGGCTGTCTTGCGGGCTCGCCAGACGCGCTGACAGTTCTCCGTGCAGAAGTCGTCCGACGGAGAATCGCCACGCGGACGACCGCACTGGAGGCAACCGGGCGCCGGTTCGTCGGCGATCAATGCGTCGATCGCGGACACGGCGTCAACAATCTCGGCCATCAGGCAGCCACCTCCAGGCGAGGAAGTGAGCCGTCGGCCTCTTGGTACCGCCTCCACAGGTCGTCGAGGTGCTCGGTGTCGTCGAGCTGATCGCGGAGGTAGCCGGTCGACGTCTCCTGAGCTACGGCCTGCTCTAGGCGGACAGCGTGTGCCAGAACGGCGCGACGGTACGCGCCCTTGAGCACCAAAGCTTTCAGCCAGGACCCGTAGTACGACGGGGGCAAAATCGGGCCGTCGCTGTAGGTGTCGGCGATCCAGAGGCCGAGAGCTTGCAGGCGGTTCGCGGCGCCCGACCGGGGCGCCGGGGCCGTCTGCGGGTAGATGTCGTTCCTTTCCCTAGCGCGGTCCATCAGCGCGAGCGGCGTAGCCGTCTGGTCGGTGGCCACCAACTCGATCGCGAGCTGAAGCACGTGGGCAGCGACCGGCGAGCCGAAATCGTCGGCCCGCATGCCCGTGAGTAGCCGTCGAGCCGGAGTGATGGGGAGCTGCATGACGCAGCCGAGAAACTGACGCTCAGGATCGATCAGAGCGGTTTTCATAGGAGGCACCTTCCGAACGAGTGGCAGAGGAGGTCAGTGGTCGTCGTTGCGTCGGTTGCGTTCCTGGGCATCGCGCAACGAGCGACGAGCGCGGAGGCAGGAGTTGTAAGCGCGACGTCCGGCGCGGAGAGTCCGGCCGCTGCCGTCGCAGCGACGGCAGAGCCTGATTGCACGAAAAACCGGCGACCGAAAGAAGCCCATGCCCCGGCATGACCGGCACGCCTTGTACGGGAAGACGGCACACGACCAGGCGTAACCGAGAGCGACGAAGGTGAAGAAGAGGAAGGGCAGCAGAGTCAGGCTGTTCGGGGTGTTCACAGTGGTCTCCAGGCTGTTTTTGGCCGCATTCGGCCTACGCCTCTAGGTCCTAGGGCGCTGATCAGGGATGTCTTGGAGGTCTAGGGAGGGCTCTAGGTCTAGAGGCAGCAGGCTCTAGACCTAGAGCCCTCCGCTAGCTAGCCGTTCTTGCGGCTCCGCTCACGTTCGGTGAGAGCGTCGGCGATCCATTCGCGCTTGACGCCCATGCGGTTCGCGCCCTTCCCCGTGTTCGGGTCGTTGCTCCAAACCTGCTTGGTGGCGATCCCCAGCGGCTTGAGTGCGGTGGAAAGCTGAGTCGCCTTCGCCGAGCCGGACGGCAATTCCGCCCATGGGCCGTAGACGGCAGGCCGGAGTTCGGCGAGCCGATCGACGATGGCTTCGGACCACGCCTTGTCCGCGTCGCCGATCGCTGCGAGCACATCGGCAAGCAACGTGTCGTTGCCCTCGTCCTCAGCAGGCGCCATGTCCAACCCAGCGGCGTAACCAGTGAGCCGTCCGGCCGCCAATCGTGCCGTGCGAGCTCGTGCTGAAATCTTCTCGGCGTCCGGGCCGTCGATGTAGACACCCCGCGTGATCCGCGGTTCGTCTCCCTCACCGGCCAGATATCCAATTCCCTTGTCCCGGAAGGAAAGCGTGGTCGCCCGGATGCCGTTCCGATAGGACGATGTGCCGAGCACCATGTCATTCGCCTGCTGCCCGGTGACCTTGAGGCAGAACCTCATGACTGCGTTGTCGCTGATCGCGGTCGGGATGCTCTTCGCGTCCGGCCGCTGGGTGGCCAGGATGATGACGATGCCCAGAGCGGGGCCACGCTTCACCAGGTCAGTGCAAATCTCCTCGATCTCCGCGCCGTGATCCGGGTGCTCGAACCACTTCTGGCACTCGTCGACGCCGATCACGATCGGGTGCAAGCCAAGGGACTTCTTACTGGCCAGGTCCGGCGTGACCTTGTTCTCCGGACACAGATCCTTCGGCAGTTCTCGGATGACCTTCGCGCGCCGTCGAAGCTCACTGCTCAGCGCCCGGAGATCGGTGACCGCATAGGCAAGGTCTTCCGGTTCGTCGCCAGCGCGGTACCGGTGTGAGACCGGCGCGAGCGGCGAAAGGTCGCCTGTGCCCTTGAGGTCGTACGAATGCAGCTCGGCGCGAGGATCCAACGCAGCGATCAGAAGCAGCTCTCGCAGGGTGAACGTCTTGCCCATGCGCGGAATGGCGCCGATGACCATGGAGATGAACATCAGGGTGACGTCGACCCAGCGGCCGCGCTGGTCTGTGCCGAACGGCTGAGGCTTGAACAAGTCCACGGTGCCCGGCTTCCGTAGCGGCCAGGCAGCCTGACGGGACTTGGACAAGTCCTGATCGCCGACCCAAAGCACCATGCGGCCGGGATGAACCTCCGCGTTGCCCTCCGGCCAGACACAGCCGAGCGGACGGCCGAGACCAGACGCGAGCTTCGCGCGACGCTCGATCACTTCGGCGACCGTGACGCCGGGCGGCAAGTCGACGTCGGCACGCCAACCCGGACCGTCGCGGGTGATCGGCGCCGTGAAGCCGATCGCGTTGGGGTTCTTGGCAAGCGCCTGGTTGATGCCCGCGATGCCCAGTACAGAAAGTGCCTGGATCACGTTGTCGCTGGTGAGCTTCTGCACCTGGCCGGACATCACCGCGCGAGAGGAAACCACGGGGTTGTCCTTTGTGGTGCCGAGCTTGCCGAGCAGTCCGACCGCGACCATGCCGCATGCCCAGATCACCCACCCCGGCAACACGTTCGGCAGGACGAGGACCAGGACGAGGCCGAGCGTCGACACGAGACCGAGTTGAATGAGTCGAAGGACGACTCGGCGGTCTCGCTGCTGTGACAGCTTCAGGTAGAGATCGGCCTTGTCAGCGGTCGCGGTTTCGGAGCGTGCCGGACGGCCTTCCGCGTCAGTCACATAGCGGCCGGTTGCCGCGAGCAACAGCAGCAGGCCGCGCGGAGATCGCACCGCCAGCTTGAGCGCGTACAGAGGGGAACGCGCGAGGTGGTAGCCCGCTTTGTGCGAGTAGTGCTTGCCGACCCACGTCGCCGCGTCCTTGGCGTCGGTCACCGACTTGAGATAGCTGGGAATGACCGGCTGTCGATTCTGCGAACGCAAGCGGTCCAGCCAGGACGAGCCATCGGCGGCGGGGGTGTCGACGTGCGCCCTCGGTGTCGGTTCGGCCGATTCGTCGATCGGCTCGGCGTTGTCGACTGTCGGGACGGGATCGGTGCTGTCGGGCGTCGCACCGGCCGGGAACGCGATCACGCGGCCGCCCGGAGACTCGTCGCCGCGGACTTCGTCAGGAGTCGTGGTCATCAGTTCCTCACCTCCAAGTCAGTGGTGTCGCGGACCAGGTGTGCGAGAGCGGCACCGCTACCGAGTACGACCACGGGCAGGCAGGACACGAGCGTGGTGACCGGCCAGGGCGCATGAGTGACAGATGCGGCGGACATCAGGTGATAGGCGACCTGGCCGACCATGCCGAGCGCGAGCGAGCCCAGCGCGGACCACTTCGCGAACCTGCGTGCCCGGCCCGTGTGCGGCGAACTCGACAGCCAGACTCGCAGGGCGAAGGCCGAGTACGCCTCAACCCCGATCGGCAGAGTGATCGCCGAGTTGATCGTCAGGTCATCCCAGATACCCGGTAAGAGCTGGATCGGTCCGAACCCGGTGAGCCGACCGAGTCCGACCCACCCGCTCCACACCGCCACGAATGCCGGCATTGCCAGCAAGAGAACGGGCCAGAGCTTCACGGGCCGGGCCTTCGTCTTGGTGCCTGGGTCTGCGGCCTCCGCGACCTGGGCTTTCGGCTCGCTCAAGCTCGGTTCGCCCAGCGTCACCGAGTTCGGATCCGGCATGGTGTCGTCCTGCTCGGACTCGGTTTCAATGGTGGGTTCCGGCACCGCGTGCAGCGGCCGGACGGGTTCCACCTCGTCGTCCTTGGTGATGGCTTCGAGGATGGCGCGTGCCTTCGGCGCACCTACCTTGAACTCGGCCATGATCCGGTTTCGGGACGGGATCTCGCCGAGCTCGGCGACTCGGTCACGAACTCGGGGGAGAAGCTCGGTGACCGAAGGTGGGTAGACGCTTCCGGTGTTCGTGGGCAGGTTGAGCCCTACCATTGGTATCTCCTGACTGGCTTTGAGGTGGTTGGGAGATCCCGGTCCGGCGGGTGGTTCTTGGCGGTTCCGTGCGCCGGATCGGGGCGAAATCAAGCGGCCGAGCTGTCCGGCCTCGCTCGGAGTGTCGAGCTGACCGTCTGACGGCTGATGCGCCGGACGTGCCGATGAGTGGCTACCCGGTCCGAGACCAAGGGCTGTCCGACCTGCGTGACTTCCTGGTCGTGAGCCGTCACGAAGTACTCGGCGATCATCGCGTCGATGTCCGATTCGTATAGGCCGTCGGGTGCGTAGCTGAGAGCAGAGACGAGCTCTTCCATGGTGTTGAACTCCAAGTCGGTTTGGGTGCTCCCTGTCGGGAGTGGGTTCTTGTCGAACGCGTCTCAACGTAAATCCTGTCTATCAACTCTGTCAACAGACTTGCAGAAACTGACTTAACTGAGTTGCTTGGCCTACCCTTGAGGCATGACATCCCTGGACCCTGATGACCCGCGTGCGCCCTACCTGCAAGTGGCTGGTGGGCTGAGGGCTGCCATCGCGTCGGGGGAGTACAGCCCCGGTGCTCAGTTGCCGACCTATGCGGACCTCGCCGAAGCCTGGGGGGTTGCCCCGAATACGGCTAAGAGCGCTGTTTCGCTCTTACGAGATGAGGGCCTTGTGGTTACCCGGCATGGCAAGGGGTCCTTCGTGCGAACCCAGCCAACCGGAGGCGAGACGGCGAACCGAGGGATTGACTCGTCGGATGAGCGCGTTTGGCAGGCCATCGCGGATATCCGTCGTCGTCTTGCCGAGGTCGAGCGGCGGCTAGGACCGAGCTAGCTCGACAGTGCGCGGAGGAAGCTCACAACGCCGTCGATCACGGCGCCGATTCCGCGGAACAGGCCGGTGACCCAGCCTGCCGAGTCAGCCGGGTACTGGACGATCATCGCGCCGATCGCCAGCAGGATGATCAGGCCGACGGCCTTCCAAGCGATGCCGCCGCCGCTCTTCATGACCGGGAAGTTGCTCTTCGCCATCGTCGTTCCCTTTCGCTCTAGCGACTCTGCCTTTGTGGCCGTGCGTCGCTGATGTAGCTAGGAAACCGGCCGAGGGCGGGGGTGCAGCAGTGTGTTTGCAGGGGTGCAAATGTGCACACGGGGGGTGCACGGGGGGTGCTTTAATGACCATGGAGGTACTCGTGGTCGAGAAGGGGAAGCAGCCGAACACGCTCCTAGCTGGGGTGATGCGGCAAGCGGGAGCGACTAACAAGGGGTTCGCACGTCGGGTGCGCGAGCGCAGCCAAACCGACGGCGGGGAGCCGATCAGCTCTGACCATGTCTCCGTCAAGCGTTGGCTCGACGGCACCACCCCGCACCCCCGCACGTGCCAGTTGATCGCTGCTGTCCTCGGCGAGCTGCTTGGTCGACCGGTGAGACTGACTGAGATCGGCTACGCGGAAAGCTCGCCGACCGATGGCGACGACGTCGGTCTTGAGTACCCCGAAGAGGTCGCTCACAGCGTGGTCGCGCTCGGCGCGATCACGGAGCTTGAGCTGAGGACGCCGAAGCGTGTCGGGCCGCTCTCCGTCGTGCCGGAGGCATGGAGCGGACTCGTCGTGCGATGGCTCACGGACTCTGACGACGATCGCTCTCGGCCCCCGACCGAGCCACGATCGATCACTGTCGTGGACGTCGAGGCCGTTCGCGAAGCAACCACGATGTTCAGCAGCTTCGACTATAAGTACGGCGGCGGCCGACCGAAATCCCTCGTCGCCTCGTTCCTGGACCAAGAGGTCTTGCCGAACATCCCGCACGTGTCGCCATATGACCCAGTCGGGCGCGAGTACTTCCGCGAAGTCGCAGCGCTGACCCGGCTCGCCGGATGGACGGCTTACGACACGGGAGCTCACGGGCTCGCGCAGCGGTACCTAACTCAGGCTTTTCGACTGGCGAAAGCGGCGGGGGACAAGCCGCTCTGTGGTCGAATCCTCGCGGGAATGTCGCACCAAGCAAACTTTCTCGGGCATTTTCAGCGCGCTGTCGACCTGGCTCGTGCTGCCTATAAGGGCGCGAACGGCCATGCCACGCCAACGACGATGGCGCTCTTCCATGCCATGGAGGCAAGGGCGCTGGCATCTATGGGCAGGAAGGAGGACACGACCGCGGCTTTGCTCACGGCAGAGCGATGGCATGGTCAAGGTAGCCGCGAGAACGATCCCGAGTGGATCCACTACTTCGACGCGGCCGAGCTACACGCCGAATTCGCGCACTGCTTCCGCGATATCGGTAATGCCGAGCTCGCCAACCACCACGCGGCCGCATCGATCGCAGCATCGAAATCGACGTACGTCCGTAGCTTGTCCTTCTGCCGGACCGTGCTCGCTACGTCTCACCTGCAAGGAGGCAACCTGGACGAGGCGCTACGGGTGGCGCGTGCAGTCGTCGAGACTGCCGCGAGCCTTAAGTCGTTCCGGGTGATTTCGTACCTAGATGACTTCCAACTGAGGCTAGGCGCCCATGCGGAAGATCCGTTGGTGCGGGAGTTCCTGGAGTTCTCTAGTCAGCACCTGCCGTCAGAAAACACGCCAGTTTCGAGGCGCCTGATCGTCGCGTAGGTCAGAGAGTCTCTTGTAGACCTCCGCTTCGACTTCTGGCGATTCGTCCAGCTTCTGAGCAAGCCAGGTTGTCATGTTCAGCTCGCGGGCAGCCCGGACAACCGGGAACCCTGGCCAGTCGATCGGGTCGAATCCGTAGGCGTCTGCATAGCTCTGGTACTCGGCATCCGAAGCCCATCCAAGAGCTTCGTGCCGAACGGAAAGCACAGCGGCGTCCCACTCCCGCGGTCCGTACGCGAAGTCCTCGAAATCGATCAGATAGGGGATGCCGTCCGTCGAGCGCATGACGTTTCCAGGATGAGCGTCCCCATGGATCGGTCCGGGCGGCAACTCAAACTTGAGCCCCTCGAACTCTTCCGATACTTCCTCGTACCGCCGTCGTAAGAACGTCAGCTCTGACTCCGCGAGCTGCCCGTCAAGGGCGTTGATCCGTGCCTCAAACTTCGGCATGGGTAGGAACTGAGGCAGTTCAAAACTGGGGGCAGGCAGTGCATGCAGGTCGTGCAGAAGCTTGCCGAACTCAGAGGCGCTGACCTTCTCCTCGTGCTCCGGGATGAACTCCCAGAAGGTGACTGGCAGCCCATCCTCAACGAAGGGCTGATCGACTATGCCGGTTGCCAGTTTCGCAGCGGGAAACCCATGTTCGTCGAGCCACGTGGCCACCTTGACTTCCTTCGTGGCAGCCTCGATGGACCGTCCAACGCGGCCAACCAGCGAGTTGCCAGCGAGGCTGTAGATGGCGTTCTCGCCAAAACGAAGCGACACCGCTTCCGTTGATTCCACGCAAGAGTTGCTGCACGCCTCATTGAGCACGTTCCGTGCCCGTTCTGGCGTGAACGGCGTCGTAGATGTCATCAGACTCCTGTCCGGGTGCCTCAAGTCCAGGCTAAGGGGTGTGCACATGGGGACGCTGTCCGAGCGTGGCCGCCGAGTGGAACCCGGTCGGTGCATCTGTCGGGGGTCAATGCACCGACCGGGAGTCATGCGACCTTCATCTCGTAGCGCCGAGCGCGTTCCGTTCGAGTTCGTGTGTTCGGTCGACGAGCCATTCCCTGGACTGGTGGCGGTCAAGAGCGGCCCTATCGAGATAGCTCAGGAAGTCCTGGTAGAAGGCGATCTCGGTGTCGTCCTCCAGGAAGAGACTGGCGGTGAGGGCGTCAACGTGAAGCACGGGTTGGTCCTGGTCGTGCCGGAAGATACTGAAGTCGTGACGGCTGTCGACGGTTTCAGCGGTGGCAGGCACGAGGTAGATGCGGCATCGGGGTAGCGCCGAAGAGATTTGGAGATGGAGCAGCTGCTCATGCATGACCTTCGGGTCGTCGAGCTCTATACGGAGGGCCTCTTCGCGGATGTAGAGGCTGAGAGCAGGGCGTGAGTGGCGAGTGAATATGGCCTTCTGACGCTTGAGCCGGGTTTCGACAGCCGCTTCGAGCTCAGGACCGATGGCGTGGCCGCACTGCTGTAGGACAGCCCGTATGTAAGCCTCGGTTTGGAGCGGAACAGGAACGAAGTCCGGGCTGTACGTCTTGATCGACGTGCTGAACGCTTCCAGCAGGGTGAGGGTGCGGAGCTGGTCGGGCATGCCTGCACCGTGGAATTGCAGCCGGTGACCGTGGGCTTCAGTGGCCAACTTGACGAGTTCGTCGAGCTCCGCGGGCATGGCACCTGCTCGGGCAAGGTAGATCGCAATTTCCTCCGGGCGGACCAAGCGCTGACCGCTCTCCAAACGGGAGACCTTGGGCATGCCCCAGCCCAGCATCCGCGCCATGTCCGCGCCGGAGAACCCGGCACGTTTGCGGACTCGCCGAAGTTCGTGGCCGAGTTCCCTGGTGCGCGCGGTCGATGTTTCTTGCCTCATGGGTTGCTTTCACCTCGCTCGATGTCCCTGCCTGGTTGCTCGGAGGTCAAGCAGCCGAGTTCGTCAGCGCGGGCAGTCAAGTCATTGCCAAGTTCGACAAGCCGTTCGCCAAGCTCGCGGAGACCCTGCCCGTACGCTGCATCGTTCGGCTGGAGGTGCATGAGTTCGAGCGTGATAATGCCGGCACTCTTGTTCACGTTGGCGAGCTTGGTCAGCATTTCGATGTCACGCCTGTGCACGCTGCGCCCCCCGCTGCTGATTGGAGGTCTGCCGCGTTGCTAACGCTTGGTGGAGCAGTGCGGACAGACAGATGGCCTTGTTGTCCTTGAGCAGCACGGTCTTGCCGTCATCGACGCGAAGGACGACTTCGAAGCCAGTGGCGGTGGCGATCGTTCCGACGAACACAATCGCGGACTCGCCGTCGACATCGACCCCGTAGGTATCGAGCGACAACCGCCAGTCACCGTTCGGTATATCTCCGCTGCTCAACGTCACGACATCGACGCTATGAGCGATGGGACAACCGAAGGAACAAGAAAAGGACAACAGCGCGTAATAGGTCGTACCGTAGGAGTAGACCGATCCCTCTGTACCGGGAGCGAACTCGCTATGAGCATCGACGACTTGCCGCGCGACGGCATCGGGCGCCGTGTCCGGGCTGCACGAAAGCTTGTGGGCATGACGCAGGACCAACTTGCGCAGCGTGCTCATGTGAGCCTGAGCCTGGTCAAACAGGTAGAGCAGGGCAAGACGCCTGCAAGCGCTGGATTCACGGCTGCGGCCGCGCAAGCGCTCGGCATTGCGCATACCGATCTCACCGAGCAGCCCTACCCGATCCAGGATCGTGACTCGCACCGCGTGCACTCAGTCATTCCTGCGCTACGTCGCGAGATCGCGTCGTACCTGCTGCCACCTGAAGACGTCATTCCCCGGTCGATGCCTGAACTTGAGCAGTCGGTGCAGCACGTTTCCAAGCTGCGGCACAGCGTGGTCCTGGACGAGCTCGGCGTTGAAGTGCCTGGTCTGCTCGCCGAGCTTCGCGCGAAGACCTACATCAGCAATGGCCGGGAGCAGGAACGCACGTTCGGTCTGCTCGCAGAGGCATACGCAGCGGCCGGACAGGTTGCATACAAGCTCGGCTACGTCGACTTGTCCTCCCTGACGACTGAGCGTTTCGAGTGGGCAGCAGAGAAGTCAGGCGATCCACTCGCCATGGCAGCTGGAGCGTTCTACCGCGCTGGTGAGCTGATCAACTCGGCCGAGTGGCGCGGAGCGCTCACCTACCTTGAGCATGCTCGCGCCCAGCTCGACGGCCAACTACGTGGCGGCGAGGAGGCAGCGCACGCGCTGTACGGCGCGCTCCATCTCAAGTCCGGTCTTGCGGCTGCCCGTGCTGGAGACACCGACACCAGTGAGGGCCACCTTGGTGAAGCGCGTCAGCTCGCTACCCACGTCACACCAGGGTCTGACTACTGCCGCTTGGCGTTCGATCGTGACAACGTCGCGATCTGGTCGGTCGGCCTGGCCGTCGAACGGCGAGACGGTACGGAGGCAGTCAAGCGCGCGTCGGAGATGCAGATTAGTCCGACAACTCCAGGTGAGCGGGTCGGTCACCACTGGATCGACCTTGCCCGCGGTTTCCAGCTCCACGGAGACCGTGCCCGTTCGCTCCAGGCGCTCCAGCTCGCGCGCCAAGTCTCGCCTCAACAGACCCGCTACCACCCGCACGTCCGGGAAACGGTGATCACGCTCGCCGAGCAGGACCGTCGGAGGTCGGAAACGCTTGCGGGGTTCGCTCGCTGGGCGAACATCAAGATCTGAGTGAGTGGAATCTGTCGTTTCACCTGGTCAGAGACTAGGGGTGGCCTGACGAAAGGCCTGACAATCAACCCACATCACTGCATACTGCGGCGGACGTCCACGGACACTTGAACCCCACGTCATCGAGTGTTCGCAATGATCAGAATTCCGTGATCTTGGCCTGATAACGAAGAGGTCCCAGGTTCAAGTCCTGGTGGGCCCACCCATCCGAAAGCCGGTTCGCGATCATCGCGGATCGGCTTTTCTGCTGCCTGAGTGACTAAGTGGGTGACTAAGCCACTGAGCCGTCCGAAGCGAAGGCAGGGCTGCCTTGATCGTCTCCGCCAGAACCCGCGCGTGCCGGGACTGACGTCGAGTGCGCGGGCGAGATTCGCCCGAACAGGGAGCGGCTGGTCAAAAGAGACCCGTGTGCGAGGTCACCGCCGCAAAGGAAGAGTATCGGGCGTGTCGGCGTTCTACTCAGTGGTCGGTGTGCGGTGTTCCGGGCTCACCCAGCGCAGGAGGGAACGCGGCGCGCCGGCCTCGCCAGAGCCCTGCCGGACTTCTCTTCCCGGCAGGGCTTTCGTCATGACGTGGTTCCACGTGGAACGTGGGCGCCAGGCGTCCGGGGAGCGGCGTGCAGTAGCATCGGTGGGTAAGCGGAGCAACTCGGCGGAAAGAGGGGGCTTCTGATGAAGAAGCTGTTGGCACTCGCGGTCATCGCGGGCGGCGTGCTGTTCGTGATCAAGCGCAACAAGGCAGCCAAGGCCGAGGCCGACCTCTGGCGTGAGGCCACCGCGCCGACCGAGCGTCCGCTCGGCGCCGTTTCCACGAACGGAAGCGCCCCGGCCAAGGCCGCGGACGCGTCCCGCAACAACTGAGGTTTCCGCAGGCGGCTATCCTGATCGCCTGCGACCCGGGGCTGTAGCTCAATTGGTAGAGCACTGCCTTTGCAAGGCAGGGGTCAGGGGTTCGATTCCCCTCAGCTCCACTCCACTGTGGACACCACGAAGGCCAGGTTCGAGGAACTTCCTCGCGCCTGGCCTTTCGTCGTACGGAGCGATCCGTCCCTCTCGCAAGTGAGCCGCGTCACGAAGACGATGTCCGTGAACCCGGCGCCCAGCCAAGTCAACGCTGCTTACATGAGGGATGGAATTCCGGACAGCGAGGTGAAATCATGATCGGTTTCGAAACCGACCTCGACGATCTCAGGGCGTCGAGCAAGGAACTGGCGAAGGCGGCCGATTTGGCCAGCGCCACTCACGATGGCGTGAGAGGACAGGACGTGCCGGCTCCGGACCCGGTGACCGGCGGCCTTCTCCCCGGGATCTTCGCGCCGAACACCGCCTTCGGGAAGACCTTGGGCATGCGCGGGGTTTCGGCTGCCTACGAGGAACACCGCCAGGCCGTCGAGAAGATGCTCGCGCGACTGCACCGCAGCACACAGGACGCCAGCCAAGCGCTGCAGCGGGTCGCCGAACTGTACGAATCCGTCGAAGAGGACAACAAGCAGCGGATGAACCGCGCGGCTTACGGGGAACAGGGGTAGCGGCGGGGATGGACGGATACTTCAACGCACTCGACGCGGAGACCGCCTCCGAGAGTGACGGCAACGCCAAACTCCTCGAAGGAATCTCCGACGACCTCACCACGGGGGCCGAAAAGGCCCTCGCGGCGGTGGACTTCCTTTTCCAGCAACCCTGGCTGGGCATGGACGCGGATCTCAGCGGCGGGCGAAAGGAACAGGTCCGCGACTTCTTTCTCGAGTTCTCCGACGCGGAGCTCGTCGGAGCCGAGAACAGCCTGCAGACCATGATCGAGGCCTACGAGGGTCTTTGGAATGCTTTCCAGGACACGAAAGCGCCGCTCGACCGGTCTCTGGTCCTGCTTCTCAAATGGCGCGGCGAAGGGGCCGAGAGCGCCAAGAGTTACATCCAGGGCTTGGTGAACACCTACGCCAGGGTCGGCACCAAACTCACCGTGCTGGAAGCCGACATCGTGGCCGCGCGGGACGCCATCGCGACCGCCCGCGCCGACCTGAGCAATCTCGCCGCTTCCTTCCTGACCGCCGCGGAAAAGTACCTCGACGACAAGGAACGGCAAGACGAGTCCGCTTTGTCGAAGGCGCTTGCGGCGACTTTCGCCGCCGCTGTCACCGCTTTGCTCGTGGCGGCCGTGCCGCCGGCCGGCGGGCTCACCGCGGCGGCGTTCTTCACCACCGCGAACGGAGTCCAGGTCGCGGGCGCCGCGGCCGGTGCCGGACTCGCCACCGCGGCCACCGTGCAGGCCGACATCGTCGGGGACAGCCCCGAAACCATCTACAACAGCTTCCACGACGGCGTGGTCGGCATCCGGGAAGGCATGTTCCGCGCGACGGAGTCGCTGATCTCGAAGATCAACGTCGAGATCAACAACCTGCCGGTCATTCCCGAGCCGCCGGACGTCAGCCCTGGCGAGACCTTCGATCCCGGCAACTTCGAAACGGAGAACACCGACAAGGGAACGGAAAAGCGGGTCCGGGACAGGAACGTCGACATCTCGAACGACGGCAGGGTCCAGCAGCCGCCGATGGAGCTGTCCCCGCTCCCGGACGAGTGACGGAGGATCGTGGCTGACAAACCGGCGCCCAAAAAGCCGGCCAACGACCGGGAAGCGATGCTCGAGGCGCTGGCCACCCTGTCGGTGGACGCGTCCTCACCGGACGGTGCCGTTTCCGTTTCGGTCAACACCGATGGCGTGATGACCCGGCTCAGGGTGAGTGAAGCCGCGTCGCGGCTCTCGCCCGCCGAGATCGCGGACGCCGTGATGCGGACCTATCAGGAAGCGCAGCAAGGATCCGCGAAACGCAGCGCGGAGCTGATGGCGCCGATCGGCAACGCCGGCTACATCACCGACAGGCTTCGCTGGCGGCTCGGGTTCACTCCTGCGTTCCAGCAGACCGCGGAACCGGTTCCACCGGCGCCGCCCCGGCCGCCGGCGGGCACGGAGAACGTGGTGCTCAAGGATCGTTCGGCCGAACCGGCAGGGCCCGCGGAACAGTCCGAACCGGCGGAAACCGACGACCAGTACTACGAGCAAGGCTTGCGGTACAACCCTTCCTGGTAGAGCGGGCTTGCGCTCAACCGCGCTTCAGTTTGCACCCTGGTTTCGGCGGCTCCAGTCCGGCGCCGCCGGACTGGAGGGGCTGTGGTGCGGAGAGAACACGGCGGCTCGGTGCTCGAAGCCGGGCAGGCGCTGCGCCGGGATTCCCTTGGGGGTCAAGGATCTCATCGCCGTCGCGGAAGGGCGCCGGGTGACGCGATGACCGCGGAACTGATCGATCTGTTGCTGGCTCAGGCGAAACTCCCGGCGACCGAGTCAGACAAGCGGGCGCTGGCACGACTGCGCTGGTTGTCCACGGTGGAATCGCTGTATGCGGTGCCGATGGATCGCTGGGTCGCACCGTTCTCGAACGGAGAGCCGTTGTGACGCGTCGTCCGGGTGAAGGCGCCGTGCTCGCGCTGGCCTGCGCGGGTTCGTTCGTGGTCATCCTGGACGCGACGATCGTTTCCGTCGCCCTGCCCGCGATCCGGTTCGGCCTCGGGTTCTCGTCCGGCGCGCTGACCTGGGTGGTGAACGCGTACACGCTCGCGTTCGCCGGTTTCCTGTTGCTGGGCGGCCGGTTGTGCGACGAATTCGGGGTGCGGCGGATGTTCGTGCTCGGGATGAGCCTGTTCACCGTCGCGCGGCTCGCCGCCGGGCTGGCCGGTTCGCCGGAAACACTGCTGGTCGCCAGAACGGTGCAGGGGTTCGGCGGCGCGCTGCTGATGCCGGTGACGTTGTCCTTGCTGACCACCATGTTCACCGAACCCGCTCGTCGCGCGCGGGCGCTGGGCACGTGGAGCGCGGTGGGCGCGGCCGGTGCCGCGGCGGGGCCGGTGATCGGCGGGTTGCTCACTCAGTGGGCTGGCTGGCGCTGGGTGTTCTTCGTCAGCGTCCCGATCGGCGTGGTGGCCGTGCTCGCCGCCGGAGCGGTGTTGCCGCTACGGGACCGAAGCCGTCCTCGCGGCAGGCTGGACGTCGTCGGCGCGGTGCTGTCGACGGCGGGACTCGTCGGTGTGGTCTACGCGGTGATGCGTTCTTCGGCCGACGGTTGGGTGCTTCCGCTGGTCGGCGGGCTCGTCTTGCTTGGCGTCTTCCTGGTGCACCAGCATCGGTGGGCGAACGAACCGCTGGTCGCGCTCGGGATCTTCCGGCTGCGTTCGGTCAGTAGCGGAAATGTGGTGATCTTCCTGCTGGGGCTGGGTTTCCTCGCCAGCCCGATCCTGCTTTCGCTGTACCTGCAGGACGTCCACGGTTACTCGCCGCTGCAGGCCGGACTGGCCTACCTGCCGGTGGGGGTCGCGATGTTCGCCGGCGCGAGGACGGCGGGCGGGTTGTCGGTTCGGCTGGGACCCCGGCGCGCGACGGTGTTGTACTGCGCGATCGGCGCGGCGGGCTTCGCCGGAGTCGCCGCGCTGACCGGTGCGCACGCTTCGTACGTCGTTTCCGTGCTGCTGCCGGGGATGGTCTTCGGGTTCGGGACGGCCGCGGCCTTCACACCGATCACCGTGGCCGCCACCAGCGGGGTGCCGGAACGGCAGAACGGCCTGGCCGCCGGTCTGCTGAACACCGTCCGGCAGACCAGCGGCGCGATCGGTCTCGCCGCGTTGACCGCGCTCGCGGCGGCGGTGACCGCGGCCTGGCAGACCGGCTCGCCGAGGGACGAGGCGCTGGTGCACGGCTACACCGCCGCGTTCCTCGCTTCCGCCGCCTGCCTCGCGGCCGCGGCCGTGGTCGCGGCGGTGACGATGCCGGGACTCAGCTCGCGGCCGCGTGGGCGGGCAGCGGGACCCGGTCGCGGAACCAGGGGCAGTCCTCCAGGCTCCCCTCTCGACGACAGGTGAGGAGTTCGACCAGGTAGGCGTGCGCGGTGTCGAGCCGCGCACGCTCCCGTTCGATCTCGGCGAGCTGGCCCGCCACCACCTCCCGCCAGCGGTGCTGCTCGGCGAGCAGCTCGGTGATCCTGCTCAGGCCCAGCCTGCCGATCTGGCGCCAATGCTTGATGAGGGCGATGCGGTACAGCTGGTCGTCGTCGTAGAACCGCTGGCCAGAGCGGCGGAAGGCGGTGATCAGGCCACGGCGCTCCCAGTAGTGCAGGGTCGAGATCGCCAGCCCGAAATGGTCGGCGGCCTCGCGAACCGGCGTCAAGGACTCCATGTGATCATTTCACCGGTTCAGCCAAGGTTAGGCAACCCTAACTTTCGACGCGAGCCAGTCGAAGGTCCATCGGTAGAAGCTCCGCGCGGCGAGGCTGGTGTTGATCGAGTGGCCGCTGCCGCGCACGATCTTGTCGGCGCCGCAGTCGCCGTTTCCGCAGACCAGCGTGTCGTGCTCGCCGAGGACGTACGCCGTCGGGACCTTCGGTGCCGATCGCTTCGCGGCGTCGGGTCCCACGGAGCGGAGTTCGGCTGACGCCAACGTGTCCTTCAGTGCTTCTTCGACGGGAATGATCGCCGGGTCGTACGTGCCGGGGTAGTGGAACGTCTGCGCGCGAGAGCCGGGGCGCGTCGTGAAGTAGCCGGGCGCCCACGGTTTCCCGGCGAACTTCGGGTCCAGCTCGGCGGGATAGAACGGCGACGCGGCTTTGGCCCGAGCACCGGGCCTGTCGCGCGGGATGCCGCTGACGATCACGGCGTCGACCCCGCCCCGTTCGGCGGCCCGTTCCGCGACGAGCCCGCCCATCGAATGTCCATTGAGGACGATCGTGCGGAACCGCGGCCGCAGCTGCCGGACGACCTGGTGGACGGCCTCCCCGCCGGTGGCGAAGTCGAGCGTCTCCGGATCCGGGCGGCTGCTGCGGCCGTAGCCGAGCCTGTCGAGGTTCAGCGTCGCGTAGCCCGCCCGCGTCGCACTGTCCACATAGGAGTATTGCCGGGACTGGAACGGCCAGTCCCAGTATGCGCGGTCGTAGGTGCCGCCGTGCAGCAGAACCTGCAGCGGGGTGCGGGCGGTGAACCCGCCGCGGACGCAGAGCTCGCCCGCGATCGTCTGCCGTTCGCCGTTCACCTGTACCGAAAACCGCTGTTCGGCGCAGCGGGCCGGTCGTTCCGTGGCGACGGCCGTCGTGGAGCCCAGCAGGGAAAGGGTCGCGGCCAGCAAGGCCGCCTTCGCGGTGAATTTCATGAGTGCAGCGTCGGCCGCGGGCGGGGGTCGCGTCGTCGTCACGGTGTGGAGATCGACGGCTACGTCAGGCGCGCACCATCCCGCTCTGATAGGCGAAAACGACCAGTTGCGCGCGATCGCGGGCGTGCACCTTGGCCATCGCGCGGCTGACATGCGTCCGGACCGTCGCCGCGCTGATCACGAACTCCCGCGCGATCTCTTCGTTCGACATCCCCTGCGCGACCCGCTGGACGACCTCGTGCTCCCGTTCGGTGAACGCGGAACCGTCCGCCCGGGGCATCGGATGCGACGGCCGCGCGGTGAATTCCGCGATCAGCCGCCGCGTCACGCTCGGCGAGAGGAGCGCGTCGCCCGCGGCGACCACGCGGACGGCTTCGATGAGGTCCCCGGGTTTGGTGTGTTTGAGCAGGAACCCGCTGGCGCCCGCGCGCAAGGCGTCGAAGACGTATTCGTCCAGGTCGAAGGTGGTCAGCATGAGGACGCGGACGCCGGACAGCCGTTCGTCGGCCACGATCCGGCGGGTCGCCTCGATACCGTCGAGACCGGGCATCCGGACGTCCATCAGCACCACGTCGGGCACGGTTTCCGCGACCACGGTCACCGCCGCGTCGCCGTCGTCCGCCTCACCCACCACGGTGATCCCGGCTTCGACCCGCAGCAACGCCGCGAACCCGGACCGGACGAGCACCTGGTCGTCGGCGAGCACCACCCTGATCACGGCCATCGCGCGCTCACCCGGAACCTCCCGTCCTCACGGCGCGCGGTCAGCGTGCCGCCGGTCGCCTGGGCCCGTTCACCCATGCCCATGATCCCGGCACCGGGACTGTCCAGGCCCGGCGTGCGGACCTCGTTGACCACGTCGAGCCTCAAGCCGTCTTCGCTCGCCTTCACCGTCACGCCGGCACTGGACGCCCCGTGTTTCGCGGCGTTCGTGAGCGACTCCTGGACGATCCGGTACACCGCGCCGCCGACCGGCTGCCCGATCCCGGGAGCGTCGAGTTCCAGCGTGACGGCCAGGCCCGCCTGGTTCGTCGAAGCGACCAGCGCGGGAAGATCCGCCAGACCCGGTGACGGCCGGAGCGGGGCGGAGTCACGCAGCAGCCGCACCATGGCGTTCAGCTCGTCCAGGATCGTGCCGCTGACCACGCGGACGACTTCGAGCGCTTCCTTCGCCACTTCGGGATGCTCGTCGAGCACGTGTCGCGCCATGCCCGACTGGACGTTGATGACGGCCATCGCGTGGCCGACGCTGTCGTGCAGATCCTGCGCGATCCTGAGCCGCTCGCCGAGGACTCGATCGCGTTCGGCCTGCTCCGCGGCCGCTGCCCGCTCACGACGTCCTCGAAGCGCGTCGGCCGCGAAGACCGCTACGCCTGCCCAGCCGACGAAGACCAGATCGATGACTCCTGCACCGCCGGTGGCCAGGTTCGCGCTGACGACCATCGCCGCCATGCCGCCCGCGACGGCGTACGCGAGCCTTCGCGGACGCAGGGTCCCGAGTGCGAACAACGGCACGAGACCGGCGAACAGCACCGGACCGTCGGGATAGCCGAACCCCAGGTAGAGCAGGAGCGCAAACGCTTCCGTCCCCGCTGTCGCCACCGGCAGGCGCCGGACACCGGCGAGTGTGGCACAGGCGAGCGCGACGACGGCGAACCCGAACGCGTCGATCGGGCGTTCCCCGTGATCGGGCTCGAGGTTCGCCGTGCCGACGATGAGCGAAGCGCTCACCGCGAGCCATCCGGCCACCGCTCCGATCCTGATCAGCCACTTCACCGGCCCAGTCTGCCGAAACCGGCCCACGGGCACGTCCGCGTTCCGTGGAGTTCGCCTACGTCAGATGTGCAGCAGCCGCTCGTCGAGTCCCGCGAGGTAGTCGCGGCCGAACTCGCCGTTCTCCAGATCGCGCCACAGCACGGGCGGAAGATCCTGCGCGACCTCGGACGAACGGGACGCGGCGGCCAGCGCGATGGTCGCCGCGGTGTCGACGTCGCCGGTGAACGCGACGCAGGTGTGGAGCATCCGGGCGAGCCCGCCACCGCCGGCGAGCACGGTCAGCGCGGCGCGGACGCTCATCCAGCCCTGCGGCCCGATCTTGCCCGGCCACGGCAGCGCCCAGCCGCCGTGCCCGACGTCCTCGGGAAGGATGCCGTCGATCCATCGCGCGACCTCGGCCACCGGACCGAGCCGGTGGTGGCAGTAGTGGACGGCGAGCGCCGCCGCCTGCGCCGCCGCGATCCCGGCCGGGGTGTCGTGCGTGATCCTGGCCTGCAGTTTCGCGTGGTAGAGGACGTCGTCGACGGTCGGCAGGACCCCGATCGGCCCGGCGCGCATCGCCGCCCCGCTCTTGTCGCTCTGCGGCTGGAGCCGTCGCAGCAGCTCTTCGCCGTCCTGGACTTCGCTCAGCAGCTGGTGGAACCGCGGCGCGTAACCCTCGTGCGGATCGCGGTGGTACGCGCGGACGAACTGCTCGGCGAGCAGCAGGGGCGTCCAGCGGCGGCCCGAAACGAGCAGTTCGGCGATCGCGATCGTCATCTGCGTGTCGTCGGTGTAGCGACCGGCCGGGACGCCGAGATAGCCGGGATGGCGTACATAGCCGGCCAGCGTGTTGTGCTCGGCGACGAAGCTCGGGTACGCGTGCTCGAACGAGCCTCCGTACGCGTCGCCGATGGCCAGTTCGACCAGCATCCGTCTCCCTCAGGCCGTGAGTCGTGCCGTTTCCGAGGGAAGTTTGCCGTAGGTGTCGCGGTAAAGACCGGAAAACCGGCCGAGATGCGTGAAGCCCCATCGCAGCGCGACGTCGGTGACGGTGCCTTCGGCGCGCCCCTGCGCGATCGCGAGCAGGTCCTGGTGCACGTTGTCGAGCCGGACGCGGCGCAGGTACTCCATCGGCGTCATCCCGGCTTCGGTGCGGAACGCCTGCTGCAGCGCACGGACGCTGATCCGCGCGGCCATCGCCAGCTCGCCGATCGAGACGGGTTCGGCGGCGTGCTCCTCGCAGTAGGTCATCGCGCGGCGGACCGCCGTCGACCTCGGCCGGGGCCGTTCTTCGGCGAGTTCGCCGGACCGCGAATGCGGCTGGGTGTCGAGCAACCCGTGCAGCAGCAGCTTCTCGAAATGGGAGGCGGCCAGCGGCGACCGGTCGAACAGCCCGGACGCGGCGGTCTCGCCGAAAGTGTGGAGCAAGGTGAGCCATTGGCTCATGCCCGAGGTCTCGACGATCGCCGGATCGAAGTGCAGGGCCGACGTCGGCGCTTCGCCCAGCCGTTCGCGCATCGTGTCCGCCACCAGCTGTTTGCCCATCCGGAGCAGCAGGATGTCGGGATGGTCGTACCTGGTCTGGAACGGCGTGTCCGGACCGGTCACGACATGTCGCGACGGGATGATCTCGCCGTCGATCTTGACCTGGCTCCGGCCGCCGAGGGTCACGACCACGGTGTACGCGTCCGAGGTCTCTTCACCCTGCAGGATGACGTCGGAGTCCAGCGTCAGCTCGTAGACCGAGAGGCCGCAGGGGTCGATCCCGGGGACGCGCAGACCGCTGAGCTGGGAAATGTCGAAGGAACCGGTGGGCGCGGGGGTGTGCAGCTTGACCGTGTCCGGCGCGAGGAACGCCTGGAAAGTGTGCTCGAGCTCGTCGAAGTCGTCGCCGGTGACCACCGTCGACGCGATCGGGGACCCTTCCGAGAACCGCTTGCGCACCTGTCGATCGTGCCAGGCTGCGCGAAGACGTGTGATGCCCATACCGTGGGAGCCATGGCGACCGACAAGCTGCGCGCGTGGTGGGCACATCGGCAAGGTCTCGACGGATCGCTGCACGGGGCTTCGGCGCCCGGCGTGCTGGAGCGGACCGGCTGGATGCGTTCGGTCGGCGGTTCGGCGCCCTACCTCGGGTTGTTCGCCAGGGCCCGCCTCGATCGCGAGACGGTCGACGCGGACGTCGCCCGGCTCGCCATCCACGAACTGCCCTCCGCCCGCGGCTGCACCTACATCCTTCCGTCGGCGGATTTCGAGCTCGGCCTGACCGTCGGCGCCGGGGCACCGGCGGGTGAACTCGCGGCCGCCGAGAAGTACCTCGGCGTCACGCAGGCCGAGATCGAGCAGTTGTGCGTCACCGTCGCCGACCTGCTCGACGCGTCGGCCGAACCGCTCGACCCGGCCGCGATCAAGGACGCCGCCGGGCCCGCGGTGCGCAATCTCGGCGAGGCGGGCCGCAAACGCGGCACCACCACGACGTTGCCGCTCGCGCTCGGCCTGCTCCAGGTCCGCGGCGAAATCCGCCGGGTCCCGGTCAACGGACGGCTGGACCAGCAGCGCTACGGCTATGTCCGCTGGACGCCGTCCCCGCGCGGCGGACTGTCCGATATGGACACCGCGCAGGCCGAGCTGGCCAGGCGGTACTTCTCGTGGGCGGCGCCCGCGTCGCTCAAGCACTTCCGCTGGTTCTCCGGGTTCACCGCGGCGAACGCCAAGAAGGCCGTGGAACAGCTGGACCTCGTGCCGCTCGACGGTACCGATCTGCTGATGCCCAAGGACCTCGCGGACGAGTTCGCCGCGTTCACCGTGCCGCCGGAACCGTCGTACGCGCTGCTCGCCGGGGTCGACGGCATCCACCTCTTGCACCGGGAGATGTCGAGGTTGCTCGACGACGCCGACGCCGGACGGCCGGTGCCCGGTGGCCGCGCGGGGGAGACGCTGGGCGGGCAGGCGGATCCGCCGAGCCATCTGATCGTCGATCGAGGGCGCTTCGCCGGCTTGTGGGAGTTCGACACCGAGACGAACAAGATCGTCTACAAGGTGTTCGGGGACGAGGACGCCGCGCTGCGTGACACGGTCGCGGCGACCCAGGAATTCGTCCGCGACCGGCTGGGCGACGCCCGGAGCTTCAGCTTGGATTCGCCGAAGAGCCGGGCGTCGCGAGTGGCCGATCTCAGGGCTTGAGCGTCAGGCCCCGGCCTCGTTGATCAGGATGTCGACCGCCTTGTCGTTGCGAGCGGTCTGCTCCGGGATCACCGAAGCGGGCGGGTAGAAGCCGTCGATCCCGCCGTCCTTCGGGTACATCTCGAAGGTGTAGCTGAGGATCTTGTGCTTGCCCCACGCCCAGTCGTTGACGTCGCCGTCGGTGACGTAGAGATCGCTGGACTGCTCGGGCGTGTAACCGTTGGTGGCGGCCATCTTCTTGCCGACGTCGGCGAAGCGCTTCGCTTCTTCCTCGTTGAGGCCGGTGTCGGTCTCGGCCTTCGTGTAGCCGTACGGCCAGAGCACGAGTTCCGAGAAGGTGTGGAAGTCGATGTGCGTCTTGATCTGCTGCGCGCCACCGACCACCCGGGAGTTCACGAACTCCGCGACGGCCTTGGTCTCGGACTCGGAGAACGCCGACGGGCCGTGGTAGTCCTCTGCGGACGGGCTGTTGCTCGACCCGCCGCAGCAGTTCCACTTGTAGTCCCAGTTGCGGTTCGGGTCGGTGCCGACGGCGCTGCTGCCCGGCACCGGCTTCCGTGTCTTGCGCCAGCCCTGGTACTCGCCACCGGTGATGTCGTACTCGGAGCCGTCCGGGTTGACGTTCGGGATCACGTAGATCTCGTGCTCGTCGACCATCTTCTTGATGGCGGGGTCGGTCGCGTACCCGCTGGTGAAGCGCTGCACGATCCGCAGGCACATCTCCGTGGTGAGGTGCTCGCGCGCGTGCTGGTTGCAGGTGAACAGGACCTCGGGCTCGTTCTCGTCCGTGCCCGCGTTGTCGCTGATCTTCAGCAGGTTCAGCTCACGGCCTTCGTAGGACTTGCCGACACTGGACAGCGTCGCGATGTCGCCGTGGTCCTTCGCGGCTTTCTGCAGCTCAGCGGTCGTTTCGGCGTAGGTGTGGTACGCCTCGTCGCCCGGCGGGAAGTCACCGGCGACCGCCGCGGTGCCCGCCCGGCCGCTCCGCTGTTTCAACATGCTGTCGAAGTCGCCGAGCGGCTTCAGGCTGAACCCTTCCGCGCGCAGGCTCGCGGCCTGCCCGGGGGTGGCGACCACGGTCAGCGCGTCACCGCGCGAGCCCGCGACGTCGACACCGGTGCGGTTGACGGCGGTGCGTTTGTCGGGGGTGGAGGCACCCTCCACCGAATACAGCCCTCTCGCCGGGTCGCCGGTCTGGGCGCTCGCGACGGGCGTCGTGACGGCCAGCAGGGCGAGCCCTGTGGCGGCCAAGGCGCCCCCGATGCGACGGCGTGTGGACATTTCGCCTCCGAACGATCTGGGGACTTGGGTGCCGTTCACCGTCGCTGAAGTGAATCATCCACGACAACCCGACGATCGTCGTTCCCAATTGCCGTTTACGGCCAGAGGCGTTCTTTGACCCAGAGTTCGTTCTCGCGCCGATAGCGGAGACGCCGGTGCCGCCGGTCGTGGCTGGCCTGCCAGAACTCCACTTCGGACGGCGTCACCAGATAGCGCGTCCAGGTTTCCGGTGCCACGCCCGGATTCTCCTCGACCCAGCGGCGGGCTTCCTCGGCCGCGTCGTCGAGGTCGGCCGGATCTTCGAGCACCTGGGACTGCCTGCCGATGAACGCCTCCATCCGGGACGCCGGCGGCCGGGCGGTGAAGTCGGCCGCGGAGACCTCGGGATCGGCGGGCGAGACCGGGCCGCGCAGCCGGACCTGACGACCGCGTCCCGGCCAGAAGAAGGTCAGCGCGGCGTGCGGATTCTTCGCCAGCTGAACGCCTTTCGGGCTTTCGGAACTCGTCGCGACCGCCCAGGTGTCCCCGTCGACGGCCTTGAGGATCACGACCCGCGCGTCCGGCACCCCGTCGGCGTCCACTGTGGACAGAGTGACGGCGTGCGGCGCCAGTACGTGCTCTCCGGCTTCGTACAGCCATTCCAGGAACAGCTCACGGGGCGTGCCCGGGGTACTCCCGGGATCGAACTCCGGCAATTCCTCGGGAAACGAAGGCCAGCCGCGCAACTTTTCGGTCACCGGTCAGTACCCCGGCGGGCGCTGGCCGTGCTGCGGATAACCGGGCGCGGGCGGCGGATAGTGCGGCGGATGCTGGCCGGGCGGCGGACCCTGCGCGGGCGGCGGTCCGACCGGATACTGCGGCTGCGGCTGCCAGCCGGGAGGCGGCTGCTGACCGGGCGGCGGCATCGGCGGTCCCGGCGGCATCGGCGGCTGCTGGCCCTGCGACTGCGCCCACTGCACCTGCTGGAAGACCTCGGCGGGCTGCGGGAAACAGAACGTCAGCTTCGCGTTGACCGAACCCTGCACCGCCGCGCCCCACAGCTTCCCGCCGACGAACGCGTACATCTGCGCGGCCGAAACGTCCACGGCCACCATGCGCGTCTCACCGCCGAACTGGTTGCCGGACTTCGCCGACGCGGCCTGCGCGGCGTCCGGATACACCCGGTCACCGATCAGGCCCGCGATGACCACCGAAGCCGCCGTCCAGCCGACGGTCCCCATCACGTTCGCGCGCGCGTGCTGCGTCGCCAGGCCGGTGAAGTCGTACAACGCGGGAGCGGTCACCTCCGGGATGGCCGCGGCGACCACGCAGTAGTTCATCGTCGACATCATCACGGATTCGGTGAACAGGCCGACGACGGCCGCGCTGGGGCCGATCTGGACCGTGTTCAGCCGGCCGCCGCTGCGCTGGATGCGTTCCGCCACCGCACCCAGGTATTGCTCTTTGCTGAGCACTGATGCCTCCTGAAGACCGCTACGCACCGCCATCGTCGCATGAACAGGGCGGATGGTTGCGGCGACGCGAGGATCCGATCTGCTTCACTGGACCATCATGCGACGTCTTCTGATCTTGCCGCTCGTCGTGCCGCTCTTGGCGGCCTGCGGGCCGACGGAGCAGCCGCGGTCCGCGGCGAGCTCGCCCGCGCCGTCGAGTACTCCGGCACCCCAGATCCCGCCCGCGCCGGAACCCACCGGCAAAGGCCCCTGCCCGTACCTCAGCGCCGATCGGGTTTCGGACGCCAACGGGCAGAAGGTCTCCAAGGTCAAGACCTCGGCCGACCAGCCGCATCCGACCTGTTTCTTCTACGCGCTGAGCGGGAAACTGCAGCTCACCGTGCGCGTGTACGTCGGAGAACCCGCCGTCGCCAAGGCGCTGGTCGACCAGGCCGCCCCCATCGACACGTCCAACCCGGCCGACGAACCGGCGGGCTGGAAAGGCGGCTACCAGCCGTCCGGCGACGGCGCCGTTTACGCCGTCGCGAAGGGCGGGAACGCGGTAGTCGTGACCACCAACCAGAAGCAGAGCGTCAAGGCACGTACGGTGGCGAAGGAGGCTATCGGTGAGCTGCAGCTCTAGGTAGTGGTATCCACACGTCAGAGTGAAGTTGATCTTGTACTACCCTGTGCCGCACGCGCGAGGGTTCGCGGGACCCAGCGCAACGCCAGATCCGGCGGAGGCCGCCTTGCGGTGTGGCTCGGCGGCACAAAAGATCATTTCTCCCCATAAGACAAAAGGACAGGTTTCGTGGCTGACACCCTCAAGGAAATCTTGCTCGACTCCACCCGTCGCCCGGCGGTCGTGAGCGACTTCGAAGGTCTCGTCGACGCCGAGGTTTCGGACAAGGGCGGCGTTTCGGGTGCCGTCGTGAAGACCGGCTTCGCGGCCGTCAAGAAGATCAAGCCGGGCATCATCCCCTCCGCCGTCGACGCGCTGCTCGACGACTTCACCGGTGCCCTCGAGCCGTTCTACGGCGACTACAAGGCCAAGGGTGGCAACGACTTCGGTGCCTACCTGGTCGGCCGCGGCGACGAGGCCGCCGACGCGCTCCTGTCGGTCACCGACGCGCGCGCCGACAAGAGCAGCCGCGACAGCATCAAGAAGGTCTACGGCAAGCTGCGCCCGAACGGCAAGAAGAACGTCGAGGAGGCCCTTCCCCGCCTCGGCCAGCTGATCGACAAGCACGCGGCTGCTGTTTAATCGCGCGCTGACGTAAACGCGCCGAAGGGGCGTCGATCCGCTTCCCACTCACGTGGGGCGGAGAGGCGCCCCTTCATCGCGTTTACGTGGGCCTTCGGCCCAAGGGAGGGCGCGCGACTGGTGAAGTCTCGCCGTCGCGCTGGCGCGCTATCGGCGAGACAGTCCGCCGGTGCTGTTGTGGGGCGCGTTGATCTTCGGCACCAAGACGTGAAAGGGCCGTCCAGTGGCCTTGTGGGTCACTGGACGGCCCTAGCGACAAGCAGAAGACGGAGGTTAGGCGTCAGTTCTTCTTGTCGGCGGAGCTGGTCGAGGCCTGGTGCCCGTTCTTCGGGGTACCGGGCTTCGGGGCCGCGGGCTTCGCCGGAGCCGGACCGGAAGCGGCAGGCTTCGCGGGAGCGGGCTTCGGCGCGGCCGCCGCCGGAGCGGCGGGCTTCGCGGGGGGAGCGGGCGGAGCCTTCGGCGGCGCGGGCGCGACCGGCGGCTCCTGCTTGGAACGCAACGCGTAGGCGGCTCCGGCGCCGACCACCGCGATGCCGATGACCCACGGCCAGCGACGACGCTTGCGCGTCCCCTTGGCAGCGGACTTCGCCTCGACGAGCGCGGCCTTGAAGTCCTTCTTCGCGGCCTTGAAATCCTTCTTGCCCCGGCGCTTGGACTCGCCGGCGGACTTCGCGGCCAGGATCGCGGCCTTGCGCGCCTTGCGACCCGGCTTCCGCATCTCGGAAAGCCTGGCCAGCGCCTCCTTACGAGCCGCCTTGGAGCTCCGCTTGAGCTCCTTGCGGGTCAGTTCCGTCTTCTTCGCGAGCTTCTTGCGCGCGCGACGGCTGGTCTTAGCGATCTCACCGGCGCTCTCGGAGAGCTTCTGCTCGGCTACCTCGACGGCGTGGGCGGTGGCTTCCTTACCCGCCTCAACCGCACGTTTGCGCAGGCCGAGCGCGCCGGCCTTCGCCGACTCGCTCACCGAATCTGCGGCCCGGGTCATGGCCTTCACCTCATCAATCGTTTTGATTCTGCTTCGTTGCTTGTAACCTATCGTGCCCCTTTTCCCCAGATCTTGCCGCAGATGGCACGATGAAGCTCGTGACTGAAAGCAAGGGATCCCTCATTGGTGGCGCGTTGAAGGCCACTCTGCACACCAACCAGGGTGACATCAACCTGAACCTGTTCCCCGACCACGCGCCCAAGACGGTCGCGAACTTCGTCGGGCTCGCCGAGGGCAGCAAGGAGTACACGCAGCCCAACGCTCAGGGCGAGAACTCGGGCCCGTTCTACAACGGGTCGATCTTCCACCGCGTCATCGACGGTTTCATGCTCCAGGGCGGCGACCCGACCGGCACCGGCCGCGGTGGCCCCGGCTACAAGTTCGGCGACGAGTTCCACCCGGAGCTCCAGTTCTCCAAGCCGTACCTGCTGGCGATGGCCAACGCCGGACCCGGCACCAACGGCTCGCAGTTCTTCATCACCGTCGCGCCGACGACGCACCTGAACTTCAAGCACACGATCTTCGGCGAGGTGGCGGACCAGGCTTCCCGCGACGTCGTCGACGCCATCGGGCGCACGGCGACCGGTCCGGCCGACCGTCCGCTGCAGGACGTCGTCATCGAGAAGGTCAGCATCAGCCGCGAGGGCTGACAACGCTGATCACACGGCCTGATACGGGGGATTTCGGTAGGTTGGTGGCATCGTGAGCCAACCACCGAATCCCCAGTACCAGCAGGCCGCCATGCCCGGCTGCTGGTGGCACCCGAACCGGCCGACCGGGCTGAGCTGTTCACGCTGCGAGCGTCCGGCCTGCCCGGATTGCCTGCGCGAAGCCTCCGTGGGCTTCCACTGCACCGACTGCGTGCAGGCGGGCCGCCAGCAGGACCGCGTCCAGCAGAAGCAGTACCGCGACGCCGGTTACGGCGCGCGCACTCTCGCCGGCGCCCAGCAGCCTCGGACGGCTGTCGTGACGCCGGTCCTCCTGGCGCTCAACGTCATCATCTTCTTCATCACCGTCGCCCAGGCGGGCAGCATCTCCGAGAACTTCTACTCGGAGGTCTTCCAGTACGGCCAGCTGTCGAATTCGGCGGCGCTGGTCGACGGCGAGTGGTGGCGGATCTTCACCTCGGGCTTCCTGCAGTTCGGCCTCCTGCACATCGCGAGCAACGCCTTCTCGCTGTGGTTCGTGGGCCGCCCGCTCGAGACCGCGCTCGGCCGCATCCCGTTCACCACGCTCTACTTCGTCTCGATGCTCGGCGGTTCGGTCGCGAACCTGGTGTTCACGGACCTCAACGCACCCCCGGTGATCGGTGCCTCGGGCGCCATCTTCGGGCTCATCGGCGCGTACGCGGTCATCGTCATCAGGCTGCGGCTCAATCCGACGTGGCTGCTCGTCATGCTCGGGCTCAACGTCTTCATCACGTTCCAGGTCCCGGGGATCTCCGTCCTCGCGCACGCGGGCGGTTTCATCGCCGGTCTGGTGACGACCTTCGCGCTGCTTTACGCGCCGGAGAAGAACCGCCTCATGTGGCAGATCGGCGGGATCGCGATCGTGGTCGTCGCGCTGATCGGGCTTCTGGTCTGGCGGGACGTACAGACGGCTTCCAGCGTCTGCGGGGGCGTCCCCGAGGCCGGCAGACTCGTCTACCGGTGCTACCCGGCGTAGTCCCGGTTCCCCCGAGTGGGTTATGCGATTACCCGGTGGAGAAGCAACATGACTGGGTACCTTCACGTTGATCAGCAACATCATCACCGTGGGGGTTGAGATGAAGATTCGCAAGGCAGTCCTGATCACCGCCGTCGCCGCGCTGGCTTCGGCACTGGTGCCCTCGGTCGCGCAAGCAGGCGAGGCCGCGGAAACCTGCCAGACCTACACCAAACGCTATTTCCTCGGCTCGGGCAGCGCGATCACGCTGCGTGTCGCCTACGTCGATGCGGCGTTGAAAATCTGCTTCGGCGATCCCGGCGTCACTTCGTCGGTGGCGACACAGACCGTCGGCACGACGGGGCCGGGCGCGGCGAGCGGCTGGGAGGTCACCGCCGGTCAGGCGGTGGTGGAAGACCAGCGGCCGCGGCACGTCAAAGCGAAGTTCAGCGGGTCTTTGCGGACCTGCGTCGTGAAGATCAACCCGATCTGCTCGCCGGCGTCGCCGTACGAGATCTTCGGGGAGTACGCGCCGCCCGCTGTCGGACCGGCCGTTCCGGGCTGGTCACACGGCCCGAACGGCGACGTCCACTACTACGACAACGCCTGACCCTTGAGGGCGGTGAGGACGTCCAGGACGTCCCTGGGGTCCTCGCCGAGGTCGATCCGGCCGAACACCAGCAGGTGTTCGCCGGATTCGACCTCGAGGGTCAGACTGTCCCGGCCGAGACGGCGCGTCGTGCGCAGCCGGAGCCGGGCCTCGGTCCACGAGTAGCGGTGCGCGCCGCCGACGGTCCTGGCCAGGATTCCGTCGGGACCCGCGGCCAGCCGGGGCCGGAGCAGGGTCCCGTGCAGCGCCAGCGCGCCCACGGAGAGCATCGCGACCCCTGTCAGGACGGTGCCGCCGACGTCGCCGCCGATGGCCAGCCACGCCACGCCTGCCAGCAACAACAGGGTGATCGCCCAGGCCACTACCACAACGTTCTGCTGCGGCGCCCACGAGGTGGGGTAGTTATCCACAGGGGTTATCCACACTGGGGATGAGTCACACCGGTGTAATTCGGCGTCAAGCCGCCAACCGGGGTAATGCTCACCGCCACCGCATCGTCATGAGCAGCCCGGCGATCATCAGCACAAAGCCGATCGCGAAGTTCGTGTTGCCCAGATCCGCCATGAAGGGGATCTTGTCGCCCGCGATGTAGTTGACGACCAGCCACATCAGGCCGACCAGCATGAGACCGAACATCACGATCTTGTAGAACAGGTTCGACGGGCCAGCGGCCTTGACCTTCACCGGCGTGCGGCGGTCGGTCGGCGGGGTGTACGCCGTCTTCTTGCGGACCTTGGACTTAGGCATCGTGTTCCTCGCGTACTGTTCGGCTTCCCTGGTGGCGATGACCCGCTTTCGGGTGCGCAACCAGCGCCACGTGCACACGTTAACGTAAACGAGCGCCGCTGGGCACCGTCCGGGACCGGTCGATTTCCCGCACTGTGACAATGGTGTCACACACGGTTCGACACTGTGCTGGTTCGACACTGCGGCTTGGTTCGAGACTGAGGAGCTTTGCGTGGCTGAGCGGGAAGAGCCGGGCGGGGACCGTCGGCGGTACTCCGAACGACCACCCGGTGAAGGCCGTCCGGTGCCGCACCGGAGGCCGCAAGAGGGCAGGTCACCGGACGGGCCACCGCCGCGACGCCGGATGGACGGGCCTCCGCCGCGCCGTCGTCCCGTGCCGCCGCCGGGGTCGACCGAGGAGACCGTGATCTTCGAACCGGTCGGCGGTGGTGTCGCGACCGAGGAACGCCCGCCACGGGAACTGGGCAAGGGCGGGGTCGCCGTCCGGACCGTCGGAGAGCTTCTCATCACCGCCGGGCTGGTGGTGCTGCTGTTCATGGTCTACGAGGTCTACGTGACGGACCTCTTCTCCGCGGGCAAGCAGTCGGAGGCGAGTTCGGAGCTGGACGGCGACTGGTCGAAGGACCGGCAGCTGCATCCGGATCTGGTCGACGGGAAGGCGTTCGCCAGGATCCACATCCCGGTCTTCGGCGCCGACTTCAACTTCACCATCCAGGAAGGCACCACCGAGGCCGCGCTCGAGGTCGGGCCGGGCCACTACAAGGGCACCGCGCTGCCGGGCGAGCCGGGCAACTTCGCCATCGCCGGCCACCGGGTCGGCAAGGGCGCGCCGTTCAACGATCTGGACAACCTCACCTCGTGCGATCAGATCATCATCGAGACGCAGACCGACTTCTACATCTACAAGGTGCTGCCCTACAAGGACGAGGTCGAGGGCTGGGCCGCGGGCAAGGGCGCCGACCCGAAGTGCAAGAACGTCGGGACGCTGCGTAACCCGAACGCCGTCGACGGCGGCGCCTACGGCGAGACCAACGGCCGCCGCATCGTGTTCCCGACCAAGGGCGACACGGTGAACCCGGTGCCGTACAAGGATCCGGAGATCCTGCCGAAGGCCGATCAGGTCTCGCTGCTCACGCTGACGACGTGTCACCCGAAGTTCTCGGCGCGCGAGCGGCTCATCATCCACTCGGTGCTGGCCCAGCAGGTGCCGAAGAACCAGGTGGGCACCTACGCCGAACTGCTGCCCAAGATCTCGGAGGCGCGCTGATGTACGGCTGGATCTGGCGCAAGCTGCCAGGCCCCTTCGCGGCGAAGCTGACCATGGCGGTCGTGCTGGCGCTCGGGATTGTGGCGCTGCTGATGTTCGTTGTTTTCCCGTGGCTGGAGCCACGGCTCTGGTTCAACGAAGTGAGCGTCCAGTGATGTCTGTCGAGCGCTGACGGAAATATTTCGCAGGGCGCACGACCGTAGGTGGCTCTCGGAGGCGTGAAGGCGCCCTGCAAAAGATTTCCGTGGGCCTTCGGCCCAAGAGAGGGCGCTCGACGGTGAAGTCTCCGTCGGGCGCGGGGCGCCCTTTGGGAGACCGTTGGGCTGGGTTTGAGTTGTGTTCAGCAGGCTGGGGCGGAGGTCGATGGCGGTGCGGTTCGGCGTCTTCCTCGTCTCCGGCCGGTTCCCCGGGCAGCAGGACGCCGACGTCCTGCGCAGGTCGGTCGACGCCGCCGTCGCCGCCGAGCAGGCCGGGTTCGACGACGTCTGGTTCGCCGAGCACCACTTCATGCCCTACGGCGTCTGCCCGTCCGCGATCACCCTCGCCGCGCACGTGCTCGGCCGCACCGAGCGGATCGCGGTCGGCACCGCGGTGAGCGTGCTGTCGGTCGCGCATCCGGTGGCGCTCGCGGAGCAGTGGTCGCTGCTCGACGCGGTTTCCGGCGGACGGCTGCGGATCGGCGTCGGACGTGGCGGCCCGTGGCAGGACCTCGAGGTGTTCGGCACCGGGGCGTCCCGCTACGAAAAGGGGTTCGAGGAGAGCCTCGATCTGCTGCTCGCCGCGATGACTTCGGAGACCGTCTCGGCCGACAGCGACCACTTCGCGTTCCGTGAAGTGCCGATGGTGCCGCGGCCACAGCGCGCTCCGCGCCTGGTCGTGGCCTGTGGCGACGCCGGATCGAGCTCGGTCCGGCTCGCCGCCGACCGCGGCCTGCCGATGCTGCTCGGCCTGCACACCGACGACGAAGGCAAGATCGAAACCCTTGCCGCGTACGGGGATCCCGCCGCCGGACATGTCTCGACGGTGATGTGCCAGGTGGGGGACGACGCGCTGGACGTCGTGCGGTCGGCGTTGCCGGGCTCGTTGAAGGAGGGGTTCGCCGGCCACGTGTACCTCGACGGACGGCGGGGGCTGGAGAAAGACCCTGTTTCCTACACCGACCGGTTGTGCGAGATGCATCCGATCGGCGGTGTGGAGTACTGCGTCGACCGGCTGGGAACGAGCATCCGGCGTACCGGGGTCTCCCACGTGATCATGATGGTGGAAGCGTCCGGTACGCCGGAGGGAACACTCGAGAACATCGCGCGGATCGGGGAAGAGGTACTACCCGCGCTGCGGAACGGTTAGCAGTCGCGGAGTTCCGGGCTCTGGTTCAGCAGCTGGCCGCGCACCGAAACGAACGCGCGGTACCGGTCACTGTCCACTTGGGACCTTTTGAACACGGCGACCCGGTGGCAGTTCTGGAACGCCAGCTTCACGCCGAAGTGCCGTTCCAGTCCGCCGCGGATGGCGTCCGAGGCCAGCGCCCGCAGCAGCTGACCGCGTTCGGCTTCGCTCGGCGGCGGCGTCTCGTTGTCGGCGAACCCGTCTGCCGCGCCCTCGGCCTCCGCGATGACACCGGTGATCACGGTCCAGGCGTACGGCAGGGATTCCCGGACGCAGGCGACGAATTCGGCGTCGGAGACCTCCCCGCGCTCGGCCTTCTCAAGCAGCGCGGGCGATACATCCAGAGACATCGAACCTCCGAGAGAGACGCAGGTGAACGTGGGCCGTCTTCCTGACTACTCACCTGCGGCTCGGCCCACAAGAGAAAACGATCATCATCACCACTTTGGCGGAAGCCGTCGTCACTCCCAGCGAAAAAGCTTCGCCGCCAGGACACAACTGCCCACCGCGAAAGCCGCCAAGACGGCGAGTTGCAGCGGCTGGGCGCCGGCGCCGGTCCAGGCGTCCTCCATGGCCTTGACGCCCGGCGGGACGTACGCGCCGATGTTCTGGACGACCTCCGGCAACAACGGACGCGGCAGGTAGACACCGCCGAGGAACATGATCGGGATGTAGGCGATCATCGCGATCCCGCCCGCCGCGCGGCCGGTCTTGGCGACCGACGCGGCGATCAGCCCGAAACCGAAGATCGCCGTCGTGCCGAGGGCGAACGCGAGCAGGAAGCCGAGCGGATGCCGCGGCCCGGGGACGTCGAAGACGGCGGAGCCGAGCACGATCATCAGGCCGACCCCGGCGATCGTGACGGAGACGTTGATGATCAGCTGGGCCACCAGCAGTTTCGCCGGACGCACCGGCGTGGTGGCGAAGCGGCGGAGGATGCCTTGTTCGCGATAGGTCGCGATCAAGGCCGGGATCGCCTGCAGGCCCATCAGGGCGATGGTGAGCACCACCAGCGAGGGCACCCAGGCGTCGATGAATCGCATGCCCGGTGTCTTCTCGCTCTCCGTCCGCAAGGCCGGGATGGCGCCCAGACCGAGCAACAGCACGGTCGGCGACAGCAGCCCCGAGAGGACCCAGATCGGTGACCGCAGCGCCAGTTTCGTTTCGGTGAAAGTGATCTTGGTGAGCGTGTTCACTGTCCTTCTCCCTTTCAGTCGCGGCCGGTCAGGGTCACGAAAGCGTCGTCCAACGAGGTTTTTCCGGTGCGGTCGCGGAGGTCCGCGGGGGTGCCGGTGGCGACCACACGCCCGGCGTCGAAGACCGCGAGGCGGTCGCAAAGGCGTTCGGCCTCGTCCATGAAGTGCGTGACGAGCAGGACGGTGACGCCGGCGTCGCGCACGCTCTCGACGAGCTTCCAGGTGTCGCGGCGGGCGTGGGGGTCGAGTCCGGTGGTCAGCTCGTCGAGGACGGCGACCTCGGGGCGGCCGACCAGCGCGAGCGCGATCGAGACGCGCTGCTTCTGCCCGCCGGAAAGCTTGCCGAAGTACTTGTTCCGCTGGTCGGTGAGCCCGAGCTTCGCGAGCAGGTCACCGGTGTCGGCGGGGTTCGCGTAGAAGGACGCGTAGAGGTCGAGCGCCTCCTGGACCTTGAGCTTTTCCGGCAGGCGGCTTTCCTGGAGCTGGGAGCCGAGGCGCTGCCGGAGGGTGGCGTGGTCCTTGCCGGGGTCGAGGCCGAGGACCGAGATGCTGCCGGAGTCCGGCGTCCGCAGTCCCTGGAGGCATTCGACGGTGGTGGTCTTGCCCGCGCCGTTGGTCCCGAGGATCCCGAAGATCTCGCCCTGTTCCACGTGGAACGAAACGTCGTCGACCGCGACGTGCTCCCCGTACGTCTTGCGGAGGTTGGTGACTTCGATGAGTGGCATGCGAAAAACGTTATGGCGCAAGGGGTCTGGCCAGAATGGCGCTGAGACCACGACCGGGGTGGGGCTGGACCCACCCCGGTCGTGGCGCTGTGGCCACTGCGTCCGGGCCTGCCCGTGAGCGAGACTTCTCGCATGATTCGCAAGTACCTCACCTCGGTGCGCCGCGGCCTCGTGCTCGCGGGGCTCGCCTTGGTGAGCTGGCTGGACCTCCTCGTCGAACTGGTGGGTTTCTGCCTGCTCTGCCTGGGGCTGGTCTTCGCGTACACGCTGGCCCTGGAGGGAATGCGTCCGCGCGCCGCGCTCACCCGGCGGCTGTCCGGACGCTGGTGCGGTATCGAGGTCGAGCCGCCCTATCGGCCCGCTCCGCCGGAGCCGGAACGCGAGCGAGATGGCTGGTACCGCGAAGGGAACAGCCTGTTCAAGCGGTCTTGGTTCATCAAGTGGACCAAACGGTTCGAGTGGATCTCCGACGATCCGGCGACCGGCCGCGACCTGGGCTGGCAGCTGTGGAATCCGTTCGCGGGTCTGCTGCTCGTGCCTGCCGTGCTGCTGACCGGACCGCGCGCGCTGCGGGTGTACGGCCACTGGACCCGATGGTGGCTCGGACCTCGCGCGTCTCAGAGCGGCGAAGGCTGGCTCAGGCGGCATCTCAAGGCGCTGGGCCACCAGATGGGCCTCTTCGGGCTTTCGGTCGCGCAGCTCGGGATGTTCGTCCCGACGATGCTCGTGCTGATCGGGCCGGCGCCGGCGTTCCCCACGCTGGTGATCGCGGGCCGGACGGTGACCGACACACTGCGCCGTGAGGCCAGGAACTGGACCGGTGTGCGGATCGACCGCCCGTATCTGCCGGAGCCGCCGTTCCCCGTCCCGCGGCCGGACGGGATGTACCAGTACCGGCGGCAGCTGTACGACACGCCGTGGTGGCCCGCGCGGCTGGACCGGTTGCGCTGGGTGATGCGGGACAGGGCGACCTGGCGTGACCTGGCGGGCGCGGTGGTCAACTCCGTCGTCCTGTTGCTGATGATGCTGCCGACGGCCGCTCTGGTGCTCTTCGGGTTCATGGGTTTCCTGGCACTGTGGGTGTGGCGGCCGATCGCCCAGTGGACGGACACCTCCTGGTCGACCACGCAGTGGTTCTCGATGATCGGGTTGCCCGAAGCGACCACGCACTGGCAGGCGCTCGCGCTGACGCCGGTCGCGGTGGCGGCTTTCGTGGTGGGCCTGATCGCGACACCGTGGCTGGCGCGTCAGGAGGCCCGCTTCGCGAAGCTGCTTCTGGGGCCGACGGAAGCTTCGAGGCTGGAACAACGTGTCGAGCGGCTTAAGCAGACGCGGACGGACGCGTCGGTGGCGCAGGCCGCCGAGATGCGGCGTATCGAACGGGATCTGCACGACGGGGTCCAGTCGCGGCTGGTCGCGATGGGGATGAAGCTGGGTGCGGTCGAGGCGCTGATCGACACCGATCCGGCCGCCGCGAAACGGCTCGCCGCCGAGTTGCGGCAGACGTCGTCCGAAACGTTGACGGAGGTGCGGCTGCTGGTGCGGGGGATTCACCCGCCGGTGTTGTCCGAGCGCGGTCTCGGCGACGCGGTGCGGGCGATGGCGCTGGACAGTCCACTGCGGGCTTCCGTGAGCGGTCTGCTGCCTCGGCTCGAACAGCCCGCGGAGGCGTGCGCGTACTTCGCGGTCAGCGAGTTGCTGGGCAACGCGGCGAAGCACGGTGAAGCGCGGAAAGTGTCGATCGAGCTCGGTTACGACGACGGTGTGCTGCGGATCGAGGTGGCCGACGACGGGAAAGGCGGCGCGAACGCGGCACGGGGCAGCGGGATCCGCGGGATCGAGCGCAGGCTGGGCGCCTTCGACGGTACTTTTGCTCTGACCAGCCCGCCCGGCGGGCCGACGAAGGCGACCCTGGAGATCCCGTGTCAGCTCGACCCCGATGCGTCGTCGCCGAGGACCAGTACCTCCTCCGGGACGGATTGACGCATTTGCTGACCGCGCACGGTTTCGACGTCGTCGAGGCGGTCGGGACCGGACCGGAACTGGAGCGGGCGCTGCGGGCGCACCGGCCGGACGTCTCGGTCGTGGACGTCCGGATGCCGCCGACGCTCACCGACGAAGGCTTGCAGGTCTCGTTGGCGGTGCGGCGTGACATCCCCGGTTTGCCGATTCTCGTGCTGTCGCAACATGTCGAGCAGCTCTACGCGCGTGAACTGCTGGCCGACGGCGCCGGCGCGATCGGCTATCTGCTGAAGGACCGGGTCTTCAACGCCGACCAGTTCATCGACGCGGTGCGGCGAGTGGCGGGCGGCGGGACCGCGATGGATCCCGAGGTGATCGCGAAACTGGTGGCGGGCAACGCCTCCGACCCGCTGGCGGCCCTGACCCCGCGCGAACGCGAAGTGCTCGGATTGATGGCCGAGGGCTGTTCCAACGCCGCCATCGCCGGGCGGCTGCACTTCAGCGAGGGTGCGGTGGGGAAGCACACCGCGAACATCTTCGCGAAGCTCGGCATTGTCGCTTCGGACGACACGAACCGCCGGGTGCTCGCGGTCCTGGCGTACCTGGGTTCCTGACCCGGCGGGCTGTCGGTCCGCGGGCTCAGGGTGGGTGTGTGGAAATAGGGACGTTGAGTGTCCCTATTTCCACACACCCACCCTGATTCGACCGTTCACGCGGCACTGTGTGGATTTCTGGTCGTCCAACGCACCAAAATCCACACAGTCCGCTCGCACACCCACCCCGAAACGCCATGAAGGACCCCACGCTCGGTGAGGCCCTTCATGACTTGCCCGACAGTTGTCCACAACCCTTCCCGGCTGTGGACAACCCCGTCTGACCAGCCCTTTTCCCGGTTCCAGCCGGTAGACTGGGTTCGGGGCCGCCCCCTGGGACGGGTGGGGGGCTGGGTAGGTGAGTTAAGAGCGGGAAATATGGGTCATTTCGTCGCGTTCCACGACCTTGACGCGTTCGCGGCCGTGCGGGACGCCGAGGGACTTTTCGTGGGCGTCGAGTTTGCCCCAGCCTTCCCAGGTGGTGAAGGGAACGCCGCGCTCGGCGAGGAAGCCGAGGATCGCGTCGGGATCGTCGATGGCCGGGGCCGTCAGGTTGTCGGCGTCGGCCAGCAGGCTCGCGATCGTCTCGGCCGCGTCGCCCTTGGTGTGGCCGATGAGGCCGACGGGGCCACGCTTGATCCAGCCGGTCACGTAGACGCCCGGCACCTGGTCCTCGTCGATGTCCAGCACCCGGCCCGCCTGGTTCGGCACGGTCCCGGTGGTGTGGTCGAACGGGATTTCCGGCAGGTGCGACGACAGGTAGCCCACCGCGCGGTAGACGGCCTGGACGTCCCAGTCGTGGAATTCGCCGGTGCCGCGCACGTTGCCGTCACCGGTCAGTTCGGTGCGCTCGGTCCGCAGGCCGGTCACCCGGCCGTCCTCGCCGACGATCTCGCACGGCGAGTGCAGGAAGTGCAGGTGCAGCCGCTTCGGCCGGTCACCCTGGTCGCGGATCGCCCACTCCTGCAGCGTCTTCACGACCATGTCGATCTGCTTCGACGCCCGCAGCGCGGTGATGCTGCCCTCGTCGAACTCGATGTCCTCCGGGTTCACGATGACCTCGACGTTCGGCGAGTGGTCCAGCTCGCGGAGCTCGAGCGGCGTGAACTTCGCCTGAGCCGGGCCACGACGCCCGAACACGTGCACGTCGGTGACCGGGCTGGCCTTCAAGCCCTGGTAGACGTTGTCCGGGATGTCGGTGCTGAGCAGCTCGTCAGCGGTCTTCGCGAGGATCCGGGCCACGTCGAGCGCCACGTTGCCGACACCGAGAACGGCGACCGAGGTCGCGTTCAGCGGCCAGGTGCGCGGCACGTCCGGGTGCCCGTCGTACCAGGAAACGAAGTCGGCGGCGCCGTAGCTGCCGTCGAGGTCGATCCCGGGGATGTCGAGCCCGCGGTCGGCCATGGCGCCGGTCGAGAAGATCACCGCGTCGTAGAACTGGCGCAGATCGTCGAGCTTGAGGTCGGTCCCGTAGTCGACGTTGCCCAGCAAGCGGATGTTCGGCTTGTCGAGGACCTTGTGCAGGGCGGTGACGATGCCCTTGATCCGGGGGTGGTCGGGCGCGACGCCGTACCGAATCAGCCCGAACGGCGCCGGCATGCGCTCGAACAGGTCGATCGTCACGTCGGCGTCGGACTTGTCGAGGATGTCGGCGGCGTAGATGCCGGCCGGACCGGCACCCACGATGGCTACACGAAGAGAACGGCTCACCCCTACCACGGTAAGTTAGGTTGCCCTAACAATCATTGTGATCTGGCGTACGGTCCACCTGCTGGGAGCCGCTAAGCTGGACGCATGCGCGTGCTCGTCGTCGACAATTACGACAGTTTTGTCTACAACCTGGTCCAGTACCTGGCCCAGCTCGGCGCCGACTGCACCGTCTGGCGTAACGACGTGGTGGAGATCGACAAGCTCGGCGAGTTCGACGCGGTCCTCGTCTCTCCCGGCCCCGGAACCCCGGAACGTGCTGGTCAGAGCATGGACGTCGTCCGCAAATGCGCCGACGAGCGCATCCCGATGCTCGGCGTCTGCCTCGGCCACCAGGCCTTGGGTGTCGTCTTCGGCGCCACCGTCGATCGCGCCCCCGAACTGCTGCACGGAAAGACCAGTCAAGTCCACCATTCGGGCGACGGAGTACTCGCCGGACTGCCCGGTGAATTCACCGCCACGCGGTACCACTCGCTGACCGTTTTGCCCGAAACGATCGACGACGCCGTGTTCGAGATCACAGGCCGCACCGAGTCCGGTGTCGTGATGGGCATGCGGCACCGCGAGCTGCCGCTCGAAGGCGTCCAGTTCCACCCCGAGTCCGTGCTCACGCAGGGCGGGCACCGGATGCTGGCGAACTGGATGGCGTCCGCCGGGCACCCGGTCCCCGACGCCACGGTCGAAGAACTCGAACAGGCGACCCGTGCGCTGCAGAAGGCCGCTGCTGCGTGACCTCGCTGATCCGGCTCGAAGGAGTCGGTAAGCGCTACGGCCGCGGCGAACCCGTACTCGTCGACGTCGACCTCGACGTCCCGGCAGGCCGTGTCATCGGCATCCTCGGCTCGAACGGCTCGGGGAAGTCGACGTTGCTCAGGATCCTCGCGGCACTTTCCCGCGAAACCTCGGGAACCGTCGTCGGCAGCCCCCGTGTCGGCTACCTGCCGGACCGCTTCCCGGCGGGGCAGCGGATGAGCGCCAGGGCCTACCTGCGGCACATGGCCCGCATCGACGGCCTTGTCGACTTGTCGGCCATCGACCCTTTGCTGGACAGGCTCGCGCTGGTCGGCGGGCCGGACGCGCCCTTGCGGACCCTGTCGAAGGGCAACGCCCAAAAGGTCGGCCTCGCCCAAGCCGTCCTGGTCCGGCCGGAGCTTCTGATCCTCGACGAGCCCTGGTCCGGCCTCGACGTCGAAGCCCACACGGTGCTCGGCGAAATAGTCGCCGAGACCAAAGAGCGCGGCGCGAGCGTGGTCTTCACCGACCACCGGGCCGCCGCCGTGCACGCCCACGCCGACGACGTCCACCGGATGGACGCCGGCCTCCTGACCCGCGTCGAATCCGCGGCGAAGGCCGAAAACGCGACCAGGATCGTCCTCCACGGACCCGGCGGCGACTGGTCGTCGGAACCTGGTGTCAGCCAGGCCGTGACCGAGGGCGAAAGAGTCGTCCTGACGGTCGAAGCCGGGCACGCGGACGCCGTCCTGCTGCGCGCGCTCAACCGCGGCTTTTCGGTCCGGGAGGTGGCGCCGTGCTCGCCATGACGCGCTACTACCTCGCGCTGCTCGGCCATTCCCAGCGCTATCTCCCCGCGATCCTCGCCTACCTCGCGGTCAACACCGTGCTCTACACCGATCCGAAGTCGCCGCTGCTGCCGCAGTACGGGATCAGCGCGGGTTCGCTCCTGGTGGTTTCGTGCTGGCTGACGATCGCGATGCTCGACGTCGAGGATCCGGTCCAGCGGCTGGTGACCTTCAGCCACGCCCGGCGCTGGCGATCGGTCCTCGGCGGCGCCGCGCTGGCGGTCTTCTGCTGTGCCGTCGTGCTGATCCTCGTGACGGTGCTGTGGTCCGGCCTCCGGACCGGCGGCTTCACGATCGGCACCTTCGCTCTCGGTGCCGCGGTCCACGCGTTGTGCGCGCTGTTCGGGATCGCGATCGGCCTGCCCTGTTCGCGGCTGCTGATCCCGCGCGTCGGCTGGTCCGTGCTGGCCGCGATCTTCGCCCTCGCGGCCGTGCTCCTGGTCAAGTGGCTGCCGCTGGCCAATCCGCTCCTGCGCGCCTTGACCTCGCAACAGCCAGTGGCCGGTCCGTTCACGGTGGCCGTGGTGGCGGCTTTCGCCGCGTTGTTCTTGAGCGCGACGGCCGTCGGCTACCTGCTTCGCCGCAACGCCTGATGCCGCTTCAGTCCGTGGCCGACTGCGCGGGGAGGGCGATCACCTTGACCAACGGCGCCAGGTCGGTGAAATCGGGGCCGTTTCGGGTGACCAGAGGAATTCGATGGATCGCTGCGACCGACGCGATGAGGAGATCCATCCGCCGTCCGCGCGGCTGTCTGCCGCCGTCGAGCACCATGGCGTAAAGCTGGCCGTACATGCGAGCGGCCTCCGGCGTGAACGGGAGGCAGATCATCCGTGCTTCCACTCGTTGGAGACGGACCAGACGAGAGGCCCTGTCGCGGGGCCGGGCCGCGCCGTGCACCCCGGCGGCCAGCTCCGCCAAGGTGATCGAGCTGATGGCCGCGGGAGCGTCGAGCGCGAGTTCATCGGGACGAGGCAAGGCGATGACAGCCGAAGTGTCGAGCAGAACCGCTTCTGTCACTGCTCCGACTCTCCCGGGCCGCGGTGCGGGTCAGGATCCGCCGCGCGATCGACGTCCGCGAAGAACTGTTCAGGATCCTCCGGTGGAAGATCGCCGAGAAGCTCGATCAGTTCGCCGAACGGAACGAAGGTCGGCTTCTGACTGTGCGGCACGATATCCGCGACTGGCGTGCCGTTGCGCGTGAGAACAAAGCTGTCCCCTTCTTCGACGGCACGCATGATGTTCGGCGTGTCGTTGCGCAGTTCGCGTTGAGTGATCCGCCGGGCCATTCCTTTAGTGTAGCGCTTCGTAGCGACATGGCGACGATGGCATGAAAAGGGCCCCGCACGAAACCGTGCGGGGCCCTTTTCTCGATCTGTCCTACTGTCCGCCGCCCGGGAAGCCCGGCAGGTTACGAGAACTCGACGTTGTCGGCGTCTCGTCGCCTTCGACGATGAACAGCGTGATCGGCGCGTTCTTCGCGACCTTCGCACCGGCCTGCGGGTTGGTCTTGCTGACCTTGCCCGCGTCGTCCCGGTCGCCGTTCTTGTCGGCCTGCGTGTTGATCTGGCCGCTCCAGCCCAGCTGCTGCAACTGGCGGGTGGCCTGCTCCTCCGTCATGCCCTTCAGGTTCGGCATGTCGAAGGTCTCCTGGCTGCCGTCCGACACGGTCACCGTGACCACACCGCCGACAGCGAGCTTTCCGCCGTTCGGGGTCTGCTCGATGACGGTGTCCTTGGGCTCGCTGGAGTTGGCGGTCTTGAAACTCGGCGTGAACCCGGCCTGCCTCAGCCCGGCGTCGGCCTCGGACTTCGTCTTGCCCTTGAAGTTCGGGACCGTCTTCAGTTCCTTGGACTTCCCGACCGTGATGTCGACCTTGGAGCCCTGGTCGACATCCGCCTGCGCGCCCGGGTTCTGCGAAAGGACCTTGCCCGCGTTGTTCGGCTCGTCGGTCTCCTGCTCGGTGGTCACCCCGAGCAGCAGCCCCGCGCTGGTCAGCGCAGTCTCGGCCTCGCTCTGGGACTTGCCCTTGAGGTCCGGCGTCTTGACCTTGCCCGGTTTCGCGCCGACGGTCAGCGTGATCTTCTCCGTGGTCGGCGTCACCTGACCCTCGTTCGGGCTGATCGCGATGACCTTGTCGATGTCGTTCTCGTCGCAGGCGGGCAGGCCGTTCGCTGGCGCACCGGTGCAGGGGATCTTCTTGGTCTGCTCGAACGAGTTGAACCCCGCGCCCCGGAGAGTGTCCTTCGCCGAAGCCTCGGACTGACCCATGACCTTCGGGATCGCCTTGCTCTCCGCGCCGGTGCTGCTGAAGGCGTTGGACAGCCACATGATCAGCAGCACCACCGCCGCCAGCGAGACGACGAGGCCGGCGATCAACCAGGCGCGGCGCTTCTTCTTCGCGGCCGGGTCTTCGTCCTCTTCCTCGTACTGGTCGTAGCGCTGCGGCGCCCGGCGGTCGGAGTCCATGACCTGGGTGCGCTCGTCCTCCGACATCACCATCGGCGCGGCGGGCCGCTGGCCGGACAGCGTGCGGACCAGGTCCGAACGCATCTCCGCCGACGACTGGTAGCGGTTCGCCGGGCCCTTCGCGAGCGCCTTGAGCACGACGGCGTCGAGCTCCGGCGCCACGGCCGGGTTCACCGACGACGGCGGGTTCGGGTCTTCCCGGACGTGCTGGTACGCCACCGCCACGGGGGAGTCGCCGGTGAAGGGCGGCTCGCCGGTGATGAGTTCGTACAGCACACAGCCCGCGGCGTAGACGTCGGAACGCGCGTCGACGGACTCACCTCGAGCCTGCTCCGGCGAGAGGTACTGCGCCGTGCCGATCACCGCGGCGGTCTGCGTCATCGCGGACTGCCCGTCGTGCATGGCGCGCGCGATGCCGAAGTCCATCACCTTGACGGCGCCGTTCTTCGTGATCATCACGTTCGCCGGTTTGACGTCGCGGTGCACGATGCCGTGCCGGTGCGAGAAGTCCAGCGCCGCGCAGACGTCGGCCATGACCTCCATCGCCCGCTTCTGCGACATCGGGCCTTCGGTCTTGACGATGTCCCGCAGAGTCCGTCCCTCGACGAACTCCATGACGATGTAGGGCAGCGTGCCGAACTCGGTGTTCGTCTCGCCGGTGTCGTAGACGGCGACGATCGCCGGGTGGTTCAGTGCCGCCGCGTTCTGTGCCTCACGACGGAAACGTTCTTGGAACTGGGGATCCCGCGCCAGGTCGGCGCGCAGGATCTTGATCGCCACCTCCCGGCCCAGGCGCACGTCGTGGCCGTGATGGACCTCGGACATGCCTCCGTAGCCGAGCGTGTCTCCCAGCTCGTAGCGGTTGCTGAGCAGTCTTGGTGTGCTCATCTCTGCGTGCCGTTCCATTCCGTCCAAGGTTTGCTGCTCATCATTCCTGGATTCGCCTGCCCGGCCGACTCCTCGGTGCCGCCCTCCGTCGGCCCCGCGGGGTACGCGGATGTCGGTGAAGGACCTACAGACTTCTTACCCGGAGCCGGTGCCTGTTCACTCGTGTCCACGCCGCCAGACTGCTGTCCGTTGCCCGAACCGACCAGTCTCACGATGAGGAAGGCTCCTGCCACCAGTACTGCGATCAGGATCACCGCGAGCAGCACCCACCAGCCCCATTGTGGCCGCTTGCCGGGCAGACGGCGGACCGCCATCGGGGGCGGGCCGGTGACCGGGTGCATCGCCGGATGCGACGCCGGTCCGACCGCCACCATCGGATTCGGCGGCGAGTGCGGACCGAGCGGCCCCTGCTGCGGCATCACGGGCGGCTGGCCCGCAGCGTAAGCCACGTTGACCAGGCCCGACGGCGTGGGCAGCGGCAGGCCGGCGCGGATCGCGGCCACCGCGGCCGCGAACTCGCCGCCGCTGTTGTACCGCTGTCTCGGATCCTTGATCAGGGTCGCTTCGATGACCGCGCGGGTGCCCGGGGGCACGTCCGGCGGCAGCGGCGGCGGGAGGTCGCGGATGTGCATCATCGCGACCGTCACCGCGTTCTCCGAAAGGAACGGCCGGTGCCCGGTCAGGCATTCGTAGCCGCAGACGGCCAGCGAGTAGACGTCGCTCGCCGGTTCGGCGTTGTGCCCGAGTGCCTGCTCGGGGGCGATGTAGTGGGCGGTGCCCATGACCATGCCGGACCTGGTCACCGGGGCGGCGTCGGCGGCCTTCGCGACACCGAAGTCGGTGATCTTCACCTGCCCGGCCGGGGTGACCATGATGTTGCCCGGTTTGACGTCGCGGTGCACGAGACCGGTTTCGTGCGCGGCCTGCAGCGCGTTACCGGCCTGCTCCAGGATGTCCAGGGTGCGCTCGGCGTTCAGCCGTCCCTCGCGGGTGATGATCGCGGCCAGCGGATCGCCTTCGACCAGTTCCATCACCAGGTACGCGATCGACAGCTCGTCCGCGACCGTCTCGCCGTAGTCGTGCACCGCGGCGATGCCGGGGTGGTTCAGCGACGCCGTCATCCGGGCCTCGGTCCGGAAGCGGTGCAGGAACTCGGCGTCGCCGGACAGCTCCGCCTTGAGGATCTTGACCGCGACCGTCCGGTCCAGCCGCGTGTCGCTGGCCTGCCAGACCTCGCCCATCCCGCCGACGGCGATCCGGTTCGTCAGCTTGTACCGGTCGGCCAGCAGCTGACCCGAGGACAGCATGCGCTATCCACCCCCGAGCATCGCGTTGACGGCGGCGCGGCCGATCTCCGCGGCCACGGTGCCACCGGTCGCTTCGAGCCCGCGGTTACCACCGGACTCGACGATCACCGAGACGGCGATCTTCGGGTCCATCGCCGGCGCGAACCCGGTGTACCAGGCGTGCGGCGGGGTGGCCTTCGGGTCGTTGCCGTGTTCGGCGGTACCGGTCTTGGAGGCGATCTGGATGTCGCCGCGCTTGCCGGCGCCCTTGGTGTTCTCCTCCGACGCCAGCATCATGTCGCGCAGGATCGCGGCGTTCGCACTGGACATCGCGGCGTCGCCGGTCAGTTCGGCCGGGGTGTAGTCCTCGATGGTCGAGAGGTTCGGCGCCAGCAGCGACTGCACGAGCTGCGGCTTCATCGCCATCCCGTTGTTGGCGATGGTCGCTGAAAGCAGGGCGTCCTGGATCGGCGTCAGGCGCACGTCGCGCTGCCCGATGGCGCTCTGGAACAGGGCGGCCTTCGAGTCGAGCGGGCCGAGGGTGGAACCGGCGACCCGCATCGGCACGGCCAGGTCCTCGCCCACACCGAAGTTCTTCGCCGTCGCGTTCAGCTTCTCCTTGCCGAGTTCGCCCGCGAGTTCGGCGAAGGGCACGTTGCACGAGTACCGCAGCGCTTCCTTCAGCGTGCTGCCCTTGCAGGGCGCACCGCCGTAGTTCTCCAGCGTCGTCTGCGTGCCGGGGAGCTTGACGTTGGGCGCGGTGTTGACCGGTGTGTCCGCCGTCTTGCCGTTTTCGAGCGCGGCCGCGGTCACCATCAGCTTGGCCGTCGAACCCGGCGGGTAGGTCTCCGAGATCGCGCGGTTGAGCATCGGCTTCTTCGGATCGTCGCGCCACTCGCCCCACGCCGCGATCTGCTCCTTGCCGACGTGCGAGGCGAGCTTGTTCGGGTCGTACGACGGCGTCGAGACCATGGCCAGGATGCGCCCGGTCTTGGGCTCCAGCGCGACCACCGAGCCGGTGTAGCCCTTCTGCGTCATCAGGTCGTACGCGGCCTTCTGCACGGCGGGGTTGATCGTCAGCTTCACGTTCCCGCCGCGCGGGTCGCGGCCGGTGACCATGTCCGACAGGCGCCGGACGAACAGCCGCGGGTCGGAACCGTTGAGGACGTCGTCTTCGGACCGCTCCAGTCCGCCCGAGCCGTAGTTGATCGAGTAGTAGCCGGTGACCGGCGCGTACATCGGGCCGTCGGCGTAGGCCCGGATGAACTTGTACTTGTCGTTCGACGGGTCGACCTTCGCGAGCGCGGAACCGTCGGGGGTGACGATCAGGCCGCGCTGGCGGGAGTACTCCTCGTAGAGCACGCGCAGGTTGCGCGAGTCCGTGCGGTAGTCGTCGGCCTTGACCACCTGGATGTAGGTGGCGTTGGCCAGCAGGAGCACCACCATGACGAGCATGGCGACGCCGACCTTGCGGAGCGGGGTGTTCACGAAGCGCTCCCCTCACCGTTCGCGGGCGGCCGCTGGACCATCACCGTGTGCGCTTCCGCGAGCGGCGCTTGCGGCTGTTGCGGCTTCGGCCGCGCGGCGGGTTTGCGGGCGGCGTCGGAGATTCGGAGCAGGAGGGCCACCAGGATGTAGTTCGCGAGCAGTGAAGAACCACCGCGGGAGAGGAACGGGGCGGTGATCCCGGTGTTCGGGATCAGGTTCGTGACGCCGCCGACGACCACGAAGATCTGCATGACCAGGGCGAACGACAGGCCGCCGCCGAGGAGCTTTCCGAAGGTGTCGCGGACCGCGAGGGCGCTGCGCATCCCGCGCATCGCCAGGATCAGGTACAGCATCAGCATCGCGGCGAGGCCGATGAAACCGAGTTCCTCGCCGATCGCGGTGGTGATGAAGTCCGTTTTGGCCTCGGGGACCATGTCCGGCCGTCCGGCGCCGAGGCCGGTCCCGCCGACACCGCCGGTTCCGAGTCCGAACAGGCCCTGCGCGACCTGGTAGCCGCCACCCGCGTCGTCGTAGGTGGCGAGCGGGTCGATCCAGTTCCGCACCCGCTGCTGGACGTGCGTGAACAGGTTGTAGGCGATGATCGCGCCGACGGCGAAGAAGCCGACGCCCAGCACCACCCAGATGACCCGTTCGGTCGCGACGTACAACATCACCAGCGTGACGCCGAAGAACAGCAGCGACGTCCCGAGGTCCTTCTCGAACACCAGCACGCCGAGGCAGGCGGCCGCCGCGATCAGGATCGGGCCGAGGTCACGGGCGCGCGGCAGTTCGACGCCGACGATCTTCTTGCCCGCGACCATGAACAGGTCCCGTTTCGTCACCAGGAACGAGGCGAAGAAGATCATCAACAGGATCTTCGCGAACTCGCCGGGCTGGATCGAGAAGAACGGAAGCTTGATCCAGACCTTCGCGCCGTTGACCTCGGAAAGGGTCGACGGCAGCACCGCGGGCAGCGCGAGCGCCACGATGCCGACCAGACCGCAGATGTAGCCGTAGCGGGTCAGCGTGCGGTGGTCGCTGATCACCACCAGCACCACCACGAACAGCACCAGCGAGATCGCGGTGAACAACACCTGCTTGGAGACGTCCGGGGTGTATTCCTTGCCCTGCTGGATGGCGCGTTCCGCCAGCGCCAGGTCGATCCGGTGGATCATCACCAGGCCGAGCCCGTTCAGCAGCGCGACGCACGGCAAGATCACCGGGTCCGCGTACGGCGCCCAGCGGCGGACCGCCAGATGCGCCGCCGTCAGCACCGCGAGGTAGGACAGCCCCAGCCAGATGATCGAGCTGGTGAGCTCCTGCTCCTGGTTCGCTTCCACCAGCACGAGCGCGATGGTGACGATGAACGTCGCGAACGCGAGGAGAACGAGCTCGGTCCCGCGCCGGGTGGGCAGCTCGCGCGGAGGGTTCGTGGCGAACTGGGCCGAAGCCGGATCGGCGAGCGGCGTGCTCATCAGTTACCGCCCCCTGGTGCTGCCGTGGCCGGCGTCGAGCAGTCCCTCCCCGCTGGCTGGTTCGCCGAGCTGGGCGAGGCGGGGGTAGAAGGGGGTGCCGCCGAGGACGACGCCGGAGGCGGCGACGACGCGGGGGGCGACGTGGAAGTCGAGCTGGTGTTCGGTTTGCAGTCGGCCAGCTGCTTGTGCGGACGCAGGAAGTCGTCGATGTACTTGCGGGCGTCGTCGAGGTTGTCCTTCTTGACGCCGTTCTTCACCGCGATGCGCGCGTCCTCCTGGAGCGCGGGCACCAGCAGCTTGTCGGTGCACAGCCCGCCCGGCGGGCACGAGCCCTGCTCGTAGGAGTGCAGGTCGATGCCGAGGATGCTGCCGGGGACGCCGCGGTAGATCACGACCTCCTCGCCGGGACCTTCGCCGACGTAATACTGGCTCAGCACGAAATACCGCGTGGCGATCGCCGCCGCGGCCAGCACGATCAGGACGACCACTGCTCCCGCCAGCCAGCGAAATCGCCTCCGGCGCTTGACCTTCGGGTCCTCCTCCGGTGGCTGGACCTCGGGTCGCGGCTGCGGCGCGGGCTGGGTCAGCGCCCTCGCCCTGGCGGCGGGGGAGTCGCCCTGGTGGAACTCGTCACTGCCGTCACCGGCGGCGCCGCCCACTATGGGCGCGTCCTCGCCGAAGTCGACGTCGACGACGTCGGCGATGATCACCGTGACGTTGTCCGTGCCGCCGCCCTTGAGCGCCAGCTCGATCATCCGGTCCGCACAGGCCTGCGGATCCGGGATCTGGATCGCCTCGGCGAGCGTCTCGTCACTGACCATGCCGGACAGGCCGTCCGAGCAGATCAGGTAGCGATCGTGGGCGCGGGCTTCGCGCACCGTCAGGCTCGGCTCGACCTCGTGACCGGTGAGCGCCTTCAGCAGCAGCGACCGCTGCGGGTGCACCGCGGCCTCTTCCGGCGTGATCCGGCCCTGTTCGAGAAGTTCGTTGACGAAGCTGTCGTCCCGCGTGATCTGCGAGAACTGCCCGCCGCGCATCAGATACGCCCGCGAGTCGCCGACGTGCACGACACCCATCCGCGAACCGGCGAACAGCACGGCGGTCAGGGTGGTGCCCATCCCGTCGAGGTCCGGGTCCTGCTGGACGAGTTCGGCGATGGCGGCGTTGCCGTTCTGGACGGCCTCGCGCAGCTGGGCGAGGAGATCGTCGCTCGGATCATCGTCGTCGAGCGGGGCGAGCGAGGCGATGACGACCTTGCTGGCCACTTCACCGGCGGCGTGACCACCCATGCCGTCGGCGAGGGCGAGCAGGCGGGGTCCGGCGTACACGGAGTCCTGGTTGCTGGAACGCACCAGGCCCCGGTCGCTGCGAGCCGCGTAGCGGAGGACGAGAGTCATGGGCGAAGCTCGATCACCGTTTTGCCGATCCGGATGGGGACTCCGAGCGGGACCCGGAGGGGTGCCGTGACCTTAGCCCGGTCGAGGTACGTCCCGTTCGTCGAGCCCAGATCTTCCACGTACCAATCCTCCCCGCGCAGGGCGATCCGGGCATGCCGGGTCGACGCGTAGTCGTCGTCCAGCACCAGGGTCGAGTCGTCGGCACGGCCGATCAGGATCGGCCTGCCGTCCAAGGCGATCCGGGTGCCTGCCAGCGCGCCATGGGTCACGAGCAGCTGCTGCGGCGACTTCCCGCCACCGCGCGGCTTCTTGTTTTCCTTCTTCTTGCGACCGAACGTCGGGACGGCGACACGCAGCCCGGAGGCCGCGTACAGATCCGAACGGACGACACGCAACGCGGCGAACACGAAGAGCCAGAGCAGCACGAGAAAGCCCACTCTGGTGAGTTGAACGACCAGCTCTGGCACTTGTTGTGTCCGCTCCCGTTTCTCCTGTACGCCGCGGAGAGCCCGTGCCGTCCGGGATGGTCGGCTCCGAACAGCCTTGCTCTCCGCTACGACCCGCGGTGCCGATCCACCACAGGTCCCGCACCGCAATTCTGCGGTACCCCCTTCGGACGCCGCCGATCAGCCCTGCGTACGGAACACGAGAGACGAGTGGCCCACGCGGATCACGTCGCCATCGGCGAGCTGCCACGTCTGCACCGGGGTGCCGTTGACGGTGGTCCCGTTCGTCGAACCGATGTCCGCGAGCGTCGCGCTCTGGCCGTCCCAGGTGATCTCCAGATGACGACGCGAGACACCCGTGTCCGGCAGCCGGAAGTCGGCGTCCTGGCCACGGCCCACGACGTTCCCGCCCTGCTTGAGCGAGTACGAGCGGTTCGAACCGTCGTCCAGCTGGAGGCTCGCGGCGAGCTGACGGCCTGCCGCCGGCTGGCCGCCGTAGCCGCCACCCTGCGCGTACGGGTCCGCGGCGGGCTGGCCGTACTGCTGCTGGCCGCCGCCGTACTGGTCGTATCCGCCCTGCTGCTGCTGGCCGCCGTACTGGTCATAGCCGGGCTGCTGGGCGGCGCCGCCGTAACCCTGGTCATATCCGGGCTGTTGCTGCTGGCCGCCGTACTGGTCGTAACCGGGCTGCTGGGCGGCGCCGCCGTAACCCTGGTCGTACCCGGGCTGTTGCTGCTGGCCGCCGTACTGGTCATAGCCGGGCTGCTGGGCGCCGCCATAGCCCTGGTCGTATCCGGGTTGCTGCTGCTGGCCGCCGTACTGGTCGTAACCGGGCTGCTGGGCGCCGCCGTAACCCTGGTCGTAGCCGCCCTGCTGCTGGCCGCCATAACCCTGGTCGTACCCGGGCTGCTGCTGGCCAGCCTGCTGTCCGTAGCCGTACTGGCCCTGCTGCTGGCCGTACGGGTCACCCTGGTCGTATTGGCCGTAGCCGGGGGGCTGGCTCATTGCTGGGTCTCCTGCGTTGCTGGGTCGTGCCGACCGTGACGAACCTTCGGCGCCAGGTGGTTTGACGTCGGGATCGACGGACGAACGGGTCTTGAACTGTCCAGTATGCAGCGCCTCGTTGCGCTCGAGCGAAACTACGACGTCACCATAGGTGTCCCAACCGTGCTCGGCGAGGTGTTCCTTGACCGCCCCCGCCAACACCGACGTGACCCGTTGCTCGTCTCCGGCCATGCGCTCGTGATCAGCCTGCCCCAGCGACACGATGTAGTGATTGGGGGCGAGCTGTCGACCGCCGGCCAGCTCACGAACGTTCTCCTCGCTCTCGCGCTCAAGCGCCACCGCCACTTCCTGCGTGACGACGTTGCCACCGAACATGCGCGCGAAGGTATTGCCCACAAGGTTCTCGAGCCGCCTATCGAAGCGCTCTACGCGGCCCACCGGGCAACCTCCTCACACGTCTGCTTTCTCCGTCGATCCTATCCGGGTACGGCCAGTCGGACACGGCCCCCGGTGAAACCCGTGAAATCAGCCTGCTACGCTTTGCGAGCTGTCAGAGAACGAAGCACTCGGGCGAGTGGCGGAATGGCAGACGCGCACGGTTCAGGTCCGTGTGTCCGAAAGGACGTGAGGGTTCAACTCCCTCCTCGCCCACTCTTGTTCAGAGGCCCCTTCGCTAGCGCGACGGGGCCTCTTTCGCGTTGGTCGTCGCTCGTCGACTCCCGGGGGGCCGAGCCCCCCGGACCCCCACGGTGCGTGAGGGTGCGGTTGGCGAGTGGGTGGGGGCTGAAGGGGACTTTCCCCTCATGTCACGCGACGAAGGGAGCCTTTGCCCCATTGGATGAGGCGAAGGCTCCCTTCGCGCAGTGTGCTGTGGGTCAGTTCACGCCGATCAGGTCTACGACGAAGATCAGGGTTTCGTTCGGCTTGATGACGCCGCCGGCGCCGCGTTCGCCGTAGGCCAGGTGCGGCGGGATGACCAGCTGGCGACGGCCGCCGACCTTCATGCCCGCGACGCCCTGGTCCCAGCCGGGGATGACCTGGCCACGGCCGAGACCGAAGCGAAGCGGCTCGCCGCGGTCCCATGAGGCGTCGAACTGGTCGCCGGTCGAGTGCGAGACACCGACGTAGTGCACCGAAACGGTGTCGCCGGTCTTCGCTTCCTGGCCGTCGCCGACAGAGATGTCGGTCTTCTCCAGGTCGGAGGGCGCGGGCCCCTCGGGGCGGTCGATCTGGGGCTTCTCCAAAGACATGCCCCCAACCTACATACGCAGGTCCGGGGTTCGCAGGACGAGTGTTCCGCCGAACGGTGGCAAGAACGCGAATAGTCTTCACAAATTTGGATACCCGTGGGTAGTGTGCGCCTCGTCACTCTCCGACGACGGAGGTCTTTCATGCGACGAGGCATACGGGTCTTGACGACGCTGGCGGGGCTCACCCTCGTGGCGGGAACCGTTCCGGCCCTGCAGGCGAACGCGGCGGAACCCCAGGCGAACTCCGTCGTGGCGGCCGCGCTCGACGACTACTGCGGCGGCCAGTGTTCCGACATCCTGCCGCCCGGCACCAAGGGGAACGCCACCCTCGCCGAGATCCTGGCGCACAAGGCGCTCGGCACCCGGCCCGCGCATTCCGCCGACCAGCTCGGCAGGTACGCCTCGCTCGCCGACGGCTACAAGACGCTGACCACCGACAAGATCAACCAGTTCTTCAACGACGCCTCGTTCGGCGTCCAGTCCGGGCAGGTCGAGAGCACGATCAAACCGCGTGCGGACGTGACGATCACCCGGGACAAGGCGACCGGCGTCCCCCGCATCGTCGGCACCACGCGGCCGGGCACGATGTACGGCGCCGGGTACGCCGCCGGGCAGGATCGCCTGTGGCTGATGGACATCATGCGCCGCGTCGGACGCGGCCAGCTGACGTCGTACGCCGGTGGTGCGCAGGGCAACCGCGAGCTGGAACAGAGCTTCTTCTCCTCGGCGCCCTACACCGAGCAGGAACTGCAGAAGCAGATCGACGACGCCGCGGCCAGCGGTCCGCGCGGCGCGCAGGGCAAGGCCGACGCCGAGGCCTACGTCCAGGGCGTCAACAAGTACATCTCCGATTCGCACAGCGGCCGCTACTTCCCCGGCGAGTACGTCCTCACCGGGCACGTCGACGCGATCACCAACGCCGGGACCATCGAGCCGTTCAAGCTGACCGACCTCGTCGTGCTCGCCGCGGTGGTCGGCGCGCAGTTCGGCGCCGGCGGCGGGGGTGAGGTGCAGAACGCCATCGCGAAGATGGCGATGCAGGAGAAGTACGGTCTCGAACAGGGCGACAAGGTCTGGAAGAGCCTCCGGTCCGAGGACGATCCCGAGACCGTCAAGACCCTCCACAATGGACAGAACTTCGACTACGGCAAGGCTCCGGCCACTCCGCAGGGCGCCGCGATACCGGACAAGGGTTCGGTCTCCGGTCAGCAGCTCGTCTTCGATCCGACCGGTTCCGCCGGGACGGCGACGCCCGCCAAGGTGGACGTTCCCGCGCCCGACGACCAGAAGGCCGTCCGCGGCATCTTCGACAACGGGGTCCTGCCCGGCAACCTTCTCTCCGAGAAGCACGGCATGTCCAACGCGCTGGTCGTCTCCGGTGCCAAGACCGCGAGCGGTCACCCGGTCGCCGTCTTCGGCCCGCAGGCCGGTTACTTCGCGCCGCAACTGCTGATGCTGCAGGAACTCCAGGGTCCGGGCATCAGCGCCCGGGGCGCCTCGTTCGCGGGCATCAGCATGTACGTGCTGCTGGGCCGCGGCAAGGACTACTCGTGGAGCGCGACTTCGGCGTCGCAGGACATCACCGACACCTACGCGGTCGAGCTGTGCGAGCAGAACGGTTCCGCGCCGACGAAGAACTCCGGCTTCTACCGGTTCCGCGGTCAGTGCCTGCCGTTCGAGATCGTCGAGCGCAAGAACGCCTGGAAGCCCACCATCGCCGACGGGACGGCCGCGGGTTCGTACACCCTGCGGAGTTTCCGCACGAAATACGGACCGGTGACGAGCCGGGCGCTCGTGGGCGGCAAGCCGGTCGCGTACGCGTCGCTGCGGTCGACCTTCCAGCACGAGATCGACACGATCATCGGCTTCCAGAAGTTCAACGACCCGGACGCGATCAAGTCCGCGCAGGACTTCCAGGCCGCGGCGGCCGACGTGAACCAGACCTACAACTGGTTCTACGCCGACTCCCGCGACATCGCGTACTTCAACTCCGGCTCGAACCCGGTCCGCAATCCGAACGTCGACCCGGCGATGCCGGTCAAGGCCGATGCCGGATTCGACTGGCAGGGCTGGAATCCCGACGGCAACCTCGCGAACTACACGCCGTCTTCGCAGCATCCCCAGTCGATCAACCAGGACTACTACATCAGCTGGAACAACGCGCAGACCAACGGCTACGCGGCCAGCGGCGCGGACAAGAGTTCCGTGCACCGCGGTGATCTGATCGACGCGCGGGTCAAGAAGATGATCTCGAGCGGCACCAAGGTGACGCGGGTGAACCTCACGCAGGCCATGGAGGAGGCGGCGCTGGCCGACCTCCGCGCGGAGAAGGTGCTGCCGGAACTGCTCAAGGTGATCGACAAGGCGCCCGTGACCGGTCCGGCCGCGGACGCGGTGGCGAAGCTGAAGACCTGGCTCGCCGCGGGCGCCCTGCGCTCGGAGACCTCGCCCGGCAGCAAGGCCTACGCCAACGCCGACGCGATCCGCGTGATGGACGCCTGGTGGCCGCTCCTGGTCAACGCCCAGTTCAAGCCCGGCATGGGCGACGCCGCCTACGCCGCCATGGTGGGCGTGCTGAAGATCAACGAGTCGCCGTCCGGCTGGCAGAACGAGGTGCCCGGCAAGCACGTCGGCCAGTCGCACGCGGGTTCGTCGTATCAGGCCGGCTGGTGGGGCTACGTGCACAAGGACATCCGCTCGGTCCTCGGGCAGAACGTCGCCGGTCCGCTACCCGTGAAGTACTGCGGTGGCGGCGATGTCAACGCCTGCCGTCAGATCCTGGTCGACTCGCTGACGCAGGCCGCCGCCCAGCCCGCCAACACCGTGTACCCCGGTGACGGCGACTGCGCCGCGGGTGACCAGTGGTGCGCCGACACGATCATCCACCGCGCGCTCGGCGGCATCACGCAGGACAAGATGAGCACCCAGAACCGGCCGACCTTCCAGCAGGTCGTCGAATTCCCGGCGAAACGCGGCGACAACATCGCCAACCTCGCCACCGGCCGGTCGGTCAGCGCGAGCAGCCACGAGACAGGCTGGTACAACTCGCCGCCGTCCAACGCGATCGACGGCAACCTCTCGACGCGCTGGGCGAGCGACTGGAGCGACAACCAGTCGATCACCGTCGACCTCGGTTCCGCGCGGCGGGTTTCCCGGGTGGTCCTGCACTGGGAATCCGCGTACGGGAAGGCGTACAAGGTGCAGGTCTCGTCCGACGGGACGAACTGGCGTGACGTCGCGTCCACAGTGGACGGAGACGGCGGGCAGGACAACGTCGCCTTCGAGGCCACGGACGGCCGTTATGTCCGGATGGCCGGAGTTCAGCGAGGCACGAAGTACGGCTACTCCCTCTACGAGTTCGAGGTGTACGCCCACTAGCGAGGGCACGGTTTACGGTGGCGGGGTGGACACGAACGACTGGTCACCCCGCACCCTCGCCGTCGCAGCCGGACGTCCGGAGGGCCCCGGCGAACCGCTGAACGTGCCGATCGTCGCGGCGAGCACCTTCGACGCCGGCGCCGACCGCGCGTATTCGCGGGAGAACGGCACCCCGACCTGGGAAGCCCTCGAAACCGCGATCGGCGCGCTCGAAGGCGGGCACGCCACCGCGTTCGCGTCGGGGATCGCGACGCTCAGCGCGGTGGTGGACACGTTGCGGGTCGGTGCGAAGGTCTGCGTCCCGACGTTCTCCTACGCCGGGTCCCGCGGGCTCCTCGCACACGCGCACCGGACCGGTCGCCTGGTGGTCACCGAGCTCGCGCCGGAAGACACGGACGCCTGGGTCGCGGCGGCGGACGCCGACCTGCTCTGGCTCGAATCCCCGACGAACCCGACGCTCGACGTCATCGACATCGAGACGATCGCCGCCGCCGCGAACGGGCTGGTCGCGGTGGACAACACGTTCGCCACCCCGCTCGGGCAGCGACCGCTCGAACTCGGCGCCGACATCGTCGTGCACAGCGCGACGAAACTCATCGGCGGCCACAGCGATCTGCTGCTCGGGCTGACGATCGCGGCCGACGAAGGCGTCGCGAAGGACTTGCGAGACGCGCGTACGCGGATGGGTGCGACCCCGGGTGCGCTCGAAGCCTGGCTCGCCCTTCGCGGCCTGCGGACGCTGCCGGTCCGCCTCGCCGAGCAGACGCGCACGGCCGCACTGCTGGCCGCGCGGCTGCTGGATCACCCCGCGATCACCCGGGTGCGGTATCCCGGCTCCGGCACGATGATCGCGTTCGAACTCCCGGACGCGGAGACCGCGGACAAGGTCATCGGTTCGCTGCGGCTGATCCGCGCCGCCACCAGCCTCGGCGGAGTGGAGAGCCTGGTCGAGCGGCGGGCGTGGCTGGCGGGCGACGCGCACGTGCCCGCCGGGCTCGTCCGGTTCAGTGTCGGACTCGAGGATCCCGAAGATCTCTGGACGGATCTGGCTTCGGCGCTCGGCTGACGCCCTAACCTGAAGCGCGTGGAGGAGACGAAAGCGCCCCGGCGGCTGGGTCAACTGATGTGGGGCCTGTTCTGGCTCCTGGTGCTCGGGTTCCTCGCGATCGTCGCGACGGGCGTGCTGGCCGAACTCGCGGCGACGCCCTGCCCGAGTGACGAGATCTGGGCCTGTGACGCCGAAAACCGGACGCTCGCCACCTTCATTCCCGGGATCGGGTTCGGCGTCGGACTGCTGGTCGCGGTGGTGGGCGGCGGCCGGGCGGTGCGGAATCGGACCTCGCCGAGGCCCTGGCTGTTCGTCGCGGGCCTCCTCGGCGCGGTGTCCCTCGCCGTGGCGCTGTTCCTGGTGTTCTAATCGTGACCTTCGTGTTGAGGGGTACCGATATCCGCCCTTGGATGGTCGATACTTCACGGTCGAGTACTCCGAACGTGTGAACCGGCCGGTAACAAAGCGCTGAGGAATCACAAAAAGAGGTCGTTTCCCCAAGAAAACCGGTGGTTTTCCAGCGTCGGACGGAAGAGGAAAAAATGCTTCCGGATGGCAACCGTTCCGGTCGTTCGGGTGTTAACATTCCTTCGTCGCCGCGAGGCTTTTCCCTCTGCTGAGCGACTTCCGGGCCCTTGTATCGAGCGGGCCCACCTCCTTGTTACCGGTTTTCACAGTGGTTTTTGTCACTGTCTATTCGCTACAGCTGACCTGCGATTTTCCGGCAGGATCGCGCTGTCACCCGAACGTGGGATTTTCCCCCGGGTGGCCGCATGGTGGGGGTCACTGTGCGTTGCGATGCTTTTCCACTGGGAGATCACTTTGAAGAAGACGTTGGGCCGCCTCGCGGGCGCGGTGCTGGCCGGCGCCGTCATCTCGCTGGCCGTGACGCCGGCCGCGATGGCGCAGGACGAAACGACGACCACGCCTCCCGCACCCTCGAGCGAGACGTCCACCCCGGCACCCGAGCCTTCGTGGACGGGCGGCAAGGTGACGACGGCTCCGCCCGAGCCGAGCACTCCGGCCTCGTCGTCGTCGCAGCAGCCGACCTCGAGCAGCAGCGGCAAGCCGACTTCCGGCAAGCCGTCGCCGACCTCCACCTCGGAGAAGCCGACCACCCCGCCGGAGGAGCCCTACGTCGACAACGTCGGCGCGGGCTACATCGGCGAGAACGGTGTCGGCGCCCTGGTCATCGCCTGCGCGTCGGGCGAGCCCGCCGCCGTTTCGGCTCCGGACTTCGACACCCTGTACAGCAACCAGGCCGAGGACGACGGCCGCTACTGGGTCTACATCGTGAAGGTGAAGAAGTCCTTCAAGGGCAACTCCAGCACCTTCACCTGGACCTGCGCGGGCAAGGCCGGCAAGGGTGACATCGAGTTCGAGTCGCCCATCGGCGGCGGCGCGGGCACCCCGGGCAAGCCGGAGAAGCAGGTCAAGTACGCCCCCAAGGGCGGCATCGAGACCGGTTTCGGCGCCACCGCGGCCTGATCGATGTCGACGAAGTTCCTGAGGCGGGGTGGCCGCGCGGTCGCGGCCACCCTCATCCTTTCCCTCGCACTGACCGGCTGCGGTTCCGACGAGCCCGCGCCCGCCGCACAGCAGGCGCCGGCGGAATCGACCGTCCCGGTCACGAAGCCGTTCAGCGGCACCAGGCCGACGAACGTGAAGATCCCCAAGATCGGCGCGGAGTCGAACCTGATCGCGGTCGCGGTCAACAAGGACGGCAAGATGGCCGTCCCTTCGGCCAAGAAGCCGATGCAGGCCGCCTGGTACCAGCTTTCGCCGGTGCCCGGCGACGTCGGCCCGGCGATCGTGCTCGGGCACGTCGACGGCAACAAGCAGCCCGGCATCTTCTTCAAGCTCAAGGACGTCAACCCGGGTGACGAGATTCTCGTCGACCGCAGCGACGGCAAGAGCCTGAAGTTCGTGGTCGAGAAGAAGGACCAGGTGCCCAAGGACCAGTTCCCCGAGGACGCGGTCTACGGCAACACGGACAAGCCGCAGCTGCGGCTGATCACCTGTGGCGGTGTCTTCGACAAGGAAGAGCACAGCTACAAGGACAACATCATTGTCTACGCGAACCTGGTCGCCTGACCTTCGCCTGACGAGAGCGCTATGAAAGGCCCGTTACTTGCAAAATTTGCAAGTAACGGGCCTTTCATAGCGTCCGGGGGACCACTCAGCCGACACCCGCGGCAGGGAACGGGAACCCCGCGGGAGCCGCGGCCTCCGGCTCGACCCACTTCCGCATCCCGGCGTCACAAGCCGCGTAACCCCAGTTGATCAGCCGCTCCTGCAGCACTTCCGGCAGCTTCGTCAGCCGCGTCGGGGTTTCCGCCAGCTTGTGCGTGAGCCCGACCGGCGCGGCCAGCGAATCCGCCAGCTCGAAGTTCTCCAGATCGACGTAGGTTCCCCAGTACGTTCCCGCGAAATCCTTCTCCACATAGGACTTCAGCAACGCGCCCCGCCGCAGTTCGCGGACCTGGTTGTCGATCACGTCGAGGACGCGCAACAACTGCCGCCCCCAATCGCTGGGGACCTTCTGCTTGACCTTCATCCGCTTGCCCGCGTCGCTGACCAGCACCGTCGCGCACTGCCCCTCGACGGGGTCCAGGCCGAGGTTGTCGTAGACACCGGCGTCGCTCAGCACGATCTTCTTGCCCGCATCGGCCGAAAGCGGGTCGTGGATGACCACCGGCGAGAGCATCGGAGGGAACGCCGACGACGCGGCCACCGCGGTCGCGAGCGGGATGTTCCCGTGCGGCCCGTGCTGCCGGAAGAACCACCACAGCGCGCCGTCCTGGAGGTTCGTCGCGGTGAAGACGAACTGCGGGCCCGCCGGGTCCAGATCCTCGAGGCAGCAGTCGCCGAACAGGTGTTTCGCGTACACCCGCGCGAGCTCCTCACCGGCACTCCGCCACGGAATGGCCATGGCACGCAAGGTGACCGGGATGTCGAGCCGCGTCCGCGCGAGGTTCCGGACCGGCGCGACGACCTCGTCGTAGAAGTTGTTCGCGGCGCCGTTCTCGAACTTCAGGTCCGACCAAGCGTGCGCGAGCACCCCTGCCGCGATCGAGCCGCCGGAGACGCTGGAGAACGTCGAGATCTTCGACAGCCAGCCGAGTTCGTTGAGCCGCCACAGGGCTCCGGTGTGGAACAACATCGCGCGGTAACCACCGCCGGACAGAGCGAGACCGACTCCCTTACGGGCTGTTGAAGGCTCCATGGCATCCCCCACTTGAGCGAGTGTAGGAGTGAGTCGGCCCGGCGCGACAGAGTGTTACGAAAGAAGTGGCTGTAAGAGACGACGTTGTTCTTCGGGGACGTACTCGGCGTAATTGTCGTACAGCGCCTGTTTCGCCAGCCGCGACGCGCGTTCGCCGTCTGAATCCCGGATCGCTCCGAGTACTTCTTCGTGATGCGTCAGCCAGTTGCGCATCAACGCTGTCCGATCGTCGGCGTGCTCCAGTTTGTCCTCGATGAGTTCCAGCACGACCCCGCGGACGACCTCGCCGCTGATCACCAGCAGCGGATTCCCCGTCGCACGGGCGATGGCTTCGTGGAACGCGACGTCCGCGTGACCGAATTCGGCGAATCCCTTCGCGACGCCCGCGCGCATCGCCTCCAGTGCCGTGTCCAGTTCGGCGAGATGGTCTTCGGTCCTGAACTGCGCGGCGAGCAGATGTGCGGAACCGTCGAGGATCATGCGGAACTGCAGGAGTTCGGAAAGGCCGAGGTGGTCGGCCCGCGCCAGCCGGTGCATGGACCGGTGCAGAACGGCGGGGGAGGCGGCGAGAACTTCGGGACCGCGCGGATCGCCGGGTCGCGAGCGGATCATTTCCGCCGCCTGCAACACCCGCAGCGCCTCGCGCACGGTCGAGCGGCCGACGTCGAACTGGACCATCAGTTCGCGTTCGCTCGGCAGCCGGTCGCCGGGTTTGATCCGGCCGCTGAACACGGCTTCCTCGATCTGTTCGACGACGCGCTGGTACGCGCGGACAGGGGCGACCGGCTCGAATTCCATCTTGACCCTGCCGTCTCGTCTGGTTTACTGGTCAGACCAGTCTACCGGTCAGGGGGCAGGATGAAAGTCCGGATCCGCGCGGCGGCACTCGTGTTGCTGCTGGTGACGTCCGGCTGCTCGGCCGGTTCGAGTGCCACGGTCGCCAAGGATCCCGGCACCCTCGCGGTCGGCTACACCGCCGAACCCGCGAACTTCGACTTCACCCGCACCGACGGCGCCGCCATCCCGCAGGCCTTGCTCTACAACGTCTACGAGGGCCTGGTGAAACTCGACGCGGACGGGCAGATCGTGCCGCTGCTGGCCGAATCGTGGACCATCTCGGAAGACCGCAAGACCTACGACTTCAAGCTGCGCGAGGACGCGAAGTTCAGCAACGGCGCGCCGTTCACGGCCGAGGACGTCAAGTTCTCCCTGATGCGCGTGAAGACCGAGTGGACCGTGTCGATCAAGTCCACAATGGACGTTGTCGACCGGGTCGACGTCGTCGCGCCGGACCACGCGCGGGTCGTGCTCACGAAACCCAGCAACGGCTGGCTGTTCAGCCTCACCAGCAGGCTCGGCGCGATGTTCAGCCCCACCGGCGTCGCGGATCTGGCGAACGAACCGATCGGCACCGGGCCGTTCACGGTGTCCTCGCGCAGGCGCGGCGATTCCATCGTGCTCAAGGAGAATCCGGCGTACTGGGGCCGGAAACCGGCGTACTCCACGGTGGTCCTCAAGTACATCAAGGATCCGACGGCGCTCAACAACGCCTTGCTCAGCAACGGCATCGACGTCATCTCCGCGATCACCGTGCCGGATTCGATCCCGCAGTTCCAGGGCGACGACCGCTTCACCGTCGTCGAGGGCACGACGAACAGCGAGGTCACGCTCGCGTTCAACAACGCCCGGCCGCCCTTGAACGACGTCCGCGTGCGGCGCGCGCTGTCCTACGCGATCGACCGCAAGGCGTTGCTGGACACGGCCTGGGCCGGGCGCGGCACGCTCATCGGCAGCATGGTCCCGCCGACGGATCCCTGGTACGAGGACCTGTCGAACGCGTATCCGTTCGACCCAGTGAAGGCGAAAGCGCTGCTCGCCGAAGCAGGGCAGCCGAATCCGTCGCTGCGGCTGCGGATCCCGAACCTGCCGTACGCCGTCTCGGCCGCGCAGGTGGTGGCGTCGCAACTGGCGGACGTCGGCGTCACGGTGACGATCGAGCCGCTGGACTTCCCGGCGGTGTGGCTCAAACAGGTCTTCACCGACCGCGACTACGACCTCTCGATCATCCAGCACGTCGAGGCGCGCGACATCGTCACCTTCGGCAGGCCGAAGTACTACTGGGGTTACGACGGCAAGCCGGTCCAGCAGGACTTGGCGAAGGCCGACGCCGGAACGCCCCAGGAGCAGGTCGAGGCGATGCGGCGGGTCGCGCGGCAGCTGTCCGAAGACGCCGCGGCGGACTGGCTCTTCCTGTTCCCCAACGTGATCGTGGCGAAGGAGAAGGTGACCGGGTTCGTGCGCAACCAGGTCAGCGAGTCCTTCGACCTCACGGGATTGGCACCGCGATGACGGTCAAGATCGTGCGCCGTCTGGCGATCCTCGTGGCCAGTGTGCTGGTCGCGTCCCTCGTGGTGTTCCTGTTCATGGCCGTCCTGCCGGGTGATCCGGCGCAGGTCGCGCTCGGCGTCAACGCGACACCGGAACTGATCGCGAAGACGCGCGCCGAATTCGGCATCGACCGGCCGTTGGTGACGCAGTACTTCGACTGGATCGGTGGGGTCCTGCACGGCGACTTCGGCCGTTCGTACGTCACCCGCGAGGAGATCGGGCCGGCGCTGACCGACCGGCTCGGTGTCACGTTGTGGCTGGTCGGGGCCGGGATGCTGGTGGCGCTGCTGATCGCCGTCCCGGCGGGGACGTTCGCCGCCGTGCGGCACCGGAAGGCGGGCGGCGCCGCGGTTTCCGGGCTCTCGCAGATCGGCGTCGCGATCCCCGCGTTCCTCGCGGGCATCATCCTCGTGCAGGTCTTCGCGGTGCAGTTGCGCTGGCTGCCTTCCGGTGGCTGGACGCCGCCGGTGCAGGATCCCGGCGAATTCCTCCGCGGTCTCGTCCTCCCGGCGTTGTCGCTGGGACTCGTGCAGGGCGCGGTGCTCACGCGCTACGTGCGGTCCGCGGTGCTCGACACGCTCGGGCAGGACTACCTGCGCACCGCGCGGTCCAAAGGACTCCGGCCGTTCCAGGCGTTGTTCCGGCACGGTCTGCGCAACGCCGCCGTGCCGGTGGTGACGGTGCTCGGCCTGCAACTGGCGACGCTGCTGATCGGCGCCGTCGTCGTCGAGCGCGTGTTCGTCCTGCCGGGGCTGGGCAGCATGCTGCTCGACTCGGTGGCGTCGCGGGATCTGCTGTCCGTGCAGGGGATCGTGCTGGTCCTGGTGGTCGGCGTGCTGCTGGTGAACTTCGTGGTCGACGTCCTCTACACGGTGCTCGACCCGAGATTGCGGGGTTCCTGATGCGCAATCGCAGTCTCGTGATCGGCGGTGTCCTGGTCGCGCTGATCGTGCTCGCCGCGCTCCTTTCGTTCGTGTGGACGCCGTTCGACCCGGTCCGGGTCGACGCGCCCAACCGGCTTCACGACTTCAGCGGCGCCAATCTCCTGGGCACGGACAGCTTCGGCCGCGACGTGCTCAGCCAGCTCATGGTCGGCGCCCGGACCACGCTGTACGTCGGCGTGGTCGCGGTCGGGATCGCCGCGCTGATCGGGACGCCGCTGGGCATCCTCGCCGGGATGTCGTCGCGGTGGCTCGGCGAGTTCGTCATGCGCGTCAACGATCTCGTGCTCGCGTTCCCCGCGTTGCTGCTGGCGATCATGTTCGGCGCGGTGTTCGGGGCCGACACGCTGACCGCGATGGTGGCGATCGGCATCGCGACCATCCCGTCGTTCGCACGGATCGCGCGTTCCGGGACGCTGCAGGTGATGAGCAGCGAATTCGTGCTGGCCGCGCGGTCGGCCGGTCGCTCGCGGCTGAACATCGCGGCGCGGCACGTGCTGCCGAACATCTCCGGAATGCTGATCGTGCAGGCGTCGGTGTCGTTCGCGATCGCGGTGCTCGCCGAAGCGGCGTTGTCGTTCCTCGGGTTCGGCACGCGGCCGCCGACGCCGTCGTGGGGCCGGATGCTGCAGGAATCCCAGGTGTTCCTGACCCTGCACCCGCGGCTCGCGCTCGTGCCCGGCGTCGCGATCGCCATCGCCGTCCTCGGGTTCAACCTGCTCGGTGACGGCCTCCGCGATCGGCTCGATCCCCGATTGGCGGCGCGGCTATGACCCTCGAAGTCCACGGCCTCGGCATCGGTGACCTGGTCCGCGGCGTCTCGTTCGACATCGCGCGGGGTGAGCGCGTCGGGTTGATCGGCGAGTCCGGTTCCGGGAAGTCGTTGACGGCGTTGTCGATCATGGGTCTGCTGCCCGAAGAACTCGCCGCGTCCGGTTCGGTGAAGCTCGACGGCCGCGAGTTGCTGACCGCGTCGGAGAAGGAACTGTCGCGGCTGCGCGGCAACGAACTGTCGATGGTGTTCCAGGAACCGATGACAGCGCTGAACCCGGCGATGCGGGTCGGCGCGCAGGTGGCCGAGCCGATGCGGATCCACCGCGACCGCGGGAATCACCGCGCTTCGGCGGAGGCGTTGCTGGATTCCGTCGGCCTGCCAGGGACTTTCCGCGCGTATCCGCATCAGCTGTCCGGCGGGCAGCGGCAACGCGTCGTCCTCGCGATCGCGCTGGCCAACGACCCGAAGCTGCTGATCTGCGACGAGCCGACGACCGCGCTGGACGTCACCGTGCAGGCGCAGATCCTCGAACTGATCCTCGACGGCGTCCGCGAGCGGGAGAGCGCGCTGCTGTTCATCACGCACGACCTCGCCGTGGTGGCGTCGGTGTGCGAGCGGGTGCTGGTGATGCTGGACGGCGAGATCGTCGAGGCAGGCACCACCCGCGACGTCCTCACCGCGCCGAAGCACGAGTACACGCGGAAGCTTTTGGCCGCTTCGGATCTGGAGGCGAGCCGATGATGATCGAAGTCCGCGACCTGGAACGCCACTACACGCGCCGCGATGTCCATGCTTTGCGCGGCGTTTCGTTCGACGTCGAGGCTGGTCAGCGCTTCGGGATCGTCGGCGAGTCGGGTTCGGGGAAGTCCACCTTGGTCCGATTGCTGGCCGCGTTGGACAAGCCGACGGCGGGCAGCGTCTCGTTCCAGGGCAAACGCGTCGACACCCTGCCCGAACGGAAACTCGGCTTCCTGCGATCGGAACTGCAGATCGTCTTCCAGGATCCGATGGGCTCGCTCGATCCGCGGATGCGGGTGCGCGACATCATCTCCGAGCCTTTGGGGCGCCGGGATCCGGCACGGGTTTCCGAGCTGTTGAAAGCCGTCGGCCTGCCCGAAGACGCCGCCGGCCGGTACCCGCACCAGTTCTCCGGCGGGCAACGGCAACGCATCTCGATCGCGCGGGCGCTCGCGCCGAATCCGAGCGTTCTCATCGCGGACGAACCGGTCAGCGCGCTGGACGTCTCGGTGCGGAAGCAGATCCTCGACCTGCTCGCGTCGCTGGTCGAGCTGTACTCGCTGACGCTGATCTTCGTCTCGCACGATCTCGGCGTGGTGCGGCACGTGTGCGACCGGGTCGCGGTCATGCGGCGCGGGGAGATCGTCGAGATGGGTGACGTCGACCAGGTCTACGACGCGCCGGAGCACGAATACACCAGGGAGTTGCTGGCGGCCGCGCCGAATCTGCGCGCCGAACTGACGAGGTTGCGGGGAGGCGACGATGCTTGAGTACCCGGAGGGACTGCCCATCGGCGGCGGCTGGGTGTCCACTGTGGACACCGAGCCGGTGACGTTCCCCTACGACGGGAGCGAGATCGGCCGGGCGCCGGTCGGGACGCCGGAGCTGGCGACGCGGGCGATCGACGAAGCCGTCGCGGTGTTCAAGCAGGTCGCGGCCTTGCCTTCGCGTACCCGGCGCACGCTTTTGAACGACGTCGCCGCGGCTCTCGAAGCGCGTCGCGAGGACTTCGAGCGGCTGTTGGTTTTGGAGACCGGCAAGCCGCTGGTGGATTGCCGCGTCGAGGTCGCCCGCACGATCGTCACCTGGCAAGCCGCCGCCGAAGAGGTCTCGCGGCTGCACGGCGAGACTGTGCCCCTCGATCTGCTGCCGTCCGGCGACGGTCTGGTCGGATTCTGGAAACGCAAGCCGATCGGCGTCGTGGTCGGGATCGCCGGGTTCAACTATCCGCTGCTGCTGGCGTCGCACAAGATCGCGCCCGCCATCGCCGCGGGCTGCCCGGTGGTGGTGAAACCCGCGCCGCAGACACCGCTCGCGACGTTGTGGCTCGTGCACCTCGTGCGCTCGCTGACCGACCTGCCCGCGATGGTCCAGCTGGTCACCGGGGACGCGGCCGTCGGCTCGGCGCTGGTCACGGACCGGCGGGCGGGTGCGGTGTCGTTCACCGGATCCGCGCTGGTCGGACACCGGATCGCACGCGACGCGGCGCCCACGAAGACGTTGCTGGAGCTGGGTTCCAATGCCGCGCTGGTGGTCGCGGAGGACGCCGATCTCGACGCGGCCGCGGACGCCGTGCTGCGCGGCGGGTTCTACGCGTCCGGCCAGGCGTGCATCTCGGTGCAGCGGGTGCTGGTCGTCGACGCCGTCGCCGAGGAGTTCACCGAACGGGTGCTGGCCAGGCTCGGCGAAGTCGTCGCCGGTGATCCCCGCGACGAGAAGACGCGGGTCTCGGCGCTGATCGACCCGGGATCGACCAGGCGTGTCCAGGAGTGGGTCGACAAGGCGACTTCGGCGGGGGCGCGGCTGTTCGGCGGCGGTGCCGACGGCACCGTGCTGCGGCCGACGGTGCTGCTCGACGTGCCCGACGGCCTCGAATGCTGGGACGAGGAGATCTTCGGCCCGGTCGTCTGCATCCGCCGGGTGTCCTCTGTGGACGAAGCTTTCGAGGCGGTCAACGCGTCGCGCTACGGCTTGCACGCTTCTGTGTTCAGCACGTCCTTGAAGACCGCGTTCCGTGCGCTCGACGAGCTCGACGTCGGCGGAGTGGTGGTCAACGAGGTGCCCGGTTTCCGGTCCGACACCATGCCGTACGGCGGCGTGAAGGACTCCGGGATCGGGCGGGAAGGGCCGCGGTTCGCGGTCGAAGAACTGACCGTGACGAGGATGGCGGTGCTGCGACCTTGAGTTACGACAACCTGTTCCGGCTCGACGGACGGCGGGCCGTGGTGCTCGGCGGAGGAAGCGGGATCGGTCGCGAAGCCGCGAAGGCGCTGGCCGCGCACGGTGCCGAAGTGATCGTCGCGGACCGTGACGTCGCCGCGGCGAAGGAGACCGGCGCGGGGGAGGCGTACGAGATAGACCTGCTCGAGTCCGGCGCTGCCGCACGGGCGGCCGCGGAACTCGGCGAGCTCGACGTCGTCGTGCTGACCGCCGCGACCAACGTGCGCAAACGCCTGCTGGAGTACTCGCGCGAAGAATTCGACCGGGTGATCGCGCTGAACCTCGGCGCGACGTTCGAGGTCGTCCGCGCGTTCGGTGCGGGCATGGTCGAGCGCGGGCGGGGCAGCATCATCGGCTTCTCCTCGATCCGCGGTACCACCGTCGAGCCGGGGCAGGGCCCGTACGCGGCGACGAAAGCCGGCCTCGTGCAGCTTTTCCGCACGGCCGCGGCGGAGTTCGGCCCGGCCGGGGTGCGGGTCAACGCGATCGCACCCGGCGTCGTCGAAACCCCGCTCACCGCGCAGATCAAGGCGAATCCGGCCTGGTACGACGCCTACGCGACCAAGGGCGCGCTCGGCCGCTGGGCGCGCCCGGACGAACTCGCGGGCGCCGTCGTCTACCTCGCCTCGGACGCGTCGTCGTTCGTGACCGGCTCCGTGCTGGCGGTGGACGGCGGCTGGACCGCGGTCGACGGCCGCTTCGAACCGCCCGCGACGTAAGGAGCCTTTGCCGTGCCGGAGTTGCCAGACCTGACCGCCGTCGAACTGGTCGCCGAGTACCGCGCGAAAACTCTGTCGCCGGTCGAGGTCACCGAAGCGGTCCTCGCCCGTGTCGAGGCGCGTGAACCCGAACTGCACGCGCTCTACGCGTACGACCCGAGCGGCGCACGTGAAGACGCGAAGGCGTCCGAAAGCCGCTGGCACGCCGGGGAACCGCTCGGCCCCATCGACGGCGTTCCCTTGACGCTCAAGGAGAACATCGCGACCCGCGGTACGCCGGTCCCGCTCGGCACGGCCGCTTCTTCGCTGGTCCCCGCGCCCGAAGACGCCCCGGCGGGCGCCCGCGTGCGCGAGTCCGGCGGGGTCCTGCTGGGCAAGACCACCATGCCGGACTACGGGATGCTGACGTCCGGGCTGTCGAGTTTCCACACCGCGTCGCGGAATCCGTGGGACACCACGCGTACGCCCGGCGGTTCCAGCGCCGGTGCCGGTTCGGCGGCCGCCGCGGGCTACGGCCCGCTGCACGTCGGTACCGACATCGGCGGCTCGATCCGGTTGCCCGCCGGATGGTGCGGCCTGGTCGGGCTGAAGCCGAGTTTCGGCCGGGTACCGGTGGATCCGCCGTTCCTCGGCCGCGTCGCCGGGCCGATGACGCGGACCGTCGCCGACACCGCGCTGCTGATGAGCGTTCTGTCCGGTGTGGACGGTCGCGATCACCTCTCGCTGCCGCCGTCGTCGCTCGACTGGACTTCGCTGTCGGCCGACGTCAAAGGCCTGCGGATCGGACTGCACCTCGACCCGGGCGTCGGACTCCCGGTCTCGCCCGAGACGATCAGCGCCGTCACCGAAGCCGCGCGGCTGTTCGAAACCGCGGGCGCGGTGGTGGAGCCGGTTTCGCCGTTCCTGCGCCGCGAAATGCTCGACGGGCTCGACACCTTCTGGCGCGTCCGCGCCTGGTCGGACATGTCGGTGCTGCCCGAGGATCGCCGCGCGAAGGTCTTGCCGTACATCGCCGACTGGGCCGCCGGCGGCGCCGACGTCAGCGGTGTCGAGGCCTATCGCGGCTTTGCGCAGATCGACGCCATCGCCGTCGCGACCCTGCGCGAGACCGAACGCTTCGACGTCGTCCTGTCACCGACCTGCCCGGTCTCGGCCCCGCCCGCAGAGTGGCCTTCGCCGACCAACGACCCGCGCCGCCCGTTCGAGCACATCGCGTTCACCGTGCCGTACAACATGTCCGGCCAGCCCGCGGTCTCGATCAACTGCGGCCACACGAGCGACGACCAGCCCATCGGCCTCCAGATCAGCGGCCGCCGCTTCGCCGACCTCGACGTCCTTCGCGCCGCTGCCGCCTACGAAACCCTTCGCCCCACTCCACGCCCCTGGCCCTGACCGCGTTTCGTCCTCTAGTTGCGATCCTTGCCCACGCAACGACCGCAACTAGAGGACGAATTGCGTCAAACCCTGGAGCCGAGTTCGGCCAGCCAGGCGGCGAAGTGTGGGCACTGAGCCGCCAAGCCCTCGATGCCCAGGTCCGCGATCGCCAGCGGTCCTTCGAGGGTCTTCACATACCCAGGGCAATACCTGGCGAGGCGTTTCGAGGGCGCGTTCTTCGGGTCGTCGTTGACGAGTTCCGGCCCACCGGCTTCGGCGCAGTCCTGCTTGATCCGCTCGGCCACCGCAGGGTCGTCGCGTAGGTCGGCGAGCTGATCACCTGCGGCGAACACCCAGGACTCCAGCTCGTGTTGCACGAGATGGGGCACGAACCGGTGGTCGCCGATAGCGGCTTTCAACGCCTCTTCGACGTATTCGACCTTGGCGGTGGCTGCCCCCGCCGGACGAGTGGCCATTCCCGGCGCGTCAGCGGGGAAGCCGTAGTAGTCGAACAGTGTCGTCAGCATGGTGAGACGGGGACTGGCGAGCAGTTCCTTGATCTCCCGGTGCAGCTTCGGCCATGACGAGACGCCGCCGCGGTAGGTCATGGAAGACGTATGGGTGCGAACCGTCGAATAGGTGACGAGCCAGCCTTGGCGCTGCAGGTGATCGGAGAGCACATCACGGACGACGGTCGCCTCGGTCTGGCCTTCCACCAACAGGTGCAGACGCTTTTGATCAGGCATCGAGAACGCTGCCCAGCGATCCCGGCTGACCGCCGATGATGTTCTTTTCCCAGAGTTCGCCGAGCGAGTACTCGTCGAGCCAGTTCTCCAGGGCTGCTTTGTTCGGCCGGGTGAAGACCGAATTCCCGTCTCGCTGTTCGACGACGATCAGGTCTTCGGCGGAGAATTGGTTCATCAACGTCACCGACTGGGTCGCTATCAGGACCTGACTGCGGGTCGAGGTCAAGCGCAACATGTCCGCCAACTGGACGATGGCCACCGGGTGCAGGCCGAGTTCCGGCTCGTCGAGTACGACGAGCGCCGGGAGCTCCGGCTGAAGCAACAACGTGGCCAGGCAGACGAAACGCAGAGTGCCGTCGGACATCTGGTTCGCCGAGAAGATGGTTTCCGAATTCTGTCGCCGCCAGCGAAGCAGGATGCGGTCGGTGCTGTCCGGCTGGAGGACGAAGTCGCGAAAGAAAGGGGCGACGATCCGGATCGCGCCGACGATCCGGCGATACGCGACCTTGTCCGCCCGGTCCGAACTGTCCCGTAGTCGCAGCAGGACCGCGGCGATGTTTCCGGCATCCGCACGCAGCGCGAGGTTGTCGGCGGTCGGAGTCAACCGCTTGACTGGCGCATCGACGCTGGTGTCGTGGAAGTGGTAAACGCGACAGCCCTGGAGCAGCTCGATGATGTGCGAAGCAACCGAATTCGCCCCGCGCTCGTCCGCTGCGTCGTTGAGGCGACTCTCCCGGTGCCCGCGGCCGATCGATTTCGTCCAGGGCTGTTCATGGCCGGGGCCGTGGTACGAGATCACTTCTTCGTCGAAGATCAGCTCTTCGCTCGGTGCGGCCGCGAGGTGCGCCTGGTAACTGTTGGGCGGCGCCTCCAGCTTCAGGCTGATCCGCAGGGTGTCGACGGCGTCGTTGATCAGTGCCGAAGCACCGCCGTTGCGGCCGACGAACAGGTTCAGCAGGTCCTCGCTGATCCGGCCCAGCAACTCGAAGGCCTGGACGAAGTTGCTCTTGCCCGCGCCGTTCGCGCCGATCAGCACGTTCATCGCGCCGAGTTCGACCCGCGCCGACCGGATCGAGGTGAAGCCCTCGATCTCGATCGACGTCAGCTGCTGGCCAGTCATGAGCACAGCTTAGGCAATCGTCTGCGAAAGTTGACGATTCGCTCGTTCGTGCAAGCCCCGAGCCCCCGCAACTAGAGGACGAAACGCGGTCAGGTGCCGATCCGGCGGCACAACGCTCTGCTCATCTTTGCCTTGCCTGTCGGCAACAGAAAAGATCAAAGCCCCGGTGACATGACCAGCAGGTCAGGGGCCATCCGGGGCTATTCGCTGACAAGCATAACAGATTCGCCGACCACTTGAGAGTGACAGCGAATCCCTCATCGGGGAGCTACGAGCATGACGAGCGCTGGTGCGGGGGACTGGATCGAAACCTGGCTGTCGAGGCCAAGGTTCGAGGTCTACCTGCGAGCGGCGAACCAGGATCGAGCGCTGGCCGTGCGCTTGTACGAATGGAACACGGCGGTATCCGCGGCGTTCCATCACGACCTGTCGCACTTGGAAGTCGCCTTGCGCAACACCTATGACCGGGCACTGGGTCACGCAGTCGAGGCGGGGAAGCCGCACTGGGTCTTCCAAGCGACGGTGATCTTTCCGACGCGGTGGCAGAAGGCCGCGAACGGCACGCGGTACGACGTCAACGAGACAAGCCGAAGGCTGCTTGCCGAAGCCATCAAGAACGCGACCCCGAAGGTCAAGCACCCCTGCGGTTCGGAAAAGCGACCGTCACCGTCGCCCGGGAAGGTGATCGCCGAACTCAGCTTCGGCTTCTGGCGATACCTGTCCGCGAGACGTCATCACGACCCGCTGTGGATTCCGTACCTGCACCTGGCTTTTCGTGCCGGTACCGATCGCCGTGACGTCGACAGGCACGTAGAGCGCCTGCACCGGCTTCGCAACCGCGTCGCTCACCACGAGCCGCTTCTCGCTGTCGACCTGCGGGGGCACTGGGAGGACGTCCGAAGTCTCGCCCTTCTGATCTCCCCGCAGGTCGCCGCCTACATCACGGCCAACAGTCCGTGTTCGCGGCTGTTGGCCACACGTCCCTGTTAGTCACCGATCGCCTCGGCGAGTGCCAGGATCCGCCGCGCGTTGTCCACGTGCAGGTTCTCGATCATCCGCCCGTCCACGGTCACGACGCCCTGCCCGGCCGCCTTGGCCTCTTCGAACGCCGAGATGATCTTGCGCGACCGCTCGATCTCCTCCTTGGACGGCGCGAAGATCCGGTTGCACGGCTCCAGCTGTGCCGGGTGGATCAACGTCTTGCCGTCGAAGCCGAACTGGCGCCCCTGCAGGCACTCCGCCTCGAAGCCTTCGAGGTCCTTCACATCGTTGTAGACGCCGTCGAGGATCGCCTTGCCAGTCGCCCGCGCGGCCAGCAGCGCCAGCGAAAGCCCGCCCAGCAGCGGCGCCCGGCCGGGGACGAACTCGGCGTGCAGCTCCTTCGCCAGGTCGTTCGTGCCCATCACCAGCACGGTCAGCCGCTCGGACGCCGAAGCGATCTCCTCGGCGTGCAGCATCGCGACCGGGGTTTCGACCATCGCCCAGATCTTCGTGTGCTCCGGCGCGCCGCCGAGTTCCAGCGCGCGCTCGATGTTGTGCACTTCGGCCGCGGAGTTCACCTTCGGCACCACGATCGCGGCCGGGCCCGCCTGCGCGGCGGCGCGGAGGTCCGCGTCGTGCCATTCGGTGTCGAGGCCGTTGACGCGGATGGTCACCTCGCGCTCGCCGTACTCCTTCGACGACGCGGCGGCGCAGACCCGCTCGCGAGCGGCTTCCTTCGCGTCGGGCGCGACGGCGTCTTCGAGGTCGAGGATGAGCGCGTCGGCGTCGAGCGTCTTCGCCTTTTCCAGCGCTCTTTCGTTGGCGCCCGGCATGTAGAGGACGGAACGTCGGGGATTCATGCTTGAGCCTCCTGAGTGGCCGCGTCGTAGGCGGCGGCGAGTTCGGGGTCGTCGGCGGCCAGGGCGTCGGCGAGTTCGGCGACCACCCGGCACTGCTTCACCGAGGCGTCGTCCTGCATCTTCCCGTCGATCATCACGGCGCCGGTGCCGTCACCCATCGCGGCGATCACGCGCCGCGCCCAAGCCACGTCTTCAGGGGAAGGCGAGAACACCTTCTTGGCGATGTCGATCTGCACCGGGTGCAGGCTCCAGGCACCCACGCAGCCGAGCAGGAACGCGTTGCGGAACTGGTCTTCACAGGCCACGACGTCGCGGATGTCGCCGAACGGCCCGTAGAACGGCAGGATCCCGTTCGCCGCGCAGGCGTCGACCATCCGCGCGACCGTGTAATGCCAAAGATCCTGCTGATACGTCGTGCGTCCCTCGTTCAGGTCCTCGCCGGTCGGGTCGGTGCGCACCAGGTAGCCGGGGTGCCCGCCACCCACCCGGGTGGTCTTCATCCGGCGGCTCGCGGCGAGGTCGGCCGGGCCGAGCGAGATGCCCTGCATCCGCGGGCTCGCGCCGGCGATCTCCTCGACGTTCGCGACACCGCTGGCGGTCTCCAGGATCGCGTGCACCAGCAGCGGTTTCGTCAGGCCCGCCCGCGCTTCGAGCTGCGCGAGCAGCCTGTCGACGTAGTGGATGTCCTGAGCGCCTTCGACCTTCGGCACCATGATCACGTCGAGCTTGTCGCCGATCTCGGTGACCAGCGTGATCAGGTCGTCGAGCACCCACGGCGAGTCGAGGCTGTTGACGCGGGTCCACAGCTGCGTCTTGCCGAAGTCGGTCGCCTTCGCGATGGCGACGAGCCCGTTCCGCGCGGCCTCCTTGCGGTCGGCGCGCACGGCGTCCTCGAGATTCCCGAGCAGGACGTCGACCTTCTTGGCGAGGTCCGGGACCTTGGCCGCCATCTTTTCGTTGCTGGGGTCGAAGAAGTGGATCATCCGCGAAGGAGGCACGGGGATCTGGCGGAGCGGTTCCGGCGCCCCCACCGCGAGCGGGGCGAAGAAATCCTTCGGCGAACGCATCGTTCCTCCATCGCAACGGGCTAAGTGACCGACGAGTAACCCTAAACCCGGAAGGCGGGGAACCGCTGCGGCGCAGCTCACCTCCAAGGGGACACGATCGGGAATCGCGGAGGAATCTGTGGACGACTGGGCCTTGCCGGGTTTCACCGAGATGGGGTCGCTGGGCGAAGGTGGGTTCGGGCGTGTCGTACTGGCACGCCATGACGAATCTGCCCAGGTCGTGGCCATCAAATACCTGTACACACGGTTCGCGGCGGACCCGCAAAGGCTGGCCGAGTTCCGTCATGAGGCGCAGGTCCTGAGCCGTGTTTCGGGGCCGCATATCGCCCGTCTGCACCAGTTCGTGGAGACCCCACAAGGTGCCGCCATCATCATGGAAGCGGTTCACGGAATCTCCCTGAAAGAGATCCTCGGCCGCCAGGAGAAACTCGAGCCCGAAGCCGCGCTGGCCATCCTCAAGGGCTCGCTGCTTGGCCTCGCCGGCGCCCACGCCGCGGGGACCGTCCACCGCGACTACAAACCGGCCAACGTCCTGGTCACCCGAGAGGGTCAGAGCAAGCTCGTCGACTTCGGTATCGCCGTGCTCGCCGGGCAGGCCGGGGTCGCCGCGGGCACGCCCGCGTACATGGCGCCCGAGCAGTGGGCGGGCGGGATCGCCACCCCCGCGACCGACGTCTACGCCGCGACCTGCGTGTTCTTCCAGTGCGTCGCCGGGCACAAGCCGTATGAGGCCGAACAGACCGAAGTGCTGCGCACGCTGCACGAATACGCGCCGATCCCGTTCGGCGAGGTTCCCGAACCGGTCCGCGACCTCATCGCGCGTGGGATGGCGAAGGACGTCGCCCAGCGGCCGTCGGGGGCGGCCGAGTTCGTCACCGAACTGGAGTCGTCCGCGAGGAAGGCGTACGGCGACGACTGGGAGCGCAACGGCTGGCACTGGCTCGCGAAGGGCGCCGGTGTCCTGGTCGCCCTGTCCCCGCTGGCCCTGCTCGGAGCCGGGACCGCCGCCGCGCCGGTCATCGCGGGCGGCGCGGCGGGCGGTGTCGCGGCGACCACCGGCGGCGGGATCGCGCTCGGCCTCAAGGTGACCGCCGCGATCGCCGCCGTCACCGCGGCCGCCGTCGGCACGGTCGTGGTGGTCAACTCCGGCGGCGACGACCCGGCGCCGCCGATCACGACGACGCTCGCCGCGCTGAAGGTCGATCTGCTCACCCGGACCGAGAAGCTCGACGGCTTCGACTACAACGGCAAGTACGTCCGGATCAGCGGGCTGAAGGACAAGGCCGTGGAGGAACGGGTCAACAAGGCGCTGATGGCGCCGATCGACGACTGGCTCACCACCCTCTGGTCACCGGGCAACCCGCCGGAGAAGGAGCCCGACGGCGACATCCCGCACATGTCCACCACGGCCGAGGTCCTGCGTCAGGACGACAAGCTGCTTTCGGTCGTCTACGAACGCTCGGTCGAAACGGTGCAGCTCGGGAATCACGGCCCCTACGACGTCCGCACCCTCGTGATCGACCTGTCCGGCGGTGACGTGATCTCGACCGAGCATCTGTTCGACGACGTCGAGGGCAACGCCGAGCGGATGCTGAAGCTGGAGAACACGTTCTACGCCTCGGCCAAACCGGGTGAGTGTTTTTCCGAGCCGCCGTCGCGGCCGGAGCATCTTCCCGTCCGGTCGATGTCGGGCCCGAACGCCGAAGACAGGGCGATCGTGCAAGCGGCACCCGCGACGAGCGGGATGGTCTTCCACGTCAGCGCTTACGTGCTCGGGTACGCGATGGCCTGCAGCCCGACGACGGTCACCGTCCCCTACGACCGGCTGGTCGATCTGCTGAGTCCCAAGGTCAAGAAGCTGCTGGGCGACACACCGGCGCAACGGACCAAAGAGGACAACGTCGGCGCCTTCACCATCACCACGCCGGAAAAATGGAAGCTGCTGTCCGATGCGACACCCGAGCGCCAACTGGTGACCGCCGATCAGTGCACGGGTGCGCAGTGCGCGAGCGTCCTTTTCAGCGACAACTCGCGGGTCGACCCGGCCACTCCGGCGTATGAACCGGGCAGGCCGTACAACCGCTCGACCGGTCCGCGTCCGTGTCCTTCCATCGGGGCACCCGGCGAAACGCAGGGCTCGCCCGTCCTGGAGAAGAAGGAGCTCCGGCCGATCGGGACGAAGAAGGCCGCCTACGAGGAATGGCGGCTCACGTGCTCCGGAGGCGGGATCGTTACCCAGCGGGTGTGGTTCCTGCCGAAAACGCAGCTCGTGGTCGTCGACGAGTGGAACACTCCAGGTCTCGACAAGATTCTGGAAGAGGCACGGTGGCCGTGAACATCAACGAGGCGAGCGATGAGTGGAGGCTGCCCGGCTTCACCGAGCTGGAGCAGCTCGGCACGGGCACCTTCGGCCGCGTGGTGCTCGCGCGCCAGGACAACACCGGCCACGTCGTCGCGGTCAAGTACCTCTTCTCCCGCTTCGCCACCGACCCCGCGTATTTGAGCGCGTTCCGCCAGGAGGCGCTGGCGCTGCACCGGGTGTCGAGCCCGCATGTCGTGAAGCTGTACGAGTTCTTCGAGACGCCGCAGGGCGCGGCGATCGTGATGGAGGCGATCAACGGCGTCTCGCTGCGGTCGGTGCTGCAGGCCGAAGGCGCCCTCGAACCCGAAGCCGCGCTCGCGGTGCTCAAGGGTTCGTTGCTCGGGCTGGCCGCGGCGCACTCCGCCAACGTCGTCCACCGGGACTACAAACCGGGCAACGTCCTCGTCGCCGGCACCGGCGAGAGCAAACTCGTCGACTTCGGCACGGCCGTCCTCGCCGGTGAACGGGGCCCGGCCGTCGGCACCCCGGCGTACATGGCGCCCGAGCAGTGGTCAGGCGGGCAGGCCACCCCGGCCACCGACGTCTACGCCGCGACCTGCGTGTTCTTCCAGTGCGTCGCCGGGCATCGGCCGTATCAGGCCGACGACACCGAAGTGCTGCGCACGCTGCACGAACACGCGCCGATCCCGTTCGGTGAAGTACCTCAGCCGGTGCACGAGATCGTCGCGTTGGGGATGGCGAAGGAGCCGTCGAAACGGCCGGTCGACGCGCTCATGTTCGTCGCGGAGCTGGAACGCGTCGCCCGGGCGGGTTACGGCGACGACTGGGAGCGCAAGGGCTGGTCACGGCTGGCGAAGGCGACCGGCGTCCTCGTCGCGGTGACGCCGCTGGCCCTGCTCGGTGCCGGGACGGCGGCCGCACCCGGGGTCGCCGCCGCCGGAACGGGCGCGGTGGCCGCGTCGACCGGCGGGATCGCGGCCGGGTTGAAGATCGCCGTCGGCGTCGTCGCGGCGACGGCCGCGGTGGTCGGCTCGGTGGTCGTCTTCTCCGACCCGAGCAGTCCGCCGCCGCCGCAGTCGCCGCCGACCAGTCAGCAGGCCGTCGCGCTCAAGGTCGCGATGAAGACCCGCACCGGACCGGTGCCCGGCACCACCCTCCAGTTCCAAGGGCAGTATCCGGAGGTGACCGGCGGACCCGACCAGGCCTGGTCGAAACGGGTCAACGACGCCTTGACCGCGCCGATCGACGAGTGGAACCGGGAGACGGGACCGGGCGCGGCGGAGCTGGCGGCCGAGCACGGCGGCGGCCCCTACGTACTCACCACCAAGGTCGAGGTGCGGATGCAGACCGAGAAGTACCTCTCGGTGCGCTACGAACACGGCCTCGAAAACGCTCCGCATCCGACTTGGAACATGGGCCGCTCCGCCGTGTTGATCGACCTGACCGGCGGTAACCCCGTCGCGCCCGCGGATCTGTTCCGCCCCGGGATGTTCTCGGATCAGGGGATGCTGGCACTCAGCGACCTGCTCTGGCCCGATCACGACCAAGGGTGCGGACTGAAGACCTGGACCCCGATCAAGCCCGCCGACCTGGCCGGGCCGGGGGAACGCAAGGTGTTCCCCACCTTCACGCCCGCCGAGGTCGAGCTCACGATCAACTTCAACCGGCTCGGTTTCGAGACCGCCTGCGGCGTCCAGACGATGACGCTCCCGTACGACCAGCTGTCCGATCTCCTGAACCCCGAACTCGTCGCGGGGCTGACCGGTGGAAAGACCGCGAAGGGGACTTCGGCGCCGCCACCCGCGCAAGGACTCACCGACGTCTCGGTCGGCGCGCTGACATTGCACCTGCCGTCGGGCTGGTCCGTCCAGGCGCAAGGGCTGGAGAAGGTGATCGTCGCCCCGGGCTGCCCGGACCCGAAGAAGTACTTCAACTGCAAGTACGTCCTGGTCACGGACAACGCGCAGGAATCGGCGGAGCAGCCGGCCTACCGGCCGGGCGAGTTCTACCGGCGCAGCGCGGGCGGCCGGGCCTGCAACGCCGCCGGGCGCAAGGACCTCCGCCAAGAGGGTGACGCGGCGAAGACGACTTCCGCCACCGCACCGGTGGGCGGGGCGACGGCGGCCTACGAGGAGTGGACGATCCAGTGTGTTCCTCGTGGACAGACGGGGGGAAGCGGCGACGCTCGAGTGACCCAGCGGATCTGGTTCGTTGCGGACAGGCAAATCGCGGTGATGGACGAGTGGCGGACACCGGGCGTCGAGGAACTGCTCCGCACCGCGACGGTCTCATGACCTTGACCTGCGAGGGTCCACAGTGGAATGACCATTCACTAGGCTGAATGGACCAGCACTTTGCTTCCGTTGCCTCGCCAGTGTTCGGTGGTGGGCACTCCATACCCGTGACCGTTCGGAGACGCCGGGTAACACCACTTACCTCGTTCTCACTCGGTTGGCGGCACGGTCGGACTGAAGTCCGACGACCGCCTACCGACCGGTCACCGATGACAAGGCGCCGTCGATCGCAGCCACTCGCCTTGTCCGGCGCCCCCGCGTCCCCGCCCTGTTAGACAGGTCATGTGCCGCTTCCACCGAGGTGGCACGGGATGAAGAGCCTTAGGGAAACCAGGTTCGAAGGAGGCGGAACGTGGCGGCTACACCGAATATGGAGAGCTCGACGGTCGCCGGTGGCGCGAAGCGCAGCCGGTCACTGCCGAGCCGGGTGGTGCCGCCGATCGAACTGCCCGCGAGCGTCGAGGAGCTTTCACGCAAGGCCGCCGCCCTGCTCGGCTGGAACGGCATCGTGTTGCCGGAGACCACCGTGCTCGGCCGCAAGATCTGCGTGGTCGCCCGGCTCCGTACCGACGTGCACGCGGAGCGCATCGCGATGGGCATGGGTCCCGTCGTCGATCGCGCCACCGTCGACACCTGGACTTGGCCAGAGCTGGCCGCGACCGCACCCGCGCCGGCCGCCGAGATCATCGGCGTCCTCGCGGTCGCCCGGCACTGGCGCACCGCGATGGCCTCCGCGGTCCCGTTCGCGAGGTACGGCGAGGCCGCGATGGTGCTCCCATCGCCAGCCGTACTGACGGAAGACTATGTCGGCAACTGCCTGCCGCGTGCCCGCGCCTACGGGCTGGCCATCGTCGCCGCCGACCCCAACGCGGTGACCGACCTCGACCTCGAGGGTCACAACGAGCGCATGATCCTGGAAGAGGACCCGGTCTCGCGCCTGGTCAACGAGATCGTCTACGACCAGCTGCTGCGCGGCACCGAGGCTCCTGCCGAAGTCGAGTAGACGCATTACTCCATCCATGCCCCCGCCACCACCCTCAACGGAGAAGCTTCGCTCCGCTGTGGTGTCCTAAGAACATGCGAGTAGTCATTGCGGGTGGACACGGACAGATCGCGCTGAAGCTGGAGAAACTCCTCGCCGAGCGTGGTGATCAGGCGGTCGGCATCGTGCGCAATCCCGATCACGTCGCCGACCTCGAGGCGATCGGTGCCGAAGCCGTCGTCCTCGACCTGGAAAAGTCCGATGTGGACGCCGTGGCCAAGGTGCTCGCCGGTGCCGACGCGGCGATCTTCGCCGCGGGCGCCGGGCCGGGCAGCGGTACGGATCGCAAGGACACTGTGGACAGGGCCGCCGCGGCACTCTTCGCAGCGGCCTCCGAACGGGCGGGCGTGCGGCGGCACATCCAGGTCGGCTCCATGGGGGCGGACAAATGGGAGACCGCCGACGTCCCGGACGATTTCCGGATCTACCTCAAGGCCAAGAAAGCGGCCGAGGACGACCTCCGCGCCCGCGATCTCGAGTGGACGATCCTGCGGCCGGGGCAGCTCACCGACGACGACGGCACCGGCGAGATCCGCATCGCCGAAGCGACCGGCCGCGGGCCGATCCCGCGCCAGGACGTCGCCGCGACCCTCGTCGCGCTGCTCGACAATCCGTCGACGGCAGGCCGCGTCCTTGAAGCGATCTCGGGTGATACTCCTATCTCTCAGGCTGTTTCCGGTCTGTGAAGCTCTAGTGTGTGGACGTAATCCGTCAGTTAAGTGAACGGAGTAAGTCCTTGCGCGAGGACATCGCGGTTTTCAGCGGTAGCGCACATCCCGAGCTCGCCGAAGAGATCTGCACGCATCTCGGTGTTCCGCTGCATCCCGTGCAGGTGCAGCGGTTCGCCAACGACTGTCTCGAAGTCCAGCTCCAGGCGAACTGCCGCGAGCGCGACGTCTTCCTGATCCAGCCGCTGGTGCGGCCGGTGCAGGAACACCTCGTCGAACTGCTGCTGATGCTGGACGCCGCGCGGGGCGCGTCGGCGAAGCGGATCACCGTCGTCATGCCGCACTATTCGTACGCCCGATCGGACAAAAAGGACGCGCCGCGGATCTCGATCGGCGGCCGTCTCGTCGCGGACCTCATGGCGACCGCCGGCGCCGATCGCGTCCTCGCGATGACGCTGCACTCACCGCAGGTGCACGGCTTCTTCAGTGTTCCGGTCGACCATCTGCACGCCTTGCAGGAACTGGCCAAGCACTTCCGGCAGTACGACCTCTCCGCGACCACCGTGGTCTCGCCGGATCTCGGCAACGCCAAGGAGGCCGCGCATTTCGCCCGGCTGCTCGGGGTTCAGGTCGCCGCGGGCGCGAAGCAGCGCTTCGCCGACGACAGGGTCGAGATCAGCTCGGTGATCGGTGAGGTTACCGGCCGCGACGTGATCGTCCTCGACGACGAGATCGCCAAGGGCAGCACGGTGATCGAACTGCTCAACAAGCTGAGGGAACTGAAGCCGCGCTCGATCCGCGTCGCGTGCACGCACGGCCTGTTCTCCAGCGGCGCGCTCGAGCGGATCGGCAGCCAGCCGGACGTGCTGGAGGTCGTCTGCACCAACACCGTGCCGATCCCGCCGGAGGAACAGAGCCCGAAACTCCGGGTCCTGTCGATCGCGCCCGCGCTGGCGGAGGCGATGCGGCGGATCCACAACGGCGAATCCGTCAGCGCCCTCTTCGAAACGAACTAAACGGTTCCCAGGACCCGGTCGAGGTACGTGTTCGTGAAGACCCCGGCCGGGTCCACCTCCTTGCGGATCCGCGTGAAGTCGTCGAACCGCGGATAGCGCGAGCGGAGGGTGGCGGCGTCGAGGTCGTGCATCTTGCCCCAGTGCGGGCGGCCGCCGACCTCGCCGACGATCGACGCGAATCCGGCGAAGTACTCGCGGTAGGGCATGCCGACGAACTGGTGGATCGCGAGGTAGGCGGAGTCGCGGCCGTTCGCGGTCGAAAGCCAGATGTCGTCCGCGGCGGCGACGCGCACCTCGACCGGGAACGCGACCGGGTTCTCGAGCTTCGGGACGAACGCGCGGAGTTCGGAGAAGACGTCGAGCAGCGATTCGCGGGGGATCGCGAACTCCGACTCGACGAACCGCACACCGCGATGGGTCACGAAGACGCGATGCGACGTGTCGCTGTACTCGCGGGCCGAGAGGATGTTCGAGGCGAACTTGCCGAGTGGCTGCACGAGTTTCGGCACCGCGCGGCCGAGGCGGCACAGCCCGCCGAACGCGACGTTCTCCGTGATCTCGTAGTCGACGAATTCCTTCACCCTGCTCAGCGGCTTGCGCTCGCTACCCACCGGGAGCCGGTTGTTGCGTTTGACCAGGGCGTTCTTGCCGTAGGGGAACCAGTAGAACTCGAAGTGATCGTTCTCGTCGGCGAACTGGTCGAAGCCTTCGAGGACCTGTTCGAGCGGTTCCGGCCGCTCCTGGGCGGAGAGCAGGAACGACGGTTCACACCGCAGAGTGACCGTGCTGATGACGCCGAGCGCGCCGAGACCCACTCTCGCGGCGGCGAAGAGGTCGGGGCGCTCGTCCGCCGAACAGGTGACCACGGTGCCGTCGGCGAGCACGAGTTCGAGCGCGGCGATCTGGGTGGCGATGCCGCCGAGCCGGGCGCCGGTGCCGTGGGTGCCGGTGGAGATCGCGCCCGCGACGGTCTGCGCGTCGATGTCGCCGAGGTTGGTCATCGCCAGCCCGAGCGCGTCGAGTTCGGCGTTGAGCTGCTTGAGCGTGGTGCCCGAGCGGACCGTGACCAGGCCTTTCTCGACGTCGGCCGACGCGATGCCCGCCCAGTCGGCGAGGTCCATGGCGTCCGAATCCGCCACGGCGATCGCGGTGAACGAGTGACCGCTGCCCAGCGGGCGCAGGCGCCGTCCGTCCGCGACGGACCGGCCGATCGCCTCGGCGATGTCCTCCGTGCCGCGCGGTCGGTGCACGCGCAGCGGCGACGCCGTCGCGGTACCGGCCCAGTTGCTCCACCGTGTCATGCGCCCACCTAACAGTCGCTTGTGAGTGCCGAAACAGTAAGTGAATAGTATTCGCGTTTCAAGCCCTTCTGTCGTACCTTAGTTCGGGTGACCAGTGCGACGGTGTACGACTTGGCGACGAAGGACCTGGATCCTCCGTTCGCGGTTGTCGACTTGGATGCGTTCGACGCGAACGGCGCCGACCTGCTGCGGCGGGCGGCGGGCAAGCCGATCCGCGTGGTCAGCAAGTCCGTCCGGTGCCGGTACCTGCTGATGCGGGTACTCGCACGGCCCGGCTTCGAAGGCCTCATGTGCTACTCGCTCGCCGAAGCCGTCTGGCATGTCGAGCAGGGGACGACCGACGACATCGTGGTCGCGTACCCGACCGCCGACCACGGCGCGCTGCGACGGCTGGCGGCGAACGACCGGGCGCGGGCGGCGATCTCGATCATGGTCGATTCGCCGGAACACCTCGACCTGGTCGATGCCGCGCTGGGACAGGACCATCCCGAAATCCGCGTCTGTCTCGAACTCGACGCTTCGTGGCGGCCGCTGCCAGGGGTGCACGTCGGCACCAGGCGCTCGCCGGTGTTCAGCCCGCGACAGGCCGCCGATCTGGCGCGAACCATCTTGTCCCGCAAGGGTTTCCGGCTCGTCGGGATGATGGCGTACGAAGGCCAGATCGCCGGGCTCGGCGACGCGGCGGGCAGCGGCGTCAAGAACTCGCTCATCGGCTGGATGCAGCGGAAGTCCATTGTGGAAATCGCGAAGCGCCGCGCGGCCGCCGTTCGCGCTGTCCGGGCCTTGGCGGATCTGGAGTTCGTCAACGGCGGCGGCAGCGGCAGCGTCGAATCGACCGGCGCCGAAGCGGCCGTCACCGAAATCGCCGCGGGCTCCGGCCTGATCGGCCCCACGCTTTTCGACGGCTACGCGCACTTCTCGCCGCGTCCGGCCGCGATGTTCGCGCTCCCCGTCGTCCGTCGCCCGGCGCCCAAGGTCGCGACGCTCTACTCCGGCGGCTACATCGCTTCCGGCCCGACGGAGTCTTCGCGGCAGCCGACGCCTTACCTGCCCGAAGGCCTCTCACTGCTCGGATTCGAAGGCGCGGGCGAAGTCCAGACTCCCGTCTCCGGCGAAGCCGCCCGCCACCTGCGGCTCGGCGACCGTGTCTGGCTGCGCCACGCGAAAGCCGGCGAACTCGCCGAACGCTTCACGCACTACCACGTGATCATCGGCGACCGCGTCGACCGGACCGTCCCCACCTACCGAGGCGAGTCCCAAAACTTCGGCTGATCCGCGCGACCCCACCCCCCACCCGTCCCAGGGGGGCGCGCCCCGCACCAGCGTATCGGGAGGGGGTGTCGGGGAACGGTGTACGGAGGAGTGAGGGGCGAGGTTGTCCACAACTGTGGGTGGGTGTGGACAACTTATGTGGACAACTGGATAAGGCCAGCTCAAGGTAGGTCGAGTCGTGGCTGATGGGGGCTGTGTGACTCATGGGGTTTGGGAATCGGGCATCGGTGGACACGAATGGAGCAAGGGGGATCCACCGGTGACGGCAAGGCCACCTTCGGGACGTTCAACGTCCTGAAGGTGGCCTTCGCGACGTCCGAGCAGCGGAGCCTGAGTCCATAGTGGACGGAAGCGGGCTGAAGGGGCCCTTCACCGCATCCGATGCGAGGAAAGCGCCCTTCGCCGCATCGCACGCGGGCAAAGCGTCCTTCAGCCCCGGACCCGCCCCGGACCGCAGCCCGGACCCCGTCAGGCTTCGCCGAACTTACTCGCCAAGTACCCCTTCACCACCGACTTCGCCTCCGCCACGATCCGCTCGTCCCCGCGCGGGTCGCGGCGGAACGCCAGCTTCAGCAGCGCGTCGGCGGTTTCGTTCGCGATCGTCAGCGCGAACCGGATGTCGTCCAGCGGCGACGAGATCCGCGCCGAGAGGATGTCGGTGAGCGCGTCGACGATGACTGCGTTGTTGTCGCGAGTCTCGTCGAGGAGCTGCCGGTCCACGACGTCACCGAAGTGGACCTTCGAGAAACCGGGGACCTCGCGGTGCATGTCGAGGTAGATGTCGAGGATCGAGTCCACGACATCCCACCAGTGTTCGGGCGCGAGTTCGTTCAAGGTTTCGGACACCGAGGCGACGAACCGTTCGAGGTTGCGTTGCGTCAGCGCTTGCACCACGGCCCGCTTGTCGGGGAAGAACTGGTACAGCGACCCGACGGCCACCCCCGCGCGTTTCGCGATCAACGTGGTCGTCAGTGCGTCGTAACCGAGCTCATCGATCAGCTGGGCGCTGGCGTCGAGCATCTGCTCCACCCGCTTGGCGCTGCGTTGCTGGACGGGCTGCCGCCGGAGCGGAGTCGTCTCCGCCGGCGATTTCGCGGCCTGGATGTCGGACACTCGGGCTCCTCCTTCGCTGATCTGCGACTTTATCGTGCCGACAGGGTTCCCCACGGTCGAGTGAAGGCATAGTATCTGAGAACTTTTCATGTTCGGCCGTGTCTCCGGAGAAAGGTGCGTAGCCGGTGGAGAATCCGACCTTCCCGTCCGAATTCCTGTGGGGTGTCTCGACCTCCGCCTTCCAGATCGAGGGGGCGACCGGCGAGGGCGGCCGAGGACAGTCCATTTGGGACACGTTCACTGAAACGGAGGGGAAGATCGCGCGGGGGGAGGACGCCAAGGTAGCCGCCGATCACTTCCACCGCTACTCCGAAGACATCGCGATGATGGCCGGACTCGGCGTCGGCGCGTACCGGATGTCCTTCGCCTGGCCGAGAATCCAGCCCGACGGCGACGGAAAGCCCAACGCGGACGGCCTCGCCTTCTACGATGGGCTCATCGACGAGGTCTGCGCCGCCGGAATCGACCCGGTGGGGACGCTCTTTCACTGGGATCTCCCGCAGGCGCTCGAAGACAAGGGTGGCTGGCTCTCCCGTGATACCGCCGAACGCTTCGCGGAGTACGCCGCCATCCTGGGCGAGCGGTTCTCCGATCGGGTGAAAATGTGGATCCCGCTCAACGAGCCCATGGTCATGTCGATCTTCGGCTACGCGATCGGCGAATACGCCCCCGGCAAGACACTGCTGCTCGATGCCCTGCCCACCGCGCACTACCAGAATCTGGCGCACGGTCTCGCCGTCCAAGCGCTGCGCGCGGCCGGAGCCCGCAGCGTCGGCACGGCCAACAACCATTCGCCGATCTGGCCCGCCTCCGATTCGTCGGAGGACAAGGCCGCGGGCGAATGGATCGACGCCCTCATCAACCGGACGTACGCCGATCCGGTGCTGCTGGGCCGTTATCCCGAACAAGTCGTCGAACATCTCCCGAAGGGCTTCGCCGACGATCTCCCCACCATCGCGCAGCCGCTCGACTTCTACGGGGTGAATTACTACGAGCCGCAGGGCGTCGCCGCGCCCGGTGAAGGCAATCCGCTGCCCTTCGAGCTTCGCGCGATCGAGGGATATCCCATGACCACCAACGACTCCCCGATCGTCCCGCACGGCCTGCGCGATCTGCTCGTCACCTTCCAGGAGCGCTATCGCGAGGGCCTCCCGCCCGTCTACATCACCGAAAACGGCTGCAGCTTCGACGACGTCGTCGCCGAAGACGGACACGTCCACGACCAGGAGCGCATCGACTTCCTGCACAGCCACCTGTTCGCGGTGCGCGAGGCGATGGACGCCGGCGTCGACGTCCGCGGGTACTTCGTCTGGTCGCTGATGGACAACTTCGAATGGTCGAAGGGCTACCAGCCGCGGTTCGGCCTGGTGCACATCGACTACGAGACACAGAAGCGGACTCCGAAGGATTCCTTCGGCTGGTACCGGAAACTGATCAGCCATGAGTGAGGTCAGAGCCCTGCCCGAGGCGCTCGCCGAGCCGGTCGCCAGGGTCCGCGCGGGCTGGATGAGCCTGCTGTTCTTCGCGAACATCGCGCTCTGGCTCGGGGTCTACGCGCCCATCCAGGTCCTGCTGCCGAAACAGGCCGAAATCCTGGACGCGGCCAACAAAGAGGCCGTGTTCAGCCTGGTCACCGGCGTCGGCGCGATCGTCGCGCTGATCGCCAACCCGGCCGTCGGCCTGCTCTCGGACCGCACCTGTTCCGCGCGCGGCCGCCGTCATCCGTGGACGGCCGTCGGCGCCGTGGTCGCCGCGGCCGGACTGCTCGTCCTCGCGTTCGCGCCGAACGTCGCGGTCATGGTGCTCGGCTGGTGCCTGGTGCAGGCGGGCCTGAACGGAATGCTCGCGATGCTGGTCTCGGCGATCGCCGACCGGGTGCCCGTGCCCCAGCGCGCGCAGGTCGGCGGCCTGGTCGGCATCGCGCAGATGCTCGGGACCGTGCTCGGCGCGGTGGTGGTCGTGGTGATGCTCGACCTCGCCGGTCTCCCACTGGGATACGCGGTGTGCGCGGCCATCGTGCTGGCGGGCGCGGCCGCTTTCGTCCTGCGCACACCGGACGCGCGGCTGCCGGTCGAGTACCGGCCGTCGGCCAAGTCCCGTGACGTGCTGTCGAACCTGTGGATCTCCCCGCGCAAGCATCCGGACTTCGCGTGGGCGTGGGGCTGTCACTTCATGATCAACCTCGGCAACGCCTTCGGGACGCTGTATCTGCTGTTCTTCCTCAAGGACGCGGTGCACTACGAAGACCCGGACACCGGTCTGCTGATCATGATGGGGCTCTACGGCGCCGCGCTCGTCGTCGGCGCGCTCATCGCCGGGCACTTCTCCGACAAGTCCGGACGCCGCAAGCCTTACGTCCTCGCGGCGTCGGCGGTGATGGCGGTGGCCGCGCTCCTGCTGGTCGTCTGGCAGAACTGGACGGCCGCGCTCGCGGCGTCACCGTTGCTGGGCATTGGTTTCGGTGCGTACATGGCCGTCGCGCTGGCGATGCTCACGCAGGTGCTGCCCGCCGCGCAGGACCGGGCGAAGGACCTCGGGGTCATCAACATCGCGAACTCGCTGCCGCAGGTGGTGGCGCCGATGCTGACCGCGCCGATCTTGGCGTACCTGGGCGGGTATCCGAGCCTCTTCGCGGCTTCGGCGCTGTCCACCGTCATCGCCGCGGTGCTGGTCACGCGGGTGAAATCGGTCAGCTGAAGGACAATTGGAGACCGCGGACCGATGCCGGTCGGGGGAGGGGAGTGCAACGGCACCGGCCCGCGGAGTTCTGGGGATGGCAGCGTGTCCTTGGCGGGTATCGCGCTGCGTTTATGATCATCAACCTAGCGACCGATTACTGCCTTCGCTAGGTGTTCTGCCGATAATTTTCGATTAATCGCGGTGGGGACCGGAGTGATTACCGAGAGCGGCTCGTCGCGTTCGGGGGTACGGGCGAACCGCTCTCGGCGGAGGCGAGGTCATGGCGTGGTTGCCGAGGGGGCGCTCGGACCGCCGTTCACTCGCCTTGGCTTTCAAGCGTGTACGCCGCCGATGGCAGGCCTGCGCGGGTTGACCAGCGCGTGCCTGCCGGTGGTTTCGCCGGCGCCCACACCACGGGTCTGACCAGGAACGCGACGGCGGGCTTCCCGCCGGTGGTCCTGGGTGGCCGCGGTCTGCTGGGGGGCGAGGCCACCGGCGACCAGATGCTCGTGCGCGACCTGCCACACCGAGCAGGGGGCCTTGCACTTGTGCCAGCGGGTCGAGCAGGTGGGGCAGTCCCCACGCTCGTCGGGCTCGTGCGCCTGGAGCATCGCGCGCCAGCCTTCGGTCAACCGGGGGAGCTCCGAGCGGGCGACCGACACGAGCGACTGCGCGTCAGCCCGGTTCGCGAGATCGGAGAGCATGTCGAGGCGTTCCCAAACCGCGTTGCGGAGGACTTGCCCTAGGACCTGATCCACGGAGAACTCACCGTTACCTTTCCGCCATCTTGGCGGCTTCGTTGAGCGCGGCCCTGAGCTGTCCGAGCTGGCCGGACGTCATCCGCGCGGTCTCTCCTGGCGGCGAGACGAGAACCACCTGGTTGTCTTCGACGAACACGGTGACGGCGCGCTCGCGGCTGATGAGATCGCCGCACTGCACCCGCCAGACCAGCTGTCCGCCTTCGTAACGGCGCACACTCGCGGTACGAGGATCGACCGGGGCGGAAGGGGAGACCGGGCGGTTGGCACCGGGTGCGACGGCGACCGCCTGCTGACCGGCGGGGCCGGCCGCACGCAGGTGGCGCGTGGCCATACCGGGCCGTCCCGCGGTGATGGAGCCTGTTGCGATCGAGTCCACGAACTCCACTGGCTCTTCTCCGCTCTCTCGTTCCACGTCGTCTTCGTTTACCGCGTGTCCGCACCTGTAGGGGGTTCGGAGACTTTGGTAGCTCTCTGTGATCGCTGCCGGTTGCCGGTCGGTCACGGAGATCTGACAACTACAGTGATGTGAAACCGAGTGCGATAGAAGGTCGAACCGCCGTCATAGCGGTGACCGGACGAGGTTTCACGGTAAGCGGTCAAACGACTTCTGCCGGACCGATCACGACGGGCATTCCGGTGTTTCGCACGGTTGAATAGGTGTGCTTACGCTGTTTCTCGACCCCAACGGAACTGTGAGGGGGCGCAATGGACGCCAGTATCGGTGGCGGCGCTGTCGCCGGCTCGGACTCCAAGAGCCGCCAGAGTCACCCCGTGCCGCCGGATGCCTGGGAGCAGCCGGAGATGCGAGCCGCACTGGCCACACGGGAGATTTCGTCCGTGTACCGGCTGTTGCGCAAGCACGGTGTTTCGCAGCGTCAGATCGCCGCGATGACCGGCCAGTCGCAGTCCGAGGTGTCCGAGATCCTCAAAGGTCGCCAGGTGATGGCGTACGACGTGCTCACCCGCATCGCTGACGGCCTTGGTGTCCCCCGGGGATACATGGGTCTCGCCTATGACGAGGCGACAGCGATCAAGGTCGTCGGCGCTGCCGACGGCCAGCAGGCGGAGGAGGACGAGTCCGTGAAGCGACGGAGGTTCCTCGCGCACGCCGCCCAGGTCACGATGGGTGCGGCGGTGTTCGGTCCGGAATCGGGTACCTGGTCGTCCGGGCCGGCGAAAACGCCCGCCCCCGGGCGGATCGGCATGACCGACGTCCGTCAGGTGGAGGCGGCGACCAGAGCGCTCCGGTCCCTCGACTACCAGTACGGCGGCGGTTTCTGCCGCGACGCCGTGGTCGCGCAGCTGTCCTGGGGACAGCAGATGCTCGAGTCCAACGGCACCGAAATGGTCAAGAACCGCCTGTACGTCGCGCTGGCCGATCTGCACAGCCTGGCGGGCTGGACGTCCTTCGACACCGGCCTCATGGACTCCGCGCGCGGTCATTTCGCGAACGCGCTGGACCTGGCCAAACAGGGCGACAACCACCCGCTGGTGGCCAACGTGCTGTACCGGATGGGCCGCGTCTACCTGCACCAGGACGCTCCGAACGACGCGCTGAAACTGTTCCAGCTCGGCCAGATCGCCGCCCAGGAATCGGGCTCCGAGCTGGCGGTCGCCGTGCTCTGCGCCAACGAGGCGTGGGCCTACGCGATGATGGGCAACGAGGAGCAGGCCACGAAGCTGCTCGGCCGGAGCAAGGACGAGTTCGCCCGCGCCGACCTGGCCGAGGCCGAGTCCTGGGTCAAGTTCTTCACCGAGACCGACGTCTACGCCATGATCGGCACCGTGCACACCGTGCTCGCCGCGAAGAACGCCGAGCACACCAAGTACGCGATCCCGGCGCTGACCAAGGCCGTCGAGTCCTACGACGACGACATGGCCCGCAGCAAGACGTTCATGCTCAGCGCGCTGGCCACGAACCACCTGCTCGAAGGCGATCTCGATCATGGCGCCAAGGTGGGCTCGAAGGCCGTCGACACCGCCGAGGGCATCAAGTCGGAGCGGGTGAAGGACCGGATGCGGCCGCTGCAGGTCGAGGCGGAGCGCCGCCGGAACAACGCCGACGCCCGTGACCTCGCCGATCGCCTCAACTCCTTCTACGCCGCCTGAGCCGACAGGGTTGGACGGCCGGTTCACGCCCGGCAAGCTGCACGATGCCCTGGGGCGGACGTGTGAGCTGCTGGGCGTGGACCCCGACGGCGCCCGGCTGCTGAGATTCACCAACAACGCCGTCTACGAACTGGCGAGCGCGCCGTTCGTCGTGCGGATCGTCGGGTCCACCCTGCTGCGGCACCGCGTCGGCACGGTCGTGCGGGTCGCGCGGCACTTCGAGCGGCACGAGGTGCCCGCCATCCGCCTGATTCCCGGCCTCGACCAGCCGTTGCCGGTCGGCGACCATCTCGTGACGGTCTGGTGGAAAGTGCCGTCCACCGGCCGGAAGGCTAAGACCGCCGACCTCGCCGCGCTGCTGCGCCGGGTCCACGCGCTCGAGCCGCCGGACGGACTCGCGGAATGGGCGCCGTTCGCCGCGGTCCGCGCCCGGGTTTCGGACGCGGAGGAGCTGGCCGACGGTGACCGCCGGTTCCTGCTGGAGCGCTGTGCCGAGGTCGAGGCCGCCCTCGAAACGCTCGACTTCCCCCTGCCCAGGGGCCTCGTCCACGGGGACGCGCACACCGGGAATGTGATCACCGGGCCCGACGGCCCGGTGCTGTGCGATTTCGATTCGTCCTGCGTCGGGCCGCCGGAATGGGACCTGACGCCGCTGGCCGTCGGCCATGAACGGTTCGGTGATCCACCGGCCCGCTATCGCGTGTTCGCCGAGCGGTACGGATTCGACGTGACCACGTGGTCCGGGTTCTCGGTACTGCGAGCCATCCGTGAACTGAAGCTCACCACGAGTGTTCTCCCGATTCTCCGTAGTCACCCCAGCGTGCGTGATGAGCTGCGAAAACGGTTGGACGATCTCCGGAACGGGCGCACCGGTGCCCGCTGGAACCGGTATCGGTGACTCACCCGGGAAACCAATCTGCACGTGCATTCGCCGACAGCGAATGACCGTTCGTCGCTTGCCCGAATTCGCCGATCAAACGGTGACGAATTCGTTCGGGCTAATCACTTCTCCCGGCCCAATGCTCCCCCAAATGTGCAACTTGCAGCTACGTTCCGTTATTTAGCGCGCTGATTTCACTCCGTCGCTGAGCCCTGATCAGTGTTGTCGGGGTCACAGCTGTTCCAAACGCGTACGCAGAGCGTCGGCCTCCGGTCGGCCGAGGCCGACGAAAATCGGCAAGGCCCGGTCGTAGAAGCGCCGGGCTTCTTCCGGTTCGCCGTTCGCCTCGGCGATCTCGCCGAACGCGAAGAGCGCCCTGGCCACCTCGAACCTCGAACCGCTCGCCTCCATGGTGGCGTGGGCCTGCTCGAGTTCGGTCCGCGCGGCCGCGAGATCTCCGGTCGCCGTGAGGGCGCGGCCGAGTTCGATCCGGGCGCGGGCCACGTTGTAGTCGTCGCCGTCGAGGACGTCGCGAGCGCGGGTGAGGTCGGCGATCGCCGTCTCGGCCTGCCCGGCACGGACGCGGGTCGCGCCGAGGTTGACCAGCGCCAGCCCGACGTCGTGCGGACGGTTCTGGCGCTCGCTGAGCAGATGGTCCTCGGTGAACCACTCGATCGCCTCGTCGAGCCTGCCTTGCTGCAGGGCGACCAGGCCGAGCCCTTCGACCGACCGGATCTCGACGACGTGGTCGCCTGCCGTCCGCGCGGCGTCGCGGCCGGCCAGGTAGTGCCGGACGGCGTCGTCGTACCGGCCGGTGCCGCGGCAGGCGGCGCCGCTGCGGTTGCGCATCACCGCCTCCGCGGAGGCGTTCCCCCACGCCTGCGCGCACTGGACGGCGATCTCACTCACCCGCAGGAAGTCCGGATAGTGCTTGCGGAGCAGGAAAAGCGGCCACATCGCGGCGGCCAGCTGCCAGCCGAGCTCCGGCAGTTGCCAGTCGTGGGCCGTCTCGACCGCGGCGATGAGGTTCTCGCGCTCCAGCTCCAGCCAGTCGAGTGCCTCTTCGTGCGTGTCGAACGACGCCCGCGTCGATGGCCGGTACTCGTAGCGGTACGGGATCGCGTCCTGGTCCGGCGTGGTCAGGTCGGCGGTCGCGGAGGCCGTGGACAGGTACCACTCGAGCATGCGGCGCACCGCGATGTCGCGGTCGTACTCGTTGCCCGCCGTCTTTTCCTTGGCGTGCAGCCGCGCGAGGTCGTGGAAGGTGTACCGGTCGTCGCCGCGGTCGATCAGTAGCCCGACGTCGACGAGCTGGTCCAGCAGATCGTCGGCGACCTCTTCACGGACGGCGATCGACGCGGCCGCGACACCGACGCCGAAGTCGGGGCCGGGATGCAGCCCGAGCGCCGCGTACAGCGCCGCCGCGTCCGAGGGAAGTTCGTCGTAGGACAGGTTGAAGCTGGCTTCCACCGATTGCGCCTCTTTCGTCGAGAGCGTGGCCAGTCGACGATATTCCTTCCCCAGCTCGGTGGCGATCTTCTCCAACGACATTTTCGGGCGCCCCGCCAGCTTGGCGCTGACCGTGGTGAGGGCGATCGGCAGGCCGCCGCACAACTCGGCGATGGCCCGCGCCTGGTCGGCTTCGGCGCCGACCCGCTCGGCGCCGACCGCTCGTCCCAGCAGTTCGGCGCTGTGCGCGGAGCCGAAGGGAGCCAGCTCGATCAGCTTCGCGCGGTGTTCGGTCTGGAGCCTGCCGAGGCGGCGCCTCGAAGTCACGATCACGAGGCTTTCCGCGCACGCGGGCAGCAGGGGCAGCACCTGCTCGGTCGACGCCGCGTTGTCCAGCAGCAAGAGCAGTGGCCGCTCGGCGGTCGTCGTGCGGAAGAGCGCGGTGAGTTCCTCGACGTCCGCGGGCAGCCCCTCCGGCGGGACGCCCAGCGCCCGGAGGAACCGGCCGAGCGCTTCGTTCGCGGAAAGCGGGCCGTTGGTGCTGAACCCGCCGAGATCCGCCCAGAGGTGGCCGTCCGGGAACCGGTCACCGAGGTGCCGGCCCCACGCGGTGGCCAGCGCCGTCTTCCCGATCCCGCCCTGGCCGCTGATCAGGTGCACCGCCGGTCCGTCGGCGCCTTCCCGGGTCAGCAGGTCTTCGAGCAGCGTGAGCTCGGCCGTGCGATTGGTGAAGTGCGCGGGCACGGGCGGAAGCTGGCGCGGGCCCGAACTCACCTGTCTGGTGAGTTTCACCGCCGAACGCTGACGCGGCACCTGCGGTGTGTCGACTCCACTCTCACCCGGAATCGGGCTGCCCATCCACTATCCCCTCTTCGGGTTACCCCAGCGATCGCGTAGAGCATCGCGGTGAGGATCCGAAGAGGACAGTGAAACCGGCCAAATGCGGCCGTTTGGAGCAAGGTCGGTAACGACTGTCCCGACCGGTACGGTTCAAGGCTTCTACTGGGTGAAAGAGGGATCTTCATGGAGACCACAGGCAAGACGCGCTGGCAAGAAGGACTGTCGAACGAGCTGGAGCACTGGAGGATCTGGCTGTCCGGTGGTTCCGAGGCCTTCGCCGGCGGAGGGTTCAACGATTACGACTGGCGGACGAGACCGGACTCGGACCTGCGGAACCAACCGCATCTGACGCGGAACCTCGAGCCGTTCGCGCCGGAGGGAACGACCGTCCGCATCCTCGACGTCGGCGCGGGCCCGCTGACCTGCGTCGGCAAGGAATGGCCCGGTCGCACGGTGGAGATCACCCCGGTCGACCCGCTCGCCGACCAGTACAACACCCTTCTCGCCGAGCTGAACCTGACGCCGCTGGTGGCCACCGAGGACGCCGAGGTGGAGAAGCTCTCCGAGGTGTTCCCGGCGGACCACTTCGACCTGGCGTACTGCCAGAACGCGCTGGATCACGTGTACGACCCGGTGCTCGGCGCCCGCCAGATGCTCGAGGTCGTCAAGCCGGGCCACGCCGCCGTGCTGATGCTCAATGTGAACGAGGGCGAACGCGAGAACTACCACGGGCTGCACCAGTGGAACTTCTGCCGTGAAGGCGACGATCTCGTCGTCTGGAATCACGACGGTCGGGTGAGCGTCAACGAAGAGCTGTCCGGGGTCGCCGACATCCGCTTCGAACCCGAGTCCACCGAGACGTTGATGGTCGTTTCTCTGGTCAAGAAGACGGCGCAGTAGCGGCTTCGAAAAAAGTTTCGGCTGGGATGTCGAGACCGGCGTGACGGCTTCGTCCCTGGGGCAGACGCGGCCAGAGTGGCCGCGAGAACCGGGAGGACAAGCCATGCGCAAGCTCATCGTCCAGCAGTGGGTCACCGTCGACAACATCGTCGCCGAAGAGGACGGCGGGCTCAGCTTCGTCTCCGGGGAGCCGTTCTCCGAGAAGACTGAGCCCGCCTTCAAAGCGAGTGTGATGGGCTTCATCGACTCGGTCGACACGATGATCCTCGGCGCGAACACCTACGCCATGTCCAAGGACTACTGGCCCAACGCCGAAGAGCAGGGCGAGTACGGCGAGAAGGTCAACAACCTCACCAAGGTCGTCGCCTCGTCGAAGCTGGAGGACGCGCCCTGGGGCGACTTTTCCGCCGCGACCGTGACGCGCGACCCGGTGGCCACCGTCCGGGAACTCAAGGAGCAGAGCGGCAGGGACCTTTGGCTGTGGGGGAGCCTGACGCTCATGCGGTCGATGCTGGACGCCGGCCTCGTCGACGAGTTCCGGATGATGGTCAGCCCGGTGTCGCGCGGCAAGGGAACGCGGATCTTCGAGGATCGGCGGGACCTCAAGCCGGTCGAGGCCACCGCGTTCGAGAACGGCATCGTGCTGCTGCGGTACGCGGTCCGGAACTAGGTCGTCGGGACGACCGGCGCGCGCGTGAGGACGACGGCGAACCCGAACGCCAGCCCCATCACGGTCAGTTCGAGCGTCGCCCACGCGGCCAGCGCCGTGCGGTTGTGCCGGATGATCTGCGGCATCAGCTTCCAGCGCGTGTACGCGCCGAGGCCCGCGATCACTCCGGTGCACAACAGCTTCAGCAGCACCAGCTGTCCGTACGGCGTGGTGAACACGCCTTCCCAGAAGCCGAGCGACGGGTTGAGGCTGATCTCGATCAGCCCGTTGAACAGACCGGTCGCCGCGCCGAGGATCAGGCACAGCGTCGCCAGTTTGGAGAACCGCGGCAGCGCGTGCGCCAGCAGCGTCCGGTTCCCGATGAGCAGCACGGTCATCGCGCCGAGCCCGCCGGTCCAGGCGACGGCGCTCATCACGTGCAGTTCCATCGAGATCATCGTGTAGTCGTGGTAGTTCCAGTTCGACGCGTGCCCGGTGACCGGCAGCGGCAGCAGCGCGAACAGGCCCAGCCCGACGCGGACCTCGGCGGGCACCTTCTCGCCGTGTTTCAGCGCGAGGACGCCGAGTCCCGCGTGCAGCAGCGCCAGCACCGCGACGATCAGCAGCGCCTTGCCCGCGCCGACGTCGGCGATGTAGCTCCCGACGTCCGACATCGACAGCGTGCTGGAGCCCGGCCGGTACTCGGCGGTCTGCAGGATCAGCGCGACGAGCGCGGTGGTCGCCCAGACCAGCGCGGCCGCGACGCTCGCGGGCCGCGCGAGCCGCATGATCGGCTCGGACAGTTTCGGCCGGTCGTAGCCGACCAGTACCGAAAGCAGCGCGAGCCCGATCGTGGCGACCGCCGAGATGTCCAGCAGCACCCGCACGATCGGGATGGAGACCGAGACCACCTCGCTGACCTGCGCGACCCCGGGGACCGGGGCGGTGGCCGTCAGCGCGACACCGATCAGGGCGCCGACGATCCCCGCCGTCACCACGCAGAACAGGACGGCGACGCGGGCACGCGAGGTGGTCTCGGTCTGGGTCATGACCCGCTCTTCTCCTTGTCACCGGCGCCGGTGCGCAGTGCGACGGTCAGTCCGACGGCGAGCAGCACGACGGCGCCCGCGATCCAGACCCAGATGGGCACCCCGGACGAGCCTTCGCCGCCGGTCGCCGGGGTGGTCTCGGCCTGGCCCGCGTTGCTGCGCGCGGCGTCGGCGGTCGCCGGGGTCCCGGTGCCCGCGGCGGTGAGGGTGAACGGCACCTCGCCGGTCACGGAGTGCCCGTCCGCGGACAGGATCCGGTAGCCGATCTTGTACTCGCCAGCCGGGCCGAGCGGCCGCAGCGGCACGGTCACGGCGCTGTCGCGGACCTCGACCTGGCCTTCGGCCCACTGGCCGCCGCCGGGTCCGATGACCGCGATCTGGTTGACGTTCGCGTTCTGGACGTACTGGTCGAACGTGAGGGTGATCTTCGCGGGCCCGGTGGCGATCGAAGCGCCCTTCGCCGGGTCCGAGGAGATCAGGACGTTGTGCGCCAGCGCCGGGGTGGCGGTGGCGAGCCACGCCACCCCGGTGATCGCCAGCGCGACGATCGCTTTACGCATTTACTCGGTTCCCTCGGTGTTGCTCTTGGTGGAAGCGCCCGCGGTGGCGCGACGGGCGCGCAGGGTGGCACCGGCGCCGACGCCGAGGCCGAGCGCGCCGACGACCAGGCCCGCGCCGCCGAGCCAGCGAGCGGTGGTGTCGGAAGAGGAAGAGGCGTGGGACTCCTCGGAGGCCTTCGCGTCGGTGCCGTGGCCACCGCCGCCGTGACCGTCCGCGCTCTTCTCGGCGAGCTTCACGCTCGGCGCGGGGTGCTCCGGCTCCTCACCGGAGGCCGGGGTCGGCTGGTTCCACTCGACGACCTTGCCGTTCTCGTAGGTCTGGGTGGCCGGGAACTCCAGCGCGTCGACGTTGGTCGGGAACTGGCCCGCGCTGATCTGGAACTCCTGGAACTCGGCCGAGCCCGCGGCGATCTTGGTGCCGGGCTCCGCGGTCCAGGAGACCTTGGTGACGGCTTCGGTGATCTGGGTGCCGGACGCGGTGGTCACCGGGGCGGGCAGCTTCGACTTGACGACCTCGGCCTTCCAGCCGGGGATCGGCTTGGTACGCACGGAGCTGAGGGCGTACTCGGGCTTGAGGGCGACCTCGACCTTGACGGTGCCGGCGTCCTTCTCCTCGTTGGGGACACGGAAGAAGATCGACCCGTAGCCGCCCTTGGCGGGCTGGGGGCCGTAGACGTTGGCGGTGACGTGGGCCGAAGCGACCCCGGCCGAGAGCAGACCGGCGATGCCGACGGTGGCGGCCAGGAAACCGGCGCGCTTGTAGACGTTGTTGGACACGAAAACTCCTGAACGTGAATGAAGACGGCGGGTTCGGGGACCTCGCCGGATTACGGGGGACGAACTGGGTTCAGGAGAACAGCGGTGGGCCGCGCCTGCCGTGGACGCGGCGGAGGTCCACCCGCACGAGGTGGCCGGGGCCCGCCGGACGGGCGAGCACCGGGGACATCGCCGCGGCGGGCACCGGGAGCGCGTTGAGGATGAACGGGACCAGCGTGCGCAGGCAGGCGAGGACGCCGAGCAGCAGTCCGTCGGCCTTGGCCAGCAGCAGCGCGGTGACCAGCGTCGCGACCACGTGGGCCACGGTCATCGCGAGTCCGCCCGAGACGGGCGCCACTGTGTCGTGCCGCAGCTCGTGACTGCTCAGGGAGCTGAGCACGAGGTGCATCACGACCTGACCCGCGCCGAGGTCGACGATCGTGGCCATCGGTCCGCGTGCCTTCGCGGCGAGCGCGGCGGCGTTCCAGCCGATCAGCACGGTGAGCAACAAGGTCATCGCCGTATCGGGTACTTCGCCGTCCCCGATCACGTGAGCGGTCACGGCCAGCGCCGCCGAACTCACGCCGAGCAAGCCACCACGTACGGCGCGTAACGCGCTTCGGTGATGGCTTTCCTTGTTCACGGGGTGAAGGGTATTCGACGTGCGGCCGAGCGGTCGATGTCCTCCCGGCTGTTGAGCAGCGAGAAAGACACCGCCGGGTCGGCGCGTGCGTTTGCCCAATTGGGCCGAATGGGGAAGGTTAACGGGATAAAAGGCGGTAAACAGGGGTTTGACCGCGAGCGTTCTGGGTAGTCAGGCTCCCGATACAGCTACTCCGAATGGGTGAGGAGTCTCACCCAGAGGCGGCGGGAGAACCAGCACGCGATGAACCTCTTCGAGTACATCTCGGATCGGTGGGACAGACTCGCCCTCCAAGGGCTTCTCCATGTCAGCGCGGTCGTGCAGTGCACGATCATCGCCGCCGTGCTGGGCGTGGTGATCGGCGTCGCCGTCTACCGCAGCCCGGTCGGGTCGGCCGTGGCCACGGCGCTGGCGAGCACGATCCTCACCGTCCCCTCCTTCGCCCTCCTGGGCCTCCTCATCCCGGTGTTCGGCCTCGGCGCGAACACCACCGTCATCGCCCTCGTGCTCTACGCGCTGCTGCCGATCGTGCGGAACACGATCGTCGGGCTGGGCGGGGTCGATCCAGCGGTCAGTGACGCGGCGCGCGGCATCGGCATGAGCCGGTTCGGCGTGCTCACCAGGGTGGAGCTGCGGCTCGCCTGGCCCGCGATCCTCGCCGGCATGCGGGTCGCGACGCAGATGCTCATGGGCATCGCGGTCATCGCGGCCTACGCGAAGGGCCCGGGCCTCGGCTCGGAGGTCTTCTCCGGCCTCACCAACGCGGGGAGCACGAACTCGCTCAACCAGGCATTGACCGGGACGCTCGGCGTGGTCGTGCTCGCGCTGGTCCTCGACGCCGTTTACGTCCTGATCAACCGTTTGACCGTCTCTAGGGGTGTCCGTGGCTGAGTCTCCTGAAACCGTATCCGGCGTCGAAATCGAGCTGGAGAACGTCAGCAAGCGCTACGCCGGCACCCGTGAGCCCGCGGTCGACGAATTCTCGATGGTGGTGCCCGCGGGCAAGATCGTGGTCTTCGTCGGCCCGTCCGGCTGCGGCAAGACCACCACCATGCGGATGATCAACCGGCTGATCGAGCCGACATCCGGCCGGATCACCATCGGCGGTGACGACGCGCTGAAGCTCGACGTCGACACCCTGCGCCGTCGCATCGGCTACGCGATCCAGCAGGCCGGTCTCTTCCCGCACTTCACCGTCGCGCAGAACATCGCGGTGGTGCCCGGCCTGCTCGGCTGGGACAAGAAGAAGGTCAACGACCGGGTCGAGGAGATGATGGACCTGGTCGGGCTGGACCCGTCCGACTTCCGTGACCGCTTCCCGCGTCAGCTCTCCGGCGGACAGCAGCAGCGCGTCGGCGTCGCGCGGGCGCTCGCGGCGGACCCGCCCGTCCTGCTGATGGACGAACCGTTCGGCGCGGTCGACCCGATCACCCGCGGCAACCTGCAGGACGAACTGCTGCGGCTGCAGACCGAACTGAAGAAGACCATCGTCTTCGTCACCCACGACTTCGACGAGGCCGTGAAGCTCGGCGACAAGATCGCGGTGCTCGGCAACCAGTCGAAGATCCTCCAGTACGACACCCCGGACGCGATCCTCGCGAACCCGGCCGACGACACGGTCGCCGGTTTCGTCGGCGCCGGTGCCTCGCTGAAGCAGCTGACGCTGCTGCGGGTCCGCGACGTCGAGCTGAAGCAGGACGCCCTGACGGCGGCGGTCAGCGAATCGCCGTCGGACGTGCGCGAGAAGCTGACCCAGCAGCGCAAGCATTTCGTGCTGGTGCTCGACCAGCGCCGTCGTCCGATGCGGTGGGTGCACGTCCGCGAACTGACCGCGGCGACGTCGCTGGCCACCGCGGGCAAGCCGCTGCGTGACTCGGTCAGCCTCCAGTCGACGCTGCAGGACGCGCTCGAAGCCATGCTCGCCGAGGGCGGCAGCGTCCCGGTGACCGGCGCTCGCGGCGAGTACGCCGGGACGATCGAGCTCGACACCGTCATCGCGACGATCCAGCAGCTGCGCGAGGAGCACTCGGACGACAACCCGGCGGAAGGTGTGACCGCATGACGGCCGTCGATACCGGGTTCTCCACCGAATCCTCGTCGAGAAGCGCCGAACGGGTCCGGCTGTTCGCCCAGCCCGCGGTGGTGCTGCTGATCGTCGCCGGGGTGCTGATCTGGGTGTTCGCCAGTGATCTGACCGCGACCGAGAAGGCGACCCTCAACGCCGCCGGGCTGCTCGCCGCGCTGCGCGACCACCTGGCGATGACCGTCGTGGTGACCGCGATCGTGGTCGTCGTGGCGGTGCCGCTCGGCGTGATCGTGACGCGGCCGTATGCGAAGTGGGCGGCGCCGGTGTTCCTGGCGATCGCGAACATCGGCCAGGCCGCCCCCGCGCTCGGTGTGCTGGTGCTGTGGTTCATCGTCACCGGCGCGACCGGCGGACTGTGGGTCGCGGCGCTGCCGCTCGCGTTCTACTCGCTGCTCCCGGTGCTGCGGAACACGATGGTCGGCCTCCAGCAGGTCGATCCGTCGCTGATCGACGCGGGCCGAGGCATCGGCATGTCGGCCTCCGGCGTGCTGTGGCGGGTCGAGCTCCCGCTGGCCGTCCCGCTGATCCTGGCGGGCCTGCGGACCTCGTTGGTGCTGGCCGTCGGCACGGCGACCTTCGGCATGTTCGTGAACGCCGGCGGTTTCGGCCTGCTGATCGACACCGGCTACAAGCTCAACCTGACGAAGGTGCTGGTCACCGGCTCGGTGCTCGCCGTCGCACTGGCACTGCTGGTGGACTGGCTCGGCGCGGTGGCGGAACAGTTCTTCGGACCGAAGGGACTGCGCTGACATGCGATTGAAAGCGATCCTCGGCACGGTTCTGTTGTGCGGCACGCTTTCCGCGTGCGGGCTCGAGGTCAACACCGCGCTGCCGTACAAGATCGAACCCGGTTCGATCCAGCCCATCGAGGCGCTCAAAGGCGTCGAGGTGACGGTGGGGTCCAAGGACTTCACCGAAAACATCATCCTGGGCTACATGGCCGAGATGGCGCTTTCCGCGGCGGGCGCGGACGTCATCGACCTGACCGACATCAAGGGCTCGAACTCGTCACGGCAGGCACTGCTCGCCGGCCAGACCGACGTCACCTGGGAATACACCGGCACCGGCTGGATCAACTACCAGGGCAACGAACTCCCCGTCTCCGGCGGGGAACAAGCCCAGTACGAGGCCACGAAGACGGCCGACGAGGCGAAGTACGGCGTCACCTGGCTGAACTACTCGCCGCTCAACGACCAGTACGGCTTCGCGGTCACTGAAGCCTACGGAGCGGCGAACAACCTGAAGACGACGTCGGACCTGGCGGCGTTCCTCAAGCAGAAGCCCGACCAGGGCGTGTTCTGCCTGGAGACCGAATTCACCAGCCGCCAGGACGGTTTCCCGGCCGCCGTGCGGGCGTACGGGTTCCAGAACCCGGTGATCAAGAACTTCGGCATCGGCACGATCTACTCGGCCGTGGCGAGCGGGACCTGCCCGATCGGCGAGATCTTCACGACCGACGGCCGGATCGCCGGGCTGAACCTGCGCGTCCTCGAAGACGACAAGAAGGCGTTCCCGCAGTACAACGCCGTGCCGACGCTGCGCTCGGACTTCCTGAAGCAGCACCCGGAACTGCGCGGCCCGCTCGAAGCCGTCGCCGCGGCCATCGACAACCAGCAGATGATCGAACTGTGCAAGCAGGTCGACGTCGACGGCCGAGACCAGGGCGAGGTCGCCTACGAGTGGATGAAGAAGAAGGGCTTCATTTCTTGAACTCGCGCTGACCTCTCCCTCAGGTGTGACATGAAAGGCCCGTTACTTGCAAAATTTGCAAGTAACGGGCCTTTCATTGCACCGACGGGACCCTGAAGCGGCGCTCAGATGCCCAACCGGTGCAGCAGCTTGCCCTCCAGCTGGTCCAGCTCCCCGGCCACCGCCCGATGCGCGGCCTTCCGCCGCGCCGCGGGCATCCGCTCCGAAGCGCGGACAGTCGCCGAAAGCTGCTCCAGCGTTCCCTGAGTGTCCTTCGCGAAGGACACATCGGCATCGGTCGCCTTCGCCGACTTCTTCAGCTCCGCGAGTCCCTGCGTCAGCCCGGCGATCCGCGCGTGCAGCGCGGCACCGCGTCCGCTGAACTCCCCGAGCTGGTCGACGGCGACGCCGAGCTTCTTCGCCTGATAACGGTCGTATAGCTCTCGTGCGGCACCCGCCGCTCGAACGGCGTACGGCGCGATCACCGGCAGTACGGCCGGACCGAGCACTTTGGCCACCGCGACGGCGTTCTTCGCCTTTTTCGGGGTGATCCTGCCTTCGCCCTCGACGGCTTTGGCCTTGCGCGCCATGGCACCTCCCACGCTGTGTCACAGACGAACTTACTGGTCCCCGAAGTGGCGGGCATGTCGGCTTGCCGGTGGCCTTCTAGAGTGTTGTCTGTGAGTAACGAGGTGCTACTGGACGCGGGAGCGGTGAGCCGCTGCCGGCGTCGCGTGCACCTCGAACACGATCCGGCGATGCGCGAGGTCCCGCTCGCCCCGCCGGACCCCGCCGCGCAGCAGCGGATCGACGACGCGTCAGCGCATCGCGAGGCCATCGCGCAGCGGCTCATGGACGCGACGGGACCGGACGCGAGCTGGGTCAAGATCGCTCGCGACCTCCCCGCCGCCGAGCGCGTGCAGCTCACAGAAGAGGCTTTCGCCGCCGAAGCGCGCTACATCTGGGGAGCGCTGCTCCCGGTGGATCGTGCAGGTCACCGGCGTGGCGGCTCCGAACTCCTGGTCCGCACCGGCGCCGGGTACGTGCCGGTGCTGGTCGTGCGGCATCGCATCACCGATCGCGGCGCGGGCGCGCCGACTACGGTGATGACCGACCTCGACCCGGCGAACCGGCTGCCGGATCCGGCGCGAAAGGTCCGCTCGCAGCCTCGGGACCAGATGCGGCTCGCGCACCTCTACCGGATGCTCGAAGCGCTCGGGCAGCACGAAGGACACCGCGCCGTCGGCGGTGTCATCGGACTCGACGCGGACGTCGTCGTCTGGCACGACCTGTCCGCGGGAACCTGGCCGGGCGGCCGGAGCGCGCTGACGGAGTATCAGAGCCGCTTCGCCGACAGGCTCGCCATCGCGAGCGCCGCCGCCGAAGGCGAAGAGCCGCTCGCCGAACCGTCCCGCGTCCTCGAATGCCGTCGCTGCCCCTGGTGGCCGACGTGCGAGGTCGTCCTCACCGAAACCCGTGACGTCAGCCTGGTCGTCCGCGGCGAGGACGCGATGGAACTCCGCCGCGCCGGAGTGTCCACAGTGGACAAGCTGGCCGCGCTCGATCCGGCCGACGAACCGCCGCCGATGAACTGGACCGGCGGCACCTTCGCCGACGCGATCATCCTCGCGCGCGCCTGGCTCGCCGATCTCACGATGGTGCGCAAGGTCGATCGCATCGAGGTCCCGCGCGGCGACGTCGAGGTCGACGTCGACATGGAGAGCTTCGGCGATTCGGGCGCGTATCTGTGGGGTTCGCTGCTGACCGGCGCCGACATCGGTGTCGAACAGGGCTATCGCGCGTTCGCGACTTGGGAGCCGCTGCCGACCGCCGACGAGGCCCGGTCGTTCGCGGAGTTCTGGGCGTGGTTCACCGACGTCCGCGAGCGCACCCTCGCGGCCGGGCTGACCTTCCGCGCCTACTGCTACAACGCGCTCGCCGAGAACCGCTGGCTCTTCGGATCCGTGTCCAGGTTCGGCGAGTATCCCGGCGTTCCCGCGAAGGCCGAGATCGCGTCCTTTGTGGACTCGGACGAATGGATCGACCTCTTCCGCAGCGTCACCGACCAGTTCCTTTGCTCGCACGGCAAGGGGCTCAAGGTGATCGCCCCGGTCGCGGGCTTCGCGTGGCGCGATCCGGAAGCGGGCGGCGAGGCGTCGATGAGCTGGTACCGCGACGCCGTCGGCATGGACGGCGGCATCCCGGACGACCGTCAGCGCGAGCGCCTGCTGCGCTACAACGAGGACGACGTCCTGGCGACACACGCGCTGCGGACGTGGATGACCGACCACGCGCAGACGTCCGTGCCGTACATGAACGACCTCTGACCTCCCTTCGAGCGGTACTTGCGCTCCCACTCGCTCCTGCGGATACTCGTTGACGAGTACTCGTAAGCGAGGAGGCGCGGTGAAACGGCGGAAGGTCGGCAATCTGCTGGCGCTGGCGATCCTGTCCACGCTGCAGGAGCGGCCGGCGCACCCGTACGAAATGGCTTCGATCCTGAAGTCCCGCGGCAAGGACCGCGACATGGGGATCAAGTGGGGCTCGTTCTACACGGTCGTCGGCAACCTGCAGAAACACGGCTTCATCGAGGCCGTCGAGAGCGGCCGCGACGGCGCCCGCCCCGAGCGCACGGTGTACCGGATCACCGACGCCGGCCATGACGAAATGCTCGACTGGCTACGCGAACTGCTCGCCGAGCTCGCCCCGGAGGAACCGAAGTTCGTCGCCGGTCTGTCGGTCATGGCGTGGCTCGGTCCGGACGAGGTGATCGCCCTGTTCCGCACCCGGCTGGCGGCGCTGGACGAAGAGAACGCCTCGACGCGCGCGGAACTGGCGCGACTTCTCGAGGAGGTTCCGCGGCTGATGCTGATCGAGGTCGAGTACCACCTGGCGATCCGGACGGCGGAAGCCGAATGGGTCCGCTCGATCCTCGGGGAACTGACGTCCGGCTCGATGCCGGGGCTCGCCGAATGGCGGACCTTCCACGAGACCGGGGAACTGCCGTCCGAAAGGGGGAGCACGAGCAGCTGAAAGAGCCCCGGCGAGGTGTTGCAGCACCCCGCCGGGGCGACGATCCCGCAACCGGAACCCGGCCACGAGACGGCATCTTGAGAATAGCCGGGCTCCGGGCAAATCAACCTGGAGTGACCATGTCGAACATCAAGGACAGGAAGCGGTTCAAGCTCATGCCGGAGATGGGCGGCGCGCTGGCGCGCAACTACGCCCGGCAGCGTGGCACCGAACCGCAGATCGAACACTGGCGGAAGCAGGCACGCGAACTCACCGCGGATCTGCCGGAAGGCGCGAAGATCCTCGAGGTCGCCTTCGGTCCCGGCTACTTCGCCGTCGAACTGGCGCGGCTCGGATTCTCCGTCACCGGCCTGGACGTCGCGCCGACGTTCGTGGAGATCGCGAGCGAGTACGCGCGGGCTCAGGGCGTCGAAGCCGAATTCCGCGAGGGCGACGTCGCGGGGATGCCGTTCGACGACGGGTCTTTCGACTTCGTCGTCTGCCAGGCCGCGTTCAAGAACTTCGTGTGGCCGGTGAAATCGCTCGACGAGATGTACCGCGTGCTGCGTCCCGGCGGCACGGCCGTGGTGCAGGACATGAACCGGGACGCGACCGATGGCGACATCGTGCGCGATGTCGAGAGCATGAAGCTCGGCAAACTGGCCGCGCTCGGTGTCCGGCAGGCGCTCGGCCAGCTCCGGCGGCGCGCGTACACGCCTGTCGACTTCAGCGCGCTGGTCGCCGAAACGGCGTTCCGGACGTGCGAGGTCACCACCGAGGGCATCAGCCTGGACGTGCGCCTCACCCGCCCCTAAAAGCGCGCTATGAAAGGCCCGTTACTTGCAAAATTTGCAAGTAACGGGCCCTTTCATAGCGCGGGCGAAACGGCTCAGCGAGGGGCCATGCGCAGCGAGCCGTCCATCCGGACGACCTCGCCGTTCAGGTAGTCGTGGTCGATCAGCGAAAGCGCGAGCTGCGCGTACTCGTCCGGCCGCGCGAGCCGCTTCGGGAACGGAACGCCCTCGGCCAGCGAAGCGCGGAACTCGTCGCTCACCGTCGCCAGCATCGGGGTGTCGACGATGCCCGGCGCGATGGTCAGCACCCGGATCCCGTGCGACGCGAGGTCGCGCGCGGCGGGCAGGGTCATCCCGACGATGCCGCCCTTGGACGACGAGTACGCCACCTGCCCGATCTGGCCGTCGTAAGCGGCGATCGACGCGGTGTTGATGATGACGCCGCGCGCGTTGTCGGCCAGCGGTTCGGTCTTGGCGATGGCCTCGGAGGCCAGCGTCAGCACGTTGAAGGAGCCGATCAGGTTGATCTGGACGACCTTCGCGAACAGGGCGAGGTCGTGCGGGCCCTTCTTCGAAAGGATCCGCGCGGACGGCCCGATCCCGGCGCAGTTCACCACGGTCCGCAGCGGCACCCCGGATTCGGCGGCGGTCGCGACCGCGGTGCGCACCTGCTCCGGGTCGGTCACGTCGGCCTCGACGTAGGTGATGCCCTCGACCTGCTCGGCGTTGGCGATGGCACCGGCGAGGTCCAGCGCGAAGACCCGCGCGCCCTTCGCCGCGAGCGCCTTCGCGGTCGCCCCGCCGAGCCCGGACGCGCCACCCGTGACGAGCGCCGCGGTATCGGTGATCTGCATGTTCTCCCTTTCGTCGACAACCGTTCCCTAGGTTAACGCTCGTTCGCATCGGTGGGGTGGGTGTGCTGGCTCACGTCGGAGCGAAGCATGTCGTGAGGAGTATTCGGGACTGAAGCATTCCGTTCGCTCGGAGGTCAACTCCGGCTGTCACCTTCAGCAGCATGAGCGCTGCTCGGATCGTGGTGGTGGGGACCGGTTACGTCGGATTGACCACGGGGGCCTGCCTGGCCGGCCTGGGGCATCGAGTCACTTGCGTCGATGTCGACCAGGCGAAGGTCGCAAGGCTCTCCGCCGGACGAGTGGACATCCTGGAGCCGGGATTGTCCGAGTTGGTGTCGAGGGGGCTGACCAGCGGAAGACTCAATTTCGTGGTCGGCGCGCGCGAAGCCGTTCGCGACGCGGAGGCCGTTTTCCTTTGTGTGCCGACGCCGATGGGCGCGGGCGGTTCAGCGGATCTGCGGGCCGTCGAAGCCGTGACCACCGAGATCGGCGACGTCATTCCTCCGGGATGCGCGCTGATCACCAAATCGACCGTTCCGGTGGGGACGTCGAAGCGCATCCAGGCGATGCTCGGCCGCACGGACGTGCCGGTCGTGTCGAATCCGGAGTTCCTGCGTGAGGGCACCGCGGTCGAGGACTTCCTCGGCCCCGACCGGATCGTCGTCGGTTCGGACGACGTCGCGGCCGCCCGCTGGGTCGGCGAGCTCTACGCCGATCTCGCCGCCCCGGTCGTCGTCGCCGACGCGGCCAGCGCGGAACTGGTGAAGTACGCGGCGAACTGCTTCCTCGCGATGAAACTGTCCTATGTGAACTCGATCGCCGAACTGTGCGAACGCCTCGGCGCGGACATCGACCTGGTCACCGAAGGCATGGGCTACGACCGGCGCATCGGCCGCTCGTTCCTCAAGCCCGGCCCCGGCTGGGGCGGCTCGTGCCTGCCGAAGGACACCAGCGCGCTGGTCAAGGTCGCCGAGTCCGTGCAATACGACTTCACGCTGCTCACCTCGGCGATCGAGGAGAACATCGCGCAGCGGGACCGGATCGTCGCGAAGATCGCCGGCGCGGTCGGCGGCACGCTGGCCGGTTCGCGGATCGGGCTCCTCGGGCTGGCGTTCAAGGCCGGGACGAACGACCTGCGCGACTCGCCCGCTCTCGCGGTCGCTTCGGTGCTGGGCGCGCTCGGGGCGGAACTGACCGCCTACGACCCGGCCGTCGGCGGTCAGATCGCCGGGATGACCGTGGTCGACGACCCGTACCAGGTCGCGAAGGCGGCCGACGCCGTCGTCGTGCTGACGGAATGGGACGAGTTCAAGCGGCTCGACTGGACCTACATGGCCGAGCAGATGGACGGCGACTCGGTCGTCGACACGCGCAATCTCCTGGAGCCGCAACGCATCCTCGACGCGGGCCTTTCGTGGCAGGGCGTCGGGCGGCCGCGGGCGGCGCTGCGTCGGACGGTCGCCGTCTCCTGACCCACCTGCCTCCCGCGGGTGCAATGAAAGGCCCGTTACTTGCAAAATTTGCAAGTAACGGGCCTTTCATTGCACCCGGGAGACGAGCGTCATCAGCCCGTCCACGACCTCCTCGGCCGTCGGAGCGTGCTCCGGGTCGAGCATGTGCTGCAGCATGATGCCCGAGTTCAGGGCCGTGGCCACCGCGCCGATCCGGAGCTCGTCCGCCTCGGTGAGGGTGTCCTCGTCGATGCCGAGGAGGCCCGCCGCCATCCCGCGACGGCCCTCGCGCTGCGCGGCGGCGAGCTGTTTCCGCAGTTCAGGGTGATGTTCGGACTGCACGAACGCCTCGATCGAGGCGATCCACAGCTTACGGTTGCGCCCGTAGGAGTCGATCATGGCGCGCCACGAGGCTCGGTACTGCTCGTCCGCCGAGGCACTCGGGTCGACAGCGCTCATCATCTCCAGCTGGACCTCCCTGCCCCAGTCGTCCATCGCCTGCGAGAACGCCGTCAGCAGCAGGGCTTCGCGTGACCCGAAGTGGTAGCCGATCGCCGCGTGGCTGACCCCGGCCGCCGACGCGATGTCCCGCACCGTCGTGCGTGACCAGCCCTTTTCCTTCAAGCACTGGATGGCGCCGCTCATCAGGTCCTCGCGATTGCCCATGCCCAAGATCGTAGACCACACGGTTTATCCATTTGGTTTAACCAGACGGATTGACCAATCGTGCAAATCTGCCGTACGGTCGTTCCCATCACCACGAACCCACTGGGAGCAGCCATGACGACCACCGTTCTGATCTCCGGCGCCGGCATCGCGGGTCCGGCCCTCGCCTTCTGGCTGCGGGAACGCGGTTTCACGCCGACCGTCGTGGAGCGCGCCCCGGCCCTGCGCGAAGGCGGGAGCGCCGTCGACTTCCGCGGCGAGCAGATGACCCTGCTGAAGCGCATGGGCATCCTGGAAGACGTCCGAGCGAAGGAAACCGCGATGGGCGCGCAGGTCATCGTCGATTCGAGTGGCAAGAAGGTCGCCGAGATGCCGTCGGTGTTCTTCAGTGGCGAAGTCGAGATCGAGCGCGGAGACCTGACGCGCATCCTTTACGAGCACACGAAGGACGACGTCGAGTACGTCTTCGGCGACTGGATCACCGGGCTGGACGAGCGCGCCGACGGGGTCGACGTCACCTTCGCCAACAACGGACCGCGCAGCTTCGACCTGGTCGTCGGCGCGGACGGGCTGCACTCGGGCGTGCGGCGGCTGGCCTTCGGCGACGAAGAGCGGTTCCGCACCGACCTCGGCTTCCACACCGCGGGCTTCACCGTGCCGAACCACCTCGACCTGGACCATCTGGGCCTGATCCACAGCGTCCCCGGCCGGACGGTCATGGTCGCCAGCGGTCGCGACCGGTCGGCTCTCAATGTCAGTTTCGTCTTCGCGTCCGGGCCGCTGGAGGTCGACCGTCGCGATGTCGAAGCGCAGAAGAAGGCCCTCGTCGAGCGCTACGCCGACTTCGGTTGGGAAATCCCGACGCTGCTGGAAGGCCTCGGCGACGTCGGCACGCTGTACTTCGATTCGCTCAGCCAGATCCACCTCGACAAGTGGTCACAGGGACGGGTGGTGCTGCTCGGTGACGCGGCCTGGTGTGCGGGTCCGGGTGGTTCGGGCACCGGGCTCGCGATGACCGGCGCGTACGTCCTGGCCGGGGAACTCGCCGCCGCGCGTGGCGACCACGAAGTCGCTTTCGCGCGGTACGAAGAGAAACTGCGCGGTCCGGTGAAGATCTCGCAGAAGCAGGCGGCCGGGATCGGCACGTTCCTCGCCCCCAAGACCCGGTTCATGGTCGGTTACCGGAACTTCCTGTACCGGATCTTGGGTTCGAACCCGATGACCAAGGTGTTCACGTGGATCACCTCGCGGGTGGCCAACGCGGCGACGCTCGAAAACTATGACGCTCCGGTCGCCGCGCGGGGATAGTTTCGGTGGGTGAGGGATGAGAAGGCGTTCCGGAAGGCTTGCTACGAGGCTGCCCGGCGAACGCGTGGCCAGGTCGCCGGGTTCGTGTCCTACAAGACGGGGCCGAACTTCGACCAGGGCGAAATCGCTTATCGCCACCGAACCGCCGCGGTTCTGTGGACCTGGGAGCTGGACGGAGAAGTGCGGAACGGGCTCGGCATCGCCGAGGCGCCCGTCGGTTGGGGATCGACGACCTTCGTCGACGAGCCGGGTTTGCTGGCCGTTCTGGGGGAACTTCTTCCCGGGTATCGGCTGTACACCCGAGCCGAACTCGAGCAGCCGATCGATCTCTCGGCGCCGCCCTGGGTGAGTGACGGTCACGCCAAGCACTGGCGACCCGACACCCTCGGAGAAGCCCTCTTCAACTTCTGGGACTGAAAAGTAGTTAGCAAAGCGTAGTATTAGCCGGGTGTTCACGACCAGGCCGGAACTGGCCGGCACCCACGGCATGGTGGCATCGACGCACTGGCTGGCCTCGGCCACCGGGATGGCGGTGCTGGAAGACGGCGGCAACGCCTTCGACGCGGCGGTGGCCGCAGGGTTCGTCCTGCAGATAGCCGAGCCGCATCTGTGCGGTCCGGCGGGGCAGGTCCCCGGCATCTTCGTCACCGCCGCCGATCGAACCCCACGCGTTCTCGCAGGTCAGGGGGTCTCGCCCGCGGCGGCGACGCCCGAGTACTTCGCGGACCTCGGGCTCGACCTGATCCCCGGCAGCGGTTTGCTCCCCGCGACCGTCCCGGGGGCGTGGGACGGCTGGCTGCTGCTCCTGCGGGATCACGGCACGAAGTCTTTGCGCGACGTGCTCGGCTACGCGATTTCCTACGCGCGCAACGGGATTCCGCTGGTCAGCCGGGTCGGTGACACGATTCGTGCGGTGCGGGACCTGTTCACCGAGCATTGGCCGACGTCCGCGGCGCTTTGGCTGCCCGACGGCAAGCCCGCCGAGGGGCTGCACCGCAATCCGGCGCTCGCGGACACCTGGGAGCGGCTGCTCGCCGAGGCGGAGTCGGTCAGCGGCCGCGAGGCGCAGATCGACGCCGGACGGCGGGCGTGGTCGCAGGGGTTCGTCGCCGAAGCCATCGAGGCGTTCAGCCGCAAGGCTTTCCGCGACGATTCCGGCCGCGATCACGCCGGTCTCCTCACCGGCGAGGACATCGCGGGCTGGGAAGCGACGTACGAAGACGCGTTGCAGGTCGACTTCGGTGACTGGGGCCTGGTGAAGATGGGCGCCTGGACCCAGGGGCCCACGCTGCTCCAGCAGGCGCGGTTGCTGGACGGTCTGCGCGACGAACTGTCCTATGTGGACGGGATACCGACGGAACGCACGGTGCACTTGGCCGTCGAGGCGGCGAAACTGGCGTTCGCGGACCGCGAGGCTTGGTACGGGGATTCTCCCGACGTGCCGATCGAGTTGCTGATCTCCCGCGAGTACGCGGACGCCCGCCGCGCCTTGATCACCGAAGAGGCGTCCGCCGAACTCCGGCCGGGTGGTCCCTCGCCGCGGCTGCCCGCGATTCTCGAGAAGCTGCGCGGGCTCGAAGCCGGCTCCGGCGCGACGGGGGAGCCGACCGTCGGGCCACTGGGCGAGACGCGGGGCGACACCGTGCACATCGACGTCGTCGACGCGGCCGGGAACATGGTCTCGGTGACGCCGTCGGGTGGCTGGCTGCAGTCGAGTCCGACGATCCCGGAGCTCGGTTTCTGCCTCGACTCCCGTGGACAGATGTTCTGGCTGGAACAGGGCCTGCCGAACTCGCTGGCGCCGCGGAAACGGCCGCGGATCACGCTTTCGCCGTCGATGGGCCTGCGCGACGGCGAGCCGGTGCTGGCGTTCGGGACCCCCGGCGGGGATCAGCAGGACCAGTGGCAGTTGTGTTTCTGGCTGGCGCACACGCTCGGCGGGCTGAACCTGCAGGAGTCGATCGATTCTCCCGCGTGGCACACGACCGCGTTCCCGAGCTCGTTCTACCCGCGCTCGTGGACGCCGCGCGAACTCGTGGTCGAGTCCCGGCTCGGTCAGTCCACAATGGATGCTCTCGCCGCGCGCGGGCACGACGTCGTCGATGCCGGACCTTGGTCGCTCGGGCGGCTTTCCGCCGTCTCGCGGTCGGGCGGAGTGCTCCGTGCCGCCGCGAACGCGCGAGGAATGCAGGGCTACGCGGCAGGCCGCTGACTCCCGTTCCATGAATGCTCCTTCCCTGCCCGCAAGGTAGCGAAGGAGGTCTCCATGGACTCCCGGCAGAGCGTCCCCTGCCTCCAGTTGTCCACAACGACCCCCGCCTGTGGACAACTCACGTCAGCTCCCCTCCCGGCCTCCTATCGGCGATAGACTGGCTTCGGGGTCGCCCCCCTGGGACGGGTGGGGGGCTGGGGTGGTGACCTCAAGAGCGCGGCTGTTCCCAGAGCCAGAATTCGATGCCCTGGTCGTCGACGCAGTCGGCGCTCAGGCCGTAGGGCTGCTGTTCGGTTTCGCCCGCTTGGCCGCCCTGGGCGCGGACGCGGTCGAGGGCGGCTGCGAGATCGTCGACGGCGTACATGACCTTCCAGCCCACCTGCCGTCCCGGGCCGCCCCAGAGCCCGCCCTGCAGGCCGGAACCCTCGACGCCCCAACCGCCTTCGACCCGTCCGGGCGAGAACTGCCAGCCCAGAACGGCGCCGTAGAACGCCTTCGCGCGTCCATCGTCCGGGACCTGGAAGGTGAAGTAACCCGCTTCGCCGTGCCGGACCGGCTTCGCGCTCGATGAAGAAGGTGCCGCCTGCGCGACAAGCCACCGCTGGCCGTACGGATCCTTGATCGCCCCGCTCAGCCCGTGGCCCTCGTCCGTGACCGGACGTTCCAGTTCTCCACCCAGTTCCACGGCCCGCCGCGCCGACGCGCGGACGTCCGGGACCTCGATCCGGATCAGCGTGCCGCCCGACGGCGCCACGACATTGCCCAGTTCGGGAAACTCGTCCGCGAGCATCAGCACGCTGTCCCCGATGGCCAATTCCGCGTGCCCGACCCGGCCGTCTTCCATCACGATCGGGTCGGCCCGCCGCTGAGCGCCGAACACGTCGACATAGAAGTCGAGCGCGGCGCGGGCATCGGTCACCACCAGATACGGGGTCAGGGAGTGTGGTTCCGCCAGTGTTTCGGTCATTTCGGCTCCGTTCAGGACGGCGCGACGCAGGTTGTCACGCAGTTCGGCGGCGAAGAGCGGGTCAGGATCGACAGGCTGCGAGGGCGCACGAAGCGCGTCGAACGGATCAGGCATCGCGACCCTCCTTCTCCTGGTAGGCACGCCGGAACGCGGCACGGGCCCGCACGAGCAGCGCCTCCGTGGCGTGCACCGTGCGTTCGAGATGGGCGGCGACCTCCGGTACCGGGAGACCGTCGACATAGCGAAGCGTCAGAGCGGCTTGGTGATGCGCCCCGAGCGACGCGAGCACTTCGCGCGCCAGGAGCGCGTCCAGCCGCTCGTCCCACGGATCGGTGTGATCCTCTTCCTCGTGGACGAGCCGCAGCCCGCGTTCCTCGCGTTCCCGGCGCCGCCAGTGATCGGCGAGCTTGTGCCGGGCGACGCCGATCAGCCACCCGGTGCTCACCGCGGGCGCGTCTTCCTTGCGACAGGCCCTCACCGCGCCCAGGAACGTCTCGGACGTCAGCTCCTCGGCGAGGGTGCGATTCCCGCACCGGGACAGCAGGTACCCGTAGACCTCCGGCAATGCCGTCTCGTACAGCGACAGCAGTGCGAAGGCCGGGTCCCGCCGCACCCGTGGTTCCGTCACATCCCCATCGTCGCTCGGGGAGCCACTTCTCCGACGGGTAAAACCAAACTTTCTAAACCCGCGGGTCCGGCAGTCGCCGCGCCACCGTGATCACCCCGATCGTCAGCACCGCCTGAATCCCGATGACCAGCGCGAACGCGCCCTTCATCCCGAGCGACCCCGCCGAAACGGACGCGAACAACGTCCCCAGCGTCGCCACCCCCAGCGCCATCGCCGCCTGCTGCGACGTCGTCAGCATCCCGCTGCCGACTCCGGCGATCTCCGGTGGCACTTTCGACAGCACGATCCGGAACACCGTCGTCATCGCGAGCCCCTGACCGAGACCGCACAGCAGCATCCCTGGTGCGAAATCGAGCACGCCCAGATCCGGCCACTCCAGCAGCACGGTGCCGATCAGCACCAGCAGCCCGAGCAACTGGATCGACAGGCCGACGGACACGACCCGCTGTCCGAACCTGGTCACCAGGCGGCTGCTGACCAGGCACATCGCGAAGAACGCCAGCGAAAGCGGCGCCGTCACCAGCCCCGAGCCGAACGGGCCGAGGTGCAGGCCGTCCTGCAGCGTCACCGCGAACACGAACATGAACGCGCTGAAGCCGACGAAGAACGGCATCCCGACCAGCAGTCCCTGCCGCACACTCGGCATCCGCATCACCGACGGCGGCAGCAGTGGAACACCGCCCTGACGTTCCATCCGGCGTTCGACGTGAACGAAGCCCGCCGCGGCGAACGGGAAGACCACGAGCAGCGCGATCGTCCACAGTGGCCAGTTCAGGACCGGCCCTTCCGCCAGCGGGAGCAGCAGCGACACCAGGGCGATCGCCAGGAGAACGGTGCCGGAGCGGTCGATGCCGATCGGGTTGCTCGAACGGCTTTCCGGGATCAGGCGCCGCGCGATCAGCAGACCGGCGATCCCCACGGGCACGTTGACCAGGAAGATCGGCCGCCAGCCCGTACCCCAGAGATCGGCGGCGACCAGTGCTCCGCCGAGGAACTGCCCGAGCACCATCGAAAGCCCCGCGGTGGCGCCGTAGAGACCCAGCGCCTTGGACCTGCGTTCGCCGGTCGTGGTCGCTTGGATGATCGACAGCACCTGCGGCAGCATCAGCGCGGCCGCCGCCCCCTGCGCGGCCCGCGCCAGCACCAGCGTCAACGCCGTCGGCGCGATCCCGCAGAGCAGGGAAGTGACGGTGAAAGCGGCCAGCCCGATCAGGAACAGTTTGCGACGGCCGAAGGCGTCACCGAGCCGTCCGCCGACGACGAGCAGCACGGCGTACGCGATCCCGTAGGCCGCGATCACCAGTTCCAAGGTGGCCGACGAGGTGCGCAGATCGGTACCGATCGCGGGCAGGGCGATGTTGACGATGAAGAAGTCGATGAGCGGAAGTGCCGCCCCCAGCAGCACGGTGACCAGGCCCGCCGAGGTCAGGGCCGGTCCGGCGGCGACGCGGGTGAGCGTCGCCGGAACTTGCGTCGAAGTCATGGGTACTACGATCAGCCGATTCCCACCCTGGTACCAGGAGTGTGTTTATCCTGGTATTACCACTACCTGGTAACCGGCTTCAAGCTTTGCGAACCTGATGAGGTGACCATGACCGTCGATTCGCAGGTGGCCGACGTACGGCGACACGAACTGGCCGCGTTCCTGCGCAGCCGCCGCGAGCGGATCACCCCGGACCAGGTCGGCCTGCCGATCAGCGGCAGGCGCCGCACGCCGGGGCTGCGCCGCGAGGAGGTCGCGCAGCTGGCCGGGGTCGGGGTCACCTGGTACACGTGGCTCGAGCAGGGACGCGACATCAACGCGTCCGAGCAGGTGCTCGAGGCGATCTCTCGCACGCTGCGGCTCGACCCGCACGAGCACACGCACCTGTTCACCCTCGCCGGCGCGCCCGAACCGCCGCTGGAGAAGGACTGCAAGATCCTCAGCCAGAACGTCTACCGCATGATGGAGAAACTGGAGCCGTTCCCGGTCTGCGTGCGCAACGCGCGCTGCGACATCCTCGCCTACAACCGGGCTTACGACTGGCTGATGGGTGACGTCGACGCGATCCCGTTCGAGGACCGCAACACCCTGATCCAGTGCCTCACCAATCCCGAATGGCGGCGGAGACTCCCGGATTGGGAGACCAACCTGCCCCGCGTGGTCGCCGGTTTCCGGGCGGCGATGGCCGAGCACCTCGCCGAACCGGCGTGGAAGAACCTGGTCAAGCGGCTGCGGCAGGAGTCCGACGTCTTCGAGCGGATGTGGAGGGAGCACGACGTCTCCACCGAGCGGATCGTGCTCAAGCGGTATCTGCACCCGGAGGCGGGCCTGCTGCGGTTCGAATTCTCGTACCTGTACCTCGGACGGCGATCCGAGATCTCCCTGGCGACGCTGACCCCGGCGGACGAGGAAACCGCGGCGAAACTGCCCACTTCCTTCTGAGGAGGGAGGCGGACCAGGCTCGCGAGGGAGTTTTTCCGCGGCGTGAACGCCGACGCTGACAGCATGACCGCAGCAGTCGCCACCCCCAAGATCTCCAGCGCCCGCCTGATCGTCTGCTACGCGGCGATCCTCGGCACGCTTCCGTACCTGACCCTCAAGGCCTCCTGGGTCACGGGCGGCAGCCTCGGCCTCCGTGATCCGTCCTTTGTGGACTCGAAGCTGATGCTCTTCGCCAACCTGCTCACCGGCGGGATGGACGTCGTCGCGGTGGTGCTCGCGCTGGCGTTCACCTACTCCTGGGGCCGCCGGATCCCCGCGCCGCTCGTGCTCTTCCCGATCTGGATCGGCACCGGGCTGCTCGCGCCGATCGTGCTGAACCTTCCGGTGATCGTCACCGACCTCACCAAGACCCAGCTGACCGAAATGCCGCTGGAGAACTGGGTCTGGGCCGTCGTCTACGGCGGATTCGCCTGGCAGGGAGTGCTGCTGCTGACCGCGTTCGTGCTCTACGCCCGCGACCGCTGGTGGTTCGTCGTCACCGGCACCGTGCGCCCGGGGACGATCGGCGTGACGGGCGGACTCGGTATCGCCGCGGCGCTCGTTTCCGCGGTCGGCCACGGAAGCTGGGCGTTCGGCTCCGGCGGCTTGTCGGCCCGCGGCCAGGACGTGGTGATCGCGGTGCTCGGGGTACTGGCCGTGATCGCCCTGGCGACCGTGTCGCGAGGACGGTTCTGGCCGCGGCTGATCCTGGTGTGGACCGGCGCCGGGGCGATGGCGGGCACGGGGGCTTGGGGCCTGTTCAGCGCTTTCACGATGGGATCCGCCGCGCACGCGCCGGTGCTGGCCGTCCAGGTGATCGGCGGGGTGCTGATGATGACGTCGGTCCTGCGGCGGCTACCGCACGCGGCGTAGCCGGGAAGCCGCTTTCCAACGGACGCGATACCCCTCCACCCCGGGTAGCTTTCGTCCTGTGCTGCTGAAAGAACGGTTTCCGTGGAGCCCCTGGGTGGGCCGCGTGCTGCGCGTGGTGCTGCCGCTGGGGTTCGTCCTCGGTGCCACGAGCAGCGCCTCCCGCTGGCAGCCGGACGCGCCGTCGCTGACCACGGCCGGAGTGCTCTGGCTGGTCGCCACCGCGGTGCCGCTGCTGGCCGTCCACCGCTTCCCGATGACGATCTTCCTGCTCACCTCCGCGCTGACGCTGGGCTACTACGCGTCCGGCAATCCGGGCGGGCCGACGATCGTGCTGCCGACGATCGCGTTGTTCGTGCTCACCAAGATCCGCGGCCCGCTGGTCGCCGGGATCACCGGCGGATCGCTGCTCGCGGTCGCCGGCGTCGTGTTGTTCGTCCGGCACGGGTTCGGCGCCTTCGACATGCGGGCCGGGCTGGGGCTGGTCTGGGTGATCGCGGTCGTCGGGATCGGGACGGCGGTGCGCAACGGGCTGGCCGCCGCGCGGGCCCGCCGCGAGCAGGCCGACGAGCACCGGCACCGGATGGCCGAGCAGGAGCGGCTCACCATCGCCCGCGAGGTGCACGACGTCGTGGCGCACAGCCTCGCGATGATCAACGTCCAGGCCGGGGTCGCCGCGCACGTCGCCGACAGGCGTCCCGAGCAGGCGAAAGAGGCGCTGCTGAACATCAAGGAAGCGAGCGCTTCGGCGCTGAAGGACCTTCGCGCGACGTTGGCCGTGCTGCGTTCCGGGGAGGACAAGGCGCCCGCGCCGAGCCTCGCCCAGGCCGACGAGCTGTTCGAGCACGCGCGGGCCGCCGGGCTGGAGGTCCGCGTCGACGGCGAACCGGGTGAGCTGCCCGCGCCGGTCGACGGCGCCGCGTACCGGATCCTGCAGGAATCGCTGACGAACGTGGTCCGCCACGCGAACCAGGCCCGGGGTGTCGACGTCAGGTTCGAGCGGAAAACCGGTGCGCTGACGCTGCTCGTCCGCGACGATGGCCGTGGCGCCGTCGAACCCGCGCCCGGCCACGGGCTGCGCGGGATGTCCGAGCGGGCGGCCGCGCTGGGCGGCGCGCTCACGACGTCCGTGGTGGACGGCGGGTTCCAGGTTCGCGTGGAGCTACCGATCGAGGGGGAACGATGACGATCCGAGTGGTCCTCGCGGACGATCAGGTGCTCGTGCGCGCCGGTTTCCGGGTGTTGCTGGAGACCGAAGACGGCTTCGAGGTCTGTGCCGAGGCCGGTGACGGTGACCAGGCCGTCGCGGCCGCCGTCGAGCACCGGCCGGACATCGTCGTGATGGACATCCGGATGCCCGGTGTCGACGGGCTCGAAGCGACGAGACGGATCACCGCGAATCCCGAGCTGACCGGGGTGAGGGTCCTGGTCCTGACCACGTTCGACGTCGACGAGTACGTCTACGAGGCCTTGCGCGCCGGCGCGAGCGGGTTCCTGCTGAAGGACACCGATCCGGTGGAGCTGCTGCGGGCGCTGAAGGTGATCGCCGCGGGGGAGGCGCTGCTGGCGCCGACCGTGACCAGGCGGCTGATCGCGGAGTTCGTCGACCGGCCGGAGAACCGCCGGATCGACGTGAGCGCCGTCCGCGAGATCACCGACCGCGAACGCGAGGTCCTCGGCCTGGTCGCGGGCGGCATGTCGAACGACGAGATCGCCGCGCACCTGGTGATCTCGACGGCCACCGCGCGCACGCACGTCAGCCGCATCATGACCAAGATCGGGGCGCGCGACCGGGCGCAGCTGGTGGTGCTGGCCTACGAATCCGGGCTGGTCAGCCCTCGCCGGGGTTGATCGTTAATCCCCACCGCGTTATCCGGACCGGGCGGATTCCCCCAAAAAGCTGAGATTGCCGAAAAAACCCTCGCGGTCACGGGGAGTCGTCAAGCATGCCGTAACGCTGACACTCCGTTAATTCGGCGAATTGCACGTGCAGATGCACGTCCCGGACGGAGTAAGAGGGAAGATCGGCCGGACTGTCATTTTCGCCGTATCTTCGTCTCCACCAGGGTGCCGATCCGACGGCCGCCGCGTTCCGGTGGGCGATTCGAAATCATACGCACGTACTGCTTGTGCTGATTTCCTGGCGAATCCGGTGGTATCACGTCGGAACTCCCTTTGTCTTCGTGTACGGTGCGTGATTTTTTCGCGAGTCGCCGCACGGAATGGCGGTCACTTTCCGTCGCGAAATGGCCTGTCGGAGGCTCCCTGGACGGGTTCCGTCGAGGTCCGGTTGCTTTCTCGTAATGCCGCTGAGCACTAGTCTTCGGCGGAACGGCAGAGCGGCGGTGTCACCTACCTGATGTGATTCTCACCCAGCCGGGCAAGAACCAGATTCACTTTTCTTCTCTCACTGGGAGTCACTATTGACGACAAATACTCCTGATCCGCTTCTCGTGGTCACCGCGGGCGTCGTCGTTCTCGCCTACATCGTTTTCGCCGCGATCCTCACCCGGCTCCTGCTCGCGGGGAAGGTCGCTCAGCCGGCGAAGGTCATCGGGGCGGTCGCGGCGCTCGTGGCCGGGCTCCCGGCGATCCTCTACGCGTTCGCGGCGGTGGTGGGCTGATGGGCGGGGATTTCCTGGCGGCGGTCACCGAACGGCAGCGGCAGCGGCTGCTCGAACTCGGCAAGCACGTGGACTACGCGACGGGTACGACGCTGCTCAACCAAGGCGATCCGGCGCCGCCGGTGCTGATCCTGCGCTCCGGCTTCGTGAAGGCGATCCGCGCGGCCCAGGGCGGCACGTCGCCGATGATCGTGGACCTGCTCGGCGCCGGCGACGTCCTTGGCGTCGAAGACTGCCTGGCCAGACGGTCGAGTCACCTCTCGTTCGTCGCCACGAAACCGGTCCGCGTGCTGGAGGTCCCGCAGAACGCGTTCCACGGCTTTCTCGACGACGACAAGCAGGCGATGGCCTTGATCGCCCTGGACCTGGCCGTCCGGCTGCGGCTGCGAAACGTCGCCCTGGGTTTCGCGACGGCCAAGGTCCGGTGCCGGTTGACCGCGTTCCTGACCCGGTTGCAGGCGCTCTACGGGGTCCCCGGCGAAAACGGCGTCGTCATCGACGTCGGCCTGAATCACACGGACATCGCCTCCGCGATCGGTGCTTCGCCGGCGTCGGTCAACGCCGAAATGGCGAAACTGAAGAACGAGGGCTACCTGAGCACGGGGTACAAGACGATCCACGTGAAGAAGCGCTTGCGCGAGGACGGCCCTCCGCTTTCTCCGGTCCGCGCCGCCCGGCCGCGGCGGATTCCGCAGATGCGCCTCGGAAGACGGGTGGCGATGGGGTGAAACGGGACTTTCACCGGGCGATCCCCGAGGAAAGTCCCGTTCACCTCATTCATTGCGCCGCGGGGTGCGCAAGACGGTGATCGGAGGAGGTCAGCCGCGCTTCAGCTGCAGCGCGAGCCTGATGACGAACACGACGGCCAGCGCGGCGACCAGGGCGATTTCCCAGGCCATGTGGCTCCTCCTCGTCCGGCATCCGAAGGCTTCCGATGCTCTGCCTATAAGGCGCATCACCGGGGGAGGACGTTCACCGACACGGCCTAACTCACACTTACGGGCTAACGCCGCGCCCACGCCCAGTGCTATGAAAGGCCCGTTACTTGCAAAATTTGCAAGTAACGGGCCTTTCATAGCACGCGAGGTGGGCTAAAGCGCGCTGTCGACGGCCGCCCAAACCCGATGCGGGTCGAGGTCCATCGGCCGCGAGTCCGGATCCGGCCGCAGGCGCCGCAGCAAGACCTGCTGCACCAGCGTCGTCGGCCGCGACGCGGCGGCCACCCGCCGCCAGAACAGGTGATCCTCCAGGCCCTCGAACAGCACCTCGGAGTTCCAACCGCCGAGCTCGTCGACCAGCGATCGCCGCACCAGATACCCGCTGCCGAGGTACGGCAGCGTCCGCAGGCGCCGCTCCTCCGGCGGCAGCGCGCCGACCAGGCCGTCCACCGGATCCGCGACCGGGCAGTGCACGACGTCGGCGTCCGTCGAAGCGGCCAGCAAACGCTCCAGCAGGAACTCCGAGGCCCGCATCCCCCCGTCGAGCACCAGCAGCCACGACGCCGTCGAGCGCTCCAGCAGGGAGTTCCGGGTGAGCCCGCGGCCGAGTGGGGTGTCGTGCAGCAGCGTGTCGTACGGGCGCGGCCGCGGCCACGGGTGCACGCCGTCCTCGCCGACGAGCACCTTCCGGGGCGGCACGCTGCCCGTGAGGAGGTCGTTCGCCAGATCGTCCGGGTCGACTTCGCCGGTCCGGCGCACGATCAGCACGTCGACGTCGGCGGAGCCCGACGGCGAGGCCGCCGCGGCTTCCCAGCGCCGGGTGGCGACCCGCCGGGCACCCGCCGCGCGCTGTGCGATCCGGGCCGACAACGCCGTCCCGCGGGCCGAGGCCGGGCCACCGGCGGACCGGTCGCCCGCGAACCGCGCGTCGAACGACGGGGTGTCGACGGCGAGCGCGTTCTCCGGGTTCCGCAGGCTCGTCGCGAGGGCCCGCGCCGGGGCGAGGTCCGCAGCCGGCGTCGAACCCAGCGAAGACGCCAGGTCGATCAGCCGCCGCGCGGACGCCGTCATGTCCAGCGACTTCACGAAACCGTAGGCGGCCGAACGCAGGTGCCGTTCCCGTTCGGGCTCGTCGGCCAGCGCGGCGACGACCGAGCCCAGCGCCTCGGGCCTGGCCAGCACCAGGTGCTCGCCGGGGACCAGCGGCTCGACCTCGGAGGAGGTCTCGCTGACCACCACGCAGCCGTTGGTCATCGCTTCGAGCGTCCGCACCCACTCCAAGGTCTGCTTCTGCTCACGGTGCAGGTTCAGCAGGAACCGTGACCGCGCGAGATGCTCGAACTTCGCCTTGCCCGGCAGGAAGTCGACGCGGGCGGCGGTCATCGGCTCGTGCGGCGGGGTCAGCAGCCGCGTCCGCAGTCCGGCGAGGTCCCGCGCGTACGAGCCGAGCAGCACCGAACGCCGCCGCTCGGCCGTGCCGAGGTAGGTGACGTCGAGGTCGCGCGGACGGTCGAGATCGCCGCCCCACAGGTCCCACAGCGGGCTGTAGCCGAGCTGGAAATGCTCGACGGTGATCCCGCGCCGCCGCAGCTCGGCGGTCGAATCCTGGTTGATGTCGACGGCGCCGCCCAGGATGGAGAGCAGTTCGGCGTTGCGCTCGAAGGTCGCGGTGCCGGGATGCTCCACGCAGAACCCGATGGTGCGACGGCACTGTTCGGCGGTCGGGAAGTCGGCGTCCGGGGCGGTCACGAAGTACTCGTGCGGGACGACGACGTACACGGTGTCGCCCCCGGCCTCGGGGTACTTGCCGACCGCCGTCCGCGCCTTGCCGCCCGCCGTGCGGACGGCGTCGGCGACCACCTCCAGGAGCTCCTCCATGAAGGCGGAACCGCCCTCGGCGGAGACGAAGCAGAGTTCGGTCACGGCCGGTCCATCTTCTTCCGCACGACCCGCAGCGGCGCGGTGACCCGCCAGCTGACGGTGCGCCGCGTGGCGTCGAGCTCGCGGGCCATCTCGGCGGCGAGACGTTCGGCGTTGAGCAGGCGCTGCCGGTCGGCCGACGGCTCGCCGCCGGGCAGGATGTCCGCGTCGACGACGCCGGCCGACACCACGAGCTCGGCGTCGAGCAGCGCGAGCCGCAGCTTGTCCCGCTCTTCGCGGCAGGTCTTCAACTCCGCGCGCAGCGAGTCACGCTGCTGGTGGGCGAGCAGGACCTCGGCTTCGAGCGCCTGAAGACGCGCCTTGGCGACGTCGAGTTCTTCTCGCTGCGAAGCCAGCTCTTGATTCAACACAACCTGGTTCGCCTCGGCGGACTCGTCTTCGTTCGGCGCGGCGGCGGCGGTGGCCTCGCGCAGCTCGTGCTCGGTGTCGGCCAGCTTCGCCTTCAGCCGGTCCTGTTCGGCGGTGAAAACCTGCCGCTCGGCCCGGAGGCGGGTCAGCTCGGCCTGGACACGGCCGGGAATGTCGGTGTCAGACATGAACGCCCCCACTCAGTTCGGTCAGGATTTCGGAGTACTCGCGCGCGTAGCCCGCCGGGTCGAGCCACGGCAGCAGCTTCTCGTGCGCGGCCTTGGCCATCTCGCGGCGGCGCGTGGCCGACGTGCCCAGCGCGCGCAGCAACGCCGCTGTCAGCGCGTCGACGTCGTTGGTCTCGAACAGCCAGCCCGTCTCGCCGTCGACGATCATCTCCCGCGCGCCGAACACGTCGGTGGCCGCGACCGGGACGCCGCAGCAGACGGCTTCGAGGATCGAACGCGGCAGGGACTCGATGTCGGAGCTGTTCACGAAGATGTCCGCGGCCTGCAGCCAGCGCAGCGGATCCGGCTGGATCGGTACCAGGCTGACCGACTTCTCCAGCCCGGCGCGCTCGACCGATTCCTCCATCGCCAGCCCGTACGGCGACGGGTGCAGGCCGACGACGGACAGCTTCGCCTCGGGATGGACCTTGTGGATCCGTTCCATCGCCGAGATCAGCGGCGCCTGCCCCTTGCGGGATTCCGCGATGCCGATGTTGACCAGCACGATGTCGTCCGGCGAGTAGCCGAGCATGTTCCGCGCCTGCCGTCGTGTTTCCGACCGCGTCCGGCCGCCGAACTTGTGCATCGGCGTGCCGTAGCGGACGGTCCGGCAGCGTTCCGGCTTGCTGTACGGGAGGAACATCTCGCGCGTCGCGTCCGCGACGAACAGCAGCCTGTCGACCTCGGCGAGCGTGCTTTCCCAGCGCTGCCAAACCGCGGCGGGCGGCTTCACCGGGCCCCAGTTCTGATACGCGAACGCGGGCAGCGAGAAGCTCTCGTGGATGACCCACGCGGTCGGCATCCCGGCGCGCTTCGCCGCATCCGCGCCGACGAAGCCGCCGAGAGTGTTGACGAGCGCGACGCCCGCTCCGGAGCACTTCGCGAAGCGCGCCAGCTCGGCGACGTGACCTTCGTAGGCCGGGACGGTCTGGTTCCGGTAGTGCGTCGTGACATGGACGGGGATGCCGAGTTCGTGGCAGTCCGCGCGCAGCGGGCCGTCGGTTTCGCTGACCAGGCTGACCTGCCAGCCGTGGTCGGTCACCATCCGGCTCAGCAGTTCCTGCAGCCACAGCTGCCCGCCGCCGACACCGAGGCTGTGCGTGAACACCAGCACGTGCTTCGGATCCGTCGGGATGTTCACGCGTGCCATCGCGCGGGCGGTATCACCGGCGAGTTCGTCGGAGAGCTCGGCGTCGTCCGGATCGGCTACGGGGTTGCGAAGCGTGAAGGTGCGCTTCGCCGACACGACCTCGCCGACGCCTTCGGTGCGGTACCGGACGCGAAGCGACAGCGTCCGCTCTTCGCCGTACGGGAGGTCGACGGGCACCCAAGCCTCGAACCCGCTGACAGCGGCGTCGTCGAAGCCGGGGAATTCCTTGGGCACGTCCTTGCGCGGCAGGCGGGTGCGCGCGCTGACCGTGCCGCCGCCTTCGACCATGACCTCGATCAAGCTCGGCGCGCGGCCCTGCAACATGGCCCACCCGGTCACGTAGACGACGTGTCCTTCGGCGACCTTGCCCTGCTTCGGCGCTTCGAGTTCGCCCAGCCACAACGGTTCTTCACCCGGCAGCGTTCCGACGTGGACGGTCGCCTGGTTCAGCACGCGTTCGTCCGGGCCGGCGACGACGATGTCCTGGGTGCCCGCGGGAACCCAGGTGGCCGGGACGGCACGCCAGCCGAAAGTGCCTTCGGGCGCGCCCGGGCACGGCTCGGGGAACAGGTTCGCCTCGACGTCCGCGATGGTCACGGACATCTCGTCGATCCGGCTGATCCCGGTCGTCCAGCCCCGGAGCTCGAACAGGTGCCCGACCGGCCGGTCCGGGGTCAGGATGCCGGCGGTATGCAGGCTCGTCATCGCTTCGCTACCTCGTCTTCGTTCGCCGCCACACCGGCGTCGACGTCGGTTGAACGGTACCTGTGGACACTCCGGAGGAGGCGCTTTCGCCAAATCTCGGCGATGGCCTCCCGCACCTCGTGCGTGCCGTGGACGGTGCCGCTCGAGCCGATCACCGAGAAGTCGACCTCACGTGCCGTCGCACCGTCCACAAAGGAGGGATGGAGGCCGATCAGCACGCCGAGCCAGCAGGCCAGATCGCGCATCGAGCCGTCTTCGGCCGCCGCGGACCAGCCCGCGTCGGCGAGTTTGTCGGCCAGCACGAGCACTCCGCGCTCGACCACTTCGGCCACCCCGGCGCCCGCGTTCCGCCATTCGAGGTCGATCGGGCGCAGCGTCGCGCCGTCGACGAGCACGTTGTGCGGCACCAGATCCCACAGCGCCTCGACCCCGCGCGCGGCCTCAGCGCGCACGAGATCCCGCCAGCCGGTGAGCAGTTCCGCGACGCGCTCCGGCTCGTCGAGCAGCACCTCGACCATCGTCGGGGCGTCGTACACCTTGTCCGTACACGGTCCGACCGAGATCCCGGCGACCGGCTGCGACGGGACGAGCGGCGTGCGGCGGACTTCGGCACCCTCCCCGGTGCGCACGACGTCGGCGCGCGTGCAGGCGAACGCGGCGCGCTCGGCGGTGTTGAAGTAGGTCGCGAGCCGGTACGCGGGCCAGAGCGAAGCGGCGCCGGGGCCGCACAGCAGGGCGAGGCCGTTCGCGGGACCGCCGCTGATCGCGGCCGACAGACGGGGCAGTTCGGCGTCGATCTGCGCGCCGCGAACCGCGCGGGCGACCTCGTGACCGGGAGAACAAAGCAGCTCACGCTGCACTTCGAGACCCGCCGCCGCGAGCGTCCCGGTGACACCACGCGAAGACGTCAGCACCACGACCGCACCGGTCGGCGACAGTCGCTCGCGAACCCAGTCCAGCAGGTTCCGCGTCGCGTAGGGCTGCTGGACGACGGCGAAGTCGTAGGTCTCGATGACCAGCCGATCGGACACGGTCACGGTGCCGAGGTCGCGGGTGCGGAACCGCACCGCGGCGGCGCGGACCGGGTCGGCCTCGACGGCGTGCACGCTCTCCGAGACCTCGCCCAGATACCGCGTCAGACCGCCGAAACCGGCACCGACTTCGAGGACCCTCGCCGCTTTCGGCAGCACGAGCGCCCGGAGGACGTTCGCGGTGCCGTGGTCGAGCGCGACGCTCTCGGTGGCATCCCAGCCCGCGAAGTGCAGTTCGTCGGACAGCGAACCGGTGTCTCCGGCGAGGGAGAGCAGAGTCGTGAGCAGCCGTGCCTTCTCGGCGGTCATCGATTAACTGGTGACGGCGTAGTTTTCCAGCGTCTTCTTCACCGCACGCTGGTACGTGCCGCTCAACGCCTTCTCGCCGTCTTCCCCGCCGAGCGGGTTCTGCAGGATGTCCACCCGGATGATGTTGTTGCCGCTGATCCAGGTGCCGCGGTAGGTGCCCTTGTCGCCGTCGATCTTCTTCTGGAAGTTCAGCTTCGGCGGCATGCCCGGCAGCGGTTCGGTGATCTGCACGAAGCCGTTGCTCGTCTGGTACTGGCGCAGCTGCTTGACCAGGTCACTGGCGGCGCCGGGGCTGGTCAGCGGGATGACCGTGACCGAGATCTTCGCCGGCTGCGGCCCGGTCTCGTCCGGCTGCTTCTGCGAGCCCCGGTACGCGACCTGCTTCACGCCCGCGGCGATGACGAGGTCGGCCTCGCCCTTCTCCAGACCGGCGAGCTCGGTGAGCTGGGTCGCGGGGATCGCGCCGCTCTTCGAGTCTTCCTCACCGGACTGCTCCGGGATCTTCTCGAACAGCAGCTCTTCGGGCGTCTTCGGCTTGGCCGACGACGTCGGAGGCGCGTTCTGCGACTGGGTCGGCTGCGGCTGGGCCGTCGGATCCGTCGGCTCGTCACCGCCGCCCTTGAAGGCGAAGTACCCGCCGACGCCCAGACCGGCGAGCACCAGGACGGCGACGATCGCGATGATCGCGATCTTGCCGCCCTTGCCCTTGGGCTTGTCTTCGAACAGCTCGGGGCCCTGCTTGACCCACTCCGTGCTGCCGACCGGCGAGATCGGCGGGAAGTCCGAACCACCCCACGGCGGGCTGGCGTCGGTGTCGGTCCAGCCCTGCTGCTGCGGCTGTTGCTGCTGGTAACCGTGCTGCTGGTGCTGTTGCTGGGGGAAGCCGCCCGCGGGCGAGGCCTGGCCCTGCTGGGGGAAACCGCCCGCCGGGGACGCCTGCCCCTGCTGCGGGAAACCGCCTGCCGGGGACCCCATCGGCGGCACGACCTGGGTGCGGTTCGGATCGGCCTGCTGTTGCTGCCAGTTCGAGACGACCTGGGTGCGCTCGCCCTCACCGCTCTGCGGGGGCTGGTTCACCGGCGCGATGATCTGGGTCGAGTCGGCGCTGGACTGCTGGCCGGGCTGCTGGGGCGCCTGCTGCTGCGGAGCGGCGGGAGGCGGCTGCTGCTGGAAGGGCTGCTGCGGCTGTTGGCCGGGCTGCTGGACCTGCTGCTGGGCCGGGTCGCCGTACGCGACCGCTGAGGACAGCACCTGGTCGCGGCGGAGCCGGTAATCGTCCGCGGAGAGCCGTCCCGATGCGAGCTCCTCGTCCAGATTGCGCAGCTCTTCCTGCCAGGACACCACCGGCCCCCTTATCCGATTCCGGCGGGAGCCCCGCTCCCGGCCTTCGCGATACCACCACTGCGGTGACCTCGCACATTCTGCACTGCCCGCACTCGGTCCGCCCTCGCGGGTCGAATCGTGATCTCCCCGCGACCTGCGCTTCTCAGGTCGCGGGGAGAACGGTGTCCAAGGAGGTCAGAGTCTGCTCCAGACGGGTGTCGAGCGCCTTCGGGTCGCCGCCGAGCGGCTGCGAGACCCAGGTCGTCACGGCCATCGTCCCGGAGACGTAACCGATGCCGCTGAGCTGGCCGTTCTTGTTCGCGCCGACGAGGGCGAGCCGGTCGCCGACGCGCTGCTCGCGCAGTCCGGCGTTGATCGAGTTCTCCCGGAAGTACTTGACGATCGCGGTGGCGTCCTTCGCGTCGTTCGCCGGGATCACCAGGACGAGGTAACCGTTCGTACCCTCGTTCGAGCCCTTGTGGGTGATCGATGCGACGTTCTTGGACGCGAGGTAATCGCCGGCGGCCCTTGAGTAGAGGTTGAGCTCGACGCCCTTCGCGACCGACATCGTCGAGTTGTCCTTCGACGGCGTTCCCGGCAGCGCGGGCAGCCGGTCTTCCAACGGCGTCTGGGCGCTGTTGGGCTGACCCGACGGCGTGAGCCCGTCCGGCGGCTGGGCGATGCTCGGCGACGGCGGCCGCTCGGCGACGTTCGAGGACGGCGACGAACCCAGCCACAGCGTTCCGCCGATGATCAGCGCCAGCACGACCAGCACGCCGGCACCGATGAACAGCCAAGTCGGCTTGCGCTTGCCGACGACCGCGTAGTCGTCGGCCGGAGCGTGGTGCCGCGGACCGGGCTCGGGGGCCAGCGGCGGGAGCGGCCGGTTCAGCTGGCGGGTCGACGGCTTGTCCTTGACCGGGGGCGGCTCGGCGCGCAGGTACACCGTCGGATTGATGTCGGCGGGGGAGGGCGCGGTCGTCTTGTGGTCCGCGATCCGGGGGACGGGCTTCTTTTCGCGCGGGCGGGGCTTTTCGGCGTCGAAAGGCTGGGTGCGCTGTTCCGGCGGCGGAGGAGGAGGCGCGTAGGCCTGCTGAGGCTGTTGGTACGGCTGGGGCTGGGGGACCGTGACGGTGGGCATCTCGACCGGCCGGGCGGCGGGATTGGTGCTGTGCCACGCCCCGCCCGGACGTCGCAGCGGCGAGGGGACCGGCGACGGCATCGTCCCGCCGGATGCCTCGGCCAGGAGCTCGTCGCGCTTCCTGCGGTGTTCGGCGTGCCCGATGCGACCCGCGGCCAGCTCGACGTCCAGCTGTCGAAGCTCGTCTTGCCAGCTCATTTGGCCCCCCTGCCGCCGGGTGTGGGCAGCCAGTCTTGCATGCACCCTTATGGGTGGTTGATGTGGTCTTTCCACATTCTTGCGTCCACTCGCGACCTGGTCCAGCACGGATCATGCGCGATCTTCGGGCCGCCGTCCGGCGTTTGCGAGGACGCACACGGATCGCTCGAAAGTGTCCCCACCTGCATATATAGCATCGAAGCTATGATGTGGGGTACCGTGGAACTCGAACCGGAGGTTCGTGACTGGCTGGAGAGTTTGTCCACGGCGCACTTCGCGACAGTGGCCTTCTACGTGGACCTGCTCGCGGAGCAGGGGCCGTTGTTGGGTGAGCCGTACACGCGCCAGCTCGACGGCAAGTTACGGGAGTTGCGGTTCCATCTGGACGGGGAAGCCGTGCGGATCACCTACTGGATCGCGTCCGGCAGGCGAATCGTGTTGCTGACCGAGTTCCGGAAGACCCGGATGCGCGAAGAGCGTGAGGTGCGACGGGCGCGGAAGGCGATGTGGCGATGTGTCGCTCGAAGGCATACGACTGACGAGCATGGTGGGGAGTGAGGACGATGGCCGAGCGGACCGATTGGCGGCGGCTACGCGAGCGGCGGATGGCCGAGCCGGGCGCCGCCGACGCGTACGAGGCCGCGAAACTGGCCTACGGCCTTGGTAAAACCGTGCGTGAAATGCGTGAGGCGCGTGGCTGGACCCAGGCGAGGCTCGCCGTCGAGGCCGGGATGACGCAGTCCGCCGTCGCGCGGTTCGAGGCGGGGGGAACCGTCCCGACCATTCCGGTGCTGGAAAGGCTGGCGCATGCCCTCGAAGCCGTTCTCGACGTCCGGATCACCCCGCGGCTGTCCACGGTGTGATGCTCTTTCGGCAGGTCAGAGGCGGCGGACCGGTCCCGCCGGTACGGTGGCTGACGTGGGAAGTGCCCGGTGACGGAAATCGATGCGTGTCGCGGCGCGCTGCGCGAGCTGGCCATCGGCAGGCTCGCCGGACGTGACGTCCGCACGTCCCACCTGGTCGAGGCCGGGCTGGACGCGATCGTCGCCGGACTCGACGCCCCTTCTCTCGCCTTGCTCGCCGGGCTCGAGTCCTCCGCCGAAGACGCCGTCGACAAGGCGTTCTGTCAGGTCGTCGACGAACTAGGCCTCGAACTGCCCGCCGATCCGACGGCCGCCCGCTGGCTGCTGATCCACGGCTGGCTCACCGCGATGGTCGATGGCGGCCTCTCGCCCGCGGCCGGTGGTGCGCTGGTCAGCGAGGTCGGTGAGCTGCTCGGCTCTCCGTCGTCGTTGCGGGGGATCACTCGCTGGTCGGCGATGCTCGACAACTGGATCCCGACCGATCTCACCCCGAGGGACGTCTGCGAAGTGCCGATCCTCGAAGAATCGGCCGAGCTGCTCGAAGGTCCTTGGCCTCCTGGCCCGCGTCACCCGTAAGGCGCCGGTTTCTGTCGTACATGTGTTCTAAAATGGTCGTTGTACAGCAGGAACAGCGGCGAAAGGCAGACACGGATGGCCTACATCACCCTGCCCACGTTCGTGGGGTACAGCACGAGCTCGGGTCCCTCGCGTTCCTCCTTCGTCCGGCGCTGGCGCCGTCAGTACGAGGACCCGGCCCGGGGCGGGTTCAACTTCTACCTCCGCGCCGCGAACGCGATCCGTGCCGGACGCATCTCCGGGCGGGATCGCGAGGTCATGCGCGCCCTCGTCGAGAACGCGGACGAGCGCACGCGGCCGCACTACACCGAAATCGCCAACGGCTGGCTGCGCTACCTGGGGCGCCGTGACCTGCGGCTGGCCGAGGTCGGCCGGTCCCGGTGGCGGCTCGGCACACTCGAGGTGGGCATCAATCCGCACCTCGGCCTGCGCAAGGGCGACGGCCCGGTCCACGTGACCTGGCTCTACTTCAAGGAGGAGCCGTTGAGCCGGGACGCGGCGCAGCTGGTGCTGTGGCTGCTGGAACAGACCATGGACGAGCTGCGGCCGGGCGGGCGCCCGCTGGTGATCGACGTCCGGCGGTCGAAGGAGTTCGCGTTGTCGCCGCGAGACCGCGACAAGGTGCGGCCGTGGGTACGGAGTGAGGCCTCGGCCTTCATGAGCCTTTGGGAGGCGGCCGCGTGATCGAGCGACGGCGAGCCCGCATTCGGTGGGCTCGCCCTTCACACACCGTCATTCTCACGGTTCCGGCGGCGGCGCAAGACACCTGATCAGGTGACAGTTGCACGGAGTATGCCCACGAGCTGGACAACTTGAGCCTTGAACACGAAGCTTTCCCAGTCTTAATCGGCCGAACCACCGAGGGTCGCTCGTGAACAACGCTTGGGAAGCCGTCTCCAGGGTCACAGATGAGCCGGCTTGGTACTGGGTCTACGACAAGCTCGCGTTCTGGCCGAGTACCTACGCGCACGCGTGGCCGGGCTTCCGTGAGCCCGCTCCCTCGGTCGCGTGGGATCTCGCGCCCGGGGGACTGGACCGTTCGTCGGCCGAATTCCGGCTCGGCCCGTACGCCGTCGAGCAGAACGACGTCGCCCGTGTCGCGCTCTCGGCGCTGAAGGACTGCGTCGCCGAGGACGAGTGGGTATGGGTGCTGCACTGGCAGCACCAGTCGTACCGCTTCTACCCGCATCGGCACGCCGCGCTCGACCCGTGGCCGGTCCCGGTGTTCCCGCGCACCGACTATCACATGTTCCTGGCGAACGACTTCCGCTTTGGCACGCTCGGGCATCCCTGGGAACGGACCTTGTGCGTCTACGGCGAGAAGCTCGTGCCCGCTTTCGAGCAGCACGGCGAAAGGGTCTTCAAGAACGCGCTCCGGCGTAACGGCGCGCCGGCCGCGATGGCGGGCTGACCGCCGTCCGGCGGGCGGACCTGCCTAAACTCAGGCAGGTGTTCGAATATCACGGGTGGGTGACCATCCAAGCGAGCCCTTCCGGCGACGATGACGCGGCGCTGCTCGAGCGCATCGTCGAACGGGTGCACCGCGCCGTCCGCGATTTCGACGACGGCGATCTGGTGGACCTGCGCTGGGCCGCCGGGGTGCCGGTGCTGCACCTGGGCGGGATGGACAAGCACGGCACGGCCATCGCGCCGGAGCTGGTGGACCTGTTCACCCGCGTCGGCGACCTCGCGCCCGGCTCCTACGGTCTCCTGCACGTCTGGGACGACCAGGACCCCGCGCACGACAACGAGTTCAAGGTGTACCGGATGGCCCGCGGCCTGGTCACCGAACGCGGCGACGACCAGCTGTCCCCGGTCGCGCCCACCCTGATCGACGGCTACGAGATCTGAACGAAGCGCCCGGGATCCGGCGGGCCCGCCCGCGCGGCTAGATTCTCGACCATGGTCTTGACCAGGGGGATTCGCCGCGTCCAGGTGAACACATGGGTCCTGTTCGGGGTGGCGCTCGCTTGGCTGGCCGTCAATTTCCGGTGGATCGTTCTCTACCGCGACGGCCAGGTGTTCGACATCGACGAGGCCGGCTACTTCGGCATGGCCTTGAACAATCACGGCGCCGCGCTCCGGGACGGAGTGACCGGCTGGGTCGAAGCCGTCGAGGCCCCGGGTATCCAGGCGCCCCTGCTTCCGGCGCTGACCTCACTGCACTTCTTCGCCACCGGGACGGGCACGGTCGCCGCGTTCGTCGTCCCGCTGCTGGCCGGGGTGGCGTTGATCCTGCTCACGCACGCCGTGGCGAACCGGGTCGCGGGCCGTCCGTTCGCCTGGATCGCCACCGCGCTGATCGCCACCGCCCCCGGCGTCATCTTCGAGGCCCGCGCCTACCACTTCGCGCTTCCCGCGGCGGTCATGACGACGGCGGCGATCTACTGCCTGGTCCGTTCCGAGGGGCTGTCGAAACCGAAGTTCGTCGTGTTCTTCGGGATTTTCGTCGGGCTGATGCCGTTGTCGAGGACGATGGCCGTCGCGTTCGTTCCCGGGCTGGTGCTGGCCGCGCTGATCCAGGCGGCCGTCCCGCACGACCGGAAGAAGCGGTTGAAGTGGTTCGCGCTGGCGGCGGTCGTGGGTGCCGGTGTCGCGGCGATCTGGCTGGTGCCCAACGGCGTGCGGGTCTTCCAGTACCTCACGGGTTTCGGCTACGGGAAGCAGTCCGTGGAGTTCGGGGAGGAGGCGGGTGTCTTCAATCCCGGTGCCTGGGTCCAGCGGTTGAAGCTGTTGATCTTCGACCACGGGCTGCCGCACACGGTGCTGCTGTGCGCCGGGCTGGTCGCCGCGATCGTCGTGGCGGTCGCGAAGGTCCGGACCGGTCCGGTGAAGGACACCCTCCGCTCGATGGTGGCGTCCCCGTTGTTCCCGTCGGCGCTGCTCGTCGCGGAAGGCGGGGTGGCGGTGCTGACGTCGAAGAACGCGGGGACGGCCTTCTTCCTGCCGCTGATCCCGTCCATGGCGATCCTGGCGCTTTGGGGGCTGTACCGCGCGCATCGTTCGCTTCGGCGGGCTTTGCCGTTCGCGGTCGCGGTGGTCGGGCTGGTGGCCTCGGTGCCGCTGGTGGACCTGCGGCTGCCGACCGCGCACGTCTGGTCGGTGGATCTCCCGGTGCTGGGCACGTCCAAGATCACCGACGGACGCGGGTCGCCGCAGATCTACGTCGATCCGGGTGGCCGGGTCACCGAACCGGTGAGCGTGGAGACGGTCCGGGAGTGGAAGGCCGTCGCGGAGTGGGCGGCCGGGCAGGTGGAGGAGAACCACGCGCTGGGCGGGGCGACGGCGTTCGGGTTCCGTGACCGGCTTTTCAACACCAACACCCTGCAGTTGGAGATGCTGCGCAGGTACGGCTACGGGGTGGCTTTGCCGCAGGTCAGTCCGACCGAGGACGGGAACACCGAGCCGGACTACCGGGCCTGGCTGACCTCGCGCCGGAACAGCAACAGCGGCGACGCGAGCAAGACGTGCCTGCTGTTCACGGCGACGGGCACGATCAACGAGTTCGAGCCGAAGGTGGACCCGCCGTCCATGGTGTCCGCCGCGACGGCTTCGGGGTTCACGCCGGTCACGACGCGGCCCCTACCGAACGGTCGGCTGGTGACCTTGTGGAAGCGCCTGCAGCCCAGCTGCGTGGCCTCCTGAGCACGAGGGCGGCACCCCACATATGCACAAATCCGAATTACTACGGTCGTGTGACTCCGCTCACTGAACCTGTAGCACTTAGTAACCACAAAGAGCGGCGATCAAGGTGAAGAACGAGGACGATCGACGTGCCCCATGCCCACCCGAAAAGGTGAGGTGAACGAACCGTGGGGGTCCGGGGGGCTCGGCCCCCCGGGAATTATGGCGAGCAAGCCATGGTCCAGGCGTTCCCTGGACACACAGCGCCCACTTGCGAGCGGATGACGGGATTCGAACCCGCGACCCTCACCTTGGCAAGGTGATGCGCTACCAGCTGCGCTACATCCGCATGTGACTTCCGTGCTTCAACACTCGTTTGAAGCAGTGAACACACCATACACGGACCGTCTGTAGCGGTTTTGACCCACCCCGACAGGTGCTTCGGTGTCACGCCTGGCGTACAAGGGGTGACGACGGCTGCATACCTCCGTATGGTGTCCCCATTCGACCGAATGGTGAGTCCTTCGGGGAGGAGGTGCCTGGCCGGATGACCGAGCAGGGCACGGTGCCGCTTCAGGCGGCCTCGGAATCCGACGAGCAGGCATTGCTCCAGCGGCTCCGCGAGGGGGAGGACGCCGCCTTCGGAGAGCTTTTCGAACTTCACGCCGCCGCGGTGCGGCGGCTGGCCCGCAGTCTGGCCTCCGATCGGTCGGAGGCGGAGGACATCACGGCCGAGACCTTCTTCCGGGTGCTTCAGGCGCTGCGCCGGGGTGCCGGTCCGCGGGACTACGTCCGCGCGTATCTGCTGACGGTGGCTCGCCGGGTCTCGTGGGAGTGGCATGGCGCGCGCCGTGACGTTCCGGTGAGCGACGACGAGCTGACCTTCCGGGCCGGGGCGGGCGCGGACACGCATGCCCGGACGGCCGAACATTCGCTGATCACGACGGCTTTCACGAGTTTGCCGGAGCGCTGGCGTTCGGTGTTGTGGCAGACCGAGGTCGAGGGCGAGCAGCCGTCGATGGTCGCGCCGCATTTCGGGCTGAGCGCGAACGCGACGGCGGCGTTGGCACGGCGGGCGCGTCAGGGCCTGCGAGCGGCGTATCTGCAGGCGCATCTGTCGGTGAACCGCGGCCCGGATTCGTGCCGGGCGGTGGTGGAGAAGCTCGGCGGGTTCACCGCGGGCAGTGTCACCGGGGCCGAGGCTCGCCGGATCAAGGCGCACCTGATCGGGTGCCAGTCCTGCCGGGCCACACATGACGAGCTGCGTGACGTCTGTTCTTCGCTGCGGGCGCACGCCGGTGTGGTGGCCCTGCTGCTGCCTGCCGCGGCCGGTGCCCACGCGAGCGGGGCGTTGTCCGGTTTCGCCGCGTCGGTGAAGGGGCTTCTGCTCGGCTCGAAGGTGAAGGTCGGCATGGCGGTGGCGTCGACGGCGGCCGCGGGCGCGGTCGGGATCGTCGCCGGTCCGGCCGTGTTCGGCACCGACGTCACGCACACGATCGGCCTGTCCGGTGGCGGGCTGCCGGAGCTGGCGTTGCTGCCGGCCCAGGTCGCCCCTCCGGCCCAGGATCGGCCGGTGGAGATCCCGCCGCAGCGGATCGCCGAAGACCGGCTCCACGGCAAGGGTTCCGGGCCGGTCGCGACCGGGCTGGGCCCGGGCGCCGAACTCGGCGTGGCCGACCTGCCGAACCTGCCCGGTGGTGCGGGCACGGCGCGGAAGGAACTCGGCGGCGGAGACTTCGAGCGGCCGCAGCCTCAGCCGCAGCCACAGCCCGGTCTGGTCCCGTCGCAGGAGACCTCACCGCGGAACGAGGTCCCGCCGGAGACCGGCACGAACCAGACCACCTCGAAGCGGGACGACATCCCGCCGTCCGGGACGCTCAACCCGACCGAGGAGTCGCTGAACCCGACGACGACGCCACGGGACTCCACGACGCCTTCGGATCCGGACACGACGGAGTCGGCGCCAGACCCGGACGGGTCCACTTCGCCGGTGACAGGCACCCCTGAAGGCGGCACCGGGACGCAACCGGACGAGTCGTCGGAGGACGAGCCGAGCCCGGTAAAGCCGACTTCTCACTATCCGGAACCGGGCATCGACTACCCGACGTGCCCGTAACTCCCGAGAGGGACGTATCGCTTTCGAACTCTCGCGAATCCGGCCGTGATCACGGTACGGTGGGGGTCGCTCACGACGAGCGAGCGGCCGCGCGGGAGGCGACTGAATGAACCGGCTGGTGCACGGCGAGGACGGCCGTGACTGGGTGGTCCGAGCCCAGATGGAATGGCGTGCTCCCGCGACTGCGGACGATTTCGAGCACGATGTGGCAGGCAGCTACGGCCCGGGGATCGCGATGATCGTCGTGACGGCGGTGCTCGCGCTCGTGCTCATCATGTGGACCCCGACGGATGTGATGATCCCGTCCTGGGTCCCGCTGGCCCTGTTGCTGATCGCGTTGTTCTTCCCGTTGCGGTGGATTCTGCGCCGCCCGTGGACCGTGGTCGCCGAGACCGAGGGCGACCTGGCGGGCGACAGGCCGTCCGAGCGCTGGGTGGGCACGATCCGCGGCATGTTCACCGTGCGCGGCGAGGTCTCGAAGATCACCAAGACCATCCAGAAGCACTCACTGCCCGATTTCGACGGTCCGCTGCACCCGGTGGAGTAGTCGCGGCGGCCTGAACGCGCGAGACTGGGCGCATGCCCGAGTTACCCGAGGTCGAAGCGCTCGCTCACCACCTGCGTGAACACGCGGTGGGCAAGACGGTCTTCCGTATCGACGTGTCGTCCCTCAGCGTGCTGAAGACGGCGACACCGCCGTGGACCGAGCTGCACGGCCGCGAGGTCACCGGGGCAGGCCGCTTCGGCAAGCATCTCGACCTCGTCGCCGGGGATCTCCATCTGGTCGTCCACCTGGCGAGGGCGGGGTGGCTGCGCTGGTCCGACGCGTTGTCGCCGACGCCGCTCAAACCCGGCAAGGGACCGATCTCGCTGCGCGTCCACCTCGACGCGGCCGCGGGGCCCGGGTTCGACCTCACCGAGGCGGGCACGAAGAAGGGGCTGGCGGTCTGGATCGTGCGCGATCCGGAAAAGGAGGTCCCGAGCATCGCGCGGCTCGGGCCGGACGCGCTGTCGCTGGACCGGGCCGGGCTCGAGAAGCTGTTCACCGGGCGCACCGAGCGGTTGAAGACGGCGCTGACCGATCAGTCGCTGATCGCCGGGATCGGCAACGCCTACTCCGACGAGATCATGCACATGGCGAAGCTTTCTCCTTACGCCACAACCGGAAAGCTGTCCGAAGGAGCGCTCGACGGGCTCTCGGAGGCCATTCGTGAAGTGCTGACCAGCGCCGTGACGCGCTCGGTCGGCCAGTCCGCGGCCCGGCTCAAGGGTGAGAAGCGTTCCGGGCTGCGGGTGCACGCGCGGACCGGGCTGCCGTGTCCGGTCTGCGGCGACACGATCCGCGAGATCTCGTTCGCGGACAAGTCGTTCCAGTACTGCCCGACCTGCCAGACCGGCGGGAAGCCGCTGGCCGACCGGCGGATGTCGCGACTGCTGAAATGAGCTAGCAGAGGGCCGCGGCGACCGCCGGAAGCGGACTGCTCGGCAGCGGATTCTCGTGCGCCACGTCCTTCGCCAGGTCGTACACGTTCAACGCCAGCACGATCTGCTTCGAGCCGTCCTCGGTGCTCATCGAGACGCTGTAGAACCCCGGCCCCGCCCCCGTGTTCCCCCAGACCCTCTTCGGGCCGCCCGGGCACGGGAGGTTGAGCGTCTCGACGCCGGCGCCGTACGCACCGAACTCGCCCTGCGGCACCAGCCGCTCGAGTTCCGCCTGCTGCGCCGGTTCCAGGAGCCGTCCTGCCAGCAGCGCGCGATGGAACGTCGCTAGTTCGTCGACGGTCGAGACCATCGCGCCCGCGGTCCAGTCGTACGACGGGCTGAACACGGTCATGTCCTTCGCCGGTTCGCTCAGGTCGTATCCGCGCAGATGCGGTCCGCGCAGGAACGGCGACCAGAGCGGGAAGTACGTCCGCCCGAGGCCGAGCGGATCGAGAAGTCGTCGCTGGATCTCTTCGCGGACGTCGTTGCGGGTGACCCTCTCGATCACCTTGCCCAGCAACAGATATCCCGTGTTCGAGTAGTCCGCCTTCGTGCCGGGCGCGAACGAGGGCGGGTCGGTGAGCGACCGCCGGATCACCTCCGACGGCGGATAGATGTGCGCGCGGTTCCCCCGGACGAGGTACGGGTCGAAGAAATGCGGATCCAGCGGATCGTGCACGCCGCTCGTGTGGTTCAGCAGCATCCGCAGGGTGATCTTTTCCGGCTCGTAGCCCGGTCCGCGCACGACGCCGGGCAGCCGCCGCTCGATCGGATCGTCGAGTGAAAGCGCGCCTTCACCCGCCAGTTGCAGCACCACCGCGGCGACGAACGCCTTGGTGTTGCTGGCGATCCGGAACCGGTGATGCGGTCCCGCGGGTTCGCGCGTGACCGGGTTCGCGTACCCGGCGCCGAACCGCGAGACCGTTTCACCGTTCCGGACCTGGACGACCGCTCCCGGGAATCCCCCTTCCGCGACCAGGTTCCCGACCGCCGCGCGCACCGGATCCCCGGTCGCGCCCGCCGTCCCCGCCGACGCGCTCGCCAGCAGGACCCCCGCCAGCGCGCCCGCCGCGAGCTTCCCCGTTCCGCGCATTGTGTTCCTCCCCCGGAAGCGATTGCCTGCGGAAGAGTCTTCACCGGTCGACGGGGAGTGACCATGGGGAGAACACCCCGGTCTTGGGTAGGGTCGGCCCCACCCTCAGTTGTCACAACTCAACGGAAAGTGGGGAGCAGACCTTGCACCCGGTTGGTCGAGCGCAGAGCATGGACGCCGTGTCCGGGCTCGAAATCGCGCAGATCATCCCGTGGGGTGTCGCGCTGCTGCTCGCGATCCTCGTGGTCGTCCTGTTGATCAAGCTGAGGCGTCCCGCGAGCATCGTGGAGAACGCGGTGCTGCAGGCCGTCCACCGGATGTCGAAGGCGACGCCGGACCTCCGTGAGGGGCTCGACGAGCAGGTCGCCGACAAGATCACCAGCCAGCTGCTGGAGATGCTCGACTGCGTCGCCGTCGGCATCACCGACAGCGAAGGCACCCTGCTGTCCTGGGACGGCGAGGCCAACGACCACTACGTCGATCTCGTCGACGCCATCGGCAACGCGATCCGCAAGCATCGCCGCGAGGTCGTCGCGCACGACAAGATGCCGTGCAACCACCGCGGCACCTGCCGGATGCGGACCGCGGTGATCGTGCCGCTGATCGTCGAGGGCGAGACCGAGGCGGCGCTGCTGGTCGTCGGGCGCACCCGCGGTCGGCTGGTGCAGATGGCCGACGCGGTCGCGCAGTTCGTCTGCACCCAGTTCGAGCTGGCGCGCCTCGACGAGTCGAAGAACCAGCTCCAGCAGGCGGAGATCAAGGCGCTGCGCGCGCAGATCTCGCCGCACTTCGTCTACAACGCGCTCAACACCATCTCGTCGCTGATCCGGACAGATCCGGAGGAGGCGCGAGAGCTGCTTCAGGACTTCGCCGACTTCACGCGCTACTCGTTCAGGACGTCAGGAATGTTCACTTCGCTCGCCGAGGAACTGCGGAACATCGACCGGTACCTGACCATCGAGAACGCCCGCTTCGGCGGACGGCTCGAAGTGCGGATGAAGATCGCGCCCGAGGTGCTTTCGGTGGTCGTCCCGTTCCTGATCATCCAGCCGCTGGTGGAGAACGCCGTCAAACACGGCCTCGCGTCGAAGCCGTCGGGCGGCTGCGTCACGGTGATCGCCGAGGACTACGGCGCCGAGGCGTTGATCAGCGTCGAGGACGACGGCATCGGCATGGAGCCCGCGAAGCTCGCGGACCTCCGCAGCCAGCACCGCACCGGCGCCCACGTCGGGCTCGGCAACATCAACCAGCGGATGCAGCAGGTGTTCGGCCGCGACTACGCGCTCATGGTCGAGACCGCTCCCGGCGCCGGCATGAAGGTGACCCTGCGGGTGCCGAAGTTCATGCCCGGCGTGCGGCCGAACCTGCCGGACTTCTCCGCCGACAGCACCGCCGTCCCCCCGCAGGGTGGCCCGAACGAGGCCAGTGGGGTGGCCGGTTCGCGCAGCGGCGTGCTGCCCTCCTGAACGTCGGTAACCTGGCGGTATGAGCGTTGCGGACAAGTTGACCTCCCGTCTCCCGATGATCGGCGACCGGGGTGAGCGCAAGGACGTCGTCGCCGTGGTGAAGCTGCACGGGGTGATCACGCCGACGCCGTCACCCTTGGCCAGGGGGTCGATCAACCTCGCCGCCGTCGAATCGGCGCTGACCCGCGCGTTCGCGCACGAGCGGCTCAAGGCCGTCGCGCTGCAGATCAACTCACCGGGCGGCGCGCCGACGCAGTCGGGCCTGGTCGCCGAGCGGATCCGCCAGCTCGCCGACGAGAAGAACGTGCCCGTCCTGGCCTTCGCCGAGGACGTCGCCGCGTCCGGCGGATACTGGCTGGCCTGCGCGGCCGACGAGATCTACGCGCACCGGACGTCGATGGTCGGCTCCATCGGCGTGATCAGCGGCGGGTTCGGGTTCACTGGCCTGCTGGAGCGGTTCGGCATCGAGCGGCGGCTGCACACCGCGGGGACGAACAAGTCCCGGCTCGACCCGTTCAGCCCGGAGAAGCCGGAAGACGTCGAGTGGCTGAAGAAGATGCACGGCCAGCTCCACGAACTGTTCGTCGACTGGGTCACCGAGCGCCGGGGAGACCGGCTTTCCGGCTCCGACGACCTGTTCAACGGGGACGTCTGGCTCGGCGCCCGCGCGGTCGAGCTCGGCCTCATCGACGGCGTCGGCAGCCTTCGCCAGGTGATCACCGAGCGGTACCCGGACGCCGAGATCTCCGTCGCCGAACCGAAGAAGGCGCTGCTGGCGCGGCTCGGCATCGGCGCTCCCGCCGCGGCGAGCGCGCTGCTGGACGCGGTCCAGAGCAAGGCCGCCTGGAGCCGCTTCGGCCTCTGACGCGCGTGTAATGAACGGGACTTTCATTGCAAAATTTGCAATGAAAGTCCCGTTCATTACGTTTGGGGACGGGACGGATTCACCCGAACGGTGGTAGGCGTAAGTGGTTCAGACCAGGTCTCATATCGGACATACCGCTTTGTTGTGAACGGCAACAAACCCTCGACAGTGTTGACGAGGAGGTCCGATGTCCGTTACTTCTCCCCCTGCGACCCGCCGGAGCCGCTGGAAGCTCGCGCTCGGCTCGGCGGTCGGCGCGGCCCTGATCGCGGTTCCCCTCACGATCCCCGCTTCCGCCGCCGTCCCGCCCCCGCCGTCCGGCTGGACCACCGTGTTCACCGACGACTTCACCGGCGCCGCGGGTTCGCTCCCGTCGAGCGCGAACTGGATCGTCGACACCGGCCACGGTTACCCCGGCGGACCCGGCAACTGGGGCACCGGCGAGATCCAGAACTACACCGCGAACCCCGCCAACCTCGCCCAGGACGGTGCCGGGAACCTGCGGATCACGCCGCAGCGTGACGGCGCGGGCAACTGGACCTCCGCGCGGATCGAAACGCAGCGCACGAACTTCAAACCGCCGTCGGGCGGCGCGCTGCGGATCGAAGGCCGCATCCAGATGCCGAACGTCACCGGCGCCGCCGCACTCGGCTACTGGCCCGCCTTCTGGGCGCTCGGCTCGCCGTATCGCGGCAATTACTGGAACTGGCCCGCCGTCGGCGAGTTCGACATCATGGAGAACGTCAACGGGATCAACTCGGTCTGGGGCGTACTGCACTGCGGCGTCAACCCCGGCGGCCCGTGCAACGAGACGACCGGCCTGGTCGGCAGCCGGACCTGCCCCGGCGCCAGCTGCCAGAGCGCGTTCCACACGTACACCTTCGAATGGGACACGAGCGTCAGCCCGAACGTCTTCCGCTGGCTGGTGGACGGCCAGCAGTTCCATTCGGTCGCCCAGAACCAGGTCGACGCCACCACCTGGGCCAACATGACGAACCACGCGGGCTACTTCGTGCTGCTGAACGTCGCGATCGGCGGCGCGTTCCCGAACAACAACTCCGGCACCACGACGCCGGGGCCGGGGATCGTGCCGGGGCATCCGATGCTCGTCGACTACGTCACCGTCCTGACCCGCGGTGGCGGCACGACACCCACCACGCCGACGACGCCCACGACACCGACGACGACCACGTCGAGCGGTCCCGGCGGTGGCAGCGCGTACGGCACGATCCAGGCGGAGTCCTACGGCCAGGCCGCCGGGATCGCCAAACAGGCGACGTCCGATTCCGGCGGTGGCCAGAACATCGGTCCCGCGGGCAACGGTGACTGGGCGTCGTATCCGGGCATCGACTTCGGGACGCAGACCGGCAGGCAGTTCCAGGCGCGGGTCGCGTCCGGGGCGGCGGGCGGGGTGAGCGGCCTCGTCGAAGTCCGGCTCGACAGCCGGTCCAACGCACCGGTCGGGAGCTTCGCCGTCGGGAACACCGGCGGCTGGCAGAACTGGCGGACCGTGCCGGCGAACATCAGCGGGATCACCGGGAAACACGACGTCTACCTGACCTTCACGAGCGGGCAGCCCGCCGATTTCGTGAGCGTCAACTGGTTCACCTTCACTCCGTGAAGGGATAGGTGTGGCACGGCGAGGCGGTTCGTGTCACCGGAAAAGATGACGGCACCGGCCACCCCGGGCGCGGGGGTGCCGGTGCCGTCCTTTTCGTTCGACTTTCGTGAAGCGGGCTGGACAGGGACCCCGGCAATGGGCATTATGCGACTCACTGTGAGTGCTCACGATGACACCCGGAAGCTCATTGTCCTTGCGGTGGACGATGAGCCCAAAGGGCTAGACGAACTCGTTCACTGTCTCCGGAACAGCCCGCACGTCGCCCTGGTCTTCCCGGCGATAGACGCTTCGGAGGCGCTGCGACTGCTGTCCACCGACGACCCGAGGCTCGGCGATCGCAAGGCCAGGGGCCTGCCGATCGTGGACGCGGTGTTCGCCGACATCGACATGCCCGGGCTGTCCGGGATGGAGATGTCCCGGGTGTTCGCCGCGCTGCGCCCGTCGCCCGCGCTGGTGTTCGTGACGGGGCACGCGGAAGAGGCGGTCAACGCCTTCGACCTCGGCGCGCTCGACTACGTGCTCAAGCCGTACCAACAGGATCGCCTCGACCGCGCGATCACCCGCGTGATCGACAAACTCGCCGCCAACGCCGCGCCGCAGTACGGCGGACCGGAGGGCGGCCCGGGGCTCGTCAAGAACGACGACGAGGTCATCCCGGTCGAGCTCGCGGGCACCACGAAGCTGATCCCGAGGTCTTCGGTCCGCTGGGTCGAGGCGCAGGGTGACTACGCCCGGTTGTTCACCAACGACGGCAGCCACCTGGTCCGCATCCCGCTCGCGCAACTCGAAGAGCGCTGGGAGAAGGCGGGTTTCGTCCGGATCCACCGGTCCTTCCTGGTCTCGTTGCCGCTGATCACCGAGCTGCGCATGGGCCAGGGCGGCTATCAGGTCGTCATCGGTAACGAGGAGAAGGTGCTGCCGGTGAGCCGCCGTCACACGCGCGCGCTCAAGGACCGGTTGGTCGGCGCCAACCGGTCGACGTGACCGACGACTACTACCGCCGGGTCAACGGCGTCCGCGAACCGGATCCGACGCTCGGCAAGGGCAGGAACAAGAAACCGGCGCCGGCCGAAGGGGCCGCCGTCGAGCCGGTGCCGGGTGCCCCGTCCGGCCCCAAGCACGAGCAGGCGAAGCCCGAGCACCACGCGAAACCCAAGCGGCAGCGGGTGATCCTCGCCGATCCGCGGCAGGTCACCAGCACCCTGCGGGCCAGGGTCGAACTCGAAGAACAGACCAGCTGGGGCAAGCTCCTGGTCCGGGATCTGGTGAAGATCCAGCTGCGGACGGCCTCCCTGCTGGCACTGCTGGTGATGGTCACTCTGTGTTCACTTCCGGTGCTCTTCTACCTGATCCCGTCATTCGGACGAGTGGTCGTTCTGGGCATCCCGTTGCCCTGGTTGATCCTCGGTGTGGCACCTTTTCCGTTCCTGTTCGGCATCGGACTCTGGTACAACCGGCTCGCCGAACGTCATGAACGCGACTTCGTCGACATGATCGAGAACTGATTGCGGAGCTGCACATGCGAGGATTCGTGGCGTGCAGCTGAATCCGTGGGCGATGGCCGGCATCGTGCTGGTCGCGGTCCTGACGTTCTATCTGGGACACCGCTCCTCGCGGTCGGCTGTCAGCACGCATGACTTCCTCGTCGCCCGGCGCACCGTCCGCTCCCGCCGCAACGCGGCCGCGATCTCCGGTGAGTACCTGTCCGCCGCGTCGTTCATGGGCGTGGCGGGCATCGTGCTCAAGGACGGCGCCGACGCGCTCTGGTTCCCGATCGGCTTCACCGCGGGCTATCTCGCGCTGATGCTGTTCGTCGCCGCGCCGCTGCGGCGGTCCGGCGCGTACACGCTGCCGGACTTCGTCGAGATGCGCTTGGGCTCGACGATGCTGCGCCGGGTTTCGACGGCGTTCGTGGTGTTCATCGGGATCCTCTACATGGTCCCGCAGTTACAGGGCGCCGGTCTGACGCTGGCGACGATCCTGCCCGTGCCCGCGTGGGCGGGCGCGATCCTGGTGACCTTCGTCGTCGGGTTCAACGTGATCGCGGGCGGGATGCGCGCGATCACCGTCGTCCAGGCCTTCCAGTACTGGCTGAAGCTGTTCGCCATCGCGGTGCCGACGTTCATCCTCTGCATCGTGTTCCTCGGCTCCGGCGGCCCGGGCAGCGCGCGCCCGCTGGGGCAGCCCGCCCCGCCGATGTTCACCGAGAACACCACGATCTCCGTGCAGACCGACGTCACGCTCAAGGTCACCTCGGTGACCGTGCTCGAGGCGTACGGCCAGGTGGAAGGCGCGCGCGCCAACGGTTTCGCGGTGTGGACGCCGGAGGCGCCGCACAAGGTCGCCAAGGGCACGACGCTCAAGTTCACCGCGGGCGCCCCGGTTCCGGTGGTCAGCGACGCGCCCGCGTCCAACGGCGACTGGCTCCGGCCGGGTTCGGGCAGTCTCACCGATCTGCTGCAGGTCTATTCGCTGATCCTCGCGACCTTCCTCGGCACCATGGGCCTGCCGCACGTCCTGGTCCGCTTCTACACCAACCCCGACGGCAAGGCCGCGCGCCGCACGACGGTGCACGTCCTGCTGCTGCTCGGGTTGTTCTACCTGTTCCCGACGCTGCTCGGCGCGCTTTCGCGGATGTACGTCCCGGAGCTGCTGGTGACCGGGAAGACCGACGCCGCCGTCCTGCTGCTGCCGTCCGCGGTCCTCCCCGGGCTCTGGGGGCAGATCCTGGGCGCGGTGACCGCGGCCGGCGCCTTCGCCGCGTTCCTTTCGAGTTCGTCGGGGCTGTTGGTGAGCCTCGCCGGGGTGGTGTCCACCGACGTGCTGCCCGGCCGCGTCCGCGATTTCCGGGTGGCGACGGCGATCGTGGCGCTGATCCCGTTCGCGCTGGCGGTCCTGCTGCCGTCGGAGGACCTCTCGCTTTCGGTCGGGATGTCGTTCGCGCTGGCCGCGTCCACGTTCAGTCCGCTGCTGTTGCTCGGGGTCTGGTGGCGGAAGCTCAGCTGGCCCGGCGCGCTGGCCGGGATGCTCGTCGGCGGCGGTCTCGTGCTGACCGCGCTGGTGGTCAACATCGTCAGCAAGTACACCGGTGGCTGGGCGCCCTGGTTCTCGAACCAGCCCGCGCTGATCACCGTGCCCGCGGCGTTCCTGACCACCTACGTGGTGAGCCGGGCGACCGGGTACGGGCGGCCGGACGACGTCCACGGCGTGATGCTGCGGCTGCACGCGCCCGACCCGCTCGGGTTCATGCGCGATCGCGCGGTCGCCCGGTTCGGGCAGGCCGAAGAGAAGACGCGCACCACCGGCAAGGGCCGCCACCGGAAGTAAAGTCACTCTTTCGAGTCGTGACCATCTACTCAGAGTCGTACCGTTCACTCAAATGGATTGCCCCTTTCGCGCCCCAAGAGGGGCATGATCTTTCGTGACATCGAAATCAGCGAATGGTTGCGGCAGGTGGGAGGTCCGAAGTGAGTGATACCGATCAAGACCTCGGGTCCGATCCGGAATCCGACTGGGAAAAGGTGCAGGCGAGTCCGGAATTCACCGAGCTGCGGCGACGGCTCCGGGTATTCGTTTTCCCGGTCTCGGTCCTGTTCCTGCTCTGGTATCTGCTCTACGTGCTCCTCGCCGACTACGCGACCGGGTTCATGGGCACCAAGCTCTTCGGCAACATCACCGTCGGCCTGGTCTTCGGCCTGCTGCAGTTCGTGTCCACCTTCGTGATCACCGGCCTCTATGTCCGGTATGCCAACCGGAAACTCGATCCGCTCGCCGACAAGATCCGGCACGAGATCGAGGGGACCGAACGGTGAAAACGCTGGCAGCGGGCGTACAGGGCAGCAGTCCGACCCTCAACATCACCATTTTCGCGGTATTCGTCGCGATCACGCTGGTGATCGTTTTCCGGGCGAGCCGGAATACGAAGACCGCCTCCGACTACTACGCCGCGGGACGCGCGTTCACCGGTCCGCAGAACGGGATCGCGATCTCCGGCGACTACCTTTCCGCGGCGTCGTTCCTGGGTATCGCGGGTGCCATCGCGATCAACGGTTACGACGGTTTCCTCTACTCGATCGGGTTCCTCGTCGCGTGGCTGGTGGCGTTGCTGCTGGTCGCGGAACTGCTGCGCAACACCGGCAAGTTCACCATGGGCGACGTGCTCGCGTTCCGGATGAAGCAGCGCCCGGTCCGCGCGGCGGCCGCCGTCTCCACGCTCGCCGTCTCGTTCTTCTACCTGCTCGCGCAGATGGCGGGAGCGGGCGGCCTGGTGAACCTGCTGCTCGGCATCGAGGGGAACCTCGGCCAGGACCTGGTGATCGCCGTCGTCGGCGTGATCATGATCCTGTACGTGCTGATCGGCGGGATGAAGGGCACCACCTGGGTCCAGATCATCAAGGCCGTCCTGCTGATCGCGGGCACGTTCGCGATGACGATGTGGGTGCTCGGGAAGTACGGCTTCAACCTCTCCAGCCTGTTCCAGGCCGCCGTCGACAAGGGCGGCCAGACGGGGGAAGCGCTTCTCGGTCCCGGCAAGCAGTACGGGAAGACCGGCACGACCAAGCTGGACTTCCTGTCGCTCGGCATCGCGCTGGTGCTGGGGACCGCGGGCCTGCCACACGTGCTGATGCGCTTCTACACGGTGCCGACCGCGAAGGACGCGCGCCGTTCGGTGGTCTGGGCGATCGCGCTGATCGGCATCTTCTACCTGTTCACGCTGGTGCTCGGCTACGGCGCGGGCGCGCTCGTCGGCCCCGACGTGATCGCGAAGGCGCCCGGGACGACGAACTCGGCGGCGCCGCTGCTGGCGCTCGAACTGGGCGGCCCAGTCCTGCTCGGATTCATCGCGGCGGTGGCGTTCGCGACGATCCTCGCGGTGGTCGCGGGCCTGACGATCACGGCGTCGGCGTCGTTCGCGCACGACGTCTACGCCAGCGTGATCAAGAAGGGCAAGACCGACCCCGACAGCGAGGTCCGCGTCGCGCGGATCACCGCGCTGGTGATCGGGGCCGTCGCGATCGTCGGCGGGATCCTCGCGAAGAACCAGAACGTGGCGTTCCTGGTGGCGCTCGCGTTCGCGGTGGCGGCGTCGGCGAACCTGCCGACCATCCTGTACTCGCTGTTCTGGAAGCGCTTCAACACCCAGGGCGCGCTGTGGAGCATCTACGGCGGTCTCGCGGTCTGTGTACTGCTGATCGTCTTCTCGCCGGCGGTCTCGGGCAAGCCCATCGACGCGAAGACAGGGAAGAGCGCCTCGATGATCCAGGGCGTCGACTTCCACTGGTTCCCGCTCGACAACCCCGGCATCGTCTCGATCCCCGTGGCGTTCTTCCTCGGCTGGCTCGGCACGGTGCTGTCCAAGGAACACAACCAGAAGAAGTACGCCGAGATGGAGGTCCGCTCGCTCACCGGTGCCGGTGCCGAAAAGGCGGCCCAGCACTGAGGCGTTCTTCACGCGCGCGCAACGGGACGGGATGCGAGGATGGCAGGGTGGTGAGCCCTGCTGACATCCCGACCGTCGCCGTCCGTGATCTGCCCAAGGACGGCGTCGCGCTGCTCGACGTCCGCGAAGACGACGAGTGGGCCGCCGGGCACGCCCCGGGCGCCAAGCACATCCCGATGGGCGACCTGCCCGCGCGCGTCGGCGAACTCGACGACCTGCCCGACGACCAGCCGGTCTACGTGATCTGCCGCAGCGGCGGCCGGTCCGCCCGCGCCGCCGCGTGGCTCAACGCGAGCGGCTGGGACGCGGTGAACGTCGCCGGCGGGATGGGCTCCTGGCAGCAGGAAGGGCGCCCGATGGTCGGCGACCATCCCGGCGTCGACCCCGAAGTGCTGTAACCGTGCAGCCGGGCCACTACCCGCCGAGGACACCGGTGCCGCCGGTGCGTCCCGCGCCGATGCAGCAGCCGCGGCCCCAGCCGGCACGCCATCGCGTCCGCTGGGTCGCCTCGCCGCCTCCGGGCGCCTGGCCGCAGCGGCGCAAACCCGTGGCCGAGCGCTACTCCGGTCCGCCGTCCTATCCGGTCCCGCCGAGGTGGGGTTTCCCGAACCTGGTCTGGCGGCGTCCGACCGCGGTCCCCGGCACGGCGTCCGGCGAGGTCACCGCCGGGGAACGGCTGCGGGTGATCACGCGCAGCGTCCTGCCGGTGCTGTGGACCTTCGCCGTCCTCGCGCTCGCCGCCGCGGCCTCCGAGATCTGGCGCTACGTCCTGCTCGTGCAGAGCCGCGATTCCGCGCTGTCGACGTCCGTCGTCACGGTCTCCGACACCTTCGTGATCACCGCGGGCCTGCTCACGACGATCCTTTCGCTGCTGCCGTCGGGGCTCACCGTGTGGTGGCTGCTCGTGGCCAGGCAGGCCGCCGCGGACGCCTCCGGCGAGGTGCCGCCGAGGCGGCAGTGGCAGGTGCTGGCGTTCGTGCTGGTGCCCGTGGTGAACCTGATCCTCGTGCTGCCGATCATCGCCGAACTCGAGCACGCCGTCCTGCGCCGGACCCGCGAAACGCGGCCCAAGCCGTCGCGGCTCGTGCTGGTCTGGTGGGGCGTCTGGGCGCTGAACTGGCTGCTGCTCGGGCTCGTCATCGTCTGGCGATTCCGTGACGGCGTGCAGGCACTGGCCGACGGTGTCGTGCTGGTCGCGCTGACCGATCTGGCCGCGGCCGGGCTGGCGGTCGTGACGGCGCTGCTGGTGAAGCGCATGTCCGGTCTGCTCGCTCCTGTGGCTGAGAAGCGGCTTCGCCTGCTTCGCGTGCTGAAGGTGGACGGCGTTCCGGATCCGGAACGGCGCGAGCGTCCCGCCTCTTCAGTGCGCTGACGCAACTTTTCCACCAACTGTTGAATGCGGATCTACGCACTCTGCCGAAAGCGCATCGGTCTGTAACATGGCGGTATGAGTAGCGAGCAGCAGGAGTGTGACCTGCCCGCCGGGGAGACCGGCCGGGCCAGGTCTGCTGTGCTCGGTCCGTACAAGCCGTCCGCCATGAAGGCTGTCACGGGGCGTTTCTCACCTGGGATGAAAACGAGGCTCGCCGGTCATGGAATCCGCAGGCCCGAGCCGGTCGAAGACGAGACATCGAAGCCGTACTCGCCGCCGTCGTTCTTGGGGATGTTCGATCTCCCCGCTGACGCGTCCGAGAGCGTGAAGGCCGTGGTGCGCGGCCAGGATGTCGCCTGAGTCAAGCGAAAGCCGATGGCGCGTCCGATTGTGGTAGACGCTGGCCCGCTCATAGCCATGGTCAGCCGAAAAAGATGATCACCACCGGTCAGTGGTCGCGTGGCTCGAGACCGCGGCCACGCGTGATCTGCTGGTGCCGTCGCTCGTGTTGACCGAGGTGTGCCACTACATCGAGAAGTATCTCGGTGGTGAAGCCGAAGCGGCGTTCATCGAAGGGCTCGTGCGTTCACCGCAGTTCGCCGTCTATCACCCGATGGACGATGATTTCCGGCGGATGGCCGTGTTGATGCGGCAGTACTCGGATTGGCCGCTCGGCCTGGCGGACGCGGCTGTCGTTGCCACGGCTGAAAGGCTCAGGACGGTCGAGGTGGCGACAGTCGATCGCCGACATTTCGAGCACATCAAGCCGGTGCACGTTTCTCATTTCACGCTGTATCCCGAGATTGCCCGCTGACGCTGCTCGCGGAGTGAGCCAGGTCACCGTTGACCTCCAGCTCACTCGAAGTTCAAGACTGTGCTCATGAGCGACGACGGCGTCACCTTCATCAACGTCTTCGAGATCCCCGCGGACCGCGTGGACGAGTTCGTCGAAACGTGGCGAGAGCGCGCGAAGCTGATGCGTGACGCGCCCGGTTTCCGCGATGCCAAGCTCCATCGCGCGCTGCTGCCGGATTCGCGCTTCCAGCTCGTCAACGTGACGCACTACGACAGCCGCGAAGCCTGGGAAGCGGCGGGCAAGAACCAGGTGTTCAAGGCGTCGACCGAACGCGCCGCCGAGATCGCGACGCCCAACGCGGCGCTGTACGAGGTCGTCGTCGAGTACCCCTAGTCCGCGGTGACCGGGAGCGACCGCAGGCCGCGGATCACGAACTCCGGCCGTCGTTCCGGCGTCTCCGCGAGCTTCAGCCCCGGCAGCTTCGTGGTCAGCGCGGTCAGCGCGGCCGCGATCTCCACCCGCGCGAGCGGGGCGCCGACGCAGTAGTGGATGCCCATGCCGAAGCCGAGGTGCGCGTTCGGCGTGCGGCCGATGTCGAGGGTGTCCGGCCGGTCGAACACCTTCGGGTCCCATGCGGCGGCGCCGAGGAGCGCGCCGATCTTCTCGCCCTCGGCCACCCGGTATCCGGCGATCTCGACGTCGGTGGTCGCCGTCCGTTCGAAGAGCTGGAGCGGCGCGTCGAAGCGGATCAGCTCCTCGACGCACGGGTCCATGAGGTCGGGGGAGGCCACCAGCCGCTCCCACTGGTCGCGGTGGGTCAGCAGCGCGTTGACGCCGTTCCCGATGACGTTCACCGTCGCCTCGTGCCCGGCCATCAGGAGCAGGACCGCGGTCGCGACCAGTTCGTCCTCGGTGAGCTCGCTGCGCAGGAGATCGCTGACGATGTCGTCGCCGGGCGAACTCGCGCGCTGCTTCGCCACGTCGCGCAGGTAGTCGACGAACTCCGCGGCCGCGGCTTCGGCGGCGTCGCGCTTCTCTTCGGCGAGTCCGTACTCGTACATCTTCACGATGTGGTTCGACCACGAGACCATGCGCGGCCCGCCCTCGACCGGGACGCCCAGGAGCTCCGCGATGACCGCGACCGGCAACGGCTGTGCGAGATGCGCCAGCAGATCGGCCGAGCCGGTTTCGGCGATCTCGGCGGCGAGGTCGCCGACCATGCGGTCCGCGAGCCGGGCGACCATCGGCCGCAGCCGCTGGACGTGCCCGCGTCCGAACGCGCCCGCGATGACCCGTCGCAGCCGGGTGTGGGCGGGTGGCTCGTTCTCCAGCAGTGAATTGCGGTGCAGCAGGTTGAACGACGCGAACCGCTCCACCGGCAGCGCGTCCTGCCAGATCCGGCCGAGCCCGCGATGCCGCAGGACGGCGGCCGACGCCGCGTGCGACACCGCCACGGCGATGCCGAGGCCGTCGTGGCGGTGGACTTCGCCGCGCTCGCGGAGTTCGGCGAAGGACGGATACGGGTTCGCGAGGAAGGCCGGATCGGCGAGGTCGAACACGTTCCGACTGTAGCCGCGCCGCGCCGGGAGGCGCCCCGGCGCGGCGCCGGGAGTCACAGATGCAGCCAGAGCCCCAGGTGCAGGCCCAGCCAGTGGTGGTGATGGTGCCCGTGGTGGTGGCCGCCGCACAGCAGCAGGCAGTGGCGGGCCTGGTCGGCCGAGGCGGTTTGCGGTGTGGCCGAGGCCGTGCCCACCGCGGGCCCGGCCAGCATCAGCCCGAGTGCCACGGGCAACGCGGCCAGCGCTGCCCGGCGCTTGGAGGTGCTCATCTGTGGATCCCTTCTCCGCACTTCGACGCCGGGATGGCGCCGTCATCGAGTATTCGGTGCGGTGAGGGGGAAAAGGCAGGCTGATCACCCGCGATTAGATCGTCCGGATGATGACAACCATTTTCAGTCATGTTTCCGTGGTACACGAATGGCCGCTGAAACCGGCCGATCCGGTTGATCTCGGTGACGGTGGGGGTTTTCCGTGCGACGCTTTCGTTACCAACTCCGCTGAACCTCGGCGGCGGCCCGGCGTCTCTAGGGGTGTCGGAACGCGGAAGCGCGGGACGACAAGGGGATTTCGTGGCCGTCTGGCCCGGAAAGCAATCGACTCTTTCGAACTGGGGTATTTCCATGCGTATTCGTCATGCCTTTTTCGCCGGTCTCACCGCCGCCGCTCTCGCGTTGCTGCCCGCGACCGCTTTCGCCACCGAAGCGCCGGTCGAGATGCCGGAGAAGCCGAAGGGCACCAAGTTCTGGGTCTCGCCGAAGGCCGTCGAGGCGGGCGGGAAGGTGACCGCCCAGGGCCGGTGCGTCACGCCGCACGGCTTCTCGATCGTCGCTCCCGAGGGGTTCACGCAGGTCGCGGACAAGTCGGTCAAGCGGGCCGGCGGCACCGACGTGAAGGTGACCTACAAGGCGCTTCCGGGTGCCAAGCCCGGTGACTATCTGTTCGTCCTCCTGTGCGACACCGTCGAGCCTTCGGCGACGGTGAAGGTCGTCCCGGCGGCGAAGAAGGAGCCGGTCAAGAAGGAGGCGCCGAAGCAGGTCTCGAAGGTCCCCGCGGGCGCACCGCAGACCGGCGGCGGGCCCGTCGACGAGCCCGCGTCGGCCGGTTGGCTGATCGCGGGGCTGGCCGGAGCGGGTGCGGCGGGCGCCGGTGGCGTGGTCCTGATGCGCCGTCGCCCGGCCTCGCGGTCCTGATCGCGCGCGGGAAGGGCGGGGGCCTTACGAGGTCCCCGCCCTTCCCGCGATAGCGTTCCGAACCGAGCTTGAGGAGGCTGACGTGGGCAAGGGTTCGCGCAAGAAGGGTCCCAAGACGACTTCGGATCGCAAGCCGAAGGTGCGCGACGTCTTCGTCGGCCAGCCCTTCGAGGGGCTCGCGGCGGAGACCGAGCTGATCGCGCTGCGCGAGTTCGTCCCTTCGGCGACGGCGGCGCTCACGCTGGCGGGTTCCGGCGAGAAGGTCACCCTCGGCACGGTGCTGCCGATGGCGGCGGCCGCGTTCGTCCGGTCCGACGGCGAGCGCTACGTCGGGATGCAGGTGCAGACCCGGTCCTCGGACATCAGCCGTGACCTCGGCCGGGCGCTCCAGTGGGTGCTCGAGGCCAAGGAGGGTGACGTCCTGTCCGTGCCGGACACCACGACGCCGCCCACGGCCGACGAGAAGGCCCGTCTGCAGGACCTGCTCGACACGAGCGTCGAACTCGACGCCACGCTCTACAACGACTTCGCCTGGTGGCTGCCCGAGGACGCCGACGCGAGCGGCGACGTCGCGTTGTCCCTCGAGCGCGCGAACGCGGCGATCATGCCGACCGAACGCCTCGGCGCGGGTGCGTACTGGGTGCTCGCCGGCGAGAAGGCGCACCTGCGCTGGGTCCGCCCCGAACCGGAGAACCTGCTGCTGCAAGCGCTTGCGCGGCTGTCCGCGGCCGGTGAACTGGGCCTCGGCGAGGGCTCCCGTTACGCCGGCTCGTTCCGTGCGCACGGGCTGCTCGTCCCGGTGTGGGACCTCGACCCCGAGGCCCACGCCCGCGAGTGGGCCGACGCGAAGGACCAGCTCGGCGTCCGGCTCGACGCCGCGCTGAAGTCCCTCGACACCGAGCCGCTCAACGCCACCGAGCGCCGCTCCCGCGACGGCCTGATCGGCCGCCAGCTCACCATCCGCTGACCCACCCCTCGCGTTTCGTCCTCTGGTTGCGGTAGTTGCACGCGCATCTACCGCAACCAGAGGACGAATTGCGTCAGGATGGGCGCGTGATCCTTCATATCTGCACCGAGAGCGAGTGGGCGGCGGTGCCCGAAGGCGGCGTCTACACCGCCGCGTCCCTCGATTCCGACGGCTTCATCCACTGCTCGGACCCGGGAACGGCGCATATCCCGGCCGACGCGGTGTTCCCCGGCCGCACCGATCTGGTGCTGCTGGAGATCGACCCGGCGCTCGTCGGCGCGCCCGTCGTCTGGGAGGACGGCGACCCGCCGCACCCGGCCGGGATCCAGTTCCCCCATGTGTACGGTCCGATACCGCGTAACGCGGTGGTGGCCGTTCACGAATTCCCTGTTCGGGGGGACGGTTCGTTCAAGATTCCCGAGTCCGTGTCGAGACGTTGAGAAGCGCAACGCCTCACCCGGACGGGCGTCTCTCGAAATGGTTCGCGGCTGAAGACAACCTGTGGGGGCGGTCATGCGTTTCGGGAGAGGTGAGCCAGAGATACCTGGCCGAGTGACCCCGGGAGGAGGCGATACGGTGACCGCTGCCGCGACGGTCATCTCGGGGACGGATGTCTGGGGGTCCGGCGAGAGCCGAGGGAGAGACGTGCCGGCCGAGCTCACCGACTTCGGCGACTTCGTGCAGGCCAGCCTGCCGGGTCTGCTCAGGTACGGCCACGCCCTCACCGGGAACCCGCACGACGCCGCCGACCTGGTCCAGACCGTGCTGGAGAAGATCGGCTCGCGCTGGTCCTACGTCCAGCACAAGACCGGCGACCCGATGGCCTACATCCGCCGTTCGATGGCCAACGCGCACGTCAGCCGGTGGCGCCGGACCAAACGGGAGAGCCTGGTCGCCGACCTGCCGGACACGCAGCCGTACAGTCCGGCGGATCCGTTCGAGCACGAGCCGCTGTGGCAGGCGTTACGCGCGCTGCCGCCGAGGCAACGCGCGGTGATGGTCCTGCGTTACTACGAGGGGCTGTCCGAAGCGGAGATCGCGGATTCGCTCGGTATCAGCCAGGGCACCGTCAAAAGCCAGGCGAGCAAGGCGATCGCGTCGCTGCGCACGAAGCTCGCACTGTTCGAGCCCAAAGGTGAAGGGAGGGAAGCGGGATGAACATGTCCGAGGAGGACGTGCAGCAAAAGCTGCGTGACCTGTTCTCAGATGAGCGGATGGGCGCGGGATCCACGCTGAATCCCGAGACGATCGTCGCGGGTGCCCGTCGCCGCCGTCGTCGCCGCCAGATGATCCAGACGACGAGCGGGATGGCCGCCGCGGTGGTCATGGTCGGGAGCGGGCTCGCGGTCTTCTCGATCCACTCGAAGGACAACGGCGCGGTCATCTCGGCCGACCAGCTCAGCATGGGGCAGTCCGCGACCAGCCAGGTGCAGCCGGGACCGGGGACTTCGGCGCCGCCGGCGTCGTCGTCGGTGGCAGCGCCGCCCCAGACGTCCGCGCCACCGCCGTCGACGGTCTCCGACGGGCCCGTCAAGCCGCCGAAGAGCACCGCGGCCACGAAACCGCCCGCGCAGGGCAAGGTGACCACCGGCGCGCTGCTGACCTCAGCCGGGTTCGGCAAGCTCCGGCTCGGGATGAGCGAGGCCGAGGCCGAGGCCATCGCCGGGCCGCTGCGGGCGAAAGAGGTCCGGGGCGCCTGCACCTACGGCTACGCGGAGGGATCCGCCGTACCGGGGCCGACGTCGGTGTCGCTGACCGAGGGCAACGGGATCACCGTCATCAACCCGGCGGGCACGGTGCACACCCCGGAAGGGATCGGGGTCGGCTCGACCGAGGCGGACATCCTCGCCGCGTACCCCGGCAGCACGAAGGACGGCAGCGCCTACGTCGCGCCCGCCGGCGCGGTGAGCGCGTACCGGATCTTCGTGGCCAACGACGGATCGGCCGTCAGCATCCTGCTGACCAGCCTCAACCAGGACTGCCAGTTCAGCTGAGGTCGTCCGAGCGCAGAAGAAAACCCGGGCTGCTCCAAGGGGGAGAGCCCGGGTTTTCTCTGTGGTGGGAGAGCGGTCAGTGCGTCAGAGCGCGCCGCCCGCGACCGGGGGCATCCCCGAGTCGGCTCCGCCGTCCCCGATGGACTCGCGGTGCAGGTGGTTCTCCACCTCGAACAGGTTGCCGTTGGCGCGTTTGACGATGTTGAGCAGCGTGGACATCTGGGAGATCTCTTCGACCTGCTCCTTGAGGAACCACTGCGTGAACTGCTCGCCGATGTAGTCCTCTTCGGCGCGGGCGGCCTTGGCCAGCTGCTGGATGTCGGTCGCGACGTCCTTCTCCTGCTGCAGCGCCAGCTCGATGAGTTCGGTGACGTCGGAGAACGTGTTGCGCACGTCGCCGGTGCCGGGGATCTCGACGTGGTGGTCGGTGTCCAGCATGTACTGGATCAGCGCCATCGCGTGATTGCGCTCCTCGACGGACTGCTTGTAGAAGTGCTTCGCGAGCTGCGGCAGGTCCTCGGCGTCGAACCAGACCGCGAGCGCGATGTACTGCTGGGAGGCGTTGAACTCGTTGTGGATCTGCGCCTGCAGCAGTTCGTAGAACTTCGAGCGCGGTTGCTTCTTGATGAGGGCCATGCATTCAAAGATACGTCATGCGCTATTCGATTTCCACTTTTGCCTGGTGATCTACCCCCTATTAGGTTACCATTACCGATAATAGGTCCACCTCAATTAAGTAAGCCTTCCCTAATCAATTGCGATCGATTAGGGAAGGCTTACTTAATTTCTGTTTCAGATGCTTTCGCGCCGGATCGGGCACGACATGCAGCGCGGCCCGCCACGGCCGGAGCCCAGCTCGGAGCCGGTGATGGCCAGTACCTCGATACCGGCTTCCTCCAAGCGGGCGTTGGTTTCCACGTTACGTTCATAGCCGACGACGACGCCGGGCGCGAGCGCGAGGGTGTTGTTCCCGTCGTCCCATTGCTCGCGTTCCGCGGTGACCGGGTCGAGCCCGGTGTCGATGACGCGGAGCCGGTCGATTCCCATTGCTTCGGCGGCCGCGGTGAGGAATGGAGCCGGGCCTTCCACCTTCATGGAACCGTCGTCGGTCGGCCGCATGGTGAACGCGGTCAGCGAATCGCGGGAAAGCGGATACATGACCACGGCGTCGGCGGCGACCATCGTGCAGACGGTGTCCAGATGCATGGTCGCGCGGGTCTGCTGGATCGGGACGGCGAGCACGGTGTGCGCGATCCCGTCCGCGAACACCGACCGCGCCAGCGACTCCGCGCCCGCCGCGGTGGTCCGTTCGCCGACGCCGATGGCCAGGACGCCCGGCGAGAGCAGCATGACGTCGCCGCCTTCGATCGGCGCCGAATGCGCGCCGTACGCGCGGGACGCGTGGCGGAACCACGGGTGGTAGGCGTAGATCAGGTCCAGGACGGCGGTCTCGCGGACGCGGGCGGGCATGGTGAGCGAGGAGACCGCGACGCGGTCGCCGATCCACGCCGACGAGTCACGGGTGAACAGCAGGTTCGGCAGCGGATCGACGGCGAAGTCGTTCGGGTGGTTCATCAGCCGGACCAGCGAGACCCCCTCGGCGGCGGGCAGTTCCTCGAACGTCATCCCGGCCATCAGGGCCTCGGCCAGCACCTCCGGGGAGACACTCGACAGGTGGGAACGGAGCGAATCGGCCAGATCGAGCCCGAGCCGCCGCTCGTCGACCGCCGCGTGCACGCCCGCCGCGTGGGCACGGGTGTCCGCGAGCGCCGTGCGCAGCGCGTCGGCCAGCAGCAGCACCTCGACGCCGCGGCCGCGCAGCACCTCGGCGAACGCGTCGTGCTCCTCCTGCGCGCGGTCCACCCAGGGGATGGAATCGAACAGGAGCTGGTCGTTGTTGCGAGGCGTGAGCCTTTTGAGCTCGTTGCCGGGCCGGTGCAGCAGAACCGCACGCAGGGGGCCGACTTCGCTGTCAACTCGGGGTGGAGTCGTCTCGTCAATCACTCCGCGAGCTTAGCTAGGGAAGCCAGGAAACTCGCCCCTTGAGCAGCGCGTATCCGACGAAGGAGACGAAGTCGAGCGCGGTGTGCGCGGCGATCAGCGGCCACAGCCGGTTCGTCTTCTGCCACAGCCTGCCGAACACCAGGCCCATCACGACATTGCCGACGAAACCGCCGAAACCCTGATACAGGTGATACGACCCGCGAAGCACGGACGAGGCGACCAGTGACGTGTTCTCGCGCAGTCCGAGTTGCCGCAGCCTGGTCAGCAGGTACGCGACGACGAGCACCTCTTCGGCGAACGCGTTCCCGAAGGCCGACAACGTCAGCGTGATCGGGCGCCACCACGTTTCGCCCAATGTGGACGGTTGCACCGACAGACTGAATCCGAGGCTGTAGGAGAGGAAGTACAGCCCCAGTCCCGGAATCCCGATCACCGCGGCGAGCAGGAGGCCGTGCCCGACGTCGCGGCCCGGGCGGCTCCGGTCGAGGCCGATCTGCGCGAGCTTCATCCCGCCGCGCCACAACAGGTACAGCCCGAGCGCGCCCCAGCCGACCAGCTGACCGGCGCTCAAGAGCTGTTTGAGCAGATCGACCAGGCTCAGCGTCGCCTGGGGGACGTTGAGCTGGGCCTGTTGCTGCGCCAGCGGGACGGGCTGCAGCAGCGAGTCCACAAGGGACAGCAGACTGCGCAGCCCGGACAGGCCGAGGGTGATTCCGAAGACGACGACCAGTTCGATGACGATCGCGCGGCGGCGCGCCGGGTCTTCCACGAATTCCGGCAGCGCCGGGCGTTCGGGACGCAGCCAGCTCATCGGTCGCACGTTACCGTCGAGTCATGCCAAGGAGCATCGCGACCAACGAAACCGTCGACCGTGCCGCGCTCGTCGACTTCCTGTCCACCCGCCACCGGGCGATCCTGATGACCACCAAGGCCGACGGCGGCCCGCAGCTCTCGCCGGTGACCTGCGGCGTCGACGGCGAAGGCCGCCTGGTCATCTCCACGTACCCGAAGCGCGCGAAGGTCGTCAACGTCCGGCGCGAGCCGAAGGTGTCCGCCTGCGTCCTTTCCGACGAGTGGAACGGCCAGTGGGTGCAGCTGAACGGCACCGCCGAGGTCCTCGACCTGCCCGACTCGATCGAGCCGCTGGTCGACTACTTCCGGGCGATCTCGGGCGAGCACCCCGACTGGGACGAGTACCGCGAAGCGATGGTGAAGCAGGGCAAGAGCATCATCCGCGTCACCATCGACTCGTGGGGCCCGATCGCCAAGGGCGGCTTCCCGGCCGAACTCGCCTAGCCCTCCGAAAAGAACGGGCAGCCGACCAGCCTGCGGATCTCGCCGGCGAGCTGTGGCGGTCCTTCGACCGGGCGCGAGAAAGCGAGCCGGACGTCGTGGTCGCCGGAGTCGGCCTCGACCCGCAGCCGCAGGCCGTACCGGTCCAGTCCGAGCGGCCGGATCCAGCCACCGCGCAGTTCGGCGGGCACGTGCTTGGCGAGCTGCTGGACGACGTCGGCGTGATCGGTCTCCAGATGCCGCAGCCACGCGGCTTCGTAGTCGTGGAACGGGTCCGGCGGGGCGGCGCTGAACATGTGCGGCCGGAGCGAGTGGGTGCCCTCGGCGTCCGCGAGCACCAACGACGCCGGGGTCAGCCTCAGCAGGGTGAGGCCGTGGCCGACGTCCAGCAGCCGCTCGTCCGGCCGGGTTTCGGCGATGGAGACCGCGCGGGCGCGGGCCGAGACCTCCGAAAGCGGGCGGAGCCAGCCCGTGATCCACAGCAGCCCGCGGATGGGTTCGCGGAGGTCGACCGGCGCCTGATCGGTCAGTTCGACCATCACCGCGAGTTCGCCGCGCTGCGCTTCGTGCGAGCGTTTCACCAGGTGGTGCTCGTCCGGCAGCAGGATGCTGACGCTGCCGCTCGTGTGCACGTGGTGCAGCTCGGGGATGACGCGGCCGTACTGTCCTGGCTGGTCGCGCTGCTCGGCGGTCGGCATCAGCGTCGCCGGCCCGTTGCGGGTGGCGATCGTCTTCGCACGTTCCGCGGGGTTCGGCGCCGGCGGGCGGCGAATGGACGTCGGTGTGGTCACGGCTCACCTCCTAAGTTAGGTGAGCCTAACCTGATTTACGCGCCGAGTGGAAGTAGGCTAGATCACTTCTCGGCTCACGCGTATAGGTTGACCAGGTGGAAGACCGCAGAATCCGGGCACTCGAACCACCCGAAGGGATTCCGGCGGTGAACATGCCGGCCCTGGCTCCCCTGCTCGATCGCCTCACCACGACAGCCGGGACGACGTTCTTCGCGGCCGGGGCTCTGGTCGTTCTGGGCGCCTTCTTGGCGGTGTCCGGGCGGTACGGCGTCGCCGTGCCCGCCTTCCTCCTCGTCTTCATGACACCGGTCTCGCTCTACTTCGGCTACCTCGTGTTCGCCGGATCCTCGCGGATGCGGAAGCTCACCCACAAGCCGTTCCGCCTGGTGAGCGGGTTGGACGGCGCTGTCGTCGCCGGTTCCCGGGTCAGCGTTCCGCTCGACGACCGGTGGTTCGTCGTCCGGCTGCCCGCCCCGCTCCGCGCGCAACTCGCGGCGCAGCGGAGGCTGTGGGTGCTCGGTCCGTTCTGCCTGCTTCCCGGTGTCATCGCCCCCCGGCGCGGTGCAATCCGGGACGCCCCCGTGAAAGGTTCGCGGCCGCTGCGCGCCGAGCCGGTCACGCCGCGCCGGATGCTCACCCTGCACCGGCGGATGCTCGCGTCGCACTACCTGATCGGTGCCGGGATCACGCTGGTCGCGGCAGGCTTCTCGGTCTGGATCGCCCTCGACCTCCCGGACCGCGGCAACAGCCTCGTGTCGGAGACGCGGGTGCTGGCGGTCCTCTGCTTCCTCGCGGCGATCGGGCTCGCCATCACGGCGCTCGTGTTGGCCCGCCCGGCGCCCGAGCCGCGGTGGACCGAACTGGCCGTCGTGTCCGGACCGGCGTCGGTCAACCTCTTCGGCATGGTCACCGTGCAGGGCCGGACGGTGCTGCCCGACGGTCGTCAGGTCACCGTCCGGGCCGGCGGGTCGGACCCGTCGCTGGCCGCCGGGATCGCCGCGACCGGGCGGTTATGGGTGCTCGGCGTGCCGGTGGCCGGGAAGGCCGCGAAGGCCGGAGTGCCTGGTCACGCGGTCTTCGGACCGGTCAAGTTCGGCCGCTGAAGGGGACTTTCCCCGCATGCCACGCGACGAAAGCTCCCTTCACCGCGTGAGATGAGGGAAAGTCCCCTTCAGCTGAGCGAGCGCCGCGTCGCTTCTTCGGTCTCCACGACGCCCCGCCGGATCCCTTCCAGTTGTTCGCTCAGCTCGCCGATCGTCGTGGTGTCGAGCAGTGAATCGCCGGTGGCGGCCGACAGTTCGGCCGCCCTGGCGACCAGGCCGTCGAGACCGAGTGCGCCGGATCGCAGCTGTGCCAGCAGTTTCCGCCGCGCGCTCGAAAGCCGCGTGTGCACGTCTTCCTGTGCCTGCACGGCTTCGAGCGACTGCAGCAGGTCGCCGCGGATGTCGTCGTCGTCGGCGGTCTTCAGGTCTTTCGTCAGCCGGGCCTTCTCGGCGGACACCGCGCCCAGATCGACCCGTGCCAGCGCCTTCCCGGTGGCGGAAGCGCGACCTGCCAGCCGCCGGAGGGTGTCGACGGTTTCCCGCACCACCGGTTCCATGTCGGCCACCCGCTCGGCGAGCGGGCCGGTGTCGAGCGATCCGGAGATCGACTCGAAGCCGGCGGCCGCGGCCTCCGCCCGACGCAGCCAGTCCGCCTCGGCCGAACCCGGTTCGACGTCGGGGAGGGCCCGCTCCTCGGGCTCGGCGGCGGGTTTCGCGCGGGTGGCGGCGGCGACCCCGGCGCGGGCGGCGAGCACGGTCACGCCGACGCCGATCGCGGCGACCACCGGCAACTGCACCGCCCAGGCCGCCCCCGCCGACGTCGCCGCGAGGAGCAGTCCCCACGGTTCGGCTAGCTCACGGACGAAGCGCATATCCGAGGATCTCAGAAATTCGAGATCACAGCGGTGAAGACCTGGTCGATCGAGTCCGGTTTGGACGAGTCGTACCCCACGCCCTGAGTGGTCTCGGCGATCTCCTTGAGCACGTTCAGGTCCGCGTCGGAGCCGTAAGCGATGGTGAACATCCGCACCGCCTCACCGCCACCCTCGGTCCGCAGCTGCCCGACGAGGTTGGGCAGGTCGATTCCGCCCGGATCCTCGTTCCGGCCGTCGGTGAGCACGACGACGGCGTTGATCGCTTCCGGATCCAGCCGCTGCTTCATGAACTCGTAGGCCGCGAGCGACGAGTCGTAGAGACCGGTTCCGTTCTGCGGGGTCAGCCCGTTCAGCCGCGACGCCAGTTCCTGCCTGCCCGGTTCACCGCCGATCGGCGACACCGCCCGGAGTTCCTTGAAGTCCTTGTCACCGTCGAGTTTCGTCGAGAACATCCACAGTCCGACCTTGTCCGCGTCGCTGAACTGCGGCAACGACGCCACGGCCGCCTGTTTCGCGAGATCCATCTTGTTCTTCCCGGTCCCGCCGACCCCGTCGCCCATCGACCCGGAGACGTCGACGACCAGCAGCACGTTCGCCTTCTTCCGCAGGTCCTTCCACGACTTGAGCACCTCGGTCAGCACCGGCGGGCTCGGCGGGCGGATCAGGTTGAGCTTCGCGTCGGGCTGGGCGCCGTTCTCCGACGTGGTCTGCGAACCGGGCTTCCCGTCGAACGTCCGGAAGCCGATGTCGCTGAACTTCTGCTGCGCCTCGGCGCCCCGCAGATGCGCGAGGAAGTCCGCCGCGACCTGCTTGTGGATGTCGTCGGTCCAGTTCAGCACGGTGAACGGGTGATCGGAGTTGAGCGTGCCGTCACTCGGGTAGATGCCGACGAGCGGCACCTTCGGCGGCGCGTGCTGCCCGCGCTTCTCCGGATCGTTGGTGGGGTTGCCCTGGTTGTAGCCGACGAGCGAGTTCTCCTCGACCGTCACCGCCGAGATGTACGACAGCGCGGCGCCGCGGTCGTCGGCCTTCTGCAGGTTCGTCAGGAACGTCAGGGTGTTGTCGCCGTAGTGGACGATGGCCTGCTCGACGTTCTGCACGAACGTCCGTGCCTCCGGTTTCGCGAGCGCGTTCGCGGTGAGGTCCGAAGACGTTCCTGTCGCGGCGTAGTAGGCGCCGATCGTGGCGTTGAGACCGGACGTCGAGATGTTCGGATTCGTCTTGCCGAGCCGGAACTTCCCCCATTCCGGATGGCCGTACTTCGCCCAGCCCTGCGGATCCGTGGCGAGTGCGGCGAGGTCCTTCCAGCCGATGCCCTTGCCGGGCCAGCCGAGCGCCTCGGCCATCGGTTTCGGCATGGCGAGGACCAGCGGCGCGTTCGCGACCGATTCCGGGTCGCCCTCGGGCACCAGCGCGGGGTGATCGGTGCCGGTGAGGTTCTGGCGCAGCAGGTTCACCCAGCCGGACGCGGCGGGCGTCCAGACGTCCGGCCTCGGCCCGTCCACCGCCTCGTTCCAGCCGCGCGCGAGCGCCTGCATCGCGGTACCGGAGGACTTCGACTGCACCATCACGTCGACACAGCGCCCCGCGACCGTGCGGCCGCTGTAGCCCTTGGCGATCTCGGTGACCACGCCCGCCTTTTCCGGCGAGGACGACACCTGCAACTTGACCGCGTCACCCGTCGTGCACTTCGCTGCCGCGGCCTCTTCGCCGGAGTCGCTCGTGAGCGCGCGCAGTCCGATGATCAAACCGATCGCGACCACCGCCGCGGCCGCGAACGCCAGGACCTTGCGGCCGCCTCGGGACTGACCGGGATTCACGACCATGGAGAACCTCCAGCGGTGGGAACACCGATTATCCGGAGGTTTCAGCCCGCCCGGGGCCGTGTTGCCGAACCGTTGCGGCCATGGCGGTACTTATCCCGCCATGGCCGCGACCGGTGAAATCAGGCGCCAGGGCCCCGGCCGGACCAGGTCCACGCGTAGCGGTGGTCCTCCGAAGCGTCGGCGGCCTCGCCGAGGTCCAGCGGCGCGAAGGTGTCCACCATGACCGCGGTCTCGTCGAAGAACTGAGCGCCGATCGACGCCTCCGCAGCGCCGGGCTGCGGCCCGTGCGTGAAGCCGGACGGGTGCAGCGAGAGCGAGCCGACCTCGATCCCGGAGCCCTTGCGCGCCTCGTAGTTCCCGCGGACGTAGAACATCAGCTCGTCGGAGTCGACGTTCGCGTGGTTGTACGGCACCGGGACCGACTCGGGGTGGTAGTCGACCTTGCGCGGGCAGAACGAGCAGACCACGAAATTCGGGCCCTCGAACGTCTGGTGCACGGGCGGCGGCTGGTGCACGCGGCCGGTGATCGGCTCGAAGTCGTCGATGTTGAACACCCACGGGTACAGGCAGCCGTCCCAGCCGACGACGTCGAACGGGTGGGTCGCGTAGGTGTAGCGCGTCAGCCCGGCGCGGTGCCGCACGAGGACCTCGACGTCGGTGCCGTCGACGACCAGCGGCTCGGAGGGGCCGCGGATGTCGCGTTCGCAGTACGGCGAGTGCTCGAGGAACTGGCCCTTCGCCGAGAGATAGCGCTTCGGCGGGCCGATGTGGCCGCGCGCCTCGATGGTCAGCAGCTTGATCTCGTCGTGGGGGAGCACGCGATAGGTGCACGACGTCGGGATGACGAGGTAGTCGCCGTCACCGATCTCCAGCGAGCCGTAGATCGTCTCGACGGTGGCGCTGCCGCCATGGACGTAGAAGAGCTCGTCGCCCGCCGCGTTGCGGTACAGCGGCGAAGGCTGCGTCGCGTGGACGAAACCGATGGTGACGTCGGCGTTGCCGAACAGCCGCCGCCGGTCGGTGACCGCGTCGGCGTCGCCGAACTTGAGGTCCTGGGTCTTGAAGGCGCGGGGCTTGAGCGGGTGGTTCGGGGTGATCGGGCCGCGTTCGTCCTCGATCGCGACGGCGTCGACGATCGCGGTGGGCAGCCCGCGGTGATAGAGCAGCGCGGAGTCCGCCGAGAAGCCCTCGACACCCATCAGTTCCTCGGCGTACAGGCCCCCGTCGGGCTTGCGGAACGCCGTGTGGCGCTTGTGCGGGATCTCGCCTACCTGCCGGTAGTAAGGCATCGGAATCTCCCCGGAACGTGTCCGTTGTGCGAACGATTTTGTCCTGATGTCGTACGCTACTAGCGTGTCAGTCGTGTCAAGCGCTGTGGAACTCACGCCACCCGGCCCCCGAGGAATCCCTCCCCTGTTCGCGCGGCTCGTCGACGACTCGGCGTTGTTCCCGCCCGGCGAGGCGTCCATGCCCGAAGCGCTGCGTGCGCACTTCGCGTCGAGGACCGGTGAACACTCCGGCGTCCTCGGCGTGTTCCTGTGCCAGGCGTCGAGGCTGCCCGAGCTCATCACCGAACTCATCAAGATCAAACCCAAGGAGCCGCTGCCGCTGTCGCTGATCATCGACACCGGCCTGGGCGGCGTCCCGAAGGCGATCTCGATCGTCGAATCGCGCAGCGAGATCCTCGCGCTGCGGATGGTGGAGATGCCGGCGCCGTCGGACGTCGACGAGGTCTGGCTGGAGCGCGTCTCCGAGTTCGTGCCCGAGGACGTCATCCGGGTGGTCGAGCCACGGCGCGGTGTCGGCTGGCTGGACGGCGTGCGGAAGGTGATCGAGCACGGCAGCTGGCCGAAGATCCGCTGCGGCGGCAAGGCGGGCGAGAACTTCCCCAGCGTCGACGAGGTCGCCGACTTCCTCGCGGTGGTCAGCGGCTCGAGCGGGGCCTCGTTCAAGGCGACGAACAGCCTGCACCGTGCCGTCCGGCATACCGACGAGACCAGCGGGTTCACCCATCACGGGTTCCTGAACCTCATCGTCGCGTCCGCACGCTCCCTTTCGGGCGGCGACGTGCGCGCCGCGCTGGAGTCGACCGACAGCGCGGCCCTGGCCGACGAGGCCAAGGGGATGTCGGAGCCGGCCGCGAAGGCCGTGCGCGGGCTTTTCGCCTCGTACGCGGCGGCCTCGTTCGACGAGCCGGTCGCCGACCTCGGGGAACTCGGGTTGCTGTGACCGTGTTGTCTATCGCGCTGCCGCCATCGCGCTGCCAGAGCGCACGTGGGCGTAGTAGGTCGCCTGTTCTTGAAGGGCGCCCTGCCATCGCGATAGCGGGGCCTCCGGCCAAAAGGGCGCGACCTCAAAAGATCAAAAGACCTCGGTCGAGCCTGCTGTGACCCGCGAAGGGTCGTTGACCCTGGACAGAGGGCTCGCGCTGCTGCAAGCGGTGGCGGACGCCGGGGGCGAGGCGGCGACGATCTCCGAACTCGCCGTCGCCATCGGCGCGAGCCGGGCCGCCGTCTACCGGCTGCTCGTCCCGCTGTCCGAACGCGGCCTGGTGTGGCGCGACGGCAACAAGGTGCGGCTGGGTGTCGGCCTGCTCCGGCTCGCCGGGCAGGTCCTCCCGCAGCTGCGGGAGGCGGCCAGGCCGGTCCTGCACGAGCTGGCGGAGAAGGTCGGCGCGACGGCGCATCTGTCGGTCGCGCAGGGAGACCAGGCGCAGGCCGTCGCGGTCGTCGAACCGACGTGGACGAGCTTCCACGTCGCCTACCGCGTCGGCACCCGCCATCCGCTGTCCGCCGGAGCCGCGGGCAAGGCGATGACGCTGCGTCCCGGCGGCGAAGGCTGGGTGACGTCGTCCGGTGAACTGGAGGCGGGCGCGTCCGGGGTCGCCGCGCCCGTGCGCGGGGTGCCGGGCTTGAAGGCCAGCCTCGGTGTCGTGTCGTTGGAGCCGCTGGACGCCTCCGTGGTGGGTCCCGCGGTCCTGGGGTCCGCCGTCCGGCTGGCCGAGGTGCTGAAACAGCCCGAGTAGCGCGTCAGCGGCCGCTGAGCAGTGGGCGCACCATGGTCGCCAGCAGCGTGAGGTCGACAGCGAACAGCAGCCGCTCGAACAGGCCGAGCGTGATCTCCTGATGCGACGGCCCGGTGAGCATCGTCCAGACGAACCCGCCGAGCACGATCACCACGGCGGCGAAGCTCGCCACCGAAAGCCGCCGGATCGTCGTGCGGCGCGGCTCCCACGGGCAGCGCGCCCGGCCGGGGCGGGTCAGCACCCAGGCAGCGGCGGGAAGCGCGAGGAAGGCCGTCAGCGCGGCGTAGTTGTGGATCTGCCCGGCCAGCGAACGTGCCTGGCCCTCGGGGTCGACGGGCACGAGCGCGAGGACGAAAAGCCCGGTGCACCACACCCCGAGCAGGACGAGAACGGACTCGTAACCGCTGCGGTGCGCCTTCGCGATACCGCCGAGCAGGGCGAGCGAACCGAGCCCCAGCGCCAGGCACATCGCGCCGAACAGCGGCGCCGCCGTCGAACCGGGTGAGAGGTAGCCGTAGACGTACTCGGACAGCGTCTGCCAGATCGGGCTGACCTGGCTGGACAGCCGCAGGTGCAGATCGATCGAGATGGCGACGGCGACGGCCATGCCGAAGATCGCGAGCCTGCCGTGCACGGGGGAGACGGCACGGGCCGCGATGATCTTTGGCAAGGTCACGACCGGTTTCTCCAGGCACGTCGGGGCGGGTGTTCACCTTTTCGTTTCCGAAAGGTTACCCGGCGAACCTGTGAAGAACCCGTGCGCCTCAGAAGACGAGCTGGGTCAGCGCGAACAGAGAGAACCCGGCGAAGACGAAGCCCGCCACGCGCTGGATGAGCTTGGGACGGATGCGGCTCCGGACCTTCGCGCCGATGAAGACGGCGAGCCCGGCGACGGCGACCAGCGCCACGAAGGAGCCGAGTGCGACCGCGAACGGGTTGCCGAAGCGGGCCGTGAGGCTGGCCGTCGCGAGCTGGGAGGCGTCACCCCACTCGGCGGCGAACAGCACGCCGAACGACGTCAGCGCGGAGCGGAAGAAGGTCGCGGGGCTCGGCCCGGAACGCGACGCGTCCTCGCCGCCGTCCTTGCCGGGGCTGAACCCTTCGCGAAGAAGCATGAACGCGCCGATCCCGAACATCGCGGCGACGATCGCGGTCACCAGCGCCTCCGGCAGCAAAGTGAGCACACTGCCGAAAGTGGCGGCGATCGCACATTGCACGGCGAACGCCGCGGTGACACCGGCGAATACCGGCCAAGCGCGGAAACGAGTGGTGAGAACGAGGGTGGCGACGAGTGTCTTGTCCGGCAGCTCCACGGCCAGTACCAGGCCGAACGCGCTGATCAGCGCCAGCATCGAGCTAGACATGATGATTTCCACCCCTTTCACTGCAACGATAAAGGGGAGGTTCGGGAAAGGGCAAGCTGATGGCTTTTCCGAATCGGACGGCATGCGCGGGCGAATTGTATTTCTTGGCCGGGCGGAAAGGAGATTTCGGCAAACCGAATTCTTTTTTCAGTCGCCGCTGGTAGCGTCCGCGAGCATGGACGAGAGAGCGCGGATCGATGACGTGTGCGGACGGTTGCGGAGCCACTACGTGTTCCCCGATGTCGCCGAGAAGCTCGTGGTGTTCTTGCAGGCGAGGCTGGGCGAGGGCGCGTACGCCGGGCTCGACGACAAGGCGTTCGCCGCCGCGGTCACTCGGGACCTGCAATCGGTCAACGGGGACAAACACCTGCGGCTGCGGCATCACGTCGACCCGCTGCCCGAGGTGGACGGCCAGTCCTTCGATCCCGAGGTGTACCGGCACGAGGCCGAACTGAACGGCTTCGGCATCGCGTCGGCGCGACGGCTGTCCGGGAATGTCGGCTACCTGGAGACGAAGCTGCTCTACGGGCCGGACATCGCCGGTGAGGCGCTGGCCGCGGCGATGACCCTGCTCGCGAACACCGACGCGTTGCTGATCGACGTCCGGGAGAACCGGGGCGGTGACCCGATGGCGGTGGCCGTGCTGATCAGCTACCTGGTCGACGAGCCCGTGCACTACAACAGCATTTATCTGCGCGACGGCGACGTGACCAACCAGTTCTGGACGCTGCCGTACGTGCCGGGACGCAAGTTCGGCGCGGACAAGCCGGTGTGGATCCTGACCGGTCCGAAGACCTTCTCCGGCGCGGAGGACCTGAGCTACTCACTTCAGCAGTTGGGGCGGGCGAAGACGGTCGGCGCGGTGACCGGCGGCGGCGCGAATCCGCGCCAGCAGTACAAAGTGGACACCCATTTGGATGTCACCGTCCCGGGTGGACGAGCCGTGAACCCGGTCACGGGGACCAACTGGGAAGGCGTCGGCGTCCAGCCGGATATCCCCGTCGCCGTCGAGGACGCTTTCGATGCGGCGTACGCGTTGGCCCTGGAACACGTGCTGACACTGGGGGATTCGGGCGTGCGGCGGCAGATCGCCGACGAGGCGCGGCTCACGCTCGCCGGCCTCGGCTGAGCCGGGCGTGGGACCTACGTCCCGCTGAGGACAGGACCACTTGAACTGGCGGGTCACCCTCGGGGTGAGCAGGCTTGAGGCGTGGAGGTTCTCGATCTCGCTAGGTGGCAGTTCGGCATAACCACCGTCTATCACTTCCTGATGGTCCCGCTGACCATCGGGCTTTCGGTCCTGGTCGCCGGGATGCAGACGGCCTGGGTCCGGACCGGTGATCCGCGCTATCTGAAGATGACCAAGTTCTGGGGGAAACTCCTGCTGGTCAACTTCGCGATGGGTGTGGTCACCGGGATCGTGCAGGAGTTCCAGTTCGGGATGAACTGGAGCGCGTATTCGCGGTTCGTCGGCGACGTGTTCGGTGCGCCGCTGGCGATGGAAGGGCTCGTCGCGTTCTTCGTCGAGTCGACCTTCCTCGGACTGTGGATCTTCGGCTGGGACAAGCTGCCGAAGAAGGTCCACCTGGCGTGCGCCTGGGCGTACTCGCTGGCCACCGTGGCGTCCGCGTACTTCATCCTGGCGGCGAACTCGTGGATGCAGCATCCGGTCGGGGTCGAATTCGTCGACGGGAAGCCGACGATGAACTCGATCTGGGCGGTGCTGACGAACAACACCGCGCTGGCCGCGATCCCGCACACGCTCGCGGGTGCTTTCTCGGTGGCGGCGGCGTTCCTGGTCGGTGTCGCGGGCTGGCAGTTGTGGCGCAAGCGTTCGGAGGACGACGAGCACCGCGCGGTGTGGCGTTCGTCGTTGCGTCTCGGCGGCTGGACCGGGGTGGTGGCGTTCGCGGTGCTGGCGATCACCGGTGACATGCAGGGCAAGCTGATGTTCGAGCAGCAGCCGATGAAGATGGCGTCGGCGGAAGCGTTGTGCCACACGGAGAAACCGGCGAGCTTCTCGATCATCGCGATCGGTGACGTGAGCGGCTCGAACTGTGAGGACGTCAAGACGTTCAACGTGCCGGCGCTGCTCTCCTTCTTGGCGCACAACGACTTCACGACCGAGGTCAAGGGCGTGGAGAACCTGGTGACGGAGTACCAGGCGAAGTACGGCACGAACTACCCGGACGACCCGCAGCTCGGTTCGCTCGCGGGCAAGCCGATCGATTACGTGCCCAACCTGCCGGTGACCTACTGGGGCTTCCGCGCCATGATCGGCTTCGGCGCGATGTCGGCCGGGATCGGGCTGCTCGCGCTGTGGCTGACCCGGCGCGGGCGCATCCCCGGGCAGCGATGGTTCCCGTGGCTCGTGCTCGGCGGGATCGCGACGCCGTTCATCGGCAACAGCGCCGGCTGGATCTTCACCGAGATGGGTCGTCAGCCGTTCGTAGTGGTGCCGAATCCGACCGGTGTCGACGGAGTGTGGATGTTCACCGCGCAAGCGGTCTCGAAGTTGTCCACAGGCGAGGTATGGACATCGCTGATCGCTCTGACGACCGTTTACGCGGTCCTGGGCGTCGTCGAAGTCTTCCTGATGCGCAAGTACGTCCGCGGCGGTGTCGACGCCGTCATGCCCCCCAAGAAACCGGCCTCGACCAGCAAGAACGACGATCCCGAAGGCGGTGACAGCGATGACGACGCCCTCGCCTTCGCCTACTGATCGCCTCTTTACGTCACCTACCCAGCCCCCCGCCCTTCCCGGGGGACGGCCCCGCACCCAGCGTATCGGGGGTATCGCTCAGGCGGGTTACCCACAGCCGATCTGTGGACAACTTGGGTGGTTGTGGATAACTCAGGGCGATCAGGGGTGGAAGCGCCGGAACGGTCGCCTCGGAGTGATGGGAGGTGTCGCGAATGCCACTTTCGCGACGCTGGATGTCCCGAAAGTGGCTTTCGCGACATGCCGCGCGGCGTCGGCAGGGCAGGGCGACCACGGGCAGGGGCTGAAGGGCCCCTTCACCGCATCGCACGCAGCGAAGGCTCCCTTCACGGAGTGGCATGCGGCGAAGGCTCCCTTCACCGCGGCGCACGCAGGCACCGCGTCGCATGCGGCGAAAGCGTCCTTCAGCCCAGGCCCAGGAAAGTGAGCGCCCGATGACCCTCGAAACGATCTGGTTCTGCGTCATCGCCCTGTTCTGGCTCGGCTACCTCTTCCTCGAAGGCTTCGACTTCGGCGTCGGCATGCTCATGCCCGCTCTCGCGAAGGACAACACCGAGCGCCGCGTCATGGTCAACACGATCGGTCCGGTCTGGGACGGCAACGAGGTCTGGCTGATCGTCGCGGGCGGCGCGATGTTCGCCGCGTTCCCCGGCTGGTACGCGTCGCTGTTCTCGGCCGCGTACCTCCCGCTCCTGGTCGTGCTGCTCGCCCTCATCGGCCGAGGCGTCGCGTTCGAGTACCGCGGCAAGGTCGATTCCGACCGCTGGCGCCGCAACTGGGACCGCGTCATCGGGATCGGTTCGTGGATCCCGCCGTTCGGGGTCGGCCTGCTCCTCGCGACCACCGTCCTCGGCCTCCCGCTCGACGCCGACGGCAACCGGGTCGGCGGCGCGTTCGCCGCCGTCCGGTTCGAAACACTGCTCGGCGCGATCGCGGTCGTCGGGTTCTCGCTGGTCCACGGCGCCGCGTTCCTCGCGCTCAAAACCGAGGGCGACCTCCGCCACCGGGCACGGAACCTGGCCACGCGCCTGCTCCCGGTCGCCCTGCTGCCGTTGCTCGCGTTCCTCGTCGTCGTGCAACTGCGTTCGGGTGACCTGTGGACGCTGCTCCTGATCGGCATCGCCGTCGTCGCCGCGGTCCTCGCCTGGTTCCGCATCCGCGCGGGCCGGGAAGGGCAGGCGTTCGCCGCGCTCGGCGGCGTCATCGCGGCTTCCGCCGTCGCGATCTTCGTCGCGCTGTACCCGAACGTCCTTCCGTCCACTGTGGACGCCGCGAACACGCTGACGATCGCGGGCGAGGCATCGAGTCCGTACACCCTGACCGTGATGACGTGGGTCGCGCTGTTCGGCGCCCCCGCCGTCCTGATCTACCAGGGTTGGACGTACTGGGTGTTCCGCAAGCGCATCGGCACCCGCCACATCCCACCGGTGCACGCACCATGACCGAACTTCCCGGCCGCGACACCCTTTCCGCCAAGGAGTCCACAATGGACCCAGCGCGACCGGGAAAGGGTCCGCTCGGCGCGCTCGCTCCGCTTTCGAAGGCGGCGCGCCGGGCGTTGATCCTCAGTGGGGCACTGTCCTTCGTCAACGCGGTCGTGCTGGTGGGACAGGCGTTCCTGCTGGCCGACGTCCTCTCCGCGGTCGTCCGCGGAATACCGGGGGACCGCACCGCCCAGCTGGCCGTGCTGCTCGCGCTCGTCGCAGGGCGCGCGTTGACCGGCTGGGCGGTGCGGGCAGTCTCCGTTCGCGCGGCCGCCCGCGCGAAGGAAGAGCTGCGCGCGAAGGCTCTCGACCACGCCTTGAAACTCGGCCCGGAATGGATCGCGCGCCGCGGCCACGGCGAGCTGACGTCGTTGACCACCAAGGGACTCGACGCGCTCGACGCCTACTTCACCCAGTACCTCCCGGCACTGGTGACCGCCGCGATCGTGCCGCTCGCCGCCGGCGCCGCGATCCTGGTCGCCGACTGGCCTTCGGCCGCGCTCGTCGTGATCACCGTGCCGCTGGTGCCGCTGTTCGCCATCCTGATCGGCAAACACACCGCCGAGCGGGTCGCCGAAGCCGCCGACGCCGAGCAGTGGTTGTCGGGACATCTGCTGGAACTCGTCCGCGCGCTGCCGATCCTCAGCGCGTTCCGCCGCGCCGAGGCGCAGGCCGAGACGGTCCGGAAGATCTCCGAACGGCATCGCCGCACGACGCTCAAAACCCTGAAGGTCGCGTTCGCGTCGGCGTTCGCGCTGGAACTGATCGCGACGCTTTCGGTCGCGCTGGTCGCGGTCGTCATCGGCGTCCGGCTCGTCTCCGGCGAACTGCCGCTGGCCATCGGGCTCGGCGTGCTGATCCTCGTGCCGGAGTGCTACCAGCCGCTGCGCGCGGTCGGTGCCGCGTTCCACGCCAGCGAAGACGGCGTCGAGGCCGTGCGCCGCGTCGCGGACGTGCTCGCGGAACCTTTGCCGCCCCAAGGATCCGGGACACCTCCCAAGGGTGAGATCCACGTCGGCGGACTGCGCGTCGCGAGGCGTGGCGGATTCGCCCCCGACGGTGAGAGCTTCTCCGTCCGGCCCGGCGAACTGACCTGGTTGCGTGCGCCCAGTGGCGGCGGCAAGTCGACGACGCTGGCCGTCCTGCTCGGCTTCGTGCAAGCCCAAGACGGGACGATCACCGTCGGGGGCACCGATCTCGCCGACGCCGACCTCGACCGCTGGCGTGAGAACGTCGCCTGGGTGCCACAGTCGCCGGTGTTCGGCGGGGGCACGGTCCGCGACGAGGTCGGCGCCGAAGACATCCTCGGCGAACTCGGGCTCGCCGGCCTGGCCGATCGGTCGGTTTCGAAGCTGTCGCAAGGACAACGTCAGCGAGTCGCGGTGGCGCGGGCGCTGGTGCGGATCCGGGCGGGCGCGTGGCTGCTCCTGCTCGACGAGCCCACCGCCCACCTCGACGAGGTCAACGCCGGGCTGGTGATGGCCGCCGTCACCAAGGCCGTCGACAACGGCGCCGCCGCGATCATCGCCGCTCACGAACGCACGCCGGGTATCGACATGTCGACTGACCCGGTGGCGGAAGTCGTCATGACTGAGGCGCGGACGGCGGCCAAGCCGCTGCCGTGGCGAGCTTTGCTGCAGCCGAGGTTCTTCGGCGGAGCGCTGCTCGGCGCCGCGGCCCTGCTCGCCGGGGTCGCGCTGACCGCGCTCTCGGGCTGGCTCATCGCCAAGGCCTCGCAGCAGCCTCCGATCCTGACCTTGACGGTGATGATCGTCGGCGTGCGGACGTTCGGTCTCGGCCGCGCGGGCCTGCGGTACCTCGAACGGCTGGTCACGCACGACGCCGCGTTCCGGATCGCCGGAAGCCTGCGGGTCCGGCTTTGGGAGTCGTTGGTGCGGCTCGGACCCGCACGCGCGCTTCGGGCGGGTGAGGAGCAGCGACGGCTGGTCGGCGACACCGACACCGTGCGCGATCTGCTGCCCCGGGTGATCACGCCGCTGATCGTGGTGGCGCTGGTGGCCGCGGGCGCCGTCGCGGTGCAGGCCGTCGTCCTGCCCGAGGCCGGACTCGCGCTGGCCGCGGCCGTGCTGGTGAGCGCGTTCGCGCCGCTGCTCGCGCTCCGGGCGGAACGCCGGGCGACCAGCGCGCTGGCGGCCGGACGGCGTTCGGTGTCGGCGCAGGTGCTGAGCCTGGTCGAAGCCGCCGCCGAGTCGATCGCGTACGGGACCGACAAAGAGCGACGTCGCCGGATCGCCACGACCGACGCCGCGCTGACCGCCGAAGCGCGGCGGCAGGCCTTCGGCGCCGGCGCGGCCGACGCCCTGATCATCCTGGCGACGGGTGCCGCCACCGTCGTGAGCACCGGGTTCGCCATAAGCGCCGTCGCCGCCGGCGCGCTGAACCCGGTCCTCGCCCCGGTGGTCGCCTTGGTGCCGCTCGCGCTGGCGGACGTACTCTCCCTTCTCCCGCCGGCCGCGCAGCACTGGGACACCCTGCGCCAGGCCCGTCTGCGCCTCGCCAAGTGCGATGAAAGTCCCCTTCATCGCGAAATTCGCAAGGAAGGTGACTTTCCCGGCGTCGGCGGGGTGCGGATCCGGAACGCCGATCTCGGCTGGCCCGGTACCGAGCACCCGGTTCTCACCGGTGTCGACCTCGACATCGCGCCCGGGACGCACGTCGCCGTCGTCGGCCCGAGCGGCGCCGGGAAGTCGACGCTCGTCGCGGCCCTGCTCGGTTTCCTCAAGCCGAGCAAGGGTGACGTCGACGCTCCCGAGAACGTCGCGTGGGCGCCGCAAGAACCGATGCTCGTCTCGACCACCGTCGCCGAGAACCTGCGCCTGGCCCAGCCGACGGCGTCCGAGGACGACCTGCGGAAAGCCTTGTACCAAGCCGTTCTCGAGGACGTCGAGCTCGGCACGATGCTGGACAGCGCGGGCGCCGGGCTGTCGGGCGGGCAGGCGCAGCGGGTGGCGCTCGCGCGCGCCATGCTCGGCGCCGCCCGGGCCGATCTCGTCCTCCTCGACGAGCCCACCGCGCATCTCGACGAACCGACCGCGCGCACCGTCCGCGAACGGCTCGGCGAGGCGCTCGCCGGGAAGACCGTCGTGCACGTCACGCACAACGCCGCCGAGGCGGACGGCGCCGACCTGGTCCTCGAGGTACGAGAGGGTCGCGTCACAGCGCGCGTACTGGCCGGAGCGGACTAATGTCGATAGCGCTCATGGATCCCACCCTTGCCGCGCGCGCTTTGTCCGCCGCCACCGAGATCACCGGCACCGCCCTGTCCGGCGACGACCCGGGCGACGTGCTGGAGACGGTGGTCGCCCGCGCCGTCGAACTGGCCGAGGCCGACCTCGGTCTCGTCATGGTGCGCGCGGACGACGGCCAGGTGGTCGTCGAGGCCGTGCACGGAGCCAGCACGAAGGGCCTTCGGGGGCTGGCTTTCGCCGCGGATTCCGCCGCCGGGCAGGTCGCCCGCGGCGGTGAACCGGTGGTCAGCGAGGACTTCACCGTCGATCCCCGCACGGCGCCGTTCGTGCCGCCGGAACTACAGGGCTTCGGTCCCTTCGCGGCGTCGGCGTTCGGCGCGGGCGGACGCGTTCTCGGCGCGCTCACCGTGTACCGCCGCCACGGCGGCGCCCCGTTCTCCGCCAGCACGGTCGAGGTGCTCACCGCCTTCGCGGCGCAGGCGGGCGTGGTCCTCGCGTTGGCGGAGGGTGCCAACGCCCGGCACCGCGTGACCCTTTACCAAGAGCGCGAACGCATCGCGCGCGAACTGCACGACGTCATCGTGCAGCGGCTCTACGGCGCGGGCATGCAACTCGACCGCGTCCGCAAGAACATGCGGAAGCGGTTCGCGCAGGCCGACGGCGTGCGGCTGTCCGAGGCGATCGACCAGCTCGACCAGACCATCGAAGAGATCCGCGGCACTGTACGCGCCCTGCGCAGCCCGGAACCCGCGAACGAGACGATCACCGCCACCGACCTCGCCGAGTCCGCGCGCGGCGAGGTGCGCATCGCGGGCGAACTCCTCGGCTACCCGCCGACCCTCGAACTGTCCGGAGAACTGGCCGACATCCCCGCCGAGCAGGCGGATCACATCCGTGCCGCGCTTCGCGAAGCACTGTCCAATGTGGTCAGGCACTCCGGGGCGAGCGAGACCCGCGTGACGCTCAGCCGCGATGTGGAAGGCGTCAAACTCCGCGTGCGGGACAACGGATCCGGTGTCCCGCAGGGGGTCGCCAAACGCGGTCTCCGTCATCTCGACGAACGCGCGACGACGTCCGGCGGGCGGTTTTCGATCAATTCGTCGCCGAGTCTGGGCACTTTGGTCGCTTTCGACGTTCCGCTCGACCAAACCGTGTGAAATTAACGGTCTCCGTCGCTCGTTAGAGTGACGATTCGCGTTTTCCGATTAATCCGTAACAGCCTGGTTCGGCGCGCGATTGTAAGGGTATCGAACGCGCCCGGAGCGCGAATTCCCATCGAAAGGACCCCCATGTCCTCGGTTCGTCGCGCCCTCGGCACGGCCGTGATCCTCGCCGGTTTCTCCTTGTTCGGCCCCGCATCCGTCGCGTTCGCGCTGTCGGACGCGCCCGCGGCCGCCGATCTGGACTGCGGGAGCTTCCAGTTCCAGGAAGAAGCGCAGGCCGTACTCGACAAAGATCGATCGGATCCGCATGGGCTCGATCGGGACAAGGACGGAATCGCGTGCGAAACGTTACCGAAGCGGGGAACGACGCCGACGGAAACGATCACGCCCACCGTTCCGCCCATCACGACGGAAACGAAACCGGTGCCGGGCAGTGCGAAATTCGCGGACAAGGACTGCGCCGATTTCCCGTCGCAGGCCGCGGCACAGGCCGAGCTCAAGAAGAACCCGCGTGACCCGCACAAGCTCGACGGCGACAACGACGGGTACGCGTGCGAATCCCGGTTCGGCGAGCCCGCGAAGTCCGGCCAGGTGAAGGTCAAGCCTGTCGGCGGTGTCGCGACAGGCGGCGGTGAGGAAACCGCCGAAGTCAACGGCGGTCTCCTGGAGATCGGCGCGGTCGCGCTCACCGGCACGGCCCTGCTGACCGTGTCGGCCGCGGGCGCGTCCCTCGTCCTCCGGCGGCGTGCCGAGCGATGACCAGGGCTTCTTGGCGCCGGTGGCCGTTTCCGCTGGTCATCGGCACGCTCCTCGGGGTGGTGCTCGCGGCCGCGCTGACCGCCTGCGCCGTCCCGCCGACGGGCAAGGTCGCGTCGCCGGCGGCACCCTCCACGGTGTCTTCGGCGGCGGCTCCGGCCGTCACCGCCCCGCCGCTCGGACCCGCGAAACCGGCGACGCTCGAAATCCCGGCGATCGGGGTCCGCACCGGCGAGATCGTCGACCTCGGCCTGGCCGGTGACGGCACCCTGCAGGTGCCGAACGACGCGATCACCACCGGCTGGTTCACCGGCGGCCCGGCACCCGGCGAGATCGGGCCCGCCGTCCTCGCCGGGCATGTCGACTACAAGAAGGTCCCCGGTGTCTTCGTCCGGCTCAAGGAACTGAAGACCGGCGACGAAGCCGTCGTGCATCGCAAGGACGGGGTCACCGCGGTGTTCACCGTCTACGCCGTCGAGCGGCATCCGAAGGCGTCCTTCCCCACGGAGAAGGTCTACGGCGACACGACCGGACCGGAACTGCGCCTGATCACCTGCGGCGGGGACTTCGATTCCTCGACCGGCAACTACCTCGACAACGTCGTCGCCTACGCGAAACTGACCCGCGCTTAGATTCGAGGGATGCGCACGGTCCACGTCGTCACTCATCCGGAGTCCACTCATCACGTCGATCGCCTGGTCGGCGGCTGGTTCGATGCCGAACTCACCGCCGACGGCGAGCGCGCGGCCGTCGCCATCGCGGAGTCGCTGCGCGCGAAGGTGCCGGACGGCGTGGAGATCCACTCCTCGGACCTGCGTCGCACCGCGCGGACGGCGGAACTGATCGGCGAACGGTTCGGCGTGACACCGGTCCTGGACCGGCGGCTGCGCGAGAAGTCGTACGGGGAGGCCGGGGGCAAGCCGCAAGAGTGGCTGGACCGCCGGTTCGTCCCGCCGCCGCCGACCGGCGAACGGCTGGGGCACGACGAGGGGATCCCGGGTGCCGAAACGAAGGGCGCGATGGCCGCGCGGCTCTACGCGGCGATGGACTCGATCCTGGAAAGCCCCCGCGAGCACCAGATCATCGTGACGCACGGCGGCGCGCTGACCTTCGTCGTCGCGGCGTGGATCCGGATGCCGCTCGAGTCGGCCGGGTACGTCGACTTCCGCGCTTCACCCGGCAGCGTCACGGTGCTTCGTGAGGATGACTACTTTCACAACCGGCAGGTCGTGACTCTCGCCGGAAAATGACAGGATCTCCCCGAACTGTCGACGAAGACGTGGGGAGATCACATGCCGAGGTTCCTGCGAGCCGTGGCCCTTGCCGCCGCCGTCGCGGTCGTTCCGGTGGCCTTACCCGGCACGTCGGCGGTCGCGACCGAGTCCCGTTGCCCTCAGCTACGGCTGGCCGATCACTGGTACGGCGACAACGCCGCGAAGATCCAGAAGGTCATCGACGAACGCGGCCGCTGCGGCGGGAAGCACGGCGAGCGGCCGGTGGCGGTGTTCGACTGGGACAACACGGTCATCAAGAACGACATCTCCGACCAGACCGTCTTCTGGATGATCCGGCACGACAAGGTCCTGCAGCCGCGGAACAAGGACTGGCGCACGACCAGCCGGTTCATGACCGACGCCGGGGCGGACGCGCTCGGCAAGGCTTGCGGCACCGCCACCCCGGCCGGGAAACCGCTGCCGACCAGCAAGAACCTCGCCTGCGCCGACGAGCTCCTGTCGGTGCGGAAGAACGCGAAGACGAGCACCGGCGAAGAGGTCTTCGCGGGGAACAACCGGCGCTACATGGAGGCGGCCTACGCCTGGGTCGCGCAGATCAACGCGGGCTACCGGCCGGACGAGGTCCGCGCGATCGCCCGGCAGGCCAGGGCAGCGGCGCTGCTGGCGCCGGTCGGAGCGACCCAGAAGGTCGGATCGAGCACCCAGGTCGCGTGGATCCGGTACTACCCGGAGATCAAGGACCTGGTCGCGACGCTGAACAAGGCGGGCTTCTCGACGTGGGTCGTTTCCGCCTCGCCGAAGGAGTTCGCGGACGTCTGGGGTTCGGCGATCGGCATCCCGCCGAGCCGCACGCTGGGGATCTACTCGCAGACCACGAACGGCCGGATCAACGGGCACCTCGAAGGCTGCGGCGGGCACGCCGACGGCGCCGACGAGATCATGACCTACATCGACGGCAAGCGCTGCTTCATCAACGAAAGGATCCTCGGGATCCGCGGCGCGAAGGCGATGGAAGCGGCACCGGCGGCCAAGCGGCAGGCGCTCGCCGGCGGCGACGCGACCACCGACGTCACGATGCTGCGCGACGCGACCGGAGTCCGCGTCACGCTCAACCGCAACAAGGACGAGCTGATGTGCCGCGCCTACGACAACGCGGACGGGAAGTGGGCGGTGAACCCGATGTTCATCGAGCCCTTCCCCGCGTTGAACCGCACCTACCCGTGCTCGACGACGGCGTACGAGAACGCCGACGGCACGCACGGCCCGGTGCTGCGCGACGACGGCACGGTCATCCCGGACCAGCGGGACACCGTGCACCCTTGAGCGGACTGGTCGTGAAAGGGGAGAGACATGACCGCGAAGGCGATGATTCTCGGCTATGGCGCTACAACGCTCGGCTTGGCCTTGGTTGTTCTCACTGTCCATGTGGGTTCATGGATGATCCTGCAGGATGGTTTGGCCCGGTTCGGTGCAAGGATTTTTCACGGCGAGGAATTTTACGACACGAGCCGAGTCCGGGAAAAGATCACCCGCGTGGCGTGGCTTGGTTTCGGAATCATTATCGCTCTTGCTCTGGCGGAGATCGTCGCGTTCGGTTTCGCGTCGCTGAGTTGGCGTGTGACCCTGACTCTGCCACTTTTCTTGGGGATCTTGGTCGCCCCGGTGGTTTACGTGTTCGTCTACCTTTTTTCGGTCAGCTGGATGTTCGGGCGAATCCGCTCCCGGATGGACAAGGAGTCCGTGACCGTACCAGGTGTCGAGGACACCGAAGGTCTGATCAGGGAGTTCGCGGTGTCCCGGACCCGCGATCGAGGGCTGTCCTTGTCCTTGATATTCGGCGCGGTTCTGCCCGCGATGTGGGCAGGTGTCGTGTTCTCGATCGGCGTCTTTCCGGCAGGAGGCCGCACCGGCCCCGAGGCCTCGATGCTTGGTCTTTCGGCCCTCCTGAGTGGTGTCGCGGCTCTCTTGTGGATCGCCCTGGTTCGCTGGTTCCTCCGTATTTCGTCTCCGCATCAGGGGTTGATCGACGATTCGTTCTTTATTTTGAACTTTCTCGCCAAGCAGCGGCCGGATGCATCTTATCGGCGACCGCCGCATCTGCCGTGGTCTTTCCGGGCATCCCGGCCGCGGAACCTGATGCATGAAATGGGTTTCGGGCTGGCACGCCACGTCGAACGATATGTCCGTGGCACCGAGCGCCGTCTCACTCCTTATGACTACGAGCGGTTGCGAAGCACCTATCAGGCCATCGCCTGGGCGCTTCGGAGTGAATCCATCGGCGCCGCGCGGAACGCCGAGAACACACAGAGATATCGAGAACTCGTCATCGCGGGATTGACGCTGGTTTCCGTGGAGGAGTTCAACCTGCTTCCTGATCGGTACGCGTCGCTGGTGGCGGACGTGCCGGAGCAGCCCGTCATCCGGCCACGCTGGCAGAGGTGGGTGGAGACGGCCGACACTGTCCTGCAGAGGGGCCGCGCGTTCATCAGCGTTCTGATCCTGCTGGCGGGCATTCTCTTCTTCCTGGCCACCGGCCGGTTGGTCGAGCTGCTGGGTCTCGTCAAGTAGCGGGCAAAGCGAGGTTCACGGTGAGTGACGTGCATGATCCGCGCTGCTAGCGTGTCGGGTACAGCTGTGAGGGGGTTTACAGGTGACTGATCCGTTTCAGGCGGAGCTCGTCAAACAGACCGTCGCTCTGGTCTTCACCAGCGGAGGCAAGGTCGCCGAATATCTCTGGAAGAAGCTGGCGGGACGGCGGGACGGGAAACGGCTGCGTTCCGACCCGGCCGCGTTGGAGGCCGCCGTGCGCCATCTCGCGGTCGAAGACCCGGCTGTGGCGGGAGAATTGCGGGAACTGGTCGAAAGCATGCTCGCGATGAGCAAGGCCCGGCCGCGGATCGTTCCGCGTTCGCCGACCCTGTACGACCGCGTCGGTGCCCAGGCCCGGCTGGGCGGCAGCGGTGTGGTGGTGCTCTCCGGTCCTTCCGGAGTCGGCAAAACGACGCTCGCCGAGCATTACGGGTTGCGCTCCGGCGGCGCGTATCCCGACGGCGCGCTGCTGATCGACCTCGCGGACCATCGCGACGGGCCGGGCGCGCCCTTGAGGATCAGCCAGGTTCGGGAGGCCGTGCTCCAAACGCTGGGGGTGGAACCCAAACTCGTCACGTCGGGTGCGGGTGAACTGAAAACCCAGTACGACGACCTGCTCGGGCCGTTGCGGTTGCTCCTGGTCTTCGACTCGGTCGAAAGCGTCCGTGATCTCCAGGCCTTGGTGCCTCCGTCGCCGATGAGCCTGGTGCTCGCGTTGACGGAAGATATGCCCGACGAGCTCGTGACGCAGTATCCCCGGCACGTACCCCTCAGCAGGCTTGAAGAGGGAGCGGATCGGATGCTCTTCGAAGCGATCGCGGGGACCGATCTGCTCGCCGCCGATCCCGAAGGCGCACTCGAAGTCCTCGCCGAATGTGACCGTTTTCCGGCGACGGTGGTCGCCGCCGCGATCGCGGCGAGGCAACGCGCGGCACTGGCGGCCCGGCCGCTCAAGCTCCTCGCGAAGGAATTGAGCAGCGGGCGCTCCCTCGGTCCCGTGAGCGCCGCCTTCGATCGGGTACTCGCGGGACTCCCACGGCGTGAACAGGATCTTTGCCGGGCACTGAGCGAAATTCCCGGACCGGGCTTCACGCACGAGGCGGCCGCGGCCGTGGCCGGTTGCGAACCGTTCGAGGTCCTCGACGGGTTGGTGCATCTCCAGTCGGTCTTCTTCGTGACCGAGGAGCCCGGCAAGCGGCTTCGGCTGACCAAACAGGCGAGGCAGGCGCTCACTCGCGCGGGTCATACGCCAAGCGACGATGGATTCCCGAGGCTCGTAAGGTTCCACCGCACCCAAGCGGTGCAGGCGGATCAGTGGAAGATGGGCCGCGGGCGGCTGAGGCTGTACGACCAGACGTTGCCGGAGGGCACCCGGCCCTTGGACCTCGCCCCTGGACAGGACGCGGTCGACCTGCTGGTCGCCGAGATCCCGGTCTACCGCGCGCTGGCGAAACCAGCCCACGACGCCGGACTCCATCTCGAGCTGACGCAGCTCTGTGGTGCCCTGGAAATCGTCGGGCTGCACCGAGGACATCTGCGTGAGCTCGCGGAGATCAACAGATGGGGGATCGCGAGCGCGGAAAAACTCGGCGACGTTCCGCTCCAATTGAGGACCATCGCGCAGCAGGCGCGCCTGTATTCGCTGCTCCAGGAGTTCCAGCGGGCAGAGGAGGAGTTCGGCAGGCTGGGGGAGCTCTCGCGCCGGCTGGAGTTCCCCGAAACCGAAACGAATCGCCAGCTCCGCGCGTCACTATGGGAGTTCCGCGGCCTCTTCCACCGAGAACGAGGCCAGTACAGCGAGGCGGCGGCCTGCTTCTTCGAGGCACTGAAGATCAGCCGGACGCTGGGCGGACTTCCCTTCAGAGGGCAAGGGTTGCACGCGAGGATGCTGGCCAACGTCCTGGTACTGGTCGGTGATCTCACCGGGGTGCTCCAGCTGCTCGAGGAAGCGGAATCGAACACGGATCCCGGGAACAAACGTGACCTCGCCCAAGTATGGCTGGTCCGGGCGAAGGCGCTGAGCCGATCGGGAGCGGCGGCCGCCGCGCGGCAAGCGCTCGATCTGTTGCCGGAAGTCTGGCGCATGGTGGTTCCCACCGGGAGCGATCAGTACGAGCTGGAGATCGCCGAGGCACTCGGGGACGCCGCTTGGTACTGCGGGGACTTCGATCTGGCACGGCACCACTGGTCCGGCGTCTGGCGGCGATTGCAGGCGGTCAGGCATCCGCGTGCCGCCGGGGTGCACGCCAAGATCATCAACGGGATGCCGCCACTGATCACCCGGTGAGCGCCGAGCTGACCACGGTCCGGATGTTCTGGCCCCCGCGTATCTGGAAAGAACCAGTCAACGGGAGGTCCTTACTTCTGCGCCAGTACCAGGCGGAGATCGCGGTCAGCGGTTCGCCTTCGGTGACGAGCTCGAAGGATCGCCCTCCCGCGCTCCAGAGCAGGCACCGGTCCGCGCCGATCCCGGCGATGAGCCCGGCATCGGGACGACGACGGGTGATTGCCCGTGCCCAATCGGCGAATTCGGCCCTCTCGCCGGTGAACTCGCAGTAGACCACGTCGGCGCCTTCGAGATCGTCCAGAGTGGACAGTTCTTCGTGGGCGACGATGTGGCGATCGGGTGACGTGGCTTGCCCGGCCTGCTCAGTGGGAAACCGGGCGACCGCCAGCTGGTCCGCGTGCTGCCGGACCTCGACAGAGAATGTCGTCGGCTCCGTCACGTCCGGCACCGGATCAGGGACGGGACGGAAGACCGCGCGGGTGTCCGGCTCCGCCAGACGCATCAACTCGTAGAGAACGGGCCGGAGAAGCTCCGCGCACTTTCCGGAGAACTCGACCGCTTGTTCCGCGACGTCGGTGAGTGGTTTTGTCGCGCAGGCTCGGTCGATCTGCTCGCGCGGATCGCGCTCCGTGTCGAGCCGCGGAGCTCTGGCCAGCAGTTCGGCGAGTGGCGAATCCGGTACCACCGTGGCGGGTTCCCGGCTGCCGATCAGCACCGGGATCTTCGCGGCGGCGGCGTACAGCGCGATGGAGCCTCCGTCCGAGATCAGGATGTTCGCGGCGAGGACGGTCGCCTGCCAGCCACGTTGGGCCGGGATCACGGCGAGACCGGCTCGCCGGGCCCGGGACAACCACGCGCGGATCTGCCAGGGGCTGTGGGCGGCCCAGGCACCCGGATGCACGATGAGGCTGAACTGGTACTCGTCGACGGGGAGCTCGGTGAGCAGACGCGCGGGCAGGCTCGGATCGGTGCCCAGCAGCGAATCCGGCCCCCAGGTCGAGGCCAGTACGACGTGCTTGCGATCCCGAACGTCGAGCAGTCGCCGATAGCGGGCCACGCGATTGAGACTGGCGAGCATCCGGTCGTGGCAGGGATCGCCGACCACGACGGCGTGTGGCTCGGCTTGTGGACAGTTCTGCCGGAGGTAGCGCAGTTGGTTGCCGTGCGACAGGCCGATCCGGCTGGGTACGACGCGACCTTCGTGGACCAGCTGCGCCGGATTCAGGCCCGAAACGACCGCCTGGCGCGGGTAGTGCTTTTGGTGCCCGATGCCGTGTGGAACGAGCAGGACAGGCGCCTTCAGCCGGTGGAGGTCGTCGTTCTCGCTGGCCGCTATCGCCAGGTCGAATCGGGTTTCGACCGCCTGTTCCCAGGGGATGACCTTCGCGTCCAGCGAGGCGAGGAACTCACCGACGCCGGCGGACAGGATCGCCGGTTTCCGCTCGTCGTGGGTGAACACGACCTGGACCCGCGGGTCGTCCTTCAGCAGTGACACGACGTCGAGCAGCCGGGTCAAGGTGGTCACGGTGCGGACGACGACCAGGACGCGATGGGAGAACCGAACCGTGAGCCACTGGTCGAATTCCGGATCCACCGGGACCTTGGCCCAAAACGACGGGGGGGGGGGTACCTTTTTCGCGCACTACCTGTCCCGGCGTGCGATCCACGCCGCGGCCTGCGTGCGCCGCTGCATGCCCAGCTTCGCGAGGACGGACGTCACGTAGTTCTTCACCGTCTTCTCGGCGAGGAACAGGCGTTCCGCGATCTCGCGGTTGGACATGCCCTGTCCGATCAGGTCCAGCACCTCGCGCTCGCGTTCGGTGAGGGAGCCGAGTTCGTCCTCGGGCGGATGCCGCAGCTTGTCCAGCACCCGCGCCGTCGACAGCGGATCGAGCAGCGACCGGCCCGCCGCGACCTCGCGGACCGCGTTGACGACGTCCTGGCCGCGGACCTGTTTCAGCAGGTACCCGGCCGCCCCGGCCATGATCGCGCCGACCATGGCCTCCTCGTCGTCGAACGCGGTCAGCATCAGGCACTGCGGCGCGTTCGGCTTCGAGCGCAGTTCGCGGCAGAGCGCGATGCCGTCACCGTCCCCGAGCCGCACGTCGACCACCGCGACGTCCGGCTCGACGTGCATCGCCACGGCCAGGGCCTCGTCGACCCCGCTCGCCTCGGCGACCACCTCGATGTCGGGCTCGTCGGAGAGGAGGTCACGCAGGCCGCGCCGCACCACCTCGTGGTCGTCGATGAGCAGCACCTGGATCGGCATACCCCCACGTTACTTCGTCGCCCTGGCGACCTGAACCGCTGGACTTGGGCACGCCATGTGAGCGTCTGGCTCCATCTGAGTGATCTTCGTACGGGAGTGTGACATCGCCGCATAGGCGAACGACTCTAAGCCGAGGAGGGGAGTGATCGTCTTCCGAATGCAGCATCTCTCGGTGGTGCGCTTCCGCGCTGTCAAAGGCTGTGGCATTCTGGAGGGCTCGCCGCAGAACGGCGGGCCCTGACGGTAGGCACCCGTCCAGGTCCACCACCGTTCTGCGAGGGGAAGCGGTATGACCGCACAGAGGGATCCGCGACGCCATGCGATCGTCGCGGAGAAGGCGGCTGCTTGGCGGGACAGCCTGATCGACTTCGGGCATCGGAACACGATGCTGTACTTCAAGAGCACCAAGCTGGGCAGCCTTGACCTGAGCAAGGCGGAACCAGCCGCTCTCACCGGGCTGGTCAAGGGCAACAAGACTCGGCTACGCCAGTTGTTCCCGGACGAGGACTCTCACCGGGACGCGCGGACCAGGGCTCGCGATCTCAGCAAGCGGATCCAGCTGTTCGAGGAAGAACAGGGTGTCGACGTAGGCCGGGTGGCGTTCGGACTCGTCAACACCAGTGCGGAACAGCACCGCGGTACGAGCCCCGTCAAGCCACTCCGCGCCCCGCTTTTGCTCTGTCCGATCAGTCTCAAGGCGAGGACGGCGTCAGAGACCGACTACACGCTTGAGATCACTGACGAGGCCGAAGTCAATCCCGTGCTGTTGCACGCCCTCAACCAGCACTACGGGATCGATTTCGATCGAGCGACGCTGACCGAGCGGCTGGAAGCACACCTCGACCCGATGATCGAGCACGATGAGCAGGTCGAACGGGTACATGCGGAGTTGGCCGCGGTCGCGGCCGCGCAGAGAGTCGACCTGACCCTTGAGAACGCGGCCGTCCTCGGAGCGTTCAACTACGCGAAGCTACCCATGGTCGAAGATCTTGCGAACGCTACGGATCTGCTGGTGGAGCACGACCTTGTCGCGGCACTGGCCGGCTATCCGCCCGCCAAGGAGGTCCTGGAGCAGGAAGCCGCGGCCGCGAACCTGCCGCTGGTCGATCAGGTGCCGCCTGCGTCGGAGTTCCTGGTTCAGGACGCGGACTCGTCGCAACACCGGGCCATCATGACCGCCTTGAACGGCCAGCACCTCTTCATCGAAGGGCCTCCGGGGACCGGGAAGAGCCAGACCATCGCCAACATCATCGCCGGCGCCGCGGCCGCCGGAAAGCGAGTGCTGTTCGTCGCTGAGAAGCGCGCGGCGATCGAAGCGGTGCTGAATCGCCTCGACGAGGTCGGACTCGATGGTCTGATCTTCGATCTTCACCAGGACAAGATCAGCAAACGGCGTATTGCCCAGCAGCTCGCGGAGAGCCTTGACCAAGTGGCCAAGGAACCGCCGGTCGAGGTCGACGAGCTGCACGAGAAGCTCGTCCACTCCCGGTGGCGGCTGATCAGCCACTCGCACGAACTCCATCGGCGACGGGATCCATGGGGGCTCAGCGCCTACGAAGTCCGGGATCGCCTCCTCGATCTCTCCACAGTGCAGGAAATCTCGATCTCGTTCCGTGGTGCGCAACTGCACCTGCTGACCAGCGAGACGGTTCGCGCTCTCGGGGAAGACCTCAAGAACTTCGTGGAGCAAGGCGGGCTGAGGATCCTGCGGAATTCCACGCCCTGGGCGAAGGCGCCTGTGCGGACCGAGCAGGATGCCAGGCGCGTGCTGTTCGAGCTCGACCAACTCGCAGGCAAGACGTTGAAGCGCGGGCAGGACAACATGCAGCGGCTGCTCGCTCAGACCGGGTTGAGGAAGCCGCAGGACATCGTCGGCTGGCAGGATGTCCTTGCCCTTCTCGACGCCGTGGAACGGAGCGTGACCGCATTCGGGCAAGACATCTTCGGTGTCCACCTCGATCAGTTCCACTATGCGACCGGGAATCGGGCCGCGCGGGCGCGGTATCCCCAGCCGTTGCCGTGGAAGCAGCGGCGAGACCTCGTGAAGCGGCTCCGAGGAATGTCCCGGCACGGGTTGACCAAGAAGCCCGCCCTGCACGCGGCCTTGGGCGAGGTGCTCCGGCAACGCCACCGGTGGCACGAGCTCGGCGGTGCGCATACGCAGCCGTCCGCGGTGTTGGGGCTGCAGGAGGTCATGCGGGACTACGCGGATCTGCGGCGTCAACTCGCCTCTGTCGCATTGTCGGCGCAAAGGCCGGACCTCGAGTCGGGTCCGGCGGAAGTGATCGAGCAGAACCTGGAAGCGCTTCGAGACGATCGCGAGATGCTGTTCAGGATGCCTGGGCTCAATGCCGCACTTGGTCGTTTCGAGAGTTTGGGGTTGCGGGGCTTCCTCGAACAGGTAGCCGATCGCGACCTCGCCGCCGAGGACACCTGGCAGGCTTTTCAACGAAGTTGGCTGGCGTCGCTCGACGACGAGTTCAAACTCGGCATTCCCGAACTCGCCCAGTTCGTCGCCGAGCGGCAGAACCGGGTCAATACCGAGTTCAGGGAAGCTGATGTCAGGCATCGGGAGACTTCCGCACGACGCGTACGCCGTCAGGTCGCACGGCATGTTCGCGCCGCGAAGGATGACTATCCTGAACAGGCCCGCATCCTGAAACGTCAGGCCAGTCTCAAAACCCGGCATATGCCGACCAGAAAGCTGGTCGAGCAGGCGTCGGACGTGATGCTCGCACTCCGACCGTGCTGGGCCATGTCCCCGCTTGTCGTGAGTCGGATGCTGCCGGCCAAGCGGCTGTTCGATCTGGTCGTTTTCGACGAGGCCAGCCAGATCCGCCCACCGGACGCGATCACGTCGATCATGCGCGGGGACAGGTTGGTCGTCGCCGGGGATGAGAAGCAGCTGCCGCCGTCGGACTTCTTCGATCGTGCCATCTCGGCCGACGACGAGGAGGACGACGACCTCGACGGCAATCTCAGCGACTACGAGTCCATCTTGACCGCGCTTCGACCGGTCATTCCGGCCAGCCAGATGTTGAGCTGGCACTACCGGAGCGCGGATGAACGGCTCATCTCGTTCTCCAACCGGGAGATCTACCGTCAGGGTCTGGTCACCTTCCCGGGGGCCGCGAAGATGAGTCCGGTGTCTCTGGAGTTGGTCGACGGTGTGGTTTCACCAGGGCAAAACGGCTCATCGCCGGCGGAGGTGGAGCGAGTTGTCGAACTCGTGCTGGCGCATTTCCGCGAGCACCCCGGCGATAGTCTGGGAGTGATCACCCTGGGTACGAAACACCAGGCACGGATTCAGCGACGGCTGCTGGAGGTCCGGAAAGAACATCCGCAACTGGACGAGTTTTTCTCCGACGAGGTCGAGCTCGGTCGCCGATTCTTCGTGAAGAACCTGGAGAGTGTCCAGGGTGACGAACGCGACGTGATCATTCTCAGTATCGGTGTCGCCAAGGGAGCGAACGGGCGTATTTCTCGTCAGGGCTTCGGGCCACTCAACTATCAGGGGAGTGATCGAAGGCTGAACGTCGCGGTCACCAGGGCGAAACGGCGGATGGTCGTCGTCTCTTCGTTCACCGCCGACGCGCTGGAACCCAGGACGGACATCACCGGCACCGAGTTGCTGCGCAGATACCTGGAATTCGCACAGCGCCTCGGTGACGTCGACCAGATCGGACGGCCGACGACCGCGACACTCAATGGTTTCGAACGGGCGGTCCACGACGCGCTGCTGGATCGAGGCATCCTTGTGCAGCCGCAGTGGGGCTTCTCCGGTTACCGCATCGACTTCGCGTTGGCTCATCGTGAGGACCCTGGACGGATGATCCTCGCGGTGGAAGCCGATGGCCACCGGTATCACTCGTCGCAGAGCGCGCGGGATCGGGACCGGTTGCGGCAATCACATCTGGAACGGCTGGGGTGGACCTTTCATCGCTTGTGGTCTTCGGCTTGGTTTTCCGACCCGGCCGAGGAGACCGACAAGATCGTCGCTGCCTGGCACCGCGCGCATGACGTCGCCGAGCCGGAGCCAGAGCGCTCGCCTGCCGCGGAGCCGGAGCCTGCGGTGAACAAGCCCTCACGAGGGCCGAAGCCGCAGGTGCCAGCCGGGCTGAGGATCACCGAGTATTCCGAACGACAGCTCATCGAACTCTGCCGTTGGCTGATGACCGATCGCCTCCATCTCGACCGGGATGAACGACTTAAAGAAGCCATGGCAGAACTGGGTTTTCAGAACCGCGGCAAGGTGATCGTCGAGCGGTTGAACAAGGCCATCGAGATCGCGCAGCACCTTGCCGACAAGGAGGAGAACTGAATGTTCCCGCTGGACACGCGTACCATTGACCGGCTCGCCAAGGTCGTCGTCGACCACGGCGGCGCGTACGAACGGAAGGGATATGAGCTGGCGGCGTTGTTCAAGCAGGTCGGGTGGGTCGGTCCGCCGGAATACGACGGCTCACCCAGGATCGCCTGGTTCGTGGAACAACTGACGGACAGGCCTGACGATCAAGCGGCGATCACTCGCCTGATCTGCCGTGTCTGCGACCCTATCGAGTACGACGACGGAACCGTCACTTCTGAAGTGTTCCGCGCCGAGGTCAACGCGATTCTCGAGCCGGAAGGCATGGTGGTCGCCCTCTCCGCCGGCCGCCCTGTTCTCGGGGAGCTGGGGAAAAACGGCGACCAGCCCATCTACTCCGAGCCGCCGGACTTCCGCCGCCGGATCGAGGCGCTCATCGCCGATTCGCGTACCGTGGACATGCTCATGGGGCGCTTGGAGGAAACCCGGATCTGCGAATCGGGCGGCGCGTACACGATGGCCATCATCGGCATCGGAAGCCTGGTGGAAGGCCTCTTACACGCGATGCTGACGGAGCGGGACGCCGATTTGCGAACGAACGGGTTCCCCGACATCACACAGCGTTCCGGTACGCAACAGCAGCGAGGGCGGATGAAAGCCGATCGTGTTTCCCTGCAATTGCTGATCGAGACAGCACATGCGAAGGACTGGATTCAGCTCGACGCGAAGAAGTTCACGGATACGGTGCGAGATTTCCGGAACTTCGTCCACCCTCGTAAAGAGCTGTCGGAACGGCCGCGTTTCGATCGGGACAGTGTCATGTTGTGCTGGGCGCCTGTCCACGCGTTGCTGAACGATTTGGAAGAGAACGTGTCGGCGGTCAACGGATGAGAACAAGGGGGCTGCGCAACCCGCGCAGCCCCCACGGATCGGAGCAGCGTCGGCAGCTCCTGACTCCGTTACTTCGCCACCTCGGTGACCAGCCCTTCCACCAGCGCCGACGGCAGTCCGGCCCGTTCGCCCAGCCATCGCACCCACGTTGGCAGCAGCGCTTGCGCGGCGGGACGGATGGTGTCGTCGGGCCAGTCACCGATCAGGCTGCGAACGTGATCGAGCCGGTCCGGCGACACGGCGAACCAGGTTGCCGGGACGATGCCCTCCATCCATTCGGCGGCCAGGTCCTCGACGACCAGGTCGTCGGGTTCGTTGCCGAACTTCTCGAGGTGCCAGGCGTTGAAGGGCTCGGTCATCACCATCGGGTCGATGTCGGTGAAGTAGGAGTGGCTCGGCGGCAGTCGCAGACCCCGGTTCTTCAGCGCGCTGTCCAGAGTCAGGTAGCGTCGTTCGGCGCGATACCAGTTGTCGAGGGTGACGCGCGATTCGTCGCCCAGTATGTCCAGTGAGCGGTTGACGAGACCGTCCAGACGGCCCGGATCCGTGATCGGCTCGGGCGCCGCCGTCCCGCCGAACCGCTCCCGCCAGGCTGCGGCCGCCTGATCGAGTGAGTCGAAGACGCCGCCGCCGCTGAGACGGGGGATCCACGACGTGTCGACCTCGAACAGGTAGATCGTGGAGGTCGTGTCACCCGGGTAGCCATAAGCCGCGAGCACGCCGAGGCGGGTTCCGTAGCCGTCCTGAAGCTCCCAGACGTCGCCGGTCGCCTTGACCTTCGCAGCCAGTCGAGGCCATTCGGGCAGGACTTCCGACCGCAGCGCCTTTCGCAACCTGCTCGCGCTCGTGCGGACGAACGACTCGAATCCCGGCGGGGCGATCGCGCTCATCCCCTGCAGCAGCAGCCAAAGCTCCAGACGCGGCTCCGCGTTCGCCGCCGCGAGCACGACGGCTTCGAAGAACAGGTCGAAGTCGAGGCCGCCGTTCTCTCCCCGCAGCGCCCGGTGCAGCTCGGCGCCGAGCAGCGAGGCCGTCGCCTGATCGAGTTCGCGAGGGGCTTCCGCCTTGAGGAGAACAGCCGCCTCGTCCAGGACGTTCTCGATCGACTCCGGCATCCAATCCGGCAGGGCCGTCGGCTCCAGAACCGGTGCCTTTGGTGTCCTTGCCGGCTTCTTGTTCTTCTTCGGTTTCCGGCCGCGGGATACGGGCATACCCCCACGTTACTTCGCGGCCGCCCAGTAAACCGCCTTGGCCACCTGCGAATACAAGCCCTTCGGGTGATCACGGAACAGCGGCTCGGTGCCGAACAGCACCACCTTCCCGCCGAGCCCCGAAGTGCCGGACACGACGGCGGCCTGACCCGCCGCCTGCAGCGGCCCGCCCGTCCCGTCGTCTCGGGTCCGCCAATGCCCCGCGACCAGCGGATTCCCGCTCGCGTAGCGCTGCTCGACCTGGACCGAGGAGCCGAGCTCGGTGAACCAGAACGGCCCGTAGACGAACGAGTCCGGCAGCGCGCCGGTCCCCACCGGGCCGGTCCCGTTGACCACCGAAACGACGCCGTTGCCGTCCTCCCAGCCCGCCACCGGACGTGCCGCGAGAAGTCCCACGTCAGTGTTGAACCGCGCGCCCGTGGCACCACGGGTGATCACGCCGCCGCGGGCCAAGAAGGCATTTAGAGCGTCCTTCGCGGCCGGGGTGAGGTCGGTGTACCGCAGTCCCGAAGAGACGAACAGCAGGTCCACCTTGGACCAGTCGAAACCGGCGTTGAGCACCGCCGCCGACACCGGCCGGACGTCGAAGCCCATGTCCCGCAACGCCTTCAACTCGTCCGGGCCGACGGCTCCCGCGATCGTCTTACGGCTCAGCGGGGTCGCCGCGCCGCGAGCCTCGGTGAACCGGACGCCGTAGCGGTCCGCCACCTCGGCGGCGGCCGGTCGCGCCGACGCCGGGACGACGATCGTGCCGTCCTCCGCGCGTCCCAGAGCGAAGCCGCGGTTCAGCAGGTCGTTGACGGCGCTGACGTCCTGGCCGTCGACGAGCTTCAGCGCGAGGTCCCGGCCGGGCGCGGCGTCGATGCCGCCGGTGGGCGACGCGGCGGTGACGTCGTGCGCCCGGACGTCGAGCCTCCCCTGCTTGACGATGTCGACCGACGCGCCCCACAACAGGCGATGGCTCCAGCCGGAGATGTCGTACATGACCGGCACCTTCGCCGAGATGTCGCTGCCCTGTTCCAGCATCACGTTCGCCAGCCCGCGCTTCGGCTGGTGCATGTCCACGAGGTACGAACCGGCCGGATACCGGCGCCCGGCCAGCGAGAACGGGCGATCGGCCTGCCGCACGCGGACGTCGTTGGCCACCAGATGGTCGACGAGCCGCGAAGCCGCAGCACCCGAGCGCTGGTCCGCGCCCGCGGGGATGACGTACGCGCGCGGGAATTCGGTGCGGTAGCGGTCTTCCGGTCCGAAACCGGGCACGAACCCGTCGGGGATCTCGCGCTGCGCCTCGCCCGCGCCGCCGCGGCGGAACATCTCGATCTGGTTCGCGATCAGCTCACCGCGGTTGCGGTCGACGTAGGTCAGCGTGCTGCCGATGGTGGCCTCGACGACCTCGGTGTTGATCACCGAGCGCCGCCGGAGTTCCGCGACGGGCTGCGTTTCGTAGTCCGCGTTGTTGACCCGCATCGGGATCTCGATCGTGAACGACACCGCGCCGTGGTACATCGCGTACTGGGCCGTGTAGATCGGCGCCCAGCCGTCCCAGCTGCCGGGGTCGTAGTCGCGGAACGGGATCTCCGGTTTCGCCGTCTCCGGTCGTCCCAGCGCCTTGACCGCCTGCTCCATGCCGAGACCGTTGGCGTACCCGTGCTTGATGTAGAGGTCGAAGTCGTAGTTCTGGCCGTGCGGCGGGGTGGTCGGCTCGATGAGCGTGTTCTCGACGTAGCCGTGTTCGTCCAGCATCATCAGCGGCTGCTTGCCGATGGCGATCCCGCGCATGGCCCGCACTTCCGGCTGTGACGCGGTGACGAAGTCGCGGTTGGGATCGAAACCCTGAGACGTCTGCCGCGTGCCGGCGACCCGGCCGTCCGGATTGGCCGTGACGTTGAAGTAGAAGCGGTTCCGCTTCAGCAGTTCGGCGGTCTTGGGATCGTTCGACGTCGCCAGCTTCTCGATGACGCGGAGCGCGCCGTCGGTGCCTTCCCATTCGTTGCCGTGGATGTTGTTGTTGATCCACACCGGCGCCTTGTAACCGTGGCGCAGGAACGGGTCGCGCGCGGCGCGGGCCGGGTCGTTCTCGATCAGCGACCGCCACGCGTCCTGCCGCCGCGTCTCGAAGGGACTCTCCGGCGCGGTGACCGTCACCAGGTAGAGGTCACGGCCGAGGCCCGACTGCCCGGCGATCTCGACCGAGACCCGGTTGCCGCGTGCCTGCAGCGCGTTCAGCTTCGGCGCGATCGTGTGATACGGCGCGAGCCCGAGTTTGATCGACTTGTCGGCCGGGTTCTCCGGGTACACCCGCAGCTTGGTCTTGCGCGGATAACCGGAGTGGTCGCCCGCGACGTTCTCGCCCGCGGCGGCCCGCGCGGCACCCATCGCCGGGTCGGTCGCGGCGACGTCGTTGCGTTCCGGCCCGTTGCCGGGGTCCCGGTGCGGCGCCGACGGCGGTGGTGCCGCGTACGCCGGCGCGGCGACCGCGCTCAGGGAAAGCATCAGTGCCAGGACCGCGGTGCGAGCCGAACGCGACAAGGGCCACCTCCAGGGACGTCGGCACAGTGTTTCGGCTCGCGAAAGAGGTCACAAGACCCGAAAGGTGGCTAACCGGGCGCCGGGGAAACGGCTACTCGCAGGCCACGCCGTCGCCGTCCCGGTCGAGTTTGCGGCTGTACCCGGGCTGGCCCGCGTACAACGGCGCTGCCCCTGCCGCCCGCGCGGCGGCGCAGTTCGGGTAGTAGGCGGCCTTGGGCGGGTCCGGTTCCTCCGCCGCGGGCGGAGGGGTGGTCTTCTTCGTGGTGGGCTCGGCCCGAGTGGTCGTCGGCGGCGCCGCGACGGGCTGCTGCGGTGGCGCGACGGAAGTGGGCGGCGTGTCGATCTTGCCGAGGCACGGGGGACCCCAGAGCCCGTTCCCGGCCGTCCGCGCGGCGGCTTCCGCGGCCTGGAGCGCGACACCGACCGTCTTCTCGACAGCCTTGCTCGCGTATTTCGCGTATCCCGCTTTGAGTGCGGTGGTGGAGTAATCGCCACCGTTCACCATGCTGACCGAAGCCAGCGCGACACCGGCGTCATCGGACACGGCTTGAATGACGACTTCCTGTCCCGCAAGTGTGTTCTTTGCCCACGTGACGGTTTCCGTGGCGAAACATCCATTGGTGCTCGGAGGGGTCGCCAAACCGAGAACATGGATGATTTTCTCGCCACCGGGGCCGGTCACCTTGATCGTGCCGGCATCCCTCACCTCGGCCACCCGGTACGTATTCGGAGCGGTGGACGAAGACGTCGTCGGGCTCGGCGTCTGTTCGACGCGAACGGCCGCGGCGGCAGGCGGTTCCTGTTGTGGCTGCGGTGTTTTGCCGAAGACGGCGCCGAGTACGAAGAGGACGGAAAAGGCGGCGAGAACGATCATCATCCAGCGAGGCATCCGCTTCTCACGAGAAGGCCGTTCGGTGGGATCGGTGTGCATGGGCGTCCTCGGAATTCTTGCCTCGGGTGGGCTTTGCCGGTTTTTGTCGTTCATCCACCGAATGTCGTTACAAGCCCGGATATTTCGTCACGAAGCGGCCACGAACAGGTCACCGTCGGCGTTCGGGCGTTACGCGGGCGACGGCGTCGCGATCCACCGGTAGATGCTTCGAGAAAAGGAAACGAAATGGCGGAGACAGTCGAAAACCTCGTGTTGACCGGAGACGGCCGGTTCGCCGTGGGCACGACGGAGTTCACCGCCATCGATTTCGAGACCACCGGCCTGCATCCGGGACACGTGGTCGAGGTCGCGGCCGTGCGTGTCCGCGCGGACGGCACGGTCCTGCGCGAGTTCTCGACGCTGGTCAATCCCGGCCGCGGCGTGGACCCCGGCCCGGCCCACGTGCACCGGATCACCCGCCGCGAACTCGACAACGCTCCGTACCTCGGCGAGGTGCTGGGCGATTTCCTCGATCTCTGCCAGGGCAGTGTCCTGGTCGCGCACAACCTGCCCTTCGAGGCGCGGTTCCTCGGCGGGGAATTCGGCAGGCTGGGCGCCCGGGTCCCGGCCATGCCGGGGGTGTGCACGCTGGCCGCGGCGCGACGCTCGCTCCGGCTGCCGAACTACCGCCTGGCCACGGTCGCCGAGGCGGTCGGTGTCGGCGAGTTCGCGGCGCACACGGCGCTCGCCGACGCGTATGTGTGCGCGCGGATCGTGACGACCCTGGTGACCACGCACGGCCTCAGGTTCGCGTCCCCGCCGGTGTTCCCGGAACTACCGCGGTTCGCGCCGTCCGCACGCCTCTCGCCCCGCCGTGCGATGGTGCCGAGCGGCGGCACCTGGATGGCGGACTTCGTCGACCGGGTACCCGAAGCCGCTTTCGGCGCGCCCGGCTCGCTGCGGGACGCCTACGTCGAACTGCTCGGGAACGCCTTGGCCGACAGGCACATCTCGGACGCCGAAGCGAGGGCCCTCGTCGCCGCGGCTTCGGCGGCGGGGATGTCGGACGCGGACCTGCACCGGGTGCACACCGGGTTCGTCCGCGCGATGCGTGAGCTCGCCGAGAGCGACGGCGTCATCACCACCGAGGAAGAGCGGGATCTGCGCACCGTCGCGGCGGCACTGAGAGTGCCGGAGGTGCTGCACGGACTCCAGGCCACCGCGACCTCGTCCGGCGGGCGCCGCCGCGTCCTCGTTCTCGGCGACGGGCTGGCGGAGGACGGCTTGCGCGCCGCGGTACTCGACGCGGGGCTCCAACTCGCGAAGAAGCTCACCGCGTCGGTGACCCACCTCGTCGTGGGCTCCGGGGTTCCGCCTGCCGAGCCGCGGATCGCCAGGGCGGGCGAACTCGGTGCGAGGATGCTCGGAATCGCCGAGGCACGCCAAGCGCTGGGTCTCGTTCCCCAGCCGTCGACCGCGCCTGTCCCGGTCCCCGCACCGATTCCGGTCCCCGCGCCTCCGGCGCACTGGCCCGCCCATGACAGGCGGACCGGCGTCTTCACGCCTCCGCCGCGGACGCCGTCCGTGCTGCTCTGGGCCGGACGGGTCCTGATGGGGCTCGGAATGCTGCTCATGTTCATTACGGTGCTCGCGCTGTTCGGCGGAGCGGGACTCGCCGCGGGCGTCTTCGTCGGCGTCCTGGGCGTCGGCGGGCTGCTCGGCGGCTGGCAGATCGCCGTCAGGGCCTAACTTCCGGGCGCCGGGAAACGGTGCTCGTTCCGGTCGATCTTCGCGTTGGCCGCTTCGATCAGGTCGACGTCCAGACTGTTCGCCAGCTGCAGCAGATACAGCGTCACGTCGGCGATTTCGTCGACGACGTTGTGCGCCAGTTCAGGGTCGGAACGCCACTTCGCGGACTCCTCCGGAGTGAGCCACTGGAACAGCGAAGTCAGCTCGCCGACTTCGCCGGACAGCGCCATGACCAGGTTCTTCGGGGTATGGAACGGTTCCCAGGACCGTGCCGCGGCGAAGTCGCGGAGGCGCTGGTTGAGATCGTCGAGTGTCACGTGCCGTGCCTACCAGATCGTCACGGTGCGCTAACCGCCGTATGGCGGACGGGCGTTGACGTGCAATTTGCAACTTGCATAGCGTCGCTCCGCGTCGGGGACCCGATCCGGAAGGAAAGCCTTGACGTACCAGCGAAGCCTTCGCTCTCGCATGCTCTCCATCGCCTTCGTGCCGAGCGCGGCCTTGGTCCTCGTCGCGTTGTTCATCGGCGGATTCCTCGTCCAGCAGGCCATTCAGGACCGCGACGACGCCGAAAACGGAGCGATCGTCATGGCCGACGCGAGCCGGGTGATCGCGTTGCTGCAGAGAGACCGGGCAGTCGCGTTGAAGGCGCCGGGCAGCCGTTCCGCCATCTACACCGCGTACGCCGATCGCATCGACACTTCGCTTTCCTCCCTGCGCGAGATCGCGCGGGCCGCTCCCGACGCCGAGGTCGGCTACCAGCAGACGATCGCCGTCGAGCTGCTCACCGCCGTCGAAGGGATGGACCGCAGCGACTCCCTCGCGGTCGCCGGGATCGACGACGAGGGCCGCCTCGACTACGCCGCGGCGGTCGGCGCCTATCGGTCCAGGCTCGACGCCGTCGCCGGAAAGCTGACGGAAAGTAGTCGCCGGATTTACCGGGAGCTCATCGGCAGCGAGGACTGGAGCCGGTTCGGCGCGGTCGAAACCGCGTTGAGCGCGGCCACGCCGCCGCCCGTCGGGCAGGACGCGTGGCGCGTCGCGGCCGGCGTCGTCGGCCGCTCCCTCGGCGACCTCGCAGCCCGCCAGATCGAGTACTCCGCGCAGCTCGCGATCGACGGCGGCCGCCGGGTGCTGAGCGGCGCGCTCGCCGCCGCCGCGTCGATCTCGCTGCTCGCAGGGGTGGTGATGGCGATCGTGATGCTGCTCGCCCGGCGGCTCCCGATCCCGGTCATCCGCTGCCCTTCGCGTGTCGAAGCGACGCCGCTGACCTGGTCACACCTGGTGAGCGATTACGCCGGAAAGAGCACGCTGTTGGCCCACACGCGTCGGCGAACCGGTCGGGCAGACTTGTCCGGGTGAGTTCCACGACGGATCTGCGCCCCTACCTGCGCACCTTGGACGCGGAGACGCTGGCGGACCTGCTTCATGCCCATGCCGAGCGTGACCCTGTGTTACGACAAGCCCTGGAAAGCCGATTCGTCACCCAGGGGAGTGACCTCGCCGAGGCGCACCGCCTCCTCGACACCGCCGTGATGGCGGGCAACGTCGAGTACGCGGCGAAAGTCGGCTCCGTTCTCGACACCCTTCAACGGCTCCTCGACGCCGGCAGCCGGGCCGATCTCGCCCCGCTCGCCCGCCGGACGGTCGACGACATCAGCGAGATGCTGGAACAGATCGACGACGCCTCGGGCGAGGTCACGGACCGGTTGGACCGGGCCGTCGAGCTGTACGCGCGGGCCTGCGCCGCGCGCCCGCCGGACCCCGAGAGCCTGGCCGCCTGGATCCTCGAGGTGGAGTTCGACGGTCCGGGATGGCCGGTCATCGAGTTGGCCGACTTCGCCTCGGCGTTGGGGGACAAGGGGATCGCCCGGATAAAATCCACTGTGGACGATGTGCTCGCGGAGCACCCGTCCGGGGTGAAACGCGAGACGGCCGAGCGGCTGCGCGAAGAGCTCGCGGAGGTGTCCGGCGACGTCGACGCGCTGGTCGCGATCCTCGCCGCCAAGCCGCCGCGGGTCGACGTCAGCCTCAAGATCGTGCGCGTCCTGCGCGCGGCGGGACGGCACAGTGAGGCCATCGCGCACGCGGCGCGGGCGCTCACTCACGACAAGAAGGAAGAGGCGCCTCCAGTCGAAGAGGAGCCGGTTCCCTTGTCTCGCAAGGATTTCGACGAGAGTCCCGGCAGTGCGACGTATCTCGCGCTGCGTCAGGAGTCGCTGGAAACGGGACGGTGGGTCGCGCAGCGGAAGACCGCGCTGGCCAGGCTGCGCGAACTCGCCGCCGAGAGCACGGAGGCCGCGGACGAACTCGTCCGCGCGCTGCTCGGTGAGGACCGGGCCGACGAGGCGTGGCGGGCGGCGGTGCGTTTCGAAGCCTCTTTACCGGTGCGCGTCGAACTCGCGGATTCGCGTTCCGTAGCCCATCCGGCCGAAACCATTCCCATATACCGGGACCATGTCGAAGAATTGATCACGCATAAAGATCCGAACTCCTACCGCGAGGCGGCCCGGCAGCTGCGCAAACTCCGCGCGGTGCACAAAAAGGCTGGTACGGCTGAGGAATTCAGCTCGTACCTCGGCACGTTGGTGGAAATACACAAACGCAAGACGCGGTTGATCGCCGAGATCAAGGCGGCGAGGATCGCGATTCCGAAAACGATTCGGGCGTAACCGCTTCCGCCGCCGGTCGTTATTCGAAGTGAACCGAGGAAACCCGGCGGAGAAGGTCGAGCCACACTGGTGGGCCGACGAAGTCGCGGTGGTCCTGAACCGGTGTCCGCCCGCGCCCTCCCCGCGACCGGGACCCCGCGTTGCGCGCCCAGGACCACCGCGACGAGCCCGATCGGGTCCGCGTGAAAACATGTCGCCATGAGTCCGGTCAGTCGTGCCCGCAAGAAGGCAGCCCAGCCCTCCACCCCGAGTGTGACGGGCCTCTTCAAGGACGTCCTCCGGGACTTCTCGACCCTCGGTGCCGAACCCGAGGTGCTCGACGTCGAACTGCTGACCTCCGAGGTGCTCGGCCAGTGGTGGGAGATCGAGGTCGAGGAGGGTGAACAGCCGCTGGGCCTGGAGCTCATCGCGTTCGCCGAGCGGAAGATCACCCCCGCCGCGGCCGCGCTGCTCGCCGGGATGCGGGTGTTCGCCGAGACCGAAGAGGAGCGCGAGGCGGCCGCCTCGGCGCTGAACACCGTGCTGGGCCGCGGGATCCCGGAGCCGGAGTGGGCGGCGGACCTGGCCGCGGTGACCGTCGGGGACTGCTGGCGGACCGGGGACGTCTTCGGTGACGAGTCCTCCCTTCTCTGCGTCTTCTCCCGCGGCGGCGCTGAGCACGGGCTGCTCGCGCTGGTCGACTTCACCGAGGGTGGCCGGATCCGCGACGTCGTCGTGGTCGACAAGCCGCAGGACGTGCTGGCCGAGATGCGGCAGCAGGCCGCCGACGACCCGGAGCTGGTCACGCTGGAGCAGGTGCTGCCCGAGCGCGCCCACCAGCTGCTCGCGGACGGGCTGGCCGCGACGGACGTCGTCGAGGAGCCCGACGTCAGCGAGGACTACGCGCGCTTCCACGCGATCGCGCTGGGCTGGATCCGGGCGCTGCCCGCCGCCGAGCCCTCGCCCGAGATCACCGAATGGCCCGAGCAGGTCCGCGACGAGGTCGTCGCCGACTTCATCGGATCCGGGCTCGTCGAGGACACCGAGGCGACCAGGTTCTACGCGCGCCTGCTCGTCGACTACGGCTGCGAGACCGAGCCGGGCAGCCCGCTGCGGGTCGGACCCGAGAAGCTCGCCCGGTTCCTCGAATCACTGCTGGACGGCGAGTTCGAGGTCGACGAGGCGTACGAGGACGCGCTGGAGCCCGCCCTGCTCGGCTGGGTCACCTGGGCCGCCGACCGCGCCGGACTGCCCGAGGCCGCCCGCGTGGCGTTGCTGGAGAGCGCGACCGAGTTCCTGGAGGAGTTCGCGCAGGACGAGGACTCCACGCTCGACGTCTACTTCGACGGCTCCGAGGGCATCGAAGACCCGGCGGAACTCGCCGAGGCCCTCGAGCGCCGGATGTTCGCCGTCCCGACCGTCTACACGGAGATCGGCGACGAGGAGCTGGAACTCGAGCCCGTCGACCCCGAACAGCGCCGCCTGCTGGTGATCGGCGAGCACCCCGAGTACCACGAGGCGCTGGCCGAGGAGACCTTCGACGGCGAGCCGAGGATGCGGCTCGCGCTCAAGACCACGATCGTCGACCAGCTCTGGGACGACGAGCCCGCCGAGGTCTGGCAGGCCGTCCGGCGGCTGAGCGAGACCGGGCAGGAGCGCGACGAGATCTTCGATCGCCTCGTCGACGCGCTGTCCGCGCAGCTGAGCGAAGCCGGCGAGCACGAGATGGACTACGACGTCGACGACTACCGGAAGGCGCTCGGCGACCTCGCCTGACGGCCCGTCCCCACCCGCCACCTCCTTGCCATCCCTCCCCAATCCGTCTAGTCTGTCTAGATGGAAGCAGCAACCTGGCAAGTGCAGGACGCCAAGCAGCGGCTGAGCGAGCTGCTGCGCCGGGCCGCGGCCGAGGGGCCGCAGTTCGTCACCAAACACGGGGAGGAGGTGGCCGTGGTGCTGGACATCATGGATTACCGCAGGCTGGCCGGAGGCGGTGAAGCCGTCGATTTCAAACTCGTGCTCTCCGGTGAGCAGCACCATCCCGAATACGGGGAGGCGCTGGCCGACGTGCTCGAGGAGATCGCCGCCGAACGCGCGGAGGACCTGCCGAGGGACGTCACGGAGGTGAGCGGGTGAGCTTTCTGCTGGACACGAACATCGTGTCCGAGGCCCGGCGCCGCACGCAGAACCCGGGTTTCGCCCGGTGGTGGGGCGGGGTGTCGTCGAGCAGGCTCTATCTGAGCGTGCTGACGGTGGGGGAGATCGAGAGGGGAATCCACAAACTCAGGCATCGAGGGGATCAAGACCGGGAGCGGGCGGACGCGCTCGCCGACTGGCTGGCCGGGCTCACCGCGCAGTTCTCGGAACGGATCCTTCCGGTGACCGCCGAAATCGCGGCCGAATGGGGCCGACAGCACGCGCCGCGGAAAGTGCCGTCCGTCGACGGGCTGATCGCCGCGACCGCCCGGATCCACGAGCTGACCCTGGTCACCCGGAACCTGGCCGACATGGCCGGACTCGGCGCACAGGTGCACAACCCGTTCGACTGAGTTGCCGGTGGTGCTCGCCGAAGGAACACGATCCAGACGTCCGGACGCCTGGATCGGTGGTGCTCAGCCCAGCGGTGCCGCCGGGGTGCTCTTGCTCTCCGTGACTTGCGACTTCTTCCGGCGGCGGTCCCCGCGGGCGTCGTCGAAGTCGACGACGAAGGCGCCGGCGGCCATGGCCACCAGGAGTGCGAGTCCGAGAATCGAGCCGACCCAGGTCAGGATGATCGAGAACATCGTGAGCCTCCTCCCTGCTCAAGGTCCTTTTCGAGACCTCTTGAACCCCTGACACAAGGGTCGCCTCGGGGGGCTGTAGCCGGTATCGGCCAACCGGTTACACGTACTGAGCGTGGATCGGCCGATCGGCCGAGGAAACCTACCCGCCGGTCGCCGTGCGCGACCGCTCGCCACTGTCGGCTCGCCGGTGGTGCGAAGGCTGGTACTTGTGAGGGAACAACCGGAATCCGCCCGTGTGATCGGCTTCCGGCTAAGTGATCTTGGATGTCACCGTGAACGCTCGCCGTGAGTAGAGATTCCGCGCGTGCCCGGTTACGCAGCGTTCCCGTTCAGGGCTCGGGCAGCGCTGGGTCCGGTTGCACGAACACACACGCGGGCACCTCACCCACCCAGGTCACTGGCGCACCCCGACCGGCTCAGAGCTTGCGCAGCCGGACCCGGTTGATCGTGTGGTCGGCGTCCTTGCGGAGGACGAGGGTCGCGCGAGGCCGCGTCGGCTTGATGTTCTCCATCAGGTTCGGCTCGTTGATCGTGCGCCACAGGTGGCGCGCCTCGGCGCGTGCCTCGTCGTCCGGGAGACCGGCGAAATGGTGGAAGTGCGACGCGGGGTCCGCGAACGCGGTGTGCCGCAGTTTGAGGAAGCGCTCGACGTACCAGCGCTCGATGTCGGTCGTCGGCGCGTCCACGTAGATCGAGAAATCGAACAGATCGGAGACGGTGAGCCGGGGGCCGGGCTGGAGGACGTTCAGTCCTTCGAGGATCAGGATGTCGGGTTGCTGAACGACCTGCTCCTCGCCGGGAAGGATGTCGTAGGCGAGGTGCGAGTACACCGGCGCGCTGACCCGTTCCGCCCCGGACTTCACGTCGGTGACGAACCGCAGCAGGGCCCGCCGGTCGTAGCTCTCCGGGAAGCCCTTGCGGTGCATGATCCCGCGCCGGACCAGTTCCGCCCGCGGGTGGAGGAACCCGTCGGTGGTGACCAGGTCGACCCTGGGGTGATCCGGCCAGCGGGCGAGCAGGGTGCGCAGGATGCGCGCGGTGGTCGACTTGCCGACGGCGACGCTTCCGGCGATTCCGATGACGTACGGCACCTTGGTGCCCCGACTGTCTTCACCGAGGAAGGTGGTGGTGGCTTCGTACAACCGTTGCCGGGCGGCGACCTGGAGATTGATCAGCCGGGAGAGCGGCAGGTAGACCTCGGCGACCTCCGCGAGATCGACCTGCTCGCCGAGACCGCGCAGCCGCAGCAGTTCAGCGGCCGTCAGCGGCAGGGGCGTCGACCTGCGCAACTCGCGCCACTGCTCACGGTGCAGCTCGACGTAGGGACTGAGCTCACGGACCCGCGGCATCGCACACTCCTCGCCCGTCGCCAGCGCTGGCGCCGTACAAAACCGTGTAGACGAGTTCTCGGCGGGAAAGCGTGCCTCGAACCGGATGAAGCCGCTTTAACGGTAGGGCTTACGGCTCGTGAACGCGCTGCGATGTGATGTAGCCCGCTTCGGGGCGTTACCGTCCGTTACGGGGACGGCCGGGGGTGAAGACCTCGTCCCACGCCGCGGCGACCTGCCGGGCGCACGAGGCGGGAGCGACCCCGCCGACGCCGGTACCGAGTCCCGGCATCGCGATCGTGTGCACCAGATCACGGACCCGGCCCTGGTCGAGCCTGCCGTCGCGCCACTGCTGGAACACGGCCCGGGCGGCCAGGTACGGGTGCACGGTGTCGCGGGGGAGGCGTTCGCCGGGTTCCCGCATCGTCGGCGCGCTGATCAGCCAGGCGGGCTCGGCCTCGCCGGTGGGCACGATCACGGCTTCGCCGATCGGGAGCTCCCCGCCGTGGTAGGCGAGGACGGCGCTGCGCACGTTCTGCTCGACGCCGGGGTAGGCGCGGGCGTAGACGGCGTCGATGCCGCCCCGCATCCAGCCGTAGGAGTTCGCGGGGCTGACGACGGCCTGGGCGACGACGTCGAGCACCGACCCGCGGTGCACGAAGACCCGTCCGTCCACCGTGTCCGCGACGGTGGTCCAGGCTTGCGCGAGCAGGTCATCGACGGCGCACAGCACCAGCTCCGGGGTGGGATGGTCCGGCAAGGGGGCAAAGGAGGAGTCGGCATCCTCGTGGCCGGTGTGCGTGCCCGGTTCGGCGGTCACGCGCTAAGCATGGCAAAAAAAGCCACCCGGCGTAACCGGTGCGCGTACCGGCTGTCCGAGTGAAAGTCCGTGCGCGGCGTGCGTAATCTGGCGGGGTGTCACGGATCGCTTACTTCGGCCCCCAGGGAACCTTCACCGAACAGGCCGCGCGCCGGCTCGCCCCCGGCGAGGAGCTGATCCCCGCGGAGACCATCCCGGCGGCACTGGCCGCGGTCCGCGCCGGACGGGCCGACGCGGCCTGTGTGCCGATCGAGAACTCCGTGGAGGGCGCGGTCACCGCCACCCTCGACAGCCTGAGCGAGGCCGAGCCGCTCGTCGCGGTGGCCGAGGTCTTGCTGCCGGTCCACTTCAGCGTGCTGACCCGGCCGGGGACGACCGAGATCCGCACTGTGGCGAGCCATCCGCACGCGCTCGCCCAGGTCCGTCACTGGGTCGAGGCGAACCTGCCCGGCGCGCATCCGGTCGCGACGTCGTCCACCGCCGCGGCCGCGGTCGCGGTCGACGCGGGCGAGTTCGACGCGGCCGTCACCGCGCCGGTCGCCGTCGAGCACTACCCGCTGGAGGTGCTGGCCACCGAGGTCGCCGACGTCCGCGACGCCAAGACCCGGTTCCTGCTGGTCCGCGCGCCCGGCGAGCTGCCGGAACCGACCGGGGCCGACCGCACGTCGATCGTCGCCGCCGCGACGAACCGCACCGGCGCACTGGCCGAACTGCTCACCGAACTGGCGGTCCGCGGGATCAACCTGACCAAGCTGGACGCCCGTCCGACCAGGAACAACTTCGGCGAGTACCGCTTCTTCATCGACTTCGAGGGACATGTGACCGAGCCCCGGATCGGGGACGTGCTGGCCGCGTTGCGCCGCCGGTGCCGCAACGTGCGGTTCCTCGGCTCCCACCCGCGGGCGGACAACGGCACGACCGAGATCGAGCCGGGCGCCGCCAACGAGGATTTCACCGACGCGATCGACTGGGTCGCTTCGGTCAGGAAGGGAGCACAGGCGTGAAACTCCTCCTCGTCCGTCACGGCCAGACCGACGGCAACGTCCGGGGCGCGCTCGACACCGCGCTGCCCGGTCCGCCGCTCACCGAACTGGGCCGCGAGCAGGCCCAGCAGCTCGCTTCGAGGCTGGACGGCGAGCCGGTCGTCGCGGTCTACGCCTCGCAGGCGGTCCGTGCCCAGCAGACCGCCGCGCCGCTGGCCGCCAAGCTCGGCATCGACGTCCAGGTCGTCGACGGCGTGCACGAGGTCGCCGCCGGCGACCTCGAAGGCAAGACCGACAAGGACTCGATCACGACTTACATGAGCGTCGTGCGCCGGTGGACCCTCGGCGAACTCGACCCGCCGATCCCCGGCGGTGAGACCGGCGCGCAGGTCCGCACCCGGATGCTCGACGCGGTCGCCCGGCTGCGCGCCAAGCACGAGCAGTCCGACCCCGACGGCACGGTGGTGCTGGTGAGCCACGGTGGCGCGATCCGGCTGGGCGGCGAGTGGCTCGCCGGGAACGTCACCGCCGAGGTCGCCAACCAGGGCCTCATCCCGAACACCGGCGTCGTCGAACTCGTCGCGACCTCCGACGGCTGGACCTGCCTCACCTGGGCGGAAGTCCCCGTCGAACGCTGACCTCGAACGTTTGCCTCCGCTCCCGCCGGGGAATACCCCCCACGAGATCAATTAACACCTTGTGGGGAATTAACCGCAGGAGCGCAACCTCCGCGGCGGACAACACGTCTACTTCAGTGGTGGGTCACCCGGCTACAGGGAGGCGAATGACCATGGTTCGTTCGAAGATGATCTCCATCGGCGGTCTCATCGCGGGTACCGCCGGGCTCCTGCTGCTCAGCGCTTGCGGTTCGGAAACCGCACCCGTCGCGCAGAGTTCGTCCGCGTCGCCGTCCAGTTCGGCACCGGAGACGTCCGTCGCGCCCAGTGCGAGTTCGTCGAGCCCGGCACCCGCTTCGCAGCCCGCCCAGGCACCCGCCCCGGCGCAGAAGAGCGACGGGCTCTGCAAGGCGGGCGACGTCAAACTGTCCGTCGGCGGTGGCGACGCGGCCGCGGGGACCGTGTACCGGAAGCTCGTCATCACCAACACTAGCGGGCACGCGTGCACCATCCAGGGCTTCCCCGGCGTCTCCTACGTGACCGGCGCGGACGGCCACCAGGTCGGTGAGGCCGCGTTCCGCGACGGCGCCAAGGGCGAGCCGGTCCAGCTGAACAACGGCGACAGCGCGTCCGCCGACATGGGCTTCGTGAACGTCCGCAACTACGACGAGGCGGCCTGTAAGCCCACCGAGACCCGAGGGTTGCGGGTGTACCTGCCGCAGGAGACGGCGTCGAACTTCGTGTCGGTGCCGGGGCTCGGCTGTGCGGGGAAGATCCCCGGCAACCAGCTGACCGTCAAGACGGTCCACAAGGGAGCATGACCTAGAGCTGGGTGCAGAGCTGTTCGGCCTGCGCCAGATGGCGCTGGCCGGAGATCTGGTTGAAGTGCAGGCTGAACACCATCCGGCTGACCCCGTCGATGTGCTCGGCCAGCGGCCGGTAGGTGTCGTTGGCGGCCGCCGCCGCGGCGGAGAGTTCGCGGGCGGCCGTCATCCGGTGCAGGATCTCGGGGGCCAGCACCGCCACGGTCCGCTCACCGGGCGCTGCGTCGGTGGTGTCCGGGATCGTGCCGACCCTGGCCAGGGCGTTGCACGCCTCCTGTGCGTCTTCCAGCGCTCCCGCGTTGACGCTCGACAGAGCCCACAGCATGCCCATCACGCCGGCGCCGATCACGAAACCGGCGACAGCGGTGAGCACTTGCGGGCGTCTGGAAGGTTCTGTCGTCCCCACGCCGGCCTCCGGCACCAGTGTCTGCTGCATCGCGGACCTCCCTCACCAGCACGGGTGATGGGCTATTTCAGCACCAAAGGCCTTTGTTTTCACTGGTCTTGGTGGAGAACCCGCACCTCCGTGGCCGATTCGTCATCGAACGCGCCTTGCCGTGACGAGACGAACGCGAAACCGGCCACACCGAACAGCAGAAGCCCGGACGTGAGGAACGTCCGGGCCGGGGATCCGAGGGCGTGGGTGAGGACCCCGCCGAGCAGGGCGCCGACCGGGATCGCGCCCCAGACGACGGTGCGCCACACGCCGAGGACCCTGCCGAGCAGTTCACCGGGGACGAGCGTGTGCCTCGCCGTCCCCAGCACGATGTTCACCGAGACGACGGCCGCCGCGAACAGGCCGAACAGCGCCGCCCCGGCCATCGGCGAACTCGTCAGCCCCATGCCGGTGAACGCCACGCCACAGCAGGCGGTGCCCCCGAGGAGCACCGCGCGGCGGCTGAACGTCTTCACCAGTCGCGGGGCGATGCCCGCGCCCAGCAGGCCGCCGATGCCTCCGACGAACGCGAAGAGCCCGAAGGCCGCTTCGCTGAGGCGCAGGTGCTCGATCGCGTACAGCACCAGCTGCGCCTGCGCGAGTTCGCTGACCAGGCTGATCAACCCGGCGACGACGACCAGGCGCATCATCAGCCTGTTGTGCTTCAACCAGCGGAAACCCTCCGCCAGCTCGGTGCGAAGGTCCGCGCGGGCGCCCTGGTCGGCGGAAGGGCGAGCCCGGTAGCTCCCGGCGAGCCCGATCAGCACGACCGCCGCGATCGCGAAGCCCACCGAGTTGAGCAGGAACGGGAACGTCGCGAAGAGCGCGAAGGTGGCGCTGCCGACAGGCCCGCCGAGGAAGGTCTGGCCGACGATCTCGCAGGCCTGGAGCTTGCTGTTCGCGCTGTCGAGGGAACCCTTGTCGACGACCGCCGGGATGAGCACATTCGCGGCGCTGTCGGCGACGACCTCCGCGACGCCGATGAGCAGGGCGGCGGCGTAGACCACCCAGATCGTCACCCCGCCTGCCGCGACCAGGGCGGCCATGCCGCCGACGACCACCGCGCGGGCGCTGTTCGCGAGGATCATCGCGCGCCGCCGGTCGATCCGGTCCAGGAGCGCGCCCGCCGGGAGCGCGAACAGCAGCCACGGCAGGAACTGGGTCGCCGAGAGACCGGCGATGAGCAGCGGATCGCGGGTCAGGGTGACCGCGAGCAGCGGGAACGCGACCTTGCCGATCCCGTCGCCGAGGTTCGACGCCGCACTGGACGCGAGCAACCAGCGCAAGCGCCGGTCGCCCCTCCTGCCCGTCGTCGTCTCGGCCATGCACGCCTCCCCAGGCTTTCGCCGGCGCCGGCCGACGACAACGTGTCGAAAAGTTTAGCGGGGTTGTCGCCCAAAGTGGCTGACTTGTTACGCCCAGTTAAGAATCCGAAGAACCCTTGGTGCCCGACGCACAAAAATCACCGACCATGCCGCTTCCGGCACGGAATCCGCCGGGAAGGAGCAAGGGACCTTTGCTATCGCCTGTCCCGCGGTTCAGCCCCAGCCGAGTTCGTGCAGGCGCGCGTCGTCGATGCCGAAATGGTGGCCGACCTCGTGGACCACCGTGATCAGAACCTCCTCGACGACATCCTCTTCGGTGTCGCACATCTGCAGCAGCGGCCGCCGGTAGATCGAGATCCGGTCCGGCAGCACCCCGCCGTACTCGTGGGTCCGCTCGGTCAGCGCGACCCCGTGGTAGAGCCCGAGGATCGTGGGCGACTCCTCGTTGAAGTCCTCGACGAGTACCACGACGTTGTCCATGGCGTCCGCGAATTCGGGCGGAAGCTCGTCCAGCGCCTCCGAAACCAGCTCCTCGAAGCGCTGCTGCGTCATCTCGACGGGCACGCGATCACCCGCCGGTCTTCGGGGCCGAAGACGACGCCGGCGGGGCACCGCCGTCGGAAGAGGGCGGGGCCTCGCCGTTGCCGACCTTGACGCTCCCGGTGACGGGCGCGAGCCCCTTGTTGTCCGGCAGGGGCGCCGCCACCTTGCAGTTCACCAGCGTCGACCCGGCGTCCCAGCTCTCCTGCTCACGGACGTCCCAACCGATGATGAGCTTCTTCGCCGCCAGGTCCGCGTTGCCGGTGTAGTCCTGCGCGGCCGTCGAGCATTCGGTGTCCAGCCAGGTGTTCTGCTGTTCCTGTGACGGGTAGCCGTCCTTGAACTTCGTCTTGAGGTCGAGTGTCGCGATCATCTCGTAGGAGTGCGGCTGGGCGCAGTCGATCGGGTCGCCGAAGCTGTTGTTGAGCAGCGCGAGGCAGGTGCCGGGCTCCCACACCGCGGACTGGTCCTGCTCCTTCGCCGGTCCCTTGGTCGGCTGGAGCTTGCCGCCCTGACCAGCCCATTGCAGGCCGCACCGCAGCTGCCGGTCGCCGTCCTCCCACTGTGCGGGAGTCGGCCGGAGCAGGTTCATGCTCAACTTGCCGTACGGATCCAGCGTGCGGCCGAGGTACGGCTTGACGTCGACGGTGCAACGCGACCGGGAGATCTCCTGCCACTGCTCCAGGTTCGGGCTCGGCACGCCCGCCGGGTACTGCGCGCCGATGTCGACGATGCTGGTGACCTCGAACAGATGGGACTCCGTGCACGCCACGCGGCGCGCGTCGTTGGCGTCCGGGTTGTTCCAGGTCAGGCAGGTGCCTGGGGGAGATTGGAACGCTTCGACCGCCGCGGGTGACAGTTTGGGGGCGCCGCCGCCCGCACCGCCCTCCGGGCCCACGTTCCACGAGAACGCCACACTCAGCGAAAGCGCGATGATCGCGCCCACGAACACACCGGCCATGACGAGCCGGGTGCGCAGGGTGCTCAGCGCGTTTCGCGGATAACGGAACCGCTCGGCCTGTTGAGACATCCACTCCATGATGCCCGCGCCGCACGTAAGGTGCGCATACCGGGTGGTTAGTGTTGGACACGGGTTCGGGCCGGCGGGCGATTACGGAGCTTCGATGACGCAGGATGACAACCAGGGGGCGGAGCGGCCCCAGGAACCGCCGAAGCGCGGTTCGATGCGGTTCCAGGACGACAGCACGCAGGCGCGGCAACCGTCGTTGGCCGAGCAGCGGGCACGACAGCAGGCGCTGGCCGAGCAGGAGCGCCAGGAGGTGCTCGACGCCGAAGCCGCGCGCGCCGCCGAGAAGAAGTCTTCGACCAAGAAGAAGATCCTGATCGGCACGGGTGTGACCGTCGGCCTGGTCGGGCTGGTCGCGACGTTCTACACCGTCGCCAAGCCGGAAGAGGTCACGGCGGTTTGCGCCGCCAAGGACACGGATATCGTCAACGAAGATCAGAACTGCGACGAGAACTACGTCCGGTCGCATGGCGGCTATGTCAGCGGAGGGTTCTTCTTCCTCCCCATCGGCGGCTTCGGTGGGCCGATGCAGAGCTACCGCTACAACTACGGCGGGACCGGTCAGGTCGGGCAGCGGGTGTCCGGCGGTTCGTACACCGCGCCCTCGAACGCGAACGTCAACACCAAATCGGGCAAGTCCGTCCAGCGCGGCGGGTTCGGCATCAGCGGCAAGAGCGGTACCTCCGGCGGTACCGGCAAGAGCGGGGGCTCGTAGTTGTATCGGGATTCCAAGCCGCCCCGGCGGGACTGGCAGAACATCGTCGAAGAGCAGGGGCTGGTCTTCGGCACCCCCGCTCGTGACGGCGCCGGCAAGTCCAGGCCGTACTGGGACGAGTCGGTCCACTACGTCTTCGAGATGGACGAGATCCTGTCCGTCGAGGCGGACGTGGAACTGCTGCACTCGATGTGCCTCGAAGCCGTCGACAACGTGATCACCACCGAGCAGTACCACCGCTTCGGCATCCCCGAGTGGGTCTGGCCGCATATCGCCGAATCGTGGAAGCGGCAGGATCCGCACGTCTACGGCCGGTTCGACCTGCGCTACGACGGCAAGAGCCCGGCGAAGCTGCTCGAGTACAACGCCGACACCCCGACCTCGCTGCTCGAGGCCGCGGTGCTGCAGTGGCACTGGAAGACCGCGGTCTTCCCCGAGGACGACCAGTGGAACTCGATCCACGAGAAGCTGGTCGAGCGCTGGGGCGAGCTCGCCGAGAAGCTGCCTTCGAACGAACTGCACTTCACCTGGTCGTCCGCCGATCCGTCCGGTGAGGACCACGTGACGACGGCGTACCTGCAGGAGACCGCGGCCGAGGCCGGGCTCGACACCGTCGGCCTGTCGATCGAGGAGATCGGCTGGGACCCGGTGCTCAAGCGGTTCGTCGACCTCGAAGAGGCGCAGATGGCGACCGTGGTGAAGCTCTACCCGTGGGAATGGGTGGTCGACGAGGAGTTCGGCCGCTTCGCCGTCGAGACGATGCCTCGCACGCTCTGGGTCGAGCCGCTGTGGAAGATGATCCTCTCCAACAAGACGCTGCTCGCGATCCTGTGGGAGAACTACCCGGGCCACCCGAACCTGCTGCCCGCCTTCGCCGACGACCCCGGTCTGCTGACCGAGTACGTCCGCAAGCCGAAACTCGGCCGCGAGGGCGCGAACGTGCAGATCGTCGCCACCGGGTACGAGACGCAGACCGACGGCGTCTACGGCGCCGAAGGCTACGTCTACCAGGCGTTCGACCCGCTCCCGGAGTTCCAGGGGTACCGGCCCGCGCTCGGCGCGTGGATCGTCGGGGACCACGCCGCCGGCCTCGGGATCCGCGAAACCGCAGGTCTCGTTACGGACGACGGTGCGGCATTCGTCCCGCACCGCATCGTCGAGACGTGATAGAAGCAACCGCACAAACCTGACATTCTCGACTTGCACCTCTGGAGAACCCTGTGACGACCACCCTTGCGCTGTCCGACACGTTCGGCTCCGACCTCGTGCGAGGGATCGGCGCGATCCTGCTGTACGGCGTCGTCGGCCTGCTGCTGATGTTCGCCGGGTTCTGGGCGATCGACTGGACCACGCCCGGCAAGCTGGCCCAGCTGGTCAGCCGCGGCCTGCCGAACGCGGTCATCGTGACCGCGTCGGGCCTGCTGTCGATGGCGTTCATCGTCGTCGTGGCGATCGCGAACTCCGCCAGCGACCTGACCGAGGGCCTCATCACCTCGCTGGTCTACGGCCTGCTCGGCATCGTGGTGCAGGTCCTGGCCGTCCGGCTGCTGGAGTGGGCGACCCGCATCGACGTCCGCTCGACCATCGAGAGCGAGAAGTTCGCCCCGGTCAGCGTCGTGGTCGCCGCCGCGCACCTCGCCCTCGGCCTGGTCGTGGCCGTCGGCATCTCCTGACCTCACGAAACCGGCATAGGCGCACGATTCCCACTAACGTGGGTGTCGTGCGCCTTTTGAGGACACCGGACGACCGGTTCTCGGACCTGCCCGATTTCGATTTCGAACCGCGCTACGCGGAACTCGTCGACCTTCACGGCGGCGTGATCAGAGTGGGTTACGTGGAGGCCGGACCCGCGGATGGGCCGCCCGTTCTCCTGTTGCACGGCGAGCCCACCTGGTCCTACCTCTATCGCAAGGTCATCCCGGTGCTCGCCGACGCCGGACTGCGCGCCATTGCGCCCGACCTGGTCGGCTTCGGCCGATCCGACAAACCCGGCGACATGGTCGACCACACCTACCAGCGGCACGTCGAGTGGATGCGCGCGTTCGCCTTCGACGTGCTCGACCTCACCGAGGTCACCCTGGTCGGCCAGGACTGGGGCGGCCTGATCGGCCTGCGGCTGGTCGCCGAAAACCCCGATCGCTTCTCCCGGGTCATCGCGGCCAACACCGGCCTCCCCACCGGCGACACCGACATGCCGGAGATCTGGCACAAGTTCCGCGACACCGTCGAGAACGCCCAGATCCTCGACGTCGGCCGGTTCGTCCAGTCGGGCTGCCAGACCAAGCTGTCCGAGGAGGTCCGCGCCGCCTACGACGCGCCCTTCCCGAACGAGATGTACAAGGCCGCGCCGCGCGCGATGCCGTCACTGGTGCCGGTCACCCCGGACGATCCGGCCTCGGCCGCCAACCGGGCCGCGCTGAAGGTGCTCGCCGAACTGAACAAGCCGTTCCTGGTCTCGTTCTCCGACGGCGACCCGATCACCGCGCCGTGGGGCCTCGAACTGCGGGGCTCGATGCGCGGCGCTCGCGAACTGGAGCATCCGACGATCACCGGCGCCGGTCACTTCCTGCAGGAGGACGCCGGCGTACGGCTGGGCGAGGTCATCGCGCGCTTCGTGAATTCCTGAGTCCCGAGTGCTATGAAAGGCCCGTTACTTGCAAATTTTGCAAGTAACGGGCCTTTCATAGCGTTGGTCGGGGGGTTACGGGAAGGGGGTGAGGGAGGGGTCAGGAGATGGCGGTTAGTGCGTCCACGATGATCCCCAGGCCCTCCGCGGCCTCGTCGGCGGTGAGCGTCATCGGCGGCGCGATCCGCAGCACGTTGCCGTGCAGCCCGCCCTTGCCGATCAGCAGCCCGCGCGCCTTGGTCTCCTCCATCATCCGCGCCGCGGCCTGGGTGTCCGGTTCCATGCCGCCCGGTTTGACCAGTTCGACGCCGATCATCAGGCCCTTGCCGCGGACGTCCCCGATCAGCGGATGCCCCGAAGCGCGCAGGCCGGACAGTAGTTCGTTACCCCGGGCGAGCGCGTTGGCCTGGAGGTCGTGGTCGGCGATGTGGTCGAGGACCGCCGCCGCGCCCGCCATCGCGACCGGGTTGCCGCCGAAGGTCGAGATCGAGTTCGCGGTCAGGCAGTCGACGAGGTCGCCGCGGGCCACGAGCCCGCCGATCGCGAGGCCGTTGCCGAGGCCCTTCGCGAAGGTCATCGCGTCGGGGACGACGTCGTGCGCCTGGATCCCCCAGTAGTGTTCCCCGGTCCGTCCCCAGCCGGTCTGGACCTCGTCGGAGATGAACAGGATCCCGTACTGGTCGAGGACCTCCTTCATCGCCTTGAACAGGCCGTCCGGCGGTGAGCTGAACCCGCCGACGCCCTGGATCGGCTCGGCGATCATGCAGGCGACGTCGCCCGAGGTGCCCGTCTCCAGCACGTCGACCAGGTCCGCGACGCACGCGTCGATGTACTCCGTGTCCGAAAGCGCCCGGAACGGGCTGCGGTACCGGTAGCCGCCGTGGACGTAGCTCACCTTCACCGGGCTGAGCGACGACGCCGACCAGCCGCGGTTGCCCGTGATGCCGACCGTCGCGAACGACCGCCCGTGGTACGAGTTCCGCATCGCCAGCACCTGGTTGCTGCGCCGGTACTGGGTGGCGAGCATCAGCGCGGTGTCGTTGGCCTCGGTCCCGGAGTTGGTGAAGAACACCTTCGCGTCGGGGATGCCGGAGAGCTTCGCGATGCGCTCGGCCAGTTCGACCTGCGAGCGGATCAGGTACAGCGTCGAGGTGTGCAGGATCCCCGTGTCGAGTTGCTTGCGCACGGCGTCGCTGATCGCCGAGACGTCGTAGCCCATCGAGTTCGTCAGGATGCCCGCGAAGAAGTCGAGATAGCTCCGCCCGGTCGAGTCGATGACCCGGCGGTCCTGCGCGTGCACGATCTCGATCGGCTCGTCGTAGTAGAGCGCCAGCCAGGACGGCAGTACCGCCTTGTGCCGCGCCAGCAGGTCCGCATCGGTCATCGCGTTTTCTCCGTCCGCAGCAGGGAGATCTCAGTATGGGGAGGGCCCGAAACGGGCGACAACGATCAGACTGTCGGGTTATCCGCGGCGGCCCGCACAGTCTGTACGGGGAAACTGCCTCGAAGGGCGCTCGGCGCTAGGACTAACCTCTGCAATCGTGATTGACCCCAGGACTCTGCGCGATGACCCGGACGTCGTGCGCGCTTCGCAGCGCGCCCGTGGCGAGGACGAAGGAGTGGTCGACAAGCTGCTCTCCCTCGACTCCCGCCGCCGGTCTTCGATCGCCGCCGCCAACACGCTGCGCGCCGAGCAGAAGTCGCTGGGCAAGCTCGTCCCGAAGGCGCAGGGCGAGGAGCGGGCCGAACTGCTCGCCAAGGCGAAGGGACTCGCCGCCCAGGTGAAGGCCGCCGAGGTCGAGCAGACCGAGGCGTCGGAGGAGTTCGATCAGCTGCACCGCCTGGTGCCGAACCTGGTCCACCCCGAAGCCCCCGAAGGCGGCGAGGACGACTACGTCGTGCTCAAGCACGTCGGCGAGCCGAAGAAGTTCGACTTCACGCCGAAGGACCACCTCGAACTCTGCGAGGGCCTCGGCGCGCTCGACATGGAGCGCGGCGCGAAGGTCTCGGGCTCGCGGTTCTACTTCCTCACCGGCATCGGCGCCCAGTTGCAGCTCGGCCTGCTGAACATGGCCGTCGCGCAGGCGACGGCGAACGGGTTCACGCCGATGATCACGCCGAGCCTCGTCCGGCCTGAGATCATGGCGGGCACCGGCTTCCTCGGCGCGCACTCGTCGGAGGTCTACCGGTTGCGCGACGACGACCTGTACCTCGTCGGCACCTCCGAGGTCCCGCTCGCCGGCTACCACGCCGACGAGATCCTGGACCTGGCGAAGGGCCCGAGGCGCTACGCGGGCTGGTCGTCCTGCTACCGCCGCGAGGCCGGTTCGTACGGCAAGGACACCCGCGGCATCATCCGCGTCCACCAGTTCGACAAGGTCGAGATGTTCGTCTACACGCGTCCCGAGGACGCCGAAGCCGAGCACGCGCGCCTGCTGGACTGGGAAGAGCAGATGCTCGCCAAGATCGAGGTCCCGTACCGGGTGATCGACACCGCCACCGGCGACCTCGGCACGTCCGCGTACCGGAAGTTCGACTGCGAGGCGTGGGTGCCGTCGCAGGAGACCTACCGCGAGCTGACGTCGACGTCGAACTGCACGACGTTCCAGGCCCGCCGCCTCGGCATCCGCTACCGCGACGACGACGGCCGCCCGCAGACCGTCGCCACGCTGAACGGCACGCTCGCCACCACGCGGTGGATCGTCGCGATCCTGGAGAACCACCAGCTCGAAGACGGTTCGGTCCGGGTGCCGGAAGCGCTTCGCCCCTTCCTCGGCGGAACCGAGGTCCTCACACCCACATCGAAGTAGGGACCGGAGGAGGGACGCATGCGGTATCGGAATTCGCTCGCGATCGGGCTGGCGGTGCTGGCGCTCGGCGGCTGCACGTCGACGATCGGCGGGTCGGCCTCGCCGGTCCCGGGACAGGGGCCGGTCATCACGAAGGCCGAGCCGTGCGCGCTGCTGACGCCGGAGCAGGCGGCCGCGCTGGGCGTCACGTATCCGGGTAAGGAACGCCCGGCGAAACCCGAGCAGAAGATCGCCGCGGTCTGCCGGTTCCCCGAACTGGAGGACGCGCCGGACGGCGTCGCGCTGGAGGTTTCGCAGAGCAAGGACCTCTCGGCGGAGGACTACTACGCGGGCGCGCTGCCCGGGGAGAAGTTCGGCGTCGGCGGATTCACCTGGACGCGGTACGCGACCATCCTCGGGCCGAGCTACTGCTCGCTGACCACGGAACTGGACGCGAAGACGTTCGTCGAGGTCTCCAGCGACGCCCCCGGCAGCGACAACTCCAAGGCCTGTGACCTGGCGAAGGCCGCGCTCCCCGCGGTCGCCTCGCATCTGCCCGGCGGGCAGCCGAGCCCGGAGATCACCGCGCCGCCGGGGCAGAAGCCGGTCGAGCCGTCCGGTCCGCTGGTGAACGTCGACCCGTGCACCCTGCTCAAGCCCGAGCAGGTGGCCCCGCTCAACCTCTTGCCCGCGCGGCCGATGAACGGCTCGTCGCGGGATCCCAAGAACGGCTGCCAGTGGGACGACACGGACGGAGACAAGGGCAAGAAGGCGCTCGACCTCTGGGTCTACACGGCGACCAGGACCGAGGACGTGCCCGGACTGGAAGGCACCCCCGCCGAGCAGATGGTCAACGGCCGGAAGTGGATCGTCTACTCCGCTCCGGACAGCCCGATCTGCGTCGCGCTCTTCCCGATCACGGAGACCTCGTCGATCAAGCTCGACACCGGAGACCTCAGCGACAACGCCAAGGCCTGCGAGATCCCGCAGACCGTGATGCCGCTCGTGACCGCGAACGCGCCCGCCGCCTAGTCGGACACCTCGTCGGCGATGTGCTTGGCGATCTCCAGCGCGCTGGTCGCCGCCGGTGAGGGCGCGTTGAGGACGTGCACCTGGTCGCGCGCGGTCTCGATCAGGAAGTCGTCGACGAGCGCGCCGTCCGGGCGCAGCGCCTGTGCCCGGACGCCGGAGCCGTGCCGCACGATGTCGTCCTCGGTGACGGCGGGCACGAGCCGCGCGAGGCTTTCGGCGAAGCGGCGGCGGGAGAACGACCGGCGGACCTCGTCGAGCCCGGTCGGGTACGCGTACTTGCGCGCGAGCCGCCAGACGCCGGGGAAGCGGGCGACTTCGGCGAGGTCCTTCGCGGAGACGTCGCGCCAGGTGTAGCCCTCGCGGCGCAGCGCGAGCACGGCGTTGGGGCCGGCGTGCACGCTGCCGTCGAGCATGCGGGTCAGGTGCACGCCGAGGAACGGCAGCGACGCGTCCGGGACCGGGTAGATCAGGCCGCGCACCAGATGACGGCGTTCGGGCTTCAGTTCGTAGTACTCGCCGCGGAACGGCACGATCCGCGCGCTCGGGGTGAGCCCGGCGAGCCGCGCGACGCGGTCCGCGTGCAGGCCCGCGCAGTTGACGAGCGCGTCCGCGTGGATCACGTCGTCGCCGGTCGCCACCTCGACGCCGCCGGTGCGGCCCGCGCGGATCCCCAGCGCGGGCGTGCCGAGGCGGAGGTCGGCGTCGGATTCGTCGAGCAGCCGCACGAGCGCGGTGCAGACGGCCGGGAAATCGATGATGCCGGTGGACTCCACGCGCAGCGCGGCGACGCACGAGACCTCGGGTTCGTACTCGCGGGCCTCGCTCGGGGTGATCAGCTTGGCCGGGACGCCGTTGGCTTCGGCCCGTTCGGCGAGCACCTTCAGCGCCGGAAGCTCCGCTTCGGAGGTGGCGACGACGAGTTTGCCGCAGACCTCCACCGGCACCCCGTACTGCCGGGCGAAGTCCACAATGGACCGATTGCCCGCGGTGGACATCCTGGCCTTGAAGGAACCCGGCTTGTAGTAGAGCCCCGCGTGCACGACGTTCGAGTTGTGCCCGGTCTGGTGGGCCGCCCAGCGGTCCTCCTTCTCGAGCACCGTGACGTCCAGGCCACGTTTGGTCAGCTCCCAGGCGGTGGCGAGCCCGACGATTCCGCCCCCGATGACTACGACTGTGCGCACGATCGACCAGGTTACCCGGAACGCTACCTGACAGCTGTCAGGTTGAGTGGTAGCGTACCTGACCGATGTCAGGTAAGCGGTTGAGCAGGGAAGAACGCCGGGAGCGGATCCTGGCCGCGGCGGCGCGGGTGTTCGCCGCGTCCGGCTACGACGCGGCGGGGATGCGCGAGGTCGCGACGGCGGCCGGGATCAGCACGCCCGTGCTCTACGACCATTTCCCGTCCAAGGCCCGGCTGTACGCCGGGCTGCTGGAGTCCGAAGTGGACAGTCTGCTGGCGGGCTGGGGCGGGCTGCCGCCGTCGGGCACCGCGGAGGAGCTGCTGCGTACCAGGGTGGCGGCGATCTTCGCGTGGATGGAGACGAACGAACGCGGTTGGCGGATGATCTTCGCCGAAACGCCGTCCGACGAGGGGGTCGCCGAGGCGCACCGGCGCGGGCAGGCCAGGGCCACCGGACAGCTGACCGAGGTGTTCGCCCAGGTCCCCGGCCTGGCGCTGACCGCGGACCTGCCGCGCGACCGCGCGAACGAAGCGCTCGCCGAAGCGGCGAAGAGCGCGCTAAACGCCATCGCCACCTGGTGGTGGAGCAACCGCGACATCCCGCGGGAGCAAGTCGTCGCGCTCACGACGGATCTGTTGTGGCGCGGTCTGGGAGCCCTGATCCAGGAGGAAACATGAGCATCGACACCACCGAGCGGTACCGCCGGGCCCTCGAGACCCAGGACGTGGAACTCGCGCTGAGCGCCTTCGCGCCGGACGCGGTCGTGCACTCGCCGCTGACCAGCCGGGTGCGGTTCACCGGGCACGAGGAACTCCGGCCGCTGCTGGAAGTCGCCTACTCGCATCTGCGCGACGTCAGCTTCCACACCGACACGGGCGACGCCTCGACGCGGGTCGTCGTCTACACCGCACGCATCGGCGCGGAGGAGATCGAAGAAGCTGCGGTGCTGAAGCTCCGCGAGGACGGGCTCATCACCGAAGTGACGCTGTTCGTGCGTCCCCTGCCCGGGCTCGTCGCGCTGATGGACGCCTTCGGCCCGGACATCGCGCGCCGCAACGGCCGCACCTTCGCGGCGCGGGTGCTGGGCGTGGCCGCGAAACCGTTGCTGGCCATGGTGCGGTCGGGCGACAAACACGCCGTGCCGCTCGCCGGACCGAGGAGCTGAAGGACGCTTTCCCCGCATCTGATGCGGGGAAAGCGCCCTTGGCCACGTCTTACGCGGGGAAGGGCCCCTTCAGCCCGTCGCGACCGGGACCGGCGCCGGCTCGTCCTCCGGGTCCTCGAGGACCTTCGGCACCCCGCGCAGCGTGAACAACGCGCTGACCGCCAGCAGCGCCATCAGCCCCGCCGAGCACAGCATCGTCACCTGCAACCCGTCGACGAACGCGAGTTTCGCGTTGCCGAGGATCAACGCCCCCTGCTCAGGCGGCAACTGCGCCGCGTACTGGACGGCGCCGCCGAGGGTGTCCGAGATCGCCTCGGGCGGCACACCCGCCGGGATGACGAGTTCGCTCCGGTACAGCGCGCCGAGCGCACTGCCGAGGACAGCGATCCCCAGCGCCCCGCCGAGTTCGGTCGCCGTCTCGGAGATCGCCGACGCCGCGCCCGCCCTCGCCTTCGGCACGACGCCGAGCACCGTGTCCGTCGCGACGGCGAGGATCAGCGCCAGCCCGACACCGAAGATGATCATCGCGGCGAGCAGGTCGGTGTAGACGATCGTCACGCCGATACCCGAGTACAGCGCGAAGCCGACCGCCGACAGAGCACAGCCCAGCGCGATCGTGACCGCCCGGCCGAAGGCCTTGATCGCCAGTGGTGCGAAAACGCCGCCGACGATCGCGCCGCCCATCCCCGGCAGCCCGGCGAGCCCGGATTTCAGCGGCGACCAGCCCACCACCAGCTGCAGGTACTGCGCGAACATCAGCGAGACCGCGAGCTGCGCGAACATCGCCAGGATGGTGGTGCCGACGGTCGCCGAGAACGCCCGCTGCGCGAACAGTTCCAGGTCCATCAGCGGTTCGGCCAGCCTCGGCTGCCGCAGGACGAACGCGAGCACACAGCCCAGGCCGAGCACCGTCGCGACCGCGACGTCCCAGTGCCCCCAGCCCTGGTACGCGACTTCCTTGATCGTGTAGACGATCCCGACCATGCCCACGACGGACAGCAGCACGCTGGGCACGTCGATCCGGCCCGGCGCCGGGTTCTTCGACTCGGGCAGGATCAGCGCGCCCGCGATCACCATGACGATCACCACCGGCACGTTGACCAGGAACACCGAACCCCACCAGAAGTGCTCCAGCAGGACACCGCCGACGAGCGGGCCCATGCCGAAACCGAGGATCGTCAGCCCGCTCGAAACGCCGATCGCGGCCGCGCGTTCCTTGCCGGTGAACACGTTCCGGATGATCGACAACGTCGACGGCATCAGCGTCGCGGCGGCGATCCCGAGCAGCGCGCGGGCGGCGATCAGGAGCTCCGCCGTCGGCGCGTACGCCGTGATCACCGAAGCGACGCCGAACAGCGACGCCCCGATCAGCAGCAGTTTCTTCCGGCCGACCCGGTCGCCGATGTTCCCCATCGTGATCAGCAGCCCGGCGAGCGCGAAACCGTACGCGTCGGCGATCCACAGCATTTCCGTCGTCGACGGGTGCATCTGCTCCGAAAGCGACGGCAGCACCAGGTGCAGCACGGTCAGGTCGATCGCGATCAGCAGTTGTGCCAGTACGCAGACCGCGATGGTGCCGATCTTGCGGCCCTTGCCGATGCTCACCGCGACACCCCGAAGGTGAATTCCGGCGAGTGACGCGCGGTGCCGTGCTCTCCGTCGCCGAGGTAGAACCGGGTGCTCATGGTGCGGGACGCCGGGTCGAGGACGCTGCGCCACAACGTCCGCCACGGCGCGCCCGGCTCGATCGCGACGGACACCGCGTCGAGCGCGTCACGCGGCCCGGCCCCCGCCTCCTTGGTGAGGGTGCGGAGCCGCTGGTAGGTGAGCATGGTCTCCGGGGTGTCCTCCGGCAGCGCGTCGATGTCCGGGTAGCGGTGCAGCGGATGGTTCGTGACGCACAGCGGCCCGTCCGCGACCTCGACGAAGTACTCGATGTCGTGCGCGCCGCGTTCGTAGACGAAGCCGCGGCCGGAGGCGTCGGCGACGATGTAGTGACAGGGCGCGCCGTGCGAGTACTGCTTGGCGAGCATCAGCGCTTCCTTGGCCTCGTCGACGTTCTCGCACGTGTCCAGCAGGTACCGGCAGACCTGGGGCACCGAGAGGCCGGCCTGCGGGCCAGGGTCGTGCTCCAGCGGCGTGGCCTCCTCGAGGTCGGCCATCAGCAAGGAGACGACGAGCCCGGCCTCGTTGACGCCTTCCATCGCACCGTCCACTGTGGACATGGAGAGCGAGGTCGAGGCGATGCCGTCGTCGGGGATCGTGGTCAGGACGTAAGGGCGTGATGCCATCGGCACCGTCCCGTCGTCGACGGGCTCCGCACCCGCCATCACCGCGCCCAGCTGGCTCCAGCTCAAGGTGAAGAAGTCGTAGTTCCGGCCGAGCACACTCCCCGTCCACAACGCCGAACAGCCCGACCCGGCGGGCAGGGCACTGGCGTTGTCGAAGGACATCGCCGCGTCGGCCGGAAGCCCGTAGGCCTCGGCGAACCCGGCCGTCCGCGCCGCGTACTGCGGCCAGTTCCGCTCGAACCAGACACGCCGCGCCTTGGCGACGATCGGATCGACCGGTGGCGGCGTCCAGTCGGTCCGCGCCTTCATCTCGGCCGCGAGCGCGTGGCCGATCTCGGCCTGGGTACCGCGCAACGTCAGCTGCCGCACGGCGAGGAAGTCTTCGGGAGATCCCGCGAGATAAGTCATGGCCGGGAGCGTGTCCGCCGCCGCTGACCGTCCGCGCACCACGCGCTGACCGCCTGTCTGTGCTTGTCAGCGCTGGCAGCGTCTGTCATCGGAATGTCATGTGCCCCGCGCCAAAGTTGCCTCACCGACAACGGAAACGAGGGAACCGATGCTCAGCAACAAGGTGTACGTCATCGCCGGAGGCGTGATCACCGTCCTCTTCGTCGTGCTCGCGATGGCCGAGTTCTCCACCGGCTACCCGGAGGACGGCCTGCAAGACCTGTTCTACGCCGCGTTGAGCGCCGGCGCCGGTGTCCTCCTGTACGTCCTCGACCGCCGTCAGCGCGAGCGCCGCGCCGCCGCGACGCAGCGTGATGCCCGATGAGGAACATCGACGGCGGCTTCCTCGCCGCCCCGGACCAGGCCTCGCTCGACCGCCGCGAGCGAGACGTCCGCAAGGGCAAGCTCGCCCTGATGCTGACCGTCGCGGGAGGGTTCGTCGCCCTGATCGCCGGTTACAACGTCCTCATGGAGTTCTCGCCGGTCTCGCTGGCGGTGACGTTGATCGCGCTGGCCGCCGCCGTCGGTGGCGGCGTGCTCACCAAACACCTGATGCGGAACGTGCGGTTCCGGGTGCACAAGCCGAACGCGGGCCTGATCGGCGCCGCGAAACTCACCGGGCTCCTGGTGGCCTTCTTCGCGATCGCCGCCCTGCTCGGCTCGATCGAGGCGCCCGGCGCGCTGCGCGTCGTCCTGATCGCCGTCGGCTGCGGCACCATCGCCTACGTGCGGTCGCTGCACGACCAGCAGTGGGTGCTCTTCGAACTGGACGCGGTCGGTGTCCGGATCGAGCGGACCGTCGTCCCGTGGCGTGACGTCACCCGCCTGACCACCGACCCGGTCGGCCCCGGGATGACCCGGCTCGGCGCGATTCCGGTCAACGCGGCACCGCTGTACGTCGCGGTCCAGGACAGCGAACTCGACCCGCGCCTGCTCGCCGAGGCCGTCGGCCGCTTCGCGCCGCAGGGGATCTTCTTGACGGGCGCTCAGAACCCCGTCAATTGAGCGGCGCCGCGCATGCCGAGCCCTTGGCGGTACGACCGGTCGAAGCCGGCACCGAGCCGCTCCCGCACGGTCGTCCGGAGCAGGGCGGCGTCCAGATCGACGGCGTACGCGGTGCCCCGCACGGTCACCGCGGCGCCGATCAGGACCGCCGCCCGCTCGGGGTCGCCCCGGAGCAGCGCGACCCCGGCGAGGCCTTCGACGGCGCAGGCCATGGTGGTGCTGTCATGCCAGCTGTCCGCCGAGACGAGCGCCAGCCGGTGGAGTTCCTCGGCCTGGTCGGCGTCACCTTCGGCGGCCGCGACCCAGCCCAGCGAGATCATCGCCCCGGCGCGGACCCCCTCGGCCGCGAACGAACCGCCGGGGCATTCCGAAAGCGCGAGTTCGCTCAGTGCGCGAGCCGCGGGCAGATCGCCTTCGTGCCGGGCGAGGAACGCGAGCCCGATGTACCCGGTGGCCCGGCTTTCCGGCATCCCCGAGCGGCGCGCGATCGCGATGGCGAGGTCGAAATCCGCCCGCGCCCCCGCCGCGTCGCCGTGGAGCAGTTTGCTGGCGCCGCGACGGCACAGCAGATCCGCGTCGTCGTCGGACGCGCCGAGTTCCCGCATCAACCGGAGCGCTTCGTTCATCGTTTCGAGGGCCTCGGCCTGACGGTCCGTCCAGACCAAGATCTGTGACAGGTGATCGAGGACCATCGAAAGGCCCCAACGCTCCCCGAGCTCCCGGAACGCCTTCTCCCCGGCGCGCAGGAACCCTTCCGCCGTCTCGAGTTCGCCTCGCATCAGCGCACGGAGCCCGTAGCCGGTCGGCGCGAGCGCCAGGCTCCAAGCGTCGCTGTGCGCCAGGAGGGCCTGACTGCGTTTGATCAGCGCGTCGTCGTCACCGGGCGGACCGGTCACCACTCCCATCAGCAGGAGCAGCGCCGGATTCCGGGGCGCTTTGGCCAGGTTCCGCACGAGGTCGTCCACCGCCGGGACGTGCCGTTCCAGGGCCTCGTGACCGCGAAGTCCGGCGGTGGCGTTGAGCACGGAGAGCTGGTACTCCTCTTCGAGGCCGTCCGGTGGTCGCGGGCCGAGCCGCTTGACCACCTCCATGCTCAGCGTCGAGCCCTCGAACCGGCGTCCGCGCATCCACCAGTACGTCACCAGTGAGGCCGAAAGCCGCAGAGCGATCCGGATGTCGGCTTCGGCCGCCCAGCGCAGCGCGGCCAGGAGATCGTCGTAGGCGTCGTCGAGCCGGTCGAGCCAGACGAGCTGGTCACCGGTGCGCAGGAGCGGGTCCGCCTCTTCGACGAGGGCGAGGAAGTGTTCGGCGTGCGCGCGCCGCAGCTGCTCGGCCTCGTCCGCTTCGGTGAGCTTCTCGGCGAAGAACGCCCGGATGGTTTCGAGCATCCGATACCGGTTCCCGCCGCGTTCGACCAGCGATCTGTCCACAAGGGACGGAAGCAGGTCCTCGAGGTCCGGCACGGCGCAGACCGCTTCGGCGTCGGCGAGGGTCGTGCCACCCGCGAAGACGGTCAGGCGCCTGCCGAGCAGGCGTTCGTCCTCGTCGAGCAGATCCCAGCTCCATTCGACGACGCCGCGCAGGGTGCGATGCCGGTCCTCGGCGACCCGGCTGCCCCGCGAGAGCAGCTTGAAGCGGTCGTCCAGCCTCGCGGCGATCTCGCCGGCGGACAGCGTCCGCACGCGCGCCGCGGCGAGTTCGATGGCCAGCGGCAGCCCGTCGAGCGCGGCGCAGATGCGCTGGACGTCGCCCGCGGTGGTGTCGTCGACGGCGAAGCCCGGGTCGTTGGCCCGCGCGCGATCGGCGAACAGCCGGATGGCGGCGAACTCCAGCGACCGGCCGGGCGGCGTGCCCGGCGGCGGCACGGCGAGCCGAGGCACGGGCGTGACGACCTCGCCGGTGATGCCCAGCGGTTCCCGGCTGGTGGCGAGCACGCGCAGCGCCGGGGCCGCGCCGAGCAGCCGGGCGGTCAGTTTCGCGGCGGCGCCGACCAGGTGCTCGCAGTTGTCGAGCACCAGCAGGAGCGCCCTGTCCGCGAGGGCGTCGATCAGCCGCTCCAGCGGCGCGTGCTCCACGGGGGCGGTGGCCGCCCCGATCGGGACCGTCCGCAGGCCGAGCGCGGCCAGCACGGCATGGGCGACGTCGGCGTCCTCGGTATAGGGCGCGAGTTCGACGAAGACCACCGGGAGGTCCGTCGCGGCGGCGGTCTCGATGGCCAGCCGCGTCTTGCCGCTCCCGCCGGGTCCGGTCAGCGTCACCAGCCGCGAGAGGTCCAGCTGACCGAGCACGTGCCGGAGGTCGCCCTCGCGGCCGATGAAGGTGGTGAGCTGCGCGGGGAGCGGCGCGGTCGTGGCCCTGGCTTTCGGTGTCTCGCCGCGCAGGACGGCCAGATGAGCGGCGGCGAGGTCCGGTCCGGGGTCGGCGCCGAGTTCGTCGGCGAGGACGCGGCGGGCGTCCTCGAACGCGGTGAGCGCGTCGGCCTGGCGTCCCGCGCCGTGCAGCGCGCGGATCAGCAGTGCCCGTGGCCGTTCCCGCAGCGGTTGGGCGGCGATGACCTCGCGAAGCTCGGCGAGGACGTCTTCGTGCCTCCCCAGCTTGAGCTCGGCCTCGACGCGGTCCTCGACCGCGGACGTCCTCAGCTCGTTCAGCCTGGTGACCTGCGGATCGCGGAACGGCGCGTCGGTGATGTCCGCGAACGCCGGCCCCCGCCAGAGCGCGAGAGCGTCGCGAAGCAGCTCACCCGCCTTCGCGGCGTCTCCCGCCGCGAGAGTGCGTCGGCCTTCAGCGGCGAGCCGCTCGAACCGGAGCGCGTCGACGTCGTCGGGGTCCACGGCCAGCCGGTAACCCGCCGGGCTGAACTCGACGGGCGCGAGGTCCTTCAGCGCCCCGCGCAGCCGCGAGACCTGCGATTGCAGCGCGTTCGCCGCGCCGTCCGGCGGCTGCTCGCCGTACAAGCCGTCGATGAGCCGCTCGGCCGGGACGACCCGGCCCGCCTCCAGGGCGAGCAACGCGAGCAGCGTCCGGACCCTCGGCCCGCCGACCGGGACGGCGGTGCCGTCCTCGCGGCGCACCTCCGTCGCCCCCAGAACGCCGAATCGCATGAGGGCAACCATATCGGTGTCCGCGTGTTGACCTGGGCGGATCCAGCCCGCCCGAGATCGGCCGAATGGCGTCTATACACTTCGCCGGGTCCCCACGCAATGGGAGAGGGCTACGGGAGAGGGTAAAGAGGAATGTCCGAGCACGAACCCGTGGTCCTCGGTCAGCCGACCGTCGGCGAAGAAGAACTCGCCGCCGTGGCGGAGGTGTTCCGGTCCGGCTGGCTGGCCGGTGCCGGCCCCGCGTGCCGCCGCTTCGAGGAACGCTTCGCGAAGACCGTCGGCACCGCGCACGCGCTGACCACCAGCAACTGTGGCTCCGCACTCTTCCTCGGGCTGCGTGTACTCGGCGTGAAGCCGGGCGACGAGGTCATCGTCGGCGACTACACGTTCCCCGCCACCGGCCACGCCGTGCTGCAGGCGGGCGCGACGCCGGTGTTCGCGGACATTCGCCCGGACGTGTGGAGCGCCGACCCGGCGTCGATCGAAGCCCTGATCACCCCGCGCACCGTCGGCATCCTCGCCGTCGACGTCGCCGGGCAGCCCGGTGACTTCGACGAGTACCGCGCGATCGCCGACAAGCACGGCCTGTGGCTGTTCGAGGACGCCGCCTGCGCCGCGGGCGCGATATACAAGACCCGCCCGGCAGGCAGCCTCGCCGACCTGGCCGCGTTCTCCTTCCACGGCCGCAAGGGCATCACCGCGGGCGAAGGCGGCGCGCTGGTCTCGGACCGCGAAGACCTCATCGCGCACGCGCGCAAGCTGCACACCTACGGCATCGAGCCCGCCATCACCCGCGAGGGTTCCGGCGCCTTGCCGATCCCGGAGTTCCACGAGCTCGGCTACAACTTCCGGCTCTCGGACGTGCAGGCCGCGATCATGAACGTCCAGCTGGACCGCCTCCCGGACCTGCTCTCGGCCCGCCGTTCGGTGGCCAAGCGCTACCACGAGGCGTTCGAGAACCTGCCCGGTCTCGACGTCCCCGTGGAACTGCCCGACCGCGAGCACCCGTGGCAGGCCTACATCCTCACCGTCGCCCCGGAGATCGACCGCGACGCGCTCGCGCTGCGGATCCGTGAGCAGGGCGTGCAGTGCAACTTCGGCACCTACGCCTCGCACCTCCAGCCCATCTACGGCAAGAACCAGACCTTGCCGGTTTCGGCGGACCTCTTCGCCCGTCATCTCGCCATCCCGATGCACGCCAACCTCACCGATGACCAGGTCGACCGGGTCATCGGGACCGTCAGCGCCGCACTGCCGAGCTAGGAGAGAAATGCCCGACAAGAAGGTCCTCTTCACCGGGGGCGGCGGTTTCATCGCCGCGCACGTCATCCCGATGCTGATCGACGGCGGCTACACCGTCCGCGTCTTCGACAACATGACGCGTGGCGACCGCGCCAGGATCAACGAGTTCGTCGCCACCGGCAAGGTCGAACTGGTCGAGAAGGACGTGCGCTACGGCGGCGCCGTGCGTGAGGCCATGCGCGGCTGCACGCACGTGATCCACTTCGCCACCGTGTCGATCAACAAGTCGGTCGCCGACCCGCACGAGTCCATCGACATCAACATGGTCGGCAACCACAACGTCTTCGCCGCCGCGGCGGACGAAGGTGTCGAGCGGGTCGTGTTCGCGTCGACCGCGTCCGTCTACGGCGACCCGAAGCGGCTGCCGATGCACGAGGACGACGAGCTCAAGCCGCTCACGCCGTACTGCATCTCGAAGCGCGCGGGCGAGGACATGCTCGGCTTCTACGAGCGCACCAAGGGCCTGTCCTGGAACGCGCTGCGGTTCTTCAACGTGTACGGCCCCGGCCAGAAGATCGAGGCCTACTACACGTCGGTGATCAACCACTTCATCCAGCGCCTGCGCGCCGGCCAGCCGCCGATCATCGACGGCCGCGGCGACCAGTCGATGGACTTCGTGCACGTCACGGACCTGGCCCGCGCCGTCGTCGCGGCGCTGGAGTCGGACCAGGCGAACGTGCCGATCAACATCGGCACCGGGATCGACACCTCGATCGCGACGCTCGCGAAGATCCTCATCGACGCCGTCGGCGTCAACGTCGAGCCGCTGTTCAACGAGCGCGACGTGCTGGTTTCGCGGCGTGCCGCAGACATCTCCCGTGCCCGCGAGGTCCTCGGCTGGGAGCCGAAGATCTCCGTGGAAGAGGGCATGTACGAGCTGGTCAAGGCTTCGGAGTGAGCGCCGGGCCAGGGGAGAGCCGCCCTATGCGCATCGCCGTCGTCAACAACTTCTTCCCGCCCAGGGTGGGCGGAAGCGCGCACATGGCGGCCTCCCTGGCCGAGCAGTACGCGGCACGCGGGCACGAGGTGCTCGCGATCACCGCGGCCTACGCCGACGCCCCGGCCGACGAGACGAAGGACGGCTACCGCGTCGTCCGCCTGCCCGCGGTGAAGATGCCGCAGCTGGGCCTGTCGATCGACTTCGACATGAGCTTCGCCTCGCTGCGGCCGGGGAACTGGCGGCGGCTGCGGAAGCTGCTGGACGAGTTCAAACCGGACGCGATCCACCTGCACGGGCAGTTCTTCGACCTGTCGTGGCTGGCCGGACGGTACGCGCGGCGGCACAAGCTGCCGATGCTGCTGACCATCCACACCCTGCTGATCAGCGACAACAAGCTGTACGGCGGCGTTTTCCGGTTCCTGGACACCGTGCTGGTGAACCCGATCCTGCGCTACCTCAAGCCGCGGTACGTCATCCTCGACAAACTCGGCGTGGACTACTGCGTCGAGCGCTACGGCACGAGCGACGAGAACTCGGACTACTTCCCGATCGCCGTCGACACCGGGAACTTCGAGAAGCCGCTCACGAAGGACGTCCGCGCGGAGCACGATCTCGGCGACGGTCCGGTGATCGTCTCGCTCGGGCACGTGATCCCGCTGCGCAACCGGCTCCCGCTGGTCGAGGCGCTGCCGTCCATTTTGGACAAGCACCCCGGCGTGAAGGTGGTCGTCGTCGGCCGCGTGTACCACGACGTCTTCCTGAAGCGGGCGGAAGAACTCGGCGTCGCGGACGCCATCATCGTCACCGGCGCCGTGCCGAAGGCCGACGTGCCTTCGTACTTCGCCGCCGCCGACATCGTCACGCACGACCTCAACGGCGGCTGTGGCACCGCGTCGCTGGAGGCGATGCTCTCGGGCACCGCGACCATCGCGTCGGTCACCGAGGACAACTACCCCGGCATCGAACTGCGCAACGGCGAGAACATCCTGCTGGTGCGGCCGGACGACAGCGAGGCGGTGGCGAACACCGTCATCGAACTGCTCGACGACCCGGAGAAGCGGGCTTCGGTGGCACAGCGGGAAAGCTCGATGGTGCGGGCCAACTTCGGCCTCGACGTCGTCGCCGAGGAACACCTGCGCACCTTCGAGAAACTGGTGACCGAGGCCGATGTTCTTCGATGACGAGCGCAGCAACCGGCTGCGCCCGCAGATCCTGACCGAACTCGTTTCGCAGTACATGAACGACGCCGAGCGCGCTCGGTTCTACGGACTGCCCGAGTCGACGCGGGTGCGCGAGCGCGTCAAGATCATCAGCCCCGAGAACCTGAAGATCGGCGAACACTGCTGGATCGGTGAGGGCGCCGCGCTCGACGCGAGCGGCGGGCTGGAGATCGGCGAGCACACCAGCATCGGCCTGAACACGCTGATCTTCACGCATTCCAGCTGGCTCGCGAACATGACGTTGCAGAACCACTCCGGCAGCGACCTCATCGAACGCAAACCGGTGAAGATCGGCAAGGGCTGCTTCATCGGCGGCCTCGTGGTGATCATGGCGGGCGTGACGATCGGCGATTTCGCCACCGTGCAGCCGAATTCCGTGGTCGCCAAGGACGTCCCGCCGCGCACCCTGGTCGCGGGCAACCCGGCGCGCGTGTTCCAGCGCTACGACGACGAGTACATCCAGTCCGAAGTGGAGCGTGTGCGCGGCGAGAACGCGCGGCGGCGCGCGCTGGCGGAGGAGCGCGGGGACACGTCGTCGTCCTGGGGTGCCCCGGCGGGCGACTTCACGGAGTAGTCAGAGGCGTTCTGCCAGCCTCTTGGCGATCGTCTCGTAGACGTCGGACCGGGTCGGGCCGGAAAGGTCGACCAGCGCGACCCGGATCTGGCCGTGGGCGCGTTTGTAGACCACGGTCGTCACCCGCTGGTCCTTGCCGTCGCAGAACCACGCCGTTTCGCCGATATCCGGCAACGGCGTCGGCGGTTTCGTGCACTCCTTCTTGGTCTCCGCCGCCATCGACGGCACCGACCAGCCCTGCTCCGCGACGACGCTCAGGTAGAAGCCGTCCGAGCGGTTGTAGTGGCACGCGTAGTCGGTGATGCCGTCCTTTTCCTTCACCGCGGCCTCCTGCTGTCCCTCTTTCCAGCCGTAGATCGCGTCGCCCATGATCTGCTGCACCTCGGTGAGCGGCAGGAACGGACAAGCCGCGGTGATCTTGGGAGGTGAGGCGGGCGGTGGAGGTGTCGTCGGCGTGGTGCTCGTGGCTTTGCTCGCTGACGTCGATGGCGGGGCCGGTGTCGGTGCCGGGGCGGGCTCACCGCTACAGGCGGTGAGGAAAAGGAGCGTGCCGACGGACAAGAGCCCCCAGGTTCTTCTCATCGGTGAAATGTAGCGGACCTGCGGAAACAATGGGGATTTCCGGAGTGATTCTTGCGTACGGGCAACTCTTAGAGTGTTCGTTCGCTACCGTGTGTGATGGTACGGTTCTGGTGAAACCGTGGGAAGATGGTCTGGCGATCACGGGCGAAGGAGGAGTTCGATGAGTGTCGTGCACTGGCATCACCGTCTCTTGACGCTCGATGACTGGGCCGCGTTGCCGGAAGATCCGGAACACCGCGCCGAAGTCATCGAAGGAGTGCTGGTCGTGGCCCCCTGCCCATGTCGTTTCACCAGCTTGCGGTCACCCGCCTGGGCTATCTGCTCAACGAACAGCTGCCCGAATCGCTCATGGCTCTTTCGGAAGCCGAGTTCGTCGTCACGGAACTTCCGTTGACGGTTCGGGTGCCGGATGTCCTCATCTCGGCGACCGAACTCGTGAAAACGAACCCAGCACGCTATGCGGCGCAGGACGTGCGCCTCGTCATCGAGGTCTTGTCCGAGGGCACCGTCCGCACCGACCGGGTCACCAAGTTCTCCGAGTATGCCGAGGTCGGCATCGAGCACTACTGGATCGTCGACCTCGACGACCCGGCGAGCATGGTCACCTACCGTCTGGTCGACGGTGAGTACGAGAACTTCGGTGAGCACACCGGCAAGGTCAATCTCGACTTCGACGGCACCCCGCTCACCCTCGACCTCGACGCGCTGACCACCCGCCACGCGCAGCGCCCCTGATCACAGCCGATCGGCCAGCATTTTCGCCAGCGTCGCGTAGACGTCGCTCCTGGTGCTGTACAGGTACAGCGTCGCGACCCTCGTTTCGCCATGGCTGCGTTTCCCTGCGGTCACCAGGATGTTGAGATCCGGCCCGTCGGTGGGGATCGAACACCACAAGGCCTGCTCGCCGATACCGGGAAGCTGCGTGATCGGCTGCTTGCATTCCTTCGCGAGCTTGTCGATCGTCGCGCGGGGCGGCTGGTTACCGGGGATGGCCGCGACGAAGAGTTCCGCCGATTTCCCGCGTTTCCCTTTGGCGTCCTCGAAAGCGCACCGGTAGGCCTTGCCGGTGCCGACCCGTTCGGCTTCGCCTTCGTTGGCGACCAGATCGTCTGACGTCCCGATCACCTGAAGGAACTCTGTCGGGCTCAGGACGGGGCAAGCCGCGGTGATCTTGGCGAGTGGTGCCGGTGGAGTGGTACTGGGGCTGGGTGGCGTGCTGCTGGACGGCCGCGCCGAGGACGTCGGCGCGGCCGACGACGCGGGCGCGGCCGGCGTGGGCTCGGTCGCGGCGCCGCTCGAGCAAGCCGTGACGGCGAACAGCAGGAATGCGGTGGTGAGGGTCCCCCTCGATCTGTGCACGGCGTGAACCTAGCTGTTCATGATCCCGGGCGACCAGCCAATTCTTCGTGACCGGTCAGAGCCGCTCGGCCAGTCGTTCGGCCATCGTCTTGTAGACGTCGGACCGGGTTTCGCCGATGAGGTAGACCCACGCGAACCTGATCTGGCCGTGTCCGCGTTTGTAGACCATCGTCGACATGAAGTCGCCCTCCACTTCGCAGTACCAGGCCGCATCGCCGATGCCCGGCAACATCGTCGGCGGCTTCACGCACAGCTTCTTGGTCTGCGTCACCATCGACGGCACCGACCGTTCCTTCTCCGGAAAGACGTGCAGGTACAGGCCGTTCACGCCGTTGTACAGGCACGCGTACTTGATGATGCCGTCCTCTTCCTCTACCTCTGCCTCCTGCTGGCTCTTGCCCTGGCCCAACTGTGCGGTGCCCATGATCTGGTGGACCTCGGTGAGCGGGAGGAACGGACAGGCCTCCCTGATCATGGCGGGCGAGGCGGGTGGTGGCGGTGCCGTGGGAGTGGTGCTCGCGGGTTTGCTCACCGAGGTGGGCCGCGGGGCCGACGGGGATGGCGGCGGCGCTGGCTCACCGCTACAGGAGGTGACGAAAAAGAGCATGCCGACGAACAAGAGCCCCCAGGTCCTTTTCATCCTCGAAATGTAGCTGACCTGCGGAAACATCGGGGATTTCCGTGATGGTTCTTGCGTGGGGGCAACTTCGAAGAGTGCTCGTGCGTACTGTGGAAATGGCTTACGAGAGCTTCGGTGAGGACACCGGCGAGGTCATCTCGACTTCGACGGCACCCAGCTCGCTTTGGATCTCGACGCCCTCACGGCGCGGCACTCGCAGCGCCGCGGGACTGTGTGGAAATAGGGACACTCAACGTCCCTATTTCCACACACCCCCTCACCCGGAGCGCCACCCCATCGCCCGCCTTGCCGCTCACGAGCAGGCCCACCGGGAACCATCGCCCTCCCGAGCCCGACTACTAGGCTCGACGGGGAGTTCCCCGGCGAGGAGGGTGTCAGATGAGGTTCAACCGGTTCGGCGCGTCGCTACTGGTCGCGGGCATCGCCCTGCTGGGCGTCGCGACCCCGGCGCTGGCCCACTCGGAGCTGAAGAGCAGCGACCCGGCCCGGGGCGCTTCGCTGGCGACGCCGCCGACGCAGATCAAACTGACCTTCTCCGGCCCGGTCACCCTCGCCGACGACCCGATCCAGATCACCGGGCCCGAGAACGCGTCGTGGACGGTCGGCCGGGCTGAGGTCGCCGGGATGGTCGTCACCGCGCCGGTGCAGGCGGTCGGGCCCGCCGGTGAGTACACCCTCCGCTACAAGGTGACCTTCGAGGACACGCACGCCGCGAGCGGCTCGGTGAAGTTCAACCTCAGCGCCCCGGTCGCGCCGCCGTCGTCCAGCAGCGCGCCGACGAGCAGCCAGGCCCCGGCCAGCAGTGCGGCGCCCGCGGCGAGCGCCGCCCCCGCGCCGGCCGCGGAGGAGACCACTCCCGACAACCTGCTGCCGACCTGGGTGTGGATCGTCCTCGCGGTCGCCGTGGTCGTCGCCGGACTGGTCGTCGCGCTCCGCTTCGTCCGGCGCAAGAACGACTGAGACATCCACTTCCCGGGTGATCTTCTTTGCCCTGCCTCCCCGTGGTCGAAGATCATTCATAGACCTCTACGGGAGAGCGCCCGAAAAGGTTGAGGCAACCTTTCAGGTGGTCAACCGTCGAACTGAGATGAGGACCAGGGTGGCTCGCGGCGATGACGAGTTCGTCGAGTTCGTTCGGAACTCGTCGAACCGTCTGCAGCACGCGGCCTACCTGCTGACCAGCGACCGCCATCAGGCCGAGGACGCCGCCCAGACGGCGCTCGCCAAGACGTACGCGGCCTGGTCGCGGGTACGCCGCAAAGACGCCTACGCCTACGCGCGGCAGGTCCTCGTCAACCACATCATCGACGGCTGGCGGCGGCCCATTCGCGAGAACGCGACCGAGGAAGTTCCCGAGCGGCCGAGCGGCGCGGACGTCGCCGGTGCCGTTGTCCAGCGGAAATGGCTGCTTGACGCGTTGCGTACGCTCACAGACCGGGAGAGAGCCGTCGTAGTGCTCCGGCACTTCTTCGATCTGAAGGAGTCCGATGTGGCCGGCGAGCTGGGTGTCTCGGTGGGCACCGTGAAGAGCACGAACTCCCGTGCTCTCACCAAGCTGCGGATCACCGCGGAGGACGGAACGGAACTGATCGGCGGGCTGGGACGATGACCGACCTCGAGTCGCTGCGCTCGGCACTGCGGGAACCGCCTGCCGAGGAGTTCGCCGAGCCCGACCTCGGCGCGATCATGACCAAGGGCAGGCGGATCCGCCGCCGTCGCCGTCTCGCGACCGGCGCGGGTGGCGTGGCCGCCGCGGTGGTGACGGTGCTGGTCATCGTCGGTGCGGTCGCGCTGAAGGAACCCTCGCAGCGCCCGCTCCCGCCCGCCGCGAGCACCCCGTCGGCACAGCCGCCGGTGACGTCGGAGCCGACGGTGATCGAAGCTCCGACGAAGACGAGCCCGGTACCGCTGGGCGAGACCACCTCGCTCGGGACGAAGGGCGAGGATGGCCGTGAGCTGGTGATCTACGCCTTCGCGATCGACGAGCCCGCTCTGCCGGGCGTCGAGTTCGGCTTGCAGGTCGCCTACCGGAACGTCGACGGCAGCTACGAAGCGCTCTTGGGCAGCAACGAGTTCAAGGGGTCCGACCGGTCGTTCGGCTTCCACGCGGTGGACGGCGGCGACATCCTCCAGAACACCTTCGTGCCCGTGTTCGGCTACTTCGCCGGTCCGGCGACGCGGATCACCAGCACGGTCCGGGGAAAGCCGGTCGAGGCGAACGTGGTGCCCTGGAGCGGGGACCCGTCGGTCATGATCTTCTGGTTCTCCCCGTCGGACGTGGAGTCGACGGGCGTGCTGACCCCGCTCGTCGCCTACGACGCGAGGGGCCAGCGCCTCGTCAAGTGAGCGTCCGATCTTCACCCGAGCCGAGGTGTGGTCGCCGGATTTCGGCGAAATAGGCGTTGACCGAGGACCGGTACAACCCGGCGATGCCGAGCACGGTCCCCGCGAGGACGACCACGTCGATCACGACGAGGACGATCCCCAGGCCTGACACCTGCACTTCACCGCCCACCACGGTGGCGTGCTCTGTCGCGTCCAGATAGCCGACCACCGCGGCGATCACGGTGATCAGCACGATGAGGCTCACGAAGCCCGCCGAAACGGTGACGGCCACCCGTGCCCAGTTCCGGCCCGCCCTGGTCACCACGCACAGTGCCATCTGGACGACGCCGAGCACGAGGAACCAGACGATGACCGGCGAATCCGAATCCTCCGGACGGAAGCGGGACCCGTCCACGGCTTGTGCGGCGGCGAGGATCGAGAGCAGCCCCGAGGTGATCATCCACGTCAAGGCCGCCAAGGCCAGAACGGTCGTCGCACGCTTCAGCGTCTTGGGCACTCGCGGACGGTAGCCGTGCCCAGCCGGGACGGGTCCCCGCGGAGGTCAGGCAGCGGCCTGGGTCAGCACCTGGTCGACGACGGCGTGCGAAGGCAGGATCAGGTCCCGCTCGGTGTCGGCGTCGATCTTGCCTTCGAGCAGTTCGAGGAACCGGTCCAGCTGGGTCGCCAGCGGCTCGCGCGCGGTGACCAGTTCCGGGATCTCGATGACCGTCTGCTGCCGGTAACCGAGGCCGTCCTCGGTGACCGAGTCGTGCGAGACGTGCCGGTAGATGGTGACGTCGCGGCGGAGCAGGTCGATCTCGATCATGCGGTCCAGTTCGGACACCCACAGCGAGCGGACCTTGCGCTGGCCGAGGCGGGAAGCGGAAACCGTGGCGAGGCCGGACTCGAACGACAGCACCGTCTCGATGGTGTCTTCGGCGCCCTCGACCGAGTTCGGGTGGAAGTAGCCCGCTCCGGAGGCGACCCGCTGCGGGGTCGCGCCGCCGAAGAACTGGATCGCCAGGTCGACGTCGTGCACCAGCAGGTCCCACGCGACACCGGTCTTGATACGCGGCGCGTACGGACCGTGGCGGCGGGCCATCAGGTGGATCGGCTCGTTGACCAGTGCCCGCGCGGTCATCACGGCCGGGTTGTAGCGCTCCAGGAGCCCGCACATCAGCGGGACGTCCTTCTTCGCCGAAAGGCCGACGATCTCCTTGGAGAATTCCAGGCTGTTGCAGACCGGCTTCTCGACCAGCAACGGCTTGCCCTGGCCCAGGATCTCCTGCGCCAGCTCGTAATGCGCCTCGGTGGCCGAAGCGAGCACGACGGCGTCCACATCGGACAGCGAGCCGATTTCGGGCGTCCACTGGGTTTCGTAGCGCTCGGCGACCTTGCGGCCCGCCTCTTCGCGCGGGTCGATCACGCGGACGAGGTCCACGCGCTCGTTCGCGGCGAGGACACGGGCGTGCAGCGAGCCCATGTTGCCGGTGCCGATGAGGGCGATCTTGTGGGTGGTCATGCGCCGAGCACCTCGCGAACCGTTTCGATGATGGTGTCCAGGTCGGACTCGGAGAGGTGCGGGTGCACGGGCAGCGAAAGCGCCTGCGCGGCAACGGAAGCGGCCACCGGGAAGTCCTCGACCTTCGCGTCGGGGATCAGCGGGTTGTTCCGGTAGCAGTCGTAGTCGAAGACGATCTTCGGGTAGTAGATCCCGTTGCCGATGCCCTTTTCGGTGAGGGCGGCGGCGAGTTCGTCGCGCGAGAGGAAGGCGTGCGGGCCGACCAGCACGGTGTACTGGTGCCACACGTGTTCGCGGCCCGGAAGGACCTGCGGGATGTCCAGACCCGGCGTGCCGGCGAGGCCTTCGGAGAGGCGCTTCGCATTGGCCTGGCGGGCGGCGGTGAGCTGGTCCAGCTTCTCCAGCTGCGGGATGCCGACGGCGGCGTGCAGGTCGGTCATCCGGTAGTTGTGCCCGGCGACCTCGTACTGGTAGCGGGCGCGCATGCCCTGGTTGCGCAGCACGCGCAGCGCGTCGGCCAGCTTGTCGTCATCCGTGGTGATGACGCCGCCCTCGGCGGTGGTGATGTTCTTGGTGGCGTACAAGGAGAAACAGCCGATTCCGAAGGATCCGGCCTGCTTGCCCTCGAACGAGGCCCCGACGGCCTGCGCGGAGTCCTCGATCACCTTGAGGCCGTGCTCGGCGGCCAGCGGCGCGAGCTTGCCCATGTCCGCGGTCTGCCCGTAGAGGTGCACGGGCATCAGGACCTTGGTGCGGTCGGTGATCGCGGCGGCGACGGCGTCCGGGTCGATCGCGAAGTCGTCGCGGCGGATGTCGGCGAAGCGGACGGTCGCGCCCGCCTCCAGGATCGCGTTCAGCGTCGCCACGAAGGTGAACGGCGAGGTGACGACCTCGTCACCCGGCTTGAGGTCGAGCGCCTGGATGGCGGCGACCAGCGCGGTGGTGCCGTTGTTGACGGCGATCGCGTGCTTCGTGCCGGAAACGCTCGCGAACGCATCCTCGAAGCGCTTGACCATCGGTCCCTGTGCGATGGCGCCGGATCGCAGCACCTCGACGACGAGGTCCTCCGCGTCACGGACGTCGACCACGGTAATGGGGATCATCTGCAAGTCTCTCTCGACTGGGCGTTCTGGTGCGTCCGGTACAGTGAGCCGCCGGTTCTGCGCCCGGCCGCCCTCTCTGGCGCGGGCCACACGTTACCGGGACCGCCGAAGCGCCCATTACCCCAGGCTGCCTCCCAGCCACAACGAACGGATCTCACGTGGTGAACCGCATCCACCCGACCGCGATCATCGGCGAGGGTGTCGAGCTCGGTGACGACAACGTCATCGGACCGTTCACGGTCATCGTGGGCCCGGCGCGGATCGGCGACGGCAACTGGATCGGTCCGCACGTGACCATCGGGACCCCCGGCGAGGACCGCGGCCGTGAGCACCCCGCCGCCTGGGACTCCGCGCCGAACGGTGATCCCGATCACGACGGGCACGGCGTCGTCATCGGGAGCCGCAACCGGATCCGCGAGTACGTCAGCGTCCACCAGGGCACCTGGCGCACGACCACCATCGGCGACGGCGGCTACTTCCTCCGCGGCTCCCACATCGCCCACGACTGCCTGGTCGAGGACGCCGTCACGGTCGCGTCGAACGTGATCACCGGTGGCCACTGCCACATCTGGTCCGGGGCGAACCTCGGCATGGGCGCGATCCTGCACCAGCGGGTCGTGATCGGCCCCGGCGCGATGGTCGGGATGAGCTCCGCCGTCCGCAAGGAGGTGGGCGCGTTCACCATCGCCGTCGGCAACCCCGCACGGGTGACGGGCGTCAATACCGTCGGGCTGTCCCGCCGCGGGCTGGACGAGGCCACCATCGAGGCACTGGGACCGTGGCTGAAGGGTAAGGGGGGTCTCCCTGAGGACGGGCTGGCCGACCGGCTGCCCGGTGACCTCTCTACCTTGGTGAAGGCGTGGGACGCCCGTCCGCGCGAGTGAGTAGGAGTCACAAGATGGCGGAAGTCGCCGGCAAGCTGCGTGAGGTCTTCGTCGAGGCGCTGGACCTCGATGGCGAGGTCGACGTCGAAAACCTGAAGTACCGCGACATCGAAGCGTGGGACTCGGTCGGTCACATGGCGCTGGTCGCGGCCATCGAGGACGAGTTCGAGGTGGAATTCGACACCGACCAGGTGATCGACATGTCCAGCTTCAAGGTCGCCGTCGACATGGTGACCGACCTCCAGAACAAGTGATGCTGGACGGCAAGGTCGCCCTGGTCACCGGCGGTACGCGGGGGATCGGGCTGGCCACCGCGCGGGCGCTCGCGGAAGCGGGTGCCACCGTCGTGCTGACCGGTCGTGACGAGGCCAAGGCCAAGGAAGCGGCCGCCGCGGCGGGGGCCGCGAGCGGCCTCGCGCTGGACGTCACCGACGCCAAAGCCGTCTCGACGGTGGTCCGCGGCGTGGCCAAGGAGCACGGCAAGCTCGACATCGTGGTCGCCAACGCCGGGATCATGGAGGACGCGCTCCTCGGCATGATCCGCGACGAACTGATCGACACCACGCTGAGCACGAACGTCGCCGGAACGCTGCACACCGTCCAGGCCGCGGCCAGGGCGATGATGCGCAAGAAGAGCGGCGCCATCGTGGTGCTGGCCTCGATCGTCGGCGAGCACGGAAGCGCCGGTCAGACCGTGTACGCGGCCTCGAAGGCGGCGGTGGCGAACATCGCGCGTTCGGCCGCGAAGGAACTCGGCCGGTCCGGGATCCGGGTCAACGCGGTGGCGCCCGGCGTCATCGACACCGACCTGACCTCGGGGCTGACCGAGGACGCCAAGGCCGAGAACATCGGCAAGACCCCCCTCGGACGGCTCGGGACGCCCGAGGACGTGGCGAACGCGATCCGGTTCCTGGTCAGTGATGACGCTTCGTTCATCACCGGGCAGGTGCTGGGCATCGACGGAGGCTTGGTTCTCTGATGACCCTTTTGGGTGTGGGTGCACGGCTCATCGACGTCACGAGCGGCAAGACGCTCGCGGGCGAGGAACTCGACACCGAGGTCACCCGCGTGGGGACCGCGTTGTCACTGCTGCCGCCCGGCGCGCTGTTCGCGCGGACGTCGGTGGACCTGCCCAGCGTGCTGAACTACCTCGGCGCGTTCGAGGCGGGCCGCGCGATCGCGCTGATCGACCCGGCGCTCGACGCCGACGTCCTGGCGGGGCTCATCGAGCGCTTCCGCCCGGCCGCCGTGCTGTCCGCGCCGGACGCACCCGCACCCGAGGGTTACGGCGTCTCCGACGGGCACTGGGTCCGGGAGTCCGCCGAAGGGGTCGAGCCGCATCCCCACCTGGCCGTCCTCCTGCCGACCAGCGGTTCCACCGGCAACCCGAAGCTGGTCCGGCTCTCCCGTGGCGCGGTGTTCGCCAACGCCGACGCGATCGCGCAGGTGCTCGGCATCGACCGCGACGAGGTCGCGCCGACCAGCCTCCCGCTGCACTACAGCTACGGCCTGTCCGTGCTGAACTCCCACCTCGTCCGCGGCGCGACCGTGGTCATCGAGCCCTCCGGCGTGCTCGGGCGTGGCTTCTGGGACGCGGTCAACGAGTACAAGGTGACGTCGCTCGCCGGGGTCCCGTACCACTACGAGATGCTGCGGCGCCTCAAGTTCGACCCGGCGAAATACCCGACGCTGCGCACGCTGACCCAGGCGGGCGGCAAGCTCCGCGACGACCTCGTCACCCAGTTCAACGACAAGATCCGCGCGGTCGGCGGGCGGATGTTCGTCATGTACGGCCAGACCGAGGCCGCGCCGCGGATGACCACCGTCCCGGCGGAGCGGCTCGCGGAAAAGCTCGGTTCCGCCGGGCCCGCGTTGCCCGGCGGCTCGTTCGCAGTCCGGCGTGAGGACGGCTCCGAGACCAAACACCCGAAGATCGTCGGCGAGGTCGTGTACCGCGGCCCCAACGTGATGATGGGCTACGCCGACGACGAGGCCGGGCTGGCCGCGGGCGACGAATGGGGCGGCGTGCTGCCCACCGGCGACCTCGGCTACCTCGACGAGGACGGGTTCCTCTACATCACCGGACGGCTCAAGCGGATCGGCAAGGTCTTCGGCAACCGGGTCAGCCTGGATGATCTCGAGCAGGCCGTGCGTTCTGCTTCGGTGGGGATCGACGTCGTGGCCGCCGTCCCGGCCGGGGACAAGGTCGTCCTGTTCGCGGAGGGGGCCGACAAAGATATGTGCAAGGACGCCGCGAAGGCGCTGTCCGAGCGGCTCCACCTGCACACCAGCGGGTTCGACGTCCGCGCATGCGACACCGTGCCGCTGCTGGCCAGCGGCAAGATCGACTACCGGTCGCTGGAGGCCCAGGTATGAGTAGCCGCGGCACACGAGCCGACCACAGAGCGCGCGCTGGCCGTCAGGCCCCGCTATCGGGGCGGCAGGGCGCTTTTCCCGGGCAGGTGACGTGTGAGGCCATGTCTCGCCCTGTCGACACGATCGCGGTCGCGCGCAAACTCGCGGAGGAAACAGCATGAGTGTGTTCACGTTGTCCCAAGCTGAGCGCGAGAAGCACCTGCTTCCGCAGCTCGCCGAACTCACCGCGCACCACCGCGAGAACTCCGAAGGGTACGACCGGATTCTCTCGTCGCTGGGCATCGCGCGGGACGCTTCGTTCGCGTCCATCGCGGACCTGCCGTGGCTGCCGGTGCGGATGTTCAAGACGCACGACCTCCGGTCCATTCCGGAGTCCGAGATCTTCAAGACGCTGACGTCCTCGGGGACCACCGGCAGGGGCGCGTCGCGGATCTACCTGGACAAGGCCGCCGCCGGCGCGCAGACCAAACAGCTCGGCGCGACGCTGCAGGAGGTCCTCGGCGGTGAGCGGCTGCCGATGCTGATGGTCGACACGATCGGCATCATCAAGAACCGCCGCTCGTTCTCCGCGCGCGGCGCCGGGGTGCTGGGCATGGCCAACTTCGGCCGCAAGCACACCTACGTGCTCGACGAGAACGACGAGCCGGACGTCGAGGCGGTCAAGACCTTCCTCGCGACCTACGGCGACAAGCCGTTCCTGATCTTCGGCTTCACCTTCATGGTGTGGCAGTACCTCTACGAGGTCGCGCGCGAGCACAAGCTCGACCTGTCGAACGGGATCCTGATCCACTCGGGCGGCTGGAAGAAGCTGATCGACCGCGCGGTCGACAACACCGAGTTCCGCCGTCGCTTCAAAGAGGACACCGGGCTCACCCGGATCCACAACTACTACGGGATGATCGAGCAGATCGGCACCGTGTTCCTCGAAGGACCTTCCGGGAACTCGTTGTACTGCCCCGACTTCGCGGACGTCGTGATCCGGAACCCGGAAACCTGGGAAGAGCAGCCGGTCGGCGAGCCCGGCGTGATCGAGGTCGTCAGCACGCTGCCGCACTCGTATCCTGGGCACGTCCTGCTCACCGAGGACCTCGGTGTCTACAACGGAATCGACGACGGCGACTGGCCGGGCAAGCACTTCTCGGTCATGGGCAGGCTGCCCAAGGCCGAGGCCCGCGGTTGCTCGGACACCTTCCAGGGAGCGGCGGCATGACTCTCAACCAGCGTTTCCCGCTTTCGGACGCCATCGAGGTCGACAAGCTCGTCGAAGAGCTGCGTGCCGAGCCCGTCGGCGGACGGCTGCGCGTCGGAGACCCGCGCGTCGTCGAGTTCCTGACGAAGTTCGCGCGCAAGCTGCTCGCGCCCGCGACGGCCCGCCGTTTCCCCGAGCTGGCCTCGCTCGGTTTCTTCCTGCGCAAGGGAGAGATCGCCAAGGCACTGTCCACTTTGGAGACTTCCGGCGACGCGCTGCGCTTCCCGCGCGGCCTCGTCTTCCACGTGCCGCCCGCCAACGTCGACACGATCTTCGTGTACTCGTGGGCGCTTTCGGCGCTCGCGGGCAACCACAACGTCGTCCGCGTGTCGTCGCGTTCGGCCGGTGCCGCCGAAACGGTGCTGGAAGCACTGAACGCCGCACTGTCCGAAGTGGACGCCGGCACCGCCGCCGCGATCACCGCGACGCAGCGCATGGTCACCTACGACCGCAGCGACGCGATCAGCGGTGCGCTTTCGGTCGCCGCGGACCTGCGGGTCATCTGGGGCGGCGACGCCTCGGTCGCGGCGCTGCGCAAGTACCCGCTGGCGCCGCACGCGCGCGACCTGACCTTCCCGGACCGGTCTTCGTTCGCCGTCGCTTCGGTGCGCGGCTGGCACGAGGCCTCCGAGACCGAGCGCCGCGGTGCCGCCGAAGGCTTCTACAACGACTCGTACTGGTTCGACCAGGCCGCCTGCTCGTCACCGCGCGCGGTGTTCTGGGTCGGCGACGAAGCAGGTGCTCGCGAAGCAGGGCAGGAGTTCCGGAAGCTGCTCGCCGAGGTCCTGGCGAAGAAACAGCACGTCACCGAGCCCGCGATGGCCGTCCAGAAGCGGGTTTCGGCGTACGGCGCGGCCGTCGACGGGCTCGTCAACGGCATCGAGTTCCAGGGCAACGGCATCGCGACGCTCGAACTGGCCGACCCCGCGATCCTCCCGCGCGAATGGCTCGGCGCGGGCACTTTCGCCAACGCGCGGGTCGACACGCTTTCCGACCTCGTCCCGATCGTGCTCCGCAAAGATCAAACCGTCGGTCAATTCGGCTTCAGCAAAGAAGAATTGACGCAATTCGTGACGGAATTGGCGGGCCGCGGCGTCGACCGTGTCGTTCCCTTCGGATCGGCCCTGACGTTCTCCGCGATTTGGGACGGCTACGATCTGCTGACCGAGTTCAGCCGCTTGGTGACCGTACAGGCCTGACCAGCGGCGAAAGAGGCCAAGCGAGGAGGTTCAGTGACGACAGTCGAAACGCCGGAGGGGGAATCCCCGGTTGCGGTAAAGCAACCGAAATCCACCAAGGCGAAGATCCTCGACGTCGTCCGCTGGGTCGCCATCCTCCTGGTCGTCGCTTTCGCGGCGAAGACACTTGTCGCCAATTGGGGTGAATTCTGGCGGACGTTGTCCGACGTCGCCTGGGAATCCTCCACGCTGAGCCTGCTCGCGCTGATCGCCGCCATCATGGTGTCGACCTACGGCTGGCAGGTCATGGTCGACGACCTCGGCAAGCCGATCGGCTACGCCCGCGGCGCGCAGATCTGCCTCGTCGGCTCGCTCGGCAAGTACGTGCCGGGTTCGGTGTGGGCGTACCTGCTGCAGATGGAACTGGGCCGCAAGGCCGGGCTCGCCAGGGCCCGGATCTTCACCGGTTCGCTGATCCAGCTCGGCGTCGGCGTGGTGTCCGCGCTGGTCGTCTCGCTGCTCGCGGCCCCCGCGGTGTTCAGCAACAGCCCGCGCGCGATGTGGCTGTTCGTGCTCATCCCGGTCGGTCTCGCGATGCTGCACCCGAAGGTGCTCACCTGGGGCACGTCGCTCGTGCTGCGCATCCTGCGCCGCCCGCCGCTCGACCACCGGCTGAGCTGGTCGGTCGTCGGGAAGGTCTTCGGCTCGTCGACGGCGGCGTGGGCGCTGCAGGGCGTGCACCTGTGGCTGCTGGCGAACTCCGTCGGCACCCCGGGCTTCAGCGGCTTCGTGCTGTGCGTCGGCGCGATGGCCGTCGCGATGACCGTCGGGACGTTCGCGTTCATCCTGCCCAGCGGGGTCGGTGTCCGCGAGGTCGCGCAGGTCGCCGTGCTGACCGCTTCGGGTCTCACCGTCGGCCAGGCGACCGCCTTCGCCATCGCTTCGCGGGTCATGTTCACGGTCGCCGACCTGATCACCGCCGGCGCCGCCGCCCTTTCCGCGCGCCTCGCCACTCCCCGCTGACACCCGCAAGGACCGCAACCAGAGGACTAAACGCGGTCAGGGGTTCAACCGGTAGATCACCGCGTCCGGGTTCCGGTAGACCTCGGTCACGAAGCTCAGGCCGTCCAGATCGCGCAGCCCGGCCTGGCGCAGTGCGCCCGGCGGGTAGCCGTACTGCCCGAGGATCACCCAGCGCACGTTCAGCCGCCGCACGGCCGCCCGCACCTCGGCGTTCGACGGGTACTCGCGGAAGTGCCACTCCAGCAGCCGCGCGTCCGACGGTGACAGCGTCTCGTCGAAATGTCCCGAGGTCGTCCGGACGCCGGAGAGCGCGTAGGTCCACACCGTCCCGTCCAGACGGTCGTTCACTGCACGCTCACCGGGCTTCGCGAACTCGGCGAGCTTCTCCATCGCGGCGGCTTCGTCCGGGCTCACCGGCAGTTTGTGCGTGTTGATGCCGGGTGTGTTCGCGTAGCCGGACGCGATCTTCTCCGCGTTGGACCGCGCGTAGAAACCGTTGCTCAAGAAAGCGAACCCGCCGAACACCGCCACCGCGACGACGAACGCGGGCACCTTGCGGTGCACCACGGTGTCCCGCAGCCACGCCTGCGTCTCGGCGAGCCCGTGCGCCGCGATGATCGACAGGGGGATCGCGGCCATCGACATGAACCGGTACGGGTCGTTCCACCACGGCCGGGACAGCGCCAGCACGATCGGCTGCTCCGACGACGTCACCGCGATGTAGGCGAGCCCGGTGATCAGCGCCGTCACACCGATCCAGCGCAGCGCGCCCGCCCGCGCGAAGAAGATGAACCCGGCCAGCAGCGCGGCCGAAAGCCACACCTGCGGATAGGGCTCGTAGTGCTGGAAGCCCAGCAGCGCGCCGAGCGCCGTCGTCGCCCGCCATTCCACCGGCCAGCTGCGGTAGGGCACCTCGCCGTTCGCGAGGCCGATCGCGCCGAACAGCTGCAGCCCCGCCACGACGACCGCGATCGCGCCGACGATCGCCAGCGCGCGCAGGTCCCGCACGATCCGCGGCCACCGTTCACCGGGCGCGGCCCAGCGCTGCAACAGCAGCGGACCGGCGAACAGCATCGCGCCGAACAACGCAGACGAGTGCACGCACAGCAGGCCGACGGCGCTGATCACCAGGACGAAGCCGGTGTCGGGCGCCGGACGGTCGAGGTACCGCTTCAGCGCGACGGCGGCCAGCGGGGTCAGCGCCAGGCCGAGCAGGAACGGCAGCAAAGGTCCCCTGCTCATCGATTCGTACAGGCCCATCACCGGCGCGATCGAGACGAGCGCGACCGCGCCCGCGAGCACCGCCCGGCCCCGGAACACGCGCACCATCGTGATCAGCGACAACGCGAGCAGCGCGGGCAGCAGGGCGGTGTTCACGTCCAGGGTCAGCGGGATGGTCGCCGGGCTGAGCAGGTACACCACGGACGCGAGCAGGTGATACGCGTTGGGGTAGAAGACCGGCGCCGCGTCGCCGTACCAGTTGACCTCGCCGGTGCCGAACAGGCTGCCGTCCCCGGTTTCGGCGATCTGCCGCACGCCGTTCGCGTGATAGACGGCGTCGAAGCCCTGCGGGATGGCGTCCAGCCTGCCCATCCCGCGCACCACGGCGTACATCCCGACGGCGGCCGCGAGCAGCAGACAGGCCCCGACGGCGAGGTGCCCTGCCCGTCCCCACAGCGGTTCCTCCGGCTCAGGCGGCCACCGGCGCAGGGTGAGCCGTCGCAGACCGTAGGCGATTCCGGCGAACAAGGCCGTCGCCACCGCATACGTCACCGGTCCGAACGGGAGCCCGAGGGCGGCCGTCCACGGCCCGGCGAGTCCACCGATGGCGTAACTGAGCAACGGCGTCATGCCCGCGAGCACCCAGCCGCGCAGACCGGCGGCGAGACCTGTGAGCAGGCCGGGAAGGGCGATGACGAGCAGTGCGACGCACACCGTGACGACGTCGGCCGACAGGGAGGTCTGGGTGGGCACAGGTTTCCTCGGGGTGGGGAATCCGCACGGAACCCCCGAGGTGCGGAACGGAATGGGAAGCCAGATTAACCGCCGGGGGCCGTTACCCGAAGGAGTCACATCCCGTCGGGGAAAACGGCGGAACGACGCCTACTCCGCGCAAACTCAACTCACCCATTCGTGTCAACTAACTGCGCCGAAAGAAACACCTTGGCGCGGTGATCGATACTTGACCGTAGTCTTTTGTCAGGGGAGTGGCTCGGCCCGGAAGGGTGGGGATCAGGTGGTGGTCGCGCTCGTCGGCGCCTGGTTCGTGGTCGCCGCTTTCGTCCTCGTGGCCTGGCCCAAGATCAGTGCCGACAAGAACTGGCGTGCCGCCGCGCTGACGCTGACCCTTGGTTTCTCACTGGTGCACCAGCTGGTGTTTTCGACCATCGCGGAAGACGCGTACATCACTTTCCGCTACGCCCAGAACATCGCCGACGGCAATGGCCCGGTGTTCAACACCGGCGAGCGGATCGAGGGGTACGCGAATTTCCTCTGGATGATCGCGATCGCGTTGCCGAAGGCCGCTTTCGGGGCCGATATCGAGACCTCCGCGATCGTGCTCGGGATCCTCGCCACCCTCGGCGCCGTGCTGCTCGCGCACGTGACGGTGAACCGGGTGGTCGCGCGGGCCGCAGGGGAGTCTCGCCCGGCCTACGGAGTGGCCGCCGCGGTGCTCGTCGCGGGTGCCGGAGGGCTCGCCGCGTACGGCGGATCCGGCACCGAGACGCCGTTGTTCGTGCTGCTCCTGTTCGGCGTGTTCGCCTCGCTGGCGGCCCGGCGCCCGGTCGTCGCGGGTGTACTCGTCGCCTTCGCGATGATGACGCGACCGTCGGGGACGTTGCTTGCGGTGCTGGTCGGCTGCTGGCTGGTCATCGCCGCGCTGCGCGGCCGGTACACCTGGTGGTCGCCGGCGGGCTGGCTGCTCGGCGGGCTCGTGTTCGCCGCGCCGTGGACGGCATGGCGGGTGACCTACTACGACCATGTCCTCCCGTCGTCGGTCGTCATCCCCTTCGACATCGATGTCTCGGCGCGCGTCGACCGCGGCTGGCAGTATCTCTCCGGATTTTCGGTGGTCCACCAGGGCTTCCTGCTGCTCGGCCTGGTCGCGGCGGGGGCGTTGCTCCTGCGCCGCACCGGCCGGGAACCGCAGGTGGCCGAGGCCAGGTCGCTGACCTGGCTGATGCTCGTCACCGCCGCCGCCATCACCGGGTTCGTGGTCTTCTTCGGCGGCGACCCCGGGCCCGCCTGGCGTCTGCTGGCGCCGATCCCGCCGCTGCTGTCGGTGGCGGCGGTATCGGTCTACGGCGTGCTCACCGCGGTCACGAAACCGAGCCCCCGGCCGCGTCCGCCGGTCCAGCGGCTGATGCCCGCCGCCGCGGTGGCGTTGTCCGGGCTCGCCGTGCTGGTGTCGGTGTTCAGCCCGGACATGCTGGCTCGCGTGCGCGCCTGGCACGACCACGGCGCCCAGATGGAGGAGATCGGCCGCTGGCTCGACGCCTACCTGCCGCCCGGTTCGGTCGTGAGCACGTCCGCACCCGGCGTGCTGTCGTACCACGCCGGGACGCAGTTGCAGATCGTCGGCGTCCGCGGTCAGACCGAAGAAGCGGGCGAGGCCGTCGTCTCCCGGCGGCGCCCGACGATCGCCGTCATCACCGACAACGGCTACGCGGCGAAGCAGTCCTGCGTGATCGATCCGGCGTACTCGGAGAGGTACCGCGTCGCGACCTTCGCGCGTGAAGGAACGTCGTCCTGGCTCACCGTGTTCCTGCGGGCCGACGTCGAGCGGTCCGTCACGACGGCCCTCGACTTCTCACCCGATTTCCGCCACGTACCGTGCCCTTCGTGAGTGTCGACGAACGCGTCCTTCCGAGCCGACCAGCAGCGCTTGAAGCACCTTCGCGCCTGTTCGGCTTCGGCGTGTTCGCCGTCGCGCTCACCGTGCTGCTCGTCCGCTTCCTCGTGCCGCGGCCGGTCGCGATGTCCGACAACGGTGACGGCTTCCGCGTGCTGTGCGGCGCGGGCATCCCGTGGAAGGGCAAGCCCGAGCAGTTCGTGCACCTCGCCTACACCGTTCCGGCAGGCGAATGCGACGCCACGTATCTCCTGACCCAGAGCTGGTTCGCCCGGATCGCGCGGTCGATCGGCGGCCTGCTCGGCCTCGAATCGACGCTCAGCCTGGTCGTCCTCGGCGTGCTGACCAGCGTCCTCGCCGCCGCGGCGGTCGCGCTGATCGTCGTCGGACTGCCGTACTCACGTCGTGTCCGCGGCTTCGCGACCGCGGGGCTGTTGCTGGTCGTCGCGGATTCCGCGTTCTTCGGCTACTTCGCTTCCGTGCTCGGTGAAGGTGCCGCGTTCCTCGGTCTCCTGCTCGCCGTCGGCGGCTTGCTGGTGGCCGCTAGGCCTGGTTGGTGGCGCTACGCGGGCCTGGCGGTGCTGCTCTTCGGCGGCGTCATCGCGGTCAACGCCAAGGTCCAGACGTTGATGATCCTGCCGGTGCTCGCGCTCGCCGCGCTGCTCGTCCGCCCGGACGGCGTCCGCGGCCTCAAGCGCTGGCTCCCCGTGGTGTTCGTCATCGGCGCGCTCGCCGGAGGTACGGCCTACGCGCAGCAGACCGTCGAGCCCGCGAAGCTGCCCGATGGCTCTCTCGCCGCGCGTCCGGGCGACGATTCGCGCGAGATCAACATGTTCAACACGATCTTCTTGACCATTGTGGACGGTCGGCACGACACCGGGGCCGATCTCGCCGCGCTCGGCCTGCCCGCCTCGTTCGGCCAGTACGCGGGCAACGGCTGGTGGCACGCCCGGCCCGCCACGATGGATCCCGAGTACCCGAAGTACCGCGAACAGATCAGCAGGCGCAACGTCGTCGAGTACTTCGCGACGCATCCCTGGCGCACCATCGGAATCCTGGACCGCGCGGCGGGCGATCTGCTCACCGCGCGGCCGCCCTACCTCGGCAGCTTCGACCAGTCGGCCGGTTTCGCGCCGGAGGCGCAGGAATACCGCGTCCCGGTGGCGTCGACCATCACGAAACTCTTGGCGCCACTGGGTTTCTTCGCGTTACTGCCGATCTGGTCCCTGCTCGCGTGGCGTGGCTGGAAGACCCGGCGCGACGCGGTGGGCGTCGCGCTGGGCTTCCTGCTGGCCGTCGCCGCCGGACAGTTCGCGCTGGCCGCGCTCGGCGACGGCCTGGAGAACGTCAAGCACCAGGTGATCGCGTTGTACTGCACGCTGCTCGGTGTCGTCCTGGCGCTGGTGACGTTCGCGCGTCAGGAGGACTTGACGTCCCCCACTTCCAGGGTCCCTTGATGCGGCTGGAAGCCGTTGAAGATCTTGGCTCGCGGCCAGTTCGGTGTCTTCGGGAACGACACCAAGGCGGCGAAGATCAGTAGGGCGACGGCGTCGACCCAGAACACCGCCGCGCCGCCGACGAACCGCAGGTTCACCGCGACATACAGGAAGAACAGCGCGCCGACCCAGAGCCGCCGTCCTTCACCGCGCTGCTGGTCGAGCACGACCGCGGAGAGCGCGAGGATCAGCGGCGCCATCATCACGAACACCCGTGCGGTGTCCGTCGCGACCAGCCGTCCGGCCAGGCAGCAGGCGAACAGCCAGATGCCGGCGATCAGCAGTTCCGCGCGCAGCCCGTGGCGGCGGTACTGCTGGTAAAGGCCGTAGCCGAAGATCAGCCAGAAGAAGTGGAACGTGCTGAACAACTCGACCTGGCCGGTGCCCTTGCTCGCGTTGAGCGCGAAGCGGATGTTGTCGAGCAGGCCGCTGTTGGACTGTCCCGCGCCGAAGCCGTAGTCGCCGCCGATGAGGTTCTGCGCCCAGAGCCGGTAGCCGATGTAGATGCCGACGGAGACCACGAACACGCCGATGCCCCCCAGGACATCGCGGTCGCGGAAGGAACGGCCTCGCGTCCACGCGATCAGCGGGTACAGCGGAGCGAGGAGGAGGGTCGTCTCCTTGTTGATCGCGCCCAGCACGATGACGATCGCGAACGGGATCAGCTTGCGCTTGAGGATGAACCAGATCGCGAGCAGGTAGAGGAGGTTGTTGAGCGGGTCGACCAGCCAAGGGTTGCTGAAGGCGTACGGCGCGTACCAGAACGTGCAGGCCAGCGCGACGGCGGCGAGTACCGAGGTGAACAGCTGGAGCTTCAGGTACGAGCGCAGGAATTCGAAGAAGACGAGGATCGTGGCCAGCGTGACCACGAAGGTGAAGGCGACCCAGAGGACGTCGAGGGAGAGCCCGGTCAGCAGATTGCCGCGGTGGACGATCCAGGGGCTCAGCATGCGCAGCGCGAACGGGTTTTCGACGGCCGCGCCGGTCTGCTCTGACATCCGGTAGTAGTTCACCGCGTCGCCCCAGGCCAGCTCGTGCGGCTTGGGGAACTTCGGCATGAACGAGATCAGATTGATCAGGGAAACCGTGCTCAGCGCGAGGTAGGCCCAGAGACGCTGAGCGCCGGGTCTGCCTCGCGGCATGAGCGTGATTTCGGTGGTTTCGTGCGTCACGAGCGCATTTTAGGGCAGTGACCTGGGGTGATGGCGCGGAAGCCCGCCTGTGACCTACGCGACCGTAGGTTGGTTACCCTACGGTAGCGTAACCTGGGCGAATGGCCGATCTCGTTTACCCGCCCGTCATCATGGCGGCGAAGCTGATGTTCCGGGTGCTGGACAACCGCATCCGGGTGGAGGGGACCGAGCACATCCCGGCCACCGGCGGTGCCGTCATCGCCTGCAACCACGTGAGCTACCTCGACTTCATCTTCTGCGGGCTCGGCGCGCAGCCGGCGAAACGCCTGGTCAGGTTCATGGCGAAGAAGGAGATCTTCAGCAACCGGATCGCCGGACCGCTGATGCGCGGCATGCACCACATCTCCGTCGACCGCGGCGCGGGTCTCGCGTCGTACCGCGAAGCCGTCGAGCGCCTGAAGGCCGGAGAGGTCGTCGGGGTGTTCCCCGAAGCCACGATCAGCCGGTCGTTCACCGTGAAGGACATCAAGTCGGGCGCCGTCCGGATGGCCGCCGAAGCCGGTGTCCCGGTCGTGCCGATGGCGCTGTGGGGCACGCAGCGGCTGTGGACCAAGGGCCACCCGAAGGACCTCACCAAACGCCACGTCCCGATCTCGATCCTCGTCGGCGAGCCGATGCACCCGAAGGCCGAAGAAGACGCCGAAGTCCTCTCGAAGGACCTTCGCGTGCGGATGTCGGCGCTCGTGGACCGCGTCCAGGCGGGCTACCCGGAGAAGCCGGGTGCCGACGACGAGCGCTGGTGGCTTCCCGCGCACCTCGGCGGCACCGCGCCGACCCCGGAAGAGGCCGCGAAGCTCGACCGCGAAGGCCGCTAGAACCAGCGCTCGAGCACCTGGGCGACGCCGTCCTCGGAGTTCGGGGCGGTCACCTCGTCGGCGACGTCCAGGACGAGGCGGTGTCCGTTGGCCATCGCCACCCCGTGCCCGGCCCAGCCGAGCATCTCGACGTCGTTGGGCATGTCCCCGAACGCGATCACCCGCTCGGCCGGGACGCCCAGCCGCTCGGAGACCTCGGCCAGCCCGGTCGCCTTCGTGATGCCGCGCGCGGAGACCTCGATCAGGCCGGAGTTCGTCGAGTAGGTGATGTCGACAGCGCCGTCGAGCACTTCGCGGGCAGCCAGCGCCATCTCCTCGGAGGTCATCCCGCGCTTGCTGATCATCAGCTTGATCGCCGGATGCCCGAGCACCTCGGCCCTCGGCGCCTGCGTGCCCTCGTTGTCGCCCCACGGGTTGTGGTAGTCCGGTTCGATCACGAAATTGCGCATTTCCGGGTCGAGCGCGGACTCGCCGATCCGCTCCGCGGCGTACCGGCAGCCGGGAAGAGCGTGATCAAGAGCACTCACCGCGTCGTGCAGCAGCGTGGGTTCGAGCATGCCGTGGACGGCCACGATCCGGTCCGTCCCGACCTCGTACAGCACCGCGCCGTTCGCGCAGACCGCGTAGCCGGTCAGGTTCAGCGGGTTCGCGATCGGGGCGATCCAGCGCGGCGGGCGCCCGCTGACCAGCACGAAGGGGACTCCGGCCTCGGTGACGCGCCGGACGGTGTCGATCGTGCGTTCGGTCAGGGCCTCCATCGGGCCGAGCAGGGTGCCGTCGACATCGGACGCGATCAGAAGGGGTTTCTCCACCGTCGCATTGTCCCCGAACATCCGCCCATCGGGCGAAGGGCCGACGGGCACCGCTAGGTTCGGCGACTGTGCGCGTAGGCATCGTGATCCTTCCGGAAGATCGTTGGTGGGCGGCCGAGCCGAAATGGCGGGCCGCCGAGGAATACGGCTTCGACCACGCTTGGACGTACGACCACCTCGGCTGGCGGACTCTCGTCGACGGCCCGTGGTTCAGTGCGATGCCAACGTTGACGGCGGCCGCGACGGTGACGTCGAAGATCAGACTGGGCACCTTCGTGGCGTCGCCGGTCGCGCGGCACCCCGTGCCGTTCACCCGCGAGCTGACCACCCTCGACGACATCTCCGACGGCCGTTTCATCCTCGGTGTGGGCGCCGGTGTCCCGCACACCAACTACGACGCCGCCGTCCTCGACGGCCCGGAACTGTCGGTCAAGGAACGCACGGACCGCTTCACCGAGTTCGTCGAAGCGCTCGACGGCCTGCTGATGACCGACGGCTTCGACTTCGAGGGCGAGTACTACCGGGCCAAGGGCGCGCGGAACCTGCCCGGGTGCGTGCAGCGGCCGCGGCTGCCGTTCCTGGTGGCCGCGAACGGCCCCCGCACGATGACGCTCGCCGCGCGGTTCGGCGCGGGCTGGGCCACCACCGGCGTCAAGTCGGAGACCCAGGACGAATGGTGGAAGGGCGTCGCGGGACTCGTGAAGACCTTCGACGAGCGCCTCGAGGCCGTCGGCCGGGACAAGGCGAGCGTGCAGCGGTTCCTGAGCCTCGACTCGGCGCCGGTCTTCTCCCTCTCCAGCGTCGGCGCGTTCACCGACGCGGCCGGGCGGGCCAGGGAACTCGGCTTCACCGACATCGTCACGCACTGGCCGCGGTCCAGCGACTACTACGTCGGCCGCGAGTCGACGCTCGAGGAGGTCGTCAGCGACGTACTCCCGGTACTCCAAGGCCGGAGCGCTTAGGCCGATCGGGTGACGTTGGCGGACCGGGTAAACCGGTTCCGCTCAACGGCCGTCTGAGGGATGAGTACAGCGAGTGGGTGTGGCCGCCGGGCGGCTACCCCTCATGGGTCACCCCGGGGGTGAATGGGGGACTAAGGCTCGCGTGGTCGCGGCGGGGGCAGTCCGCGACCACGCGAGCTGTTTTTGTTTGTCGCGCGCTGACGGAAAAATTTCGCGGGGCGCAGATCGTGGCGGGGCTCGCGTTTTCGGGGTAGGCGCCCCGCAAAATGTTTCCGTGGCCTTCGGCCGAAAGAGGGCGCGCGACGGTGAAGTCTCCGTCGGGCGCGGGGCGCCCTTGGGGAGACCGTTGGGTCCCGGCTCCTCCGGTCCTGTCTCGCGTTGACCCTCCCGAACGCTATGAAAGGCCCGTTCCTTGCAAATTTTGCAAGGAACGGGCCTTTCATTGCATGTGTGGAGCGTCGGGCGCGTGAGCCTGGGTGGCGTCAGCGCGGAGGGCGGGGAGCGGAGCGCGGAAGGCAGGGAGCGGAGCGCGGGAAGCGGAGGGCAGGGAGCGGAGCGCGGGAAGCGGAGCGCGTCAGCGGGTCAGGGTGTAGATCGACGCGCCGGCGTTGCCGAAGTCCTTGCGCAGGAAGTTCAGCCCGTCCAGATCCCGCAGCCCGGGCGCCGGCGGCTCACCGATCTTGATCGGCGTGCTCCCGATCAGCACGTGCTTGATGTTCAGCCGCTTCACCGCCGCCTGCACCTCGGGGTCGGTGTCGTAGTCCCGGAAGTGCAGCGCCAGGTACTTCGCGTCCGGCGGCGGCACACCCGGGTCGTAGTGCCCGGCGACCGGGTGGATGCCGGTGATCGCGTACAGCCAGGCCGTCCCGTCGAAGCGCTCGTTGAGCACCTTCTCGTCCGGCCCGACGTTCATCTTGGTGAGCGCGTCCATCGCGGCCAGTTCGTCGGCGCTGACCGGCGGCGTGACCTCGCCCTCGGGCCCGTTGTAGTACAGGAACGACACCGCGTGCGCGTTCGACTCGGTGTAGAAGCCCTTGGTCAGCACGGCCGAAGCGGCCACGATGAACACCGCGGTCGCCAGTCCGAGCCGGGCGGGCAGCGCGGGGCGGCTCTTCACCCAGGACCGGCCGCTCGCCCACTTCGCGAACCAGCGTTGCAGCTCCGCCATCCCGTGCCCGGCCAGCAGGCAGAGCGGGATCGCGGCGAGCGCCATCAGCCGGTAGCGGTCGTTCCACCACGGCCGCGACAGCGAGATCACCCACGGTTCGGCGCCGAACGAGGCGACCAGGACGAACAGCGCGGAGAAGCCCAGCGCGGCGAGCCCGATCCAGCGCATCCGGCCGAGCCGGAACAGGCTCAGGACACCGATGACCAGCAGCACCGTCAGCCACACCTGTGGCGCGCTCAGCACCTGCCGGAAGGTCACCAGCAGCCCCAGCGACTTCACCACCGGCAGTTCCGAGCCCCAGGCGTAGTACGGATATGAACCCGAAGTGAATTTCAGGGCGCCGAGGATGTGCGGCGCCGCGAGCAGCGCGCTCCCCACCATCACCGGCACCATCTTGACGACGTCGCCGCCGATGATCCGCCAGCCCGCGCGGCCCTCGGGCACCCCGTCGAGCGGTTTGTGCCGCAGCGCGCGATACCAGCGCTGCATCACCAGCGGGAAGGCGAACAGCAGTGCGCCGAACAGTGCCGACGAGTGCGCCGCGAGCAGGCCGACAGCGGTCAGCGCGAGCACGAATCCGGTGTCGAGGCCTGGCCGCGCGAGGAACCGGGCCAGCGCGACGACGGCCAGCGGCGTCAGGACGATCCCCAGCGCGAACGGCAGCAGCCCGCTGGACACCGACTCGTACGCGCCGGTGGTGGCCGCGGCGGCCACCAGGGCCGTGCAGCCCGCGAACACCGCCCGCCCGCCGAGCTGGCGGATCAGGGCGACCATCGACAGCGCGAAGATCCCGGCGACCGGCATGGTGATGGCGTTCAGCGTGACCGGGATGGTCGTGCCCGAGATCGAGTACACGAGCGAGCCGACCAGGTGATACGCGTTCGGGTAGAACGAGCCGTCCGGGTACCAGTTGATGGTGCCCATGCCGGTCAGCGAGCCGTCGCCGGTCTCGGCGATGTAGCGGATGCCGTTCGCGTGGAACACGGTGTCCCAGCGCTGGAACACCGCCGTCGTCCCGCCGCGGGCGGAGAGCACGACGAGGATCGAGATCCCCACGGCCAGCGCCACGCAGGCGGCGACGGCGTAGTGCGCCCGCGGGTGCCACTTCGTCGGCGGTTCCTCGGCGCCCGGGGTGATCCAGCCGCGGCTCTGACCCAGCTTTCTGAGACCGAAGCCGATCCCGGCGAGCACGGCAGTGACGCCTGCCACGGTCAGGGGGTTGTACGACACGCCCGCGAGTGCCAGCCACGGACCGGCCAGGCCGGTTACCGTGTAGGACAACAGCGGGGCCAGCCCCGCCAGGGCCCAGCCGCGCAGACCGGCGGCCCGGCCGACGAGACCGCCGGGGATCGCCAGTACGGCCAGGTAAGTGAGGGTCGCACCGAAGTAGGACCAGAAGGTGTCCGGAGTAGGCACTGCTTCCTAAAATGTGTCTGTCGAAGGTGGAAACCGGTGCTCGGATGCAGAGCACCGAGGCGACCTGCGTACCCTCGACGCCCGTGAGCGCGCACACGAACCCCGACAAGATTACTGAAGCCGATTTCGCCGGCTACGACCTCATCGTGGTCGGGTCCGGTTTCTTCGGGCTGACCGTGGCCGAACGGGCCGCGGCCGAGCTCGGCAAGAAGGTCCTCGTGCTGGAGCGGCGCCACCACCTCGGTGGTAACGCCTACTCCGAGGCCGAGCCCGAGACCGGGATCGAGGTGCACCGCTACGGTGCGCACCTGTTCCACACCTCGAACAAGCGCGTGTGGGAGTACGTCAACCGTTTCACCGAGTTCACCGGCTACCAGCACCGGGTCTTCGCCAAGGTCAAGGACCAGGTCTACTCCTTCCCGATGAACCTCGGCCTGATCAACGAGTTCTTCGGCAAGTCGCACACGCCGGACGAGGCCCGTGAGCTGATCGCCAAGCAGTCGTCGGAGTTCGAGACCGCGAACGCGCAGAACCTCGAAGAGAAGGCGATCTCGCTGGTCGGCCGCCCGCTGTACGAGGCGTTCATCCGCGGCTACACGGCCAAGCAGTGGGAGAACGACCCGAAGAACCTCGGCGCCGACATCATCACCCGGCTCCCGGTCCGCTACACCTTCGACAACCGGTACTTCAACGACACCTACGAGGGCCTGCCGGTCGACGGCTACACCGCGTGGCTCGAGAAGATGGCCGAGCACGAGAACATCGAGGTGCGGCTGAACGTCGACTACTTCGACGTCCGCGAGCACATCCCCGCCGGCACCCCGACCGTCTACACGGGCCCGCTGGACCGCTACTTCGAGTACTCCGCCGGCCGGTTCACCTGGCGCACGGTGGACTTCGAGTCCGAGGTCGTCGAGACCGGTGACTTCCAGGGCACCTCGGTGGTCAACTACAACGACGAAGAAGTGCCCTACACCCGGATCATCGAGTTCCGGCACTTCCACCCGGAGCGCAAGCACTACCCGAACGACAAGACGGTCGTGTTCCGTGAGTACTCCCGGTTCGCCGGTGAGGCCGACGAGCCGTACTACCCGATCAACACCCCGGAGAACCGCGAGAAGCTCGAGGCCTACCGCGAGCTGGCGAAGACCGAGGCCCGGGAGAAGAACGTGCTGTTCGGTGGCCGTCTCGGTACCTACAAGTACCTCGACATGCACATGGCCATCGGCTCGGCGCTGACCGCGTTCGAGAACAAGATCGCGCCGCACCTGACCGATGGCGCGCCTCTCGACGGGTCCCTCGATGCTTGAGAAGGGCGCACCCACGGGTGAGGTCGCAGTCCTGGCCAAGGCTCAGGGCGTCCTGAAGAGCGATGTCACGGTGAAGGCGGCACGAGGTCTTTCGCACTTCGGCGAGCACAGCGCGGGATGGTTCGCGCTGGGCCTCGTCGGGGCCGCGGTGGACAAGAAGCGCCGCAAGGACTGGCTGGTCGCCGCGGTCGGCGTCGTCGGCGCGCACGCCGCGTCCATCGCGGTGAAACGCGTGGTCAGGCGGCCGCGACCGGACCACCCGAGCGTCGAGGTCCTGGTCTCCACGCCGAGCAAGCTGAGCTTCCCGTCCTCGCACGCGACCTCGACTACGGCGGCGGCGGTGCTCTACTCCGGATTGACCGGGCGTAACCTGGTCCCGGCCCTGGTACCGCCGATGCTGGCCTCCCGGCTCGTGCTCGGCGTCCACTACCCGACCGACGTTCTGGCCGGAGCGGCCCTTGGGGGCGTAGTCGGCGGCTTGATACGTAGGAAGCTGAAGCGACGATGAGTGAAACGACCGAGAAGGCCGATTCCAAGCCTGACGACGTAGATCCCGTGGCCGAGGCCGCCGCACCGAAGAAGGTCGCCGGCGGTCTCGTCGGCGGCATCATCAAGACGGCACGCCCGCGCCAGTGGGTGAAGAACGTGCTGGTGTTCGCCGCACCGTTCTTCGCCTTTTCGAAGTCGACGGACCGGACCGGCCTGCTGATCGCCGCGCTGATCGCCTTCGCGGCGTTCTCGCTGGTGGCCTCCTCGGTCTATCTCATCAACGACGCGATCGACGTCGAAGCGGACAAGGCCCACCCGACCAAGCGGAACCGGCCGATCGCGGCCGGGATCGTGCCGGTGCCGGTGGCCTTCGTCGCGGCGGGCTTCTTCTTCGCCGCCGGCCTCGGCATCTCGTTCTTCGCCAGCTGGCAGCTCGCGGTCGTGCTGGCGGTCTACGAAGCCGTCCAGCTCGGCTACTGCTTCGGGCTCAAGCACCAGCCGGTGGTCGACCTGGCCATCGTCGGCTCGGGCTTCCTGATGCGGTCGATCGCCGGTGGTGTGGCCGCGGGTATCGCGCTTTCGCAGTGGTTCCTGCTGGTCACCGCGTTCGGCTCGCTGTTCATGGTGGCGGGCAAGCGCTACGCCGAGATCATGCTCTTCGAGCGCACCGGGGCGAAGATCCGCTCTTCGCTCAAGAAGTACTCGGCGAGTTACCTGCGGTTCGTCTGGGCGACGTCCGCGGCGATCCTGATCATGTCCTACTGCCTGTGGGCGTTCGAGATCCGCCAGGTCGAGCACGACTCGGTCTGGGCGGTCGTCTCGATGGTCCCGTTCGTGGTCGCCGTCCTGCGCTACGCCGTCGACGTCGACGGCGGCAACGCGGGCGAGCCGGAGGAGATCGCGCTCAAGGACCGCGTGCTCCAGGTGCTCGGCGCGAGCTGGGTGGTCACGCTGTTCCTGTCGTTCTATCTCTGATTCGACAGCTGGGGCACAGCGCATCCACAGGTTGCGCACGCATCCTCGGTGATGGGAGCGGGTACGAAGCCCGCTCCCATCGACTGAGGAGCGAAAGATGAGCGACCCGCAGCGGCCGTCCGGTGACGAGGACAAAACGGTCGAGCAGCCCGCGGTCGGTGACGAGACCGCGAAGAAACCCGTCGAACCCTCTGCCGAAACGGCGGCCGAGACCCCTGCCGCCGCCCCCGCCGGGCCTCCGCCCGGTTGGGTGCCACCGCAGCAGGCTCCGCCCGCGAAGGGCGGTTTCCGCCGTTTCGTGGGACATCGCGCGACGCAGCTGGTCGCGGTCGGCCTGATCGGCTTCCTGCTCGGTGGTGGGGTCATCGGCACCGCCGTCGGCCTCGCCGTCAGCAGGCATGACGACCGGCCGGGGATCTCCCGCGAACACCGTGGTCCGGGCGGTCCCGGGGCGCACCGGGACTTCCGTGACGGCCCCGGCGACCGCGGGTGGCGTGACGGGCCCCACGGCGGGTAGATAACGGAATCATCACGACACCGTGTACGGTGTTCGTGATGCGAAGCGCCTCCGCTGAACTTCCCCAGACTTCCGGTGCGCTGCCGGGAGCCGCCGTCCTTACCCGCCCCTGGGTGCTGCCCGCCGGGGCGGCGGTGGCTTCGGCCCTGGTGTTCGTGCTGGTGAGCGGGCATTTGATCGACGACACGTACATCACGCTTTCGTATGCGAAGAACCTCGCCTTCCACGGCCATTGGGGCCTGATCGAAGACGGCACCGCCAACACCGCGACGTCGCCGCTGAACGTCCTCGTGCTGGCGTTCGTCACCTTCATCGTCCGCGATGCCGTCTTCGCCGCCGGGATCGTCTTCGTCGCGAGTCAGGTGGCGCTCGTCCTCGGCCTGCGCCGCATCGGCACCGCGACCGGCCTTCCCGGCGGTTTCGCCCCGCTGGCGCTGGGCCTCCTGCTGGTGAACCCGCTGCTGCTGTCGTCGGTCGGCCTCGAAGTCGCCCTCGGGTCGACGGCCGTCGTCTGGCTGATGGTGTTCCTGCACGAACGCCGTCCCGCCGCCGCGGGCGCGGTGATCGGCCTGATCGCGCTGATCCGGATCGACCTGCTGCTGATCGCGTTCGTCCTGTTCCTCGCCCGCCGCGAATTCTGGACGGGCATCTGGCGCATGACGTTCGCCGCGCTCGCGGTGATGCTGCCGTGGTTCCTGTTCAGCTGGCTGGTGCTGGGCTCGGCGGTGCCGGACACCCTGGTCATCAAGATCATGCAACGCTCGTGGGGACCGTTCAGCTTCACCAACGGCCCGCTGCTGTACTGGCGCAACTTCCCGCTGGCGGCGACACTTTCCTTTCTGCCGCTCGTGATCGGCGGACTCGCCGGTCTACTGTGGACATTCCACTACCGGCGCGGCTCGGAACGGGCGAAGCGCTTGGCGCCGTTCGCGACGCTCGCGATCGCCGGTGCGGCCCACTATCTGGCCTACTGCTGGCTGAACGTCCCGCCGTACCACTGGTATTACGCGCCGAGCATCATCGGCGCGACGGTCTTCCTCGCCGCCGGTGCCTGCGCGATACCCGGCCGGGCCCGCCTCGGCACCGGGATCCTCGCCGGCGCGTTCCTCCTCGTGAGCGCTGTCGCCTACGCGACTCCCGAACTGCCGCGCCGGTTCGCGCCCATCACCAGCAACCACGCCGCGTCCGACGAGTACCGCGAGATCGGCTCGCAGCTGGGCGAACTGACCAAGGGGCGCAAGGTGGAAAGCGCCGGCGAGGTCGGCGCGCTCGCCTATGCCTGCGGCTGCGACATCGTCGACCAGTTCTCCGACCGCGGCTCGGTCGATCCGGCGATCATCGAGACGAAGAACCGCAGCGGCGAGCTCGGCAAGGCCCTGCTGGCGGCGAACTTCCGGTTCTTCGACCACAGCGTCCCGCCCGCGACCCCGGATCTGGTGCTGGCCACCACCAGCAAGACACCGCCGTCGGACGCGCTGGCGACCTGGACCATCCACTCGCCGTGGATGGGCACCCAGAAGCTCTACCTGTTGCCCGCGCGGTAGAACCCCGTCACGAACGGGCGGACGACCTCACCGTCGAACCGTTCGAGGACCAGGTTCTCGATGGCGTCGAGCAGGCGCACGCGCTCTTCCGGCGGATGACTGAGCACGAGCGCCATCGAGGCGTACAACGTGCGCAGCCGGGCGGCGTCCATCCGCGTCTCGGAGCGGATCACTTCGCTTTCGAAGCCGGTGAATCCCGCCGCCGTCAGGTACTCGCGGTGCGCGTCGACATCCAGCTGGAATGGTGGCCCGCCCGGATCCATCACGGTCCCCGGTGACATCCCGAGGATCTCCTCGGCGGCCGTGTCGAACTCGTGCGGCCGGGCCGGATCCTCGAACATCATCCACCAGAGCGCGATGTGCCCGCCCGGTTTGACGATCCGGCGCAGCTTCGCGGCGCCGACGTCGGGCTCGACCCAGTGGAAGGACGTGGCCGCCACCGCGAGGTCGTAGGCGTCGTCGGGGAGTTCGGCGTCCTCGAAGGGGGCGGTGACGACTTCGAGGGCTTCGGTCGGGTGCGAAGCACGAAGGAAGTCGGCGAGGGGAGCACTGGGTTCGACGGCGGTGACCGTGGCCTGGTGCGCGAGCAGCCGGGCCGTGACCAGTCCGGTCGCCGGTCCGATCTCGACGACCCGCGCGCCGGGGCCGAGGCCGCAGTCTCCGGTCAGGATTTCGTAGACACGGTCCGGGTAGCCGGGGCGTCCGGCGTCGTAGGACTCGGGATCCTGGCCGAAGAGGTGCCTGCCCTGATGCGTGTCGAGCCGCTTTCTCCCCATGGCCTCCAGTGTCCCGCAACTAGAGGTTTAACGCGGGGGGTCAGCGGCGCGAGTCGGCCCGGGTCGCCTTCGTGACGGCGAGCAGGTCCCGCTGGTGGACCGCGGACCCGTCGGCGAAGACGAACCGCAGCACCGGCCGCGCCGGGAAACTCCGCCCCACGTACTGCGCGGACACCGAACGCACCACGCCCGACGGCATCTCCTCGAAGGTCCGGAACGGCTGGGCGGCGGGATCCTCGCCCTCCAGCATCTTCGCCGGGTACACGACGGCCAGCCGCCGGTCCGACAGCGTCAACCGCGCCTCGCCGTGGCCGCCGGCGAGATGGTCCGCGATCCGGACGGCGGTCTGGTCCGCGCTCCGCGCGACGGCCCAGTAGGCGATCGTCGGGTCGTCGGTCCAGTCGGCTTCGAGGACGTCCGGCGCGGGCAGCGGCCAGCGCGGTTTCCCCGTCACCGCGGGGGTTTCGCGTGCGGGTGCGTAAGGCAGCGCGAGCTCGCCGTCCAGCAGCAGACCCACGTATCCGTGCGCGGGAGGGCAGCCGATGATCAGGCGTTCGCCGGGCGCGAGCCAGTACTGGTGCAATTCCCGTTCGACGACCTCGTCGACGGATTCCGCCATCGGAAGCGTGTGTTCCATCAGCTCACCGTCCTCGAGTGGAGCCAGGCGAACTGCCGGGGATCCTCGCAGTCGAACAGGAAATCCATCCCCGACCCGTCCACAAAGGACGCACGGAGACAGGGGCGCCGCTTCTTGCCGTGCTCGGCCACGGCGAATCCGGCGATCCGGTCGCGCGGGATTTCGGCGCGCGGCACCATTTCGTGCCTCGCGATCGGGACGCCCTCGGCGTTCTCGCCGTAGGTCTTCGTGGTCATGATCGCGGCGATCTCCTTGCCGGTCTTGACCACGCCCTTGCCGACCCCGATCGCCTTCGACATGAACGACTTCTCGGCGGGCTCGGGCGGCTCCGGCGGGACGAACTTCTCCAGCACCAGCAGCCGCGCGCTGGTCAGCGCCCACAGCCGCGAAAGCGAGCCGCTGGTGGACAGCTCCCGCACCGCCGCGTGCGCCAGCGCGCCCTGCTCGCCGAGCACGATGACCTGGGGTGACGGCGGATTCGACTTGCCGCCGTCGTCGCCCCCGCCCAGCGCCGCACCGACCATGTCGCCCGCGAAGTTCGCCGCGCCCGAGCCGAGTTTGCCCAGCACGCTCTTCTTCGGCACACCCCACGGGTCGAGGCCGCGTACGTCGTAGTTCAGCGTCCGGCCGTACGCGGCCCACAGCAACCGTTCGCCCGGGTGCAGCGAGGGAAGGGCCTGCGACGCGGCCCCGAGCGGGTAGCCGAGATTCATTCTTCGATCGTGAACCCTCTGTCGGTCGCCGCGCGGCGCTCTTCTTCGGACGACGAATCCTGCGACTCGTGGTAGCCCGCCTTGACGCCCTGCTCGACGCCCAGTTCGGTCAGGTTACCCGCGCTGCCGCGGAAGGCGGCCTTGCCGACGCTGGTCGTCCCGCTCATGCCCATCGCCCGCAGCCCGGCCTCGGTGAGGTTCGTGGTGAGTGCGTCCGAACCCTCGCCGCCGACGCCGAACCGGTCCGCGAACTTGTTCGCGGTCTTGGAGGCCCCGGTCGCCGGGTTGGCCTTGGTGACGATCTTGGCCAGCGGGTTCTTGTCGATCTGGTCGGCGAGCCGCTTCTGCAGCCAGTTGCCGTCACGCAGGCCTTCGGCACGCTCGACGACCTTCTTCAGCGGCCCGTTGCGGAGCATCTTCAGGATGTCTTCGAGCTTCTCGATCAGCGGCTTGAGCTTGCCGAGCAGCTGCTTGACCTTCATCCCGAGCCGTCCGCCGGTCACCGCGACCTGACCGGCCGTGGCCGCGCCCGCCGCGCCGACCGAGGCACCCGCCGTGATCCACGAGGCGGCCAGCGCGGCCAGCCACTCGATGATCAGGCCCATCACCAATTCCTGGATGATGTCGATGACGATCTCGACGAACGCGTCGAACAGGTCGGCGGCGATCTCCAGGATCTGCTGCAGCCCGCGGACGTCGTTCGCGAACGCCTTGGCGCCGCCCGAGAACTCGGTCATCTGGCCGCGGAACGCGTCACCCGCCTGGCCTTTCCACGCCTCCTGGGTGCCTTCGGCGCGCTTCTGCTCGTGCTCGGCGACACCGTCGAGCCACTTCGCCGTCTGTTCCCAGCCCTTGGCGGTGCTGCGCATCTGCTCGGGGTCGCCGATCGCGGGCTCCAGCACCAGTTCGACCAGCGGGCTGATCACGATCCCGATCAGGAAGCCGAGTCCGTTGTCCAAAAAGGACTGACCGGGGCTCATCACGAGCTGGAGCTGTTCCATCCGCGCGTGCACGGCCGCGATCGCGACGTCCGGCGGACTGCTCGCCCTGGCGACGTCCGAGGACGTGCTGATCCACGAGCTGCCGTAGCCGCCGTTCTGCTCCCAGTAGCCCTTGCGGCCCGAGTCGCCGGCGCTGTTGAGATCGCTCAGGCTGCCGGGCCCGCTGCCGCCGTCGTCCAGCCCGGCACCGAGTCCGGTGATGACCTCGGCGGTGCCCTGGTTGTGGTCGATGTAGGTCTTCGCCGCAGTGGTGGTCTTGTCGGCGATCTGGTCCATGAAGGACTTCGCCTGCTCGGCGAGGTCCTGGCACTCCTGCAGACCCTCGAAGTACTTGAACGCCATCAGCTCGCCGAGCGGGCCGAAGCAGTCGTCGGAGACCCTGGCCTGCTCCAGCAGGCTCGCGAGGCTGCCGAAGTTCCCCGAAGCCTCTTTGGACCCCGTCGCGTGCGCGGTGAGGGCTTCCGTCTGGACGCCGAAGCCGGTCATGAGTCCCTCCGCAGGATCGGGCCGCCGAAGTCCTCGTCGTCACTGGGCGCCGGTCGTGACGGGCGCTGGGTGCGGACGGGCTGCTGCTGGACGGGAGACGCCGGTCCGGCGAGGGATTCCGCGGGCGGGGGAGCACTCGGCCCGAGCGGTTCGACGTGGGCGTTGAACGCCTCTTTGAACTGTTCCGCGCGGTCGCCGAGGATCGGCTGGACGGTCTGCTGCATCGCGGCCGCGGCCTGCTGCGTCGCTTCCCTGATCGCGGTCAGGATGTCCTGCTGCAACGCGGTGTGCGTGCGGTTCATCGCCTTGGGGGACAGCTGGAGCCCCAGCAGCGCGCCCGACGGGGCGACGGTGACCGTCACCGAGCCGTCGGCGTTGCGCGCGGATCCGCGCAGCCCGGCGATCTTGTCCTTCAGCTCCGCGGCTTTGGCGGCCTGCTCCTGAAACGACCGGATGGCCGCGTCGAGCTTGGCTTCCTGGTCAGCCATCGATTCCTCTCAACCCGGGGACGGATCTTCTCCGTGCCCGGGTGAGACGAATGGACCAGCGGGCTCGTTCCCTAGATCGGCAGTTTCCGGAAGATCGGCCGGGGGATGTGCCGCAGGGCGGACATGACCAGGCGGAACGGCGCGGGCGACCACACCAGTTCCTTGCCCGCGCGCGCGGCGTTGACCGCGGTCTCGGCGACCTGTGCGGCGTCCACCGTCAGCGGGGCGTCCTTGAGACCTTCGGTCATCTTGGTCCGGACCTGGCCGGAGCGGACGACGGTGATCTGCACGCCGAACTCGGACAGGGCCTCGCCGAGGCCGAGGTAGAAGCCGTCGAAACCGGCCTTGGAGGAGCCGTAGACGAAGTTCGAGCGACGGACGCGTTCACCGGCGACCGACGACAGCGCGATGACCTTGCCGTGGCCCTGCTTCTTGAGCTTGTTCGACAGCGCGACACCCACCGACACCGCGGCCGAGTAGTTCACGGTCGCCGCCTCGACGGCCTTCGCGTGGTCCTGCCACAGCTCTTCCTGGTCGCCGAGCAGGCCGAACGCGACGACAGTGACGTCGATGTCGCCGCCCTCGAAGGCCTTGTCCAGCACGGCCGGGTGCGAGGCCATGTCCTTGGCGTCGAAATCCACAGTGGATACTTCGGCGCCCTTGTCCTTGAGGCGCTGGGCCGCAGCGTCGAGCCGCGACGACTGACGTCCGGCCAGCACGACCCGGAGGGGGCGCTCGGCCAGGTACTTCTCCGCGATCGCGAGTGCGATGTCGGAGGTACCGCCGAGCAGGAGCAGGGACTGGGGGTTGCCCACAGCGTCGATCACAGTTCCAACCTTCGGGACATGTCAGAGGCGAAAACGCCTTCGGGGTCAACGGAAGCGCGGACCTTGCGCCATTCCTCGAGCCGCGGGTACATCTTCGCGAAGTTCTCCGCGGAGGTCCGCGAGTCCTTCGCCGTGTACAGGCGCCCGCCGATGGCGAGCACGTCTTCGTCGAGTTCCTGGCAGAACCGGCTCAGCCCGGCCTTGATCGGGAAGTCGAGGCAGACCATCCAGCCGGGGTGCGGGAACGACAGCGGCGCCGCGTTGCCCTCGCCCATCTGCTTGAACACGTTGAGGAACGACACGTGGCCGGAGTCCGCGACCTTCTGGATGATGCGGCGCAGCGGCTCGTGCGCGTTCAGCGGCGTGCTGAACTGGTACTGCAGGAAGCCGTTGGTGCCGTACGCGCGGTTCCACTCGCCGAAGAGATCCAACGGGTGATAGAACGCCGTCAGGCTCTGGATCTGGTCGCGCGCGTTCTTCGCGGTCTTGCGGTAGTACAGCTCGCCGACCATGGAGAACGACAGCTTGTTCGCCAGCCCGTTCGGGAACACGTCCGGCAGGGTCGCGAGGGTGCCCGGGTTGAACCTGAGCGGGTCGGCCCGCAGCTTGGGCGGCAGTTCGTCGAGCTTGGCGAGCGAACCGCGTTGGAAGGCGGCGCGGCCGAGCTTCGCACCTCGCGAGATCGAGTCGAACCAGCCGGACGAGTACGTGTAGTTGTCCTCGGAGCCGTCGGTGACCAGCGCGAGGGTCTCGTCGAGGTTCGCCGTGCGCTGGATGTCGGCCTTGAAGTAGGCCGTCTCCGTCTTCGTCATCTGGATCTTGGCCCGGACGATGATCCCGGTCAGGCCGATGCCGGCGACGGTCGCCCAGAAGAGCTCCGAGTCCGGGCCCTCCGGGGTGAGCGTGCGCACCTGGCCGTCCGCGGTGACGAGGTCCAGCGAAACGACGTGGTTGCCGAAGCTGCCCGCCGAGTGGTGGTTCTTGCCGTGGATGTCGTTCGCGATCGCGCCGCCGATGGTCACCTGGCGCGTGCCCGGCAGCACCGGGACCCACAGGCCGTACGGGAGGCCCTCGCGCATCAGCTTGTCGAGGCTGACGCCCGCGTCGAGGTCCACGATCCCGGAGTCCGGGTCGATCGAGTGGATGCGGTCCAGCGCGGTCATGTCGATGACCAGGCCGCCCGCGTTCTGCGCGGGGTCGCCGTACGACCGGCCGAGACCGCGCGCGATGACCCCGCGTTCCCCGGCCTGCGTCACCGCGCGGGCGATGGTCTCCACGTCGGGGGTGCTCAGGACGTCCGCGATGCTCGGCGACGTCCTTGCCCAGCCCATGAGCGACTGCCGCTGTGTCTTGGGTGCTTGGGTCACGCCGACCAGGGTAACCACGCCGAACACTGCCCGGAACGTGACCCTGAAGTGCTCGCTTCTACACTTTGGGCACCAGCCCCAGCAGTTTATGAGGTAGAGCAGTGGTGGCGACCGACCCGCAAGCCGGTTCGACGGCGGCAGCGCCGTCCTCCCCTGGGCTGCTCGGGCAGCTCATCCGCTTCGCGCTCGTCGGCGGCTTCTGCGCCTTGGTCGATTTCGGCGTCTACCAGGGGCTCCGTGCCCTGGGAATGGACGCGACGCCGTGGGTGGACGTCGCCCGCGCGTTCAGTTTCATCGTGGGCACCACGACAGCCTTCTTCCTGAACCGCAAGTTCACCTTCGCCGGTGGACGCCAGGAAGGCGCACGTCAGATCGGTAGCTTCGTACTCCTGTACGCCGTGACATTCCTCGTCGCCGTCGGCGTCAACCGCACGATGCTGCACGTCCTGCCGGAGTCGGCCTGGAAGGCCACTTTCGGTTGGGTCGTTTCGCAGGCAACCGCGACCGTGATCAATTTCGTCATGCTCAAGTGGGTCGTTTTCCGTGAGCCCCGCAGCACCGCCACCAGCCCGGTCTTGACAAGCACAGAGGAGAACTGAGGATTCATGCCCGGTAAAGCCGCCGTCACCGGAGAGGCCCCGAGCGCCATGGTGAGCACTATCGACGACACCCGCTTCGCGGAACGCACCCCGCAGGGCCGTCTCACCGCGCAGCGCGGGCTCTACGCCGGCCCGGCCCCCATCGTCAGCAAGGACCTCTACGCCGAGCTCGAATGGGGCAGTGCCGTACGCGAACGCGCGGGCATCGCCATCGAGCCGGCGTCGAAGGTGTCCGGCAACACCTATTTCGGGCGCTTCCCCGCGAGCTACTGGCAGCGCTGGACCGACGTGACCGAGGTCGCGGTCGAGGCCGTCGTCACCGGTGACGGGCAGCTGTCCGTCGGTGCTTCCGACATCGAGGGCGACTCTCGCGTTGTCGCCGCCGAGATCGTCGCGGGCGCGAAGCAGAAGAAGGTGACGCTCACCGCGAAGCTCGACAAGTTCTACGACGGTGGCGCGCTCTGGCTCGACCTCGAGACCGAGGGTGGCCAGTCGCTGCGTGTCGAGAACGTCCGCTGGACGGTCGAAGCACCGGAGAAGATCCGCCCGACCGCCGTGACGATCTGCACGATGAACCGTGCCGACGACTGCCTGTCGAACCTGCAGGCGCTCGCCGCCGACGTCTCCTCGCTGGAGACGCTCGACGCGATCTACGTCGCCGACCAGGGCACCGACCTCGTCGAGTCGCGTGACGGCTTCGAGCAGGTCGCGAAGGACCTCGGCGACAAGCTGCACTACATCAAGCAGCCGAACCTCGGTGGCGCCGGCGGGTTCACCCGCGGCCTCTACGAGGTCGCCGGGCACACCGAGACCGAGCACGCGAACGTCCTGTTCATGGACGACGACGTGCTGCTCGAGCCGGACCTGGTGATCCGGATGACCGCGTTCTCCAACCGCACGGTCAACCCGGTCATCGTCGGCGGGCAGATGCTGAACCTGCTGCACCCGAACCAGCTGCACGTCGGCGCCGAATACGCCCGGCTGAACACGCTGGAGCCCGGCCAGCCGGTCACGCACTCGCTCTCGACCGCCGACCTGCTCGGCGTCGACGAGGAGACCCTCAAGCCGAACCGCCAGGAACGCCGCCTCGACGCCGGGTACAACGGCTGGTGGTCGTGCCTGATCCCGTACGAGGTCGTCAAGGCCACGGGCTACCCGCTGCCGTTCTTCTTCCAGTGGGACGACGCGGAGTACAGCTACCGCGCCCGCGCGCACGGCTTCCCCACGGTCACCCTTCCGGGCGCCGGCGTCTGGCACGCCGACTTCCACTGGAAGGACTGGGACGAGTGGCACCGCTACTTCAACCTGCGGAACTCGATCATCACCGCCGCGCTGCACTCGCCGTTCAACCTGAACCTGCTCTCGCGCGTGCTCATCGCGCAGCTGGTCCGGTACCTGCTCGGCATGCAGTACGGCCTGTCCGCCACGCTGATCAAGGCCGTCGAGGACTTCCTCGAGGGGCCGGAGGTCCTGCGTGACGGCGGCGTCGCCGCGATGAAGGAGATCCGCCGGATCCGCGACGAGTACCCCGAGACCAAGCGGCACAAGGCCACCGACGTCCCGGGCATCGCGTCGAACGACATCGGCATCATCAACAGCGCGCCGCGGCCCAGCATGCAGCGCCTGGTGCTGATCAAGCGCGTCCTCGACCGGGTGCTCGGCCGCAGCCGCCACTCGCTCGGCGCGATCCCGATCGACGAGGCCCACTGGTGGCACGTCGCGACCTTCGACACGGCCGTCGTCACCGACGCTTCGCAGGAAGGCGTGCGGGTCCGCTCGTACGACCGCGCGAAGATGTTCGACCTGGCCCGTAAGGGCGCGAAGGTCATCCAGCGGCTTCGCAAGGAAGGCGGGGCGGTGCAGGAGCAGTACAAGCGCTCCATGCCCGAGCTGACCTCGCGGGACAACTGGAAGCGCCTGTACGAGCTGTAAGAAGTGCTATGAAAGGCCCGTTACTTGCAAATTTTGCAAGTAACGGGCCTTTCATTGCGTCCGGGACTCTCGAAGCGCGAGTTAGGGTAGCCTTACTTCATGACGGATCTGGCCGCTAGAGCCCGCACCCTCGCCGACGAACTCCTCTTCCCCGCAGCCGCCGAAGTCGACCTCAAGGGCGAAGTCCCCATGAGTCACTTCGACGCTCTCGCGGCCGAAGGCTTCTACGGCCTCGCCGCGCCCAAGGAGACCGGCGGCCCGGGCCTCGACCTCCCGGTGATGATCCAGATCCTCGAAGCCATGGCGGGCGGCTGCCTCAGCACGATGTTCACCTGGGTCCAGCATCACGGCCTGGTCGCCGGGCTGTCCCTCACCGACCGCGCGGACCTGCGCGAGCGCTACCTCCCGGCGCTGATCAGCGGCGAGCTCAAGGCGGGCGCCTCGTTCGCCGCGGTGATCCCGACCCCGCCGAGGCTGCGCGCGGAACGTGTCGAGGGCGGGTACCTCCTCGACGGCGAGGCCCCGTTCATCAGCGGTTGGGGCATCATCGACCTGCTCCAGCTCTGCGCCCGGGACGGCGACACCATCGTCAGCGCGATCATCGACCCGGTGGCGGGGGAGCAGCTGGCGGTCCAGCCGCTCGACCTCGTCGCGGCGCAGGGCACGTCCACCGTGCATCTCGGCTTCACCCGCTACTTCCTCGCCGACGACCGGGTCTACGGCAAGGTCCCGTACGCCGACTTCATCGCGGGCAACACCTTCGTCTCGCGCCTCAACGGCTGCGCGCCGCTGGGACTGGCCGCCCGGGCCGCGCGGCTGCTCGAAGACCTCGGGAAGGCCGCCGTCGCCGCCGGGATCAGGACCGAGATCGACACCGTCCGCGAACGGCTCGACGCGAGCCTCGCCGATCCGCCGTCACTGCCCGCGGCCCGGGCGGCGGGCGCGGAGCTCGCGTTCCGGGCCGCGGGCGCGCTCGTCGCGGCCAACGGCAGCACGTCGGTACTCGCCGGACGACACCCCCAGCGGCTCGTCCGGGAAGCCACCTTCCTGCTGGTCGCCGCCAGCCGTCCGGAGATCAAGGCGGGACTGCTGGAGCTCTTCTCCCGTTAGTGCAGGCCGAACACCCGGGTCTTGCGGTTCAGGTCGTCGATGTAGGCGGCGGCGACGTGGGTGAAGTTGATCGCCACCTCGGAGTCGTCCCTGGTCTGGATCGTCTGGACCGAACCGGTGCGGACGAAATGCGAAAGGTCCTTGGTCAGCCGTTCGGTTTCTTCCGTCGTGAGCGCGAAGAGGAGCGGCTCCCCGCCGGCGACGAGGTGGAGGACGAGCGCGGGTTTCTGGTCTGCCATGAACCCATGGCACCAGCCTTGATCACGGCCGGGCAAGCGGGTTCGCTGCGGGCGTACCGGGTGCGTGGACTACGTTCAACCCGACGAACAAGACACCCGCGGGGGGAAATGGCGATGCCGCATTCGTTTTCGTTGTCGCTGGCGGCGGTGGACATCCTGCTCGAACACGGGCGGTTCGGCCCGGCGCCGGTCCCGTTCGACGTCCCGCACATCGGCACCACGACCGACCAGCGCGCGATGGTGCGCGAGGCCGTCTTCCGCGATCTCGAAGGCCGAGGCCTGATGCGCGGCGGAAGGCTCGACGCCGACGTCGAACTCACGCTCGCCACGTTCGTCAACCCGCAGCTCGCCGTCTGGGCGGTCGCTCAGATGGACAAGGACAAGCAGCTGTTCGCGCGGGCCGCGACGAACGGCCAGTTCGCGGTCGTCGCGCGCCAGGAAGAGAACCTGCTCGTCTTCGAGGAGACCAGGCCGACCGCGATCGTCGCGTCGATCGTCGACCTGCTGCCGCTCACCCCGGCGGGCCCCGGCCAGTCCGTCACCATCGCGAAGCCGGTCAGCGTGCCGAAGCGCCCCCGCAACGACGACGCTTACGACCCCTTCGCCGGTGTGAGCGGACCTCGTGCGCACGGGTCGAACCCGCAGCAGCGGCAGGTGGAGCGGATCTTCGAGAAGGCGAAGACGCGCGTCGGCCAGTTCAGCGTGTTCATCCGTGGCGGGACCGTGTTCCCGCCGCTGGCCTGGTTCGACACCGAAGCGGGCCGGTTCATGATGACCTCGCGCCAGGCGGCCGACGGGCAAAGCTGGCTGACCTACGCTCCCGCCGACAACGCGAGGATCGCGCAGCAGCTGTACGCCCAGCTCGAAGGCCAGTTCTGAACCGTCGGGAACCGGGTCGGCGCCCGTTTCGTCACAGTTCCGGCGCGGTCTTCGGTGATCGGCGAATAGGCTCGATCCTCGTTGCGCTGAGTGCTCGGCTAGTAGACTGCCGGGCGGTACGCACGGGCGAGCAGACGATGCAGTGGGGCGGACGATGGCTTTCGAAGCGGACGGCGGACAGGCGGCACCGGACTACTCGATCGGCGCCGCCATGGGAGCGGCAGCCGGTTATGTGGCCAAGGGCGGCCTGAACCAGGAGGCGATCGCCAAGGTCAGCGCCGAAACCCAGAAGCTGGTCTCGGCCGCCAAGAGCGGTGGCTTCAAGATCAGCGAAGAGGGTGTCAAGCCGCTTCGCGAGGCTCTGGCGAACATGTCGGAGGAACTCAGCGCGCTGAAGATCAAGACCATGGCGCTGAACGACGCGCCGCAGCTGGGTGGCCACCCGTACGGCAAGGCCGTCGCGGCTCACGACCACAAGGGCGCCGCCCAGTCGGCCAACTCCGCGAGCGCCGTCATCGGGCAGTTCGAGCAGGTGGTCAAGGACGCCGACGAGGCGCTGGCCAGGGCCGCCGGACTGTACAAGGGTGTCGAAGAGTCGGCGATCGACGCCACCAAGAAGGTTCAGGCCTGAGGACGATGAAGAAGCTTTGTGTGGTGCCGCTCGCCGCGGCCGCCCTGGTACTGGCCGCGTGCTCCAGCGAGAAGCCGGGGAGCGCCAGTCCCGCGCCCTCAGCCCCGCCCGCGTCGTCGAGCGCGTCCAGTTCCGCGCCCACGTCCGGCTCGGACACCGCGTCGATCGAACCGTGTTCACTCGTCGGCGCGGCGGACTTGGCGTCCTATGGGACATTCAAGCCGCCGACGAGCGAAAACGCGGGCGGAGCCCGGCTCTGCACGCTGAACAAGGAGGCGGCGACAGCCTCGGAAACCCTCTCGATCGGTATCGGCGTCCGTGACACACAGGGTCTCGACACGGTGAGCGACGCCGGCACCGGCAAGACCACCGGCAACGTCAACGGGCGCAAGGCGATTCTCGCGCCCAGGCCCCCGGCGGGGTGCTTGATGGCGCTCGAACTCGGCGCGTCGGCGCGGGTCGACGTCCTGGTCGCGGCCGACGACGCCGAGAAGGCCTGCGGGATCGCCGAGAAGGTCGCCGACATCGTCGAACCGAAGCTTCCGAAGAGCTAAGGGGGAATCAGGATGACCACGAAGACACCGAACCTGAGCGAGCAGCAGGTCTCCGACCTTTCGCCCGCGGCACGCGACGCGTACTTCCAGCAGAAGGCCCAGGAGGGCGTCGACCCCAGTGACGGCTGGCTGTTCGGCGCGGTCAAGCAGTTCATGGCCTCCGGGAAGGCGCACCAGCAGTCCCAGGAGGTCGGCGACAAGAACGTCGACCAGCTGACCAAGAACGGCGAAGTCCAGTACGTCGAGGGGCTGGAACCGTCGAACGCGGACTACCAGGGTTACGACCACGAGAAGCTCGAACAGTTCGTCAAGAGCGACTTGAACGTCGAGCAGGTCACCGAGGTCTCCACGGCGTACCACGACCTGCACAAGGCGTTCAACACCTTCTCGACGACGATGGACAAGGCCGTCACGGCGTCGCAGGGCACCTGGGAAGGCGACGCGGCGGGCAACGCGCAGGGCTACTTCAAGAGCCTCAGCAAGTGGTCCGAGACGAACTCCCAGAACGCGAAGCTCGCGTCCGAGACGATCTACGACCAGGGCACCGCTGCTTCCCACGTGAAGAACGTGATGCCCACGCCGATCCCCTTCAACTGGAAGGACGAGGTCGGCGGCTGGATGACGTCGAACCCGTTCAACCTCGGCGACAACATCGACAAGTCCATCCAGAAGCAGAAGGACAGCCAGGACGCGCACACCGAGGCGGCCTCCGCCATGCACGCCTACGACAAGTCCCTGTACGAGGCCGCGTCGAAGCAGCCGGCGTTCGCCGAGCCGCCGAAGTTCGGCGTGGGCGGCGGGGACATCGAGACCCCGGGGGACAGGCACCTGCGCTACGACGTGCCCCCGGGATCGAACCAGCCCGGCCCCGGCAATCCCGGCAACACCTACATTCCGCCCGGTAACAACGGCGGCGGTGGTGGCGGGGGCGGTGGTGGCGGCGGCTCGATCATCCCGCCGGGCTCCGGCAACCTCCCCGGCCCCGGATCGAGTACGGGGTCCGGCAGCATCCCCTCGGGCACGACGCCGTCCGGCCTGCAGGGCGGTCCGGCGCCGATCACCACGCCGGGTCCCAACTCGAACATGAACTCGATGCCGATGAGCCCCATGCCGATGGCGCCCATGATGGGCGGCGGGATGGGCGACTCCGAGTACAACGGACGGAACAGCCGCGGCGGCGGTGGCGGCAGCGGGTTCGGCCCCGGCAGCGGCGCGGGCTCCACGCCCGGTTCGGGTTCGGCGTCCGGCGCGGCGCGCCCCGGCGGTGTCGGCGCGGCCGAAGCGGCGGCGGGACGCGGTATGGGCGGTCTCGGCGGTGGCGCCGGCGGCCGCGGCGGACCGGGTATGGGCGGCGGCATGGGTGGCCGCGGTCAGCAAGCGGACGGGGACGAGGACACCGAGCACCAGCGTCCGACGTACCTCGTCGAGGGCGACCCGGACGAGGTCTTCGGGACCGACATGCGCACCGCGCCGCCGGTCATCGGCGAGTAGCGCCTGCCCCTCCCGTAAACGCTATGAAAGGCCCGTTACTTGCAAAATTTGCAAGTAACGGGCCTTTCATAGCATTGGGGGGAGCGGTTCAGAAGCGGAAGAACTTCTCCTTGCGCCCCTGCCGCACCAGCTTGAGCCACTGCAGGAAAGCCTTCGGGTCCCGCTTCACGCCGACGAAGTAAAGACCGAACCGCACCACTTCGAGCGCGCCGATCTTGCGCATGCCCGGCTGCGACAGCAGGTACCCGCGGTTGCGATAGGTGTAGTAGCGCTTGACCTCGTTCTCCGGGTCCTGCGCGTGGAACCGGCCGCCCAGCATCGGCTTGAACTCGTCCGAGCCGTCCGGGTGCAGGTACGCGGTCTTGAGCGAGGTGCCGAACGGCAGCCCCGAACGCACCAGGCGCCGGTGCAGTTCGACCTCGTCGCCGCGGAAGAACAGCCGCAGGTCCGGCACGCCGACGACGTCCAAAGTGGACGCGCGGAACAGCGCGCCGTTCATCAGCGAGGCGATGCCGGGCAGGAAGTCGACGCCCAGCTCCGACGACGAACGCTTCCAGGTCAGCCCGCGCCGCAACGGGAACGCGAGCTTGTCCGGCGCGTCGATGTTGGACACCACCGGCGAGATCTCGGCCAGATTCCGCTTTTCGGCTTCGTCCAGCAGGATCGCGAGGACGTTCTCGTCGGCGGGGCGGCCGTCGTCGTCGGCCAGCCAGATCCAGTCCGCGCCCAGCGAAAGCGCGTGCAGCATGCCGAGCGCGAACCCGCCCGCACCGCCGAGATTGCGGTGCGAAGGCAGGTACGTGAAGGGGAGCGGGTAGTCCTCGACGATGTCCCGCGCCGACTGGTCCGGCCCGTTGTCGACCACCACGAGGTGGTCGATCGGCCGGGTCTGCGCGGCGATCACCTTGAGCGAGTCCGAAAGCAGTTCCCGCCGATGGCGCGTGACGACGACGCCGACGACGGCGCCTTCGGGCAACTGCCTGGTCTCGCTGGTCATCCCTGGCCGCCGTTCGTCGTCGAGACGGGCTCGGGTGCGACGCCGAACCGCTCCAGGGTCTCCTGGCTCATGTTCTCGAACGGGTCGCGGCCCTTGTAGCCGGTGAGCACCTCGCGCAGCGAACCGCGCTGCTTGACGTGCCCCTCGTCCATCCAGATGGCGGAGTCGCAGAGCTCGAAGAGGAACTCGTCCGAGTGGCTGGCGAACACCAGGATGCCGGACCGCTTCACCAGGTCCTTCAGCCGGTCCTTGGCCTTGTTGAGGAACGCCGCGTCGACCGCGCCGATGCCCTCGTCGAGGATCAGGATCTCCGGGTCGATGGAGGTGACCACGCCCAGCGCCAGCCGCACGCGCATACCGGTCGAGTAGGTCCGCAACGGCATCTGCAGGTAGTCACCGAGTTCGGTGAAGTCCGCGATGTCGTCGACGCGCGCTTCCATCTCCTTCGCGGTCATCCCGAGGAACAGGCCGCGGACGATGATGTTCTCCAGCCCGGAGATCTCCGGGTCCATGCCGATGCCGAGGTCGAAGACCGGCGCGATCTTGCCCGAGATCCTCGCCGAGCCGCGGGTGGGCTCGTAGATCCCGGACAGCAGCCGCAGCAGCGTCGACTTCCCGGCGCCGTTGTGGCCGACCAGGCCGACGCGGTCGCCCTGTTTCAGCGAGAGCGTCACGTCGTGGAGGGCTTCGATGATCGGCACCTTGCTTTCGGTGCCGATCTTGCCGCCGACCTTGCCCAGCACCCGCTTCTTCAGCGAGCGGGTCTTCGCGTCGAAGATGGGGAAGTCGACGTAGGCGTTGTGCACATCAATGCTGACCATCTGTCACACCCAATAAGAGACGCGGGAACGGTAATTACGCATCGCGACCAGCGCGAGACCCCAGCCGATGACGGTGATGCCACCGACGATCACCCAGCTGTAGGGGCTGACGGCTTGTCCGATCATCGGTGCGCGCACGATCTGGATGAAGTGGAACAACGGGTTGCCGTAGACGAACGGCAACGCCCACGAGGTGTCGACCCGGGCGCCGCCCGCCATCAGCTGGTCGATCGGCCACACGATCGGCGTCATGTAGAAGAGCAGCTGGATGATCGAGTTGATCACCTGCGGGATGTCGCGGTAGCGGGTCGAGATGATGCCCAGCAGCAGGGTGACCCAGCCGGCGTTGAGCGCGAGCAGGAAGAAACCGGGGATCGCGGTGAGGGAGTACCAGCCGATACCCGGGTGGCAGATGCCGGAGAAGTTCCCGTCACAGTTGCCGGTGTTCAGCGAGTACTGGTGGTTCAGCGAGGTGAAGAAGACCGCGATCACGATCACGTAGACGATCAGGTTGTGCACCAGCATCAGGGTCTGGCGCCACACCGTCCGCAGTACATAGACCGACAGCGGCGCCGGGAGCTGTTTGATCAGCCCCTCGTTGGAGATGAAGGTCTCCATGCCCTCGGACAGGCAGCCGCTGATGAAGCCCCAGATGATGAACCCGGTGCTGATGTAGGGCAGGAACGTCGCCGTCGGCATGTGGAACAACTGCGAGTACAGGAGTCCGAGGCCGAGCGCGATGACGCCCTGGCTGATGGTGATCCAGAACGGACCGATCACCGAGCGGCGATAGCGCTGTTTGATGTCCTGCCAGCCGAGGTGTCCCCACAGCTCCTTGGCGGCGAACCCGGTCTTGATGTCGGCGAACGCGCGCGCGAAGGTCTTGCTGTCCGAAATCGGCGGAACCGAGGTCGGAGCAGCACTGTCGGCCGCGTGAACCGTGCTGGTGGCATGCACGGGAACGAGGGTACCGATGGGGCCGACGCTGCCGGGGCCGCCCCGTCCGACCACGGAAAGCTACCGTCGGCTTCGCACCCGAATGCGGTGCGTGTGCTGGTACTTTCTCCCCTCATGACTGCTGCACTCGGCGACGCGAGCTTGATGGTGAATCTGCTCGCCGCATACGCCGACCGGCCGGAGCCGCGTTCGGTGGCCGTGGTCGGGAACCAGCCGCTGTCGCCGGACTCCCGGCGGGCGAAGGCCATCGACGCCTGCGACCTCGTGATCCGGGTCAACGGCTTCGTCGTCGACGAGCCGGGCGGACCCGAGACGGTCGGCAGCCGGGTGCACGTCGTCGTTTTCAACCGCGCCGTCCGCGCCACCAAGCACGTCTTCCGCGACTACCGCAAGCGGCTGTACCTGCTGGTCGAGCCGGGGCGGATGCACTGGGAGCCCGAAGACATCCCGGGCTGGTGGCCCGGCGACCTCGGCTACGTGCCGGTGCCGAACCGCGAGGTGGTCCTGCCGCTTTCGGACGCGCTCGGCCTGCCCAGCCGCGAAGAGGGCCTGTGGTCGACCACCGGGACGCTGGCCGCCTGGATCGCGCGCACGTCGTTCCCGCACGCCAACCTGATCATCTCCGGTTTCTCGTTCATCGACGACCCGAACCAGACCCACTGGGAGCACGCCGCGGGCGACTCCTGCATCGTCGGACCCGAACACCGGATCGCCGCCGAGGGCAGGCTGCTGGACTCCTGGACGAAGACCGGCGAAACCGAACTCCTGCGCTGAACTCCCAACCAGCCCACCCCGAGAAGGAACCACCCATGGCAGTGCAGAAACTCCGCAGCGGCGTGATCGGCCGGATCGCCCGGCTCATCGACTTCCGGATCGACGAGCGGCTCCGCGACCTCAACGGGCGCGTCAACGAACTCGAACACGCCACCGCGGACCACCGCCGCCGCCTCGACGGCGCCGAAAGCGGCCTCGAGCACGCGCGAGGCGACCTGCGCTGGACCCGCGCCGAGCTGGACCGCCTGATCCCGAGCGTCGCGGCCCAGGAGGCCCAGCTGGAGGACCTGCGCGAGTCGATCTCGCTGCCGGCGCACGCCGACAAGCCCGAACTGGCCGAGGCGCGCAGCCTGATCCAGGAGATCCAGCGCCAGCACGCCCAGATCCGGGTCCGGCTGGCCGGGATCGCCCGCTACGAGGACCGGTTGCGCCGTATCGAGGAGACCGTCACCGTCCCGGCAGGCGAATGACCGGCTCGCTGGTCGAGGCCGGAGAAGGCGACCTGGAGCGGATCCGGCGGTGGCGTAACCACCCGTCGGTCCGGCGGGTCAGCTTCACCACACACGAGATCGGTGCCGAAGAACACCGTGGCTGGTTCGAGGCCGCTCGCGCGGACCCGAGCCGTCGCGTGCTCGTTTACCGGCATGGCGGGTTGCCCGCCGGTGTCGTGCTGTTCACCGACATCGACACCGAGGCGGGAAGCGCGGAATGGCACTTCTACCTGGACGTCGAGGGGCTCGGCAGGGAGGTCCTCCCGGCCTGGCTGAAGCTGGAGGGCGCGGCCGTCGACTACGGCTTCGACGTTCTCGGCCTGAACCTGCTGGGTGGCGCGACGCTCGCGGACAACCGGCAGGTCCTGCAGCTGCACAAGCGATTCGGCTTCACCGAAACACGCAGGTATGTTCGGGAGGTCGACGGCGAGCCGCGTGAGGTCGTCTGGACCGAACTGCGTGCCGCCGACCGCCGGACCAGGAAGAAGAGGTAGTCCCACCCCGATGACCGCCAGCGAGGTGCGCATCGGCGCACACGTCCTCTCGGCGGCGCACCCGCCGTTCGTGATCGCCGAAATGTCCGGTAACCACAACGGTGACCTCGGCCGGGCACTGGAGATCGTCGACGCGATCGCCGAAACCGGCGCGCAGGCGGTCAAGCTGCAGACCTACCGCCCGGACACGATCACCATCGACGTGGACACGCCGGACTTCCGGATCGGGGATTCGCATTCGCTGTGGGGCGGCGAGAACCTCTACAAGCTCTACGAGCGCGCCCACACGCCGTGGGAGTGGCACGAGCCGCTGTTCGAGCGCGCCCGTGCCCGCGGTCTCGAGATCTTCTCCAGCCCGTTCGACCCCACCGCGGTCGACCTGCTGGAGTCGCTGGACGCGCCCGCGTACAAGATCGCGTCGTCGGAGATCGTCGACCTGCCGCTGATCGAACTGTGCGCGAAGACCGGCAAACCGCTGATCATCTCGACCGGGATGGCCAGCGTCGCCGAGATCGACGCCGCGGTGCGGACGGCGCGCGCGGCGGGCAACGACCAGCTGATCGTGCTCGGCTGCACCGCCAGTTATCCGGCGTCGCCCGCCGAGAGCAACCTGCGCGGCCTGCCCGTCCTGGCGGGGGTGACCGGAACGCTCGTCGGCCTGTCCGACCACACGCCCGGTATCGGCGCCCCGCTGGCGGCCGTCGCCCTCGGCGCCGTCGCGATCGAGAAGCACGTGACACTGGCCAGGACCGACGGCGGCGTCGACTCGGAGTTCTCCCTGGAACCCGCCGAACTGGCCGCGCTGGTCACCGAGTCGCACCGCGCCTGGGAGGCGCTGGGCGCGGCGGTGATCGGGCCGCGCGAGAGCGAGAAGGAAGGCCTGCGGTTCCGGCGTTCCCTCTACGTCGTCGAGGACGTGCGCGCCGGGGACACGGTGACGCGCGAGAACGTCCGCTCGATCCGGCCCGCGGGTGGGCTGGCGCCGGCCGAGATCGTGAACGTGCTCGGCCGCACCTTCGCCTCCGATGTCCCGAAGGGCACCGCGCTCACCTGGGGCCTGATCTAGCGGAAGAAGGCGTGGACCTCGTCGATGACGCGGTCCACGTCGGCGTCGGTCAACGCCGGGAACAGCGGCAGCGAAAGTTCCTGGCTGTAGTACAGCTCCGCGTTCGGGCACAGGCCCCGCCGGTACCCGAGGTCCTCGAAAACCGGGTGCCAGTACACGGGGATGTAGTTGACCTGCACGCCGATTCCCTTGCCGCGCAAGTGATCGAACAGCGCACGGCGACGTCCTTCGAGGACTCGCAGCGGGTACAGGTGCCACACCGGATCCGCGCCCTCGCGGACGGCCGGCGTCAGTACGCCGTCCAAAGAGGACAGTGCGGCGGTGTAGCGCGCGTGGATCTCGGCGCGGCGCTTCTTGAACTCGGCGAGCCGCCGCAGCTGGCTGCTTCCCAAGGCGCACAACACATCCGGCAGCCGGTAGTTGAGGCCGAACTCGTGCACCTCCTGGTGCCACGCGCCCTCGTCCGGATAGCGCTGCGCCGCCTTGTCCCGCACCAGTCCGTGGTTGCGGAACCCGCGGGCGCGCGTCAGCAGCTCGTCCGAACCGGCGACCACCGCGCCGCCTTCGGCCGTGGTGAGGTTCTTGGTCGGGAAGAAGGAGAACGTCGTCAGATCGGCGAGCGAACCGACGGGCTTGCCCTGCCAGCTCCCGCCGACCGAATGCGCCGCGTCCTCCAGCAGCAGCGCGCCGTTGTCGCGGGCGATGCGGCCGAGTTCGTCCAGTTCCGCCGGGTGGCCGGCGTAGTCCACGGCCGCGACGACCTTGGTCCGCGAGGTGACGGCCGCCGAAGCCGCCGCCGGGTCGAGGTTGCCGGTGTCCGCTTCGACGTCGGCGAAGACGACCTTGCCGCCGAGCAGCGCGGCCGTCGCGGCGGTGGCGACGAACGTCATCGGCGAGGTGACGACCTCGTCACCGGGACCGATCCCGGCCGCCGCGTACGCGACGTGCAGCGCCGCCGTGCCCGAGGTGACGGCCACGGCGGGCGTGCCGCCGGTGTGCTCGGCGAGGTCTTCCTCGAAGCGCGTGACGGCGGGACCGGTGGTCAGCCAGTCGCCGCGCAGCACGTCGGTGACCGCGGCGATGTCCTCGTCCGAAATGGACTGACGGCCGTACGGGAGGAACTGCTCAGCCATACTGCTCGACCAGGTCGCGCAGCTCGTCGGCGTCGAGCCAGAGGTCGTTGGTGTCCGAGCGGTACGCGAAGTTCTCCGGCACGGCCTGGCCGTCCGACGGCGGCTCGTAGCCCCAGCCCGCGATGTGCGGCTGGACGACGTACCGGTCGGTCAGCCGCACGGTCCGGCGGGCGTCGTCGGGGGCGATCATCTCTTCGTGCAGCTTCTCGCCGGGCCGGATGCCGACATCGTGCATCGCCGCCCCGGGTGCGATGGCCTGCGCGAGCTCGACCAGCCGCATGCTCGGGATGCGCGGCACGTACAGCTCGCCGCCGTTCATCTGGTCGAAGGAATCGACCACGAACTGCACGGCCTGCGGGAGCGTGATCCAGAAGCGGGTCATCTCCTTGTGCGTGATCGGCAGCGACTCGCCCTTGGCCGCGAGCGCGCGGAAGAACGGGATCACGCTGCCGCGCGAGCCCATCACGTTGCCGTAGCGGACCACGGAGAACCTGGTCGGATGCGTCGCGGCGTAGTGGTTCGCGCTGATGAACATCCGGTCGGCGCACAGCTTGGTGGCGCCGTAGAGGTTGATCGGGCTCGACGCCTTGTCGGTCGAGAGCGCGACGACCTTCTTCACCCCGGTGTCGATCGCGGCCTCGATGACGTTCTGCGAGCCGACGACGTTGGTCTGCACGAATTCGAACGGGTTGTACTCACCCGTGTCGACCTGCTTGAGCGCGGCGGCGTGCACCACGTAGTCGACCCCGTGCATCGCGCGCTCGAGGCGGCGGCGATCGCGGATGTCGCCGATGAACCAGCGCAGCCTCGGGTCGTTGTCGAACTGCTGCCGGGCTTCGTACTGCTTGAGCTCGTCGCGAGAGAGCACGACCAGCCGTCGCGGGTTCAGTTCGGCCAGGGCGTAGGTGATGAACGCCTTGCCGAACGAACCGGTCCCGCCGGTGAGCAGGATGCTGGAGCCATCCAGCTCGGACATCGTTGACCTCCGCGTTTCGGTGCTACTGCCGCAGGCCATCATGTCACCCATGGATCCAGACCCCGGGGCCCACGTGGTCAACGCCGTCATCCAGGCACGCGCGTCGTCGACCCGGCTGCCCGGCAAGGTGCTCCGGCCGTTGGCGGGCCGGAGCGTGCTGGGCTGGGTCGTCCGGGCCGCCGCGAGTTCGCCGGGAATCGACGACGTCGTGGTCGCGACCTCCACGGAAGCCGAGGACGACGCGGTGGCCGAGGAAGCCGCCCGGCACGGCGCCCTGGTCGCCCGAGGGCCGCTTGACGACGTCCTCGCGCGCTTCGCGGTGGCCATCGAGTCGTACCCGGCCGACGCCGTCGTGCGGCTCACCGCCGACTGCCCGCTGCTGGACCCGGCGCTGATCGGGCAGCTCGTCACGCTGTGGCGCACCCAGCCCTCGCTGGACTACTTGAGTACGACCCTGGTGCGCACCTTGCCCCGGGGCTTCGACGCCGAACTCGTACGCGCGGGAGTGCTGGCCGAGCAGGTCGAGACCGCTCGCGGCGCGGATCGGGAACACGTGACTTCGGGCATCTACTCGCGACCGGAGATCTACTCGTGCTCCGGCGTCGTGGTCAGCCCGCCCGCCGACGACCTGCGCGTGACCTTGGACACCGCCGAGGACTGGGCTGTCATCGAAGGCGTCGTGGCCGAACTGGGCGACCGCGTCGGCGACTGGCGCGAAGTGGTCGCGGTGCTGCGCTCCCGGCCCGACCTCGCGAAGCTCAACGAGCACGTCGAGCAGAAGAAGGTGGCCAGGTGACGAAGCTGGTGCTGCGGGCCGACGCCTCCGGGACGATCGGGGCGGGCCATGTTTCGCGCATGGTCGCCTATGCCGAACGCGCGGTCGCGCGGGGCTGGGAAGTCGCGTTCTCGGGTTTCGTGGACAACGCCGAATGGCTGGCGGCCCGGTTCGGCGAGCTGTCCGTTCCCGTGCTCAACTCCGCCGTTACCGCCGCGCTGGCCGAAGACTTCGACGTAGTGCTCATCGACCATTACGGCATCGGCGAGGAGCGTCGGGAAGTCAACGCCGCGGGCGCGCTGCTGGTGTCCATCGAGGACGACGTGTTCGGCAGGCGCGCGGCGGACCTCGTCGTCGACTGTGGTTTCGCTCCCGCGCCGCGGCCCGACGACGGCTCCGGCGAGCTGCTCCGTGGCGTGGCCTACGCGCCGATGCGAGAGGTCGTCCGGGCCGCGCGAGAGAAGCGCCGCGGTCGTGAAGGGGCCGAGCGGCCGCACGTGACCGTGGTGCTCGGCGGCGGGACCGAATGGGCGGGCACGGTCAGTGCGCTGTTGCACGCCTTGCGCGACACGGGACTGCCGTTCGTCGCCGATGTCCTCGTGCGCGGTGAACCCGTCGTGCCGGAGGCCCTGCCCGGCCAGGAATTCCGCATCGCGCCGCCGGGACCGGGACTGCTCGACCTGTTGGTGGAGACGGACGTCGCGGTGAGCGCGGCCGGTGTCACGCTGCTGGAGCTGTGCTGTCTCGGGGTGCCGACCGGTGTCGTGCAGCTGGTCGACAACCAGGAGACGGGCTACCGGGGAGCTTTGGACCTCGGGCTCGCGGCCGGGCTGGGGAGCGCGGCGGCACTGGCCGACGACGCCGTCGAGACGCTGCGGACGCTGTTGAGCGACGAAGAGGTGCGCCGACGGTTCTCGGAGACGGCGTCGTCCGTAGTGGACGGCAAGGGTGTGGACCGCGTGCTGGACCGGTTGGAGCGTTCCCTGCCCTCGGTGGAGAAGACACCGACCATGGGGGTCAGCGAGGACTTTCGCGCCAGGCTCCTCGCGTTGTACGCAGGAGAGAACGATTCGGCTCCTCGAGCCTTGCTCGTCGCGGAGCTCGATCGGGGCGTCTCGCGAGCGAAGCTGTATCAGGCGCTGATCGACACGATCTTGTTCCTCCGTGCGGAGAGCCGGGAAGCGGAAGAGGAATGGGTCGAGGACGTCGCCGACCTGATGACGGATTGGGCTCCGACAGAACTCCGGGTCTGATCTGATTCGAGGACCGTTCCTGTCCTCGATCCTCCCTACCGTTCTCCGTATGACCATCTCGCCGTTCAAGATCGCCGTCCCCCAGCGTGACCTCGACGACCTAGCCGCCCGCCTCGCGAACACCCGCTGGCCGGACGAGATCGACGGCGTCGGCTGGGGCCTCGGGACGCCGCTCGGGTACCTCCAGGAGCTCGCCGAGTACTGGCGCCTCCGCTACGACTGGCGCGCACACGAGGAGCGCCTCAACGGCTTCCCCGGCTTCCTGACGAGCATCGACGGCGCGGACATCCACTTCCTGCACGCGCGGTCACCGGAGCCGGACGCGAAGCCGCTGATGCTCACGCACGGTTGGCCCGGATCCATCGTGGAGTTCCTCGACGTCATCGGGCCCCTGTCCGATCCGCGCGCGTACGGCGGCGACCCGGCGGACGCGTTCCACGTCGTCGTACCGTCGCTGCCCGGCTTCGGGTTCTCCGGGCCGACGACCGAGGCGAACTGGGGATCCGACCGGATCGCCGACGCCTGGCCGGTGCTGATGTCGCGGCTCGGGTACGAGCGGTTCGGGCTGCACGGCGGCGACTGGGGCGCGATCGTGTCGCGGCAGGTGGGCGTCCGGTGCCCGGAGCGGGTGATCGGCGCGCATCTGACGATGCTGCCGAGCGCGGTGCCCGAGTCGGAGGCCGATCTCGAAGGGCTCACCGGCGACGAACTCGCGCGCGGTGAGGCGGCGCTGGCGCGCGGGCGGGACTTCCAGTACGGCGAGCTGGGCTACGCGATGATCCAGGCGACCAAGCTGCAAACGCTTGCCTACGGGCTCACCGACTCACCGGCCGGGCAGCTCGGGTGGCTCGTGGAGAAGTTCAAGTCCTATTCGGACTCGCGTGACGTTCCCGAGGACGCCATCGATCGCGACGATCTGCTCACCAACGTGATGCTCTACTGGCTCACCGGCACGGCGAACTCGTCTTCGCGGATCTATTCCTCGCTGGGCGGGGCTTGGGGCGAGGAGCCGCCGAAGTCCACTGTGCCCACCGGGGTGGCCGTGTTCCCGAAGGACACCGGCCTCCCGATCCGGCATCTCGCCGAGCGCACCGACAACATCGTGCACTGGTCCACTCCGGACCGCGGCGGTCACTTCCCGGGACTGGAGGTGCCGGACCTGCTCATCGGGGACCTGCGGGCGTTCTTCCGCCCGTTGCGCTGACCCAGGGATGTAATGAACGGGACTTTCCTTGCAAAATTTGCAAGGAAAGTCCCGTTCATTACACGCGCGACAGGTGTCAGAGGTACTGGCCAGGCCCGTGAGCCTCGCCGGGGCCGCCGAGGGCGCCACCCGCGGAAGGACCGGCCGGGAGCCCGCGCCGCATCTGTTCCAGCTGCACCCGCGCGGCCATCTGCTGCGCGAACAGCGCGGTCTGGATGCCGCTGAACAACCCCTCCAGCCAGCCGACCAGCTGAGCCTGGGCGATCCGCAGTTCGGCGTCCGAGGGCGTCGAGTTCTCGGTGAACGGCCGCACCAGCCGCTCGAGTTCGTCCTGCAGTTCCGGCGCCAGCGCCTGCTCCAGCTCGCGGATCGAGGTCTGGTGGATCTCGCGCACGCGCGTGCGGCTGGCGTCGTCCAGCGGTGCGGCGCGGACCTCCTCCAGCAGCTGCTTGATCATCGTGCCGATCCGCATCACCTTGGCGGGCTCTTCGACGAGGTCGCCGAGCGACTCCTCGCCTTCGGCCTGCTCGGAGCCGCCGGCGAGGCGCGCGGTGCCGACCGGGACGCCGTCGGGACCGACGACCACCACGTGCGGTGAGGAGTCTCCGCCGCCGTCACCGGGGGTGGTCGATTCGCGGGAAACTGGGTCGGTCATGTGCTCCATCCTGGCCTACGTCGGGCACAAAGCGCAGCGCGGTTTTCGATGCCGTCTCCGAGCGTAGCGGGAATCGTCGCGCCCCGTGGTCGGGCACCCAACCCCGGGTAAAGCGCCAAACCGCACGTCCGTACGGTGTCCCCATGGCGTTCGACGTCGCTCGTATCCGTGGGTTGTTTCCCGCGCTGGGTGACGGCTGGATTCACTTCGACGGCGCCGCCGGAATGCTCGTACCTGAACAGGTCGCTTCGGCCGTATCCACGGCCATGCGCGCTCCGGTGTCCGGGCCGGGTGGAGCGTTTCCGGCCTCCCAGCGTGCGGAAAGCATTGTCACGGCCGCTCGCCGGGCGGTCGCCGACCTGGTCGGCGCCGACCCGGCCGGAGTCGTGCTTGGACCCAACGCGCCCGACCTCATCCGCCGTCTCGTCGACGCGATGGCCGACCGCTGGACGATCGGCGACGAGGTCGTCGTGTCCCGGCTCGACGAAGAGGCCAACCTCGCGCCGTGGCGCCGCGCCGCGAAACGGGTCGGCGCGGTCGTGCGCTGGGGCGAGATCGACATCGAGACCTGCGAGCTGCCCGCTTGGCAGTACGAGAACCTCGTCTCCGCGCGCACCAAGGCCGTCGCGGTCACGCTGGCGTCCGGTTCGGTCGGCACCCGGCCCGACGTCCCGACGGTGATCGAGTTCGCCAAACGGGTCGGCGCGCTGGTCGTCGTCGACGCGACGTACGCGGCGCCGTTCGTGCCGCTGGACCTCAACGCGCTCGGCGCCGACGTGATGGTGGTTTCGGCGCAGGCCTGGGGCGGGCCGTCGGTGGGGGCGCTGGTCTTCCGCGATCCCGAACTGCTCGAACGCCTGCCGTCGGTCTCGCTCGACCCGGCCGCGCGCGGACCGGCCCGGATGGAACTGGGGCCGCACGCGTATCCGTTGCTGGCCGGCCTGATCGCGTCGATCGACTACCTGGCCGGGTTGGACGACGCGGCGATGGGCTCGCGGCGCGAGAAGCTGGTGACGTCGCTGGGGTCGGCGAAGTCGTACCACGCGGGACTTCTGGCGCAACTGTCCACGGAGCTGCGTTCGCTGAGGCACGTCATGGTGATCGGCGACGCCATGCGCCGGATCCCCGCGCTGGCCTTCGCCGTCGCGGGCAAGAAGTCGCCCGAGGTCGCGGAGTACCTCGCGTCCCAAGGGCTCTGTGCCTTCGCCGACGACGGCACGAGCGGGGTCTTCGGATCACTGGGCGCCGCCGAAGTCGGCGGCGCCGTCCGGATCGGCCTCGCGCACTACTCGAACGTCTTCGAGGTCAATCAGCTCGTCCGGGTCCTCGAAGAGATCCGCTAACCCGGACCCCGCCCCGCCGCCACCCTCAACGGACAGGCTGCGCCTGACTCGTCAGGATTTTGCGGCCAATAAGACCTTGCCGAAAACCGTGCCTTCTTCGAGCGCGCGGTGCGCCGAGGCCGCCTCGGCCATCGGGACGACCTGTCCGACGATCGGCTTCACCGAGCCCTGCCCCACCAACGGCCACAGCCGCTCGCGGACGTCGGCGACGATCGCGGCCTTCTGGTCCAGCGGCCGCGACCGCAGGCCGGCGCCGAACACGCTGGCGCGTTTGCCCATCAGCTTGCCGATGTTGAGCTCGCCTTTGACCCCGCCCATCATGCCGATGACCACGAGCCTGCCGTCCATGGCCAGCGCGTCGAGGTTGCGGTCGAGGTACTTGGCGCCCATGTTGTCGAGGATGACGTTCGCGCCGCCGGTCTCGGCGCGCAGGACCTCGACGAAGTCCTGCTCCTTGTAGTTGATCGTGATGTCGGCGCCGAGCTGGCGGCAGCTCTCCAGCCGTGCGGGCGAACCCGCGGTCACCGCGACCGTCGCGCCGAGCGCCTTGGCGACCTGGATCGCGTGTGTGCCGATCCCGCCGGCCCCGCCGTGGACGAGCAGGACCTCGCCCTCGGACAATCCGGCGTGCATCACCACGTTCGCCCAGACCGTGCACGCGACTTCGGGCAATCCGGCGGCCGCGAGCAATTCGACTTCGGCGGGAAGCGGAAGCAGTTGTCCCGCCGGGACGGCGACCTTTTCCCCATAGCCACCACCGGCGAGCAAAGCACAAACCTCGTCGCCGATTTGCCATCCTTCGACGCCTTCGCCGATTTCGGCGATCGTGCCCGAACATTCGAGCCCGAGGATTTCGCTCGCACCCGGCGGAGGAGGGTAATGACCCTGGCGTTGCAGCAGGTCAGCGCGGTTGACGGCGCTCGCAGCGACGTCGAGAACCACTTCGCCTTCGCCCGCCACCGGATCGGGGACCTCGGTCCATTCGAGAACGTCGGGATCGCCGGGCTCACGGATGGTGATCGCGTACATACAACCGACCCTATAACGGTGATGGGAAGTCCGCCGAACGTCGGTTGACCTATGACGCAAACCACACAAAGGTGACGCTCATGTCATATTCGCGAAGAAGCATTGTTCCCTCGATCGTGGTGATGGCGACCGCCGCGCTCACGGTCGGAATGGCTCCCGCTGCGACGGCCGCGCCGAAACTCGACGGTCCCGCACTGGCCAAGCAGCTCGTCAACAAGGTCGACGTGGGCAACGTCAACCGGCATCTGATCGCGCTTCAGCGGATCTCGGATTCGACCGGCGGCCGTCGCGCGGCCAGCACCGAGGGCCACAAGAAGTCCGCGGAGTACGTCGCCACGAAGCTGGAGCAGGCGGGCTTCACGGTCACGCGCCAGGAGTTCCCGTTCACCTACGCGGAGACCCTCGCGGAGAAGCTGACGGTCGCGGGTGCCGACGTCCCGATCATCATCATGTCCTACAGCCCGTCGACGCCCGCCGGTGGAATCACCGCGCCGCTCGCGGTGGTCCCGGTCGACGACACCAGTGGTTGTGAAGCGGCCGACTACGCCGGTGGGGTCACCGGCAAGATCGCGCTGATCCAGCGCGGTGGCTGCTCCTTCGCACAGAAGCAGGCGACCGCCGCCGCGGCCGGTGCCGTCGGCGCGATCGTCTACAACAACGTCCCGGGCCCGGTCAACGGCACCCTGGGCGACCCGGCCGCGGGCAAGATCCCGACCGGCGGCATCACCCAGGCCGACGGCCAGGTGCTCGCGGGCAAGGCCGGTGCCTCGGTCACCCTCGACCTGCGTGCCCTCCAGGAGGCGCGGACCAGCTACAACGTCCTCGCCGAGACCAAGACCGGTCGCAAGGACAACGTCGTGATGCTCGGCGCCCACCTCGACAGCGTCACCGAGGGCCCCGGCATCAACGACAACGGCACCGGTTCCGCCGCGCTGCTGGAGACCGCGCTGCAGCTGGGCAGCAAGCCCAAGGCCAACAACGCCGTCCGCTTCGGCTGGTGGAGCGCGGAGGAGTTCGGGCTCGTCGGCTCGACCCACTACGTCAACTCGCTGAGCTTCGAGCAGCAGCTCGACGTCGCGCTGTACCTGAACTACGACATGATCGGCTCGCCGAACGCGGCGTACTTCGCCTACGACGGTGACGACTCCGACGCCACCGGCGCGGGCCCCGGCCCGTACGGTTCCGCGCAGCTCGAGAAGACCCTCGTGGACTACCTCGAGAAGGGCAAGGGCGTCCCGGTCGAGGGCACCGACTTCACCGGTCGTTCGGACTACGGCCAGTTCATCGCGGTCGGCATCCCGGCCGGTGGCCTGTTCACCGGTGCCGAAGGCGTGAAGACCGCGGCGCAGGCCGCCAAGTGGGGCGGTAGCGCCAACGTTCCTTACGACAAGTGCTACCACCAGAAGTGCGACAACCTCGGCAACGTCGACCGCGTCGCGCTCGACCGCAACTCCGACGCCGTCGCCTGGGCGCTGGGCGTGTACGCGACCAGCACCGAGAACATCAACGGTGTCCCGGGTGGCAAGGCCGCGAAGGCCAAGGCCGTCCGCGCGGCCGAGCGGTCCAAGCAGCGGAGCCTGACGGCTTCCGTCCACGCTGACGACCACCACGGCCACGTCGCCGCGTAGTAGCTCCCTCAAGTGACATGAAAGGCCCGTTACTTGCAAATTTTGCAAGTAACGGGCCTTTCATTGCGTCTCTGGAGAGGGAGACTCAGCCCAGGCTGTTGGTCGCGAAGGTGTCGCACCGCGCCGGCTGGCCGGTCTGGAAGCCGGTGGTGAACCACTTCTTCCGCTGCGCCGAGGTGCCGTGGCTGAACTTCGACTCGTCGACCCGGCCGCCGCCCAGCTTGGTCTGGATGTAGTCGTCACCGATGCGCGAAGCGGTGTCCAGCGCGGAGTTGATGTCTTCCTGGCTGATCTCGGTGATCAGCGGACGCCCGGTCTCGGTCGGTGCGGTCGTGGCGTGGTTCGCCCAGACCCCGGCGTAGCAGTCGGCCTGCAGTTCGAGCCGCACCGAACCCGACGTCGGCCCGCTCCCGGTGCCCTTTTTGGACACTCCGGTGAGGTTCTGCACGTGGTGACCGTATTCGTGGGCCAGCACGTACGCCTCCGCGAACGGCCCGCCCTGCGCGCCGAACCTGGTGCGGAGTTCGTTGAAGAACCCGAGGTCGATGTAGACCTGGGAGTCGCCGGGGCAGTAGAACGGCCCGACGTCGGAAGTCGCGTTGCCGCAGGCCGTGTTCACGCCGCCGTTGAAGAAGTTGGTGACGGCCTTGCGGTAGGTCGACCCGGACCGCTGGAACTCCTGCCCCCAGTAGTCCTGGATCGAGTTGATGATGGCGACGATCGCGCAGTCGTGCTTCCGGTTCGCGTCCGCGCCGGTCTTGCATTCCTGCGACAGCGACGTGTTGTCCGTCTGCTGCCCGGAACCCACGGCGCCGAGGCCGCCGAGCCCGCCCGAGGACGGGTTCAGATCCACGCCGCCGAACTGGGAGAGGAGGAAGTAGATGACGAGGCCCACCACGCCGAGCCCGCCGCCGCCGAGTGCCACCCGGCCGCCGATACCGCCACCACCGCCACCGCCGCGCAGGTCCTGGACTTCGGAGGTGTCCAGGCCCGCGCCTTCGTCGAATCGCACGGGGGAAGCGTAGCCGGAGAGGGCCGGATATGCCTGGGTGCGGCCACGCGAAGTGGCCGCACCCAGAACTACCGAGGTTGTCTTGTTCCGATCGCCGGTTGGCCGCGATCACCGGGCCGGCGCCTGGCGCTGCCGAGGCGGTCGAAGAGGCCGCTAACCCGAAACAGGCCGGAGTGACGCCGAATGCGCGAGAATTGTCGAGCGCATCCGAGATGCCCGCGCTCGTCGCTGTTCACAGTCGCGACCGACCCGGTCCTTTCCGTTCCGGTCGCGGGGACACAGCAGGCGGTCAACCGCGAGAATCACCCGCCATACCACCACCTGACCCTTCCCGGCTGGGAGGCAGGTCCGACGGCCATCCGATGGCTCGCCCGATACTTGCCCGACCATCCGCTGACAAGCAGAATGCGCCTTTTCTCGCCGAGTCTCAACCTTTTCGTAACCCTCCTTCGGGCGAATGTTCCGCCGGATTTTTCAGGGGCCGAAAAGTGACCGGTGGGTATGCGCCTCGTGCGATCAACGATCTACCCTGCGTGGATGGCGGTGGAGCAAAAAGAAGTGCGCTGGCTGTCCGAGTCGGAGATGGTCGCGTGGCGCTCGTACATCGTCGCCACCATGCGCCTGCGGCAGCGGCTGCACCGGGAACTTTCCGAGCGTCACGAAGTCACCCTCGCCGACTACGAGGTCCTGGTCTGCCTTTCGCTCCAGCCCGACAGCCGGATGCGGATGACGGAGCTGGCGAGCATGCTCGGCTCGACCAAGAGCAGGCTTTCGCACCAGATGGTCCGGCTGGAAGCCGAAGGCATCATCCGCCGCACTCGTGACCCGGCGGACAAACGCGGCGTCGTCGCGGAGCTGACGGAACGCGGCTCGGAACTGCTGGAGGGCGCGGCGCCGACGCATGTCGAAGGCGTCCGGGAGCACCTGATCGACCTCCTGAGCCCGGAAGAGCAGCAGGTATTGGGACAGGCATTCGGACGGGTGCTGGAGCACCTGTCGGAGATCGACGGCCTGCCGCGGCTGCCGCCGGTCACTTCTTGAGGGCGTTGATCCTCGCGGCCTGACGGGTCAGATGGGCGCTCTCGGCCAGGTTCGACGCCTTCTCGGCTGCTTCGCTGTACAGCCGCGCCGCTTTCGCCAGGTCGCCGTCGCGCTCGTGGAGGTACGCGGCCACCGCGGTGTACCGGGGGAGCGAGTCGTCCAGTTCGGCGAGCGCCGCCAGGCCCGCGCGCGGCCCGTCCGCCTCGCCGACGGCCACCGCGCGGTTGAGCCGCACGACCGGGCTGCCGGTCAGGTGCGTGAGTTCGTCGTACCACTCGACGATCTGCACCCAGTCGGTCTCCTCGGCGGCGGGCGCGTCGGCGTGGAGCGCCGCGATGGCGGCCTGCGCCTGGAACTCGCCCAGCTTGTCGCGGGCCAACGCCGCTTGCAGGATCTCGACCCCCTCGGCGATCAGGCGCGTGTCCCAGAGGCCGCGGTCCTGTTCGGCGAGCGGCACGAGGTCACCGCCGGACGTCCTGGCGGCGCGCCGGGCGTGGTGCAGCAGCATGAGCGCGAGCAGCCCCGCGACCTCGGGATGGTCGATCGAGGCCGCCAGCCGCCGGGTGAGCCGGATGGCTTCGGCGGCGAGGTCGACGTCGCCGGAGTAGCCCTCGTTGAAGACCAGGTAGAGCACGCGGAGCACGGTGGCGACGTCGCCCGCCTGGTCGAACCGCACCCCGGACACGGTGCGCTTGGCCCGGCTGATGCGCTGCGCCATGGTCGCTTCGGGCACCAGGTACGCCTGCGCGATCTGGCGGGTGGTCAGCCCTCCCACGGCGCGCAGGGTGAGCGCGACCGCGGACGACGGCGTCAGCGACGGGTGGGCGCACAGGAAGTAGAGCTGCAGCGTGTCGTCCGAATCGGAGGCGGGCCCGGGCTCCGGCTCCTCGTCGACGAGCTCCTCGCGACGGCGCCGGGCGGCGTCCGACCGGGCCGCGTCGAGGAACTTGCGCCAGGCGACGGTGACGAGCCAGCCCTTCGGGTCCTTCGGCCGGCCTCCCGGCCAGACGCGGACGGCCTCGATCAGCGCCTCCTGCACGGCGTCCTCGGCCGCGGCGAAGTCGGCCCCGCGGCGGACGAGGATCCCGAGGACGTTCGGCGTGAGGCTCCGGAGCAGGGCCTCGTCCACTGCGGCGGTCACTCCGTGATGACCAGCGGCTCGCCCCACAACGGACGCAGTTCGAGCCACTCGTGGATCGGTTTCCCGCCCGCACCCGGAGCGGCCGACAGCTCGCCCGCGAGTTCGAGCGCGCGCTCGTAGCTGTCGACGTCGATCAGCATGAAACCGGCGATGAGGTCCTTGGTCTCGGCGAAGGGGCCATCGGTGACCGGCGGCTTGCCCTCGCCGTCGTAGCGGACGAAGGTGCCTTCGGGGGCGAGAGCCCGTTCCTCGACGAACTCGCCGGTCTCCACGAGCCGGTTCGCGAAGTCCCGCATGTACTGCACGTGCGCCGTGATCTCTTCCGGGGCCCACTGGTCCATCGGGATGTCGTTGACCGACGCCGGCGCGCCCCGGTAGTGCTTGAGCAGCAAGTACTTGGCCATGGCGGAAGGGTAATGGCAGTCTGCCGGTGCTTCTGCCTGGTGGTCTATACATCCGATCTCTAGCCTTCTTATCGCGTTCCTCCATCGCGAAAGGAAGAGCACTTGTCCAAAGCAAGAAGGCGCTCCGCCGGCCTGCTGGTGACCATCGGCCTCATCTGCGGCTTGCTCGTGGGTGAAACAGCCGGAGCCTCCGCCTCCGATGATTTCGCCGCCACGGATCACAGCCGGCCGTTGCCGCCCGGCGCGACCCCGGTGGCCCCACTCGCTCTCTCCGTCGCTCAAGCGCAGATCGCCGCCAACCCGGTGGTCTGCGAGGGCGACGGTGTCTCCGGCAAACGCATCGAGCTGGTCTACGTCCGTGAAGCCGGCCAGCCCGACCGGTACTCCACCGTCGTGCCGTCCCTGCGCGCCTACGCGTCCGGGATGGACGACTCGTTCAACGACAGCGCCGCGCTGACGGGCGCCAGCAGGCACGTCCGGTACGTGACGACCGCGGGCGCCGGTTGCCAGGTCGCCGTCGCCAACCTGGTGGTGCCCGACGGCACGTACCTGTCCGGCGCGATCCGCGACCGGGCCATCCAGGCGGGCCACTACAACGCCGACCGCGACTACATCCTGTTCTCCGACAACCCCCACACCTGCGCGGGTACCTGGGGCGACAGCGACGACCAGCCCGGTCCCGCCAACGCCTTCAACAACGGCAGGCACTACACCGAGATCGCCGTGCCCTGCTGGGGGGTCAACGCCGTCGCCCACGAGGTGGGCCACATGCTCGGCGCGGTCCTGCCGGGCGCCCCGCACTACCAGGGCGGCGGGCACTGCTCCCAGGAATGGGACCTGATGTGTTACGGCGACACCCAGTCCTTCGATTGCACGCAGCGTGATTTCGACCGGCTGCTGGACTGCGGCAACGACGACTACTTCAGCACGAATCCCGTCCCCGGAAGCTGGCTCGCCACGCACTGGAACGTCGCCAACAGCGCCTTCCTGATCAAAAAGGACACTCCGGACAACGACGACGGTCATGCCCAAGGCGGGAAGACCTACGTCATCACCGGCGCGAGCGGCAACGCCATCGACGTCGTGGGTTCCTCGACCGGCGGTCTCGCCAACCTCAGCCACCGCGCCCGGACCGACTCCCAGAGCCAGAAATGGATCCTGGGCTACAACACCGGTCTGCAACTCGTCAACGCCAACAGCCAGCTGTGCGCCGACAGCGCCCAGAGCGGGACGGCGCCCGGCACGCAGATCCTGCAGTACAACTGCAACGGCCAGAACGGCATGCGGTGGGCGTTCCAGCCGCTCGGCAACGGCAAGGTGGCGATCTTCAACTACCTGACGGGCTACGCGATCACCGACGGCGGCGCGTACCCGGCCCCGCTCGTCCAGCAGCCCTACACCGGGGCGGCCAACCAGCAGTGGACCCTGAACCCCATCGCCGACCCCGGTCCGCAGGCGGGCAAGAAGTACTACCTTTCCGTCGCCACCAACGGCAACAGCGCGGCCGTGGTCGACGGTTCGACGTCCGCCGGCGCGAAGATCACCAACGTGGCCAGGCAGAACGACAACGGCCAGAAGTGGAAGCTCACCGACGCGGGCGGCGGGTACTGGAAGATCGTCAACGAGCGGAGTGGCCAGTGCGTGCGGCCGGTTTCCGGCAGCACGGCGGACGGCGCGCTCCTCGAACAGACGCACTGCGGCTCGTCCACGAATCAGCAGTGGAAGCTGCTCCGGAGCGCCGACTCGCGCTACGGGCTGGTGAACCGGGCCAGCAACTTCGCGGTGCGGCAGGTCAACAACGGCACGGCTTCGATCCTGGAGCAACGGCCGTTCGTGGGCGGTCGTAGCGACGAGACCGTCTGGGCCCTCGTGCCCGCATGACCCCGCGAAGCTCCCCAGGTCAGCCGATCTGGGGGGCTTCGCTTTCTCAAGACTGGCGGTAGCGGTGGGATTCGAACCCACGGAGGACAGAGCCCTCGCATGTTTTCAAGACATGTTCCTTCGGCCGCTCGGACACGCTACCGCCACCGAGGATATCCGACGGTCTGTTAACCGAACGCTTCGGATGTATTCGAAGCGAAGCTTTCCGTTGAGGGTGGTGGCGGGGGCATGGATGGACTAGTCGAAGTCCCAGTCGGTCGCGACACCGATGATGACGAACAACAGCACGAGACCGACGATGATCGCGACGCCGATGTAGCCGATGATGATCGCCGCGAGCGCCATCCCCTGGCCGCCGGCTTCGCCGCGTTTGGCCTTCGAGTGCGCGATATGCCCCATGATCACACCGATGACCGACAGCAGCCCGGTGCAGACGACCAGACTGGCGATCGACACGACCAGTGCCGCGATCGCCAGGCCCTGGTCCTGCGGCGGCATGGCGGGGCCGTAGCCATAGCCCGGCTGCTGGTACGGCTGCCCGTACGGAGGTTGCTGCCCGTAAGTGGGCTGCTGTCCGTAGGGCTGCTGCTGACCGTAGGGGTCCTGCGGATATGTCACCGGCTCACCGTAACCGCCGATGCTTGGTTCAGGACGCCTGAGTCTTGGCTGCCTTCGCGGCGATGCGCGCCTGGACCTCGGGACGGCGCAACGGCGGCACCGTCGTCGGCGGCTGACGGCGGGCTGGCAGTTCGGTGAGCAACCGCCTGGTGATCGCCGTGATCTCGGCGACGGCGGCCTCGAAGGGCTCGCGCGTGGCGTCGGAGAGGCTCTGCACCCCGGACACCTTGCGGACGTATTGACGGGCGGCGGCCTCGATCTCGTCCGGCGTCGCCGCCGGCTCCAGGCCTCGAAGCGTGGTGATGTTCCGGCACATGCCCCGATCGTACGTCCGCCCACCGACGCTTCCGGGCGCTTCGATCACACAGTCGGTTAGAAGGTGGTCAGGTTCGTTGACGCCGAAAAACGCACTTAGGCACCCTCGGCGGAGTGCCCCTCAGACCTCGCTCCCTCCGCCGTGCGCCCGTCGAGCCGATCCCCGAACCGGCCGAACCCTCCCCGATCCCGGAACAGGTCTGGCAGCGCGTCCCGATCGACGCCCTGATCGACCTCGTCACCGAGGTCTTCACCTCGCACGATCTGCCGTGGTCGCGCGCCCGCATGGCCGCCGAGGCGTTGTGCCACGGCGACCTCACCGGAACCCCCGAATCGGGGGTCGCCGAACTGACGCGGCTGCATCTGCCGATGCTGGTCAACGGCATGGTGCGGCCGCGCGCCGAACCGCTGATGATCGCCGACCGCGGCGCCGCCGCCCTGATCGACTACCGCCGCGCGCCGGGGCTCTGGGCCGTCGGTGACGCGATGGACCGGGCGGTGTCCCGCGCGGGCCGGTACGGCGTCGGGCTCATGTCGGTGCGCGGCGTCGGGCCGTTCGGCCGCGCCGGGCACCACGCCGCGAGGGCGTTGCCGCACACCATGATCGGGCTCGTCATGGCGGCGGGCGGGGAGCGCGGGACGGCCGCGAACCCGCTCGGCATGGCCGCCCCCGCCGGCGCGTACCCCGAATTCGTCCTCGACCTGGACACCCTCGCGGACACTGCCGGTGCGGCCAGCGCCTCGATTGCCGGCTTTTCCCTGCTGGTCGAGATCTTCGCCGGGGTCCTGTCGGGCGTGGGCGACCACGATCACGACACCGGTCTCATGGTGATGGCGATCGCGCCGACGACGCTGCGCAGCGCGGACGGTTTCTACAAGGCCGCGAGCGCGTTGTTCGGCAGCCTGCTCGGCTGGGAAGGCGGGACCCCGGTCCGCTACCCCGGCTGGCGTGAGGCGCAGTACCTCGAACAGTGCCAGGCGCTGGGTGTCCCGCTGAACGAGCCGGTGCACCGGGAGCTCGAAGAACTCGCCAAGGCGTTGCGCCTGGCGCCACTGCAGGGCCGCTAGGCCAGGACGAGCTGAAGGGGACTTTCCCCGCATGAGACGCGGTTAAGGGAGCTTTCGCCGCATGTGATGCGGGGAAAGGCCCCTTCAGCTCCTGCTAGGCCAAGACGTCGTGAGTGGCGCGCTCGTGCCCGTCCTTCGGTGCCGGACGCAGGGCGGGTGTTGCGGAAGCCACGTTCCCGCTCCAGCACCCTGGTCACCCGGAAGTACGTGAAGGACCCCTTCATTGCGCTAGGCGCCAGGGCTCCGGCAAAGTCGGCTATCCGCTGGTCACAGGGGCGACGGAGTGGGCTCGTCATCCGTGGCCTGACACGCTCCCCAAATGTCCACAAAGGACATTTCCGGCGCATCTTTGCCCGATTTGAGTGGTTCGCGGGGAGGTCGTGAGCGGTAAGTGTCGTTCTAACGCTTCTTATCACTCACGACCCCCGCGCGAAACCGTGCAAAGCGCTCGAATCGGGCATGAATGGGGCGACCGTGGCGATCACGAGAGTAGTGAAGGCCTCCATCACTACTCTCAAGGTAGGCAAGGGGTCCTTCACGGCCCGACCCCGTGAACGACCGCAGCCAGAATCCAGTAGGTACCTAAGCCACCTTTTGCCCAATCCCGAATCGCCACTCACGACGCCGCGCCTGACCAGGGCCGCTAGGCCAGGACGACGCGGCCGCCTTCGCCGCCGACCTCCACGACGTCGCCGTTCGTCAGCTGACGTCCGCGCCGGACCTCCACCTCGCCGTTGACCGTGACCTCTTCGGCGTCGAGGAGGTCTTTGGCGTGCGAGCCGTCTTCGGCGAGGTTGGCCAACTTGAGGAACTGGCCGAGGCGGATCGGCTCGCCGGTGATCGGGACGTCGTGGATGCTCATGGGGAGATCATCCCCGCGTGTCCATCTTCCGGTACAAGGTGGCGACGTCGGTGTCGAAATAGCTGCTGTAGGACGTGTCCGGATCGTCCCCGCCGTACAGATAGCCGCCGATCACGCCGACGACGGTGCCGAGTTCGGTCTTCGGATCGGGGTCGACCACCCACGGGCCGCCGCTGGTGCCGGTCGTGAAGCCGGGGCAGGAGACGCGCATCTGGTAGGTGTCGGCCTGCTCGCTGGCGCCGTGGCAGACGACCGGCGCCTCTCGTTCGTCCGGATAACCCGTCAGGGTGATCGTGTGGGCGAACCCGCCGCCGGCCACCAGGTTGTTGGCACCGGTGACGCTTTCGAGAGTCTTCGGGTTACCTGCCTGACGCGCGGTCGCGAATCCGACATCCAAGTCCGGATCGGACGAATCGGCCCAGCCTTCGGGAACCTGCGGATCCGAGACGTCCCAATAGCCGTAGGGCGCGACGCCGTCGTGATAGCCGGGCGCGAACGAGATCCCGGTCGCGTACTCGCCGCCTTCGCCGTCGTGGAGGCAATGTGCCGCGGTGAGCAGGAGATCTCCCGGGCCACTGTGGACGACGCTGGCCGTGCAGAAATGCGATCCTTCGATGAAGAGCGCGCCGATCGCCGGGTTGAGCGGCGAAGCAGGAGTGGCCGCCACGGTCGCCGCGGCGGCGGTGTCGGCGTCGGTCCCGTCGGGATCCGACGCGGCGGAGCAACCGGTCAGAACGACGCAAAGAGCGAGTAACAGGGCGCGGCGCATCGCCTTCCTTTCGCTCGTCCACGGCTGTCCTGGCTACAGATCACCATAAGCGGTCCACGAACACAGCCCGAATCGATCAACGCACAGCAAGCTCACAGCCGTAGTATGTGTTACCTCCGGTAACAGTCGAGCTGGATGGGAGCGGGTATGAAGTCGTTCACGGACAAGGTCGTGGTGATCACGGGCGCGGGGTCGGGAATCGGTCAGGCGCTCGCGGTCGACCTGGCGGGGCGCGGGGCCAGGCTGGCGCTGTCCGACGTCGACGTCGTCCGCGCGGCCGGCACCGTCGCGCTGTGTGAAAAAGCGGGCGCGACCGCGAAGGCGTACGAGCTGGACGTCGCGGACCGTGACGCCGTTCTCGCGCACGCCGAGGAGGTCGCCGTCGATTTCGGGGGCGCCAACGTCGTGGTGAACAACGCCGGGGTCGCGCTCGGCGCGACGGTCGAAGAAATGACCTGGGACGACTACGACTGGCTGATGGGGATCAATCTCGGCGGAGTGGTCAACGGGACGAAAGCCTTTCTGCCGCAGGTGATCGCTTCGGGTGACGGGCACATCGTCAACCTTTCGAGCGTGTTCGGCTTCATCGGAGTGCCCACGCAGAGTGCCTACAACGCGGCGAAATTCGCGGTGCGGGGGTTCACCGAGGCACTGCGACAGGAAATGTTGATCGCCCGGCATCCGGTCAAGGTCAGCTGCGTGCATCCCGGTGGCATCAAGACGAATATCGCCCGCGACGCGCGGGGCGGCGTCGAGCGGGACATCGACAAAGCCGCGGAGGGCTTCGAAAAGATCGCGAGGACGACACCCGCGAAGGCCGCGCAGACCATCGTGCGCGGTATCGAACGGGGGACGCCGCGCATCCTGATCGGCCCCGACGCCTATGTCATCGACGCGATTCCCCGGGTTCTCGGCTCCTTTTACCAGCGGCCGTTGGCACTGCTGGGGCGCTTGGGGATGAGGAACCTCTGAATGGAGTAACCCTCCGTGGTCCGGACGGCTCGGGATAACTCGATCGGGGTGCGTTACTTACGGCGGCGTCGGAAATGCACCACAATGCTCAAGTTCGTGATTCCCCTTCCGGAGGTCCCCATGCCGCGCGCCGCCCAGCGCCGTACGCCGACCGACGCCGCGCTCTGTGCGAGCGTGCCCGTCGAGACCGCCGAATTGCTGGACCGGACGGGGATCATTGCGGCGAGTCTGCCGAAACGGCGGCGCAGCCCGGAGAACGAGCCCGTTCCCGAGCCGATGCCGGTCCGGACCCCGGTCTGCGATCCGGTCGTCGACAAGGATCTGCGGCCCAAGGCCGTCGTCATCCACCGCCGCGCCCGGTCCTGGCTGGTCGGCGGAGCGGGCGTGGCCCTGCTCGCGATCGGCTGGTTCGCCGGTACGTTCACCCTCGAACCGGTCGATGACACCGCCTTGCCCGAGCAGCCGTTGCCCGCCGTGGTGACCCAGCAGGCCACCCCGCCGCCCGCACCGCCCGCGCCGCAGGCCGCCCCGGTGACCGTCTATGTCCCGGTCACCGTGAAGCAGCAGGCGCCCGCGACGACGAAGAGGAAGCCCGCCAGGGAACAGGTCGTCGCCCTGCCGCCCGCCGAGACCCGGCCGACGGAGCAACCACGCTCCGACACCGGATCGCGCGACAAGACCACGGAGGGCTTCCGGAACATGATGGATCCCGCCGTGGCGAGCTCGCTGGCGATGGAAATGGCACAGGGGATGATGGGCTACGGCGCAGGCCGCTGACCACGCGGAATCGTCTCTCCACAGTGGACACTCACCGTCGTCGTGGGCCGGATGGTCGCTGACACAACGGAAGTGATCGACTACCGTGAGCCAAGGGGAGGGGCTCATGGAAAAGGGGGATTCCGCTCGGAGCACCGCGTTCATGGCGGCTTTCGCCGTCGGCGAGTTCCGGGCGTTGTGGGCGGCCGAGGCGCTTTCGCAGGCCGGTGACCAGCTGGCCAGGGTCGCTTTGTCGGTGCTGGTCTGGGAAAGAACGGCGTCGGCCGGGTTGACCGGGCTCGCCTACGGGCTGACGTATCTGCCGACGCTGATCGGCGGCACCCTGTTCGCCGGGCTGGCCGACCGGTATTCGCGGCGGACGGTGATGATCGTCTGCGATCTGCTGCGCGCGGGGATCGCGGCGCTGATGGCAATTCCGGGGACACCGCTGCCGGTGCTGGCCGGGCTGCTGGTGATCCTGACGATGGCGGGCGGTCCGTTCCGGGCGGCGCAACTCGCGCTGCTCCCGGACGTCCTCGAGGGCGAACGGTACGTCGCGGGGCTCGCGGTCCGGACGATCACCATCCAAACGGCACAGCTGGCGGGCTTCGGCGGCGGCGGGCTGGTGATCGGGCTCGTGACGCCCTACTGGGGACTGGTGATCGACGCGGTGACCTTTGTGGTCTCGGCGCTCCTCGTGTCCACAGGGGTTCGTCGCCGGACACCCGCCGCCACGGAATCATCGGTGAAAAGCCGGGTGGCACGGGCTTTCAGTGGTGAAGGCGCCCGGGAACTGTGGCGTGGCAAGGGAATCCGGGTACTGTTCGGACTGAAGATGCTCGCCGGGTTCGCCATCGCGCCGGAAGGGCTCGCGGCACCGCTCGCCGTCGGACTCGGGGCGGGGACTTTCGCGGTCGGACTTATTCTCGCGGCGGATCCGGTCGGTTCGGTAATCGGATCGTGGATCTTCACGAAATGGGTTCCCGCTCGGCGGAAAACGCGAATGGTCGGCATTCTCGCCATTGCATCCGTTGTTCCTCTGCTTTTTGTCTTCTTCCGTCCGTCGCTGCCGGTCTGCCTCGCGCTGATCGTGCTCAGCGGGGCCTGCGCGGCGCCGTACCACCTGCAGGCGGTCGCGTTGATGGCCCGCGCGGTGCCGGACGGCGTCCGGGCACAGGTGATGGGCCTGACCTCGACGAGTTTGGTGACGGTGCAAGGAATCGGGATCATGCTCGCGGGCGGTCTCGCCCAGTTGACCGGTCCGTTCGTGGCCGTCGGGGTGGCCGCGGCGGTCGCCGTCGCCACGGCGGGCCCGATGGCGATGGCGTGGAAACGCACCATCGCCACCGGGCCCGATGTATGGCTCCCGGCCGGGAGCCGGACCGGCTGAATTGGTGGGATCAGTCCTCGCGACCGTTCATGATGGTCCTCCCTCCCACTGCTCCATCTGTGTGTTCCGAAAATAACGCGAGCCACCCTCAGTACTACCTCGGATACATTGAAATGTGTACGGAAGGGGGACCGGTGACGATGATTATGGGGGATGCGGAACTCGCCGGAGAAGGGGCCGGCACACGTCTGAGAGCCTGGGTGGGACGCTGGGAGTTATGGTCCGGACCACGTGGCGTACCTGCGGTTTTTCTTATTGTGGAAGGACTTGCGGCGGCACTCGCCGTAATCGCCTTGCTCCGATCGAACTACGAGACTACGGAATTCGTCCGATTTGGATCACTGCTCGGCCTCGCCTTCCTGCAGGCCGAGCTTTCGCGTTCGGTGGAACGGCTGCGGCGCACGCTTTGTGACCGGCCGCACATCAACATGACTTCGGTGTGGACCTTCGCGGGGGTGCTCGTCCTGCCGCCGGGGCTCGCGCTCGCCCTCGGACTGCTCATCTACCTGCACCTTTGGCTCCGGGTATGGCGGGGGATGAGCCACCGCCCGGCCTACCGCGTCGTGTACTGCGCGGCGGCGATAGTGCTGTCCTGCCTGGCTTCGGGGGCCATCGTCGCGGGCTGGAACGGCCTGCCCGTCGGGTTCACCGGGTCACTGCGGATCGTCGAGGCGGCGGCCGTGTTCACCGTGGCCAACGCGGTCATCGTGGCGCTCTCGGTCTACCTGCACACCGGGGGCCGGTCGCTGCGTTCGCTGTTCGGCACCGGTGACGACAACCTGCTGGAAGTCACCACGCTGGTGCTCGGGACGTCGACCGCGCTGGGCATCGTGCACGCGCCCGCGCTCGTCCCGTTCGTCCTGCTGCCCGTCCTGGTGCTGCACCGCAGTGTGCTGGTGCGGCAGCTGGAGATCGCGGCGAACATCGACGGCAAGACCGGGGTGCTCAACGCGCACGCGTGGCATCTGCTGAGCGAGCGGGAGCTTTCGTCGGCGGCCAGGGCGAAGAGCAAGCTCGGCGTGCTGATGCTCGATCTCGACCACTTCAAGCAGGTCAACGACGTCTACGGCCATCTCGCGGGCGATGTCGTGCTCAAGGTCGTCGCGACGACGATCTCCGAGCACGTACGCGACTACGACTCTGTCGGGCGCTTCGGCGGCGAAGAGTTCGTCGTACTCCTGCCCGGCGCGACGGAGACCGAAGTGATCCCCGTGGCCGAGCGGGTCCGGCAGGCGGTGATGGACATCGAGGTCGAAGTCGGGACGGTTTCGGGGCCGCGGACCGTACGAGGCCTTTCGGTCTCGATCGGCGCCGCGGTCTATCCGGCCGGTGGGACCGTTCTGGAACGTCTGCTGCATGTCGCCGATTCCGCGCTCTACCAGGCGAAGCGGAACGGCCGGAACCGCGTCGTCTCGCTCGCCGCCGCCTGACTCGCCCTGACCCGCCCGCGTTTCGTCCTCTGGTTGCGGTACATGCACACGCAAGTACAGCAACCAGAGGACGAAACGCGGGAGGGAGGTCAGTCGGTGTCCATCGCGTTGGGGTCCTTCTTCTTGCCGGTGTCGAGCGGACCGAAGCCGCCGGCCTCCAGCTTGTCCCAGTCGGCCTTGGTCGGCGTCTTGTAGGCCGCGTCGTGGATGTCCTTGAGGTCGTCGTCGTAGGTCCGCTTCACCTGGTCCGGCCACTCGCCGTCCCGGACCGTGTCCCGGGTCAGGTGCAGTTCCCTGCGGTCGAGATCGGACAGCGGCGGGGTGGTCGCGGTCGTCCCGGGGCCGGTCGAATAGGTGAGGCCCTTACCGCTGGCGTGCGCGTCGTCGATCATCTTGTGGTACGAGTCGTCCGCGATCTTGCCGTCGAGGGTGTTGTTGGTGTCCTTGAACGGCTTTTGGAAGGCGTAGTCGAGCTGGTTGAGCTGGATCGCGGTGTTCGGGTCGCCCGCCTCGATCGCGTTGCGCTCGGCGTCGCGGTAGGACTTGCCACTGAAGCCGGAATCGCCCTCGTAGCCCTTGTTGCCGGTGCCCTGGTGCGAGGCGTGCGCGGGTTTGGCCTCCTGGTAGGCCCAGGCGTGGTTCTCGATGTCCTTCTGGGCGTGGCCCGAACCCCGTGCGCCGCCACTGCCGCGGCCGATCGCCTCGTAGGGGATCGGGTGCTCTGACTCGTGGGACTGCCCGGAGACCTTGTCCCGGCCGTCGGCCTTGAGGTCGTTGTCGTACTTCCCCGTGAGCCGGTTCTGCTCGCGCTTCTTCGCGCCGTGCGTGCCGTCGGCGTAGCTCTGCGGCGGACGCCGCGGCTTCTTCGGTCCCGGCGTCGGCTTCGGCTTGGTGACCCGGTTGCCCGGCGACTTCTTCTTGCCGAGGGCGGCCTTGGCCTGCGCCTTGGGGCACGGGCTTTTCGTCGGCTTCGTCGCGACGAGACCGAGCGGGTCGATCATGTCCGTCGGGTTGCCGACGTAGGCCAGCGAATCCGACGCCGGTTCGAGGCCGAGCGGGTCGTGCGAGAGGTACCGCCCGGTGTCCGGGTCGTAGTAGCGCTTGAAGTTGTAGTGCAGCCCGGTTTCCGGGTCGTGGTACTGGCCGGGGAAGCGCAACGGCGTGTACGCCTGCCCCGGCGGCGAAAGCACCTTGCCCCACAACGAGGTGTGCACGTGCCAGGCGACGTTGCCCGCTTCGTCGACCAGTTCGCTCGGTGAGCCGACGAGGTCGGTGACGATGGCGTGGAAGCGGGCGTCCTGTCCCGGGATCCGTTCGATCTGGGTGATCGGCCGTTCCGTGCCCGGTTCCCAGTCCCAGACGACGGCGACGCCGCCTCGGATCTCCTCGGCGAGGTTCGAGCCGTCCCAGACGAAGTCGATCTGTTCGAGGATCCGGCCATGGAGGTCGAGGTGCTGTTTCGCGATCCGCCGCCCGAGCGCGTCGTAGTGGTAGAGCCACCGCTCGCCCTCGGGCGTGACGACGCCGGTCAGCCGGTCGTCGGAGTTCCACTGGTAGGTCCAGTCGCGGCCGAGTTTGCGGCGGGCGATCGTGCGGCCTTCGGTGTCGTGCAGGTACGACGTCGAACCGGCACCGGTCACCAGGGTGCCCTGGTAGTGCCGCGGTCCGACGGCGGGATCCGCGCCGGGCCAGCCCGCCTGCGTGATCGCGCCGGCGAGGTTGTAGCCGTAGCTTTCCCGCCAGCCCTGCCCCTGGACGTCGACGACCCGGCCCGCGCGGTCCACCCGCAGCGAACGCGGCCCCGAAATCAGGTCCGAGATCGACGAGACGAGCCCGTCCCGCAGGTAGCCGTACTCGCGGTGCTGAACGACACCCCGGCCATTGGAAACGGTCTGGGAGGTCAGCCTGTCGGCGGCGTCCCAGCCCTGGCGCAGCTCGACCGGCGTGCCGTCGAGGCGCCGCAGCACTTCACGACCGGAGGGGTCGTACTCGAAACGCATGGTGCGCCCGGCGGTCCGCAGCGCGACGGGGCGGCTCGCGGCGTCGTAGGCGAAGAACGACTCGGCGCCCGACGGGGTGCGGCGGCCGACACGGCGGCCGGCGGCGTCGTACTCCGAGAGGACGGCCTTGCCGTTGAGGGCTTCCGCGACGATCCGGCCCAGCGCGTCGTAGGCGATGGTGACCTCGGAATGCGCGTTGCGCGCCGAGGTCATCCGGTCGGCCGCGTCGTAGGTGAACGTGGCGACGTCGTCGCCCGCCCGGCGGCTGACGACCCGGCCGAGCGCGTCGCGTTCGATGGCGACGGTCTGGCCGAGACTGTTGGCGCGCAACACCAGTTGCCCCGCCGCGTCGTAGCCGTAGTGGGTGGTGCGGCCGTTGAAGTCGGTCTCGCTGATCAGGTTGCCGGCGGGATCGTAGTCGTAGCGCCAGACAAGGCCGTGTTCGTTGGTGACCGAAACCAGCCGCAGCTCGGTGTCGTACGCGTAGGACAGCCGATCGCCGTCCGGGCCGATTTCGGCGGTGGGCAGGTCGAACTGCGAGTACTCGGTGCGCACCGAAAGCCCGCGGGGGTCCACCGCTTCGTCGGTATAGCCCTCGGTGGTGCGGTTCCAGTGCCACACGGAGCCGTCGGGGTCTATCTGTTCGGCGATTTCGCCGAAGCCGTCCCACTTCGTCCTGGTGACCTCGCCGAGCGGGTCGGTGACCGAGGTGGTCTGCCCGAACTCGTCGTAGGTGTACCGCGTGATCCCGCCGAGCGGATCGGTGATGGAGACCGGCAGGCCCGCCGCGTCGGACTCGATCAGCGTGACCCCGCCGAGCGAGTCGGTCACGACCGCGACGTTGCCCGCGTCGTCGTACCCGTAGGTGGTGGCGGCGCCGGTCGGATCCGTGGCACGGACGACCTTCCCTCGCGCGTCGTACTCGCGGCGCCAGACCGCGCCGTCCGGTCCGGTCATGCTGGTCCACCGGTTCAGCGCGCTGTACTCCGCGAGCGCGCGGCCGCCGTCCGGCTGGATCACGGTGACGACGTTGCCCTCGTCGTCCATTTCCCACCGCGTCGTGCGGCCGAGGGCGTCGGTGCGGCTGAGCAGTTTGCCGAAGCTGTCGAGCTCGTACCTCGTGGTGTTGCCCAGCGGATCGGTCTCCGCGACGACCCGGTGCAGTTCGTCCAGCTGATAGCGGGTGACGTGGCCGAGTGAGTTCGTGACCGACGTGACCCGGTTTTCCCGGTCGTAGGCGATGTCGACGTCGAGGAAGCCACCGGTGCCCTGCGCGCGGACGACGCGGCCTTCGGCGTCGAACCCGTACCCGTACGAGCGCCCGTTGACGTCCTCCCAGCGCACGATGCGGCCCGCGGCGTCATAGGTGAACCGCAGGGGCGAACCGGCACCGTCGACGATCTCGACCAGACGGCGCCGCTCGTCGTACCGGTAGCTCTGGACCGCGGTTTCCGCGCCGGGCAGGCGAAGTGCGGTGACGAGACCGTCCTTCGACTCGACGAGCAGGCGGTATCCGGCGGTGTGCTCCAGTTCGCGCGGAACGCCGTTTTCGTCGTAGCGCAGGAAGATCCGGTGCCCGTCGCCGCCCCCGATCCCGCGCAGCGGGAGCGTGTCCCCGGCGCCGGAGAAGAGCAGCATTCCGTCCGGAGTGGACACCGCGTAGCCGTCGTCCACTTTGGACAGCGGAAGGCGCTGTCCGAAAGCCGGGTAGACGGGGGCGTCCGACAGGGGGACCGGATAGGTCAGCAGCGACCCGTCGGCGAGCGCGAGATGCAGGCCGTCGTCTTCGACCTCGATCCGCTGGTCCAAAGTGGACGCCCACGACGAGCCGAAGAACCGGCCGAGCGAGTACGACGAAAGATGCGTTCGCGACACGGTCAGCGGCAGGACACCGGCGAACACGACGTCGTCCTGCGTCAGCATCATCGAGCCGGTCGCGACGTCGACAGGGTCGCCACAGTCGTCGCGCTTCTTGGGCGGGACCCCGTTGCCCGGATCGTTGTTGTTGTTCTTGATCCGGTTGTCCGGCTCCGGCTTGGGGGCGCCGCGCTCCTTGGGCGGAGGCGGGCTGCCGGACGGCGTGGTCGGCCCGTCCGGGGTCTCGTTCTTCGGCGGAGGCGGCGGGTCGTTCTTCGGTGGCGGCGGCGGTGGTGGCGGGTCGTTCTTGGGCGGCGCGCCGGACGGCGACGTGTCGCCGCCCTTGTCGCCGTTGGGGCTGCTCTTGGGCGTCGTGCCTTCGTCCAGCTTGTTCGGCTTGGGCCCAGGCGCGCCCTTGCCGGGCTGCAGCTTCTTCAGCGCCTTGGCCGCGTCGGCGAACAGGTCGTCCGCCCGCTTCAGCAGCGGCATCAGCGCTTTGAGCGCCTTGACGGTCTTCTTCGTCAGGTTCGCGATCTTGCTCGCCGTCTTCGCCACGGCGTTGACCACCTGCGGGACCACCCAGGTCAGCCCGATGCCCAGGGTGAACAGCACCTGCAGCGCCCAGCTGATCATGTGCCCGATCAGCTCGGCGATGATGTCGCGCACCAGCGCGCGCACGGCGGCGACCACCTCGCCCGCCGTCTTCACCCCGCTGGAGGCGCCTTCGCAGCCCGCCTTCGCCGCGTCCAGCAGGGTGACCGTGTCCTTGGCCCGGTCGCGGTAGGTGTCGGCCGCGATCCCGGTCCAGCTCTGCAGATCGGCGGACACCATCCCGGCCAGATCCGCGCCGACCGCGCCGAGTTCGGTCGCGATGTTCTTCCACGTCTCGGAGTTGGCGTTGATCTCGTCGGCGTTGCCGGTCAGCGCGTCGAGCGCTTCCTTGAGCGGGCCGACGTGCTCCATCAGCCAGCCGACGCCGTTCGCGAGGATCGCGCCGAAGGGGTCCATCGCCATCGACAGCGCGTCGAGCGCGGTTCCGACCGCGCCCAGCGCCACCGAAGCCCAGTCGCCGCTTTCGATGGCCGATTTCAGATCGAACGCCGACTCCAGCAGAGAGGAGCCGGTGTACGCCTTCGTCGAGTCCTTTACGTCCGCGACCAGTGGGTTACCCAAAACGACCTTCTTCGATGTTCAGGAACGACGTGCTCACCAGGGTGAGTTGCCCTCGTCGTCCGGTGCTTCATGGCGCTTGTCACGAGGCGCCTGCGGGGTGTCGGAGGACGGCGCGGGGGGAGCGTCGTCCGGAGCAGGCTCTTCCTCTTCGATTTCGGGGAAGCGGCTGCGCAGGGTGCCGATCATCAGCGACCGGGTCTCCTGGTCTTCGTCGCCGAGCGTCTCCTGCATGACCTCGGCGACCTGACCCGAGATCCCGGCCTGCGCCCGGTGCATGGTCGTGAGGATCTGCCGCGACAGCTCCTCCAGCGGGTACGTCCTCGCCTTGGTCCCGAATTCGAGGCCCGTCACGCCGCCGTCCGCCCCGACGGTCACCTTGACGGCACCGTCGGAGCTGGACGCGGTCAGCCGCAACTGCTCGGTCCGCTCCTGGGCGGCCGCGTAGCGCTGTGCCTTGTCTTCGAGCCCTTGGGCCCACTGGTCCATCTTGCGTTGTGCCTCGTCGGGATCCCGGATGAGATCCCCGAGTTCGTTCGGGCGGGTCACTTCTTTCCTCCGATGTCCAAGGCCTTGAAGTCGGCGTTGAACGGTTCCGCGTTGTTCTTGTCGCCTTCCACATAGGACTTCGCGGCGGTGCGGACGTTGTCCGCCGTCGTCCGGATCCCTTCCGCGGCGGACTTGATCGCCTCCGCCGCGCGTTCGCCGGTCGGGTTGACGATCGGCGGCAGGAACGCGCACAGCAGGCCGTACGCGTCCGCCGACATCGCCGATCCGGTCGCGCCGTGCGCGGTGTCCAACCGGTCCACGAGCCCTTCGAGATGGCTCGCGTGCGCGGTCAGGTCGTCCGGATCGACTTCGAACGAAGCCGTCACTTCCAGTCCTTGTTCTTCCAGTCACCGATCACCGGCGGCGCGACGATCTCGTCGGCGGCGAAGAAGGACGGGTCGTCGGATTCGAGGTAGTCGGCGGCCTTGTGCTCCTTGTCGTCCTCGCCCTTCCCCTTGCCACCGGGCGCCATGCCGCCACCCATCGGGCCCATGCCGCCGGGGGTGCCCGGCTTGCCGGAACCGGAACCGGAACCGGCCGCACGGGCCGCGGCCGCCTCGGCGTCCATCGCGCCCGCGGCGCCGCCCATACCGAGCGCGCCCGTCGACCTTCCGGCGCCACCGAGACCGCCTGCGCCCGAGCCGCCCGCACCGGAGCCGCCCGCACCGGTACCGCCGCCGAAGCCGCCGGTACCACCGATTCCGCTACCGCCGGTGCCTCCACCCGGGATGTTCGGCATGCCGAACTTGGGCGAGGTGTACGGCGTGGGCTTGACCGACGAGGGGTCCGGGAACGTCGGCCCGCCGAGCCGCTCGCCGATGCCACCCGGTCGCGGCATGGGCGGGATCTTCGGCATGACCGGTCCCGGTCCGCCGCCGGGGATGTTCGGCATGCCGATGTTCGGCGGGTTGTACGGGAGACCGCCGCCGGGGCGCGGGCCACCGGACTCGGGGATGGGGATGTTCGGCGGGTTGAACGACGGGGGCGTCACCGACGGCGGCGTGTAGCCCGTGGTGTGCGTGCCCTCGTCGATCTTCGGCATGTTCGGCGGCTGATAAGTCGCCGCCGGGGCACGGTAGCTCTCGCCACCGCCCGGCCCGTTCGGGATGTTGATGTTGGGCATGGCCGGGTTCGAGCCGGGGCCGCCACCGGGACCGCCACCAGGGCCGCCGCCACCGGGGAAACCGCCGCCGCTGAAGCCGCCGCCACCGGGACCACCGCCGGGACCGCCACCGCCCGGGCCGCCGTTCGGCGAGCTGAAGGGCGACACGGTGCCGGGCCCGCCACCGGGACCGCCCTGCGGCGACCCGTCGATCGAAGCGGCGATGCCGTCCGGGCGCGTGCGGTCCGAGCCCGCGTTGAAGGGGCTGGGGCTCTGCGTGCCGTCCGCGCCTTCGGGCGACATGCGGTCGCGAAGGGAGGCCGGCGAAGCGCCACCGCCGCCGGACATCGGAGTGCCCCGCAGCTGCCTGGTCGCCTGCGCCGTCGGCAGCTTCGGCGGGGGCGGGAACGCCGGGGTGGCGATCGCCGAACCGACCGTGCTGTCGAACTCGGTCATCACCTTCGCGGCCTGGTCGCGCGCGTCCTGCTGCTTCTTGAAGGTCTCGAGATCCTTGCCGAGCTGCGACATGTACTGCTGCGGGTCTTTGATCGTCTGCAGGTTGGCGTTGGCCTCCTGCACGCTGAACGCCACCGGCGGATTCGCCTTCATCAGCTTCTGCGTCTCGTTCAGCGTCTGCGAGTGGATCTGCTGCTGACGACCGGTCAGCGTCGCGCCGTTCGCGGTCGAGCCGAGCCACTTGCCGACCCCGGCGAGGTGCTCGCGGGCCGCGTCGCCGCCTTCGCCCTGCCAGTTGCCCGTGCTCGCGTTGATCGCCTTCGCCAGGTTGCGCTGGTGCGAGGCCAGGTCGTTGCCCGCCCGCACCCACTCCTCGGAGGTCTCGCCCACCGCGGCCGGATCCGCGTTGCCCGAGATCACGGTCTGCATCTGCTCGTGGGTGGCGTTGCTCCAGACCGTGGACGGCGGCTCGCCGGGCTTGCGGATCTCCAGATCCTTGTCGAGACCGTCGCGCGCCTTCTCCAGCTGCCCCTCGTACATCTTCTGGGTGAACTGGTCCTTGAAGCCGTTGAGCGCCGTGTCACCCCAGCCGAGGAGATTGAAGATGACGTTGGTCCCCGCCGCCGCCCCGGCCCGGATCTCGTCACCGGAGGCGGCCTCGTCCGCCAGCGGCCCGACGTAATAAGCGGACGACGAATCGGCCGTGACGTCGTAGTGCGGGTCGAGCTTGTTGTAGTCGGGCGAGGCGGGGTCGGAGACCTTCGCGGTCTTCTCCGCGGCTTCGGTCACGGGTCTCTCCTCTAGATCTCGGTGTCGATCCGCGTCAGGTTGCGCTGGTTCTCGTCATCGCGTTCGCGGTAGTTCTTCTTGGCGAGTTCGATCGCCTCGACATAGGTCGGGAACTCGGCGCGAGCGGCTTGGAGCTGCGTGAGCAGGCCTTGCGCGTCGTTCGCGGTGCCTTGCATGTGCTGGGAGACCCAGCGCGCGGTCGCGGTGTCGCTCATCGGCGGCGACTTCTGCAGCTTGGTCAGCGCGCTCCAGCGCTCTTCGAGGCTGTCGATCACACCTTGGAGTGACCGGATCATCTCCTGGCCGGTGGTCTCGTCGACGGCGAACCCGCCCTGCACCGCCATGCGCTTCAGCTGCGCGCCCGCGAGCATCTTCATCGGCTGCCACGCGGCCGTCGGCTGCAGTTCTTGTGCTTCCTCAGTCAACGGAGGATCCTCTCGCCGGGTTCAGGAGGGTCAGTAGATGTCAGCGATGGCTTCCCGGATCGAGTTCGCCACGCCCGCCTGACTGGCCGGGTCGTAGTGACCGATCACGGCGCCCGAGGCTTCGTCGGTCTCGGTCCAGACTAAGTACCGGCCGTCTTCGGTGTCGAGCCAGCTCAACGGCGTCGACCGGAGCCGCTCGCCGCGGCGGCCGATCCCGCTCACGATGATGTGCCCGCCGCCGAGACGGGTTCCGGACAGCACCTTCTCCAGGACCTCGAGGTCGCTCTCGTCGTTGCGCGGGGCCGGAGCCTCGGTCCTGGCGCGGACGACGCCGGTGAACTGGAGGTTGCCGAACGCGTCGGTCTCCTCCTCGTCGAACTCGGCTTCGGCCTGGCGTCGCGCGGTCATCGCCGAGACGGCGCGCTCCTCCTTCTGCACGATCGTGCGGCGGCCGGTCGACGCGGGCCGCATCCGGGGCAGGACCCCGGAGAGGACCTCGACCAGCTCTTCGTCCGAGAAGAGCGCGAACTGCAGGAGGTCGTCGCCGTGGGCCTGTGTGATGCCGAGCGCCTGCCTGCCGTCGGTGAGGGTGAGGACGGCGATGTCCTGGCCGATGCCGTCGATGCCGTTGATCGAAACGGTGATCCGGTGGTTCGAGAGCAGCTCGAACGCGGTGCGGATGGCCGGGCTCAGCTCGCCGTTGATCGACAGGCGGCGCTGCTCGAGATCGGTGTAGACCCGCCGGATGACCGCGGCGTACCGCTCCGGGTCGATCGAAGTGTTCTGGACGCGCAAGGGAAACAACCGGACATCGACGCCCAGCGCCTGCCCGACCACAGTCGCCTCTACCGTCCCCAGCGCGAAATCGGCTCGTTCAGCCATGCTTCTGCGCTACTCCCTCACGGGGGTCGGACCCCGTCCCGATCGGCTGACCTGCATAGAGGGGGCCGACTTTGTTAATGGCCAAAACAAACTAGCACAGCGCATGACTGTACGGAACCATACGAACACCGCTGAACCCGATGGAATGGATCACCATGCCCGATCGGGCACTTTTCTTGCCCCTAAAGGAATAACGGCCGCTCAGCGGGCCGCTACCGGTCGACCGTCGCCGGTGCGTAAGTCGTCATCCGGCGGGCCACATCGGTCCGCGAACGGGCGCCGAGTTTCCGTAGGACTTTCGCCACATGCTGTTCCACCGTACGCGGGGAAAGGAACAGTCCGTCCGCTATCTCCCGATTCGTGCGCCCGTCGGAAAGCATCTTCGCGACCTCGAGTTCACGGGGCGAGAGCTCCTGGCCGTAGCCGCGCCGCCCGCGCTGCGAGGGCGCCCACGCGCCGTGCTCCCGCAGCAGATGGCGGCACCGGCCTGCGTCCCTGGTCGCGCCGAGCCGCTCGTAGGCCTCCGCGGCCGCCGCGAGCTCCTCGATCGCGGGGCGGCCGCCCGCGCCGAGCCGGTCCGCGCCGAGCCGGTCCGTAGTGAGCCGGTCCGCGGTGAGACGGCCCGCGTTGAGACGGCACAGTGCCGCCCGCTCCCGGGCGCCGATGGCCTGGTACGGCATCGGCAGCGCCTCGTAGCCCGCCGCCGCCTCGTCGAAAACCGTTGCCGCGGCGGGGTGTTTGCCGCGCGCGTCGAGCAGGATCGCCCGGCCGGCGAGCAGCGCGGCCCGGGAGACCGGCGAGTCCTTGCCCTCGACGCCGCGGGCGAACTCCTCGACCACGGCGTCCGCCTCCGACCAGCGCCCGGCCCGTGTGTAGGCCTCTGCCGCGGCGGGGACCAGCCCCGCCGCCCACACCCAGACACCCTTGCGCCGGGCCGCCGCGACGGCGTTGTCGGCCGCCGCGCACGCTCCGTCGACGTCTTCCGTCGCGAGGAGCACCCGGATGAGGACTCCCGCCGCCGAAAGGACGACGGGGATGGGGCCGTGCTCCGGGGCGTGCACGCTCGCCGCGGTCAGATGGCGTTGCGCGGCGGCGAATTCCCCGCGCACGGCGGCCAGCCCGCCGAGGACGAGCGAGGACTCCATGACGATCGGGCCGAGGTCGGGATAGCCGTCGCGGAGCTGTTCGGTGGTCTCCGCGAGCCCGGACCAGTTGCCGCGAACCCAGTCCAGCCGGACCCGGGTGCCCTGGGCGAGCCCGGCGGCGTAGAGCGCGCCGGCGTCGGTCGCGCGGCGGATCCCTTCGGTGACCAGCTTTTCGGCCCTGGTCAGATGGCCGGCCCAGGATTGCGCGTCGGCGAGGTTGCACCACAGCCGCGCGAGCTGGACGCGTTCGGCGACGCCGCTGCCCTGGTCCGGCAGCCGGGTGAACTCGGCCCAGGCCGCCCCGTCGCCGATGTGCGCCTGGGTGGAGATCCGGTCGCCGAGGAGCGCGAGCCGCAGTTCCGGGTCTTCGATCCGGTCGAAGACCTCGCGGGCGCGCTCCATCCAGACCTCGTGCCAGGACAACGGGGTCAGCCCGTCGATCGGCTGCGCGAGCAGGTTGATTCCGCGGGCGGCCAGTTCCGGCTCGTCGACCAGTTCGGTGATCGCCTTCTCCACCTCGACCCGGCCGCGGCCGAGCCGCCCGATCGTGCGGACCAGCAGCATCCCGAGGCTGAGCCGGATCGTCCCGCGCACGCTCGGGCGCAGTTCGGTGAGGTCTTCGAGGATCCGCTCCAGCGTCTCGATGACGTCGGGGCGGAATCCGCGCAGCGCGACCTGGCTGAGTTTCGTGGCCAGCCGGGCGATGTCGTCCTCGCCGAGGCCGGCCTCGGCGAGGACCGACTGGAGCAGATCGATCGCGCGTGAGGTGTCGCCGTGGGCGATGGCCTCGTCGGCGGCGGCTTCGGCGTAGTGGCGCCACTGTTCCGTCCGCCCCGCCGCGCGCGAGTGGTTCGCCAGCTGGGTCAGCGGGGGGACCGGCTGGGTGGCGAGCACCTGGATGGCGCGTGAATGCAGCAGGGTCCGCTCCGGACCGCTGACGGTGTCGTAGACGGCCTTGCGGGCCAAGGGATGCCGGAAGCCGTAGCGGTCGCCGCCGAGTTCGCCGAGGACCCCGCCATCCAAAGTGGACAGAAGGGCCGAGCGGAGCGCGTCACCGGAGAGGCAGGCGAGTTCGCCGATCACCGAGGGTTCGGACGGGACGGCGAGCACCGCCGCCGCGCAGGCCAGCCGGACCGCGGGTTCGGGCAGCCCTTCGAGCCGTTCGGTGATGGCTTCGCGCAGGGAGATCGGGACTTCGAGGCTTTCCAGCAGCCGGTCGGAAAGCACTTCGCCGATCGGCAGCCGTCCGGCGGCGTCCCGCAGCGCCCGCAGGGTCTCCTCGACCACGAACGGGATCCCGGCGGTGCTCTCGTGGAGTTTCGCGGTGAACGGCGCGGACACCCGCGGCAGGTCCAGCAGCTCTTCGGCCAGCTTCCCGACGGCCTCGACGTCGAGCGGACCCAGCGTCACGCGGGCGGTCTGGACGTTCGGCGGGGTGCGGAACGGGATGCCCGCGCTTCCGTGCCTCGACGGCGAGCCGGTCCGGTACGCGGCGACGACGGCCAGTTCGGCGGGCATGGCGGCGGCGAGGAACCGCATCAGGTCACGAGTGCCCTCGTCGGCCCACTGAAGGTCGTCGATCAGGACGAGCGCGGGCCCGCAGGCGATCAGGAGTTCCCGGACGGCGCGGAACTGGCGGTGCCGTTCGGCGCACGGGTCGGTGAGTGGTTCCGGTTGGGGTGGAAGGCTTTCCGCGAGTTCGGGCAGCAAGGGTCTCAGTACCCCGGCGACCGGGCTGAGCGGGCCGAGCGGCCGGTCGCCCGCCGACCGCAGCGCCTCGAGCACCGGCCCGAACGGGAACGGCTCGCGCATCGGCTGACAGGCACCCGAGAGCACCCGGCCCGCCGCGAACTCACGGCGTCCGGCCAGCTCTTCGAGCAACCTGCTGCGGCCCATCCCCGGTTCGCCTTCGATCAGCACGGCGGCGGGACGGCGCAGCAGGATCTTCACGATCGCCGAGACCTCGACGTCGCGGCCCACGAGTGCCGTCGATCCGGCGCGGACCGAAACCGAGGTCGGGCGAGGGGTGGCAAGCCACATCATGCGCTCCTCGGTTGGGAGTTCCCGCTGAGCCCGACACGATCTTGTGCGTTGTCCTGCGGAGCCTAAGCACTGCCTACCTGGTCGTAAACCACCCAACACGGACAGCACGGGCACCTCGTTAGGCCGTCCGCGAACGCACCGTCACCGGTTGGCTGACGGATCGTCGGTTGGAAAATCACCAGACCCTCGAAACATCGGCGAAAAACCCGATCCGGCGATTCATCCCACGTTCAGGGGGTGGCCATGACTACGCAAGGTATTCACAGGAATCCCTACTTACGGACGTGTCCGTACGGGTGCCAGCTCTAGGTGACCACCCCTGGAGCTGGGGATTCGGTTCCCGAAGAATGGGTATACCTATCCCGCGCCGACCCGGATTGCGGACCTCGTCCCGTTCCAGAACTCTCACCCGTCGGGGGAGGGCTATCGCATGGCGAACCGGAGCCGTGCGTGATGACGAGGGAGAAGCATGAAGATCACGAAGCTCCTCGGTGTGGCCGCCGCGGCAGCACTGGCCACCGGTGCGCTCGTCACGGGTACCCCCGCGGCAGCGTCCTCGGACACCCTGCTCAACACCGAGATGGTTCCCGCCCTGCAACGGGACCTCGGCCTGACCGCCGGCCAGGCACTCGCCAGGATCCAGAGCGAGACCGCCGCCGGCGTTCTCGAACAGTCACTCGCCTCGGCGCTCGCCGGCAGCTTCGGCGGCGCGAGCTACAACGAGGCCACCGGCAAGCTCCGCGTCGGTGTCACGGACGCGGCGAAGCTGGGCCAGGTCGCCGCCAGCGGCGCGGAAGCGGAACTGGTGCGCTTCTCGGCCGCCCAGCTCGATTCCACTGTGGACAAACTGAACGCGGGTGAGCGCGCTGCGGACGGCGCGATCACCGGCTGGGGCGTCGACACCAAGACCAACCGCGTGACCCTGAACGTACTGCCGGGCAAGAGCGGCGTCGTCGACTCGTACCTGGAGAAGACGGGCGTCGACAAGACCGCCGTCGCGGTGGTCGAGACCACTTCGGCGCCGACCCTGAAGTACGACGTCCGCGGTGGCGACGCCTACTACATCAACAACTCTTCGCGGTGCTCGATCGGGTTCTCGGTCAGCGGCGGCTTCCTCACCGCCGGGCACTGCGGCCCGGGCACCGTCACCGGCTCCAACCGGGTCGCGATGGGCTCGTTCTCCCGCGTCAGCTTCCCGAGCAACGACTACGCCAGCGTCCGGGTCAACAGCAACTGGACGCCGCGCGGCGTCATCAACAACGGCACCCGCGTGAGCGGCTCGAACGTGGCGGCCACCGGCGCCTCGGTCTGCAAGTCGGGCTCTACCACCGGCTGGACCTGCGGCACCGTCGGCGCCAAGAACCAGACCGTCCGCTACGCCGAAGGCACGGTCTACGGCATGACCGCCACCAACGTGCGCTCCCAGGCGGGCGACTCGGGCGGCTCGTTCATCGCGGGCAACCAGGCCCAGGGCATGCTGTCCGGCGGTAACAGCTCGGTGACGTACTTCTTCCCGGTCCGGCCGGCGTTGTCCGCGACCGGGACCTCCCTGGTCCTCGGCTGACTCCACCCCCGGTCGCCGAGAACCACCGAATAGGACGAAGGGCGGTCCGAGTGCCTCCAGCGCACTCGGGCCGCCCTTCGTCTTCGTACCGCGGGAGCGGTGGTTCGGGTGGTTAAACGTTGCTGATCTCTTCGATCAGGGCCTCGACGTCGAAGTACTCGCTCTCGGAGCCCAGCTGAACCAGCTCGAAGGTCGAGCCGAGGAAGGACTCGACGTCCTCACGCTCGAGCTCGAACGACGCATAACCGTCGGGTGACTCGATTTCCAGCGTCAACATGGCCTCGTCCTCGGACAGGTCGGGGCGGACACGGACGTCGCCGAGCCCGGCGGGGTCGGTGAGACCGGCGGCGAGCAGCTCACGCGCGAAGGTCCACTCGACCCACCGGCCGCGCTCGGTCCGGAACGCCACGGTGACCGCGTACGGCTCCGCCACGTGGAAGGACAGGCGGGAGAGAACGGGCGTGCTGCTGTTGTTCAGCAGAACGAACTGGCTCTGGTGAATTGCGTCGGTGTGCACGGCCACTCCTCGGTGCTCGTGGTTCGCGCGGCGCGAACTTTTCGTCTCGGGGAGGAGATGGCCGGGCACGGGGCGAATGACGCGACTCCGGCCACGTTCACGCTATCGGCTGCACCTGTCCATAGTGGTGTAACGCCGGGCACAGACCCCTTGCGTTCGGGCCGATACCCGTGGTGACGAGGTCGAGGTGTCCTTTTTGGACTGCTCAGGGCTCCAGCGGCAGGGTCAGTCCGGTCTTGACCCGGTCCATCGTCACCGACGTCGTGAAGTGCCGCACGTTCGGGTTGTCGAAGAACATCCGCCGCGTGAACGCCTCGAAGTCCGCCATGTCCCGGCAGGTCACCACGAGCACGAAGTCCGCGTTGCCGGTGACGTAATAACACTGCTGGACGCTGTCGTCCGCGAGCACCTGCCGCCGGAACCCGTCGAGCACCGCGAGGCTCTCCCGCTCCATCTCGACCATCACCACGAACGTCATCGACAGCCCGAGCGCCTGCGGCGACAGCACCGCCACCTCGCGTTCGATCACCCCGGCCTCGCGCAGCCGCTTGATCCGCCGCTGCACGGCGGCGGCGGAGAGGCCCACCTTCGCGCCGATGCTCTCGGCGATCGTGCGGGCGTCGGACTGCAGGCAGGCCAGGATGGCGACGTCCAGGCGGTCGAGGTCGGGTGTGTGCACCAGGTCAGGCTAACCGGACGACTCGTCCGGGCGCCTGATCTTTGATCGTGCTCACGAGCGGTGTGGATCACGCCACCCTCGGACCCCGTTCCGCCTGCTCGGCCGCAGGTGGCGCCGGTCGAGCACAGTGCGCCGGGGAAAGGTGAGGATTCTTTGAAATGTGACCCGGAACACAACTGACGGGTCTACTGAATGGTAGCGCTTACAAGTGAATGGCAGACCTCTCTTTTTCCCCGCGAAAGGATTTCTTGGTGCCCTCATCTCAGGCGGCCGTTCTCGCCGGTCTCGGCTCTTGGCTGCCTCCGCGCGTGGTGGGCAACGAGGAGATCGCCCAGCGGCTGGACACCTCCGATGAGTGGATCCGCTCGCGGACCGGCATCGCCGAACGCCGCGTCGTCGACCCTGGGACGTCCACTGTGGACCTCGCCGCCGAGGCGGGACGCCGGGCGCTGGCCTCCGCGGGGGAGGACGGCGCGGACGCCGTCGTGCTCGCGACGTCGACGGCCGACCAGCTGTGCCCGGCCAGCGCGCCGCAGGTCGCGACCAAGATCGGGCTGAACGGTGTCGCCGCTTTCGACGTCAACGCCGTGTGCAGCGGGTTCATCTACGGGCTGGCCACCGGCGCCGGGCTGATCGCCGCCGGGATCGCGCGGCGCGTGCTGGTGATCGGGGCGGACGTCTTCACCTCGCTCGTCGACCCGGACGACCGCGGCACGGTGCCGATCTTCGGCGACGGCGCGGGCGCGGTCCTGCTGCGGGCGGGTGAGCCCGGCGAACTCGGCGCGCTCGGCGCCTTCGACCTGCACAGCGAAGGCGAGCTCGCGGAGCTGCTGTGGGTCGAGGCGGGCGGCGCGAAGAACCGCCGCTCGGAAGACCCGCGTGACCACTATCTGGTGATGCAGGGGCAGACCGTCTTCCGCCACGCCTGCGCGCGGATGGCCGAGTCGGCGCGCGCGGTCCTGGATTCCGCCGGGTGGATGGTCGGCGACATCGACCGGTTCATCGGGCATCAGGCGAACATCCGCATCCTGCAGACCTGCGCGAAGCAGCTCGGGCTCGCGGAGGACGTGATGTATTCGAACATCGAGAAGGTGGGCAACACGAGCGCCGCGTCGATCCCGATCGCGCTGGCCGACGCCGTCAAGGACGGGACGCTCCAGCCGGGGAACCGTGTCGTGATGGGCGCCTTCGGGGCCGGTCTGACCTGGGGCTCGACGCTGCTGAGCTGGCCGGACGTCATTCCGGGCTGAGCGGGCTCGCCTCCCAGGCGTGCGTCGGTTCCTGGCGCCCGCGCAGCTCCAGTTCCGCGTACGGCTCCCAGTGCGAGCGCTCGCTCTCCAGCGCGGCCTTGAGCACCGCCTCGCTGGCCAGGATGCGACCGCCCGCGGACTTCGCGTGCTCGGTCAGTCGTGCGGCCTCGTTCACCGCGTCGCCGATGACGGTGTACTCGAACCGGCTGCTCGTCCCGAGCTGACCGGCGAAGACCCGCCCGCTCGCGACCCCGATGCCGAGGTCCAGCTCGCCGGTCTTCTGGACGGCGTCCCGGATCGCCCGCGCGGCCGAAAGGGCCGACGTCGGCGCGTCCGCGAGCCGGGTCGGCGCGCCGAAGACGCAGAGCGCGGCGTCACCCTGGAACTTGTTGAGCAGCCCGCCCCGGGCGCCGACCGCGTTGACCACGCTGGTGAAGAAGCGGTTGAGCATCTTCACCAGCTCCTCGGGCGGCGTGCGGCCGGCCAAGGCCGTCGAATCGACGACGTCGACGAACAGGGCTGTCACCTCGCGCACGTCACCCGAAAGGGAGGCGCCGTACTCGAGCGCGTGCCGGGCGACCTCGTCCCCGACGTGCCTGCCGAACAGGTCCCGCATCCGCTCCTGTTCGCGGAGCCCGGCGGCGAGGTCGTTGACCGAGGTCTGCAGCAGGCCGATCTCGCTGGAGTCGTCGACGTCGACCACGATGTCCTTGTTGCCGCGCGCGATCTCGTCGAGCGCGACCCGGAGCCGGTGCAACGGGGTCGCGACGGCCTTCGCGAGCAGGCCCGTCCCGATCGCGCCGACGCCCAGCCCGATCACCGAAAGCATGATCAGGCTCGCGACGTGGTCGCCCTGGCCGAGGTCCGGCGGCGTGGCCACCAGAAGCACGCCGAGGAACGGGACGCCGCTCGCCAGCGACCAGGTGACGATCACCCTGGTCCGCACGGTGACCTTGAGCGTCCCCTTCGGCGGGGTGACCTTGAGCGCGATCGTCATCACCGGCCGCGCGACCCATTCCGCGGCGAGATAGGTCAGGCCGACCGTGGTCAGCCCGCCGAGCCCGATGACCAGCGCCATCCCGAGCGCGTCCATCCAGGACCCGAGCACCCTGGCGAGCGCCCCGAGGACGATCGTGCCGATCAGCCAGAGCGTCCCGCTCACGATCCCCATGTCGACCGGGAGCCGGAGTGCCCGCGCGGCTTCGGCCTTCGTCGGCGGGCGGCCGAAGACGAACCAGACCGCCGTGCGCCGCTGCAGCCACGCCGTCCACAGGGTGCCGACCACCAGCGACAGCGCCACGATCCCGGCCGCGGTGACCCCGAGGATCCAGCCGCGGTCGCCGACCTCGCTCGGCAGGCCCTGCAGGAGCAGCAGCAACGCCACCACGCCGGCACCGCACACACTGGACCCGATGCCGAGCGTGGCGAAACCGAGACTGGTCCTGAGCACCAGCCGGAACCGGCTCGACATCGTCTTCCCGCGCACCCGGTGATCGTATGACCTCCGGCGGAAAACGGTTGGCAGGTTCCCGGGTGCGGTGGCTACCTTGCCGGTATGGAACCGCTGGGACAGGACGAGATCAGGGCGTCCTTCGTGAACTGCACGCGCGGCGAGGCGAAGGGGGTCACCCTGCCTGCCCGCCCGGACGAGATCCCTTGGGAGAAAAGGGAATTCCTCGGCTGGCGTGATCCGAAGGCCACCGCCAGGGCGTATCTCGTGCTGCCCTATCACGGGGAAACCGTCGGACTGTCCCTTCGCGCCGCGTCCCGGCCGAAGGGCCGTGTCCTGCTGAGCAACATGTGCGGCCTGTGCACGACGACACATCCGCTGTCCGACATCGCGCTGTTCTCCGGGCGCCGCGCGGGGAAGCCCGGGCGGGAGGGGAACACGCTCGGCATCTACGCGTGCGCGAACCTCGCGTGCAGCCAGTACATCCGCGGCGAGCTCAAGCCGGACGTGCCGCAGCCGTCGGAAACGCTGACGCTCGAGGAACGCGTCCTCCGGCTGGAGGACAAGCTGCACCGGTTCGTGGAGCGGGTGCTGGAGTCACGCTGACACCCTCGTGTTTGTGGCTGGAGTTGGTCGCAGGTCCGCCTTCCCCGAGTACATGAAGGCCCCCTTCCTGTACCTAGGCGCAAGGAAGGGGGCCTTCATGTACCGCAGAGGAGAGCCTGGGCGACAGTGGCGTGATGGGTCGAGTCTCGTGAGGGACGCGCCAGCCAGCCCGGGTGTCGCGAAAGCCACTTTCGCGACGTCTGATGTCCCGAAAGTGGCTTTCGCGACACAGTTGCCGGGCATTACGGACCGAACCTGTGGTAACTCGCACCCAGACTCCAGTAGGTACCTAAGGCAGCATCGGCCTAGAACCGTCCTTACCACTCACGAGGCTCAGAATCGGAACCGCAGGATCCGCCCCATCTTCTTGAACGCCGGGAAAAGCCCCGCGAACCACAGCTGCGCCCGCATCGATCCCGAAAGCCGGTCCTTCACTTCAGGCGTCGCGTAATCCGTCGAGTCGAGCTTCGCGACCAGCGTCAGCCCGAGCCGCTCCAACTCCGAGATCTCGTCGATGCCCCAGTACAACGTCGCCCCGGCCTTGCGCACCACGGGATTCAGCTTCTGCAGCTTGATCCCCAGCCTGCTGAACGTGTCGAAGACCATTTCGCCGCCCTGCGGGAAATGCGCGATCAAACGCCGCAGCAATTCTTCGCCCTCGGACGGCTGCAGATACATCGTCAGGCCCTCCGCGATCACCAGACCCGGTTTGTCCGACGGGATCTCGTCGATCCAGCCGAAGTCCGTCACGGACGAGCCGATGGTCCGGTACCCCTCCCGGGCGGGGTAGATCCGGCCGCGCAGCGCGACGACATCGGGATAGTCGACGTCGAACCAGCGCACCGAGGGCGGCGGGTCGAGGCGGTACACGCGACTGTCCATTCCGCAGCCGAGTTGCACGACGGTCGCGTCCGGATGATCCCGGAGGAAGGCCGCGGCCCAGTCGTCCATCGGCTTCGCCCGCAGCGCGACGGTCAGGCCGAGCTGGCCGTCGACGCCGAGCGAAGCGAAGTCGTAGTCGATCTGCTTGACGGCCTCGTCGGCCGCCGTGTCACCGAGGACCGGCCGCTCACTGCGGGCGTCGAGCGCCCGGCCGTACAGCGTGGCCAGCATCGTCGCCTTCTCTTCGGTGAACCGGACCTTCTCCACCGCACACCCCCATCAGAAGTTTCACAAACTTCTGAAAACGATACTCGCGCAGTGGCGGTGCCACCGTCAAGAAAGCGTCAATCCCTGGTCGTGTAGTCGTGGACGTAGGTCTTGGCGTCGAGCAGATGCCGCCGGGTGATCTCCCGCGCGGCCTCCGCGTCCGAACGGCGGATCGCTTCGAGGATCGCGCGATGCTCGTCGACGGCCTTGCGGATCTGCCCCGGAAGCCGGAGCGCGGCCCGTCGTTCCTCGCCGACCAGCGAGAGCACCGACCGCAGCAGATCGGTGACGTCGTCGTTGCCCGCGTTGCCCGCGATCACCCGGTGGAATTCCGCGTCGGCCGCGATCACGCGCAGCATGTCGCCGTCGGCCGCGGCCCGGTCCATCTCGTCGACGGTGCTTTCCAGCCGCTCCAGCACCCGCGGCGTGTGGTCGAGCGCGAGCCGCTCGGCCAGGGTGGGTTCGACGGTGGTCCGCAGGTCGAACAGCTTCTCGACCAGTTGCTCGTGCTCGGAGAACCAGGTGTGGAGCGGCTGTTCGCCGAGGTTCTCGCGGACATAGGTGCCCGAACCCGGGCGCACCTGCACGTAGCCGATGGAATCCAGCACCCGCAACGCCTGCCGCAGCGAACCGCGGCTGATTCCGAGCTGTTCGCACAGCGCGCGTTCGGCCGGCAGCCTCGATCCGGCGGGGAGTCTGCCCGAATCGATCATCGTGCGCAGATGATCGACCGTCGTGCTCCACACCTGTTCACGCTCGTCGTCGGCCACGGCCTCATCCTGACAGGTTCGGCGAACCGCCCGGAAATGTCGGTGACCGGTGTCATCATCGAATGATGACTGGGGTGGCAGGGCTGATCAAAGCATGGGTGCACGGATGGGCGCTTTCCCGCGGTGTCGGGGTCCCGGTGGCCGAATCGGACGGCTACCGGCTCGATGTCGGGCGTCCGGGGCATCGCGTGAGATATGTGCTGGCGGACGCCGGATCGGTCGCGCGCCGGGCTCGCGCGCTGACCGAGCCCGGCACCTGGCTGAAGGTGAGCGGCTCGCGTGAAGAGGTGGTGGAGACGGTGCCGCCGAACTGGGAGGTCGGCCCACCGGAGTACCTGATGAGCACGCCGCTCGCGATGCGGCCCGTGATGCCCGCGCCCGAGCCGTACCGGGCGGAACTGGTCGGCGACGGCGTGGTCACCGACGTCGTGGTGCGAGCGCCCGACGGCTCGCGCGCGGCCACCGGCCGGGTCGCGATCGCCGGCGGGACGGCGGTGGTCGATCAGGTCGTGACGGAGCCCGAGCACCAGCGGCGAGGGCTGGGCCGGTTCGTCATGCGCAGGCTCGACGAGGTCGCGGTCGCCGCCGGGGCGGAGAGGGCGGTGCTGGTCGCGACGGAAGAAGGAAGGGCGCTGTACCTGACGCTCGGCTGGACAGTCGCCGCGGAGATCACTCCGGCGCATTTGCCGGAGTCCGAAAACGGCATAACGGGCACTTGAATGTTCGACGAGACACATCCAGAGCGCGAAAGGAGGTAACCGTGCTTATGGTGCGCGAGTGAGTGCTTTATGACTTGGTGGCACGCGGTCCTGATCTTCGTCGCGGGACTCTGGGCGGGCACGATCAACACGGTCGTCGGCTCGGGCACGCTCGTGACCTTCCCGGTCCTGGTCGCGCTCGGCTATTCGCCGCTGACGGCGACGACGTCCAACGCGATCGGCCTCGCTCCCGGCACGGTCAGCGGGGCGATCGGGTATCGCCATGAGCTCAAGGGCTATTGGCCCGAGGTCGTGAAACTCGCCGTCGCGTCGTTCCTCGGCGCGATCTGCGGGACGATCCTGCTGCTCTCACTGCCGAAGGACGCCTTCGAGACCGTCGTGCCCGCGCTGGTCGGGCTCGCCGTAGTGCTGGTGATCGTCCAGCCGCGAGTGGCCGCCTGGGTCGCGAAGCGCCGCGAGGAGAACGGGAAGGTCCACAAGATCGGGCCGCTCCTGCTGTTCCTGATCTTCCTGATCGGCATCTACGGCGGATACTTCACGGCCGCGCAGGGCGTGATGATGGTCGCCGTGATGGGCATGCTGATGTCCGAATCGCTGCAGCGGCTCAACGGCGTCAAGAACGCGCTCTCCGCCGTCGTGAACATCGTCGCCGGTGCGATCTACGCCTTCACCGCGCCGATCAGCTGGCCCGTGGTCGCGCTGCTCGCGGTCGGGTCGACGATCGGCGGCCAGCTCGGCGCGAAGATCGGCCGCAAGCTCTCGCCGACCGTGCTGCGCGCGGTGATCGTCGTGGTCGGTCTCGCCGCGATGGTGCAGTTGCTCCTCAAATAGAACAGCCCGCACCCCGCGAACGGAGTACGGGCTGTCCCGAAGTGTGCGTCAGCGCGGGAAAGCCGCGGCCGCTTCGAGGAAGGTGTCGTTCTCCTCGGGCGTCCCGATGGTCACTCGCGCGCCTTCGCCCGCGAACGGGCGCACGATCAGCTTCCGCTCCAGCGCGTGTTCCGCGAAGGCCGTCGTCCGCTCGCCCAGCGGCAGCCAGACGAAGTTCGCCTGCGTCTCCGGAACCTCGTAACCCTGGGCCACCAGCGCATCCCGCACGCGGGTCCGCTCCGAGATGATCTCCTTGCAGCGCTCCAGCAGTTCATCGGCCGCGTCGAGCGAAGCGATGGCCGCCGCCTGGGCGATCAGGTTCACCGAGAACGCGACGTACACCTGCTTCAGCGCGACGGTGATCGCTTCCGGCGCCACCGCGTAACCCACGCGGAGACCGGCGAGGCCGTACGCCTTCGAGAAAGTCCGAAGCACCGCGACGTTGTCCCTGCCGCGCGCCAGTTCGACGCCGTCCGGCACCTCGACGTCGGTCACGAACTCCTTGTACGCCTCGTCGAGCACGACGAGCACGCCCGGCGGCACGGCGTCGAGGAAGCGCTCAAGCTCCGCGCGCCGCAAGACGGTCCCGGTCGGGTTGTTGGGGTTGCACACGAAGACCAGCCGCGTCTTCGGCGTGATGGCGGCGAGCATCGCGTCGAGATCCAACCCGTGCCCGGTCGTCAGCGGCACCTTCACGCTGACGGCGTTCGCGACCTGCGTGACGATCGGGTACGCCTCGAACGAACGCCACGGGAAGACGACCTCGTCACCCGGTTCGCACAGGGCCTGGATCATTTGCTGGCAAAGGGAAACCGAGCCGCAGCCGATGGCGATCCGCTCGACCGGCTCGTTCAGTTCGCGGGCCAGCCGCTCGACGAGCGCGGACGCCGTGATGTCCGGGTACCGGTTGATGCCCTGTGCCGTTTCGGCTATGGCCTGCGCCACACTCGGCAACGGCCCGCCGGGAACCTCGTTGCTCGCAAGCTTGATCGCGCCCTGGATTGTCCGGCCAGGGACGTACTTCGGCAACGATTCGAGATCCGCACGCGGCGAAACAGGGGACATCTTCGGCGCTCCTACGTCTGGGGGACGGCACCGACACCGTATCCTCCCGCGCAACGGCAAGCCCCGAATATTTACCTAAGAGTGGTCTGATGGAGGAATGACCCTGACGACCACCGTGGAACACCAGCACGCCGACGGCCACACGCTGCGCCTGACCTTCGCCGAACCGGAAGGCGTCGTCCGCGGCGGACTCGTGGTGTTGCATGAAGAAGCCGAAGAGGTCGAAGAGGGTTTGAGCCTGCTCCTGGCAGGTCTCGCGGGCGAAGGCTGGCTCACCGTCACCCCGCATCTCGATCGCGACAACCTCACGCAGCAGGACCTGCTCGAAGCCACCGACGCGACGCTCGCCTGGCTCGGCGAGCGCGGTGTCCAGGCGGATCTCGTCGGCGTCGTCGGTTTCGACCTCGGCGGGACGGCGGCTCTGGTCGTGGCGTCGAACCGCAGGCTGGGCGCGGCGGTCAGCGTCGGCGGGCAGGGGGTCACCGGGTTGCCGGTCCTCGTCGAGATCGCGGGACGGCTCACCAGCCCGTGGCTCGGCATGTACGGCGACTCGGGCGACGAGGCAGGCGGCGCCGAGGTCGAACAGCTGCGTGACGCGGCGGCGACGGCGAGCGTCGCGACGAACGTCGTCCACTACCCGGGCGCCAATCACCGCTTCGACGCCGACCCGGATGCGGCCGCTGAGGCCTGGCAGCGCACGTTGAATTGGTTCGACGCCCACCTACGCTGACTCCATTCGCGCTAACATCCCCCTGAGATGTGACAGGGGAGGGTCGAATGGCACAGTCACCCAAGGTGCCCGTGACGCCACAAGCCGCGTTCGGTGCTTCGGCGCCGGCCTTGGCGCCGGTGGCGGGTCAGATCCGGGACACCAAGACCGCTGCCAAGAAGGGGACCGTCAAGGTCACCGAGGACGCCGCCAAGAAGCTCGTCGACGCGCTGCTGAAAGCGCGTCACGAGCTCAACGCGCTGATCAAGGACTCGACGGAGTTCAAGGCGCCCTTGAAACTGGGCGACAACTTCGTCGGGCACACGATGAGCGAACGATTCCAGGGCGCGGCGACCGAGGGGACCGAAGCGGCCCTGCCCGTCCTCAAGGACTTCGCGGTGGTGCTCAAAGACCTCCAGCTCACCGTGATGGCGGCGCGCAAGATGTACGTCGCCGCGGACGAGGAAGGCCAGGAGCAGCTCGAACGGGTCGCCCGCCGGTTCGACCTCGAGGACATGGTCGAACCCGAGCGGAAGGACGAGCACTGATGCGCATCCTGCCCTCGCCGTGGCCGCCGCCCGAGCCCGAGCCGCAACCCGGTCCCGATCACCTGCGCGCAGACATCGACTGGATGAGCTACTCGCACCGCGAGCTCTACGAGATGGTCCACAACGAGCTGGACCTCGCGAGCGCGGAAGCCGTCGCCGCACAGTGGGCGAAGATCGGCGCGTTCCTGGACAGGGCCGCTTCCGAGCTCAAGGCGGCCATCGTCGCCACCGCCGACGGCTGGACGGGCGAGGGTGCCGACAGGGCCCGTGACGCCGCGATCAAGCTCGTCGACTGGGCCGACGAGACCGGCTGGCGCGCGGAGAACGTCGCGAACTGCGTACGCCGCCAGGCGGACATCGCCGAAACCGCGCGGCGCACGATGCCCGAGCCGCCGGGAGCCACGCCCCGGCCGAAGGTGCCGGAGCCGCCGAGGCGTCGCCCGATCCCGGTCTCCGATTCGACGCAGGCCATGTCGGCGTCGGCGCCCTCGAATCCCGGCTTCGCCGACGCTGGGCGGATCGTCGCCGAACCGGCCGACGAGAGGGCACAGGACTCGCACCGTCAGGCCGCCGACGTGATGACGCGGATGCAGCAGAGCTCCGGCGAGGTCTACGAAAACGTCCCTCGCTTCACTTCGTACGGCAAGCAGCCGCAGCTACTCAAGAGGCCCGAAGAGCCGGAGCCGCGGCCGAAACCCGAACCGGAACCGGTGCCGCCACCGGACGACACGACCCGCAGCAGCGGCACCGACGACGTCGCCCCGATCCAGGTGCGGGAGCCCGCCGAGGCGCCGCGCGGGCCCGGCGCGAGCAGCGGCGCCTTCGTGCCGTCGCCGCCAGGAACCTCCGGCGGAACCCAAGAGCAGCTCGGACAGGGCGGCCGATCCGGCGCCGGCGGCGTCGGGCCGTCGGGTCAACCCGGTCAGGTGGCCGGGACACGGGCCGCGGCCGCGGGCATGGGCGGCTTCGGCGGGATGCCGATGGGGATGGCGCCCCAGCAAGGACGTCAGGGCGAAGAAGACCACAAGGCGCCGGACTACCTCGTCGAGGATGCCGACATCTGGGGGCTGAGCGGGCAGGTGACCCCGCCGGTCATCGGCGAAGACCCGAGAGGGGGCCGCTGATGGATTGGATCCGCCTGCACATCGGCGAGCTCTTCCTGCTGTGGTCGGCGCACGGGCGCGACGAACTGCCCGCGGTGCTGGAGGTTCCGCACGTCGGGCGGACGCCGGAGTTCCGCGCCGAACTGGTCGGCACGGCGAGCCGGACACTGTCGGAACGCGGCCTCGGCACGGTGGAGTCCCCCGCGCCGGAACTGGTGGGGCTGCTGCACACCCTCGCGAACAGCGAACTGACGCTGGACCTGCGGCTCGACGGCGATCCCGCGTACCGGGCCGTCGGCTGCGTGTCCGATCGCGGCGCGGTCGCGATCGGCGTCGCGGGCACCGACGTCGAGCTGTCCGCGCTGCGGGAACCCCTCGTCGCCGCGACCCTGCTGCAGGCGTTGCCGCCGTGCGAGCAGGGGCGGGGCCTCTCGGTCAACCTGCGCGTCGACGACTACACGGCCGCGTGCGAGGCGGGGGAGCGTGGCGGGCAGCCGGCCTTCTCCGACGTCCTGCGCGACGCCGGGCTGCGCGAACCCGAGGTCATCGTGATGGTGCGGATCGCGACGCAGCGGATCGGCAGAGGACGGCTCGGGGCGGCCAGGAAGTCTTGGGAGGGCCGCTGGGAGCGCGGAGAAGGCACGCTGACCTGGGTGGACACCCCCGACGGCCGCTATGGGCTTCGTCGCGATCGAGGGTGGCTGACGGTCACCCCGCTCGACGCGGGGCGCCTCAAGACGATGGCGTACGAGCTGTTCACCGGGGCTCGCCAAGTAGGTTAACGAGGGTTAACATCGCGGGGTGACGCACACCGCCGACGCCCCAGAAGTGCTCTGGCGCCCCGAGCCGAGCCGCCTGTCCGACACCAAGATCGACGCGTTCCGCCAGTGGCTGCGCACCGAACGCGGCGTGGAAGTCGACGACTACAACGAGTTGTGGGAGTTCTCCGTGCGGCGCGGACCGGAGTTCTGGTCGGCCGTCGGCGAATTCCTCGGCCTGCGCTGGCACGACCAGCCCGGCGAAGTGCTCACCGGCGAGATGCCGAACGCCCGGTGGTTCGAGGGCGGCACGCTGAACTACGCCGAGCACTCGCTCATGCCTGGTGTCGCAGGCGCCGCGAAGGCCGACGACGAGATCGCCGTGATCTTCCACCGCGAAGACGGCCTCTCGTCACAACTGACGTACGGCGCCTTGCGTTCCGCCGTCGCTTCCGCGAGGGAGGGCCTGCGGAAGCTGGGAGTGTCCAAAGGGGACAGAGTCGTCGCGCTGGCGCCGAACTGCCCGCAGACGCTGATCGCCTTCCTCGCCACCGCGAGCCTCGGCGCCGTCTGGTCGTCGTGCTCGCCGGACTTCGGGGTTCGCGCGATCACCGACCGCTTCGCGCAGATCGAGCCGAAGGTGCTGATCGCGGTCAACGGGTACGTCTACAATGGACGGTGGTTCGACAGCCGTTCGACGGTGAACTCGTTGCGGGACGAGATCGCCACGCTCGAAGCGACCGTGCTCATCGACTACGCGGGTGGCCGCCTCGACGGAACCCTCGACTGGGACACGCTGCTCACCGACAACGCCGGCGCGGAACTGGCCTTCGAGCCCGTCGAATTCGCCCACCCGCTGTGGGTCCTGTACTCCTCGGGGACCACCGGGCTGCCGAAGGGCATCGTCCACGGGCACGGCGGGATCACCCTCGAACACCTCAAAGCCCTTGCCCTGCAAAGCGATCTCGGCCCGGGCGACCGATTCTTCTGGTTCACCACCACCGGCTGGATGATGTGGAACTTCCTCATCTCCGGCCTGCTGACCGGGACGACGATCGTGCTCTTCGACGGCAGCCCCGGCAGCCCGGACCTCAACGTGCTGTGGCATCTGGCCGAACAGCACCGCGTCACCTACTTCGGCACGTCGGCGCCGTACATCCAGAGCTGTCTGAAGGCCGGGATCAAACCGGCCGAACGCTACGACCTCACCGCGTTGCGCGCCTTGGGATCCACCGGCGCGCCGTTGAGTGTCGAGGGCTTCCGGTGGATCGTCGACGAGGTCGGTAAACGCGTCCAGATCTGCTCGGTGTCCGGCGGCACGGACCTGTGCGCGGCGTTCGTCACGTCGGCCCCGGACGTCCCGGTCTGGCTGGGCGAGCTTTCGGTGCGCGCGCTCGGCGCCGCCGTCGCCGCGTTCGACGAGCAGGGGAAACCGGTGGTGGAGACGGTCGGCGAACTGGTGATCACCGAGCCGATGCCGTCGATGCCGGTGTTCTTCTGGAACGACCCGGACGGCTCGCGGCTGCGCGAGGCGTACTTCGAGATGTACCCGGGGATCTGGCGGCACGGCGACTGGATCCGGATCACCGGCCGCGGCTCCGCGGTCATCTACGGGCGCAGCGACTCGACGCTCAACCGCGGCGGCGTCCGGATGGGCACGGCCGAGTTCTACCGGGTCGTCGAGTCGTTCGACCAGGTCGCGGATTCGCTGGTGATCGACACTTCGGCGGCGGGCAACGAGGAGGGGCAACTGCTGTGCTTCCTCGTCCTGGCCGACGGCGTCTCGCTCGACGAGGTCGAGCCCGCCTTGCGCAAGGAGCTGCGAGGAGCCCTCTCGCCGCGACACGTGCCCGACCGGTTCGTCCAGGTGACCGAGGTACCCCGCACGCTCAACGGCAAGAAATGCGAGGTTCCGGTCAAGAAGATCCTTTCGGGGGTTTCACCTGACCGCGCCGTCAGCCGGGATGCGCTGCTGAACCCCGACGCCCTTGTACCGTTCGTGGAGCTGGCAAGGAGCTGAACGTAGGGGCGGGACTTGGCGGGCGCGTGGCGGGTGGCGGGTGCCACCTCGGTGGTGGTGGTCACCTGGGTGACGCGACTGGCCGGACTGCTGGCCCTGGTCTCGGTGCTGGTCCCGGCCGGGCGGCGCACCCTGCGCGGGCACGTCGCCGAATGGCTGGAACTGCCGCACGAGGCCACGGTCGGCGCGGCGACGGTCGCGCTGGTGACCGGTGTCTTGCTCGTGCTGCTCGCCGCCGGCCTCAAACGGCGGAAGCGACGAGCCTGGCAACTGGCGGTCGCCGCCGCGGTCCTGCTGACCGTGTCGCACCTCGGCCTGCGACACGTCCTCGGCGCCGGCCTCGTGTCGCTCGCGCTGTTGATCGCCCTGATCGCGACGCGGCGCCACTTCATCGCGCTCCCCGATCCGGTCACTGGACGGTGGCGCGCGGTCCGGGTCTTCCTGCAGCTGACGGTGGCCGGGGTCGCGATCAACTTCGTGCTGCTGTCGGTCGCCAGGGCACTGGATCCCCTGGACGTCGGTGACAGGCTCGCCCAGTCGGTCCTGGCCCTGGTCGGCGTCAGCGGCCCCGCGGTGTTCCACGCGCTGTGGCTGGAGGACCTGTCGGCGGCCGTCGGACTGCTGTTCGGCATCGGCGCGGTCCTGCTGGCCGCGTACTTCCTGCTCCGCTCGGCCGAACCCGCGCCGGAGCTGACCGATGACGAGATCGAGCGGCTCAGGGCGCTGGTGGGCGAACGGGACTCGCTGGGGTACTTCGCGCTACGCAGGGACAAGTTCGTGGTCTTCTCGAAGTCGGGGAAGGCCGCGGTGACCTATCGCGTGATCGCCGGTGTCGCGCTGTGCTCGGCGGACCCCCTCGGCGACCCGGAAGCGTGGCCGGGCGCGATCGAGGAGTACCTCGACGTCTGCCGCCGCTACGCCTGGACCCCGGCGACCATGGGCTGCTCGGAACTGGGCGCGACCGTCTGGGCACGCTTCGGCCTCGAGGTCCTGGAGATCGGCGACGAAGCCGTCGTCGACACCGGCACCTTCACCCTCGAAGGCCGCACCATGCGCGGCGTCCGCCAAGCCGTCTCGCGCACGAAGCGAGCCGGGTACGCCGTCCGCGTCCGCAAGACCGAAGACGTGCCTCCCGCGGAACTCGATGAACTCCGCGGCCTCGCCGCCACCTGGCGCGGCACCGACACCGAACGCGGCTTCTCGATGGCCCTCGGCCGCATGGGCGATCCGGGCTCGGTCCTGGTCACCGCCGAGCACGAGGGTCGCGTTCGAGGCTTGCTCCAGTTCGTCCCGTGGGGCGAGAAAGGCCTCTCGATGGACGTCATGCGCCGTGACCGGACCGCGGACAACGGCGTCAACGAGCTGATGATCTCCGAACTGCTCCTGACGACCCCCGCCGACCACGTGTCCCTGAACTTCGCCGCCTTCCGCGCCGTCCTGGAACAAGGCCAGCGCATCGGCGCCGGCCCCGTCGCCCGCCTGTCCGCCCGGACGCTGCGATTCTTCTCACGTTGGATCCAGATCGAGACCCTCTACCGCTTCAACGCGAAGTTCCAGCCTCGCTGGGTCCCGCGCTATCTGGCGTACCCCGCGGCCCGCGACCTACCCCGCGTCGGCATCGCCGTCTTCGAAGCCGAAGGACTCGGAGGGCGCTCTCCGCTGCTGCTCAGAGCGCTGCAACGGATCTAAGGGGGGTCCCTTTCGCGGGGGTTCGCGGGGTGTGTAACCTATCTGGGCAGTGGTCGTTCGACCTGGGAGGCTTCGCCTAGTCTGGTCTATGGCGCCGCACTGCTAATGCGGTTGGGGGTAACCCCCCCTCCCGGGTTCAAATCCCGGAGCCTCCGCTGGCACCTGTTCCGGCAGGTGCTAGATTAAAACTGAACAAGCGCCCGTAGCTCAGCTGGATAGAGCATCTGACTACGGATCAGAAGGTCAGGGGTTCGAATCCCTTCGGGCGCACGTCTGGTTGAGACAGCACTAAGGCCCTCCCGTTCGCGGGAGGGCCTTTTTGTCTGTCCAGTGTGGACTGAAGGGAGAGCCTTCAATCAATCGGCGTCGTTGAACATCGTTCTGGGTTACGCTGAAATACGTCCGATGGTCGAGGGGCGCGTGAGGACTATGCCGGAAGCAGAACGATTTTCCTCGCTCGATGTCTGTTCTGGAGCGGGTGGGCTCGCGCTGGGCTTGGAACAGGCAGGCTTCGATCCTGTTCTTCTGCTGGACAATCGCGATGTAGCGTGTGAAACGCTGCGAGCGAATCGCCCTGGTTGGGATGTCCTCGAATTGGATCTGCTCGAGTTCGTTCCAGACGAACACCAGCAGGTGTACGACGTCGATCTGCTGTCTGCAGGCCTTCCGCGGGTGAAGGCATCGGCGACGGTCAACCGGACTCGTGGAAGTGACATCGAGCTGGAGTTGCTCAAGGCGACCATCATGCTGATGCACGGAGTTCAGCCGCGTGCGCTCCTGGTCGAGAACGTTCCGGACCTCGTCACCAAGGACGCCTACAGCGCGATCAGGGGGTTCGTCGGTGCGGAGCTCGACCACCTGGGCTATCGATACGAGTGGTTCGTGGTCAACGCGGCCGACCACCAGGTCCCACAGAATCGTGAGCAAGGCGTCCTGGTGGCGTTCAAAGGCGATGCCATGGATGCCTTCGAAATGCCCGAACCGAGCCTGGAACCTCCGGTGACGGTGGGTGAGGCGTTGGAAGAGTCGATGAAAGCGCGAGGCTGGGCCCAGGCGAGCGAGTGGGCTCGGCAGGCGAACAAACTTGCGCCGACCTTGGTCGGTGGATCCTGGGAACGAGGAGGTCCGGACCTCGGACCGACGGGGTCGAAGCGGGCGTGGGCCAAGATGGGCGTGGACGGCGCCACGGTCGCGAACGAGGTGCCAGGTCCCGACTTCGTGTGGGACCCGGCGCTCGGCCGGGGCGGCATGGTCAAACTGACCGTCGAGCAAGCCGCACGCCTGCAGAGTTTCCCCCCGGACTGGCGGTTCGAGGGCAGGAAGACCGTTCGTTATCGACAGGTCGGCCATGCTTCGCCGCCACCCGTCGCGCATGCGTTGGGATGTGCCATTCGTGCCGCACTGACACGCGGTGGAGCCTGATGATTTCAAGGCCGTCCTGCACGAGTTAAGCTTCCACCCCATGACCCCTGTGCAGCCGCAGCTGTTCACGACTGCGCAGATCCAGATGGTGGACCTGTTCGCCGGGCCTGGCGGGCTGGACGTCGCCGCACACTGGTTGGGTGTGCACGTCGACGGTATCGAGTGGGATGCCAATGCCTGCGAGACCAGGATCGCCGCAGGTCTCGGCACCAAGCACGACGACGTGCGGGCCTACGGGCCCAAGGACTTCCCCGATGCCACCGTGCTCTCGGGCGGACCTCCGTGCCAGACGTACACCGTCGCGGGGGGCGGCGCCGGTCGTCGTGCACTGGACACGGTCCTCGGCTTCGTCGAGCGGATGGCCGCAGGCGACGACATCAGCGCCGAACTCGAGAAGATGCACGAAGACGACGAGCGCGCAGGCGACGACAGTCGTAATGGCAAAGAACGATCCGGCCTGGTACTCGAGCCGTTGCGCTGGGCATTGGAAGCTCTCGACTACGAGATGCCTTACGAAGCCATCGTGCTGGAACAGGTTCCGACGGTCCTGCCGGTCTGGCAAGCATACGCCGGTGTTCTGAAGGAACGTGGTTACAAAGTCGCCTGCGGCGTCTTGCACACTGAAGAGTTCGGGGTCCCGCAGACTCGTCGTCGCGCGATCCTCATCGCACGACTCAACGGCGAGGCTTCATTGCCGACGCCAACGCATCGTCGGTACTACAAAGGCAAGGAACGGTCCGAAGGAGCAGCCACTCTCAAACCGTGGGTGACGATGTCCGATGCCTTGCGAAACAGGGACGAGCCGTTCGAAGTGGTGTCGAACTACGGTACCGGCGGCGATCCCAAGTTGCGGGGAAGGCGCAGGTCCGACGAGCCTTCCGCCACGGTCACCGGCAAGATCTCACGGAATCGGCTGTATTCGTCCGGTTCGCCCAAGCGCGAGCTCGATCGGCTGACGAAGGAGGAAGCCGGCCAACTGCAGACCTTCCCCTGCGACTACCCCTGGTCCGGCAAAGAGATCGCGCAACAGGTCGGCAACGCCATTCCGCCGCGCCTGGCCGCACACGTGCTCGCTGCGGCCTTGGGGGTCGAGTTCAAAGCCGAGGACCTTGACGCGGTTGTCGCCGCGAAGTGGGATCCGGGAATTTACGACCGACCTCAGCTGCCCTCGACGCCTGTCGCGACTCCGTCCGAAAAGGACGCTACTCCGGAGAGTCGGCAGCCTTCTTCCGTTGTCGCACAGGCGCCTCTTCGAGTAGTTGTCTGAACAGGGGTATCAGGACCTTGACTGCGTCCTCGCTGACTTCGCCGTCGTCCGGTCCGTCGGGAAGACGGTCCCAGTGCACCGGGGCCATGTCTTCGGCCTCGGTGATCCAGTCGTGCACCGCGTCCTGATCCGCCGGCTCGTCCGGCGCCAGAACGTCGTACAGCAGGGTGCTCCCTGCCGTGTTCACGGCGGACGACAACGCGTTGGCCCGGTCTCCCAGACGTGAAACGTTCGAGCGCTTCAACTCTTCGAGCACGCGAATGATCGCGAACGCGGTCGGACGATGGTCGATGACGTCCAGGCGCATCGTCGTGTTCAGGACGTCTTGAACGCTGCAGGCGACTTCCACCGGCCTGTAGTCGTCCGCGTTGCGGAACAACTCGGCCGCCCACCACAGACGGGCGAAGGCCTGGGTGTAATGCGGGCCGCTGAACCGGGCGGCCGGCGTGATCTCGGCGCCTTTGTGGCGCCACACCACATAGTCCGGAGCCGCGATCATGGAGAGGAAGTTCCACAGGCGACTGTCGGCAGCTTCGGCCCTGGTCATCCGCAGGGTGGCGTGCAGTCTCGGTGCCAGCCAGCCGTCGGCGTCCACAGGTCTTCCCGCGAAGCGCTCCATCGCCACGTCGAGCAACTCCCGGATCGGTGCGATCCCCCAACGGGCTTCCGTCGGCGGAAGAGAAACCGATGCCTTGCGGAGGGCGACCAGCGGCGGTTTCTCCTGCCCTGACTGCATACCGCGAGTCAGGAACTTGGCCACCGCCGCGTTCGGCAACAAACCCAGAACGAGCGGGAGGTCGGCCTTGTTTTCAACACTCATCGTTCATCGCTCCTGTCCGAACGATGAACAGACCGCACGGCGTTGGTCAGCTTCTTGGTGATCTGACTTCGCCTGCCTGCCGCGTACTGGACACTCGTCTGGAGCTCGGACCAACCGAACCCCTTGGTACGACGTTCGTTGATGTCGAAGAGGGCGTCCGTGAGCTGCCGTCCCGGCAGCACGTCCGGCAGCATCATCCGGACCACGGCCTCGCGCCAGCCGACAGGCATCTGAGGTGTCCCGTCTTCGTCCAGATCCAGGTCGCTGATGGCGGTGTGGAACATGGCCGTCCAGGCGTCCTGTGCGACCTGGCTCGCCGTCATCTCACGCAGCATCTTCTCCTCAGGACTGCCGCCTGTGCCGTGCAGGGCATCGATCAAACCCTCCACCGCGCTCGTGTTCAGATAGACCGTCGGGATGTCACCAGTGGTTTCGACGATCCATGGTGACTCCTTGAAAGGATGCAACCATTCGTGCGGCCCTTCGCGGAAGTCGACCTCCACGATCTCGATATCGCGCTGTCGGACCGGGGTGGTGACCTTGAGGTCCACGAACCAGTCCTTTTCGGTGGCACCGATGAAGCGGCCCGCCATTTCGCCGAGTGTGGCGACAACCGTCAGACCGAGTGAGGCGCGATTGAGATGGCGGGCATGCGCCAGTTCGATGCTCCCGCGCCAGCTACCGTCACGGGAACGGGTCAGACATGTTGTCGACCGGGCGTTGGTGGCTTTCTCGGTGAGTACCGCCAAACACACCGGATCGACCCAAGGCCCTTCGGCGAGCTCCTCATCGGGGATCTTGGCGGCGAGGTGCAGAGTCGCAACTTCCCATTCTTCCCGTCCGGTTCGATGCAACGCCACTGTCTGCTCGACCTTGGACACGTGCGAGTACGGGAGCTCCGCGCCGTCCACACTCACGGCCGTCACGTCGAGACTCACGTCACCGAAGAGCGTCGGGTAGGGGAATGCTGCTCTCACGCGACACCTCCGCGGGCCTTCTGGACGTCCACGACCAGTCGGGACAGGCGACCTTGAACAGGATGACTTCCCGGATCCGTGACACCGATGAACGAGGCCGATCGCATCCCCGGCGGGACGACCAGATTGCCGTTCTCGATGTCGCAGTTCTTCGCAGGGGTGAGAAGGCTCCACTCGACGGCAGGGCGCCCGCCGGACCTGACGTCGAACTTGGCGACCGGTGTCAGCAACCACGGGTCTTCCGCGTTGGGCAGCTTGATGTCGACACTCACGTGCCAGGCGCCCGTGTCGTCCAGCTGAGCGTTGATGCTCCGGACCGTCGGCACGCCCTGTGCGCGTCTGCTGCCGGCGGCGGCGCCGTCGAGTTTCAGCAGCTCCTTCAGAACGCTCGGGCCACCCCGATGGCCGATCTCCCGACGCCCGACAAGCTCGCGTACCGCTTTGTCGATCTCTTCGAGGAACTCGCTGATGCGGGACAAGGCTCCTCGCTGGTACAGGGACGTCAGTTCTTCCGTGCGATCCCACTTGTGGTGCTCAGGGGGCTCGGACGCGCGGAGAAACTGTTCCGCGAGGTCGACGTCTTCGCCTTCGTTCTCGGTCGCATGGCCTGCGAGAAGGACGGCCTGGAAGGCGTCGGCGCCCAGTGGGAGATCCCTGGGCCGCCTGTCGAGGATCGCCATGCGGTTGCCGCGCATGCAAACCACTCGGTTGGTTCGTTCCTCCCCTTCGGCACGGGTGAGCAGAAGGACGGCGGAGTGTCTTGCGCCTTTGCCTTGGGCTCGACCTTCGCCTTTCAGTGGAGTGACGAACAGTGGTACTTCGACACTGGCCACTTGATCGCCCGCGGTCCGCTCGGTCACGGTCTCGTTGTCCAAATACGCCTTGAGGGCTCTGCTCAGCGCGGGATGGTGAGTATGGGGATTGACCTGTTGTTCGGGCACGAGCACCCGGCCGTTGCGCAAGGTCGTGACGCGGGCTTCGAGCAGCGCGCCTGCCCGATCACCACCGATCATCGCGGCCCAGAAACCATCGGCCAGCGAACGCACCAGCTTCTCGTGCATCTCCTCGAGCGATTCCGCGTCCCCGGAGGCGTCATGCGCCCCGACGATGAGGAACGACGTGCCAGTTTCCGCGTTCGAGCGTTCGAGCTGCAGCCCTCGAACGGACTCCTCGTCCGCCCACCACGACCGGGAGACACCCTTGTGGCTCTGAGTGGTGTCCGGTTCTCCGAACCAGGCAGGCCCCGCGTAAGCCGTCTTTTCCACGGTTCGCCAAGGCAAGTCGAGCCTGCCGATGACACGACGTTCGGTCCGGCCCTCATGGGGAATCGACAGCGTCGAGTTCATCAAGACCAGACCGAAGCGACTGGTGGCCCACAGGGTGACTTTCCCGAGCCCGTAGGAACCGCCGGCTCGCTTGCCGGACTGCTTGTGGCTGTCGAGCTGCCTTCGGACGACAGCCGCGAAGCGACCGTCGCTGTACTCGGGGCCGGTGAGGCCGGCGGCGTTGTAGTCGTCCACCCTCAACAACAGCAGCGACCTGGTTCGGTCCAGGTCGTCCAGCGCCGCTCGCAGACTTCGGGAGACCTTCTGTTCCGCCGAAGCGGCTTTGTCGTAGTGCGGGCGTAACCTGTCCCACTGCAAGGCCTCGAGAAACGAGTCGAGGTGTGCGCCGCTCAACTCGTGCAATGTGTAGTGGACCCGGACCGGTTTGGAAGGATCATGGCGTTCGTCGAGCGAGTTCTGGGTCGCCTCGCGGGCGAGGACGGCCAGGTCGGCGTTGAAGGCGAAGGCGGCGGCGTTGCCGTATTCACGTCCGCCGTCCGCATGTGCCGGCCTGTGGTGCCACTCCAGCGGGAGCTTGGCGACCACGTCCGCGGTGCGGTTGTGCAGAGAGGCCACGTCGATGCCGAGGAACTCGGCGATCCGACGCTTGACTTCCTCGCGAGGTTCGGAGCGGCTGGTGATCCAGGCGGACACGGCGGCACGGGTCAGGTCCAGATATTGCGCGAGCTCGGCTTGGGATTTCGATGCCCGACGCAGCTGCCGTCCGAGCCACGGACCGAAGTCCTCGGCCTGTTGAGCGCTCATTCGCGTGGTCGCCTTCCCTGATATCTCACGGCCTCCTCAGGAGACCCCAGGGTGCAGCCTAGCAGGCCAGTTTGACACTTGCGCGTTGTAAACTTAGGTTTGATTGACCCTCGGTCGGCTGATGTTGTCCGGGGTGTGGGAGAGTATGGCTCCTCATCGCTCCGGCAGGCAGACGAACGGTTCGGAGCGTCGACTCACCTCGAGGGAAGGAATCGGGCCGCGACAGTCCTCTGATCAACCGACTCACAACCGAATCCCAGCGCGGCCCATGGTCGGGTCGTAGTTCCACCGTGCCCGAATGCGTGTCGAACGTGTGCGGCACGCGATGGTGAGCCGCGCCCTCGAATCCCGATCCGACTCAGGAGCAAGGTGGCGGTGGTCGTTGAGCCCGTCGCCCAAGGAATGAGAGAGAAGTGGCGATGACCGATCGCGCGGCCAGTGCCGTGCTCGTCATGATCGACAGGCTCGACGGCCTGGCGCTGAGGACCTACGCGCTCGACCCCGATCGCATCAAAGAGGATGCCAACGCCGAACGTCGTATCCACCAAGGCGGCTACGGAGAACGCCAGGTGTTCGAGCTGGTGCAGAACGGTGCGGACGAGATGCGGGCGCCCGAACACCGGAACGGCACGATCCAGGTCGTTCTCACCGAAACCCACCTGTACTGCGCGAACGACGGTGCGCCCATTTCGGAGCAGGGAGCGGACACCATTTTGCGCATGGGGGTGTCGCAGAAGAGCGGCAGTCAGATCGGTCGCTTCGGTGTCGGAGTGAAGTCGGTGCTGACCGTGACCGACACCCCGCAGTTCTTCAGTCGGTCCGGGGCGTTCGGGTTCGACGCGCAGCGTTCCGCCGGGGAGATCCTCGCGGCCGTCAACGCCGCACGGGTGGAGAACGGCGAGGAACCGTTGGAAACGGTGGGCGATACTCCGGTGCTGAGGCTCGCTTGGCCGCTGGACGAGGACCGGGAACGCTCGTCCGATCCCGTCCTCGACGAGCTGATGGGTTCCGGGGTGGCGACCGTCGTCCGGCTGCCGTTGGTGCTCGGCGTCGGTGATCTGCTCGGCAGGGACGTCCTCGAGTTTCCTCGCCTGTTCCAGGTGTTCTCGCATCACGTCCGTCGGATGGTGCTCGAGGATCGCCGCGAGTTGCCGGTCGTCCGTCGTGAGATCACCGTCGAGCACGACGGAGTGCGTCACGTGATCCACGAGGCTCGTGCTGGCCGGAAAGCGCGCTCGGAGCAGTACCGCGTGTTTTCCCGGAAGCACCAGGTCGGCGAGCGCACGCGGCTCGGTGCGGGTGAACTGCACGACCGTGTCGTGATCGACATGTCCTGGGCCGTTCCGGAGTACTCGGTCACGAAGAACGACCGCGGGCAGACCGTGTGTCAGGTGCCGCATGAGAGGGGAGAGTTCTGGTCGTTCTTCCCGACCGAGTACGCGACGACGCTCAGCGGTGTCGTCAATACGGCGTGGAAGACCAACGAGGACCGGCAGCACCTCCTGTCCGGAAGCGAACTCAACATCGAGCTGCTCGGCGCCGCCGCCGACCTCGTTGTTTCCTCACTGCCGGACCTGGTGGAGGCCGAAGACCCTGCCGCGTTCTTGCCGCTGCTGCCCGGACGTGCCAAGGAGTCGCCGAACTGGGCGTGCGAGTACCTGACCGAAAGGGTGTGGGCCCTGGCCGCGGTCCGGCCTTCACTTCCCGATCAGGACGGGGTCCTGCGCAAACCCGCCGATCTGCGCGTCCATCCGGAGTTGAGCCAAGCGGCGCTGAAGCTGTGGGCCGCTTATCCCGGCAGGCCGAAAAATTGGCTGCACGGGTCGGCGGACATCAGCGGGTTGCGCAGGGGAAAGGTGAACCACATCCTCGCAGCGTCGGGTGAGGAGACCGAGAGTGTCGCCTCATGGCTGGAGGCTCTTGTCGAGGACGGAACGCCGGAGGCTTCCATCGCCGCCATCCGGATCGTGGCGCATTTCGAGGAAATCGCGGCCGATGACTTCAAGATCCGTCAGATCGCGGCTTCGGCGCGAACGGCCGAGGTCGTCCTGACCGAAGGTGGTGAGTTCGTCGCGCCGACAGCCGGCCGCGTTTTCCGGCTCAACGACGAAGACGGTCTCGAGGATGACCTGGTGTACGTGGATCGCAGGATCTCCGGTGATCCGGAGATCCTGCGAGACCTCGACCGGCTCGGCATCCGTGAAGCCGATGCCGAGGGACGCCTCCGCAGCGTCCTCGACCAGGGGTTCTCCGGTTACGGCGCAGAACAGTGGACCAGGTTCTGGGAGCTGTTCCGCACGGCGGGCGGAGTGGACCTCGTGAACGTGGTTCAGGACAAGTCGGCCGGGCTCCGGGTCATGACCGTGGCCGGGGTGTTCCGTCCGATCGAGTCCTGCCTCCTGCCAGGAGCGGTCGTGCCCGAAGACGGCTCGCGTGACGCTCGCGTGACCGTGGATGTCCGATTCCACACCGACGATCTGGCGGCTCTGCGGGAACTCGGCATGACGGACCGACCGACCACGGGCCATCGACCGCCATTGAACGGCTGGTTCGACGAGTACCACCAGTGGGCGCATGATGACTACTGCCGGACGCTGAAGGCGACTGCGAGCAGGGTGCAGCTTCAGACGGTGGTATTGAAAGGCCCTCCGACGGCCGGACCGTTGCACCTGTTCCACAAGCTGTCCGACGAAGGCAAAGCCGCGTTCCTGTCCACGATGCCCGACGAAGGCTTGATCGAACACTGGACGAGGCAGATCGGCGCCAAGGTGAGCACCAGGGCGCGGGTGCTGTCGCCGGTCAATTGGTTGCTGCGGACCCAGGGCATGGTCGAGACCTCGACGGGGCTCGTCGCCGTGAGCGAAGCGGTCGGACCTCAGCTGAGCGAGTTCGCGTCCGCGCTCCCTGTCGCGGACATCAGTCCGGACAAGGCTCGACGGTTGGGGATGACCGTGTCCGTCGACGACCTGGATCCATGGCGGTGGGCCCAGTTCCTCGGACGTGTGCGGGCGAGCACTGATGACAGGTTCGTCGGCAACGCGTATGCCCTGCTCTCCCGGTACGCCTCCGATCTCGTCGAGGGAGAAGAGACCATGCGTTGCCAGGTCGGCCAGGCGTGGGAGCTGCGGCCGCGTGGTGACATCGCGGTGGCCACGACCGATGACGAGTACGCCACCCTTGTCCAGGAGAGCCATCCCGCTGTTCTGGTGGATTCCCCGGAACAGATCGACCAGGTCGAGTTCATGATCCGTGAGCTCGGCATGCGCCGAGTCGCCGATGTCGTCGAGAAGCGCCTGCGCGCGGTCTACAGCAGGCCTGCCGCCTTGATCAGCGACGAATACCCGCCGCTTCGGCAGCGTCTGGGTGCGATGGCAGTCCAGGGACTGCGGCTGCAGTGGTGCAGCGAGCTCGAGGAGATGACCAGAACTCCCCAAGGCACGCGGACCGCTGCATTGAGGAGCGCCCGACAGGACAACACGGTGCTCGTTCCGGAGGACACGTCTTCCGAGGACGTTCTCGTCTTGGCAGACAAGGAATTCGGTTGGGAGCTTGGCGTCGTCGGGTGCCAGAGAGTCCTCGAGGCGCACCGCGATCAGCAAAAGAACAGTGCTGTCCAAGCACGTCTGGACACGATCCGGGAAAGCGACAGTCTGGTCGAGAAGATCTTCCTCCTGGTGGGAGAGGACAATCTGCGCGAAGGGCTGCCGACCGGGCTGGTCGCGAGTGAAGAGTCGGAGACGGGCCGGGAGCCGGATGGCCACAGGCTGGCTCAACTGGCGTACAACGCGCACGACGATGGTGTGCTCCGAGTGCACGCGAGGGACATCGCCGAGCGTTTCGAGACCGCACCGACCCATTTCGATGGGGGGCCGGCGGCATTGCGGTTCGTGACCGATCTCGGCCTCCCCGACTCGTTCGCCGGCGTTCGGATCCCTGCTCCTCCCATGCGCGAGGAGGCCGACGGTCCGACCGCGTTCCCCGAGCTGCACGACTATCAGGAGGTTCTCGCGATCCGCCTGACCGAGCTGCTGCGGGCCGAGGTGCCGAAACGCGGAATGCTGAGCTTGCCGACGGCGGCGGGGAAGACCCGTGTCACGGCCGAGGGGGCGATCCGGTGGGTGCGGGAGGACGGCGTCCCCGATGGGCCGATCCTGTGGATCGCACAGACCAGCGAACTCTGTGAACAGGCTGTTCAGTCCTGGAAGCATGTCTGGGAGAAAGTCGGCCCCGAGCGGTCGTTGGTCATCGACCGCCTGTGGACGACGAACTCCGCGACGCCCGTCACCGGTCGGCCGCACCTTGTCGTCGCGACGGACGCGAAGTTGCGGAGCTGTTTAGGCTCGGATGAATACGCTTGGTTGCGCAACGCTTCGATCGTTTTCGTCGATGAAGCTCACGTGGCGATTTCCCGCGAGTACACGTCGATCTTCGAGCACCTCGGTCTCACTCATCGTGAGACCGAGCGTCACCTCGTGGGTCTGACGGCGACGCCGTTCCGCACCGACGCGGAGTTGACGAGACGACTGGTGCAGAGGTTCGGCAACCTGCGCCTGGACGACGGGATCTTCTCCGGCGAACCGATTCTCAGCCTGCAGGACCGCGGAGTGCTCGCCCGGGTGGAACACCGTGAGCTGTCCGGCGCGGACATCATGCTGGACCCTGACGAGCTGAGTGGGATCAAAGGTTTCCTTCCCCGAAGTGCGGAGCAACGCCTTGCCGAAGACGACGCCCGCAACAAGCTTCTCCTGGAAGAAATCGCGGCTCTGCCGGAGGGCTGGCCGGTTCTCGTTTTCGCGACGTCGGTCAGTCATGCCAAGTTCCTGGCAGCCAAGCTGGGCGATCGAGGGGTCCGATCCGCTGCGATAGACTCCGCGACTCCGCCGCCGGAGCGACGGCAGCGAATCGAGTCCTTCCGGAAGGGGCGGATTCGGGTTCTCACCAACTACGGCGTTCTGTCTCAAGGATTCGACGCACCGGCGACCCGTGCGGTCGTCATCGCCCGGCCCGTGTACAGCCCCAACGACTATCAGCAGATGATCGGGCGGGGACTGCGTGGTACCCGCAACGGCGGCAAGGACAGCTGCCTGATTCTCGACGTGCGTGACAACATCACGAACTTCCACCAGGACCTCGCGTTCACGAAGTTCGAACACCTCTGGCAGAAGGGACAAGGGTGATGGCGCCAGAGGACGTCGGATTCACACTCACGCCTGCTCAGCAACGAATCGTCACCAGCGCGCGGGACGCCAAAATGCTGGTCCCGGCGCAAGCAGGGGCGGGCAAGACCACCACGCTGGTCCATCGGGTCGAACACCTCATGAAGGCCGAGGGAGTCGGGGCCTCGGAGATCCTGATCTGGACGTTTTCCCGTGCTGCCGCTCAGGTCCTGCGCGGCAGGGTAGGGCGGAACGCGGTCGCCGGCAGACGAGTGCGCGCCCAGACTTTCGACAGCTGGGCGTCATCGTTTCTTTCCGAAGTGGGCTACCCGCCCGAACAGCTGGTGAGGATGACGTTCGACGATCGGATCGAGCTGGCCAGACAAGAAATCCTGAACGGCGCCGTCGAGAACACCGAACGAGGTAAGCCCACCCACGTCATCATCGACGAGGTGCAGGATCTTGTCGGGTTGCGGCGCGATATGGTCGAAAGCTTCCTCGATCATTTCCCCGATATCGGGTTCACCGTCGTCGGTGACACAGCCCAGTCGATCTACGGCTTTCAGGTGGCAGACCCGCAGGAGAGGGCGGACGAGACAGGTTATTTCTTCAGCTGGGTGCGCGGTTCTTTCGGGGACGAAGTCCACGAAGTGGTGCTGGACGACAACTTCCGTGCCCGTACCGTCGAGGCGCGGGTGGCGCTGCCTCTCGGAGCGCACTTGCGGAACGACGAAGAGGCGGCAGCCCGTCTCCCGCAGCTCCGGTCTTGCCTCGCCGCTCTTCCACTCTTCGGAAGGCTCGATACACCCTTTGCGCAGGACTCCTTGAGGTACTTTGACGGCACGACGGCGATTCTGTGCCGTGACAATGCTCAGGTTCTGCTGATGGCCGAGCAGCTGATGAAGATCGGGATACCGCACCGCATCCAGAGGTCGCCCAGGTCGGGCGCCGCCCCTGCCTGGGTGGCGGGGTTGATCGGTGCCACAGGCGTGGCGACTTTGAGTCAGGAACGATTCGAAGAGCTGTTGCCCGAGTTCGGCTTGCCCGGAGATCTCGACGTCGCCGAAACGTGGCGTTCGTTGAGGACAGTCGCGGGAGCCGCTCGTAACCGGCTCGACCCGGAAGCCCTGCGCCGGGCGACAGCCGACGGCAGGTTGCCGGACGACCTGACGGCGTTGCCTTCCCGGTCCGTCGTCGTGTCCACGGTTCATCGCGCCAAGGGGCTGGAGTTCGACCGTGTACTGGTCGCCGGCTTCTCCGCACAAGAGCAGCGCCGGATCGACGAGAGCGACTTGGCCGCCGAGGCGCGGCTTCTGTACGTCGCGATGACACGTCCTCGCGACGATCTGTTTCGCGTCGAAGGCCCCAAGACCTGGGCATTGCGCAAGGGCGAACAGCTTTACAAGCCGATCGCGCGTTGGTACGCGGCCGGTCACAAGAATTGGGTCCGTGCCGGCATCGAGAGCATCGAGACCGACGTGTGCCACGAAGCCCCCGCGGGCGTACAAGCACCGGGTAGGGATCCAGTGGCCGCAGCGAAGTACTTGCTCGATTCCGTTCTGCCAGGGAACTCGGTGAGTCTCGACAGGGTTCACGATCTGCCCTCGTCGGACACCGAAACACCGCCGTACGGAATCTTCCATGAGGGCATGCCCATCGGCGAGGTTTCAAGAAACTTCCGACATGACCTGTGGCGTCTGCTCAAGCAATCGGCCAACTTCCGCGTGGAGCGATGGCCGTGTCGGATCACCGGCCTGCAGATCGACTGCGTGGAGACGGTCGTCGGCCCCGGCGCTCTCACTGAACGCCACGGCCTCGGCGACCGCGGCGTATGGCTCGCTCCTCGCTTGTGCGGCCTCGGCCGATTCGACTGGACCCACGCCGAGCGACTCCCGGAAGGACATGCCCACTCGTGACCACTTCCCCCCACGCGGCGCACTATTCGCTGCGCACCGAACTTCGTGCCGCCTTGCGCGCAGACCTGCTCGGTCCCCAGGGAGACGCAGAGGAGATCCTGGCCTCAGATGCTCCGGTCACGGCGTATCCCATCGGTGTCCTGTTCCCTCAAATCGAGGAGTCGGACCAGCCTGCCGAAGAAGATGGAGTGGACACGCCGCCGGACATCATTCGCGGTGACGATCCGGAGCAAGGTGAAACCGACCTCGGAGTCGCGCTGGCCAACCAGCGGAAACCGTCGTCGATGGGCATCACGTTTGCAGTCGATGCCGATATCGCGACGGTCGTATACGCGAAGGTCCGAGTTGCGACGTATTTACCCGAGGATGAAGACGGCAGGCCTGTCGAGCCGCATCGCGGCGAAGCCCGCAGCACCAAGGAGCAGCGGGAACGCTGGCGTCGGTTCCCCGTCGAGTTCGAGCCGGTGGAGATCGACATCACGAAGCCCGGCATGCCCGGAACAGAGTTCGGCAACGGACTCGAGTTACGCACACTGGTTCGGTCTGTCGATGTCAACGGCGTGGTGTCGGTGACGGTGACCCTGGTCAACACGCGCCGCGTGGGTGTCTACGACTTGCAGGACGCAGATTGTTTCTTCCAGTCCGAGCTGGAGGTGTTCGGCGCGGAAGGAACGCGACCGTTCGTCGAGCGAAGGGCTTCCTTCGACGCGGTCGACGACGAACACGCGTTGAGTCGGTTGTTGCACCGGCACGCGCCCAATTTCGCCACCGGACACGGCTGCGCGGTCGCTTGGGAATGGGAGGCTCCTCCTGTCCGGACCCCGATGCCCGAACGTGCCGCGGTCTGGTCCGTTCGCACGGAGTTCATGCCCAGTCATGAGGTGTTGCTGACCGACTCGAACCCGGATATCGACGCCGACGCACTCGGGATGCACCGACTGGGAAACGGAAGCGTCGAAGAAGTCGGCAAGGCTCTCGGCAGCCTGCTTGACGGGTACTCGAACTGGATCGAGGAGCGACGACGGGAGATGCTCGAGCTGGAGAGGACGGAATACGACAACGTCGCGCGAGGACAGATCGAGTTCTGCTCACGAGCACTCGCACGCATGCGGCGCGGAGTCGCGCTGTTGGCGGATCCCGACCAGCCGCTGCCGTTCGAGGCGTTTCGTCTGGCCAACCAGGCGATGAGCCGCCAACGCGGCCGGGCGGACTGGATCGAAAACGGACGGGTGGGTTCACCGGATCCCGAGGCAGGCCAGTGGCGCCCGTTCCAGGTCGCGTTCATGTTGCTTTGCCTGGAAGGCATCGTCGATCCGGACCACGAGGACCGAGAGATCGCCGACCTGTTGTGGTTCCCGACCGGTGGCGGCAAGACCGAGGCATATCTCGGCCTTGTGGCGTTCACCGTTTTCCTCCGTCGTCTCCGCGACGGTGAGCACGGTGGCGGTGTGACCGTGTTGATGCGCTACACCCTTCGCTTGTTGACTCTCCAACAGTTCGAGCGTGCGGCGGCGTTGATCTGCGCCATGGAGCGCGTTCGTGCCGAACGGAGCAAGGGCGACCTCGGTACTGCTCCCGTGTCGATCGGAATGTGGGTGGGGAAGTCGGCCACCCCGAACAAGCTCGACAGGGCCCAGGCGAGGCTGGACGAGCTACGGGCAAAGCCAGACAAACCACTGCAAAAAGAAAACCCGGTGCAACTCCACTCCTGCCCATGGTGTGGAGAATCCTTGAGCGCCGACGATTACAAGGTCCGTCCGAGATTGGTTCGCATGATCGTCCGTTGCCCGCACGGCGACTGCGAGTTCAACACCGACGCGGGCTTGCCTGTGCATCTCGTGGACGAGGCCGTGTACGACGCTCATCCGACACTCGTCATCGCCACAGTGGACAAATTCGCCTCCATGCCTTGGCGGCCCGAGACAGCTGCCCTGTTCAACCGGGATCTCGATGGCGAGGTGCGGAAGCCGGAGCTGATCGTCCAAGACGAGCTCCATCTCATCTCCGGACCTCTCGGCACTCTCACCGGCCTCTACGAGACGGCAGTGGACGTCTTGGCCGACCGGCCCAAGATCGTCGCTTCGACCGCGACGATCCGGCGTGCGTCCGGGCAGGTGGGAGCGTTGTTCGATCGGAAGTTGGCCCAGTTCCCGCCTGCGGGTCTCGACGCACGGGACTCGTGGTTCGCCGTGGAAACCCCACGGTCGGACAAGGCATCTCGACGCTACGTCGGATTGCTCACGCCTGCCACGAGTCAGGCGACGTTGCTTGTCAGGACTTACGCGGCTCTCTTCCATGCGGTGTGGCGAACCACGGCCGACCCCGTTGTGAAAGACGCCTACTGGACGCTCGTCGGATACTTCAACAGCCTTCGCCTTCTCTCGGCGGCCGAACTGCAGGTACTCGACGATGTACAGGACCGCTTGGAGCTGTTGGCCAAGCGGGATGGTTCGAACAATGCGCGGCCTATGAAGGCTCACATCGAACTGAGCAGCCGTGCGGACTCGAGTGCCGTCCCCCAATATCTGAAATTGCTGAAAATCGCGCTTCCGGTGCGGGAGGCTCTGGATTTCCTGCTGGCGACGAACATGATCTCCGTCGGCGTGGATATCGACAGGCTCGGGCTCATGGCCGTCATGGGACAGCCGCAGACGACGGCCGAGTACATCCAGGCGACGAGTCGGGTCGGTCGCCGGCATCCCGGCCTCATCGCCGTTATGCTCAACTCGGCGCGTTCGAGAGACCGATCCCACTACGAGAACTTCCCCGGCTTCCACTCCGCCCTCTACCGTGAGGTGGAGTCGACGAGCGTGACGCCCTTCTCGGCACGCGCTCGCGACCGTGGCTTCCACGCGGTCGTCGTCGCGCTCACCCGACTGACGATTGCAAAGGCGTCTCCCAACGACGCGGCCGCCGACATCGAGACCTTCCTGTCCGAGATCAACTCGACGGTGCGACCCGAGATATTGAAGCGAGTCGAGTCGGTCGATCACAAGGAATTGAAAGCAGCGGAGGAGTGCTTCGACGAGTTCATCACGTGGTGGCGCGAGGAAGCAGAGGCCCAATCAGGCCTCGTGTACGAGGCCAAGCGAGGAACTCGACAACATGCTCTGTTGAAAAGCTTTGACAGCGGCGAAGACGACTTGAGCTGGGACACGCTCTGGAGTCTCCGTGACGTTGATGCCGAGTCGGCACTGTTTCTTGAGAAAAGGTAGGGACGACGATGACTCCTCCTCCATCCTCCAGACGCGGCAGCGCCGGTGGTCCGGCCCGTCCGCGGGCGCGCAAACTCGGTGCGGTGCGGCGTTCTCAGCTTGTCACCACTTACGGAGTGGGGGCGATGATCGCGATCGACAACGAGTCGTTCATCGTCTCCGGGATCGATTCGTGGAACATCGACGACGCACCGAAGATCGAGGAAGGCAGGCTCGCGAACGTGCTCCCCGGCGTCGCGTTCTTTCGCTTGCCGCCGGCACCTCACCCCGATTACGGCGTCGACGGTGTCCGGGTACGGCGATTCCCCGACTTCTACTCGTGCCCGGGTTGCGATGCCCTCCGGCCATACGCGGATTTCAATTGCCTTCCCGGTCGTGCTCGCTGCCCTGACTGTGACGAAGACCTGGTGCCCTCGCGATTCGTTCTCGCGTGCGACGACGGGCATATCGATGATTTCCCCTATTGGAAGTGGGTGCATCGTGGGAACGCGCTGCAGGGTGGCTTCTGTGGTGGGAAATTGACACTGCAGACGGAAGGAAGCGCCGCGTCTCTCCGGTCCGTTGTCGTGAAGTGCTCGTGTGGCGTTCCGAGCGTGTCGATGGAGGGCGCGTTTCGCGTCAAAGCATTGAAAGACCTGGGTATTCGCTGCGAAGGGCGGCGCCCCTGGCTCAGTGGGGCCAAGCCTCAGCCCTGCGCACGTCACCCTCGAACCATGCAGCGAGGTTCTTCGTCGGCATGGCATCCGGTCATGCGAAGCGCATTGTCCATTCCGCCGTGGGGTGAAGGCGTTCACAAGTTGCTTGAGCAAGCAAGACTGCTCGGAGAACCGGAGAGCGATGTTCGCCGACACTTCGAGAGGTGGCCAGAGCACCTGAAAAGGGTGAAGACGACTCTTGAGGAGGTGGTGGCCGTCGCGCGTGAAATAGCCGCCGAGAAAGCCTCTCCGAGTGGAACTGAAGCTGCTTCCGGGGATCCTTACACAGACCTGCGAAAGCATGAATACGATCGCTTGCGCAACGGCAACCCGGAGCGGCACTCGGCCGAGTGGCAGGATTTCATCTGCGAAAGTCCGGAAGGCGATCTCGCGCCGGTGCGCGAACTGGGCATCGCGGAAAGCATGCTGGTGAAGCGCTTGCGCGAAGTTCGTGCGTTGCAAGGATTCACTCGTGGCGTCGCCCCCTTGGAGAGTGAACCCGATCATCGACTCGCCGCACTTCATCAGTCCGACATCAACTGGCTGCCTGCGATCGAGGTCAAGGGGGAGGGGGTGTTCCTCAAGTTCGACGAAGACCGGTTGCAAGCGTGGGAGACCAAGCCCGAGGTGATCAAGCAGGTCGAGCAGATGCGGCTGAATCATCTCGCGCTTCTCCGCGAGCGAACACGGACGGACTCGAAGGCAAAGGCACCTGGATCACCCGTGTCTCCCCGCTTCGTGCTGCTCCACACGTTGGCACACGTCCTGATCAACGAGTGGAGTCTCGACGGCGGTTACCCGGCATCCGCTCTGCGGGAGCGCCTCTACGCGAACGAGTCGATGGCCGGCATCCTTCTCTACACCGCTACCAGCGACTCGGCGGGAAGCCTTGGCGGAATCGTCGCCCAGGGTGATCCGAAGAGTCTTTCCGAGACACTGCGATCAGCACTCGCTCGGGCTTCGTGGTGCTCGAACGACCCCTTGTGCATGGAATCCGGTGCCAGTGGCGCGGACAGCGTCAATCTCGCCGCATGTCACGCGTGTGTGTTGCTACCCGAAACGAGTTGCGAGCTGAACAACAGCTTCCTGGATCGCACGTTGCTCATCGGCTCTCCTGTCGGGGGAGTGCCCGGATACTTCCAACACATCTCACCGGTGCGGTGAAGTCATCGGCCCGGCCGCCTGCCGAGCACGATTTCGTGCACGCGGGCGGCCGCGGCGTCGACTGCTTCGTGTTCCCATACCCGTACGGCCAACCAGCCCGCTTCGACGAGGCGAGCGTCAGTGTCCAGGTCACGCCGGCGGTTGGTCTCGATCTTCGTGCGCCAGAACTCGGCGTTGTTCTTCGGCCAGGTCGCGTGCTCCGGACAGCCATGCCAGAAGCAACCGTCCACGAAGACCGCGACCTTCGCGGGACCGAACACGAGGTCGGCTTCCCGGCGCACGCCCTTCACCGGCCTGCGATGGACGCGGTACCGCAACCCTCGGGCGAACAAGGCTTTGCGTAGTTCCATCTCGATCCGGGTGTTCCGAGACTTCTGCTTGCTCATCCTGGCCCGGACGCCGGTCGATGCCTCCAGCTTCACGGGTTCATACTCGCAACACCCGGTCGCCCGTGCCAACCCGACAGGCAGTCGAATTGCTGTCGAGCGCATCTTGCGGCTGGGTGTCGAATCAGAAGTAGTGCGCACCGGCAAATTCCGTCTGATGTCACACTATGGTGTCTTGGCGAGGAACTTTTGTGGCACAGTCGTCGCATGGAAGACAAGCGGACCATGATCAAGGTCGGCGAAGTGCTCAGGTATGCGGCATCGAAGGACCCATCGGAACCTGAAGTCGACGGGTTCAGAAACTTCTTTCATGTGACGGCGCTGGAAGGTGCATCGAGGGTGCAACTGGAGCGTGGGATCGATTCTCCTGTCTCCATTGAAGTGTCGAACGTCCATCGACGACCCGTCGTCCTCATCCGGTCCAGCCCGTGGAAGGCGGGATCGGAGCAGACTCCTTGGCATGACGTCTTCGACTTGAACAACGGTCACGTTCGGTACTTCGGCGATCACAAAAGTGACACAGCGGAGCCTGTTGGTCGCACTTTGGGAAACAGGACACTGCTGGCTGCTTGGGAGGTTCATCATGCACCGAAGCCCGAATTGCGAAAGCCTGCCGTGCCGTTGGTGGTCTTTCGGTCTGTGCGGCGTAACAAGCGGGACAAGGGGTACATCGAGTTCTGTGGATTCGGCATCGTCGAGCGTGCGGAACGTGTTGTCCAGTGGACACGCAACAATGGATCGACGTTCGTCAACTATGTGTTCGATCTTGCCATGCTGGATCTCTCCGCAGAGGATGATCAACTTGATTGGGCGTGGGTGAACGCCCGGAGAGACCCGGGCGTGTCGACTGACGAGACGCTCGATCGTGCACCGGAATCGTGGAGGCGATGGGTTCGAGAAGGTTCCGTTGCGCTGCCGCGGTTGCGCCGACGTGTCTCTCGTGCAGCTGTGCACAAGTTGGTGGATCAACGGCCTTTGAAAGGCAGCATTGAAGAGGTCGATCTTCAGGCGATCTACGAGCGATTCGATGGCCGGAAGCATGACTTCGAGTATCTTGCGTCCGCCGTGGCTGCCAGGATCATCCGACGCCACGGTATCGAGTATCACGAAGGTTGGTTGACACGACCATCACAGGATGGAGGAACCGACTTTGTCGGAAGGCTCGATGTGGGTACAGGAATGGCCGTCGCCAAGCTTGTTGTCTTGGGGCAGGCCAAATGTGTCAAGCCTGATGCCACGATCTCTGCTGATCAGGTCGCCCGGGTGGTGGCCCGCCTCCAGCGAGGGTGGATAGGTGTCTACGTGACCACCGGTGCGTTCTCGGAAAACGCTCAGGTGGAGATCGTGGAGGACAGGTATCCGATAGTCCTGGTCAACGGACTGATGGTTGCCCAGCAGGTCCGTCAGCTCGCGAACGAAGATCATCGCGGCGACCTCGAAGAGTGCATCACTGCACTCACAGTCGGTTCCACGGCAGAGGTGGTTCACAGGCGCCCGGAGGAGATTCTTCTTTGAGTGTCGGCACGGCGAGCGAGCCTGGCTGTTGGCTACCAAAGACGCTGGTCAGCGCCTGCCGGATCAACCCCGCCAGATTCCCCTCCTCATCCGTCTCAGCCCACCGGATCAGCGCCACATGCGCCGCCCCCAGGCAAGCCATAGCCGTAGCCCGCACCCGAAACTCCTCCTCCGGCGCCGGCGAAGCCCCACAAAGAGCGGCCACGATCGCATCAGCCGTCGCGTACTGGCTGTCCAGATGCCGCGCCCGCAGCGCAGGTACCGAGATCATCAGCCGCAGCCGCGCCAGCAGGAACGCCTTCTCCGACGAGGACCCCAAAGCGGCAGTCGACTCCAAAGCGCGCCCGATCCGCAAAGGCAAAGGACCGGCAGGCTGAGCGGCCACGGCAGAAGCCGTCACCGGGTCGTACTCGTCGTAGAGGACCAGGTCCTCCTTCGTGGGGAAGTGCCGGTACACCGTCATCGCCGAGACCCCGGCCGCCGCGGCGACGTCGGCGACGGTGGTCGCGTCATAGCCGACATCGGTGAAGAGGCGGACGGCGTGTGTCTGAAGCACGAGCCGGGTCTCGGCGCGCTGGCGATCTCGGAGGCTCACGTGGTAGACACTATCAAAGTGTTAGTCACTAACATCTGGGGTGCGCATGAAGACGGCATTGGTGACCGGGGCGTCCAAGGGCATCGGGGCGGCGATCGCACGGAGGCTCGAGAGAGACGGCGTCAACGTCCTGAGGCACGACAGCAGCCAAGCGGATCTGGCACAGATGGAGGGCGTCGACAAAGCCCTGGAAGGCATCGACAGCCTCGACATCCTGGTCAACAACGCGGCCGCGCCACCGGCGGGGCCCATCGAGACGGACACGCCCGAAAGTTTCGACCATCTGATGGCGGTGAACGTGAGAGCGCCGTACTTCCTCATCCAGCGAGCACCGATCAACGACGGCGGCCGCGTCATCAACATCTCCTCGGTCGCCACGCGCATGGCCAACCCGGCGCAGGCGTCCTTCGCGATGACCAAGGGCGCGCTCGAGACGATGAGCCGCACCCTCGCCCAGCAGCTCGGGCCGCGCGGGATCACGGTCAACGTCGTCGCGCCGGGCGCCACCAGGACCGAGGCCAACGAGGGGATCTTCACGCCCGAGCTGGAGGCCGCGATCGCGAACCTCACGGCACACCGAAAGCTGGGGAACCAAGACGACATAGCGGACGTCGTCGCGTTCCTCGCCTCCGACGACGCCCGGTGGGTGACCGGGCAGGTCCTCGACGCGAGCGGCGGGTTGTTCCTCGGTCCGCGGACCTGAGGGGGTTCAATGGGCCGGTGACGTGGTTCAGCGAGGACGAACTCCGCAGGCAGGCCGGTGACGTCTCCTTCGCGCGCGGGGCCAAGTACCTGGAGTCGGTGGAGACGCTGGACGACGTCGCGGGCGGGGTCACGGCGGTGGTCAGCGGCACCGACCGGTACACGGTCCGGTTGCGCGACGTCGACGGCGAGCTGGTGGGCGAGTGTTCCTGCCCGCACGCGGCGGACGGGTTCTTCTGCAAGCACTGCGTGGCCGTCGGCCTGCTGGTCCTCGAAGGCGCGGCGGATGGGGGCGCGGCCGACATCCGCGGGTACGTCGAAACCCTCGCTCGCGACGAGCTGGTCGAACTGCTCGTCGGGCACGCGAACGAGGATCCCGCCCTGTTCCGCAAACTCTCGCTCAGGGCCGGTCGTGAAGACCTCGACGCGTTGCGGCGTCATGTCGAGGGGACGTTGCGGTTGCGCGGTTTCGTCGGCTTCCAGGGCACGGTCGCGTACACCGGGAAGGTCCGCGAGGTGCTCGCCACCGCCAGGGAAGTGATGGACGGACCGCTGCTGTGCCGCATCGTCGAGCTGGTGGTGGAGGCCCTGGACTTCGTCGAAGACTCGTTCGGCGCGCTCGCCGAAGAGGTCAGGGGCGCGCTCGCATTGTACGCGGAGGCCTGCGCGGACTCGCCGCCGGAGCCCAAGGAGCTCGCGGAGTGGTTGCTACGGCTTGATCTCGACGGATCCGGTCGTGTCGACGTGAGCATCGCGGACTTCACCGCCGGGCTCGGCTTCGAGGGGCTCACGGTGTTCCGCGCCGGCGTCGAGGAGCGGTGGCGGCTCGACGACGGCGAGGACCCGTACCGCAGCCGCAAACTCCAACGGCTGCGCGAGGGCTTCGCGGCGATGAGGAACTGGAAGGCCTAGAACCGCTGCCGGTTGCGGTACAGCTCCTCCAGATCCCGTTGCCCCGCCTGATCACCGGTGTCGGCGGCCGCGCGGAACCAGTGTTCGGCCTCTTGGAAGTTCCCGTGGTCGGCGGCGAGCCTGCCGAGGTTGGTGTACGCGGGGACGCTGCCGAGTTCGGCGGCCTTCCGGTACCAGGCGGTGGCCTCGCCGGGGTCGTTCCGGTCGTTGGCGAGGACGCCGAGGTTGGTCATCGCCGCGGCGTCGCCTCGTTTGGCGGCCTTCAGGTACCAGCGTTCGGCGGCTTCGACCTCACCGCGCCGGTGCAGCACCAGGCCGAGGCGGACGGCGGCTTCGGGGGCGCCGGCGGCCGCGGCGGCGTGATAGCAGCTTTCGGCGCGCGCGAGGTCGTTCCGGCGTTCGGCCTTGAGGCCGAGTTTGCAGAGAGCGGAAGCGTCGCCTTCTTCGCCCGCCCTGCGCCACCACGGTTCCGCTTCACGCGCCCGATCGGTGTCGCACAGCACGGCGCCGAGCGTGATCATCCCTTCGACGTTGCCCGCCTCCGCGGCCTGGCCCGCCCAGCCCTCGGCCTCCCGGAGCTCACCGCGCCGGTGCAGCAACCGTCCGAGTTCCGCCATCGCCTCGACGCGGCCCTCGTCGGCGGCGCGCCGCCACCAGTCCTCGGCGTCGTCGAGACTGCCCCGCTGCGCACAGAGATTTCCCAGCTGCGACATGGCATGCGAATCACCGGCGGTCGCGGCTTCGCGGTACCAGCGTTCGGCCTGTTCGGGCGCGCCGCGTTCGCGCAGGAGATGCGCCAGGTTGCCCATCGCGACCCGGTCCCCGCCCGCGGCGGCCTTGCGGAACCACGCCTCGGCCTCGTCGGGATCGCCACGCTCCAGCGCGGTGGATCCCATACGTGCCATGGCGATCACGTGTCCACGTTCCGCGGCCTTCCGGTTCAGATAGTCGTCGACCCTGGTGTTCCATTTGCGTTTTTCGGCGCCCACAAGCCCGCTCCTTCCGGCAGCGTCCCAGGGGTAGTCGCTGATCAGACCCCCGATGTGACAACAACTACCTGCTGTCATCGTCGTGTCGCTCCCGGTTTCCCGCGGGGCCCGGCGATACTGGGTCACTCCCCATCCCCGTCGAGAGGAATCGCGCGGTGGCCACGCGTACGCGGCAGATGACCACGGCTCAGCGACTGCTCCTGCTGATCACCCTCGCCGCCGTCGTTCTCGCGGTGTTCTGGTTCGTGAGCGGCAAGGGCGACGCGCTGCAACCGAAGCCCGCCAACACCGCCAGCGCGGCGGACGCGCGCAAGCAGCTGGACGAGCTCACCGTCGCGCCGCGCGGTTCGATGGACGGCTACGACCGCAAGAAGTACCCGCACTGGGACAACCAGGGGAACAACTGCAACACGCGCGAGTTCGTGCTCAAGCGTGACGGCAAGGACGTCAAGGCCGGTTCCGACTGCGCCCCGACCTCCGGCAGCTGGACGAGCATCTACGACGGCGACACCTGGACAAACCCGACGGACGTCGACATCGACCACATGGTCCCGCTCGCCCAGAGCTGGGTCAGCGGCGCGAAGTCCTGGACCGACGAGAAGCGCCGCCAGTTCGCGAACGACCTGACCCGGCCGCAGCTGTTCGCCGTCACCGACAACGTCAACCAGGAGAAGAGCGACAAGGCGCCGGACCAGTGGAAGCCGCCGCTCGTCTCGTTCTGGTGCACCTACGCCACGGACTGGATCACCGTGAAGCATTACTACGGCCTCACGATCACCACGGCGGAGAAGAGCGCGCTCGGCGACATGCTCGGTCGTTGCTGATCTCCCCGGCTTCGGCTTAGCTGGAGCGATGGCGACCTTCGTACTGATCCACGGCGGTGGCGGCAGCGCCTGGGACTTCCACCTCCTCGAGGCGGAACTGACCGGCCGCGGACACGACGTGGTCGCGGTGAACCTGCCGATCGAAGACGAGAAGGCGGGCTTCGCCGAGCACGTCGACACCGTCACCAAGGCGATCGGCGACCGCGGCGACCTGGTGGTGCTCGGGCATTCCTACGGCGGTTTCACCGCGCCGTTGGTCGCCGCGAAGCACTCGGCGCGGCTGCTCGTGCTGCTGACCGCGATGATCCCGAAGCCGGGCGAGTCACCGGGGGACTGGTGGGGCAACACGGGTTTCGCGGACAACCAGGACCTCGGCGACGAGGAGAAGTTCTACAACGGCGTCCCGGCGGACCTCGTCGCGGAGGCGGGCTCGCACGCCCGTAACCAGGTCAGCGCCGAATGGGGCGAGCCGTGGCCGCTGGAGAAGTGGCCGGACGTCCCGACGAAGGTGCTCATCGCGCGCGAAGACCGCTTCTTCACGCCTGAGTTCCAGCGCCGGGTCGTCCAGGACCGGTTCGGCTTCGCGCCCGACGAGATCGAGGGCTCGCACTCCGTTCCGTTGAGCCACCCCAAGGTCCTGGCGGACCGGCTGGAGTCCTACCTCACCAGCGATCCAGGCGCATGACGTCTTCGAGCGGCTGACGCGCGGCGGGCTTGAAGGTGTCGCCGGTGTAGAACGCCGTCGGGATGAGCGCGGCCTGGTGCACGTTCTCCGGCAGGCCGAGGATCTCCGCGGCCTCCTTCTCGTACGCGAGGTGCAGCGTCGTCCACGCCGTGCCGAGCGTGACCGCGCGCGCCGCGAGCATGTAGCTCCACACGGCGGGCAGCAGGTTCCCCCACAGTCCGGCCTGGTTGCCGGCGGGCAGATCGGCGGTCTTCGTCTCCAGGCACGGGATGACGTGCACCGGCACCTCGCCCATCTTGTCGGCCAGGTACTCGACGCTGGTGCCGACGCGCTGCTGCACCTTCGAACGCGCCGGGTCGTCCGCGAACAGTTTCCCGGCCGCGTTCGGCGAATCCAGGTACTCGCGGCACGCCCGCTGGTAGAGCTTGCCGAGTTCGGCGCGCTGCCCGGGGTCGGTGATCACGAGCCAGTGCCAGCGCTGCGTGTTCGACCCGCTCGGCGCCTGCAGCGCGACCTGCAGGGCGTGTTTCACCAGTTCGAGGGGGACCGGCCGGGTCAGGTCCAGTCGTTTGCGGACGGTTCGAGTGGTCGTCAGCAGCTCTTCGGGCGTCATCCGGAGATTATGTCGTTATGATCCGCTGGTGGGGAGGCCGCCGCGCGAACGAGGGATGGGTACCTTGCTTCGCCACGTCCTCGAATTGACCGAGGCGGACGTCTCCGCGTTCTTCGAAGACATCGGGCTGGGCGACTACCGTCCGCGGTTCACCCCGATCGTCCGCGCGATCGTCGCGCGCGGGCCGATGCCCATCCGCGATCTCGCCGCGGAAGTCGGTGTCACGCATTCCGCCGCGAGCCAGACCGTCGCGCAGATGGCGCGCCAGGACCTCGTCTCGCTGAAGCCGGGGAGGGACGCCCGGCAGAGAATCGTTTCCCTGACCGAGAAGACGCGACGGCTGATGCCGACGCTCGAAGCCGAATGGGCGGCGACCCAGGCCGCGGCCGAACAGCTGGAAGCCGAACTGCCGTACCCGCTGAGGGAGGTCCTGGTCGCCGCCGTCGAGGCGCTGGAACGGAAATCGCTCCGCGACCGCATCGCCGAAACGGACGCCGCGCTCAGGATCGAGCGTCGGCCCGATCAAGGCTGAACACAGCCCAGACGTACTTGCCGCCGTCGTACGGCTCGTGTCCCCAGTCGTCGGACAACGCGTGCACGAGCTGCAGACCGCGGCTGCGCGCCGCCATCGGCGACGGCTCCTTCAACTTCGGCCAGTCCGAGCCGGAGTCGAAAACCCGCAGGGTGAGCCTGCCCTCGGCGTACTCGACCTCGAGCTTGTCCGGCTTCTCACCGTGTTCGAAAGCGTTGGTGACCAGTTCGGAGGTCGCGAGCAGGACGTCGTCGACAGCCGGGCCGTCGAGGCCGAGGCTCGCCAGAGTCGCCCGCACCGCCTGCCGCGCGACGGCCGGGGCCGTCACATCGACCGGCAGGGGCAGGGAGACCACCGGCAACGAGCCCTCCGATCGCGTCTTGGACATCGTCATGGTTCCGCACCTCCCCTCACGAGAGACTCCCAGATCCGCTGTTCGTCTCCCAGGTACCCACAAGGGTGAGGGTCGAATCAGACTCCGTCGGTGAGTTCTGTCTCGGTCAATCCTTCACGCAGTTTCTTGAGGGTGGAGGACAGCAACCGTGACACCTGCATCTGGGAAACCCCGACACGGCGGGCGATATCCGACTGACTCATCCCGGATCCGAACCGCAGCGCGACGATCTTGCGCTCGCGATCGGGCAGCCGTTCCAGCATCGGCCGCAGCGCCTCGCGGAGCTCCGCCTGGCTCAGGTTGGCGTCCGCCTCGCCGAAGCGGGTGTGCGCCGAGTTCTCCAGGAGGTTGTCCAGCGAGGCCCCGTACCGGCCCTGGCCGGCGCGGAGACCCTCGTAGACCTCGTCGATGGGGACGCCGAGATGGGCGGCGATCTCACTGGGCTTCGGCGCGCGGGAGAGCCGGACGGTCAGCTCTTCGCGCACGGCCGAGATGTTCGCGTTCAGCTCCTTGAGCCGCCGCGGGACCCGGACCGACCAGCTGTTGTCGCGGAAGTGGTGCCGCAGTTCGCCGGAGATGGTCGGGACCGCGAAGGCCAGGAAGTCACTGCCTTGAGTGGGATCGAAGCGGTCGACGGCGTGGATCAGCCCGATCGTCGCGATCTGGACCAGGTCCTCCATCGACTCGTCCCGGTTACGGAACTTGCGCGCCAGGTTGCGCGCGAGTTCCAGATGCGCGCGCACCAGTTCGTCCCGAAGCCGTTCACGTTCGGGGGTTTCCTGTGGCAGCGCGCACATGCGCTCGAACAGGGCCGGGACGTCCGCGCCGTCTTGCTCGACGGGTTCGGTCACGGCCGGGCCGCCTCGCTCTCCCGGATGAGCTCCACCCTCGACAGGTAGCCGCCGTCGGCCGGGGTGACACTCCGTCGCGCGGACGTCGCCAGCGCGGTGAGCAGCTGCCAGGACAGACCGGTCTCGTCGTCGTGTTCCGGGGAGTCCGAAAGCACCGAGACGGTCACCTCGATCCGTCCGTTCTTCCACGAGAAAACGCAGGTCAGGTGGCCGTCGGAGGCCGCGGGAAGCAGCATCGAGCAGGCCTCGTCCACCGCCATCCGGAGGTCTTCGACCGCGTCCAGGTCGAAGTCCTGACGCATCGCGATGTCCGCGACGATCGTCCGGAGGGTCGGCACCACATGCGGTACCGCGGCCGTGCGTACCTCGATGAGTTGAGCGCCCTCCCCATTGGGCGGGGTGTTGTCCACCACGTGTGTTCCTCTCTCAAGCTGCACTGCCGACTCGTCAGATGCCCTGAGTGTGAGCAAACCAAACCCACGTTTGACTCGCGCAGGCGGCGGGCATGTAACCCGCGACAAACGATCTCCTGGAAAGGCGGGGACCGACATGGCTGACGTGAGCCGGCTGCCGAACGTGGTGGCGGAAGAGTGGGATTGGCAGCTCCGTGGGTCGTGCCGAGGCGCCGACAGCAGCTTGTTCTTCCACACGGACAACGAGCGCGGTTCGGCCCGTGAGCGGCGCGAATCCCGCGCCAAGGCGATCTGCCAGGCCTGCCCCGTGCTGGCGCAGTGCCGCAAGCACGCGCTGGCCGTCCAGGAGCCGTACGGCATCTGGGGTGGTCTCGGCGAGATCGAGCGCCGCGAGCTCTTCCTCCGGGAACGCCGCGCGGGGCGCAAGGCCTTGACGGCGCATTGAGCGCGTCCCGGGCACCGGTCGGCGACGCGCGTGACGGCGATCGTGGCGCCCCGTCCGGACTGGGTTAGGGTTGGGACTGTCGTTGCGGGGACAGCCACGCCTACCCGCCGAAGAAGAGCGTGCGTCCGTGTCCGGACTGGACGCGGCCGTAGCTTGAGACCACAGGCGAGCTCCGGCGCCGAGCGTCGGTTCTCACCTGATGAGGAGAATGTGCATGCCCGCAGCGGACCAGAACACCACGCCGCCCGGTTTCAGCATCACGCTGGACGCCGACGCTTCTGTACCGCGTGTGGTGGTCACCGGTGAGCTCGACCTGCTGACGAGCCCGCAGCTCCAGGAGACCCTCGGGGCACTGATCACGGACAAACCGTCCGGCCGGGTCGTCGCCGACCTCACCGGCGTGACCTTCTTCGACTCCTCGGCGCTGAACGTGGTGCTCCAGGCACAGCGCCAGGCCGCCGAGAAGGCCGTCGAGCTCGAAGTCGTGCCCAGCCCGCAGGTGAGCCGAGTGATCGAGCTCACCGGCGTCGCCGAGCACCTCAGCGTGTCGGAAGAGCCCCCCGCCTGATCCCCCGCTACGGTCGTGGGCTCGTGATCCGCGACACCTGGGGGAAGCAGCACGATGATGGGGCGGACGCATGCCCTGACAGGCTGGTGCGCGGGTCTCGCGCTCGCGCCCGCCGTCGGAGCGGGCACGGTGCACCAGGCGGTCGTGTTCGCCGCGACCACGGCCGGTTTCGCCCTCCTTCCCGACCTCGATCATCCGGGCGCTCGCGCGTCGAAGCTGCTCGGCTGGTTCACCGGCGCGATCTCCTGGGTGCTCCGCCGGGTTTCGGCGGCTCTCTACGCGCTGACCAAGGGACCCCGGGACGAGAAGGTCACCGGTAAGCACCGGCACCTCTCGCACACCGTGCTGTTCGCCGTCGGCCTCGGCTTCCTGACCTCCTGGGGTACCACCGAAGGCGGACCGTGGGCGGTGTTCGGCGTCGTCGTCCTCGGGTTGCTGCTCGCGGAAGGCGCGCTCGGCGACTGGCTGCTGCCGGTCAGCGGCGCCGCGGTCGCGTGGTGGGTGTGGACCGCCCCGCCGGACAAGGCGGCGCAGCTCGCGGAGATCTCCGGCTGGCTCGGCATCGCCGTCGCGGCCGGGTGTTTCGTGCACTGCCTCGGGGACGCGCTGACCGAGTCCGGCTGCCCGTTCCTGTTCCCGATCCCGATCGCGGGCGAGACCTGGTACGAGATCCGGCCGCCGAAGCCGCTGCGGTTCCGCACCGGCAAGAACGTGGAGAACCGGCTGATCTTCCCGGTGTTCGCGGTCGCCGCGGTGGTGCTGATCCCCGGCGTCTGGGAGTACCTCTTCACCACGGTCCAGGGCCTGCTCACACCGGATGGGACGCAGACCGCGGTGCAGTGAGGAATGCCCCCGCCGACGGCGGCGTTGAATCGGAACGCCGGACCCGGTTGAGGGGAGAACAGTGGACAAGCCCGTGCTGCGCGCCGACGCGCGGCGTAACCGAGCGAAGGTGCTCGCAGCGGCCGAAGAGGCCTTCGCCCTTGACGGCCTCGCCGTCCCCCTCGACGAGATCGCCCGCCTCGCCGGTGTCGGCGCGGGTACGGTCTACCGGCATTTCCCCAGCAAGGAAGCACTTTTCCAGGCCGTTGTCCTGGAGCGCCTGGAGCAGTTCGCGCGGGAAGCACGCGAGCTGCTGACCGCCGAAGACCCCGGCGAAGCGTTCTTCGGCTTCTTCAAACGCGTCGTCAAGCAGGCATCCCTCAACCGGGCCCTTTGCGACGCGCTCGCGGAGACGACGGGGCTGGGCTTCAAAGCGAGCGCGGGCACCGATTTCCGGTCGGCGCTGCAGGCGTTGCTGACGCGGGCGCAGGCCGCGGGCGTGGTTCGCGAGGACATCGACGGCGAAGACCTGCGCGCCCTGATCGCCGGTTGTCTCGCCGCGGAACGGTATTCGCGCCCGGACCGCCACCTGGTGCGGATCCTGATCGACGGCTTGCGGACATTCGACTCAACTTGCACGCTGCGTAACAAAAAGTAAGATCAACGCGAGTAGTCCTCGTACCTGCGCTTAGCATGGCGAGGGGGTGCCGGATGTTCGGTCAAGGTCCCACCACCGGTTCCGTCATGGTCGCGGCCCTCGCGGGGCTCGCCACCGGACTGCTCGTCGCCGCCCTCCTGGTGGCCGGTCGCGAGCCACCGCCCCGCGTCTATGAAGTCAGTAAGACCCCTTCGCCGACGTCGACCTCCCGTTCGGTCGGGCCGGTCACGGTGACCTTGCCCGCGGTCGTCCCGGAACCGCTCACCATCACGCGCACCAGCACGCCCGCGCCCCGGACGGTGACCCGTACCGTGACGCCGTCGACCACCTCGACGGTGCTCCCGCCCACCTCGGTCACGGGATACCGAAGCGATTGATGCAACCTGAACGGCCTCTCGTGTCGTCTGCCCGGTATGCGGCGGCTCCCCGTTTTCGTGCTCCTGTTCGCGACTTTGACCGCGTGCGGCCAATCCGGCGACAAGGCCTGCCCGGCCATCGCCCTGTCGCCGGGGATCTCGCTCGACATCCCACGGGAAGTGGCCGCCGGGCTCGAGCGCGTGTCGCTGGAGTTGTGCTGGGCCGGTGACTGCGTGACCGGATCCGCGCCCGGTGGCGAGCAGGTCTTCGTCCCGATCCAGGGTCTGCCGACCACGCCGATCAAGACCACGGTGACCTTCGACGACCGGAAACCGCACTTCCTCGTCGTGACACCGGCGATCGCGTACCCGGCGGGCGAGGAGTGCGGTGGTGGGGTGCCGGTCGCGAAACTGGTCGTCACGCCCGGCGGCGACGTACGGCAAGAACCGTGAAGGCCACCCTCCCCGAAGAGCGGCCTTCACGGTTTCCCCTTGTGGCTAGCCGACGTCGCGACGCCGCCAGCCCATGAGCCCCGCCACGAGCGCGACCACGGCGACCCCGGTCAACCAGAGCAGCGGTGTCGCGGTGAACTCCGCGGCGGGCAGTTTCGGAACATGTGAGAACGGCGAAGCGTCGAGCAGCACCTGCGGCAGGTTCAGCACCGGGCCGAACAGGCTGAGCAGCAACGCCAGCCCGGCGATCGCCCACGCCGCCGTCGAGAACTTCGGGGCCAGGCCGAACAGCGTCACGGCGAGGCCGACGATCACCCACACCGCCGGAAGCTGCGCCAGCGAAGCGACCACCATGTCCCCGACGGAATCGCCGACGCCGCCCGACCGCATCCCGTTCGACAGTCCCAAGAGGACACCGCTGAGCACCATCATCAGCGCGGTGCCCGCGAACGCGAACACGAGATGGCTGCCCAACAGCCGCAGCCTGCCCACGCTCGTCGCGAGCAGCGGCTCGACCCGGATGGCGGTCTCCTCGGCGCGGATCCGCAGCGCGGCCTGCACCCCGTAGAGCGCGATGACCATGGCGAACAGGCCGGTCATCGCCGCCATGAAGGCGTCGATCAGCCCGTCCGTGCCGCCGAGGCGCTGGAAGATCTCCTTCGCCTGCTCGCTCTGCCCGACGACGTCGCCGATCCCGCTCGCGACCGAGCCGAACACCGCGGCGCAGACCGCCGTGCCGATCAGCCAGCCGATCAACGGGCCGCGGTGCAGCCGCCACGCCAGCGCGAACGGGCTGCGCAGGGACGTCACCGCTTCGGCGGGTCCCGGCCGCGGCGGGATGATGCCGGTGCCGACGTCACGCCGCGGGAGCAGCGCGTACCCGGCGGCGCCGACGACCACGGTCGCGGCCAGCGGCAGCAGGAACACCCACCAGCGCTCGTCGGCGAACGGCCGGATCTGCTGCGCCCAGCCGATCGGGGACAGCCAGGAGACCCAGGTCGCGTCCGTCGTCGAGTCGCCGACCGCGCGCAGCAGGAACGCGACCCCGACGGCGGTGGCGCCGATCCCGTTGGCCGTTCTCGAATACTCGGCCACCTGGACGGCGACCGCCGCGACCGCCGTGAAGACCAGCCCGGTCGCCGCCGTCGCGCCGCCGAGCGCGAACGACCCCGCGACGGGCAGCTTCGCGCCGATCATCAGCGCGGTCTCGACGAGTCCGATGAGGACACTCGCCCCGGCGGACACCAGGACACCGGCGCTCAGCAGCGCGTACCGGCCGACCACCGCGGAAGCCAGCAGTTCCGCGCGGCCCGTGTCCTCCTCGGCGCGGGTGTGCCGGGTGACGGTGAAGACCGCCATCAGCCCGACGATCAGGGCGAGGAACCCGCCGAGCCGCCACGCGGTGAACCCGCCCGCGGTCGAGAGGTCGAAGGCCGGGCCGTAGATCAGCGAAAGCGACGGGTTCGAGCCCATGCTCGCGGTGAGCCCGGTCCGTTCGGCGGCCGTCGGGTACAGCGTTTCGAACGTTCCCGACGACGCCGAGGGCATGATCCCGAGCAGGATGATCCAGATCGGCAGGACGATCCTGTCCCGCCGCAGCGCCAGCCTGGTCAGCTGCCAGGTGCCGACCAACCCGTGCGACGGACCGGAGACGGCCGCCGGGCGATCCAGCGTCGCGGTCATTTCGCGCTCGCTTCGGTGGTGTAGTGACGGAGGAACAGCTCCTCCAGCGTCGGCGGCTGGCTGGTCAGGCTGCGGACGCCGACCTGGGTGAGCTGGCGCAGCGCGTCGTCGAGGGACCGGGTTTCGACGTCGAAGCGGACCCGGTTGCCCTCGACCTTGAGGTCGTGGATGTTCTCCAGTTTCGTCAGCCCGTTCGGCGGGCCGGCGAGCTCGGCCGAGATCGACGTCCTGGTGAGATGCCGGAGTTCGGCCAGCGTGCCGGTCTCGACGGTGTGCCCGTTGCGGATGATGCTGACCTTGTCGCAGAGCGCCTCGACCTCGGCGAGGATGTGGCTCGACAGCAGCACCGTGCGGCCCTGCTCGCGTTCCTCCTGGATCGCGTACTGGAAGGTGGCCTCCATCAGCGGGTCGAGGCCGGAGGTCGGCTCGTCGAGGATCAACAGGTCCACGTGCGAGGCCAGCGCGGCCACGATCGCGACCTTCTGCCGGTTGCCCTTGGAGTAGGTGCGTCCCTTCTTCTTGGGGTCGAGGTCGAAACGTTCGATGAGGTCCTTGCGGCGGCGCTGGTCGAGCCCGCCCCGCAGCCGCCCCAGCAGATCGATCACCTCGCCGCCGGAAAGGTTGGACCAGAGGTTCACGTCGCCGGGGACGTAGGCGAGGCGCCGGTGCAGGCTCGCCGCGTCCTTCCAGGGGTCGCCGCCGAGCAGGCGGACGTCGCCCGAGTCTGCGTGGAGCAGGCCGAGCAGGACCCGGACGGTGGTCGACTTCCCCGCGCCGTTCGGACCGAGGAAGCCGTGCACCTCCCCAGCGGGTACCTGCAGGTCAAGGCCGTCCAAAGCCTTGGTCCGGCCGAAGGATTTGTGGAGGCCGGAGATGGAGATGGCGTTTTCCATGCAACTGAAGGTACAGTGAATTCACGAAGTTGTGAAGTTAAGAAAACGTATGGATGGTGTGATCACTCTGGGGGTTGTACGAGAGGATGTACTCATGACGACGCCTGAGAGTGCCTCGAGCACCCAGAGAGACGAGGACGCCGTCCGCCGTTACGTGGAACACCTGGGCATCACGCTCTCCCAGATCGGGATGCAGCGGATGCCCGCCAGGGTGTTCGCCGCGTTGATGACCACCGACGCCGGTCGCCTGACCGCCGCCGAACTGGCCGAACAGCTTTCGGTGAGCCCCGCGGCGATCTCGGGGGCCGTCCGCTGGCTGGAGCAGATCGGGCTGGTCGCCAAGGAACGTGAACCGGGCTCGCGCCGTGACCACTACCGGCTCTTCGACGACCTTTGGTACGCCACCTTCATGAAACGCGACCGCATGATCACCTTGTGGCGCGACGCCGCCGACGAGGGCGTCGCGGCGCTGGGGTCGGACACGCCCGCGGGCGAGCGGGTCGCCGAGATGCGGGACTTCCTGAGCTTCATGATCAAGGAACTCAACGACATGTACGCGAAGTGGCACGCGATGCGGGCCGAAAAGGGCAAGTAGGTCAGAGCGCTCGCGCCTGCCCCGCGACTAGTCCTCTAGTTGCGGTTGTTGCGTGCACAACGATCGCAACCAGAGGACGAAACGCGGAAGTAGAGTCGCCCGGTGATCAGTCGCGCGGTGATGCTCGCCCCGATCCTCCTCGCGCAGGCGGTCCGGGTGCGCCGTACGACGCCGCGGCTGCCCGGCGCGACGGGACCGGTCAGCGGCCTCGTGGCCGGCGACGGCCGCCCGTTGCGGCTCGCGGTACTCGGCGAGTCCACTGTGGACGGCGTCGGCGCGGCGACGCACGCCGAGGCACTGACCGGACGGCTCGCGGACGAACTCGCGCGGGACGGCCGCGCGGTCGCCTGGCAGGCCGTCGGCAAGACCGGCGCCAACGCCAAGGTGGCGCGCGAGGAGCTGCTGCCGCTGCTCGAACCCGCCGACCTCGTGGTGATCGCGCTGGGCGTCAACGACACGATCGAACTGCATTCGGCCGCGCGCTACCGGCGTGACCTGCTCGATCTGATCGTCTCCCTGCGACGCCGGGCCGGACGGGTCCCGGTGGTGCTGGCGGGTGTGCCACCCATGGACCGCTTCCCCGCACTGCCGCGTCCGCTGCGGGACGTCCTCGGCGCGCGGTCGGCCGTCCTCGACGCCGCGGCCGCCCGGCTGGCGTTGCTGCCCGGCGTCGTCCACGTCCCGATGCCCGCCGCGATGCTGGATCCCGCGACCTTCGCCGAGGACCGCTTCCACCCCGGTCCCGAGGGCTACCGGCGCTGGGCCGAACAACTCGCTGACGTGAGCCGTCAACTACTCAGCGACACGATCAGGCCGGAAAAGCGCTGATCAGGTCACTCGCCTGCCACAGATTAAGAAATTTCTGCGAAAAAGCTGGCTCTGCGTGTATCTGGTGGCAGCCTCGTTGCGTCCTATGGAGCAGTCGAGGAAATGAGGGCACCCGATGACTACCGAGACCAACACCGCACCCGTCGAGGACGAGGCCACGGCCACCGAGGACCTCGAGGAAACCCCGAAGCCGGGTCCGATCACGGCACCCGTCCCGCCCCGTCCGGGCACGCGGCCGGACGGCAACTGGGAACCGAACGGCACCAAGCCGCCGGTGAACTGAACGAACACAGACAGGTGATGTCCGGAGGCCGAGGGGGCCTCCGGGCATCACCTCCGGGTGCTCCTTCGGGGGAGGGGGACGCCCGGACGCGGGCCCGTTGGGGAGCGGGCCCGGGGGGAGGGAAAAAGGACCGGCCGGTGCGCAGTCCACACCTACTCGCGCCGGCCGGTGCCTTTGCCCTTCACCACCTGACCGAGGGGGACGACCGAATCCCACAAAAAAGTTAGTGACTTGATGTATCCCAGAGCCTCTTGCACGCTCCTTCTCCCCGAAGGGCCCGCGATACTGCCAGCGCCGACACGAAGACACGTCCGAAGTGGGGCAGATACGGTGACCGACGTGCAAACGACCGAGGTAGACCCGCCATGGGAAGGACTGACCGGTGCCGACCTGCATGCCGCCTGCATGCGCGCGGCGCGGGCCGGTGACCGCCAGGCGATGGACAGACTTGTGCACGAGCTGACCCCGCTCGTGTGGCATGTCGCGCGTGCGAACGGGCTCGATCGCCTGACCGCCGAGGACGTGGTCCAGACGGTATGGCTCGCCCTGTTCAGCCAGCTCGACAAGCTTCGTGACCCCAAGGCGCTCGCCGCCTGGTTGATCACCACCACCAGACGCGAAGCACAGCATCCCTTCGGCCGCCGCGCTCAGCCCGTCCCGCTGACCGACGAGCTGGCCGAAAGCATGGAGAGCACCCACCCGGCTCCCGAGGAGGAAGCCGTCCGCGCCGACCGGGATCGCCGGGTCTGGCGCGCCTTCCTCCGCCTGCCGCACCGCTGTCAGCAGCTCCTTCGGCTGACCGTGCTCGCCGGGCGGGCCGAATACCAACTGGTCGCCGAAGCACTCCGCATGCCGCGCGGAAGTGTCGGCCCGACCAGGGGCCGTTGCCTCGAATCGATGCGCGACCTACTGGCCCACGAAGGGGGAAGCCGATGAACGACCTCGGGACGCCGGGGGAGATGACCTCCCCGGGCGATGAGGCCTTGCTCGCCGATATCGGGCGCTTCATGGACGAATTGGACCCGCCACCGGGAGATCTGGTGCAGCGGGTTCAGTTCGCGCTCGCGCTCGAAAACCTCGATGTCGAGGTCGCCCGCTGGGAACGGATGGACGCCACGGCCGGCGTTCGCGGCAGCGACACCGGCACGATCACCTTCACCGTCAGCGATCTGACCGTGATGATCAACCTCACCAAGATCGGCAAGAAACACCGGATCGACGGCTGGCTCGTGCCCGCCGGAGAGTACGGAGTGGAGGTTCGCGTCGCCGAGCACGGGACGAGTTCCACCACCGCCGACGAAGGAGGCCGGTTCGTGCTGGACAACGTCCCCCAGGGAACCACCCAGATCGTGATCCACCTCGGCGACGTGACGTGCCGGCGGACCGTCGTGACCCCGACAGTGGTGCTCTAACCGGACGGCTGTTCCGTTATGCGGCGTGGGTGTGCTCCCATAGTGCGTGTGCCCGCGTCGTCTCCTCCTGTCGCCGATCCCGTAGCCGAGGCCGCGGAGCTCCATCGTCAGGCGATGGCCGCCGCCGCCGACCACGGACCGGGCGCCGCGATCAAGTTGCTGCTGCGCGCTTTGACCTGCCTCGGGCCGGTGGAGGCCGCCGGGCCGGACAGGCTGGAGATCCGGGCCAGGGTGCTGATCAGCCTCGCCGCGGCCGAGGCCGAGGTCCTGTCCCAAAAGGACGGATTCGCTCGGCTGGACGAAGCGGAACGAGTGCGGCTTTCGCTGCCGGAAGGCGAAATCCGGCGGTTGCTCCGGTTCACCGTGGTGCTGCAACGCGCCGTCGTCCTGATGCGGGTCTGGCGGCTGGACGAAGCGCTCGCGCTCTACGACGCGGTGCTTCCCAGCCTGGTCGACGAGGTGGAAGACCACAGCCTGCTCCTGACCCGGAACATGATGAACCGGGCGTGGCTGCATCTGCAGATGACCAATCCCGACGGCGCCTACACGGATCTGATGGGCGCGCTGGACATCGCGGTCGAGTACGGCCATCGCCGTCTCGAGGGGAAGATCCGGCACAACCTGGGAGATCACGCCCAGTTGCTCGGCGACATCCCCGAAGCACTCCGGCACTACGAGCAGGCGGCCTCGATCTTCGTCACCGAAGGACCCGGCTCACTGCCGCTCGTCCGGCTCGACCAGGCGAAGGCCCTGCTCACCGCCGGGCTCGCCGAAGAAGCGGCGCGACATCTCGACGAAGCGATCCCCGAACTCCGCGGCAACGGCGCGCACCACGTCGTCGCGGAAGCGGAGGTCGCGCGAGCGGGCGCGGCCATCCTGGAGGGTGACCACGTACTGGCGAAGAAACTCGCGACGTCCGCGCGGCGGAGCTTCTTGCGGCGCGGCAACGGCCGGTGGGCGGAGATCGCCGAGTTGACCAGGCTGCGCGCGGACGCGGTGAAGGTGCTGGCGGACCGGGAAAAGAAGCCGTCCGCGAAACTGCCGGAACGACTGGCCGACCTCGCGATCCGGCTGGCCGAACTCGGCCTGCGCGACGAAGTGGGCGCGGCCAGGATGTTCGCGGTGCGGCTGCTGATCCGTCGCGACGAGACGGCCGCCGCACAGGCACTCCTGGCGCAGGTGCCGAAACCACGGCAGACCACGCCGATCGACCACCGGATGCTGCTGCGGTTGTGCCGGGCCGAACTCGCGGTGGCGTCCCACCGGCCGCGTTCGGCGCTCGCGCAGGCACGGGCCGGACTGGCGGAGCTCGGGCAGATCCGCGACCGCATGGGCGGGCTCGACCTCGTCTGCGGGACGGCGGCGCACGGCGAGGAACTGGGCAAACTCGCGCTGACGCTGGTGCTCAAGAAGGCGAGGCGCAGCGGCGCCGGCGCGAAGAGCCTGTTCGCGTGGCTGGAACGCACGCGAGCGCAGGTGTACCGGTACGAACCGCTCCCCGTCATCGAAGACCCAGCGCTCGCCCGGCACATCAACGAAATGCGGCACGTGCAGGGAACGATCCAGGCGCGGCGGCTGTCCGGCGAACCGGTCGGGAAACTCGAGGAGCGCTACGACCGGCTGCAGCAGGAGGCGACCCGGCTCGGGTGGTACACCAGCCAATGGGGTCGGCCGCGGCCGGTCTCGGCACCCGAAGAGGTGGTCGAGCAGCTCGGGGATCGCGTGCTGGTCAGCCTGATGGGGTACCGCGACACCTTGTACGCGGTGGTCGTCGATCGCGGCCGGTTCCGGCTCGTGAAGCTGGGGCCGCTCGGGGAGATCGTCGAAACCGCACGGCAGTTGCACGCGGACCTCGACGCGCTGGCCCCGGACAACCTGCCCGCGCCGCTGGTCGAGGTCGTCACCGGGTCCGCCCGGCGCCGGGCGGACAAACTGGACAAGCTGATCTCCGCGTCGCTGGCGAAGACGCTGGAGAACCGCGAGCTGATCATCGTGCCGATCGGTTCGCTGTACGCGTTGCCCTGGGGCGCTTTGCCGTCACTGCACGGGCATCCGGTGTCGATCGCGCCGTCGGCGACGGCCTGGGTGACCGCGTCCGGGCGGCGGAGCGAGGGACCGGTCCTGCTCGCCGGCGGGCCGGGGGTGCCGGGTTCGGTCGGTGAGGTGCGGAACCTGCGGACGGTCTATCCGGACGCCCTGCTCGTCGACGGGAAGGACGCGACCAGCGACGCCGTACTGTCCGCTTTGGACGGTTCGGGAATGGCGCACCTGGTCGCGCACGGGGCGCACGAACCGGCGAACGCGCTGTTCTCGCGGCTGGAACTCGTCGGCGGCCCGTTGTACGCGCACGAAACCGCCCGGCTCGCGAAGCCGCCGGAACGGGTGGTGCTGGCCGCCTGCGAACTCGCGATGAGTCACATCCGGCCGGGGGAGGAGGCGCTCGGGTTCGCCGGGACGCTGCTCGCCAGTGGCTCGCGGACGGTCATCGGCGCGATCGCGCGGGTCGGCGACAAGGCCGCCGCCGACGCGATGGCCGATCTGCACCGGCGGCTGTCCTCGGGGACCGCGCCCGCGTTGGCGCTCGCCGAAGCGACGGCCGCGGACCCGCTGCGGCGTCCCTTCCTGTGCCTCGGCGCGGGCTGAAGGGGACTTTCGCCGCATGGGACGCGGCGAAGGACGCTTTCGCTGCATGTGATGCGGCGAAGGGAGCTTTCGCGGCAAGTCCTTGTGGCTGAAGGGGACTTTCCCCGAATCGCACGCAGCGAAGGCTCCCTTCACGGCGTCCTACGCGGCTATGGCGTCCTTCAGCTCCCCAGTAGCCCACAGGAGTTGTCCACAATCACCGTCACCTGTGGACAACTCCGCTGAGCAGCCACTTCCGACCCCCACCACCGATAGACTGGACTCGGGGTCGCCCCCCTGGGACGGGCGGGGGGTGGGGTCAGGGGCGTTCGGCGTGTTTCACCAGGCGCGTGGCCAGGAGTGAGACGACGGTGCGCAGCGCCGTGCGGACGGCGGTGCCGGTGCCGGGCAGCGGTTCGGTGAACCGGCCCGTCCAGCGCAGGTCGGTGCCGCCGGAAGCATTCGGCGTGAACGAGACTTCGGCGCGGTAGTCCTTCAGCAGCTTGAGGCCCGCGAAGCCGTAGACGTGCTTCCGGTCCTGTTCGTATTCCAGCGTCTCTTCGTGGAGATACACCGGCCACAGGCCGACGGCCCGGACGGCGCCCACCCCGTCCTCGCCCGGTCCCCGCGCCCAGCGCGAGTGGAACACCACCGGCTTCGCCCATTCCGACCACCGGGAACCGTCGGCCTCCAGCGCGAAAAGGGAAGCGGGCGAGGCGCTGCTCGTCCGGTTGATCTCGAAGGAGTACGTCTTGCCCATGTGGCGACGATAACCGCTCCAGCCGCGATGGATAAGTCAAGATAGGGGCGTGAGCACGACGCGCCGCGAGATCGCCGCACCACATTGGCTGGTGCAGCTGCTCCGCAGCACGCCGGTTCCCATCCCGTGGAACATGGTCGCCCGCGCCGTCCTCGCGCTCGCCGTGCCGCTGGCCGTCGGGTACGCGCTCGGCGACATCGGCGTCGGCGCGCTCGTCTCCACCGGCGCCCTGCCCACCGTCCTGTCCGAATCCGCAGGCCCGTACCGCTACCGCGCCCGGCGGCTCGGCGGCGCCACCGCGGCCGCCGCCCTCGGCTACTTCGCCGGGTTGATCACCGGCGGCATCCCCGCCGCGTCCATCCCGGTCGTCGTCGGAGTCGCGGCGGTGTCGGCGCTGGTCAGCGCGGCGGGCAGCAACGCGTCGGTCGCCGGACTGCAGATGTTCGTCTTCTGCGTACTCGGCACCGGCCAGCACGTCACCGGCCTGCGCGTCGAAATCCTCCTCGGCTACTTCTGCATCGGCGCCGCGTGGAGCCTGCTCATCGCGCTCGCCACCTGGACCTTCCGCGCCACCAGCCCGGAACGCGGCGCCGTCGCGCACGTCTACGTCGAACTCGCCGCGATGCTGTCCGCGACCGACGAAGCCACCTCCCGCGTCGCGCGCCACCAGCTCACGACCGCGATGAACACCGCGTACGACCGGCTGCTCACCGCGCGATCCTGGCTGTCGGGCCGCGACGCCACCTACCGCCAGTTGCTCAACCTGCTCTCGGCCAGCACCCCCGCCGTCGAGGCGTCGGTCGCCATGGTCAACGCCGGCCGCCGGGCCCCGGACGACGTGATCGACCACTTCATCGCCACCTCGGCCGCCGTGCTCGCCAACCAGGAACCGCCGGAACCACCCGAGGCGCCCGAAGACGCCGACCCGGTCCTCGCCGCCCTCTACGCCGGGCTCGCCCGGATCGGCAAGGGCGACAACCGGAAACGGCGCGAGGTCCAGCCGTGGCACAAGCGCCTCCGCGGCTGGGCGGGTTCGCTCGTCTCCGGCCCGCTCACCTGGTTCGCCGCGCTCCGCCTCACGCTGTGCGTCGCGATCGCCGAAGTCGTCGCGCTGTTCGTCCCGTTCGAACGCTCCTACTGGATCACGCTCACCGTCGGCATCGTCCTCAAACCGGACTTCGGCTCGGTGTTCGGCCGCGCGGTCCTGCGCGGCATCGGCACGGTGATCGGCGTGGGCATCGGCGCGGCCGTGCTCGCCGCGGGCGGCGAAGGCTGGCTGCTGGTCCTGCTGATCGCCGTGTTCGCGGGTGGCGTCGCGGTCGGCAAGGTCCGCAACTACGGCATCCTCAGCGCCTTCGTGACCCCGTTGATCATCCTGCAGATGGACCTCGCCAGCACCGGAAGCTGGGACGTCGTGCTCGCGCGGCTCGTCGACACCGTGCTCGGCTGCGCGATCGTCCTGCTCTTCGGCTACCTGCTCTGGCCGGGCAGCCGTCGCCCGCAGATCGGCGGACGGCTCGCCGACAGCCTCGACAGCCTGGTGAAATACGTCGACAAGGGGCTCGTGCTCGCGCCGTCGGGCGAAGCACGACTGGACCGCTCACGCGCCCGTCGCCGCGCCTACCGCGCACTGGCCGACCTCCGGACCGCGTTCCAGCAGGTCGTCGTCGAACCTTCCGCCGCCGGACGCCAGGCCGTCGCCTGGTGGCCGGTCATCGCCGGGCTCGAACGCGTCGCGGACGCCGTCACCGAAGTCGGCGTCACCCTGGGCCGCGGCGCCCCGGCACCGGACGAGGCCGACATCGCCCTGCTGACGGCCGCGCTCGCCGAACTCGCCGCCGCCGTCCGGGAGGAACGGGAGCCGGCGGAGATGCCGATGCCCGACAACGAGCAGCTGTCCGGCGTCGTCGACCAGATCGGCGCCGCCTTCGACGCCGTGCGCGGTCCCGACCTCGTCGAACGCGCGCCGCTGCGGCTGGTCCGGCGATTCCTGCCGTACCACCGCCGCGCCTGAAGATCAGTCGAACCGGATGTGCTTGACGCTCGTCCACTTGCGACGGACGAATCCCCGCAGCGCGCCGTCCGTGTTCGGTTCGAGGGTCAGCCCGGCCGACGCGGCGATCCGATCGGCGACCTCGGCGACGCCGATCCGGTCCGTGTGGATGTGCTCGCCGAACTCCGCGCCGCTCAGCCGCTCCAGGCAGAGGTCGAGCTTCGACACCGCGAAACTCTCGCGTTTCGGTGGCATCCCCTTGCGCCGCAAGGAATGGACGATGCCGCGTTCGCTCAGCCGCCGCAGCACGGTCTCGCGTTCGGCCAGCAACGCGAAGTGGCGGACGTCGTGCCCGCGCTCCCGCAAGCCGCCGATGATCTCCTCGAAGTACGTGGGCTCCACCAGTGTCATCGGCACGACCACCGGGCCGTCCTGCTTGCCGAGCATGAGGTCGAGCACCTCGAAGACGCCCCGGCGCCACGCGGAGAGGTCCTGGAAGTCGCCGCGCAGCCGCGGCGGCATCATCCGCTGCAGGCCGAAACCGGCGACCTCGGGATCGGAAAGGACACTGCCGGGCAGGCGCCGGTGCAGTTCGTGCGCGGTCTGCGTCTTGCCACCGCCGAACGGGCCGTTGATCCAGACGAGCATGCCGCGACCCTAGCGAGACACCCACCCGTCCGGGGGAGGGTGAGCATCGTCTCGAACGAATGTTCGAGTTTTCACGCATAATCGACGCATGCTCGACACTGGTGACACGCTGCCGCCGGGGCCGCGTCACCTGCACATGGTCCGTCCGAATCAGCCCGTTTGGGTCGACCTGAAGCTGGTGTACCCGGTCAGCGCGTCGAAGATCCGCCTGCCCGACGGCCTGGACCTGACAGCCACCGTCCCCGGCCTGCTGGGGATGTGGCGGGCGACGACGACGGCGCACTGGGTCGGCTGGGTCACCTTCCAGCTCGGCCCGATCGGGCGGGGTGGCACGACGCATTCGCAGTGGGTGCTGGCGGAGGCATTGCGGCCGCGCGAGGAGCGGAACGCTTGGTCGGGCAGCTTCCCCTACGAGCGGAGACGATGATCGTCCCGTCTTCTGGACGGTGTTGACCAAGCGTCAGAACGCGCCCACTATGGCGTGGTGTCCGTCACCTGGGAGTTCGCGCCCCGCCGCACGGTGGGTGAAGGCGTCGCCGCACTGCTCCTGCGCCGTGGACGGCTGGGCTCGCCGCCCGCGTAACCGCATTTCCCGCGAAGGCCATCCGTGAAGGTGGCCGTCTTCGTCGTCCCCGGAAATCGGAAACCCTGGAGCCCGAGCATGTCCATCGAACTGCCCGACCGTGTCCGCCTCCGCCCCGCGACCGTCCCCGACGGCGGCATCCTCGAAGGACCGCGCGTGCTGCGGCGCCTGCCGGAGGGTGCGGAAGAACGCCCGTACGAGCTTTTCGCGCTGCGCCCGCTGGGCCGGGTGATCGGTGCCGAGATCGGCGGCGTCGACCTCGCCCGCCCGCTGACGCCCGCCCTCCACGCGGAGCTGAACCGCGCACTGCTGGAGTGGAAGGTGCTGTTCTTCCGCGACCAGGACATCACTTCGGCGCACCAGCGCGCGTTCGCCGCCAACTGGGGTGAACTGGAAACGAACCCGTTCATCCCGAAGGGGGAAACCGAGGACACCACCCGGTTCACCAGGTCGGCGAGCATGCCCGCGTTCGAGAACATCTGGCACGTGGACGTCACGTTCCGGCCCGCTCCGGCGCTCGGCTCGGTCCTGCGGCTGATCGAGGTCCCGCCGTTCGGCGGCGACACGATGTGGGCCGACATGGCCGCCGCCTACGACAACCTGCCGGAAGACATTCGTGCACGTATCGACGGGCTGACCGCGGTCCACGACTTCATCCCCGGCTTCGACCGCTTCTCCGACCCGGAGCTGCTGCTGCGTCACCAGGACGCCTTCCCGCCGGTCGAGCATCCGGTCGTCCGCACGCATCCGGAAACCGGGCGCCGCACCCTCTTCGTGAACCAGGCGTTCACGACCCGCATCGCCGGCATCGACCGCGACGAGAGCGACAGGCTCCTGCGGTATCTGTTCAGCCGCGCGCACATCCCCGAGTTCCAGGTGCGTTTCACCTGGCGGCCCGGTTCGGTGGCCTTCTGGGACAACCGCGCCACGCAGCACTACGCCGTCAACGACTACCACCCGCACGCGCGGGTCGCCGAACGTGTCGCCATCGTGGGTGACCGGCCGTTCTGAGCGTGTCCCCGCGACGGGTGATCGTGCGGGCGGGTTGCCCGGTACCTGTGTGACGATGAGGTCATGGGCATCAACTTCGATGAATTGAAGAACAAGGCCACCGACGCTCTCCGCGAGCACAACGACAAGATCGAGGGCGGCCTGGACAAGGCGGCGGGCTTCGCCAAGTCGAAGTTCTCCGGTCACGACTCCCAGATCGACTCCGGCGTGGACAAGGCGAAGGGGTTCATCAACAAGTTCGACGACACCCCGGACAACCCGCCCCAGGACCAGCAGCAGCCGAACCAGCAGCCGCCGCAGGGCCAGTAACCCCTCGCGAGTAGTCCTCTAGTTGCGGTCCTTGAACGTGCAACTACCGCAACTAGAGGACGAAACGCGTCAGGAGACCTCGCCGAGAGCGGTGTCGCCGTCGATCGCCGTGATCCGGCCACCGCGCTCGCCGAGGGCGATCAGGCCGTCCCGCGCGTCCGGGGCGGTGAGGCTGACGCGTACTCCGGCCCGTTCCGCGTCCTTGCTGGTCGCAAACGCTTGCGCACCCTCGTAACCGGCGTTGACCGTCACCGCGAGGCCGCCCGTCGAGGCCAGCGAACCCCGGGCGGCGCCCAGCCGTCCGAGCGCTTCGTCGACGATCGGCAGCAACGCTTCCCGGTTGCCCTCGGTCATCGCCCGCACCAGCGCCGGGCTCGACCCGGCCACCCGCGTGCCGTCCGTGTAGGACCCGGCGGCCAGCGACATCGCCAGCGGCCCGCCCTGCGCGCCGATCGTGGCCAGGATGGCCGCGAAGATATGCGGCAGATGCGAGATCCGCGCGACCGTCTCGTCGTGCGAGTCCGCGGGCAGCGGCACGACGTGCGCGCCGACGTCCAGTACCAGCTGCGCGACCTCGGCCCACGCGGTCAGATCGGTGTCGTGCTCGACGCCCAGCACCCAGGCGGCGCCGCCGAACAGCGCCGGGTTGCTCGCCTTCCAGCCCGAGTCCGCCGTCCCCGCCATCGGATGCCCGCCGACGAACTTCGCGTACGGCGCCCGGCGCCGGACGGTGTCGAGCACCGGGCCCTTCACGCTGGTGACGTCGGTGAGCACGCAGTGCCCGGCCACCCGCGAGACTGTCCGGAGCACGTCCTCGACCGCGGGCAGCGGCACCGCGAGCACGATCATCGCGTCCCGCTCCGCCGCCTTGCTCAGCGCCGCTTCGACCTGCGTGGTCACGTCGTAACCCGCTCTGCTGGCCGCGTCCGCGTCGCGGTCGGAGATCGCCGCCCCGAACGTGGTGCGGCCGATCGAATGCGCCGCGCGCAGCAGCGAACCGCCGATCAACCCGAGCCCGATCACGCATACGTCTCGCACAAGTGTTCATCCTGCCATCTGCGGGCCCACTCGTCAGAGAACGGCGGCGAGGCGCGTTCCCTGATCGATGGCCCGTTTGGCGTCCAGTTCCGCCGCGACGTCGGCGCCGCCGATCAAGTGCACCGGCAGTCCGGCCGCCCGCAGGTCGTCGGCGAGGTCGCGCACCGGCTCCTGACCCGCGCAGACGACGACGGTGTCCACATCGAGCACGCGCGGCTTGTCACCGACGGTGATGTGCAGGCCGTCGTCGTCGATCCGGTCGTAGGTGACCCCGGTGAGCTGCTCGACACGCTTGGCCTTCAGCGCGGCCCGGTGCACCCAGCCGCTGGTCTTGCCCAGCCCCGCGCCGATGCCGGACTTCTTGCGCTGCAGCAGGAAGACCTGCCGCGGTGACGGCTCGACCTTCCGCTCGGTCAGCCCGCCCGGCGCCTGCTCGGGATCGGTGACGCCCCATTCGGCCATCCACGCGCCCAGGTCGAGCGCGGGGGAGGTGGTGTGCGTGAGGAACTCGCTGACGTCCACGCCGATGCCGCCCGCGCCGATCACGGCGACCTTGCCGCCCACCGGTTTCCCGTGCCGGACGACGTCCACATAGGACAGCACCTTGGGATGGTCGATACCGGGGAGCGACGGCACCCGGGGGGTCACGCCGGTGGCCAGCACGACCTCGTCGAATCCGGCGTCCACGAGCCCGGCGGCGGTCGCGCGGCTGCCGAGGTGGACCTTGACGCCGGTGACCTCCAGCCGTCGCGTGTAGTACCGGATGGTCTCCGCGAACTCCTCCTTGCCGGGGATCTTCCGCGCGATCCCGAACTGGCCGCCGATCTCGTCCTCGGCCTCGAACAGTTCGACGGCGTGCCCCCGCTCGGCGAGGCTGGTCGCGGCCGCGAGCCCGGCGGGTCCCGCGCCGACGACGGCGACGCGTTTGGTCTTCCGGGTGGGCGACAGGGTCAACGTGGTCTCGTGGCCCGCGCGCGGATTGACCATGCAGGAAACGAGCTTCCGCTTGAACGCGTGGTCGAGGCAGGCCTGGTTGCAGGCGATGCAGGTGTTGATCTCGTCCTCGCGCCCGGTCTCGGCCTTGCGGATCCATTCGGGATCGGCGAGGAACGGCCGCGCCATCGACACCAGGTCCGCGTCACCGCCGGCCAGCGCCTCCTCGGCGACCTCGGGCATGTTGATCCGGTTCGACGTGACGACCGGGATCCCGACGTGCGGCTTGAGCTTCCCGGTCACCCAGGTGAACGCCGCCCGCGGCACGGACGTCACGATCGTCGGCACCCGCGCCTCGTGCCAGCCGATGCCGGTGTTGATGATCGTCGCGCCCGCCTCTTCGACCTCCTTGGCCAGGGTGACGACGTCTTCCCAGCTTTGGCCGCCTTCGACGAGGTCCAGCATGGACAGCCGATAGATGATGATGAAGTCCTCGCCGACCGCCTCGCGCGTGCGACGCACGATCTCGACGGCGATCCGCCGCCGGTTTTCCGCGCTGCCGCCCCATTTGTCGGTGCGCTTGTTGGTCCGCTCGGCGAGGAACTGGTTGATGAAGTAGCCCTCGGACCCCATGATCTCGACGCCGTCGTAGCCCGCTTCCTTGGCCAGGAAGGCACAATCGGCGAACGCGCGGATCTGCCGCAGCACGCCGTAGCCGGAAAGGGACCGTGGCTTGAAGGGGTTGATCGGCGCCTTGATCCCGGACGCCGAAACGCTCAGCGGATGGTAGGAATACCGGCCCGCGTGCAGGATCTGCAACGCGATCTTGCCGCCCGCCTCGTGCACGGGATCCGTGAGTTGCTTGTGCGCCTTGGCTTCCGCGCGGGTCGAGAGCTTGGACGCCAGCGGCAGGAGCCAGCCCGTCCGGTTCGGCGCGAACCCGCCGGTGACGATCAGCCCGACGCCACCCCGGGCGCGTTCGGCGTAGTACTCGGCCAGTTGCGGGAAGTGCGCTTCCTTGTCCTCGAGGCCGGTGTGCATCGAGCCCATGATCACCCTGTTGCGCAGGGTGGTGAAGCCGAGATCGAGCGGGGACAGCAGGTTCGGGTACTGGCTCATCGCTGGGTCCTTACGCATCGTGGTGGAATGCCTGGAGGACTTCTTCGAGCCACTCGACGTGGCCCTGTTCGGTTCGGATTCCTCCACGTAGCACGAGGAACTGGTGCAACGACTGTCCACTGAGGACGCTCGGGTCGGGGAAGTCGCGCTTCTCGATCAGCAGGTAGGCGTCGAGCTGGGCCGCGTGCGCGTCGCGATGCCGGGTGACTTCGGCGGCGACGGCGCCGGGCTCGCCGAGGGTCGCGCCGCGGATCTTCACGGCGAGCTCCCTGGCGGTGGCGGCGGGATCGGGCTCGGCGAGCCAGCGGGCCAGTTCGGCCCGGCCCGTGTCGCCGACGGTGTAGACCTTCTTGTCGGGCTTCCCGGACTGCGCGACGTGGTCGACTGCGATCCAGCCCGCGTCCTCCATGCGCTTCAGGACCCGGTAGATCTGCTGGTGGGTGGCACTCCACCACAGCCCGATGGACTTCTCGAAGCGGCGCGCCAGCTCATAGCCCGAGCCGGACCGCTCGGACAGCGAAACCAGGATCGCGTGCTCCAGTGCCATGCACCTAGTTTCATATGCACCTAGTTGCACTGCAAGGCGACACACATCACACGCGTGCGAAGGCCCCCTTCCCTCGGCTGAGCCGAGGGAAGGGGGCCTTCGCACGGGAAAGTTACGGCTTGCGGGCGATGCCGCCGATGACTCGGGATTCCGAGGGCGCACCGGCGAAGACCGTCTTCTCGTCCGGGTGCCACGCCGGCGCGTAGACCAGGCCCGGCTCCAGCAGCGGCCAGCCGCCGAAGAACCGCCGGAACTCGTCCATCGTGCGCAGGAAACCGGGGTTCGTCGTGGTCTCGTAGTACTCGAGGATGTCGAGCAGTGCCTGCCGCTCCTCGTCGTTGGCCGGGTTCTCGTTGGTCATCTGCGAGAGCACCAGCAGCGAGCCCGGCGCGAGCCGGTCGCGGTAGAAGTCCAGCAGCGCGTCGGGGTCCTGCTCGTCCTTGATGAAGTGCATGACCGCGTTGATCACCAGCGCCACGGGCTGCCGGACGTCGATGATGCCGGAGTCCATCACCCGCTCCCAGAGGCCCTCGGGGTCGAACAGGTCCGCGGCGATGGCGTGGTGCCGGTCCGGGTCGGCGGTGTCGGCGAGCAGCAGGGTCGAGTGTGCGAGCGCGATCGGCTCGTTGTCGATGTAGAGGACGTGGGTGTCCTCCTCCGGCCGCGCCTCGTCGGCGACCTCGTGCACGTTGCCCGCGGTCGGCAGGCCGGAGCCGATGTCGACGAACTGCCGGATGCCCAGTTCGGCGCAGTGTCGCACGGCCCGGCCGAGGAACTGCCTGCTGGTCAGGCAGTAGTCGCCCATGAGCGGCAGACGTTTGCGCACCTTCTCGGCGAACTCGCGGTCGATGGCGTAGTGCGTGTCGCCGCCGATGAAGTAGTCGTAGACCCGGGCCGCGGACGGCCGGTCCAAGCTGTTCTCGACGGCCTTGAGCGCCGCGTCGTGATCGATCATCGTCATCCCTTTGTCCGCGCCGGAAATCCCATGCTAACCGGCGGGAACGTAGGTCTCGCGGTAGGCGTTGACGGATTCGGTCAAGCGATCGAGTTCCGCGCGGGTGCGGGCGAGCCCGGCCGCGTCGAGGCCCATCGCGTCGCCGATGACCTTCGGGATCCCGCTCGCGCGCTCCCGGAGCCGGGCGCCGTCCTCGGTCAGGCTGATGCGCACGGACCGCTCGTCGTCGGCCTGCCGGTCACGGCGGACCAGCCCGGACTTCTCCAGCCGTTTGAGCAGCGGCGACAGCGTCCCGGAGTCGAGGTTCAGCAGGGTGCCGAGTTCCTTGACCAGCCGCTCGTCCTTCTCCCAGAGCGCGAGCATCACCAAGTACTGCGGATAGGTCAGGCCCAGATCGTCGAGCACCACGCGATAGAGCGCGGTCACGGCCCGCGATGCCGCGTAGAGCCCGAAGCACAGTTGATCGTCCAGGCACAGCGATCCGGTGTTGTCCGTTGGCATCGGTCCTCCTCAACCCCATGGTGTGCCGATCATGCCTCAGCGCGCCACTTCAGTGGGCTAAATCTCCTTGGGGGCATTTTAGTTGTGCACAACTTAGTTGGGGGCTACCTTCAGGTCATCGACTTCGGACTCCAGGAGGCAGAAATGACCGCCAACCCGCACAAGCTGGTCCTCGAACCGGCCGCCCAGGCCTTCGTCGAAGCCACCGCCACCCCGCCCTTCCTCTTCCAGCTGCCGCCCGCGGAAGGGCGCAAGGCCGTCGACGAGGTCCAGGGTGGCGAGGTCGAACTGCCCGCCGCGGACGTCGAGACCACGCACGTCGACGGCGTCGAGGTCCGCATCGTCCGCCCGCCGGGCGCCACCGGCCCGCTGCCGGTGATCGTCTACATCCACGGCGCCGGCTGGGTCTTCGGGAACTTCCACACCCACGAGCGTCTGGTCCGTGAACTCGCGGTCGGCACCGGCGCGGCCGTCGTCTTCCCCGAGTACGACCGCTCGCCGGAGGCGCGCTACCCGGTCGCCATCGAGCAGAACTACGCCGTGGCGAAGTGGGTCGCCGAGCACGGCGCCGAGAACGGGCTCGACAGCACGAAAATCGCCATCGCGGGTGACTCCGTCGGGGGGAACATGACCGCCGCCCTCACCCTGCTCGCGAAACAGCGCGGTGACGTCACCTTCCGCCAGCAGGTCCTCTTCTACCCGGTAACCGACGCGAACTTCGACACCGAGTCCTACCAGAAGTTCGCCGAGGGATACTTCCTCGCCCTCGACGGCATGAAGTGGTTCTGGGACCAGTACACGACCGACCCGGCACAGCGCGCGGAGATCACCGCGTCGCCGTTGCGGGCGAGCCTTGACGAGTTGTCGGGCCTGCCGCCCGCCCTGGTCATCACCGGGGAAGCCGACGTCCTGCGCGACGAAGGCGAGGCGTACGCCGCCAAGCTGCGTCAGGCCGGAGTGCCGGTGACGGCCGTGCGCTACCAGGGCATCGTCCACGACTTCGTCATGCTCAACACACTGCGTGAAACGCACGCCGCTGAGGCCGCGATCAAGCAGGCGATCGAGGTGTTGCGCACCGCTCTCGCGGGCTGAGTAGCCCAGGACACAGTTTGTCCAGGGTGACACGCGTCACCCTGGACAACACTTCCCGGTGGTCGCACGTCTCTTGATCCAGATGTGGGAAGTGCGGTGCGGGGGCGTGCCGCGGCCGGAGAGGGACACGATCGCCATGGGACTGGGACTGAGTGCCATCCGGCTCGATTCCACGCTGAACCTCGTCATCGTCGTGGTGCTGACGCTGCTCGCGATCATCGCCGTGCCGTTCCTCTGGGAACGCTGGCGCCGCAAGGTGCTCGGCCGCAGCACCACGATCCTCGTCGCGGTGGTGCTGATCGTGGTCAGCACCGGGATGGGCGGGAACATGATCGGCAAGTTCTTCCCGACGGTCGGCGCGCTGTTCGGCACCGGCGTCTACTCGGGGGAGAACACCGACGCCGTCGCCGGTGAGAACGGTTCGGACCTCGACAAGCTGCGCGACGCCGGGGCGATGCGGGCCAAGGAGGGCAAGGGCTCCGTCGTGCACATGACGGTGACCGGCAAGCGCACCGGGCTCACGCGCGACGTCTCGGTCTACTTCCCGCCCCAGTACTACGATCCCGCGTACCGGGCGCTCAAGTTCCCGGTCATCGAATGGATCCCGAACTACCCGTCCGGGCCGGAAGTGGTCACCGGGCCATACGAACTGCCCGCCAAGCTCGACGCGGCCATCGCGAAGCACGTGCTCCCGCCGACCCTCGTGGTCATCCCGGATCCGACCGGGAAGCCGAAGGTCGGCCACGACACCGAATGCATCGACCAGGTGAACGGGACCGCCAACGACACCTACCTGAGCGCCGACATCCGCGACTGGGCGATCGAGAAACTCGGCGCCAACCCGCAGCGGAAGGCCTGGACGATGGCGGGCTGGTCCTCGGGCGGATATTGCGCGATGAACCTGGTGACCCGGCACCCGCAGTGGTACGGCCAGGCGGCGAGCGTCAGCGGGTACTACAAGGCTTCGGTGGACGCGGAGACGGAGAACCTGTTCAAGGGCAGGCAGGACATCGTCGACGCGAACACGATCACGGTGAACATGCAGAAGCATCCGTCGCCGGTCGACATCCTCGCGATCGCCGGGGACAAGGAAAGCTTCGAGAGTTTCTCGATCGACCAGCTCCAGGCCGCCGTACGCGCGCCCGCGACGCTCTCGTCGTGGCGGATCCCGGACGCCGGGCACAACATGAACACCTTCAAGGCGCAGGTCCCCGACGTGCTGGCGTGGATCGGCGCGCGGACCGTGCCGCCGAGCGCGCCGCAGGACAAGAAGATCATCTCCAACGGTGGCGTCACCCCGTGGTCGCTGCCCAACACCGGTGCGAAGGGCGCGCTGGTCGACGTCGTCGAGTAGCTAGCCGCGCTTGGCGCGGTACGCCTTGGGGTACAAGCGAAGGCGGTCGGGAACCCGGTTCCCGGTCGCCCTGGTGACCGCTCCCAGCCTTTGGAGACGGCGCTCGTCTTCGTCTGTCCACTTGAGACTCAACCGGTCACGCAGGACCGGGGGCAGCAGGCCGGTCGCGCAGAGCGTCAGTACGTTCCCGCCCGCCGGCCGGACGGGGCGCCACAAGGCTTCCGGCAAGAACCACCACGGCGGCGCGGGAGTGTCGCGCATGGTGATCGAAGTGAGCAGTTCTCGCACCGTGTGGTTGTCTTCGAGCCGGTTCGCGACGACGTCGTCGAAGTACGCCTCGAAGCCTTCGAGGTCGGCGGGCATGTGGTGCTCGCGGAGGCCGAGCAGTAGGCCGAGGCACCGCCATTCCGCGTAGAGACGCTGTTTTTCCCTGCGGGACAAGGGACGCACGAAGACTTCCTGCATGCGGACGGTCGTCCAGAAGGTCGAGCCGTGCACCCACCAATAGGCCTCGGGGTTGAGCGCGTGATAGCGCTCGCCGTGGTGATCGACGCCTTTGATCGCCTTGTGCATCTCGCGGAGCCGCTCGGCCTCCGTGATCGCTTCCCGGCCGCCGAAAACCTGGCGCAGCAACGAATCGATGGTCCGGTCGAGGCGTCCCCACGGATCTTCGACGTAGTTCGAATGGTCGTGGACGCCCGCGCCGATCACCGGATGCGCGACCTGCAGCAGCAACGCCGTCCCCGCGCCGAGTAGCAGTCTCCGGTCACCGACCACTTGCCAGGCAACGGAATCCGGGCCGAGCGGGGTCACGGCGGGCAAGCGGGCTCCGGTGCTCATGACGACCTCCCGGGAGAGCGGCGTGCGGCCACTGTCCCACCTTGTTTACAGGTCGTCAATAGCGGGTAGGAGTGCCTTCACCACGTCGGTCACCCGTTTGCCGCCACTGGCATAGGTGGTCGACGTCGGTTGGGAGGTCAGCACGACGACGATGTAGCGGTCGTTTTTCCCGACCACGCCGGAACTGTGCAGGATCCGGGAGCCGCGGCAGCACGCCCAGCCCTGCTTGACGGACCAGGGAAGGGAGCCGACGGCGTCCGGAATGCCGAAGTACTGCCGAACCCCGTCGGAACCGCTCTCCGTCGCGCCGCTCAACGCCCGCATGATCGTCGTCCGTGTTCCCGCGCTCGCCCGCTCCAGGAGGTAGCGGTAGATCTTCGTGATGTCCGCCGCGGTGATCCGGGTGTCACCCCAGCGGCCCGGATCCTCGGGCGGATGGGTGTCGCCGAGACCGATCTCGGCCGCCCAGCGGGTGACGATGGCGGGGCCGCGGTGGGCGGTCCACAGTCGGCTCGCGATGTCGTCATCGCTGGACGAGAGCATCCGCTGCACGGTGCCCGGCGGTGTGCCCACACGAAGTGCTTCGAGCGCGATGAGGAGCTTCACGAGCGACGCCGAGGTGTAGGAACGTTCTGTCTTAAGGGAAACCGTGCTCTTCTTGGTGGTGCGGTCGTAGACGGCCACGCTCACCTGGCCACCGTCGACGAGTCCCGCGAGGGCCTTCGTGTCGATGTCGTCCACCGGCGGCGTGCCGGGCACGGACGGCTTCGGTGGCGCCGAGGATGGCTCCACTTCGGCTTCGACGGTCATCGCCGTGACCGGCGCCGCCGCGACCGCGACCGCCGACGGGCCGGAACGCGACGGGGGAACCAGCAGCATCGCGACGACGGCTCCCACGCACAGCCCCACCAAGAGGAAGACACCGCTCACCTTGCCCACACGACTTGTTGGCCGAATCACTCGTTCGTGTTCGCAACTAGGCCATTCGGGTGATTCGGATCTCGGCTGACCACGAGTTCTGTGACGTCGTGAACGCGGGGTGTTGCCGGGGAGCGTCTTTCCGGTTTGTCCGGGAGGCCGCCGGGGTATCAGACCCCCAGCGTGAATTTAGGTGGCCAACTCTGGAAGGCGGAGCAATGGCACGTGTACAACGCGCTCGTATCCGGACGGCGGGCATCCAGCCCGCGCAGGTCCTGGCCGGACTGGCGAGCCTGGCATTCCTGGTGTTCGGGATCGTGGGCTTCACCAGGACCGGGTTCGCCGATTTCATCGGCCGGAGCGACGAGACCGTTCTCGGGTTCTCAGTGAACCCGCTCTACAACCTCGGGTTCGTCCTGCTGGGCGCGATCGGTCTACTGCTGACCTTCGGTTCGGGCCGGTCCCGGGTCTTCGGTCTTCTGACGTTCGCGGCCTTCGGGGCGCTGTTCGTCTGGGGTCTGATGATCACGGGGACCGTTTCGACGAACCCGGTCTCACAGGCGGGCAACCCGTTCAACCTCAACGGGCCGGACAACTGGCTGCACCTCGGCCTCGCCGCGCTCGGGCTGGTGATCGCGTTCCTGCCCGCGCGGCACAAGGTGCTGCTGCCGGAGGACGAAGAGGAAACCGTGGTGACGGATCGGGCCGACAGTGCCACGGTCGTCGAACCCGTCGCGGACGGTTCGGGACGGCCGAAGCATGAGAAAAGCCCGGCCATCGCTCGCGAAGAGCGTCCGCCGGGCCTCGCCCACTAGGTCTACTGAAGCTCAGTAGCCGTACTCCGAACCACCGGACCCGGCGGGAGCGCCTTCCTCCTTCTTGGGGGCGGCGTTCCCGCTCTGGGCCGCCTTGTTCTTCACCGGCGCGGTGCTCTTGCACCCGGCGGGCTCGATGACGAACCAGGTTCCGCCGACGCCGTGCCCGTTCGCTTCACCGGCTTTGGCGTCCTTGGCGTAGCGGTAGACGGCCCAGCCGCCGACGGTGACCTGAGTGGTGCCGTCCGCGCGCTTCACCGTGCCGAGCAGCTTCGAGTCGATGCCTTCGAGCTGGACGTCGCCCTCGGCGAGCATCGGCGGCCAGGTCTTCGCGCAGTCACCGTTGCAGGTCGGCTGCTTGTTCTTCTTGTCCTTGGTGAACATGTAGAGGGTGAAGCCCTCCTGGTCCACAATGGCCGGTCCGATGCCGTCGACCTCGGTCGCGACCAGCTTCGTCGCGCCGTCCGCCTTCTCCGCGGCCGGAGCCTCCTTGGCTTCCTTGGCCGCCTGGCCCGCTTTGCCGCCCTTGGCGTTCGCGGCGTACCAAGTGCTGCCGACGCCCTGGCCCTTCACCTCGCCGGCTTTGGCGTCCTTGGCGTAGCGGTAGAGCGCCCACCCGCCGACGGTGACCTGCTTGCGGCCGTCGGCGCGGGTCAGTTCACCGACCAGGGCCTGGTCCACGCCCTCGATCTGCACTTCGCCGTCCGCGAGCACCGGCGGCCAGGCCTTCGCGCAGTCACCGTCGCAATTGGACTTCGGCGGCTTCGCGCTGTCCTTGTCGAAGCGGTACAAGGTGAACCCGTCCTTGTCGACGAGCACCTGACCGAGCTCCCCGGCTTCGGCCACGGCCACCTTGGTTTCACCCTTGGCCGCGGGGGCGTTCCCGCCCGCTCCGGCGACCGCCGCGGCGGGTGCGACGGCGGGTGCGGCGGCCTCGGTGCCACCGGAGCAGGCCGACAGCACCACCAGGCCCGCGGCCGCGGACGCCGCTGCGACGACGAAACGCTTGCGAAGCATGGGATTTCTCCTTGTTCGTAGGGGTTCCGCGGCTTGGCGCGGTGAGCTTGTACCCCCTACACGGGCCCTGTGCGGGACCGGTTCAAGGAGTTCCCGGATTTTCTTCCCGGGTCTCCAGCGCGGCGTCGGTGAGCACCCCGGCCGAGCCGGTGTAGTTCGCGGGATCCAGCAGGTCGGCGAGGGATTCGGCGGGGAGGACTCCGGTTACCTCTGGCAGGTCGGAAAGAACCTCCCCGAGAGCCCGGCCCTGCTCCAGAGCGAGTCCGGACGCGCGCCCGAGGATCTCCTTGGCCCGCGCCTTGCCCAGCAGCGGGGCGAGCACGGTCGAGAGCCGCTCGGAGACGATCTGGCCATGCGTGAGGCCGAGGTTCTCGCGCAGGCGCTCGTCGTTGACGACCAGGCCGCGCGCGAGCTCCGCAGCGGTGTGCGCGGCGCCGCCGGTCAGGCGCAGGCATTCGCGCAACAGCTGCCACTCGGCGTGCCACGCGCCCGCGGACCGCTCGTCCTCGGACATCAGGGCCTGGGTGACGCCCGTGGCCAGCACCGGGACCTGCAGGGCGGCGGAACGGATCAGCGTCGCCAGCACCGGATTGCGCTTGTGCGGCATCGCCGAAGAACCGCCACGACCCGCGCCCGCGGGTTCGGTGACCTCACCGACCTCGGTGCGCGTCAGGAACTGGACGTCGATCGCGATCTTGCCGAGTGCGGCGGCGGTGAACGCGAGGGCGGCCGAGAGGTCCGCCGTCGGGGTGCGGAGGGTGTGCCAGGGGAGCGTGGTCTCGGCGAGACCGGTCTCTTCGGCGAAAGCCGTCTGAAGCCGCTGTGGATACCCGTCGGGCAGCCCGGCGAGGCGCGCGTACTCGGCGTACGCGGCTCGCGTCCCGGCCGCGCCACCGAGCGAGACCGGCAGGACGACGCGATTCAGCCTGTCGAGCGCGTCGAGCGTCAGCTGACGCCAGCCCGCCGCCTTGAGCCCAAACGTCGTCGGGACTGCGTGGGCGGTGAGGGTGCGCCCGGCCATGGTCGTGTCGCGATGCGCGCAGGCGAGGCCCGCCAGCGCGTCCGCCGTCGCCTCGAGGTCGGCAGTGAGGAGGACCCTCGTCCGCGCGGCGACCAGCATCATCGCGGTGTCGAAGATGTCCTGGCTGGTGGAGCCGCGATGGACGTACTCCGTCCCGGCCGCCTCGGTCAGCTCCTTGATCAGCCCCACGACCGGGTTCGCCGTCTCACGCGCCGCCCTCGCCAGCGCGACCACGTCGATCTCGGCCGACGCGGCCGCCTCGGTGATCGCGTCGGCCGCCGCCCGCGGGATCAGCCCGGTACTGGCCTGCGCCCTGGCGAGCGCGGCCTCCGTGTCGAGCAAGGCCCGCAGCCAGGCGAGATCACCCGTCGCCGCCTCGGCGGGCGTGCCGGCGCGGACCGGGGAGAGGAGGCCGGAATCGGGATCGGCGTTCATCGGCCCAGCATCGCACTGTCTTGTGTCAGTGGCCGGTCCTCCCGTCGATGCGCTCGCGCAGCAGATCGGCGTGGCCATCGTGGCGCGCGTACTCGGCGATGTGGTGGGTCAGCAGCCACCGCAGCGAGAACGGCTCACCGCTGCCATGAGTCCTGCCCGTGTCGTCGAGCGTCGCCTTCGCGACGATCGCCCGCGAGCGCTCACACTCCTCATGCCACGCCGCCCAAGCCGCCTCGACGTCGCCGTCGGTGTCCTCGAAGTCCTGCTCCGGCCGCTCGTCGGAGTAATAGAGCATCGGGACGTCCTCGCCCGCGAACTGGATGCGGAACCACCAGCGCTCGACCCCCGTGAGGTGCCTGAGCAGCCCGTGCAGCGACATCGTCGACGGCTCCACCGGCCGCATGGCCATCTGCTCCGGCGTCAGACCCTGGCACTTCAGCTCGAAGGTGCGACGATGCCAATCGAGCGTGGACGTCAAGATCTCGCGCTCGTCCGCCAGCCGCGGCGCCTCCGGCCGGTCGCCGGACCACTTGGGGGAGTAGTTCTCCTCGGGGATCGTGTCCATGGCCCCGACCATGGCAGACACCCCCGACAATTCCGTGGCGCTCCGGCGGCGGCCCCGCCATCCTGGTGGTCGGCGGCGATCTACTAGACTCGTCGGCACGGGCCGTTAGCTCAATTGGTAGAGCTGCGGACTTTTAATCCGTAGGTTCTGGGTTCGAGCCCCAGGCGGCCCACCACCTCGACATCCCCGCTGATCAGCGGGGATGTTCTTGTCTGTGAACCATGCGGTCGACGACGTGGGTGTCCGGCCGAACGTGGGGTAAACCGATCGACTCCGCGGTACGGAACTCGCCAGGGCCAGGGCACCGGCTTGGTCTTCGTGAAAGGGGCTTTGATGCGGCAACCCTCCAAGGGACGTATGCAGGCATTGGCCGCTGTCGACCAGGGCCTCGTTGACCGACGAGAGCCGCGCTATCCATGTGCGGACACGCCAGGGGCTAGCGGACACGACCGGCTCTGACCCAGAACAACCTCTCCGCCAGCGGAGCGTCTTTTGATCATGGACCTGAAGCGCGTATCCCGCCGAGTCGTCGCCCTGTCGGCGGCGTTCAGTGCCGCACTGGTGGTCGTGGCCGCTCCGGCGTCCGCGGCCGACGAGCGGGTGGTGACCGTGGTGAGCGAGGCTGACCGGGCGGCCGCACTGGCTCATTGGACGCCCGAGCGGATGCGTCAGTGGGTGGGCGAGGAGTGGCTGCCGCCCGCCGAGAAGATCGGCCGCGTGTGGGAGGGGCCGGTGCCGCCGGGGGTCGGGCGGCTGTTCTTCACCGCCGAGCCCGGTGTCGACGGATCCTGCACGGCGACGGTGGTTCCCAGTTCCAGCAAGGATGTGGCGTTCACCGCCGGGCATTGCGTGAACGGCGGGCTGGACCGGTACGACAACCCGATCAAGATCGTCAACGTCGTGTTCGTGCCGGGTTACGACCGCGGCGCGGCGCCGCACGGGGTGTTCGCGGCCCGGGCGTTCGCCTGGTCGGGCACTTACCCGGGGCCGATGAGCGGGACGGACGACGACGCGGTGATCGCGCTGGATCCGGTCGGCGGTCACCACGTCGCCGATGTCGCGGGCACTCAGGACATCTCGTTCGGGGAGCTACCGTCCACTGTGGACACGACCATGCTCGGCTACCCCGTCTCCCAAGCCGCTGCCGGTGAGGCGTTGTTCTCCTGCGTGCGCCCCGCCGAGCGCGAGGTCGACTCGGTCAACACGACGTGGAACACGGATTGCGATCTGGCGGGCGGTTCCAGCGGCGGCCCGTGGCTGCGGAATTTCGATCCCGCCACCGGCAAGGGGACGATCTTCAGCGTCACCAGCCGGGGGACGATGATCGAGGACGGTACGACCACGGACTTGAGCGGTGCCGCGTTGACCGAGCCCGTGCGGAACTTGTACGAGCGGGCAGGCGAACTCTGAGTTCGAGGAAAACTGTTCGCGCGATCGTGTTACGCGAGGACCTCGCTTTATCCGTCTCGCGGTGGTCAATTCGGGTGTATCCGCATTATGCGTATTGACCGGGGAATCGCGCTGACCGGATTAGAATAACCGCAGGTCAGGGCTCGAAGACAGGAAGTTTGTTTCGTCGGGGACGCTTTTTTCGGCCAGGGTGCGAGCTGCCCGTCGAAGGGCGTGGTTATGGTCTGTTCACTTGATCACGGCACTGAATCGCAGATGCCGACCGTGACCCGGACTCGACGAGTAATCGGAGCAAATCGCTGTGACGGACGTGGGAAGCCAGACGATCGACGCCGTGCGCGCCGGTCGTTTCGTGACTCGCACGCTCGCCGTACTCGGCGGCGTCGTCGCGGCCTGGCTCGCCGGCGAGGCCACCGCGAGTGCCGATACCGCCGCCATCGATGTGCCGACGGAACTCCAGACGGCCGTCGGCGAAATCGACCAGGCGCGGTCATGGATCGAAGAGCAGGCTTCCCCCGTCACGCAGGAAACCACGGACAGCGTCAACGCCGTTGTCGACCGCGTCGCCGGTCCGTCGGACTATCTCGTCGAAACACTGAAGCCCGCGATGGGCGTCGTAACGGCGACAACCGAACAAGTGACGGGAACGCCGTTCGACATCGTCATCCTGCGGCAGCCGTCCGAGATCGTGCGGGGAAACGTCGCGGCTTCACCGCTCGACAGCGGTGTGCCCGTGTCGGTTCCCGCCTTCGCCGACACTCCTGAGCCGTCCGGCCCGCCGTGCCGGTACGAGACCGCCGTCGATCATCCGGCCCCGGTGACGTACCCGCCGCCTTCCGGACACGACGCGGCGACACCGAATCCGCTGTGGCCGACGATGTCGACGTGTGGAACGGCGACGAGTGTCGCCACCGCGTCCGGCAGCGACCACAAGGGTGGCGCCGTCCTATCCGGCCGCATAGCCCGGGATTTCCCGCTTTTGCCGGGGTACAGCGATTTCAGGCACCAGGCTGTCCGAGCCGTGTCGATCCGGCCCGCCGTCACACCTGGCTGACCGCGCCGTTTTTCGCTCACCGCTTTTTCGCCGCGTTCGCGGCATTCCCTCGCTGCACCCTTTTCCGTGGTGGATCCGCCTTCGCCGGATTCCGGCCACGAACCACTTTCTCTCATGCTCAAAGGAGTTTTTGTCATGCAGAACTGGGTCAAGTACATCCTTCAGGCCACCCTCGCCAGCGGCGGTCTGCTGATGCTGGGTACGAGCATTGCCTCGGCGGCCGAGAACGTCGACCCCGATCTGTCGGCCTCCCTGCTGGACCAGCACGCCACCGCTCCCGTGACGAGTGGGCTGGCCGAAGCCTTGCGGCAGCTGGAGGCGGCTTCGCAGGACTCGGTGCGGCCCGCCGTGGACACGATGGTCACCGACGTCCCGGCCGCGGTGCCTCCCACGACGACCCCGGCCGGACCGGTCTACCCGGTGCCCGCGGACCTGCTGGACCTCCTGCCGCCGAAGGTCACCGATGTCGCCGAGGACCTGCCGGAGCCGGACCTCTACAAGCCCCTCGGCGCCGAGCTGAGCGCGACCCAGCTGCCTGTGCTGCCGGTCCTTCCTCGCGTGGAGCACGTCGAGGACGCGCTCGCGGGGGACGAGCCGGCCATCCCCGTCCAAAGTGAACTGGCGGTTCCGCTCGTTCCGTTGAGCGGCACCGTCGCCTCGGACCCGCTCAACGCCGACTCCGGCACCCGGGTGACCGCCCTGCACGCCGAGGCGCCGGAGGTCGCGAACACGAACGAGGCTCCTCGCCCGACACCCATGCCCGCGATGTCCACCGTGCCGGGCCACCCTCAGCGAGCCGACCGGGCCGCCTCCGACCTTCCGCTGGTCGGCGGGCTCTTGGCGGGTGGCGGTTCGACACTCCCCATCGGCGGCGACCTGCCCGTGCTCGGCGCGCTGTCCCAAGGCGGCTTGACGCAGCAACTGACCGGCTCGGCGGAGGGTCTGCTTCGTAAGTAGCGCTCGCCAGGATCCGATGCGGACCGAAAGGCCCGGGTACACCCGTACCCGGGCCTTTCGCTGTCCACGTGCATTTGTGGGGATGTCGAGACGTCCGGAGTGGCTCCGACCCATGGATGAGAGCGCCGGACGGCGGCGCCACCGAAGCGAAGGAGGCCTTGCGATGAGCAAGGTGGTGCTGGACGTGTCGATGTCGCTGGACGGCTTCACCGCCGGGCCGAACGTCCGGGCCGAGGAGCCCATGGGCGACGGCGGCGAGCGGTTGCACGACTGGATGGAGACCGACGCCCGCGTCTTCGAAGAGGTGAACGCGAGGGTCGGGGCCACCGTCATCGGACGCCGCACCTTCGACCTCGGGCTGCGTCCGTGGGGCGGGACACCGTGGCCCGGTGTCCCGAGCTTCGTGGTCACGCACCGGACCCGGGAAGACCTCCTCGGCGACAACGGCGGCACGTTCGCCTTCGGCGGGCTGGAGGCAGCTGTCCGGCGTGCCAAGGCCGCCGCGGGTGACAAGGACGTCCTGGTGATGGGCGCGGACGTCGTAGGGCAGGTGCTCGCCGCGGGGCTGCTCGACGAAGTCCACCTCCACCTCGCTCCCGTGGTGCTGGGGCAGGGGACCGGCCTGTTCGGCGGACGCCTCGGCGAGCTGATCCCGCAGGGTGAACCCGTCGAGGGGGCCGCTACTCACCTGCGCTTTCGCGTCCGGCACGCAGCCGGGCGCGGTGAGTGAGCTCACCGACGACGCGCTGCCACGCCGGTGACGCTTCGGAGATCCGGGAGACGACCAACTCGAGGTAGCCCGGCCGCCCGCCGTCGCCCTCGTGATCGATCTCCCAGGCGTCCAGATCGTCGATCAGCCGGTCGAGACGCGGATCGCGCGGATCCCAGCCGATCGCCTGGTCGCAGGCGAGGTAGACGCGCAGCGTCTCGGGGTCGTCGAAGGCGGCGTTCTTCTCCCGTAGCCGCTCCGGCACGACGTGCGGGTCCAGCGCCCGCATCAGGATCCACGCGTCGCGTTCGAGCAGGACCCGCTGTTCGCTGACCCCCAGATCGCGCATCCGGTCCAGGAGGGCGACCACGCCGGGAGGCAGGACGAGCCGTTCGCCGACGGCCAGTTCGGCGATCCGGAGGCGGTTCTCGGTGAGCTGGTCGATCTTGCGCCGCAACTCGGCGTCGATGTCGGCGATGGCGGCGGCGAACTCGGCGGGCCGGGCGTGCAGCAGCGCGTCGATCCGGGCCAGCGGCACCCCGGCGTCGGCGAGGGTCCTGATCCGGATGAGGTCCACCGCCGCCTGCGCGCTGTACCGGCGGTAGCCGGAGGCGTCGCGTCCGGGCTCGGGAAGCAGACCGACGTGGTGGTAGTGGCGGACGGCACGCACGGTCACCCCGGCGGTCGCCGCGAGCTGGCCGATCGTGAGCACCCGTTCTCCCTGTCGCCGGTGACCGCCGCCGAGTCTAGGAGCGGTCGACGACATCGCGGATCGCCTGGACCACGGCATCGGGACGGTCGAAGCAGAGCCGGTGGTGCAGGGTGTCGGTGAGGACGCGCTGCTCGCCGTGGGAGACCTTGCTCACCAGGGCCGCGTCCATTTTCGTCTTGCCGGAGTGCAGCTCCCGGGACAACTGTTCCGGCTGGGCGGGGTCGGTGCCCACGACGGTGAGCGCGATCACCGGGACGTCGGGCAGGTCCGGCCCGGCACGGAGCTCGGCGGCGAGTTCGACCAGGCCGGTGCGTTCGGTGACGCCGGCGCGGAGCCAGTCGTCGCTCACCTTGGCCTCGACCAGGGCTTCTCGCACGTGTTCCGGATAGCCGGTGCGCAACTCGGCGTACGTCTCGCGGAGGACCGGGCGCAGCCGGCCGAGCCGGTCGAGATCAGGCGCCGTCCGCTCGGCCTCGGCCAGGCTCGCCGTGGGCGGCATGAAGTCGTCCCAGGCGGGATGGAGGGCGTCCAGCCAGACCAGGCCCGCCACCTCCCGCGGGCGAAGCTGCGCGAATCCGTGCGCGTAGAGGCCGCCGAGGGAGTGCGCCGCCAGGACGTACGGGCCGGGGATGTCCAGGGCGAGCAGCAGCTCGTGGAGCTCCGTGGCCACCTCGGCGGCGGTGCGCGGCAGCGGGAGGGGATCGCTGTAGCCCGTGCCGCCGCGGTCGTAGACCACGGCGGTGGTGAACCGCGCGACCTCCTGCTGGACCCCGAGGTAGTCCAGGCCGACCGCACTGGCGCCCGGAAGGAACACGACGGCCGGTCCGCCGTCACCCGATCGGTGCAAGAAGAGGCGGCGGCCGTCGAGCTCCTGGAAGCCCCCGATCGGCGGCGCGAACCGGGCCGGGGAAACGCTGTCGTTCGTCATGCGGGAAGCCTCTGACCCTGACGCTGGGTCAAGGTCAAGGCTTCGGTCGAGATCTTTGGCCTGACCTGCGGAAAGATGACCCGCCACCAAACTTTTCCGGGACACGACGTGTGCGGCTCGGGAAGACCTGCGAGAATGGCTACTGAGATCGGGGCATCGAATGGGCTCAGACTCGCTATGAAGAGCAGGTAAAAAGTATGGCTCAGGGCAGCGTTAAGTGGTTCAACGGCGAAAAGGGCTTCGGCTTCATCGCTCAGGACGACGGTGGACCGGACGTTTTCGTGCACTACTCGGAGATCCAGGGCAACGGCTTCAAGTCCCTGGACGAGGGGCAGCGCGTCGAATTCGAGATCGGCCAAGGTCAGAAGGGCCCCCAGGCCCAGCGCGTCGTCGCCATCTGACGTTTTTTCACACCGAAGGCCCCTACCCTCTCCGGGTGGGGGCCTTCGGGCGTTTCAGGTGGTCAACGGGCGCTCGCGGAAAAGTGTGTCCAGGGTCATCCGCGGGCCGGATGACGGTCTCTGGAGCTCGTGTTCCGGCTACCGATATCGTCAAGGGATGCTTGTGATCGTTCGTGAGCACGCGTGCGGCCGGACTCGGTGAGCCGCTCCGCCACGGAGCCGGAACAGGTCGGCCGGAAGGTGCGGTTGCGCGAGGTCGGCCTCCGTGACCGCCGGGTCCTGATGGGCTTCGACCGCGACATGGCCCGTGAGGCGACGCCGCTGATCGGTGGCGGGCACCGCCATTGGGCCTCGCACCGTTCGGGTTCGGCGGGTGACGACATTCACTTCGGCATCGAGACGGTGCGCGGGCGAATGCTGGTCGGCTCGGTCTGCACCATCGGCGCGGACCCGGTGACCGGCCTGTTCGGCTACGGCATCGGGATCGCCCCTCGCCACCAGCGCTGCGGCTACGCCACGGACGCCATCACCGTTCTCCTGGCGCACATGTTCGAGCAACGCGGCTTCCGTAAATGCGAGGTCAGCGTGTACGGCGGCAACCTGGCGTCCCTTTCGCTGCACGGCGGTCTGGGCTTCCGCGAGGAAGGCAGGCTGCGCGACACCGAAGTGGTGCGCGGCGAGATCAAGTACCTGGTGCGGATGGGGATCACGGCCGAGGAATTCGCCGCGCGCCCCTCCGAGGGCCCGGACGACCTCGGACGGCGCGGGCAGCACCGGCGGCCCCGCCGCGGCAAGCACTGGCGCGCGCCCGCCACGGTCAGCGGCTGATCATCCCGGACTCGTAGGCGAAGACGACCGCCTGGACGCGGTCGCGGAGGCCGAGTTTCGTGAGGATGCGGCCGACGTGGGTCTTCACCGTCCCCTGCGAGAGGTACAGCAGCCCGGCGATCTCGGCGTTGGACAGACCGCGGGCCAGCTGCTCCAGCACCTCGTGTTCGCGGCCGGTGAGCAGAGCGAGCCGGGCGTCCGGCGACGGCGCGGGCAGGCCGGTGACCACGCGGTCGAGCAGCCGCCGGGTGACGGTGGGCGCGAGCGTGGCTTCTCCGGCGGCGACGACGCGGACGCCGGAGATCAGGTCCGGTGCGAGCGCGTCCTTGAGCAGGAAACCGCTGGCCCCCGCCTGGAGCGCGGCGTAGACGTACTCGTCCAGGTCGAAGGTGGTCAGCACCAGGACGCGGGCACGGTGGGCCGCGGCGATCGCGGTGGTGGCCTCGACGCCGTCCATCTCGGGCATCCGGATGTCCATGAGCACGACGTCGGGATCGAGGTCCGCCACCATCCGGACGGCCTCCGCGCCGTCGCCCGCCTCGCCGACGACGTCGATGTCGTCGGCGTTGTCCAGGATCATCCGCAGGCCGGTGCGCACGAGCGTCTGGTCGTCGGCGATGACCACCCGGATCGTCATGACGGCAGGCTCGCGCGGACGGCGAAGCCGTGGTCCGGACGCGGTCCCGCGTCGAAGGTGCCGCCCAGTACGTTCACTCGTTCCCGCATTCCTTCGAGGCCGTGCCCGGTGCCGGACGGTGGTTCCGCCGCGACGCCGTCATCGGTCACCTCGATGTCCAGCGCGCCGGGTCCGTAGCGCATCACGATAGTCACCGACGCGTCCGGACCGGCGTGTTTCAGCACGTTCGTCAGTGCCTCCTGGGCGATCCGGTAGGCCGCCAGGTCCACAGTGGACGGAAGTGGCCGGGGTTCCCCTTCGACCAGGAACTCGACCGGCGTACCCGCGGCGCGGATGTCGGCGGCCAGCCGCGGCAGGCGTTCCGCGCCCGGCTGGGGCTCCCAGTCCGGCGTGTCCTCGCCGAGCGCGCCGAGCAGCCGCCGGATCTCGCTCAACGCGGTCCGCCCGGTGCCGACGATGGCGTCCAGTGCCTCCCGCGCTCGCTCGGGCCGCCGCTCCAGCTCCGCCTGGGCGCCTTGGGCCTGCAGCACCACCACCGAAAGCGCGTGCGCGACGACGTCGTGCAGTTCGCGGCTGATCCGCCCGCGTTCGGCGGCGACGGCCAGCGCGGCCTGGGTGTCGCGCTCGCGTTCGAGATCGGCGGCCCGCTGTTCCAGGACCGAGAGCCGGATCCGGCGCTGACGCGTGTTCAACCCGGCCAGCCAAGCCACCGCGAGCGAGAGGCCGATTCCTGCGAACCCGCCCCATTCCTGAACCTGGCGACGGTCGTCGTCGAGGTCGGTGGGCGGTGCCAGCCGATCGATGACGATGATCCGCGGCGGTTCCGGATCCGATGTCCGCGAGTTCGTTTCGGCGGCATGGAGCGACCACGCTCCGCCGACGAGCAGGCCCGCCGCCAGCAGGGCGAGGGAAAGGCGTCGCGACCCCCACGCCGCGACGGAGAAGAGGCCGATCAACGCCACGACGTCGACCGGGCGGAGATCGTTGCCCATGGCCAGATGCAGGAGGGAGACCGTCGCCCCGGCCGCGAACGTGATCGTGGGGCTGCGGTGCCGGATCAGCAAAGAAGCCAAGGACACCAAGGAGGTCAGCCACCACTCGAAGCCCTCGGGGTCATCGGCGGTGACCACAGTGGACAGTCCGATGAGTACGGTCAGCCCGAGGTCCACGGCCTTCGGGTGACTCCTGAGGATGGCCAGCACCAGCCGAGCGTAATCCCGGATCGGGCGTCGCGGATCCACCTCGCGGCAGACCCCGGCATACGACCTGCGACAGACGCGCGAATACGGCGCCGGGTCGCAGGCTGGCGGCGGAAGATCCTCGACAGAAACGGAATCCTCATGAGAAGGCTTCTCGTCGCACTGGTCGCCCTCGCCGCCATGGTGCCCTTGGCGAGCCCGGCTTCGGCGGCTGCGGCGCCCTTGACGTTGCCGCCACCGACCGGCTCGCATCCGGTCGGCTCCACCGACCTGCACCTGATCGACTCCGCGCGCCGGGACCCGTGGGTGCCGGCGGGGCCGCGCGAGCTGATGGTGTCGATGTTCTACCCGGCCCTGCTGCCGCTCGGCTCGAAACGGCCTTATCTCACTTTGGCCGAGGCCAAGGCGTTCCTGACCGAATCCGGCGTCCCCGACGTCGATCCCGCGCGGCTCTCCGCGATCCGGACCAGCGCGCGGGTCGACGCCCCGCCCCTGCCGGGAAAGCGCGCGCTGGTCGTCCTGTCGCCGGGATTCGGCAAACCGCGCACCACGCTCACCGGACTGGCGGAAGAGCTGGCGAGCAAGGGTTTCGTGGTCGCGCTGATTGGCCACAACTACGAATCCCACGGCACGGCCTTCCCTGACGGGCGCGTCACCGAATGCGCCGCGTGCGGATCCGAGTCCACGCTGATCCCGCCGATCCGAGCCGCGGACGTCTCGTTCGTCCTCGACACGCTGACCAGGCCTTCGTCGCCGTGGTCCCGGCTGGTCGACCGGACGCGGATCGGCATGGCCGGGCACTCCATCGGCGGCTACAGCACGCCTACGGCGATGGCCGCCGACCAGCGGATCCGCGCCGGCGCAGACATGGACGGCAGGCTGTGGTCCCCGGTGCCCGCGTCCGGGATCGACCGGCCGTTCCTGCTGCTCGGCCGCGAAAGCGAGTACACCCCGGCCGGTCCGGACATGACCTGGGCGGACAGCTGGCCGAACCTCACCGGCTGGAAGCGCTGGATCAGTGTCGCGACGGCCGGGCACGCGTCCTTCACCGACGTCGGCCCGCTCGGCGAGCAGCTGGGCCTCGCGCCGCCCGGCACCCTCGGCGGCGACCGCGGATTGGCGCTGACCAGGGCTTACGTCTCCGCCTTCTTCGACAAGAACCTGCGCGGCGGACGCCAGCCGTTGCTGGACGGTCCGGTGGCGGGCAACCCCGAGATCAAGTTCTGGAACCGACCCCGGTGAGGCCGGCGGAAACCTGCCAGAGCCGCGCGGCCTCACCGGGGTCGATCGCGAAGGGGCGCACTCCCACCCACTCGCCCTCTTCGGCGGCGATCTCGGCGACGTCGCAGTCCTCGCAGTAGAGCCCGCCCATGCCGGCCAAGCGCGGTGACGTCGCCGCCCAGACCTGGGTGGCGGCGCCCTGCTCCGGCGACTTGAAATCCGGGTCGGCCTGGTCCCCGTTCTCGTCGATCCAGCCGAACTCGACCATCTCCTCCTGCCGCAGATGACGCTGCAGGGGAGTGAGGATCGCGCCCGGATGCAGACTGAACGCGCGGATCCCGTGTTCGGCGCCGATCGCGTCCAGCTGCACCGAGAACAGCACGTTCGCGGTCTTGGCCTGGCCGTAGGCGAGCCAGCGGTCGTAGCCGCCCTCGAACTGGACGTCGTCCCAGCGCATCGGGGACGAGTGGTGACCGGCGGAGGACACCATGACGACCCGGGCGCCGCCGTCCGCCGTCAGCGCCGGCCAAAGCCGGTTCACCAGGGCGAAGTGGCCGAGGTGGTTGATCGCGAAATGCGACTCCCAGCCGGGGCCGACCCGCCGTTCCGGCGCGGCCATGATCCCGGCGTTCGCGATCAGCAGATCGACGGAACGTCCGGTGCCGAGGAACCGGCGGGCGAAGGTCTCGACACTCGTCAGGTCGGCGAGGTCGAGCTCGCCGACCTCGGTGCCGGAGATCCCGGCGAGGGCGGCCTCGGCGTCGGCAGGACGGCGGGCGGGGACGACAACGTGCGCTCCGGCGTTCGCCAGTGCGCGCGTGGTTTCCAAGCCCAGCCCCGAATATCCGCCGGTGACGATGGCCAGCCTGCCGGAGAGGTCGATTCCGCGCAGGACCTCTTCGGCGGTGCTGCGGGCGCCGAAGCCGGAGCCGATCTTGTGCTGTGAAGTGGTCATGCGGCGAACGCTAGGAGCTAGAGGGCTCTCTAGGTCAAACGCTATCGTCGGCTACGTGACGGAACTCGCGATCGGCAAGGTCACCGACCGGACGGGCCTCAGCGTGCACGCGCTTCGCTTCTACGAGAAGGAAGGGCTGCTCGCGGGCCCGGTGAAACGCGACGCGAACGGCCGCCGCGTGTACACCGAGCACGACGTCGAATGGATCCTGAACTGCACGAAGTTCCGGGCGTCCGGGATGCCGCTCGCCACGATCCGCGAGTTCGCCGAGCTCGTCCGGCAGGGGCCGGGTAACGAGGAAAAACGGCTGGACCTGCTGCGGGAGCATCAGAACACCGTCCGCGCCCGGATCGCCGAACTGGCCGACTGCTTGGAGCTGATCAGCAGGAAGGTCGAGGTTTACGAGGAGCATGTCGCGCGGGGGACCGCGGGCGACCTTTGGCGGTAAATCCGTCCACAATGGACGGACGATGCCACCCGATCGGTGCAACGTTTCGCCTGGCCATCGGGCGGGGCGGCCCCTAGGCTCTCCCGCTTGTGACCTGCGAGGTGAGACGATGAGGTCCTTCGGCGCGGTGGATCCGGTCAAGATGGCGCTCGCGGGACTCACCACGATGACGCTCGGAATGGCGGCGGCGCTCAACGCCGACGCCCTGCCGGTGATCGGCGGCGGCACCACTTATTCGGCCGAGTTCTCCGACGCGGGCGGACTGCACGAGGACAACGACGTCCGGGTCGCCGGGGTGAAGGTCGGCAAAGTGTCCGAGATCGACCTCGAAGGCGATCGTGTGCACGTCTCGTTCCGGGTGAAGGACGCGTGGCTCGGCGACGCCACGAGCGCGTCCATCCGGATCAAGAACGTCCTGGGGCAGAAGTACTTGGCGCTCGACCCGCGCGGTGAAGCGGTCCTCGATCCCGGTGACCCGATCCCGCTGCGGCGAACCACCGCGCCGTACGACGTCCTTGAAGCGTTTCGGGATTTGTCGAAAACCGTCGACGCCATCGACGTCGACCAGCTCGCCAAGAGTTTCGACGCCATCTCGGCCACTTTCGCCGATACGCCCGCCGACGTCCGCGCCGCACTCGACGGGATTTCGAAGCTGTCCGGCACCATCGCCTCCCGCGACCGGCAACTCCGGACGCTGGTGGCGAACACGCGGCAGGTCTCGCAGACCCTCGTCGACCGCGACACCGAAGCCCAACGGCTGATCCAGGACGGCAACACGCTGCTGCGCGCGATTTCCACCCGGCAGCAGGCGATCAAGGATCTGCTCGATGGATCGAAACGGCTCGCGACCGCCCTCGACGGCATCATCGCCGACAACGACGGGCAACTCGGGCCGGTTCTCGAGCAACTCGACCGGCTGACGTCGATGCTCCAGCGCAACCAGGACTCGCTGGCCAAGGGCATCGCCGCGTTCGCTCCGGCGATCCGCGTGCTCACCAACGTCGCGGGCAACGGGCACTGGATCGACGGCTACCTGTGCGGCCTCGTCCTGCCGTCGTTCGGTCCGATCAACGAGAAGGGCTGCTTCGAAAAGTGACCCACCTCGTGAGTAGTGCGGACTAGGTGGCGTGTTCGTGAGCGGACCTGTGACGCCGGACTGTGTGGATTTCGGGACGTTAGATGACCCAAAATCCACACGGCCTCACTTGACCGGTCCGGTCGCGACAGCCAGGCGGCCGGAGACGGATCGTGAGTGGCGAGTCGCGTGCTCTCGGTGGCTGGTGCCCCCAATGTGGCATTGGGGACGTTGAGTGTCTCCAATGCCACATTGGGGGCATCGATCGCGAGGCAGTCGCGTGAGGATCGGGGTGGTCCCGACAGCCGAGCGGAGCAGGTGACGAAGGAAGCTACGGCTTCGTCCGCCGCAGCCAGTACAGCCCGACCACCGGCAGCACCAGCGGGATGAACAGATAGCCCTGTCCGTACACCGACCACACGGTCGCGTGCGGGAAGGCCTCGCGGTCGAAAAGACTGAACGTACCGACGGTCAGCACGCCGAGCAGTTCGATCCCGCAGGCGACCAGCGCGATCCGCCACCATCCCGCGCCGCGGCGGGCCAGGGCGACAGTGGCCAGGAGATAGACGACGGCCGCGAAGGCGGACAGGGCGTAGGCCAGCGGGGCCTCGCCGAACTTGGTGCTGATCTGCACGGCGGCGCGTGACGTCGCCGCCAGCGCGAAGATCGCGTAGACGGCCACCAGGACGCGTCCCGGGCCGGAGGCCTTGTCCGTACGGGTGTCGGTAGCGGTGTCCACCGTGTTCTCCTCGGTTTCTTCAGGCACTCGCGCCCGCCCACACCTCGTGCAGCCGGAGCACCATCACCGGGATGGCGAGGCAGGCGATCCCGAGGATCGCGGTGCTCGACCGCGTGCGCTCGGCCAAAGCCCAGAACGTCCCGAGCGGGAGCACGACCAGGGAGCCGATCAGGTAGGCGAGATAGGTGGCCATGCCGCCGGGGCGGCCGCCGTCGATCAGCAGCACGACGCCGATGACGAGCTGGACCACCAGGAGGAGTTCGACGACGGCGAGGCCGGCGAGCAGCGGGTTGTCCGGCAGTTTCCTGCGCGCGGACTGCACGAAACTCCACACCGCGACCAACGTCGCGCAAATCGCGACGGTCACCGCGAAGCCTGTGATCACGCCCGCCTCCTTACCCGCTCCACCGGCGACAACGTACCTCCGGACGGGTCGCGCCCGACGGGCGACCGGTGGGGTGCGTGGCGGAGACCACGGAGCGACCAGTGGTCCAGACCTCGGGTGAATAGATCACGAAGCGCGTTTGATTGGCGTTCGGCCAATTCGGTCGCGCATTATTGTGATCGGTGCCGGGACCAGGGATTACGTCGCACGTACGTTCCTGTTACACACCGACCGGGTGGTTGAAATCCCTGTTGATCTCACGCTGGGTACCCCTACCATTCGGTAGGTTTCGAATTCACGTCCCTGAACAGCCCATCCGAACCCCCGGTATGGCGGATTGGCCGTTTGCGGTCCGGCGGGTGGAATATTCCCCATCGCGATGGTGCACATGGCCCATCCGATTGGTGCGAAGGAGGGGGCGCTCGATGGACGTCCGGTACGAAGCGTATTGCTTCGCCGATCCCCTGTTCTTCGATGAGCAGCGGGAAACCGGGGACGCCGCCGACGATTTCGCCTCCCTGTTGCCCGCTCCCGAGTCGGGCTGGCGGACCGGAGTGCGCGGAGTGTGGCGCATGATGCACCCTCTTGCTCGAAACCTTCCTTTGCAGGGCTGGAAAATCCACGTGTCCGCAGGTCTGGGCAACGCCGAGCGGGTGCTCGTGAAGGTGCACGAGCATTGTCTTGAGCACAATCTGTCGTACAAGCACCTTCGCTCGAGGAGCACTCTGCTCGCCCGAAATTCCAAATATGCCCCGCGTGACGGAAGCGGCAAGTTACTGACTCTTTATCCAGCTGACAACAACGAGCTCGAGCGCGTTCTCGTCGAGTTGTCCGCGAAGCTCGACGGTGAGCCGGGTGCGTACATTCTCAGTGATCTCCGGTATGGTGCCGGGCCGCTCTACGTCCGCTACGGCGGATTCGCCGAGCAATGGGTCGAACTCGACGGAAAACGTGTCCTGGCGGTGCGCAAACCGGACGGAACGCTGGTCCCGGACAAGCGCGAGCCGACCTTCTCCGTACCCGACTGGGTGACGATTCCGGAGTTCCTCGCGCCCCATCTCGCAGCTCGCAAGGGCGGCGGCGCAGATCGTTTCCCCTATCAGGTGAAAAGTTCACTGCACTTCTCGAACGGCGGCGGCGTGTACCTCGCCGACCGCAAGGACGACGGCGAAGAGGTGGTCCTCAAGGAGGCCAGGCCGTTCGCCGGCCTCGACCGCGACGAGATCGACGCCGTCGACCGCCTCCGCTGGGAGCACGAGGTGCTGGAGCGGCTCAAGGGCATCCAGGGCATCCCCGCGACCTACGACCGGTTCACCGTTTGGGAGCACCACTTCCTCGCCATGGAGTACATGCCGGGCGTTTCCCTCGGCAGCTGGCTCGCCCGCAACTACCCGCTCACCCGGCGGGACTGCACCGAGGACGACATCGTCGCCTACACCGAACGAGCCTTGGCGCTGGTCGACCGCGTGGCGCGGATGGTCGACGAGGTGCACGACCGCAGGATCGTCTTCGGCGATCTGCACTCGATGAACATCCTGGTCGACGGCGACGACGACAAGATCGGGCTGATCGACTTCGAGATGGCCACGGACGCCGACAGCGGCAAACGGCCGGCACTCGGCGCACCCGGGTTCCGCGCCCCGCGGGACCGGAACGGGTTCGAGATCGACGACTACGCGATCGCCGTGCTGAAGCTGTGGATCTTCCTGCCGCTCACCACGCTCCTCGAACTCGCTCCGGCGAAGCTGCGGGGGCTCGCGGACTTCGTCCAGCGGCGTTTCGACGTTCCGGAGGGCTACGCCGACTCGATCGTCGCTGAGCTCGCGCCGCGCGACCTTCCGCCGCTCAGCGCGTCGACCGAGCTCGACCAGGAAAAGCCCGATTGGGCACTGGTCCGCAAGCAGATCACCGAGGGGATCCTCGCCTCCGCGACCCCCGAGCGCACCGACCGGCTCTTCCCCGGCGACATCGAGCAGTTCCGCGTCGGCGGAGCCTGTTTCGGGTACGGCGCGGCCGGTGTCCTCCACGCCCTGAACGCCGTCGGCGGGGAGCGGTATCCCGATCACGAACGCTGGCTCCTGGACTCGATCCGCCGCGATCCGCCGGATCGCCCGGGGTTCTACGACGGCTCGTACGGAATCGCGTACGTCCTCGAAGAGCTCGGGTACCGCGACGAGGCGACCAAGTTGCTGGCAGCGTCGGCGACGCTGGTCGAGCAGACCACCGACCACAGCCTCGAAGGCGGCCTGTCCGGCATCGGGCTCACTCAGCTGCACTTCGCGGTGGCCCGCAAGGACAACGAGTTCGGCAGGCAGGCGCTCGCCACCGCGGTCCGCCTCGCCGAGGCGCTCGAGACCGCCGCCCCGCCCGGCAAATTCGCCAGGGCAGGCCTGCTCAACGGCTGGTCCGGGCCGGCGCTGCTGTTCGTCCGGCTGTTCGAGCGCACCCGCGAAGAGGGCTGGCTGTCCTTCGCCGACCAGGCGCTGGAGCGGGACATCGAGGAGTGCGCCGAGTCCGACGACGGCTCCTTGCAGGTCCGCGACGGTGAGTCCAGGACGTTGCCCTACGTGGGTGTCGGCGGCGCGGGGATCCTCATGGTCGCCGAGGAGCTGGCGAAGTACCGCCCGGACGCGAACTCGTTGAAGAGCCTGTCCGGCCTTCGCGAAGCTTGCCGTGGCGAGTTCGTCATCCACCCCGGTCTCTTCTTCGGCCGATGCGGGCTGATGACCGCGCTCTCGATGGGTGCCGAACCGGAACAGCGCGTCCTCGACACCATCGACCTGCATCTTTCCCGGCTGGCCTGGTACGCGATGCCGTACAAGGGCGGCCTGGCGTTCCCCGGCAACCAGCTGCTCCGGCTGTCGATGGACGTCGTCACCGGCGGCGCGGGCGTGCTCCTCGCCCTCGCCGCGACCCTCGACGGGAAGGCCGTGCTGCCTTTCCTGTCCCCCAGGACCACCGGCCACTGACGGCCGGCGGAAATAAGTAACCGATGAAAGGGAACACCATGGAACTGGTTCTCGACCTGCAGGCCCTGGAAGCCCCCGAGGTTCTCGAAGGCGGCCACGGCGGCGGCGGCGGGGGCAGCAACCTGAGCCTGCTCGCTTCCTGCAACAACAGCACCATCAGCCTGCTGACCTGCCACTGATCTCCGGCACATCGCTAGCTGATCACTGAAGGTGCGGGAGCGGCACAGGCCAAGTGCGCCGCTCCCGCGCTTTTCATTTTGCCTTCCGGTTCGTCTCGATGGGATCACGGATTGAGGAGTGGAATGGCGGGGTCCGCCGATCGGCTGCTGGTCACGGTGACCGCGCTCGATCGTCCCCGCCTGGTCGCGCTGATCTTCTGTGCGCTCGCCGGGACCGCGGCGGGACTGCTCCTGCCCGGCGCACTGGCCGCGGCGGTCGACGCCGTGGTGGCCGGACGCCCCAGCCTTCCCGAGGTCTCCTGGCTGATCGCCCTCGGCGTCACCGAGATCGCGGTCGGCCTGATCGGCGGGATCCTGACCGCGCGGATGACGGCCTACGCGACCGCGTGGCTGCGCCGCGAACTCACCGACCGCTATCTCGCGCTCGGCACCCGTTCGGCCTTCGCCGACGGCGACGCGATCAGCAGGCTCACCAGTGACTGCACCGGTGCCGGAATGGTCGCCTCGGTCGTCGTCCAGCTCGGGTCGACCACCCTGATCTCCGGCGGAGCCGTCGTCCTGCTCGCGCTGATGGACTGGCGGCTCGCGCTCGTCTTCCTCGCCAGCATCCCGTTCGGGCTGATGCTGGCGCGCACGCATCTGAAGAACACCGCCGACGACGTCCTGACCTATCAAGAGGTCTCCGGCGAGCTGGCGGCGAGGATGATCGACGCCGTCGCCGGGCTCCGCACGATCGCCGCGTCGGGCACCGCCGACCGCGAGGCCGAACGCGTGCTGCGGCCACTGCCGAAACTGAGTCTCGCCGGCCGGGGGATGTGGCGGACGCAGGCCAGGATGGTGTGGCGCTCGGGCCTGCTGCTGCCTGCGGCGGAACTGGCGGTGCTGGCCGCCGCCGGTTTCGGCGTGATGGACGGCAGGCTGTCCGTCGGACAGGTTCTCGCGGCGCTCGGCTACGTCGCGCTCGGCATGGGCCTGATCACCCAGATTCCTTTGCTCACCACACTTTCCCGTGCGCGGTCGTGCGCGGAGCGGATCAACGCGGTACGCGAATCGCCGGTCCCCGAACCGGGTGACCTGGGCGTCGTCCCCGGACGGGGCACGCTCGAACTGCGCGGCGTCACCGTCGAAGGCGCGCTGCGGGACATCGATCTGCTCGTGCGGGGTGGCCGGTTCACCGCGGTCGTCGGGCGCTCCGGCGCCGGGAAGTCCGTGCTGGTCAACGTCCTCGGCGGGCTGGTGACCCCGGACGAGGGGATGGCGGTGCTCGACGGCCGTCCGCTGGAGAAGCTGCGGCCGTACGAGCTCCGCGCGGTCGTCGGGTTCGCCTTCGAACGTCCCGCGCTGCTCGGCGCGACCATCGGCGACGCCGTCGGGTACGGCTCGTGGGCCGGTGAGGCCGCCGTGCGCGGTGCCTGTCAGTCCGCGCAGGTCGACGACCTGATCGTCCGGCTGCCGAACGGATACCGGACGCCGCTTTCGGAGACGCCGCTGTCCGGCGGGGAGGCGCAGCGGATCGGGCTGGCGCGCGCGATCGCGCACGCGCCGCGGGTGCTCATCCTCGACGACGCCACCGCCAGCCTCGACACGGTCACCGAGGCCGCCGTCGAGGAAGCGATCGAACGCACGCTGCCCGGCCGGACGCGGGTGGTGGTGACGCATCGCGCGGCCACCGCCTCGCGGGCGGACGCGGTGGTGTGGCTGGAAGACGGCCGGGTCCGCGCGGTCGGCACGCACGCCGAGCTGCGGCGGGATCCGGCTTACCAGGCAGTTTTCACCGAGGGCGCGCAGTGAGCGTCTGGGGTCTCTACCGTTCGGCGCTGGCCGGGCAGTGGAGAGGCGGGCTGGTCCTGCTGGCCTGCTCCGTACTGGAGAGCGCACCCGCGTTCTTGTCCGGTCGCCTGGTCGAACTCGCGGTTGACGAGGGGTTTGCCGCGGATCGGCCAGGCACCGGACTGCGTTGGCTCGCGATCTTCGGCCTGGTCGCGGTGATCGGCGCCCTCGGTTCACGGCTGGTGTGGCATCAGCTCGGCAAGGTCGTCGAGCCGCTGCGGGACGGGCTGGTGACCGCCGTCGTCCGCGGGGTCCTGCGCGATCCGGCGCCACCGCGGAACCAGCCGGACGCCAGCGGCGTCGCCCGCATCACCCAGCACGTCGAAGTGGTCCGCGACGCCACGGCCGGACTCCTGGTGCAGGCGCGCGGGATGATCGTGACGACGGTGGCGGCGCTGGCCGGGTTGTTCACCGTCGCCGGTTCGCTCGCGCTGATCGTCGCGATCCCGGTGGTGGTCGCGGTCCTCGTGTTCGCCTGCCTGCTGCCGTCACTGGCCCGCCGTCAGCGCGCGCTCGCGCTGGCCGACGAGCGGACCGCCGAGGTCGCCGGCGCGTCGCTGTCCGGTATGCGCGACGTCGTCGCCTGCGGCGCGGAACCCCTTGCCGCGCTTGAGCTCTACGACGCCGTCGACACACAGGCGAAGGCGGCCGTGCGGGTGGCGCGGTCCGGGGCGGCCCGGTCGGTGGTGATCGCGATCGGCGCGTTCGTGCCGCTGCTGCTGGCGTTGCTGGTGGCGCCGGGCATGGTCAAGGACGGCTCGCTCACGGCCGGGGCCGCGCTCGGCGCGCTCGTCTACCTGGCGACGACGATGCAGCCGGCGCTGCAGGGCCTTGCCGCGACCGCGAGCACCGTGGTGCTGCGGCTGATCGTCGCGCTGCGGCGGCTGGCGGAGACCGCGGAGGCCGAGCCGGAGGCCGACGGCACGGCCGAACCGGACGGGACCGCGATCTACGTGCGCGACCTGACCTTCAGCTGGGGCGCGGCGGCGGAGCCGGTGGTGCGCGGTCTCGACCTGCATCTGCGGCCCGGCGAGCGGCTCGCGGTGGTGGGACCGAGCGGAATCGGCAAGTCGACATTGGCCGGGCTCCTGACCGGGATGCTCGAACCGCGGGCGGGCCGGGTGCTGCTCGGCGGGGTCCCGGTCCGGGAGATCCCGGCGGCGCTGCGGCACCGGATGGTCGCGCTGATCCCGCAGGAGGCCTATGTCTTCGCGGGATCCGTGCGGGAGAACGTCGGCCTGTTCGCGCAGGCCGCGATGGACGGCGAACTGCGGGCGGCGGTGGCGGCCGTCGGCGCGGAACCGCTGGTGAAGCGGCTGGGCGGGCTCGACGGCGAGATCGGGCACGGGACGCTGTCCGCCGGTGAGGCGCAGCTGATCGCGCTCGCGCGGGTGTACGCGAGCGACGCGGGCATCGTCGTCCTCGACGAGGCGACGTCGCACCTCGACCCGCCCGCCGAAGCCCGCGCTGAACGGGCGTTCGCCGAGCGGGGCGGGGTGCTGGTGGTGATCGCGCACCGGCTGACGTCGGCGCTGCGCGCGGACCGGGTCCTGGTGATGGACGGCAAGGAAACCGCTCTCGGCACCCATCTCGAACTCATGGACCGGTCCACGCGCTACGCCCAGCTCATGCACGCGTGGTCGCCGCGGTTACCCCAGCCCAGTGCGCAGTTCTTCCAGCGCGCTCCTGAGTAGGCCGTCGACGGCGACCGGGCGCCGGGACTCGCGATCGACGAAGACGTGCACGAAATGCCCCTCCGCGATCACCGTCTCCTTCGAGTACATCCCGACCTCGTAGCGGACACTCGACCGGCCGAGATGCCCCACCCGCAGGCCGACCTCGAGTTCTCCCGGGAACGACACCGAAGCGTGGTACTTGCACTGAGATTCCACGCACAGCCCGATGACCCCGCCGGTTTCGATGTCGAGCCCGCCGCGTTCGATCAGCCACGTGTTGACCACGGTGTCCATCACCGAATAGTGGACGACGTTGTTGACGTGCCCGTAGACATCGTTGTCCTTCCACCGCAACGGAACCGTCTGCCAGTGCGGGTACTCGGCGTTCACCACAGCGTCACCGAATCCCGCAGGATCCCGGCGAGGTCCTCTTCGGACGCCTCGCGCGGCGCCGTCGCCAGCAGTCGTTGTTGTTTCACCGTGCCGGAAACCAGGGAGTCCACATCGGACTCGGAGTAGCCGACTTCGCCGATCCCGTTGGGGATCCCGATCTCCTGCATGATCTGCCGCAGCACGGCGGGCAGGTGATCCTGCAGATCGCCCGGCCATTCGTAGTCCGGCGCGAGCAGCCGGGCCACCCGAAGGTGCCGGTCCGGCGCGGCGTCGAAGGTGAAGCGGAACGCCGCGGGTGCGGTCAAAGACACCGCCATCCCGTGCGGCACCATCGGCTCGTCACCCGGATAGCCGCCGGGATGGAATTCCCGGACCTGCCCGGCGATCGGATACGCGTTGGCGTGCGGGATGTGCACGCCCGCGTTGCCGAACCCGAGCCCGGCGAAGGTCGCCGCGAGTGCCATCGCCTCGCGCGCCTTCATGTCCGAGCCGTCCCGCACGGCCGCGGGCAGCGCCCACGACAGCAGCCGCAACGACTGCTCGGCGAACATGTCGGCCAGTGGATTCGCGCCACAGTAAGGAACCCGGTCCTCCGGGCGTTTGCGGTCGAACTCGGTGTAGGGCTTGGCCGTGTAGCTTTCCGCGGCGTGGCAAAGGATGTCCATCCCGCTCGCGGCGGTGACCTCCGGCGGCTGGGAAACCGTCAACCTCGGGTCGACGACGGCGAGACTCGGCCGCAGCCGGAGATGGCTGATGCCGCTCTTCACCCGCAGTGACAACACGTCCAGCACGCAGACGGTGGTGCTCTCCGAACCGGTCCCGGTGGTGGTCGGCACCGCGACCAGCGGTTTCAGCGGCGCGCTCGGCGCACGGCCGCCGCCGACCGGCGCGTTGACGTAGTCCAGCAGGTCACCGTCGTTGCTGGTCAACAGGTTCACCGCCTTCGCGGTGTCGATGGCCGATCCGCCGCCGACGGCGACGAAGGCGTCCCACTGGCCCTGTCCTCTGGCGAAGTCGACGGCCTTCCGCATGCTGACGTCGGTCGGCTCGACGTGCACGCCGTCGAAGACGACCGCTTCGATGCCGTAGGTCTCGATGCCTTCGGCGATCCGTTGTGGCCAGCCCGTCGCGGCGACACCCGCGTCGGTCAGTACGAGCACCCGCCGGGCGCCGTACTGGGTGAGGTCGTAGCCGATCTCATCGCTCGACCCGGCACCGTATTTCAAGGCCGGTGCGCCGTAAGTGAAAACTGTTTCACGTCCAGCGGTGGCTGAGGTCACGTTTTCGTGCTCCCTTGCTCGAACACGCTCCGATATCGGACATTCTGCCGCCCCGGGGTTGCCGGAATCGAAAGATCGCTTGACGGCACCGATCACCGCCCGCCTAAGCTCGTACTCATTAGATACCAACCGGGAGCGTCCGTCGCCCAGACGGCCGTGCGGATCCTGACCGAGGCGCAGATCCACCGCGTGTACGCGGTGGCCGGTGAGTCCTTCCTGGATCTGCTCGACGCGCTGCAACGCGAGCGGTCGATCACCTTCGTTTCGGCGAGGCACGATTCCGGCGCGGCCTTCATGGCCGAGGCCGAAGGCAAGCTCACCGAGCACCCGGCCGTCCTGCTCGCCGGCCGCGGCCCGAGCGCGGCGAACCTCGCGATCGGCGTCTCCACGGCGTACCAGGACGAGAGCCCGATGGTCGTCCTGCTGGAGAACCCGCCGTCCAGCCCCGGCCCGACCAGCGAACTGCCCACCGCGGATCTGACGGCGATGTTCGAGCCCCTCGTCAAGTGGCTTGGCCGCGCGGCGTCCCCGGACGAGGTCCCCGGCCTGCTGGTCGAGGCGCTGACCCGCTGCCGCGAAGGGCGGCCCGGGCCCACCGTCGTCGCCGTCCCCGCCGACTTCTGGGGCGTCCCCTTCGACTCGGCCAAGCCGGTCGCCGCGGTGAAGCCGCCCGCCACCGGCGCGCTCGGCCGGACCGCCGAGGCGGTCGCGCAGCTGGTCGACGAGGCCCGGTATCCGGTGGTCATCGTCGGTGGCCGGGCCCGAGCCGGGCGGGAAGAGCTCATCGCCGTCGCCGACGAACTCGCGCTCCCGGTGTACAACGCGTTCCGCCGCCAGGACGCCTTCCCCGAGAACCACGCGCGCTACGCCGGCCACCTCGGCATCGGCATCCCCGCGCGGCAGCTCGACGCGCTGGAGCGCGCCGACCTCGTGCTCGCGCTCGGCACGCAGCTCGACGAGGTCACCACGCAGTCCTTCCGCTACCCGACGCCGTCGCAGACGCTGGTACTGGTCGGCACCGGGATCGAGCCCGCCCGGCGCGGTGGCCTGACCTTCCGGGTCGACTCCGAGGTCGAGCCGTTCCTGCGGGAACTGCGCACCGTCGCCTCGCCGCGGACACGCCGCGCGTCGGCCGCGAACGCCGCCGTGCACACCTTCATGACGCCGCCCGACACCAGCGGCGCCACCCGCGTCCATCCCGCCGACGTCATCCGTGCGGTGCGCAAACTCGCGCCCGAAGACGCGATCGTGACCAGCGACGCGGGCAACTTCGCCCAGTTCATGCACCGCTACTGGTGCTTCACCGCGCCGCGCAGCCAGCTCGGCCCGAGCAACGCGGCCATGGGCTACGCGGTCCCCGCGGCGGTCGCGGCGAAACTCGCCGAGCCGCGCCGGACGGTGATCGCGATGGCGGGCGACGGCGGCGCGCTGATGACCGGGCAGGAGATCGAGACGGCCGTCCGTTACCGGGTGCCGGTGACCGTCCTGGTGTTCCAGAACGGCCTGCACGGCCCGCTCGCCGTGCACCAGGCGCGCAAGCACGGACGGCTCTCGGGGGTTACAGTTCCCATCACCGACTTCGCGTCGTGGGCACGAGGACTCGGCGCCGCCGGGTACACCGTGGACGACCGCGAGGAACTGGAACCGATCATCGCGAGCGCGCTGGTGCGGCAACGGCCGTGTGTGATCGACATCAGGACGGATCCGGACGTGGTGACCCCGGACATCCGGCTGACGAGCCTGCTGGGTGCCGCGAGGCCGCAGCAGGGCGGCCAGTAGGGCGATTACCGGGCGGTACTTTTTCTCAGGGGATACACAGAAACCCTTGTGGTGCCGCCTTCACCTGCTCCAAAGGGTGGGAATGTGGTGACGACTCGGCCGAGTTTCGGTCGCGGAGGCCGGATTTTGTCGGTCGGCCGTGGCACAATCGCCGCAACACCGAGAGTCCGATATGGACCGGAGCGGCCATCGGGTCCGCGACCGTTCGCCGGTGAGTTGTTGGCACGCAGTGTCTTGCGCAGTACTACGAGCGTTGTGTTGACACAGGGGAGAAAACATGGCTGACGAGACGAAGCCACAGGACAAGTCCGTTTCCGGCGTGGTGCCGGTGCAGTTCAGCGCGGACGCGGAGACCCACGATGTGGCCGTCATGGCCACGAACCGGGAGGTGTTGCGCCGTTCGCCGTTCGGCGCCGACGTACCACTGCGCGCGGCGAGCGGCGAATAGCCCCCCTGAAAAGGGCACCGTGCGGCCGCGCACACCCGGGTGATCACGCTTGTCGGCCTGCGTGAGGTGTGCTTTACTGCTCCAGGTCTCGATTTTTGTGTTCGTGTTGGTTCACGCTCGCAGAACTCAGCGGGCGTAGTGTCTCCTCGTGTTTCCGGGGAAGCAAACCGTCTGGTCATGACCCGGGCTGCCGACGTGGCTTCCTGTTTGTTTGTGTTGCATATGGAGATTTTATGACTCAGGGCACTGTGAAGTGGTTCAACTCCGAGAAGGGGTTCGGCTTCATCACTCCCGACAACGGCGGCGGCGACGTCTTCGTGCACTACAGCGAGATCAAGGGCAACGGCTTCCGTACCCTCGAGGAGAACGCCCGCGTGGAGTTCGAAATCGGGCAGGGCGCGAAGGGTCCGCAGGCCACCTCGGTCAACGTGATCTGATCCAGGTTTTCCAAGCTGGGCCGTCATCCCCTCGGGGAGGCGGCCCTGCTGCTTTTTCAGGGGTAGTACAGCCAGGGGTTATTCGTCTCAGCCGGACCGACGAGTCCAGTCTCGTAGGCCAGCACGATCGCCTGCGCCCGGTCACGGAGCGAGAGCTTCGCGAGGATCCGGCCCACGTATGTCTTAACGGTCTGCGCCGAAAGCACCAAGTCCGCCGCGATCTCCGGATTGGACCGTCCTTTCGCGATCAGCCGCAGCACCTCTCGTTCGCGTTCGGTGAGCACGTCGAACCGCGACGGCGAAGGCCTCGGAACAGGCGCGGCGGCGACGAAACTCGCGATCAACCGCTTCGTGACTGCGGGTGAGAGCAGCGCGTCTCCGGCGGCGACCACGTCGATGGCGTTGACCAGTTCGGCCGACGGCGCGTCCTTCAACAGGAACCCGCTCGCGCCCGCCCGTAGCGCTTCGTAGACGTACTCGTCCAAATGGAAGGTGGTCAAGACGATCACCTTCGGCTTCTCGCCGTCGCCTTCGAGCAGTCGCCGGGTCGCTTCGAGACCGTCCATCACCGGCATCCGGATGTCCATCAGGACGACGTCCGGTGGCCTGGTCAGGGCGGAGATGCCCGCCAGCGCGGCCAGCCCGTCACCTGCCTGGCCCACGACGTCGAGCCCGGGCTGCGCGTCCAGCAGGCTCGCGAAGCTCTCCCGCACCATGGCCTGGTCGTCGACGATGAACAGCGTCGTCACGCTTCCCCCGTGAGTTCCAGTGTGACGGCCACCCGGAACCCGCCGCCGGGCCGCGGCCCGGTCTCGCAAGTGCCCCCGATCAGCGTAACGCGTTCGGCTATCCCGGCCAGGCCCGTGCCGTCGTCGGCCGAGGGTGCCGGAACCCGCGTGGCGGGCCCGTTCTCGACGAGGATCACGAGCACGTCCCGCTCCCGCCGGACGTCGACGTCCACAATGGACCCAGGACTGTGCCGGGCCGCGTTGCTCAGCGCCTCCTGCAAGATCCGGTACGCGGCAAGGGCGATCATGGCCGGGACGTCGTCGCCGCCGGTGATCCGGGAGCGGACGTCGATCCCGGAAGCGCGGCAGCCGTCGAGCAATCCGGGGACCTCGGAGAGCCCCGGCTGCGGTTCGTGTTCCGGTTCGGTGTCATCGTCCCGCAGCACGCCGACCAGCCTCCGGGCCTCGTCCAGCGCCTCGCGGGCCGCGACGCCGAGCGCGCGGAACTCCTCCGCGGTGGCCTCGTTGACGTCCGGGAGGCGGTAGCGCGCGCTGTCGGTGCGCAGGGCGATCAGCGACAGGTGGTGTCCGATGATGTCGTGCAGTTCCCTGGCGATCAGCGCGCGTTCCTGCAGCGCCGTGCGTTTCGTCCGCTCCTCGACCGCCGTCCGCTCGGCCGTGTCGGCCTGCGTCAGCGCCCGCCGCCGCTGCTGCATGCCGTACCCGGCGACGATGGTCACGGTCACCACGATCAGTGACGACACCAGTGTCTTCGTCCCCCCGCGCGGGAGCTGGGCGAGGCCGATCGCGGTGGTGAGCACCACCGCGATGATCGAGATCCCCGTGCCCTGCCCGGGTTTCGTCCTGGCGAGGGTCAGCGCCAGCACCGGGAGGTACGGGAGGACGTGGGTCTGCAGCGGCCAGTCGGACAGCGTCGTGCCGAACGGCGGATGGCGCGTGGGGAAGAGGGTGGCGATGGTGGCGGCCGCCATGCCCACCGCCGCCACCCGGACGGCGGTCAGCGGGAACCGTACGACCAGCAGCGGTGGCACGAGCTGCAGGAGCAGCAGGAAGAAGACCAGCGGCAAGCTCTCCGAGCCGAGGTAGCGCGCCCAGGAGCCGTAGGTCAGGACCATCAGCACGGTGAGTGCCGAGGCGGTGAGGACGCCCTTGATCCAGGCCGGGCCGCGCCACCAGGCCGAAGGCGGTTCGAGATCGGCGTCGCGCCCGATGAAGAGCGCCCACCCCAGCGAGTCCATGAGTCGACGCTAGCGAGGCCACGACCAGCGCACATCCCGCCCTGGGGGACAGCCGGAGTCCGCCACGGGGTGACCAAAACGGCCGCATCGGCACAGGAAACGGCGATGCAACCTCGTGCAACTCTTTCTTTCCCGGCCCCGGCGTCGTTTCCTAGTAGGACTTGGCGCGGCAGCGGAGGACATGTGGGCGAAGCGGTTGCGGGGATCGTGGCGAACCCCGCTTCGGAGCGTGACATCCAGAGCCTGCGTTCGGCACTCCGCGTGGCGGGAGTCGGACGGGTGATGGTGTGGACGGAGGCCGGGAAGATCATCGGCACCGTCCGGCGGATGGTGGACGCGGGCGCGAGCGTGCTCATCTGCCTGGGTGACGACGGCATGATGCGGGCCGCCGCGGCCGCCTGCGGCGACGTCCCGCTGCTCATGCTGCCGTCGGGGAGCACCGACGCCCTTCCCGAGCCCACCGTCGCCGGGCTCGCCGCCGGGCTGCTGGCCACCCATCAGGTGGACGCGGACCTGGTCACGAACCGCGCGACCATCCTCGAGGTCGTCACCAAGGCCCGCCGGGAGATCGCGCTGAACGACGTCAGCGTGTGTTCCGAGAGCCGGTGGGACCCCGCGTCGCTGACCGAGCTGTACTGCACGTTCGCCGTACCGGACGGAATCGGCCTGTCGAGCATCCCCGGCAGGCTGTGCCCCAGCCCGAAGTCCACTGTGGACGGTGTCGCGGTCTCGCTCGGGCCGGTCGACGAGACGCCCTACGTGGTGCAGGCGCCGATCGCGCCCGGCGAGGTCCGGGCGGTGGGCGTCCGGGGCTGGAGTGTGCTGGACGCCGGGGTGCGGGTCGACCTCGCGGCCGCCGGTGGCTCCATCGCGCTCGACGGCCAACCGCACTTCGTGCTCAAGCCGGGAGAGAGCGCTTTCGTCGAGTTGAAGCCCGACGGCCCGTGGTGCGTCGACGTCCGCGCCGTGATGGCCGAGGCCACCAGGACCGGCCTGCTGCTCGGGCGGAAGCCGAAGGGGGCCTTTCCCGCGTCCCACCTGGTGGATGCGCCCTTCACCGCGTAACCCCGCCCAGGTCACAGAGACCTTCCGAACGCCGGGATCCCCGGGCACACTGGCCGAAACGGACCAGAGGAGTGGGCCAGGTGCAGCTGGAGGCGGCGTTGCCGGTCGGCGCGGATCCGCGGCGGCACGCGCGCGCTCTCGCCAAGGTGCACGAAGCCGCCCTCGCGGGCAACGCGCTCCCCGGCCACCCGCGCGCGGTCATCGGAGCGTCCTGGCAGCGCATGCGCCGTCTCGGCCTGGACCCCGACCGCGGCGCGCCCGTGCCCGTACTCGGCCCGGAGCAGCTGGAAGCCCGTCGTCGCGGGAGCGGTCTCGCCGCCGTCCTGCCCGCCCTGCGGGGCGGCCTGATCAGCCTCGCCGAGCAGGCCGCGCACATCATGGCCGTCGTCGACGCCGACGGCCGCGTCCTCTGGCGCGACGGCAGCACCGCCGTCCGCCGCCGGGCCGACGACCTCGGGTTCGTCGAAGGGGTCGACTGGCACGAGAACTCGGCCGGCACCAACGCCATCGGCACGGCGCTGGTCACCCGGCATCCGGTCCAGGTCTACTCCGCCGAGCACTACGTCCGTAACCAGCACGACTGGACCTGTGCCGCCGCGCCGCTGCACGATCCGCGGGACGGCAGACTGCTCGGCGTCGTCGACCTCTCCGGCCCGGCCTCGACCGTGCACCCGACGACCCTCGCCCTGGTCGACGCGGTCGCGAAGCTCGCCGAAGCGCATCTGCGCACGGCCCACCTCTCGGAACTCGAGCGGCTGCGAGGGCTCGCTTCGCCCCTGCTCACCAAGGTGAAGGGACGGGCGGTGATCACCGATCCGCACGGCTGGATCGCGGCGTCGGCCGGTCTCGTCCCGGTCGGCCGGATCGCCTTGCCGGACGACGCTGCCCCGGGCCGGAACCGGCTGCCCACCTACGGGAACTGCCTGCTGGAGCCGCTGTCCGGCGGCTGGCTCGTCCGGCTCACCGAGGAGGAGGACACGCCGCCGACCCGCGTCGTGCTCGATCTGAGGTCGTCACGGGAGAGCACGCTGCGCGCCTCGGGCCCGGCGGGGACCTGGACGCACCGGCTGAGCCCGCGGCACGCGGAGATGCTGTACGTCCTCGCGCTGCACCGGGAGGGAAGGTCGGCCTCGGAACTGTCGCTCGACCTGTTCGGGGTCCCCGGCCGCACCGTCACCGTCCGCGCGGAGATGTCCAGGATGCGGCGTCATTTCGGCGGGATCCTGCTGGGCAGGCCGTACCGGTTCGCCGACGACGTCGAGGTCGTCGTCGAACGGCCCGCCGACGGCGGTGACGTCCTCCCGTACTCCGTCGCTCCCGCCGTCCGCGGCTGAACCTCCACCCCCGGCTCCACCCGGCGACGGTCCCGCTCCACCCGTCGGCGTGCCTAACGTCCGTGTCATGGGAAAAATGAACGTGAAAGGCCTGTTGGGGCTGGTAGTGATAGGTGTCGTCGTCCTGCTCGGGTTCCTGGCCTACCGGCTGATCCTGGTGGAGATGATCACGCGGCTGAGCGATCACTGAGGGGAGAAATGGGGAAACGGGAAAGGCCGCTCCTGCCGGACACGATCGCGCCGAGCTGGCTGGTCGTCCAGCTGCTCGGCACGGCCGCGGTCGTGGTGGTGCTGCTGACCGCGCGCGAGTCCAGTGCCTGGATCTGGACGGCGTACGGCGTTTGCGGGGCCTGCTGGCTGGGCTTCGTGGCGGCCTCCCCGCGGTTCCCCCGGGTGGCGACCGTCCTGCTCGCGGTGTCGAGCGTCGCGCCGTCGATCGCGCTCGGCTGGGCGGAGGACTCCTCCGCCATCGTGCTCGCGGTGGTCACGGTCAGCCGGTTCGCCACCCTGACCGAGCCGTCGGTGGCCGCCATCTTGGGGGTGGTGGGGCTCGACGCGAGCCTCGCGGCGGTCACCGGCCTGGTCGCGGGCGCTTCCGCGCCGCTGGTGTTCGGCAACGTCGGAGTGCTGCTCGTGCTGATGCTGCTGGGGCTGAACCGGCGGCAATACGAGGTGCAGGCGGCGCAGGCGGCCGCGCTGCTGGAGCAGACCAAGCTGGCGCAGAGCGAACACGCGCGGGCCGCCGCACTCGACGAGCGCACCCGGATCGCCAGGGAGATCCACGACGTCCTCGCGCATTCGCTGGGGGCGCTGGGGATCCACCTGGAGGTCGCCGAGGCGCTGCTGGCCGAGAAGTCCGATGTGGACGGTGCACTCGGCAGAGTGCGGCTTTCACGGCGGCTGGCCGCGGACGGGCTCGCCGAGGCCCGCGACGCTGTCGCCGCCCTGCGCAGCGACGTCCCGTCGCTTGCCGAAGCCTTGCGGCTGCTGGCGGACGCGCATCACGACGGGGTGTCCTTCGAGGCCTCGGGCGAGGAGCGGCCACTGCCGTCCGCCGCGGTGGTCTCGTTGGTCGGAGTCGCGCGGGAGGCGCTGACCAACGCGGCCAAGCACGCCCCCGGGCGGCCGGTGTCGCTCCTGCTGCGCTTCACTCCATCGGAGGTCCGCTTGCGGGTGTGGAACGACCTCGGCGACACCGTCCGTTCGGAGGACACCGGCGGGTTCGGTCTCACCGGGATGAGGGAGCGGCTCGCGCTCGCCGGTGGCACGCTGACCGCGGGCCCGGACGGCGGGCGCTGGACGGTGGAGGCGGTGGTGAGGACGTGATCCGGGTGGTCGTCGTCGATGACCAGCAGGTCATGCGCGAAGGGCTCGTCGCGTTGCTCGGGCTGATCGACGGCGTCGAGGTCGCGGGCTCCGCGGGCGACGGGCGGCAGGCGCTCGACCTGCTCGGCACCACCGCGGCCGACGTCGTGCTGATGGATCTGCGGATGCCCGTCCTGGACGGGGTGGCCGCGACCAGGCTGCTCAAGCGGGATCACCCGGACGTCGCGGTCGTGGTCCTGACGACGTACGCGGACGACGCTTCGATCGCCGACGCGGTGCGCGCCGGGGCACGCGGTTACCTGACCAAGGACGCAGGCCGCGCCGAGATCGGGGCGGCCGTCCGCTCCGCCGCCAACGGGCAGGCCATCTTCGCCGCCGAAGTCTCCGACAGGCTCGCCGCCGCGCTCGACGCGAGAACGGTCACCCGGGCCAAGACCGAACTCCCGGACGGGCTCACCACACGCGAGGCCGAAGTGCTCGGCCTCATCGCGCGCGGGTTGTCGAATCCGGAAATCGCCGCCGAGTTGTTCATCGGCGACGCCACCGTGAAAAGCCATATCAACCACGCTTTCGCGAAGATCGGTGTGCGCAATCGTGCGGAGGCCGTGCGCTACGGCCTGGAAAAAGGCCTCTGACGCTGCCGGGAGATCACGTGCCGATGACACACGCCGGTGTCACTGGCTGCGCTGATCCCGACTCGGATACCTTCTTTGCGGGTAGAGCCAATGGGGAGGAACGGCGATGACGAGCACTGTGACCCGGCCGGGGCCGCCGGGGGGTCCTGCCGCACCCGTGCCGCCCCCGGCGCCCGGAGGCCGAGGCGGGATCGCCGGAGTGCTCGAACTGCCGGGGAACGGGATCCGCGCGATCGTCCGGTCCGCGGCGACCACGCCGGGCAGACTGTCGGTGATCGCGATCGGGCTCGTCCTGCTGTCGCTGGTCGCGGGCCTGTTCGGCACGCTGGCCGCGCAGGACAAGAAGGACACGATCAACGGCCTGATCGACCACCGCGAACCCCTCGCCGCCGCCGCGCAACAGGTCTACCGCGCGCTTTCGGACGCGGACGCGACAGCGGCGAGTTCGTTCCTCTCGATCGGCACCGAGCCGCTCCCAATGCGCCAGCGCTACGAACGCGACGTCGCGGAGGCCGGTGCCGCGCTGGCGAAGGCGGCGTCGGACTCTTCCGGTGTCGACGACGCGGCCGAACAGATCAACATCCTCGGCCGCGAGATCCCTGTCTACACAGGACTGATCGAGACTGCGCGCACCTACAACCGGCAGGGTTATCCCGTCGGTGCCTCGTATCTGCGTGAAGCGTCCGAGCTGATGCGGACGAAAATCCTTCCCGCCGCACAGGATTTGTACCGCATCGACACCGACAGGCTCACCGCCGAACAGGACGACGCAACCGGATTCCCTTGGCTCGCAACGGCTTTGCTGCTCGCCCTGCTCGCGGCGCTGATCGTCACGCAGGTGCACCTGACGCGGAAGACCAACCGGCTGCTGAACGTCGGGCTCGTCGTCGCGTCCGCTTCGGTGGTGGTCGCCCTGCTGTGGGGTGCGGTCGCGCTGATCGTGCAGAGCAGCCTCGTCGGCGGCGGCGAGGAGGACGGCTCGCACCAGGTGGACGTCCTCGTGCGCGCCCGGATCGCGGCGCTGCAGGCACGAGCCGACGAAACGCTGACCCTCGTCGCGCGCGGCGACGGTGCGGCCTATGAACAGGACTTCCGTAACCTCGCCGGGCAACTCGGCGGGACGGACGGCCAAGGCGGCCTGCTGGGCGAGGCCAAGGGCCTCGCGGCGGGCGGCGCGGCCGCGGGGAAGGTGGACGAGGCGATCCAAGCGGCGTCGGCGTGGTTCAAGGCGCACGGTGAGGTGCGGCGCCTCGACGACGACGGCTTCTACCAGGACGCCGTCGACACGGCGATCCGTGACGACAAGAAGGACGGCGCGGCGGGGGCGTTCCTGCGCCTCGACGAGAACCTGGTGGCCGCGATCAACGTGGGACGGCAGGAATTCCTCGACGACACCCGTGGTGCCGAGCGCGCGCTGACGCTGCTCGCGCCGGGGATCGCGGTACTGGCGCTGATCGCGGCGGCGGGGTCCGCGTTGGGAATCCGTGAACGGCTGAGGGAGTACCGGTGATGCGGAACGGTCTGCGGGCGGCCGTGCTCGGCGCCGTCTTGGTGCTGGCGACGGCTTGTGGCAGCGCGGGGGCGCCGGTCGATCCGGCCCCGGTCGGCGAGGTCGCGCCGCCGTTGCCCGCGAACGTCGGCGGCGCCGACAACGCCGGCGGCGGCGGGACGGCCGACACGAGCTGCAACCCGCTCGCGAGTCTGCGGCCGACCAACGGCACGTCGATCACCAGTGGATCGACGATGGCGAAGATCAAGGAGAACGGCAAACTGATCGCCGGCGTCGACCAGACGACGTTCCTGTTCGGTTTCCGCAATCCGACGTCGGGCCAGCTCGAAGGTTTCGACATCGACATGGTCAACGAAGTCGCGAAGGCGATCTTCGGCAGCGCGGAAGGCCGCGTGCAGTTCCGGGCGATCCCGTCGAAACTGCGGGAAGAGGTACTCCAGAAGAAGCAGGTCGACATCGTGGTGCGGACCTACAGCATCACCTGCAGCCGGCTTCAGAAGGTCGGCTTCTCGACGGCGTACTACAAGGCGGGGCAACGGATCCTGGTCGAAGCGGGCTCGAAGGTCGCCCAGCTCTCGGACCTCGCCGGACGCCGGGTCTGCGCGACCAAGACGTCGACCTCGCTGCTGAAGATCGCGGCGGATCCCTCGAAGCCGGTGCCGGTCTCCGTGGACAACTGGTCGGACTGCCTGGTGATGCTGCAGCAGAAGCAGGTCGAGGCCGTTTCGACGGACGACGTCATCCTCGCCGGGATGCTCGCGCAGGACCCGACGCTGAAGATCGTGGGGGACCGGTTCACCGAGGAGAACTACGGCATCGGTGTCCCGAAGGAGAACGAGGACATGGTGCGGTACGTGAACGCCGTGCTGGAGAACGTGCGCGGTGGCGCGTGGCAGACGAGCTACGCGAAGTGGATCGGCAACAAACTCGACGGCGGGACGCCGCCCTCGGCGCAGTACAAGTGAGAACGGGCCGTTCGGGATCGCTCCCGAACGGCCCGCTTCGTCTCAGGGGGACTTCTCGCCGATCACCGGCGGCACCGGCTTCATGTCGCCGTCGTAGCCGCCGAACAAGACGTCGGCGTCCTCTTCCTGCAGGTAGTCCGGGGCCTTCTTTTCCTTGTCCTCTTCCTTCTGCCCCTTGCCGCCGGGAGCACCGGCGCCCATCGGCCCCTGGCCGCCGCTCTTGCCCGCCGCGGCCGCGCCACCCCGCGTCACCCGCTCCTCGGGCAGCTTGCCCGCCCCGGACCCGCCGCCCTTGCCCGCCAGCTTCTCGGCCTCACCGGCCGACACCTTGCCGCCCGCGAGCCGCTCGGCGACGTTGCCCGACCCGCCGTTGCGCCCGAAGCCGCCACCGCTACCGCCGCCGGTCAACCGGCTCGCCGCGCTGCCACCAGGCCCGCCCGTCGTCCGGCCGGGCTTGCCGCGGTACTGCTCGCTGCCCAGCCGTCCGAGGCCGCTGGGACCAGGACCGTTCATGGCCGCCAGCCCCGGCGTCGGCCCCGGCCGGAACGACCCGGGCGGCCCGCTGAGCGACTGCCCAGGCCCCGGAACCCCGGTGTGCCCGCCGCCCGTCGTGATCCCCGGTCCTGGCCCCGATGTCGGCCCTGGCCCGCCCGAGTAGCCCGGCCCGGGCCCCCCGGGACCGGTTCCAGGTCCGGATCCGGGTCCTCCGCTGAAGCCCTTGACCTCGGTGCCGCCGGAAAACCCGGACGCCGTCGTCGAATCGCCCATTTCCGGCGGCGGGGCGAAGGTGGGCTGCTTGGAATTGACGTCGAAGAGCGACTGGTCGTAGGTGTGCATCACCTGCGCGGCCTGCTGATGCGCCTGGAACGACTGCTCCTGCTTGGCCGAGATGTTGCCGACCGTCTCCACCGCACCCGCGAAGTTCCCGGTCGAGAGCTGCTGCATCGCGTTCTTGTACTCGGTGTTGCGATCGAAGGGGACCTCTTCGGGCATGGAGTTCTTCGCGGTGGTGGCCGCGGCGGCCGACTGGGAGAAGCGGTTGGAGGCGAGGTAAGCGCCGTCGCCCGCGGTGTCGGCCCACTTGCCCAGGTTCTTGAAGAACCCGTGTGCGGCCTCCGCGGAGGGCCCCTGCCAGTGAGCGCCCTCCTTGTTGGCGGCGGAGGAGAGGGCACTGCTGAAGGTGTTCAGCGCGTTGCCCTGGTTGTTCCAGATCTCGCCCTTTTGATCGATCTTCTCGGCGGAGAGATTGTCGGTGACCATGCCGATCAGGTCGCCGTGCGAGTTGCCCTCGTACCGCTGACCCGACGGCCCGAGCCCGGCCCGGAACTCCTGCCCCTGGGTGAGAGCCGCGGCCTGCTCGCCCGAATACTGGCCGGCCTTCTGCTCCGCCGTCAGCCGCGCGGTGAGGTCGTTGCCGCCGGGCCCCCGGTTGGTCTCTTCGTAGGTCTCCGCGTAGCGCTTGCCCTCGTACGTGCGGTGGGCCTTGCCGTCGGCGCTCAGCACTGACTCGAAGTTGTCCTGACCGGTGTTCTCCGCCATGGTCCCCTCCCCGATCCGTTCAGTTCCCTCTGGGCAGCTTGGGTGCGATCTGCTCGGCCATCGGCCTCACTGCGGCGCAGGCATCGTCGTCGGTTCCACTGTTCGCCATCGCTATGGACACAGTCATCCTGGAAGTCGGGGTTGCTGAGATTCCGATCATGCAGCTTCCTTTGCCCGCGTTGCCTTTGATCTCAACCGCTTCGCGGCCATCGATCGTTATCGGGCTCTTCGTGCCACCGTTGAGCTTGAGGTCCGCGATCCCCGCATTGGGGACCAGGTAGGCCGAAAGACTTCCATAGCGAGATTTGCTCGTGCCGCAACCATTTTCGCTTTGGTAGGTTTCGACCTGGACAGGGTCGAATCCCTGCGCCGAAGTGATCGGCTCAATGAGATCGCATGCCTTCAAATCGGCAAAAACGTCCTTCGACGGCTCGGAGCTCGGACGATTCTCACTCGACGGTGCTTGCGATGACGGCGTGGGGGAGCCTCGATTTTCCGTTGTGCATCCCGCAACGAACGAGGGTGTGGCCACTAGAGCCAGCAGGGCGACAAGCTTCAGGGATTTCGTCCGACTGTGGCACATCTAGTGGATTTCCTTGCCGATCTTGGACAGGTCCATGCTGGCCGCATGGTCGGTGGACTTGTACTTGCTGATCGCGGTGTCGATGCCCGAAACCGCGCGTTCTACTACGGCTTGCAGGGCCTCGAGTTGTGTTTTTGCGGAGTGCCCGTCGCCTTCTGCGATCAGGGACATGTGCTGGCCGACCTGTCCTGCGTAGGGACTTCCTCCCAGTTCCGGGGATTGTCCGAGGTTATCGAAATGGTTCCGGTTCCTGCCCCAGTCCTCCAGATAGTCCTGCAACGCCGTCTTGTACGCCTCGCCCATCTCCGGGCTGACCGCGAACCGCCCCTCGTTCGCCGCCTTCACCATCGCGTCGGCCTGCGCCGAGAAATCGCCCAGCATCTGCGAGAAGTTGCCCGGCGGTCCGCCGGTGCCGTCAGTCATGGTCTCTCCCCTGTACCAAGTCCCGGTTACTCGTAGCGCTCGTCAGGTCACGATATCAGCGGAAGAGGACCGAAAGGCCGCCTTCCGGCGAGGATCACGCGCTGCCGACGCGGGCAGCTTCGACCAGGTCGTGGATCCATCGTGCCAGGTGAGAGCCGCTCGTCGGGGTGAACGTGCGGCGGACTTCGCCGTCGGGGAAGCGGTCGGTGGTGAGCATGAAGCGGCCCTGGACGCTGTCGAACCACTGGACGCTCTTCTGCTGCGGCTTACCCCGATCGTCGCGCAGGGTGACGCCGATCGTGCCGAGCCTCGCGAGCGGGAATTCGAAGAACCGGCCTGCCGCGCCCAACCGGAGATTGCCGGGGTCCTCGTCGAACGGATCGTCCGGTCGTTTGGACGGGGGAAGGGTGCTGGACGTCGTCACCCGTCCGGGGAACGGCTGCAGTGACGGCAAGTTGCCGAGCAGGGCAGTGGTGACCTGTTCGGGGTAAACCGTCTCGAAGAGGATGTCGAATCCGCGCTGCTGGCTCACGACGCCCAAACGACGGTCCCAGCAACCCCGATAGAGGTATTCGGCGTCCTGCTCGACTTCGTGCGCCTCCAGGGTGACGACGAAGTCCCCCGTGGCCCAGAGCCGGAGCGCCTGCTCGTAGTCGCGCAGGAGTTCGCGGCCGCGCGCGAAGCCTCGGCCGGCCAGGTCGGCCCAGACTTCCTCGCAGTGCCGCTCGCGTTCGGTGACGGTGGTACCGACGGTCGGGATTTCGAACGGCAGCACGAATCTGCCGAGCCCGAGTTCTTCGAGTACGACGTCGAGCTGGGCCATCGACATCGAAAATGACGCAGGCACTCGGCCTCCCCCTCATCACCTGCTGAATCGGTTCTCTCTCGCACCGTAGCGGGTTCGACCCGGTGCGGACACGACCTGCCTGGTCACCCCTAGACTGAGTCCGACGTGGTCGCGGGGATTTCGGGAGGTACCTGTGTCGGAAGAGCCGCGCCGTCCTCGGCACGCAGCGCCGGACGACACCAAGCCGGACCAAGAGGCCGAGTCCGCGTCCTGGACGCCGCCGGCACCGGTCCGCTGGGAGACGCCTGAACCGTCTATTTCCGGCAGGCTCGATTTCTCCGAGCCGTCAAAGCGGAAGGCCCCGCCGGAGACGGACGCCGAGCGCACGATCTTCCACGCGCCGGTCCAGCGTCCGCAGACCCCACCGCGCGGTCAGCAGCGGCCGATTCCCGGCGCCGAGGACCCGACGCGCCCGCCGGGGGAGATGGCCCCGGTGACCCCGCAGACCCAGGTCGTCCGACCCGCGTGGCAGGCGCCCGCGGACGCGCCGCAGCCGACCAGCGTGCTTTCGTCGCCCACCCCGGAGACGCAGAGCATCATGCCGCCGGCGCCGCGCGTCGACCCTGGCCCCGGGCAGCTGCCGGACCCGGGCACGGAAAGCGTCCTCCCCGAACGTTCCAGCGAGAGCCACGGAACCGGGACCGGCACGGGCACCGGATCGGGTAGCCGGGGGACCGGCACCGGAACGGGTTCGTTCCCCGGCACCGCACGCCGGACCTCGTCGCGCACGTCTCGCCGCGGCCGTCTGGGCGCGGGGCTCGTCGACGTCCCGCAGGTGCCGTACCGCGACCCGGCGTCCGCCGTCCTCGACAACCCGATGGTGTCGGAGGAGAAGCGCTTCTGCGGCAACTGCAGCGCCAAGGTCGGCCGCGGCAAGGACGGCCAGCCCGGTTCGCCCGAGGGCAACTGCGAGAAGTGCGGGAACCCGTTCTCGTTCGTCCCGAAGCTGCGCCCGAACGAGATCGTCGGCGGCCAGTACGAGGTGCTCGGCGCGCTCGCGTACGGCGGGCTCGGCTGGATCTACCTCGCGCAGGACCACAACGTCAGCGACCGCTGGGTGGTGCTCAAGGGCCTGATCGACACCGGTGACGCCACCGCGATGGCCGCCGCCGCCAACGAGCAGCGGTTCCTCGCCGAGGTCGAGCACCCGAACATCGTCAAGATCCACAACTTCGTGCAGCATCCGGACGGCGACACCGGCAACTCCGTCGGTTACATCGTCATGGAGTACGTCGGCGGCCAGTCGTTGCGCCAGCTCGCCCTCGCGCACCACCGCGAGACGAAGCGCCCGGAGCCGCTGCCGATCGGGCAGGTGATCGCCTACGGGCTCGAGATCCTGCCCGCCATGGGCTACCTGCACAGCCAGAACCTGCTCTACTGCGACCTCAAGCCCGACAACGTCATCCAGACGCACGAACAGCTCAAGCTGATCGACCTCGGCGCGGTCCGCCGCATCGACGACTACGAGAGCCCGCTGTTCTTCACCACCGGCTACAGTGCGCCCGAACTGGCGACCCACGGCGCTTCGGTGGCATCGGATCTGTACACGGTCGGCCGCACGCTCGCCGTCCTCAGCTTCGAATTCTCCGGGTACACCAGCAAGTACAAGGCGACCCTGCCCGGCCCGGACGTCGTCCCGCTGTTCGCGCTCTTCGGTTCGTACTACCGCTTCCTGAGGCGCGCGACGCACACCGACCCGGACCGCCGGTTCATCGCGGCCGAGGAGATGGGTGACCAGCTGACCGGCGTGCTCCGCGAGATCATGGCGCTGGGCACCGGGAAGCCGCGCCCCGGCGCGTCGACCGTCTTCGGCCCGGAGACCCGCACGTTCGGCGTCGACCTGGTCGTCCCCGAGCACGGCGGGAGCGTGCCGCTGCCGGATCCCGGCGAGGTGGTCTCGGGCCTGCCGATCCCGCAGGTCGACACGGACGACCCGGCGGCGGGCATGCTCGCGTCGACGGTCGCGCTCGATCCCACGGGCGCGATCGACTCACTGGCCGGGGCGCCGCGCGAGTCGATCGAGGTCCGGTTGCGCATCGTCCGCGCCCGGATCGAGCTCGGTGAGCTGGTCGAGGCGCAGCGGCAGTTGCAGGCCGGGCAGTACCTCGCGATCAAGGCCGGTTTCCCGCACGACTGGCGGATCGACTGGTACCGCGGCCTGATCGAGCTCGCGGGCGGCCGCTCCCGCGTCGCGCACGTCGCGTTCGAGGCGGTGTACGACGACCTTCCCGGCGAGATCGCGCCGAAGCTGGCCTTGGCCGTCAGCGCGGAGGGCGTCGGGGACTACTTCGGCGCCGCGCGCTACTACGAGCTGGTGTGGCGAACGGACCGGTCGTACGTCAGTGCGGCCTTCGGGCTCGCTCGCGTGTATCTCGCGCAGGGCGCCCGCGCCAGCGCGATCGAGGTGCTGGAGGCCGTCCCGGCGTCGTCCACGCACTACGTCGCCGCGCAGGTGGCCGCGATCAAGATCAAGACCAGGATCAACGGCGGCGGCAAGGATCCGGTGCAGGTGTCCGAGCGGGATCTCGTCGACGCCTCGACGCGGCTCGAGCGCTTGCAACTCGACGCCGAACGCCGCACGCGGTTGTCTGCGGAGGTTCTCGAGGCGGCGCACGGCTGGCTCAACTCGCAGAACCGGCCGACGCCGGGTGCGAAGGTGCTGGGCTGTGCCCTGGACGAGCGAGATTTGCGGTTCGGGCTCGAGCGCTGTTACCGGACCCTCGCCCGCCTGGCCGGGACTGTCGACCAGCGCGTCGAACTCGTCGACAAGGCCAACGCGATCCGCCCCAGGACGCTCACCTAGCCACGCTCAGGGGTTGATGTCCCACTCGCGTTCGCGTTCGGCCTTCTCGTGCGCGGCGGCGAGCTTTTGCAGTGCCTCGGGGTCCCCGTGCTTGCTGAAGTGCTCGAACTCGACCCGCACGAACAACGCCCGCGCGCGCAGCGCGACCGGGCCGTCTTCGGCGTCGAGCCGTCCGTCGGCGCTCACGTAGATCTTCCGGCCGGCGATGCCGTCCAGTTTCGCGGCGATGTAAAGGGTCGAGCCGACCGGGACCGGCCGCAGGAAGTCCGTCTCCAGCTTCCCGGTGACGGCGGGACGACGCAGCAGGTTGCCGACGGTCGCGCCGAGAGCCTCGTCGAAGGCGCAAGCCAGCAGGCCGCCATGGGCGAGGCCGGGCGCACCCTGGTGGGCGGAGGTGACGGTGAACTTGGAGTACACCGTCGTTCCTTCGCCCACCGTCGAGTGCAGGTGGAGCCCGGCCTCGATCTCGTCGCCGCACCCGAAACACTCACCGAAGTGGATGCCCAGGTGACTGCCCGGCTGCGGGGCTTCCGGGTGGACGGTCGCCGGTTCGACTTCGACCGGCGGCCACGGCTGCGAGATACGGCTCATGGACAGACGTTAACTCGCCGGTAGCTCCGAGGCGCCGCCGGGACTGACCGACTCCGGCTTCCGGCGCCGCGCGATCCGCGAATTCACGATGCCGCGCAGCGACACCCCGGCGGTTTCCGGCAGCAGCAGGATCGGGACGGCCGCGATAGCCGCCGCGCCCATCAGGTAGTACGCGGGCCACAGGTTGTCGCCGGTCTTGTCCACCAGGCTGCCGATGACGTACGACGCCGTGCCACCGAACGCCGCGGTGGAGACGCTGTATCCGATGGAGAAGCCGCCGTAGCGCTCCTGCGTCGGGAACATCGCCGGCAGCGTCGCCGCCAGTACCGCGAGGATCAGCACCAGCGGCACCGCGATCATCACCAGGCCGAGCATGAGCTGCCAGGCGTTCTGATCGTCCGCGGCCGCGCCCATCAGCGAGAACGCCGGGATCGGCAGCACCAGGAAACTCGCGCAACTCGCGATCAGGATGGGTTTTCGCCCGATCCGGTCGGACAGCATGCCGACCGGCACGATCAGGATCAGCATCAGCGCGATGGTCGCCAGGATGATCAGCAACGGCGTATGCCCGCTGAACCCGACCACGTCCTTGAGATAGGTCTCGAGGTAGGTGATCACGATGTAGTCGGCGACGTTCAGCATCACCACGATGCCGATCAGGTGCAGGATCGACGTCCAGTGTTTCTTGAGCAGCGCCTTCAGCGGCGACTTCTCGACCTGCTGCTTCTTCTCGATCTCCTGGAACAGCGGAGTGTCCTCCAGCTTGTTCCGCAGGTAGAGACCCACGATGCCGAGCGGTCCGGCGATCAGGAACGGCAGGCGCCAGCCCCATTCGCGCATGGCGTCGTCGCCGAGGACCACGGTGAAGATCGTGACGAAGCCGGCACCCATCGCGAACCCGACGAGCGTGCCGAACTCCAGCCAGCTGCCCCAGAAACCCCGGCGCCGGGCGGGGGCGTATTCGGCGATGAACGTCGCCGCCCCGCCGTACTCGCCACCCGCCGAGAAGCCCTGGATCATGCGCAACAGGATCAGCGCGACCGCCGCGGCGGGTCCGATCGTGGCGTAGGACGGCAGCAGGCCGATGACGAACGTCGAGCCGGACATCAGGATGATCGTCAGCGCGAGAACCTTCTGGCGCCCGATCTTGTCCCCCAGCGGACCGAACACGAAGCTGCCGAACGGCCGCACGATGAAGGTGATAGCCAGCACCGCGAAGGTCGCCAGCGCGCCTTCGGAAGTGCTGGAAGCGTTGAAGAAGACCTGCCCCAGAATGGCGGGCATGAAGCCGAAAACACCGAAGTCGTACCACTCGATGCAGTTACCCATCGCCGCTCCGGCGACGGCCTTTCTGATCTGCTCAGGTGGGGCCTCCGCGGGTTCCCCTTGTTCCTGATGTGACGCGCTCAGCGCCTCTTCGGCCATGGGTTTGACCTCCCGACCCACCCGTTTACTTACCCATCGACGAGGGTTTGTTCCCTCGACCGTAGGTGTTCAAACGTGCGGACCCGGCGATTCGGGCCGATCGCGGGGGCATCGTTCCCCCAAACCGGTGACGAACCACCAGGTGAGGCCGATGCCAGGGAATTTCCGACTACTTTGGGTAATCGATCGGGAATCCGGACGTTCCGGGCAGGACTCAGTGAGCCGTACCCGCCGTCGGAGGCTCGCTCGGCTCCTTCGTCGCGCTGGTCGTGGTGGGCACGCGAGGCGGCGCCGCCGCCGTCCGGCCCGGCTGCGGGGGCTTGGGCGTCGAGCGTGCCTGGCTGGGCTTCGAGGCACCAGGCTGCTGAGTGGTGACTTCCGGCCCGGGGGTCGCCTCGGAAGGCGCCGTCGAGACCGGGGCAGGGGCCGGGATCGGGGTCGGGGTCGGAGAGATGGTCGACAGGCCCGGCCCGGCGGGCTGGACCGGCGCGGACCCCTCGCCGCCACGACCGCCGACGGCGATCGCGCCGAGCACGATCACCGCGACCGTCGCCACCGAACTCCCCGCGACGGCCAGCCGCTTGCGTCGTCGCCGGATCCGGCCACCCTGCTCGATGATGTCCGCCGCGCGGATACCCAGCGGGGGACCGCTCACCCCGTGCGAAAGCACGCCTTTGATGTCCTCGTCCATCTCCTCACCTCCCATCGTCGTGCGCTCCGCTCAAGGCCAGTTCGCTGAAATGCGGTCCGAGCCGCTTGCGCAGGGTCGCCAGACCTCGCGCGCTCTGACTCTTCACGTTCCCGGTGCTGCAGCCCAGCGCCGAGGCAGTCTCCTCGACGCTGAGATCTTCGAAGTAGCGCAGCACCAGTACCGCGCGCTGCTTCGGGGCGACACCGGACAGGGCATGCCTGACCAGCATCTCCTGTTCCGTACCGCCCTCTTCGCTCGGGACTTCGGGAAGGGCGTCCGTGAGCTTCTCCCGTTTGCGCCAGACGCGCCGATGCTCGGAGAGGAACGTCCGCAGCACGATCTTGCGCGCGTAGCCGTCGAGCGCGTCGTGCCGGGAGAGCTTCGGCCAAGCCAGATACAGCTTCAGCAGCGCGGCCTGGGTGATGTCCTCGGCCTGGTGCCAGTCCCCGCACAGGAGGTACGCGGTGGCGCGCAGGCTGTGCGCGCGCTCGCCGAAGTACCGGGCGAACTCGCCGTCCCACGGCGAGCCCGTCCCGGTCTTCGACGAGCGGCTCAACGACACCTAGTTACCGGCTCCTTCGACGACGGCGGGGAGGTTCAGGTCCCCGGTCGGCCCGGCCGGGACGGCCTTGGGCACGCGGTGCTCGCCCGGAGCGGCGACGGACGGGGTCTTCTGGGCGGGCCGCGGGGCGGTGGTGACCCGGGGCGGCTCGCCCGGCTTCGTGGTGGTGGGAGCCGGGGCAGGGGCCTCGGTCGGCGCCTGGGTGACCGTGGGCGACGGGGCGCTCTGGTCGGCCGACGCCAGCGACGTGGTCGCGAAGGCGGCGCCGCCCGCGAGCAGCAGCGCGCCGAGGGAAAGAGCGATACGAGTGCGCAAGGGTGTCTCCTCGATCCGGGCGCCGCTCATTGGCCGCGGCGCCTTACGTCGTTAGACATGCGTCCTGGTCGCCTTCGGGTTGCATCGAGTTTTTCCCGGATTTCAAAGCACGAACGGCCGGAGACCACGGAGGTCTCCGGCCGCCCGGTTTCGCGGAAGTACTTCAGCTCCCGAGAGCGGACAGCTTCGTCCACTCGTCCCAGGAGTAGGTCCAGTCGCTGTAGTCACGCGCCCGGTTGATCTTGACCGTGCTGCCCTCGATCTCGACGGGGTCCCCGACGAGCGCGCCCGCCATGTACTCCTTGGCGTTCACCGGAGCGAGGTTCACGCAGCCGTGCGAGATGTTCTTCTTGCCCTGGGCCCAGATCGAGGGCCCGTAGCCGTGGATGAACTCGCCGTTGGTCGAGAACCGCACCGCGGACGGCACGACGATGTTCTCGTAGTTGTAGCGCTCGTTGGTCATCGAGTACGTGTCGTGCTTGGACATCACCACGTGCGTGCCGCTCGGGGTGACCCGGCCCTGATCGGCGTCGAGGCCGTAGCTGGCCGCGTAGTCCGCGATCTGCTGACCGTCACGGATCACCAGGAGCCGGTGGGTCTGGGTGTTGCCCTTGACGACCTGCGAACGCCCGATCGTGAAGCTCGCCGACCGGTCTTCCTTGCCGTACACGCCATCGCCGATCTTGACGCCGTAGATCTTGGCGTTGAACTTCACCGTGGTGCCGGGCTGCCAGTAGGCCTTCGGCCGCCAGTGCACCGAGGTGTCGTCGTGGACCCAGGCCCAGGAGCCCTCGGTCTTCGGCGTGGTCTCGACCGACAGCGCCTTCTCGACCGAGGCCTTGTCGGTGACCTTGCTCGGGAAGGTCAGCGTGATCGGCATGGCGATGCCGTAGGTCTGCCCGTCGAAGACGTTGATGTTCGCGCCCACCTGCTTGCGCGGTTTGACCGTGGTGAAGGCCCCGCCGACCTCGACGGGCTTGCCGTCGGTGCCGGTGGCCTTGCCGGACCACGTGTAGGCCTTGCCGTAGCCGAGCTGTTCGGTGGTGGACCAGCTCTTCTTGTCTTCGGACGGCTGGCCCGCGACCTGCTTGCCCTCCGGATTGGTCAGGACGACCTGGTCGAGCGTGCCGTCGGCGACGCTGACCCTGATCGGCTGGCCGGGCGCGACGTCCTGCGCGCCCGCGGCCGGCTCGTACGTCAGCTTGGCGGGCGCGGCGGCCTTCCCGCCGGTCTCGCTGCTGATCGGGCCGCCGCCGTCCGGCCCGCTGGCCGACACGGTCGGCTCGCTGCTGCACGCCCCCAGCGTCAGAACCGCCACCAGCCCCAGTGCCGCGATCGCCGAGCGGCGGCGTGCGGTTTCAGTGAACCTCAAAGCTTCCCCTTTGCTCCCCTGTACACCGACCATGACGTCCGGACCGCCCCTGAAGTTGATCCCACCGGGAGTGATGCGAGTCACAATCGGGTGGATCATAGTTCACGATCGGGGCATGGCCGACTTCGGTCCGTGTCCGGCGATGAGCTGAGGTCGGCGTGCGGCGACAGGGTAGCGAGAGGGTCCGACAGAAGCCGGAGCGGTATACGACGTTCCGGTGACCTTGGTACTTGGGGGTGCCCAGAGTCCGATCACGGGCTTCAAATATGGCCAGATCCCGGTACTCTGCCATCAGGCCGTCGTTTTGCGTGTTCGTGGCTTCACACTCGCGGAACTTCTGACGCGAGCCATGAGCCGGTGACGCGCTCTTCGCTCGACTCGTTGGAACCGCCCGGGACGGTCTGGGTGTCGCTTCGGAGGCACTCGAAGCGGATGTGCAACGAGGAGTACAGCGGTGGCGCAAGGCACTGTGAAGTGGTTCAACGCGGAGAAGGGCTTCGGCTTCATCGCGCAGGATGGCGGCGAGGGCGACGTCTTCGTTCACTACTCGGAAATCGAGGGGCGCGGTTTCCGCACTCTCGAGGAGAATCAGCGAGTGGAGTTCGAAGTCGGTCAGGGTCAGAAGGGCCCGCAGGCCCAAAAGGTCCGCGCGATCTGAGTCCGCCCATTCGGCGTTGCTCAGACTGATCAGAAAAGGCCCCCGGCGGGAACGCCGGGGGCCTTTTCTCTGGCTTTGAAAGCTTCTTCTGGTGTGCTGTTCCGTTCCGCGGTCGACGGGGTCAGCGGGGGACGGGCTGCTCCCACGCGTCGGCGTCGAAGCGGAACTCGTCCGTGTGGGCTTCCTCGTGGCGGCGCTGCTGGGCCGAGTTGGCCTGCGACTCCCACGAGAGGCGCTCGAGGATCCACTCCTGCGCCAGCGCCTGCGGCGAGAGGTTGCGTTCCTGGGCGGCGTCTTTCAGTTGCTCCATGGCGATGAGGTTCATCCGCAGCTGGAACACCTGCGCTTCGCCGAAGCGCTTGCCGGTGCCGGTGCTTTCCGGGTCGTTGTCCGGGGCGAGGGCACGAAGGTAGCTGGTGAGCTCCGTGTCTTCGACCACCGCTTCGGCCTCCTTGGTGGAGGAGTTGCGGTGACGACCGGGGTTGACCGGCTTCAAGTTCGTGCGGCTGCCGCTACGACGGCTCAAGGAAGGAAGGGGCACCGGGCCACGATAACGGTTCGGTCTCGGCAAACCAACCACAGTGAGCCACGACACACCCACGAATTTGTCTCGAATGGCCCAACGATGCCTACTCGGACATGGACCGGTGATCACCAAACGCAATCAGTGACCTGAACGAGAACCATTCACGACACTTGAGATGGCGCACTCAACCGGACAGAGTCCGGGCTGCCAACCGCCACAGAACGGACCCTGGGGGTTTGGGGGGGGTGGCCCCCCAAAACACGGAGCGACCCCCGCGCCAGGGGGAGGAACGCGGGGGTCGGAGGGGATCTCCACAGGCGCTGACCGGGGGTGTGTCAGCAAATCGATTGTTGCACGGTTTGCTGAGAAGGGCGAGTGGGCGCGGGCAGAATTCCCGGTCGCGGCGCCACCTCTGGTTCGTCTGTGGTTCATGTGGTGCCGGTGTGCGCGTGATTGCTCTGCGTTGTGCGGAGCGTGGCGACAGGTTCACTCTCCGGGGGGCTGTGTGTCGCGGCCGGCTCTGGCTAGCCTCGCGGCCAAGCTGTTCGTTGGCCGTCTGGAGGAACCATGGGTGGGTCTGTGGAAGTGCGACAGTTCCTCCTTCGGTACGAAGGTGCCGATGGGGGAAGCTCGACGACGTTGGCCGGTGGTCTGCCGGCGCAGCGCACGGGTCAGGGGGACACCCAGCGGGTGTCCGACGACCAAGTGCGGCGTGCCCGGCTGGCGGTGGCCAACGGGGCGTTGGGCGTCGATGACTGTGTCCAGTTGCTGGACATGCTGGGGTTGACGCTGGATGAGGACGGGCAGGCGCCCGTCCAGCGCTGAGTTCGTCCGCAAGGCCCGGTCGCGCGGTGTGTTCGCCGCGGGGCCGGGCTTTCGTTTGCGCTTGACGAGGGATCCGCCAGTTGTGTAACACTGTTATTATTCAACTGGCGGGAAGGCGTGAGCGGTATGGGTGACGAGGTGGCGCGGGAAATCCGGGGCATCGTGCAGGTGTTGGGCGGGAAGTTCATGACCTCCCCGGAGCTCGCCGAGGTCGAAGCCGAGGTGGGCTTGCCGCCGCGGACGCTCTACCTGCGAGGGCGTTCGGCGGTGCTGGGCGACCCGCCGCCGAAGGTCGTCGCGGAGCTGTTCGGGATCTTCCCGCGGTGGCTCTTCGAGTTCGCCTTGCCGTCCGCGATGGCGGCTCTCGACGCGGCTTCCGCGGTCCGCGCCTACTCGCGGTCATCGGCGAAGTGGGCACACGTCAGCCTTTCGGACGCCGACGACCCCGGCCGTACGGCGGATCTGCTCTTTCGTCTCGTGGACGCGGCCGACGCGAGCGGTCTCGCGTTGTTCGCCGGATGGCAACTCGCCGAACGCCCGGAAGACACCGTCGAGCGCCTGGCGTTCGCGCTCATGGTCTTCCGCGAATTCCGCGGCGGCGTCCATTTCGCGGCTCTTCGCGCGGTGGGCCTGACGGTGCCCGAGGCCGTCGTCGCGGACCCGGAAGGCGGACGTGGCCGTCTCCTGCGCACCGCGTGGCCCGAGGAGGCCGCGGACGCGCTGATCGCCGCGGCCGAGGCCAAGGGCGATCTGCGGCAGCGGTGGCGGCACGCCGAGGACCTGACCGACCAGCGCGTGACCGAACTCCTCGCCGTCACCCTCACGGATGACGAGCGAGATGAGCTCCGGCGGCGTCTCGGCGCCCTGCGGGACGCCTCGGCCCTGATATCCTGAAGTCACCGCGTTCTCGCAGGTCCCAGCCCTGTGAACAACTAGAGGACCCCCTGTGCGGGAGCTGAAACGAGCGTGTCCTATAGTTATGTTCGCTCCCGGGGACACCGGAGAGCGCGGGTCGGATCGGTTCGCCGAAACCGGACCGGGCTCCCATCGTCCAGCGGCCTAGGACTCCGCCCTTTCAAGGCGGCAACGCGGGTTCGAATCCCGTTGGGAGTACGCAGTACAGTTACAAAGCAGTATGCAAGGCCCTGTGGCGCAGTTGGTTAGCGCGTCGCCCTGTCACGGCGAAGGTCGCGGGTTCGAGTCCCGTCAGGGTCGCAAGATCGTTCGGCTACTTGCCGGCGTTCCCGGCCAGGTAGCTCAGTTGGTACGAGCGTCCGCCTGAAAAGCGGAAGGTCGCCGGTTCGACCCCGGCCCTGGCCACCGCTCGCAGAACCGCCTCGATGCACATCGAGGCGGTTTTTTTATGCCCAGGCTCGGATCACCTCGCCCACATCCACAGCGGACTCACAGCTCATCAACAGGTCATTGCCAACCAGTGGCAGCAGGGTCGCCGCATGACGCGAGTTCGCCCCTCCAAGGCCTGGGTGATCAACGGTGCCCTGATCGTGCTGCTGGCCGGTGCAGGTTTCGGGATATATCAGGCATTCAGCCCCGAACAGAACACGGCGGAGGCCCAGACCCGCAGTACGCCGGTCCGCCGGGCCACGGTCACCGAGACCGTCTCCGCCGCCGGGACGCTCGCCAGCGGCTACACCGGCACCGCGAACTTCGCGACGGCGGGCAAGGTCGCGTCGATCGACGTGAAGGTCGGCGACGTCGTGTCGGTGGGACAGAAGCTCGCGACCATCGAGAGCGCTCAGGCTGCGAAGGAGCTTCAGGTCGCGAAGGCGAACCTCTCGGTCGCGCGGGACAACCTGGACACCGCCGAGACGGCGGAGGACGCCCCCAGCACCGGCCAGAACACCCCAAGCACCCAGAACAGTGTCGCGTCGGCACAGGCCAAGGTGGACCAGGCCGAGCTCGACGTCCAGAACGCGCAGACGGCGCTCGACAACACCACCCTGCACGCGCCCGGCGTGGGGACGGTCACCGCGATCAGCGGCACCGTCGGGCAGCAGTCCTCCAGCGGCACTTCGGCAAGCTCGCAATCGTCCACCCAGGGCGGGAATTCCAGCGCCACGACGTCGTCCGCTTCCAGCGGCACCGGGTTCATCACCATCACGAACATGACCGACCTGGTCGTCGACACCTCGATCGCCGAGATCGACGTCAGCAAGGTCAAGGCGGGCCAGAAGGCGTCGGTGACGCTGAATTCGTCGCCGGACAAGCCGGTCCAGGCGACCGTCTCCAGCGTCGACCTGACACCGACGACCAGCGGCAGTGTCGTGTCCTACCGCGCGAAACTGGCGCTGGCCGATCCGCCGGAAGGCCTGCGGCCCGGCCAGTCGGCGAGCGTCGTGGTCACCGTCGCGGAGGCGCAGAACGCGCTGAGCGTGCCCGCCGCCGCGGTCCGGGGGAACGTCGTCACCGTGCAGGAGAACGGCCAGAACGTCCAGCGACGGGTGCAGGTCGGTCTCCGCGGCGAGTCGACGGTGCAGATCACCTCGGGGCTGACCGAGGGGGAGAACGTCGTGCTGACCGCGACGGCCGCCGGCGGCACAGCCGGTACCGGGCGGACGGGCGGGACCGGGGGCTTCCCCGGCGGCGGCCAGCGCGGCACCGGTACCGGGGGCGGATTCGGCGGTCGGGGATGAACCCGGTGATCGCGGTTTCCGGACTGCGCAAGACCTACGGGGAAGGGGAAACCGTCGTGCACGCGTTGCGCGGCGTCGACCTCGCCATCCTGCCTGGCGAGTACGTCGCGATCATGGGTGCCTCCGGTTCGGGCAAGTCGACGCTGCTGAACATGCTCGGCTGCCTGGACGTGCCGACCTCGGGGGAGTACCTGCTCGACGGTTTCGGTGTCGGCGAGCTCAACGAACGCCAGCTGGCATTGCTGCGCAATCGCAAGATCGGCTTCGTCTTCCAGTCGTTCAACCTGGTCCCGCGTACGTCCGCCGTGTCCAATGTGGAGCTTCCATTGGTCTACAGTGGACTGCGCCGGTCGGTGCGACGTCGGCGTGCGCTCGCCGCGCTGGAGATGGTCGGCCTGTCCGATCGTGCCAAGCACCTGCCCGGCGAGCTGTCCGGCGGGCAGATCCAGCGCGTCGCCGTGGCGCGGGCGCTGGTCACCGGACCCGCGATGCTGCTGGCCGACGAGCCCACCGGCAACCTCGACCGCCGCAGCACGGCGGACGTCCTCGGGGTGTTCGACCGGTTGAACCGGCTCGGCCGCACCATCGTGGTGATCACGCACGAGGACGAGGTCGCCGCGCACGCGCGCCGCGTGGTCCGCGTCGACGACGGGCTGATCGTCTCCGACGAGATGACCGGCGTCGTGGGGGCGGCGTCGTGAACTTCCTGGAGATCCTGCGTTTCGCGGTCCGCGGTCTCACCGCGAACAAACTGCGGTCGGCGCTCACGACACTCGGCATCACCATCGGCGTCGCGGCGGTGATCCTGCTCGTCGCGGTGGGAAACGGCGCCTCCGCCGCCATCGCGGCGAGTATCCAGGGACTCGGCACCAACGTCGTCAACGTCTCCCCGGCGCGCGGCGGCGGTCAGAGCGCGACGGCGCGCCCGCTGACGGTGCAGGACGCGCACGCGCTCGTCGACCCGATCGGCGCGCCGGACGTCAAGGCGGCGTCGCCCGTGGTCACCACGACGGCCACCGCGACCCGAGGGCAGACGTCGTACGACATCCCGAGCGTCGTGGGTACCGAACCCGCGTACTTCACCACGACCAACAAGGAGATCGCCGACGGCGCGCTGTTCACCGCCGAGGACGTCACGGCCGCGCGGAAGGTCGTCGTCCTCGGTGCCACGACGGCCCAGGCGATCTTCGGCACGGCCGAGCCGGTCGGCGGGAACGTGTTGCTCGACGGTATCCAGTTCACCGTCGCCGGAGTGCTGAAAGCCCAGGGGAGCACCGGGCCGCAGAACGCCGACGACATCGCCATCGCGCCGATCTCGGCGGTGCAGAACTCCTTGGCGGGCTACGGAAGCCTGAGCCAGATCGCCGTGCAGGCGACCGGCGCGGACTCCGTTTCCCTCGCCCAGGCCGAAATCACCGCGATCCTCGACGCGCGGCACGGGATCCGCGCGGGCGGCACCGCCGACTACCAGATCCAGAACTCCGAGCAACTGCTCGCGACCCGGACGTCGGCCACCGACACGTTCACCGTGCTGCTCGCCGCCGTCGCGGCGATCTCGTTGCTGGTCGGCGGGATCGGCGTCACCAACATCATGCTGGTGACCGTGACCGAACGGATCCGCGAGATCGGCATCCGGAAGGCGGTCGGGGCTCCGCGCTCGGCCATCCTCGGCCAGTTCCTCGCCGAGGCGACCATGCTCAGCCTGTTCGGCGGCCTGCTCGGCGTCGCGATCGGACTGATCGGCAGCCGGTTCACCATTTCCGGGATCCAGCCGGTCGTGGTGCCGTCCTCGATCTTCCTCGCCTTCGCGGTCTCCGCCCTGATCGGGCTGTTCTTCGGGGTCTTCCCAGCGAACCGGGCCGCGAAGCTGCGGCCGATCGACGCCCTGCGTCACGAATAGGAGTTCCGATGTCGTCAACAGAACCGACCGCGGAGGAGATCGTCTCCGGCCCGGCGGTGACCGGTGACCTCCACGGCGAGATGCGCCGCGCCGCGCGACCGTTCTCGCGGACGACGCAGGTGCTGGCCGGGCTGGTCGTGCTGGCGGCCGTGTTCGCCGGCGGCGCTTGGACGCACGCGGCGTTCGGGTCGGCTCCGGCGCCCGCCAGGCAGGCCGTGACGCCGAACGGCCAAGGGCAGCCGGGCGGGCAAACCGTCCGACCTGAAGCAAGTGAGGCTGGTCGCTGATCTTGACCTCGAGTCAGGTGGAGGTGTCAGGCTCGGGGTATGACACTCGCAGCTGAGCAGGTCGACGAATGGACCGTCGGCACCCTCGACCTCGACGCGTACCTCGGCCGGATCGGCCAGGACCGGGCGAAGCCCTCCGCCGCCGCGTTGCGTGAACTGGCGAAAGCGCACGTCCTGGCGGTTCCGTTCGAGAACGTCGACGTCGTTTTGGGGCAGCACAAAGGGATCGCGCTCGACGATGTGATCGGCAAGCTCGTCCGCCGTCACCGCGGCGGCTACTGCTACGAGCACGGAAGTCTCTTCGCCGCGGCCGCCGAGCAACTCGGCTACCCCGTGCGCCGTCTCGTGGCGAGGGTGCAGCCGCAGCGGAACGGGCCGTACACGCATATGACGCTCGCGATCGAGGCCGACGGCGTCCAGCACCTGGTCGACGTCGGTTTCGGCGCCGGGATGCTGGTGCCGATGCCGCTGGTCGACGGCGCCGTGGTGGATCAGGCGGGCTGGCCGCACCGGCTGGTTCAGGACGGCGACTGGTGGCGCCTGCAGAAGCAGGAGGGCGACGACTGGACCGACCTGCACGCCTTCACGCTCACGCCGATGCACCGGATCGACTACGAGGTGTACCACCACTACACGTCGACGCATCCGCGGTCGCCGTTCACCGGCCGGCTGGTGATCATGCGCCTGGAGGAAGGGCTCAGCCGCAAACTGGTCGGTGAGGAGTTCATCGTCGAGCGCCCGGACGGGACCAAGGAGACCACCGAGATCCCGGCCGACCGGCTCGACGAGACACTGCGCGAGCTGGACGTCGTCCTGACCGAGGACGAACTCGCGAAGCTGCTGACGATCTACCCGGGATGAACGGTCAGAGTTCGAATTCCGCGCGCTTGTCCTCGGGAACGAGATCCTCGTACTCGCGGTGCTTCGCGATGAACGAGCGCACGTACGGGCAGTAGGGCAGGACGGACCTGCCCTGCGCCCGGACGTCGTCGAGCGCCGCGGTCACGAGCTTGCCCGCCAGGCCCTGGCCCGCGAAGTCGTCGGAGATCTCGGTGTGCAGGAACAGAATCGCGTCCGGTCGCGTGCGGGTTTCCAGGAAGCCGGCGGTCTTCCCGTCCACGACGATGTCGTAGCGGTCTTCTCCGGACTTGATCTCGACACTCATTCAACGGCTCCGAAAAGGTCGTCAGGGGGCGCGGGGCGGCCGAGGTGGAAGCCCTGCGCCTGGTCACAGTTCAGCTCACGCAGGACGGTGAGCTGATCTTCGTCTTCGACACCTTCGGCGACGACGATCAGGTCGACGGCGTGCGCCATCGCGATGATGCTCTTGACGATCGCGGCCGCGTCGCGTGATTCCGCGATGCCGGTGACGAAGGTGCGGTCGATCTTGAGCGTGTCGAGCGGGAGTCGTTGCAGCTGGGCGAGCGACGAATAGCCGGTGCCGAAGTCGTCGATCGCCAGCGAGACACCGAGATCGCGCAACGAAGTGAGGACTTCGGCGGCCGCGGCCTGATCCCGCATCAGCGCGCTTTCGGTGACTTCCAGGGTCAGCGCGTGCGGCGGGAGCCCCGTGGTCTTCAGCGCGTCCTGCACCGTGGGTACGAGATGCGGGTCGTCCAGTTGCCGGGCCGACAGGTTGACCTTGAGGTTCAGGTCGATACCGAGCTGCTCGCGCCGTTTGGCGATCTCGCGCGTGGTCGTGCGCAGGACGTGCTTGCCGATCAGGTTGATCAGGTCGCTTTCCTCGGCCAGCGGGATGAACTCGGCGGGCGAGATCGTGCCGTGCGCGGGATGTTTCCAGCGCAGCAACGCTTCCACGGCGACCATCTCACCGGATTCGATGTCCACGACAGGCTGGTACGCCGTCCAGAGTTCCTCGTTCTGCAGGGCGTCGCGCAGATCCTGCTCCATGCGGAGCCGCCGCTGCATCCGCTCGCGCAGCTCGACGTCGAAGAACTCGTACCGCGCGCGGCCGAGCGTTTTCGCCTGGTACATCGCGACATCCGCGTCCCGCAGCAGATCTTCGGCGGTCCGCGTGTCGTCGTTCGCCGCGGTGACGATGCCGATGCTGGCGTCGATGTGCAGCTGCCTGCCGTTGACGGTGATCGGTTCGGTCAGCGCCTCGCGCAGATGCTCGGCCAGCGCCTTGATCTCGCCCGGTTCGGTGATCTCCGCGGTGACGACGACGAATTCGTCGCCGCCCAGCCTGCCGACGAGGTCGTTCTCGCCGATTCCCCGGCGCAGCCGCTCGCCCGCGATGCGGAGCACCTTGTCGCCGACGGAATGCCCGAGGGAATCGTTGATCACCTTGAACTTGTCGAGATCGATGAACAGCAGCGTGGTCAGCTCGGCGCGGCCCGCGCCGGACAGCGCCTCGGCGAGACTGTCCAGCACCAGCGTCCGGTTCGCGAGTTCGGTGAGCGGATCGTGCGTCGCTTCGTGGGCGAGCCGCTCGCCGATGGCGCGGCGTTCGGTGATGTCGGTGAACGAGGTGACCACCGCGGTGGCCGACGGATCCTCGGGGGTCAGCAGCCGCGAGGTCAGCGAGATCCAGACGTCGGCGCCGTCGGGCCTGCGCAGCCGCAGCACCAGGCCGTTCTGCGTGACGCGGGTGCGCCGGGTGATCACCGACGGCATCCTGGCCGGTGGGAGGCGGCCCTGCTCGTCGTACAGCTCCAGCGTCACGCACGGGATACCGATGAGATCGTCGTGGCCGACGCCGATGATCCGGCACGCGGCGGGGTTGGCCGATTCGATGAGCCCGCCGGGACCGATCACGACCACGCCTTCGTCGAGCGACGCGACCACGGTGCTGTAGTGCTGCTCGGCACGCCGCCGGGCCGTCTCGTCGGCGCAGACCAGGACGAACCCGTTGGTCATCTCCGCGGCCGAGATGCGGATGGCCAGGGTCGAGCCGTTGCGATGACGGTGGGTCGTCTGCATGACGCCGCCCTTGCGCAGCACCGCTTCCGGGTCGAGCGAGGCGCCGACGAGGTCACTGACCGTGCCACCGATCGCTTCACTCGCTGTCCAGCCGTAGACGTTCTCCGCGGCGGGGTTCCAGCTGGTCACCACGCCGGCGCCGCTGGTCGCGATGATCGCGTCACTGACGTGGCTGATCAGCGCGGCCTGATAGCGAAGCGTCGCTTCGGCGGCCTTCTGCGCGCTGATGTCGCGCATGATGACCTGGAAAGCGGGCCTGCCCTCCCAGGTCGTGCGCACGGAAATGCTCTGTACCAGGTATTTCGCGCCGTCGAGGCGGAGCATGACCGTGTCGGTGGGGTCGGTCGACGCGCCCTGGCGATGGAGGGAGGCGATCCTGTCCAGGAGGGCGGGGAGCGACTCGTCGGCGACGAAGTCCATGATCGGCCGCCCGATCAGCTCGGCGGTCGAGGAGGCCCCCAGCGCGGTGACGGCGGCTCTGTTCACGTACGTGACGACACCGGCTTCGTGGACACAGACCGCGTCGGGACTGAGTTCCACCAAAAGCCGGTAACGGTCAGTGAGATCCTCGAGGGCTTGCCGATTCTCGCGGACGTCGGTCACGTCGGTGGCGATCCCGAGCAGCCCCGACGAGCCGGTCTCGTCGCCGATGGTGCGGGCGCGCAGACGGACCCAGCGGAGTTCGCCCGCCGGATTCCGGAACGACTGCTCGAGTTCGAACTCGCGCCAAGGCGGGGAAGTGCGGGTGCCGGAGGTCAGCGGCGCCACGAGATCGGCCAGCCTGGCTTCGATCTCGGCTTCGGTGAGATCGGCTCCACCCAGCAGGTTCTCCAGTCCGGGCAGCCAAGACAGCGTCTCGCCCCCGAAGTCGTACGACCAGATGGCGGCGTGGTCGCCCGCGAGGCCGAGATCGCCGACCGGCTCGTTCCCGAGCGGCGTGCCTGTCGGATGACCGGAATTTCCGGCCCCCGGCACGGCGAGGGCGTCAGCCTCCATGATCCGTCCGAACCCCCTCTTCCGGTGCTGGCACCGTCGATTACACCACCCGCGGAGAGCGCTGTATACGCGAACCGAAGGGCGACCACCGCAGATATGCGCAAAAGCATATGAATACACGCTGTGTGACTGGCTCGCGCTAAGGTGTTCCATCGGGTGAATAATTTTTGGTTAACTTCACCCATTCGGCGGTGAGTTGCGGTAAAACTACTGTCCGCTCGTTCCCGGTGTGAAAGGTCTCAGCTGGTGGATGACGACGACGTTTCGGTCGCCGACCTGCTCATTCGCGAGGGCTGGGACGACCACGAGGAGTCACGGTCAAAGTCACGCTGGAGAGTGATCGCGGTGGTGATCGCCGTGGTCGTCGCCTGTGGCACGGCCGCTGTTCTCGTGGGGTTCGACCCGGATCCCGAACAGAATGCGCAGCCGAACCAGATCAGCGTCATCGAGATGCCGAAACGCCCTTCGGAAAACCGGGGGGCCGACGCGACGTCCGCGGTCCCGTCCACCGAGACGGTCGAAACCGGCGAGGGTGGTGACGGAGGGACTTCGTCGCAGCCCAGCAGGACGACGTCCAGCCGTCGTACGTCGAGTTCGGCCACGCCGACCTCCGTCACCCGCGACGATCCGACGACGACACCGACTTCCTCGAACGGGCCGGCGGACCCGCCGCGCACGACCGGGTCCACGGGCGCCCCGCAGCCGCCCAACCCGAATCCGCCGACGCCGCCGTCCACGACGCCTACCGAAGAGTGCAACCTGTGGCCGAAGTGGCTCTGGTGTTAGGGCGCTTTCAGTAGATCCGGCTCCCGGCGCTTGCCGAGGTGGTTGAACAGCAGGTTGAGGGTGAACGCGACGATCGCGGCGACGGTGATCGGGCTGCCGCAGATGGTCTGCAACCACGCCGGGAAGTGCTGGAAGAAGATCGAGTTGCCGAACTGGTTCGTCGAGAAGGCGGGCAGCAGGCCGACGCCGAACGACACCGCGACGATGAAGGTGTTGTGGTTCCCGGAGAACTCCACCTTCTTCAGGTTCTGTACGCCGACCACGGCGACCATCGCGAACATGACCACCGCGACCGCGCCGATCACCGGTTCCGGCACGGCCGCGACGAACGCGCCGACCTTCGGCACCAGGCCCATCAGCACGAGCAGGCCACCCGTCATCGCGACCACCCAGCGGCTGCGCACCCCGGTCAGCTGCACGAGGCCGACGTTCTGCGCGAAAGCCGTGTCCGGGAACGAGTTCATCGCGCCGCCGAGGATGGCCGAGAGGCCGTCGGTGGCGAGTCCGCGCGCGAGGTCGGAGTCGGTCGGCGGCCGTCCGGTGATTTCACCGACCGCGACCAGGTCCGCGGTGGATTCGGTGTAGGTCACCAGCATCACGACGCACATCGAGAGCACGGCCGCGATCGGGAAGGTCGGCGGGCCGAAGTGGAACGGCGACGCGAGGCCGAACCAGCCGGCGTCGGCGATGCCCTGGAAGCTCACCAGGCCCATCGGGACGGCCGCGACGAGGCCGATCAGCAGTGCCAGCAGCGGGCCGATCTGGTTCGCGAAGCCGCGCAGCACCCGCGTGAACAGCACGATCACCGCGATCACGCCGAACGCGAGCGCGATGTTCGCGGGTTTCGCGTAGTCCGGCGATCCGGTGTCGTGGCCGGCGATCAGGCCGACGCCGGGGGCGATGAGCGAGATGCCGATGACGACCAGCAGCGTGCCCGAGACCAGCGGCGGGAAGAACCGGATCATCTTCGCGAACGGCTTCGCGATGAGCAGCCCGAACACACCCGACGCGAGCATCGCGCCGTAGACGGCCTGCATGCCGTACTGGGACGCGATCATGATCATCGGGTTGACCACGGTGAACGTCGCGCCCGCCACCACCGGCAACCGGATGCCGAAGATCCTTCCGATCCCGATCGCCTGTATCAGCGTCGCGATCCCCGCGACCAGCAGATCCGCGTTGACCAGCAGCGCGATCGTCGCCGCGTCCAGTTTCAGCGCGCTGCCCACGACGAGCGGGACGGCCACCGAGCCCGCGTACATGATCGACATGTGCTGCAGGCCGAGCAAGGTCAGCTTCGGCAGCGGCGGGCGGGCGTCGACCGGATGGACCTCGGGATGGGTCATGGAACCCCCTCCTCACGTGCGGGAACGCCAGTGGACCGGCAGGGAGTGACGGTAGCGCGTCCACCGCGTGAAGATCACGGTGCGAAAGGGCGGTCGAAAGGGCCGGGGGCTGTGTTGAATGGACACCGGGAACAACGGAAGGAGCGCCGATGGAGACCGTCCTCGTCGTAGGGGCCGGGCAGAGCGGGTTCGGAGTCGCGACCTCGCTGCGGGACAAGGGGTTCGCCGGGCGGGTGGTGCTGATCGGTGACGAACCCGGCCTGCCGTACCAACGGCCTCCGCTGTCGAAGGGCTACCTCGCCGGAACCGCGGGCGACGCCCAGCTGCGCCTGCGGCCCGAGGACTTCTTCGCGGAGAAAGGCATCGAACTGATCCCTGGCCGCGTCGCGTCGGTGGATCGCGACGACGCGAAGGTGGTGCTGGAGGACGGGAGCACCCACGGGTACGACCATCTCGTGCTGGCGACGGGCGCGGTCAATCGCGTGCTTCCCGTTCCCGGGTCCACTTTGGACGGTGTGTTCACGCTGCGCACCAAGGACGACGCCGACGTGTTGCGTGCCGCCTTGGAAAGCGCGGAGAACGTCGTCGTGGTCGGGGGCGGGTTCATCGGGCTCGAGTTCGCCGCGCACGCCGGACGGCCCGTGACGATCGTCGAAGCGCAGGACAGGCTGATGGCCCGCGTCGCGACTCCGGAGGTCTCGGCGTACTTCGCCGCCCTGCACGAGGGAGCCGGGCACACGATCCTGCTCGGCAAGGGTGTCGCCGCGTTGCACGGCGATGGCCGGGTGAGCGAGGTGGAACTGAGCGACGGCGCCCGGCTGCCCGCCGATCTGGTGCTGGTCGGGGTCGGCGTGGAGCCGCGAACGCGACTGGCCGAGGAGGCCGGGCTCGCCGTGGCGAACGGCGTCGTCGTCGACGAGCACCTGCGCACGAGCGACCCGAAGATCTCGGCTGTCGGTGACTGCGCGAACTTCCCGTGCGTCCAGGCGGGGACGGCGACGCGGCTGGAGTCGGTGCAGAACGCCGTCGACCAGGGGCGGGCCGCGGCCGCCGCCATCGCGGGCGAACCCGCGCCGTACGACAGCCTGCCGTGGTTCTGGACCGACCAGCTCGGCGCGAAACTGCAGATCGCCGGGATCCTGACCGGGTCCGAGAAGGTCGTCGTGACCGGGGACCGGGAGGGTGGGAAGTTCTCGGTCCTGTCGTTCCGGGACGGCGTGCTCGCAGGTGTCGAGTCGGTGAACCGGCCGCCGGACCACATCGCCGCGCGCCGCCTGTTCGCCGCGGATCCGGCGCCGCGGTTCGAGACGCTGGAGGCCAACGGCTTCGACCTCAAGGCGACTTTCGCGGCTACTCGCGGGTGACGCCTGGGGCTCGGGCCGCGCCGGGCTGAAGGGGCCTTTCACCGCATGTGATGCGGTGAAAGGCCCCTTCAGCTCCGTCAGGCGGAGGACTCGGGACGGCCGTCGGCCGCCCAAGCGGTGTGGAACGAGCCTTCCCGGTCGACCCGGCGGTACGTGTGGGCACCGAAGAAGTCCCGCTGTCCCTGCACCAGGGCGGCGGGGAGCCGCTCCGCGCGCAGGCCGTCGTAGTAGGCCAGCGCGGTCGAGAAGCCCGGGGTCGGGATGCCGAGCCGCACCGCGGTGGAGATCACCGAACGCCAGGAGTCCTGGGCGTCCTCGACGGCCTTGCGGAAGCCGCCCGACGTCAGGAGCGTCGGCAGCCCGGGCTCTTCGGCGTACGCGGCGGTGATGTCGTTCAGGAACTTCGCGCGGATGATGCAGCCGCCGCGCCAGATGGACGCGACCTTGCCGAGGTCGATGTCCCAGCCGTATTCGGCGCCGCCCGCCTGGATCTGGTTGAAGCCCTGGGCGTACGCCACCACCTTCGACGCGTAGAGCGCCTGCTCGACGTCGTCCGCGAAGGTGTCCAAAGCGGACCCCGTCAGCGGAGTACGCGAAGGACCGCCGAGACCACGGGAGGCCTCACGCAGGTTCGACGAACCGGACAGCGACCGCGCGAAGACGGCTTCGGCGATCCCGCTGATCGGCACGCCCAGGTCCAGTCCGATTTGGACGGTCCAGCGGCCGGTGCCCTTCTGTTCCGCCTGGTCCGCCACGACATCGACGAACGGCTTGCCGGAGGCGGCGTCGGTGTGGGCCAGCACCTGCGAAGTGATCTCGATCAGGTACGAGTCCAGCCGTCCGGAGTTCCACGTCTGGAAGACCTCGGCGATCTCGGCGGGGGAGTAGCCGCCCGCGCCGCGCAGCAAATCGAACGATTCGGCGATCAACTGCATGTCGGCGTACTCGATGCCGTTGTGCACCATCTTCACGAAGTGCCCGGCGCCGTCCGCGCCCACGTGCGTGCAGCACGGTTCGCCGTCGACCTTCGCCGAGATGTCCTCGAACAGCGGCCCGAGCGACTGATACGACTCTTTGGACCCACCCGGCATGATGCTCGGCCCGTGCAGCGCGCCCTCCTCGCCGCCGGACACACCGGTGCCGACGAAGTGGATGCCCTTCTCGCGCAGCGCGGCCTCGCGGCGCCGGGTGTCCGCGAAGTGCGCGTTGCCCGCGTCGACGATCACGTCGCCCTTCTCGAGGAGCGGGACGAACTCGTCGATCACGGCGTCCGTCGGCGCACCGGCCTTGACCATGATCACGACCTGGCGCGGCCGCTCCAGCGCGTCGACGAACGCCTGCGCCGAATACGCCGGGATGAAGTCGCCTTCGTCGCCGAACTGCTCGACGAGTTCCTTCGTCCGCTTCTCGGAGCGGTTGTGCAGGGCCACCGTGTGCCCGTGCCTCGCCAGGTTCCTGGCCAGGTTGCGGCCCATGACCGCCAGACCGGTGACCCCGATGCTCGCCTTCTTGCTCATCCGCACCCTTCCGCTTCGATTCCCTTGCCGAGCCTATCCCCGTTGAGGGATACGGCGCCGGGGCGAGAAGGGATCAAACGCGAGTTGTCCACAAGTGGGCAGGCCTGTGGACAACTCGGCTCGACGACCCCGCACCGGGGGTGGGTACCGATACGCTGAGTTCGGGGCCGTCCCCCAGGGACGGGTGGGGGGCTGGGGTTCGGGCGCGTGGGATTTCCGGGGTGTCGCGAAAGCCACTTTCGGGACGTCAGATGTCTCGAAAGAAGCTTCTATGTCAAGTCTGTTTTGAGTGCTTGGTAGATGGTGTTGGTGAGGTGTCGTTTGAGTGCTCGGAGTGCGGCTTTGGTGGTGGCGTGGGGGTGGTTGTTGGTCCAGGTGTCGCGGTAGTGGCGGGCTGGTGGGTGGTGGGCGAGTTGGGTGATGGCGATGCGGTGGATGCAGGTGTTGAGTTGTCGGTTGCCGCCGCGGTTGAGGCGGTAGTGGGGTTTGTTGCTGGACCAGACGGGGATGGGTGCGGTGCCGGTGTGCATGGCGTAGGCGGCTGGTGAGCGGAAT